>CAJTBO010000023.1:76970-77330 GCA_910573755.1 Lachnospiraceae bacterium | reverse complement strand
GGCCACATCAAGTTTCTTGTAGGAACAAAGCTGTCATTAAAGTTCATCAGGAAGCATCTTGATGATGTATATGACGATATCCGGATGTTTGTAAATTTTGACGAAAGCACCAACACCTATGGATATACGGTCAGCGCCCAGTGGGAGTATACCCAGGAGCGTCCGTACAAAGGTGATGTCATCAAAGATAAACGCCGGATGTACATCCATTACTATTACAGCATTGAAAATGGTGCTGAAGATGAGCAGGCATTCGATAAACGAATTGCCAGCCTTTGCAAAGAACTGTCAGAAGGCAAATATGTTGAAAGCCATAAAAAGGCCTATGGCCAGTTCTTTGAAGTGAAGACAACCCCCAAG
>CAJTBO010000023.1:0-76631 GCA_910573755.1 Lachnospiraceae bacterium | reverse complement strand
GGGGACGTCAGGTTTATTATAAAGAAGATGCCATCAAAGAGGCGCGTCGTTACTTTGGCTACTTTGCTTTGATTACCAATGAAAAAATGGATGCCTTTACAGCCTTGCATCTATACAGGATGAAAGATGTCGTAGAGAAAGCCTTTGGTAATCTGAAAGAACGACTTAATATGCGGAGGCTTCTGGTGTCATCTGAAAAAGGTCTTGATGGTAAAATCTTTACAGAGTTTGTTGCATTAATTCTGATATCTCATCTTGACCATAAGATGAAAAAATCAGATTTATATAAAAACTACACTCTGCATCAGTTGCTTGACGAGCTTGATGTGATTGAGTGCTTTGAAGATGCAAACCATTCCTTAAGGATTGGAGAACTTCTCAATAAGCAGGCAAAAATATATGAGGCTCTCGGAGTGAAGGTACCAACCTCGTCATGTTAACTCCGAGAATCCAGGGCGATACGGAAAAGGCCTACCAAAGTTTTCTGGAAAAGGCCGCGACCTGCGTGCCGCCTCTGGATAACAGCGAGCTTAATACAATCTGGCACAGCGCCCAGCGCTTTTATTCCAAGATCTGCCGTGAGGACGGATATGTCCCTCCGGAAGTTTATAACGACGAGAACAGCTATAAGCCGGAGGACTTTTCCGATGTGGGACAGGCTGAGGTGCTCTCAAAGTATTTTGCAAACGAGCTGCGCTACTCACCGGCCACCCACTTTATCCGATACAGCGATCACTACTGGCAGGAAACAGAGCCCGGCGCACAGGCCGTCGCTCATGAACTCACCCTTATCAATCAATGACTGTATCAGTTCAATGCCCTGTGTGGCACTTCTGGCTATCCTGTCGAGCTTCGTAACCTTCAATGTATCGCCTGACTGCATGACTGTCAGCAGCTTATCCAGTTCTGGGCGGCGTGATTTTGTTCCCGAAAAAGCATCCGCATAAACCTCCGCTGCCCCTGCTGCCCTTAGTGCGTTCTCCTGTGCTTCCAGACTGTTTCCGTCCTTTGCCTGTGTCTTGGTCGATACCCTCGCATAACCGTAAACCATAATATGTTTCTCCTTCCATAACTTGATTTTAGGCATCAAAAAAGAAGGTCATTACAACCTTCTCCTGATGATACCCATTATTTTATCTTGTTACTTATGAATATAAGAAATGGCACCACTGAAAGTCCCATAAAACCGTAGGGCAGCAGTTGGTGTCATAACTTTTAAGTTTTGAATGCGTTTATACTTCTACAAATAATCAAAAGTAATCATATCTCTCATCTTGCTATCAATATAACGATTGGCTTCTATATGGCGTTCTTTGTTTACTGTATTTTGACAATCTTCAAACATTGTTAACCCAACACCTGTAAGTTTCATTATAAAACTTTGATTAATTCCTTTTCTTATCATTTCTGTTATTACATATTTACGAATGCCTGTTGTATCTTTTCTACCGATTGCATTTTCGATTATATCGCTTACTTCTCTAGTTTGACTCACTATTTCATGTCCACTACTCAATACAAAAAACTTATCTGAGCCAAAATTTCTTTCAGATTTAATATTTTGGTATTCCATCAGTTGCTCTCCTAGATTATCTGGCAAATGAAGTGTATATGTATTTATTTTAATTTTGAGCTTCTTTATTTCAAGACAGTCAGCCTTCAATTCTCTCAATCCTACATAATCACATCCTGTAAATATCATAAGTTTCAAAACTAACAAGTATACCAAATCATTATATGGATTAAACCTTTGAGCTGCACTCGTCATTATTTCTTTATGATTTAAGCATTCATCAATTTGTTCGTCTATTACATTTATCAATAATTTCAAATCCTCAATCTCAATGGCATCCTTAGACTCCACCATTTTTAAGTTTTCATTATTTTCAATGTATTTTCTTATCTGATTATCATACGAATATGAATTTGTAAGAGCAAACGATTTTAGAAGCTCTTGATTTTCTATTCCGTTATCATTCAAGTACGAAAAGTACCGTTTTACAGTTCTTGCATAAAAATAAGCAACACTCTTTTTACCAATAGAATTTTTCTTAATATAATTATCCAATGATTCTATAATTATATCAATTTTTATAGCAGATAAATATTCAACATAATTCTTATCTGTAATGTTTTTTTCGTCTTTCAGGTAATTAATGAATCCATATATTCTTGGCGAATAAACTTTTCTATTTTCTTCATTTTTTGTGGACAAATAACCTTCTATTGTTTCCAAAAAATTCATGTTATCACTCTCCCTATATTAATCCATAATATCTCAATGCATCTTTAATATACTCCACTTTCTCCTGCGGACAATGTTTCACTTCTGGATTCTCCTTTTTGGATTTATTGTAATTCTCTCCCATATCCAATCCACACATCCGCTTGACCTCGGCAATATACCTCGTATGCACATTCACACCATATTTTTCCTTAACATATGCCTTAATCTTTCCATAAGTAGCCTTTTCTATTGGCGTGTAATTGCTTTCTGCACTC
Source organism: Lachnospiraceae bacterium (assembly GCA_910573755.1). Classification (GTDB taxonomy): domain Bacteria; phylum Bacillota; class Clostridia; order Lachnospirales; family Lachnospiraceae; genus 1XD8-76. The sequence goes on along the minus strand of CAJTBO010000023.1, from coordinate 74,129 downwards.
GGCTCCATTGTTACTTCAATTTTAGGTGTATCTTTTTTGAGGGATAATTTGACAACTGTCTCCACATGAACACTGTGACAAAACTGATCGCAGACCCTGCCCCTGATCAGTTCATAGCCGCCTTCACAAAGCATTTTCAGATCCCTCGCCAATGTCGCGGAATCACAGCTGACATAGACCACTTTTTGGGGTTTCATTTTCAGGATCGTATCCAGACATGCCGCATCACAGCCTTTCCGGGGCGGGTCCACTACGATCACGTCAGGATGACACATATCCCACACCTTTTTGCTTTCTTTGGCTTTACCGTTTCCATCCCCGCCATCTTCCTGCTTATCTCCGGCTTCCCTCCCCTGTCCTTTCTCTCTTGCCTCATAAAACTCCGGCAATACCTCCTCCGCTTTCCCCACAAAAAACTCTGCATTCTCAATCCCGTTTTTCCGGGCATTCTCCCGGGCATCTTCTATGGCTTCCGGTATCACCTCCACACCGTAAACCTGTTTTGCCGCCCGGGCGAGAAACAGAGAGATCGTACCGATACCGCAGTATAAATCCCAGACTGTTTCCTTTCCGGTCAGTTCCGCATAGGAAAGCGCTGTAGAATACAATTTTTCCGCCTGTTCCGTATTGATCTGATAAAAAGACCGCGGGGAAATCTCATACATGACACTTTTGTCGGTTTTTACAAAATCCTCTCCGTCAACCCGCAGCAAATGCATCTTATCCCTGATCTTGTCCTTTCCCCATATCGTATAAGTTTTCTCCCCCATGATAACATTTGTATTTTTATGATTGAGATTCACGGAAATGCCGGTCATGCCGCATACCATCGCCAGCTTGTCCACCAGTTTATTCTGCTCCGGTATCCATTTTTTCTCATACTCCTTACAGAAAGCCGCCCTTCCCTGATTCCGCTCTTTTTCCCGTCCGGCGTTTTCATACTCCGCCCGTCCGTCTGCATCAATCACTTCTTCTGCATTGATCACAATACAGACCATCAGTTCCCCTGTGGAAAAGCCCTTCCGTATCAGTACATGGCGCACCAGCCCCTGCCCGGTTTTCTCGTCGTAAGCTGCCACATGATGCCGCTCCATGTGCTGTAATATGATCTCCAGAATCTTCTTATTCTCCGGCGCTCCGATCAGACAGTCCGTGTTGGCAATGATCGAATGCGTCCTTCCCGCATAAAAACCCGTGACGATCTTTCCTTCCCCGGAATAACCGAAGGGATACTGCGCCTTATTCCGGTAGCGCCACGGATGCTCCATCCCGATCACAGGCTCCATGATCCGTCTGACCTCTTCCGGCGCAAACCCGCCGATCCGTATCAGGTTATTCTCCACTTTCGCCTGCTTAAAGGCAAGCTGCTTCTCATAAGAAAGTGCCTGGATCTGACACCCTCCGCACTGTCTCGAAAAAGCACAGGGCGGCTTTATCCTGTCGGGAGACGGCTCAAGTACCTCTTCCAGTCTGGCATAAGCATAGTTTTTCTTTACTTTAGTCAGCCGTACCTTTGCCGCATCTCCCGGCAGGGCGTCCTTGACAAAAAGGGAAAAGCCCTCTATTTTTCCGATGCCTTCCCCCTCTGTTCCGATATCTTCTATCGTTACCGTGTAAATCTGATTTTTTTGAAATGTCACTTTCTCAATCCTCTGCTGCTTCTTCAATACTATGCGCCTTCGCTTTTCTTCATAGCCATGCCCTTAATAATCCGCTCTACTTGTCTATCTTCGATATAAGCAAATACAGGTAATTATTTTGATAATTGCTTTACATGCCTACATCGATCATAAGCAGATTCCGTCGGGTATCCTGATACATTGCTTCACCTGCCTATGTCATGTATAGGCAAATCCGGCTGTCTATCTTTCGCAATATATGCACATCAGATAAAACCGCCGCGAAGTTATACATCACTCCATCTGTGTTGCCGTGACATTGGAATCAAGCAGTCTGTTAAAGCCAAGCCACCCTTTATTATCGGCGGCATTATTCAGCAGTTCCGTAAACGTTTCCAGCTTCGCATCCGTATTATCCGCAAAATTAAGCGCCACGGCTTCAATGATTGCCGGCTTTTTCGGAGAGCCGAACTCAAATTCCCCATGATGGGATAAAATACAATGCTTTAATTCCGAGGCGAGCCGCACCGGAAATCCGTCTATTTCCCGTATCTTCTCCCCTACCATTTCCGTCCCGATCACAATATGCCCGAGGAAATTTCCGTCATCCGTATAATCGTTCATCGGAAACGCGGAAAGCTCCTTCACCTTCCCGATATCATGGCAGAGCGCCGCCGTGATCAACAGGTCCTTATTCAACTTTTTATATCTTGTACAATAAAAATCACAAAGTTTCACAACGCCCAATGTATGCTCCAGCAATCCGCCCACAAAACCGTGATGCACCGTCTTTGCCGCGGAAGAGTTTTTAAATTTCTCCACAAACTCCTTATCTTCCGCAAAAAGATTCCGGCACAGCTTCTTCAGCCAGGGATTGGATATCTCCTTTATGTACCGCATCACCTCGCCGTACATCTCTTCAATGTCATAACCGCTCACCGGCAGGTAATTTTTCGGATCATACTCCCCGGGCTTCGCACACCTCGTACGTTTTACATTCAACTGCAGCATCCCCTGAAAGCTGTTCACATCCCCGTAGACCTCCACATAATCCATCGCCTCAAAATCAGCTATACCGGCATTGTTGGGGTCCCATATTTTCGCTTCGATCGTACCCGTTTTATCCTGCAATGTCGCCGTCTCGTAGGGTTTTCCGTTCTTTGTCACCGCAGACGTCTTATGTTTGCAGAGATAAATATCAAATATTTTATCTCCCTCTTTAAAATCCCTGATTAACTTCATAATATACCTCACTATTTAAAATTTATATTTATTTTCTTTCCCTGTTCCCGCTTTTGGAATACTACTTCACAACCTGTTCCTGCAGAACCACAGTCACTGACATCTCCTGATACTCCCCTTTTCCCTGACTCTGTCTCGCCACTGTCAGTCTCAGGTTCTGTCCTACCTGCGCCTTCATTAGTATATTCACAAACTCCGTATAAGATACGATATCCGTATCTCCCGCCTTTGTAATAATATCCCCATTCTGCAATCCCGCCTGCATGGCAGGGGAATCCATTTCGATCCCTGTTATATAAGCGCCCTTCGGAAGCTGATATTCCCGGGAGATCACATCGCTTGGCTCAGTGCCGTGAATTCCCAGATATACCATTTTTTCCCCGTTGGAAAGTTTTTCTATCGTCCGTTTCAGTTCCGAAATACCGATGCCGCATAAACGGTTCTGCATATCGCTGTTTTCATCACTGTTATAGAGGATGCCGACCACTTCTCCCCGCATATTGGCGATCACGCCGCTGGCGGATCTGCTGCCGTAAATATCCGTTGTCAGCAGTTTGTAATTGGAATCCAGAAGCCCCAAAGCCGTCCCCTGAGAAGTCACCATGCCATAACAGACTGAACCGCCTGCCCCTGCCGGCGAACCTACCGCCAGCACCGGCTGTCCCACCAGCGCTCTCCCCGCTGAACTCCCCAAGGATGCGTAAGTTATGCCGTTTCTCTGCTCTTCGCTCAACTCGGACAGCGGCACGGCAAGTACGGCAAGCCCCGTCGCCTGATCTATCTCCTTTACGGCTGCCTCTTTCTGGTCCCCGCCGAAGGAAACCGAAATACTGTCCGCATCCTCCAATTCCCTGTAGCCCGCAAGTATCAGAAGTTCCCTCCCGTTATCCGCCACGATCAGCCCGGAGGTCACACCGGTATTTTCCAGCGTGTCATTGATCCAGTTCACATCCGAAGTCACAGCCGTCACAGACACCATACTCTTTTCCACTTCCGCCCGCAGTTCTCCGAGCACATTATACAAAACCTGATAATCTTCCAGTATGGTGATTTTTGCCGCCTCTTCCGGGGATATCTCCTCCGGATTTCCTGCCGCGCCGCCCTCTGCATCAGCTGCAGTTCCTCCCTGCCCCGTACCTTCCTCCGATGCTGTATCTCCCGGTTCTTCTGCCCCCGGATCTTTCGTATTTTCATTCTGGCTTTCCGCCGCCTCTTCCTCCCGGATGATCTGCAGTTCCGCCTCATCAGCCGCCATATCCTCCGGATTCACCTCTTGCTCTTCCTCCGGAAAACGGACGATCTCAGCCTTCTCCTCCGGATAGATCATCCTGTTGATCACAGGCTCCAGCAGAAGAAACGTAACGCATGCCACCAGCCCGAACACCATCGCCATAACGACCGTAATGACTGTCCGGCGGACCAGTTTTTTCCTGTTTACCGGGCGCTCTTTGATCTTTTCCTGTAAAAAAGTAATCTCCGAACTGATCTCCGAATCCAGGTCGGACTGTTGTTCCCTCACCTCATTCTCCTGAAGTTCTTCCTTTTTCTGCATAACACCTACCATTCCAAATTATTTATCAAAACCCCCGCCTCTCAGTTTGCCGCTGCCGGGCGTCCTCTGATCCAATCCTCAAGCTTACCTTTTAAGTATAGACGATTCCCAAAATCCTGTAAAGTTTTTCCCATAAAGTTATAAGATGTGGTACAATATAAAAAAATAAACCACAGGAACAATTATTATGAATGATAAATCATTAAAAGTATTAGAATTTCACAAAATAATAGAATTGCTGGCGGAACACGCCACCTCCGAACCCGGGCGCAATATGTGCCGTGCTCTGCGCCCTTCCGTTGTGCTCTCTGCGATCGAGCAGAGTCAGCAGGAAACAGACGATGCCGTAAGCCGGCTTTTGCGCAGGGGCTCCACAAATTTCGGCAGTAACAAAGATCTGGGCTTTTCGCTGAAAAGTCTGGGAGCAGGCAGCACCCTTTCCATATCCGAATTACTGAAGATTGCCATGCTGCTGGAAAATACGGCACGGGTAAAAAATTACGGCAGGGAAGAAAAGCACTCTGAAAACCTGCGCGCCACGGTATCGGATGAGGAAAGCGCCTCTTTTTCCGAAGGTGATTCCCTCACCTCTTATTTTGATGCTCTGGAACCCTTTTCCCCTCTTTCTTCGGAGATCAGGCGGTGCATTTTATCGGAAGAGGAAATTGCGGATGACGCCAGCAGTAACCTAAAAAAAATCCGTCGGGAAAAAGCAGCCACCGGAGATAAGATCCACAGCCAACTTCTTTCCATGGTAAACGGTTCCTGCCGCACCTATCTGCAGGATGCCGTGATCACCCAGCGAGGCAACCGTTACTGTATCCCTGTAAAAGCCGAATACAAAGCGCAGGTTCCGGGTATGGTGCACGACCAGTCTTCCACCGGCTCCACCTTTTTCATCGAGCCTGCCGCCGTTGTGGCATTAAACAACAGGCTGAAGGAACTTGATGTGGAAGAAAAAGAAGAGATTGAAGTAATTCTGGCCGGTCTGAGCGCCCGGACGGCGGAGCATACTTCCGAAATTCTGGAAAACTGCCGCCTTATGACGCTGCTCGACTTTATCTTTGCCAAAGCTTCTCTGGCGCTTGCCATGAACGGTTCCCGTCCGATCTTTAATGAAGATTACCATATTAATATCCGAAAAGGACGCCACCCGCTGATCGGCAAAAAATCCGTGGTGCCCATCGATATCCATCTGGGCAGAGATTTTGACCTGCTGATCATCACAGGCCCCAACACAGGCGGTAAAACGGTCTCCTTAAAAACGGTCGGACTTTTTACCCTGATGGGACAGGCAGGACTCCAGATTCCCGCTCTGGATCGTTCGGAACTTTCCGTTTTCCGGGAAGTCTACGCGGATATCGGAGACGAGCAGAGCATTGAGCAGAGCCTCTCCACCTTCTCGTCCCATATGACAAATATCGTACAGATCCTGAAAAGCGCACGGGAAAATTCTCTTTGTCTTTTTGATGAACTGGGCGCAGGGACGGATCCCACGGAAGGCGCCGCACTGGCTATCGCTATTTTAAGTTATCTTCACGACCGGGGCATCCGCACTATGGCGACCACCCATTACAGTGAACTGAAAGTATACGCGCTGTCCACGGATTTTGTGGAAAACGCCTGCTGCGAATTTGATGTGGAAACCCTGCGCCCCACCTACCGCCTGCTCATCGGTATCCCCGGCAAGAGCAACGCCTTCGCCATCTCCCGCAGGCTCGGCCTGCCGGAGCATATTATTGATGCGGCGCGCCGGCAGATCAGCGAGGAAAAAGAAAGTTTTGAGGACCTGATCGCAGATCTGGAAAACAGCAAGGTTACGATCGAAAAGGAAGAGGCTGAGATCCGATCTTATAAGGAAGAGATTGAAGCCCTGAAAAAGAAACTGGAAACAAAGCAGGAAAAACTGGATGCCTCCAGAGAAAAAATACTGCAGGAAGCCCATGCCCGGGCAAGGGATATTTTACAGGAAGCAAAGGATACTGCGGACGAGACGATCCGTGCCTTCCAGAAGGCCGGCCCCGGCGCTTCCATGAAAGAACTGGAAGCCTCCCGCCAGAAACTCCGCAAAAAGATTGACGAGAAAAACAATAGACTTTCCATTAAAAATACGCAGAAGGTACCCGCCTCGAAGACTCTGAAGGCGTCCGACCTGAAACTGGGGGATTCCGTCAAGATCCTTTCCATGGGGTTAAAGGGAACTGTCAGCTCTCTCCCCGACCACAAGGGCAACCTATTCATACAGTGCGGCATCATCCGCACGCAGGCAAACATCAAAGACCTGATACAGATACAGGAAAACGATGTGACCGGACCCGCAAACCTGAAACTCGGCAAAACAAGTACCGGCAAGATGAAGATGAGCAAATCCCTTTCCATCTCCACGGAGATCAACCTTCTCGGCATGACCACGGATGAAGCGCTCTCACAGCTGGACAAATATCTGGACGACGCCTATCTTGCCCACCTTCCCAGCGTCCGCATCGTTCACGGAAAGGGAACCGGCGCCCTTCGAAGCGCCGTGCAGCAGCATCTGAGACGGGTACGTTATGTGGAAAGTTTCCGGCTTGGGGAATTCGGGGAAGGTGACGCGGGTGTCACAATCGCAACCTTCAAAAGCTGACAGAAGAAAGGAGGCCGCCATGGCAGTCAAACAAAAAATTTTAATCGTAGATGATGACAATAATATCGCTGAACTGATCTCCCTTTATCTGACAAAGGAGTGCTTTGAAACCATGATCGTGGGAGACGGCGAATCCGCGCTGACCGCAGTGGAAAGCTTCCGGCCGAATCTGATGCTGCTGGATCTGATGCTGCCGGGCATCGACGGCTATCAGGTATGCCGGGAAATACGCGCCAAGTCCGCCCTGCCGATCATTATGCTCTCCGCCAAGGGCGAAATTTTTGATAAGGTACTCGGGCTGGAGATGGGCGCCGATGATTATATGGAAAAACCCTTTGATTCCAAAGAACTGGTGGCGAGGGTGAAGGCTGTGCTGCGCCGTTATAAACCTGTTATACAGACTGCTCCCGATCCCGACATCAAGTGTGTGGAATATCCCGATCTTGTTGTAAACCAGACCAACTATTCCGTCCTCTACAAAGGAAGGCCTGTGGAGATGCCGCCCAAAGAACTGGAACTTCTGTACTTTCTGGCGTCCTCTCCCAATCATGTTTTCACAAGGGAGCAGCTTCTTGACCAGATCTGGGGCTATGAATATATCGGAGATACCAGAACCGTGGACGTACATATCAAACGTCTCCGGGAGAAGATAAACGATCATGAGAGCTGGAAGCTTGCCACGATCTGGGGAATCGGTTATAAGTTTGAAGTGAAAAACTGAAACAGTCTGCAAAGTCCGCTTTAAAAAATTGGCCCTGTTGCCAAGTCAGGAGACCGAAGCATGAAAAAAACACTGTACTTAAAATTCATATTGGCTTATCTCATTTTCGGCTTCTTCGGCTTTGTTGTGGTGGCTACTTTTGTGTCCAATATGACGATGGATCATATTAAAAAAAATCATGCGGAATCCTTGTATAAAGAAGCGATCCAGATCGCCAATACCTATGCATCGGATCTCTACAGCAACCGTACTTCTCTCGATACCGTGAAAAACCAGATCGATGCTCTTGCCGTTTATATGAACAGTACGATATGGATCATCAATCCTTCCGGACGTATGGTGCTGGATTCCTCCAGCCCTCTGGATATTGAAAAAGAGATCGTGATCGAAAATTTTGATTCTACCGCCACCGCCGGTTCCTATTATATTGTAGGAACGTTTTTCGGCTATTTTCAGGAAGACAAACTTAGTGTATTTGCTCCCATCACTTATAATTACAGGGTACAGGGCTATGTGGTCATCCATATGTCCATGTCCGCCATCCGGCAGGAGACACACCAGTTTTTAAATATTTCTTATATTATGTTATTGATCCTTTTTGTTCTGTCGCTGATCATCCTGATCTTTTTTACGGAGATCGTTTATATCCCGCTGAAAAAGATCATTTCCGCAACGGAACAGTACGCCTCCGGCAATATGCATTATGAATTTACCGTGGAAAGCGCGGATGAGATGGGGTATCTTGCGGCATCCCTGAACTATATGGCAAGCGAGATCGCCCGCGCGGAAGACAACCAGAAAAAATTTGTGGCAAACGTGTCCCATGACTTTCGTTCCCCGCTCACCTCTATCCGCGGCTATCTGGAAGCCATGCTTGACGGCACGGTTCCTCCCGAACTGTATAACAAATATCTGAATATTGTACTGAATGAAACCGACCGCCTGAAAAAACTGACGGATTCTCTGCTGACCCTAAATAACTTAAATACAAAGGGCGTCTATCTGGAAAAATCTGTATTTGACTTAAACACAACCATCCGGAATACCGCCGCCACCTTTGAGGGAGTCTGCAAGGATAAGTCTGTGGCTATTGAACTGGTGCTGACCGGCGATAATATGCCTGTAGACGCCGATATGGGCAAGATCCAGCAGGTTCTCTATAATATTCTCGACAATGCCATTAAATTCAGCCCCCACAATTCTATCATTAAAATAGAGACCACCGAAAAAAAGAACAAGGTCTTTGTCTCTATCAAAGACTGGGGGATCGGTATTCCGAAAGAAGACCTGAAGCTGATCTGGGACCGCTTTTATAAATCCGATCTGTCCCGCGGCAAGGATAAAAGGGGTACAGGCCTCGGCCTTTCCATCACAAAGGAGATCATTATGGCACATGGTGAGCATATCAATGTGATCAGCACCGTGGGTGTCGGTACAGAATTTATTTTTTCCCTGCCGGTTGCAGATGAAGAGGACTAGCGGCACCTTATCCAAACCCCTGCGGAAGTCTGTTTTGCCTCCCCAGCAGTATTGGCATATACATTTATTGCAGCGCCCGCATCAGAATCCCCCTTAAAGCAATATCCCGCAAAGCCTTTCGTTCTGCGGCGTTTTTATCTTATGTTTCTTCCCCAGTTCACACACCAGCTTCCCGAACAGATCCACCTCTGTTTTACGTCCCGCTTTCGTATCCTGCCGCATGGATGGTTCGCCGTCCGGCAGCAGCGTATCAATGAGGGCTATCCATTCATTCTGCTCTTCTTCCGTCAAAGCTATCCCTTCCGCATTTGCAACCGCCCTCGCCTCCTCCATCGCCGTAAGAAGCGCCCTCCGGTATGCGCCGCCCTTCTGGATACCGCTGTATCCCGCCGCATAAGCCGCGCAGGTCTGATTTGCTCCCACATTCAGCATCCATTTGCTCCACATTTTATGTATGATATCTTCGGGTATTTCATAAGCGATTCCCGCCCTTTGGAGCAGTTCCTCCAGCAACAGCACGCTTTCACTTCTCTCATTATTTTTTTCACCGAAAGCAAGGGAACCCGCTTTGGAATACCTGAGCCGGTTTCCCTCTCTGGTGGCGTCCATCCCCTGTGCCACACAATAGAGCAGATGCACCGGATGAAGCAGTTTTTCTATCAGCACCTCCGAACTTACACCGTTTAAAAGCGAGATCACGATCGTACTTTCTCCACAGGCACCTGCGCTACTCCTGACAGCTTCCTCCAGACTGTAATATTTTGTGGCATAGATCAGCAGATCCACTGCCGGCGCGTCCTTCGACTCCACGTATGTAAAATCGCAGCGCCGTCCGTTGGCATATACGCCCTCTTTCCGATACCGGTCAATCCTTTCTTTATCGGCAAATACATAAACCTGTTCTTTTCCCAGCGCTTCCGTCAGTTTCTGTCCGAACAGAATCCCCAGCGCGCCAAGACCTACTATTCCCGCGTTTTGAATCATATTTTATTCCTTTCCAATATGCTGTCCATAAAAGGCCAGCATGCGCCTCCTTACCTGAGCGTAATTCTTTTTCGGCATTTCTCCGAAAAAGAATTACAGCATTATTATATATCATGAACAGGATAGTCTGTCCACATCTATTTCAGAAATACTGCCTGACCGGTAATCGGTACATTACAGCCAGAATAAAATACTGATCAGGCATAAAAGTTTCATTTATTATTTTATGATTCCTTTTTTCCATTTACCAAATTTGCCGTATACCGCCGGACAACCATCCCTGCAATCACTGTCGTCAGCAGCAACATGCCTCCCAGCAGGTAAAACGCGGCATTTACCGAACAGCGGTCTCCCAGATATCCGGTAACCGGACTTGCCGCCACCATCAGAACAGAATAAAGCATACTGTCCACGCTGACCAGCGTTGCACGATAGTCACTGGAAAACTCTTTATTTACATTTTCGCCGGTCTTAATTTCGGAGAATCCTTCACATCCCCGCGCAATACAAGCCCCCAGCAGCACAATAACCAGCACATTGTTTCCCACAAGGCAGGTTCCGATACCGCTTATTATGCCGCAAACCAACAACGCTCTGCTCAATCTATTTTCATTTTTTGCGGCAACCCTTGTCCCCAGCGCCCCCGCCAGCGGAATCACCAGCATGGGAATCCCGATAAAGCTTTTAGGCCAGCCGCAATTTACAAGATGTTCCTGCAGATACATCATGATCAGATAACAGGGACAGGCAAGAGCCGCATTGGCAAGCAGTTTCAGCATGGTTTTCGGATTCTTCTTTATGAAAATGCCGGTGCCCAGAATATGCCGGCTCCAGCGCTCTCCCAATTCCTTTTTCAGATTCTGTTTCCGCATTTTTTGCTGCTGCGTCACCACCGGCTCCTTCACTCCCGATAAAGCCAGTATCGTACATAAATGCAGACCTGCCATAATATAATAAGTATACCGATAACCGATCAGGATCGCCAAAGGGCTTGCCGCACATGCCAAAGCACTCGCTATTCTGGCGATCAGGCTTATATTTGCCCATATTTTTTTATATCTTTTTTCCTCTCCTGCTTCCAGAAGGCTGTCATAAACCAGCGCCTCCTCCGTCCCTGACGCCAGATTTAGGCTGAGCGCCGAAAAAATCATTCCGCAATAAACGAATCCGCTCCATCCATTCAACGTTATCAAAACCGCACCACATATTCCCACAACTCCGGACATGATAAGCGTCCGCTTCCTGCCGAAAAGATCCGCCGCCATCCCGCTCGGCACCTCAAATATCATACTTGTAATATGGAAAACTCCCTCCGCAATGCCTGCCTGTGCCAGAGTAAATCCTCTCTCCAGCAAAAATATCACCCAGACTGCGTCTACCATACGGAATGCAAGCGCAGCCTCGTAAAGGTACATTCGTACCGTCTGTTTTTTTATATTCATCATAGTTCTCCTATCTGTACTCTGCCTTATATGTAACTCTCTTTGTTGATATATAATATATATTATAATATATAAACAGATAAAAATTTTAATAAAAAACAATTGGATTGCTTTACGGCGTTCCTTTGTTTTATACCAACCAACACTCTGGTGGTCTTATGTTAACCGGCAACTGCAGGTAGTCCATATACTAAACAACCGCCTGTTGGCTTTATGCTACCCGGCAACTGCAGGCAATCTTATGCTAAACAACCGTCTATCAGCCTTACGCCGACCAACAACTGCAAAAAGTCTTATATTTTAAAATGGAATATTTGCCCCGAAAAAGGGCATAAAGATAGCCTGAAAAATCAAATGTTTCCTTTCAACATAAAAATGTTCTGATTTTTCCAACTCATAATTTAGAATCTCCTGTAACACAAATCTGCCTGTATAATAACATGTATCAAAATCATCGTCAATATAAAAATCGGTTTACAAATACCAGTATCTGTAGTAATATATTATTGTAAAACCTGAATATAAAAAGGTACTATCCGTGAAGCAAGCGGTTAGTCCCCATTGTTAGTTATTTACAAAAATAACCGCATCAGTTTGGGGCTGGGCGGTTATTTTCGTTTACCGATCTGGTAAAACAGACCGGCGACTGCACATATCATGATAACAAATTGAATCAATTCATCAACCGACACGTTCGCATCCCCTCCTTTACCTACAAATTTCTTCCGGAGAAGATTTCTATGTAAACAGAGGGTCCAGTCCCCCTGTAAAAGGGGATAACCGCCTACCACTTTAAATAGTACCTTTCTGATCAATATTGTAACATATTATTTATTCTTGTCAATAAATATTTATATACTATTGGTCATATAATAATACTATAACATTTCATAGCATAAGTTCCTTATCTCCACTGTAGCCTGTGCAGTTCTCCCGCCCGCCGCATCCCTTGAAAATCATTTTGCCTCAAAGCTTCATACAGCACAACCGCCACAGAATTGGAGAGGTTCAAAGAGCGGATGCTGTCCAGCATCGGGATCCGGATACAATCCTGTTCATGGTCCACCAGAATCTCCTCCGGAATCCCGCCGCTCTCTTTTCCGAACATGATATAATCATCCATACCAAAAACTGCTTCCGTATAGACTTTTTTTGCCTTTGTTGTCGCAAACCATACCTTTGCGCCGGGATGTTTTTCCTGAAACTCCTGATAGTTGATATACCTCGTCACATCAAGGCTGTCCCAGTAATCCATCCCGGCGCGTTTAATGGATTTTTCATCCAGCCGGAATCCCAGAGGTTCGATCAGGTGCAGGCTGCTCCCTGTCGCAACACAGGTTCTGCCGATATTTCCTGTATTTGCCGGTATTTCCGGCTGATGTAATATAATGTGCATTCTCTTTATCCTCATCGCAACTATGATAATCTCATTACAAGCGTTTTACAAATACCCCTCATAATATTATCATGAAAGGAATACTCCCGTATATTACTTTTTTCTTTTCACCAAAGGCAATCCGGCACACAATAAAAGCCCCCATCCCAAACAGGATGAAAGCATTTATTATATGATATTGCTCAAATCTGTTTTTACTGTCTCCAGGACTGACTTTCTGTTTTTACCGGCGCATACTCCGCCGCTATCGCTTCTTCCATTTTCAGACACAAATACATATCCTGAAGTGCATCCCGAAGAGAATATACTTCTTCTCCGCCGGAAACATACTCTGCCATCCGTAAAAGTAATGTCGCGACTGCAATCTCATCATCATTGAGCCGCACATTGGCGAAAGGCGTCCTGTAAAGGAATTTTTCCCCCAGCATCAATGCATAATGCGACCACTCCTGATTTCCGTAAACACCCAGATCGATCCGATTAAGATTCTGTGTTACCGGAATATTATCCTCCGTCAGATAACGTATCGTCAGGTCATCTATTTCTCCGCGAACCCCCTGAATCGTAAGCTGTCTTGTGCGGATAAACGAATGATATTGTGCCGGGTCCGAAAAATCAAAATAAGCAACTTTTCCGTCCTCGAATTCCATTGTCACGCGATCCCTGGGACACATAAATTTCTCTCCGTCAAAGCACATCCCCTCCCTGCCATAAGTTTCTGTCACCTCATAGTAATAGCGTTTTCCATACATTGTACAATTCTGAAAACCCGTTCCCAGCATCCGGCGTATCATACTAACGCCATGATAGCCATGAAGTGAGGAAATGGAAATATTCTGTACCTGCCCGATCATGCCATCCTGAAGCGCCTGATACCACGCCGCATATAAGGGCTGCACGAAATACTGCTCCGCCACCTGTATTTTAGGTTGATACTTTTCATAAGCAGACCACAAACTCTGCAGAGATTCCATATCTTCTCCGGGCGGCGTCTCCGCCAGCACCGGAATATTGCGCTGAAACAGATCCATCAGATAACCTGTCACAAACCCTCTTTTAATAGAAAGCACCACAAATTCCGGGGCTGTTTCCATCAATGCTTCCAGCGAATTTACTACCTTTACCTGAAATTCTTCTGCGAATGCCGCCCCTTTTGCTGCATCTCTCACCAGCACCGCAGTCAGTTCAAACTGTTCCGGCACCATTTTTGCAATACGTATATAAAATTCTGCTCTCCAGCCGGAACCGATCAAGGCATATTTTATCTTATCCATATCTGTATAACCCTTTCTTATTAAGGAACATCAAACCCCCGGGATGCCGCCAGAATACCATACCACTCATCATAGCTGAGCGCAAGTGACAGCGCATCTGCCGCAGGTTTCAAATGTTCACTGCTCATCGTACCCGTGATCGCCATGACCTTCGCCGGATGGCGGAATAACCACGCATACATGACTGCAGCCATTGCAACATTGTGTTCTCCGGCTATTTCACCAACGGTCTCCCGCAGCCGCAGGGATTTCTCATCCTCCCCTTTAAAGACACTTCCACCGCCCAAAGGCGACCATGCCATGATACCTGTGTCAAGCCGCATTGCCGTATCCACCACACCGTTAAACAGATTGTCTGTCGCCTTCACCGAAAGTTCTACCTGATTTGCCACAAGAGGGAACGGCAGATAATGCTGCAGCGCCTCAAACTGCGGCACTTCATAATTGGAAACGCCTACCTCCAGCGCTTTTCCATCTTTCACGATTTTTTCCAGCGCTCTTGCCGCTTCCTCCGGATGCCCTAATATATCAGGCCTGTGGATCAATAACAGATCCACATGGTCGGTAGAAAGCCTTTTTAAAGACGCCTCCACCTCTGCCAACAGGCTGTTCTCTCTGGAATCATAATAAATATGACGATTGCCGAATACTCCGGGCACAACGATGCCTGCCTTTGTCACAATCTTTATTTTTTCGCGGATGCCCGGTTCTGCTTTTACTACATCGTCGCCAAAAGTTTTCTCACAAAGGTTTCCTCCATAAACCGGTGCATGATCAAAACAGTTCATACCAAGTTCCATACACTCGTGGACAAAACGTAAGAGGTCTTTACCCTTTTTACCGGCATCCATCATACGCATACAGCCCACGATCACTCGTGTCAATTCCAATTTATCCGATAATCTTACAGTTTCCATAATATTCTTATTTCCCTTTCTATCGTGTATCATATATTAACAACACTATCCTTTCATACCGCCCGTTGTCAATCCTGCAATAATATTTTTCTGGAAGATCAATACAAGTATGATCAGGGGTAAAGTTACTACTATAGATGCAGCCGCCATATCACCCCAGGGCAGTTTATTGATACTCGGAAAAAGAGCGATACCTACCGGGACTGTTCGCATCTCTTCTTTCGTCATAAAGGTAAGCGCATACAAATATTCATTCCAGCAGTTGATAAACACAAGCAGCCCTACGGAAAAAGTTGCCGGTTTGATCAGGGGCAGCATGATCCGTGTAAAAGTCTGCATCCGCGTACAGCCATCCAGCGCTGCCGCTTCCTCAAAACCGCCATCCAACTGACTGAAAAAGCTTGTCATCAGCCATATTGCCATGGGCAGTGAGAATGTTATATACGGGATGATCAATCCAAAATATGTATTAAGCAGCTTCATATTACGCAGGATCAGATACAGTGGTGAGAGTGTAGCGATCGTCGGGAACATGGACACGCTCAGAATCACCATCAGCAGTACCCTTCTTCCGGTAAATCGCAGTCTTGCCAACGCATATGCTGCCATGGCACCGATCACCAGACTTAACAATGTTGAACTAGTCGCCACAATAAAACTGTTTAACATATATCTCGCAAAAGGATGCAGTGTAAACACATTCCGGTAAAATTCAAAATGGACATAACCGGGTATCCATTTTGCCGGCATCGCCGATATTTCGTTCAACGGTTTGATCGATGTCATAAACTGCCAGAAAAATGGTAATATCAATATAATGACAAACAGGATCACAAACAGATAGAACGCAGTCCACCCCAAAGTTGTTTTTGATTTTTTATTCATTGTATCTGTCCTCCTTAATCGTCACCGGCAAGATCTCCGCCCATAAAGAACATATAGATCAAGCTGATTATAAATACAACAATGAAAATGAGTACGGCAAGCGCGGAACCGTAGCCAAAGTCCAAAAATGACATCAACTGTTTATGCGCATATACGCAGATACTCTCTGTACCGTTGGCACCGCCTGTGAGTACGCTGATCAGGTCAAATACACGGAAAGCATCCAGTGTACGGAATAACAATGCGACCAGTAAAGGACGTTTCATCAGAGGAATCGTGATCGTGAAAAAACGCTGGATCACATTTGCACCATCCAGTTTTGCCGACTCATACAGTTCTTCCGGAAGCATCTGCAGGCCTGCCAGTATCAATAAAGCCATGTAAGGTGCCGTTTTCCATACATCAGTAATCACAAGTGCCATAAAACTTCCGCTTGCGGAACTCAGCCATGCTTTGTATCCATCGATAATGCCGAGACGATACAGTACATCATTAAACATTCCGTACTGGTCATTGTAAATAAATTTCCACATCATGGCTGACACAGATGTCGGAATCGCCCAGGGAATCAATATCGCCGCCCTGACAATCCCCCGGCCCTTAAATGCACGATTCATAACAAGCGCTGCCGCAAAACCGATAAACATTTCCAGCACGACCGTCACTATAGTAAATTTGATCGTAAAGACGATGTCTGTCATCGCCCTTTGATCCGAAAAGATTTCAATATAATTGCGCAATCCGATAAATGGATAACCAGATCCCGGATTTTTCAGGCTCATCTCATGCAGGCTGAGCCAGAATGTTCTCAACACAGGATACAGTGCGATGACAGAAAGAATCAGAAGAGCAGGCGCCATCATGAGCCAGGCAACTTTTGCATCCTGCCGCTCTTGCGCACTTTTTTTACTTGAAGTTTTCATAGAAATTCCCTCTCGCTTCTTATATATAAAATGTGGCGGAAAACCTCCTTTCCGCCACATGGTATTATGCATCTTCCAATGAAAGGATTACTTTGATAATGCTTCTACTTCTCCCTGCAGCGCATTTAATGCATCCTCTACAGACTGTTCTCCTGTCAATGCCATATGCACATTACGCTGGATCGCATCAGATACTTCCGCGTAATTCGGGGACAGCGGACGGGTGTTGCCTGCTTCGATAATGGCAAAGAAATCTGTATAGAACGGAATCTTTTCCAATACATCCGCATCACTATAGATTGCTTTTACTGCAGGCGGCTGACTGGAAATCAGCGTAAATTCTTTTTCTGTTTCTTCACTGGTCATCCATTTGATAAAAGTATTTGCCGCCTCTTTATGCGCATCATCAATCCATACGTTTGTCACAAGGTCAAGGCCGCCCATACAGCTGTGGCCTGTATCGCCCTCTTCGCTCACGGGGAGAAAAGTCATACCCACATTACCTGCAACATTGGATTCCGCTTCATCGTTGAAAACATTCCATGTACCGGACCATGTACGGCATGTAAGGGCTTTCCCCTCTTTGAATACCTGCTCAGACTCGCTCTCAGCATAGGTTGTAACACCTTCCGGCGCATAAGTACCGATCAAATCAGCCATAAACTGTGTTGCCTCAATGTTTTCAGCACTGTTGCAGACAGCCGTTCCGTTTTCATCCAGAACCTGGCCGCCAAAACTCCAGATAAATTCACACCAGTCACATACCATAGCTTCGCCCTGAATCCCCTGGAAACTGAACGCATAATCGACATCGCCCTTCACTTTTTCATAGGCATCCTGCCACCCCTGCCATGTTGTAGGAACCTCCGCAATACCCGCCTGTTCCAACAGGTCTGTACGATAGAATAATGCGGAAGCATTTGTAAACCATGGTGCCGCATACAGTGTTCCGTTGTAAGTAGCGCCAGAAACGGTGCCCGGCAGGAATGCATCCAGTTCTTCCGCTGTATACAGGTCATCCATCGGATTCACCCAGCCTGCAGCCGCAAACTCGGAAACGTAAACAACATCCAGCGCCATTACGTCTACGCTTGTATCCTGTGCCACCATTTTATTTACGAAATCATCGTGCAGATTATTGGCATCATGCGGCAGACTATAGGATTCTACAAAAATATCACTCTGGCTGGCATTAAACTTGTCAATCATTTCCCTTGTTGCATCGCCAACACCTTCATCATATGCGAAATTAATCACGACCGCATCTGCAGGAGCCTCCGCTTCCCCGGCTGTTTCAGTGGGCTGCTGCTCCCCGTCAGCCTCAATCTCCGTCTCTGCTGCGCTTTCCGCCGCAGGTGCAGGCTCCACATCAGAGCCACAGGCAGCAAGACCGAAAGCCATAGTCATAGCAAGCAATGCTGCCAACAGTTTCTTCGTACTTTTTTTCATGTTACATCCTCCTTTTAAATAATATATACTCATTCCCTCACGGGAAAAAGTTTCATGATAACTATCCTGAAAAATACTCCTCAAAATGTAAGCGCTTTCCCACTGCTTTTTTATAAGAGCCTGCTTTCTTACAGGCTCCATTTTATTTTTGCTTTCTTTCATTTAATCTCTGTCTACAATCTCCGCACACTGGCACGCCGTATTACCTGATGGGGAACATATGTGATATCACCAGTAGTCTTTTCCCCTGTATCGATCAGGCGGAAAAGCTTTTTTGCCGCCTGCTCTCCCTCGTCAAAATAAGATATCCTGATCGTCGAGAGCGAGGGATGAAAATACATCGCCAGATCCGAATCATCAAATCCCATAAAGGAAATGTCGTCAGGTACCCGCAGGCCGGAATTTCTCGCAAAAGACATTGCACCGATCGCCATAAGATCCGAACATGCCAGAATTGCCGTCGGCAGTTCCACGTTCTCCTCATAGATTTTTTTCATACAGTCACGTCCGGACTCAAAACTGAAATTGCCATGCACGATATAATTTTCCGCCACTTCCAGTTCAAACTCCTCTGCCGCCCGCATAAATCCTTCCAGACGCTTTCTGCCGGACGAATAATCGTTTTTGGGTCCGCCGATAAAAGCAATGCGTTTATGCCCGTTAGCCACCAGAAAATTTACCGCATCTGTGATTGCTTTCACATTATCATGAATCACCGTTGTGATCTCGTGCTTTCCGTCAGTTGCCTCCTGCGTCGCCAGAACCATCGGATAGGGCAGTTCAAAAATCTTTTTTACCAATTCCGGTGTAATATCCACTGCTGTCAGAAGGGCCCCACACACCCTTTGCTCCTCAAGATGCTTTAAAAGCCTGAGTTCATTTTCCTTTTCTCCGCCGGACTCACAGACAAGCAGAGTATACCCTCTCTCCTGACACACATAGTTGATTCCCTTGATCAATGAAGCGATAACCCAGTTTGAAATATCTGCCACAACAATACCGATAATATTGGATTTATTTGTCATAAGGCCGCGCGCAAAAGTATTCGGTTTAAAATTTGTTTTCTCAATGACGCCCTGCACCCGTTTCTGCAATTTAGGACTGACTGCTTTAGAGCCATTGATCACTCGGGAAACTGTCGCGATTGAAACCTGCGCTTCCCGCGCAACGTCTTCAATAGTAACTGCCATATTCCATCCTCTTTCTGAAAAGGCTTTCCTGATAAGAAAAGTGTACCTCAAATTATAAAAATGTCAATAACATAAAATCAGTTTTCCCGATTTTTGTTAAATATGTCGAAAATACATGCCGAAATTTGGAGAATTTCACTAATAGAAACCACGATGAAATCGCCTGTTTCAGTCTTGCATTGTAAGCGCTTACAGTTTTTATTCCTCATTCCTCTTTTGAAAAAGTTCCGGATATATCTTTTCCAGAACTTTTTTCATCATCCAGCCGCATACCATTGCCGGGCAGGCAATCCAGAACAACACGATGACCGGCAGCATGGATATCAGAAAAGATGCAGATGCCATAAAAACCGTCAGGGGAGAAACCGCCAATAGCAAGATCAAAATATAAACAGGAAATTTCGCCAGAGCTAAAAGCGCGCTGTCTTTCAACATTGCCTTTTCCCAAAAGCCCTTTCTGGCAAGTACCGAAAACTGACAGATCATCACACCAAATACCCAGATAAAAAGCGCAATATAAAAACCTGCGGCAATCAACCTCACTGAACTTTCAGAGGTAAAAAAATAAACCGCATGATGTCCCAGTACAACCAGAATGATAAAACCGGCTGTTCCGATCGCACTTGCCGGTTTCCAGATTTTCCTGAAATTTTTATAATAAAATTTTGCAGAAAATTCCCCCTCTTCCATAAGCAGATCAAATACGCAGGACAGGAGCGCCGTGTAGGCCGCCCCCATCGTTATGACCGGAATACTTGTCAGAAGAAAAAGAACATTCATTATTGCCAGATTCATCAATATCTGTAAAAACCTAAATAGTGCAGAGTCCTGACCGAATAATCGTTTCATCTGTCTCTTTTTCTCCTTAGTTTTCAACGGTTTACTGTTTCTCTTTCCGCAGCCGCTCAATAAAATTCCGGATCCGCCCGATCGCCACCTTCAGATTCTCCAGCGAATATGCATAGGATATCCTGAGGAATCCTTCCCCGCATGCGCCAAACGCCGTTCCCGGCACTACCGCCACTTTTTCTTCCATCAAAAGCCTGGTGGCGAATTCATCACTGCTCATACCGAACTCCTGAATGGAAGGAAATATGTAGAATGCGCCAAAGGGTTCAAAACACTCTAAGCCCATTTCACGGAAGGCATGTACCAGATATCGTCTGCGCTGGTTATAAGCCTCGCGCATCTCCCGCACATCCTCATCGCCGTTCTTTAAAGCCTCCACCGCCGCATACTGGCTGGTAGTCGGCGCGCACATGATCGCATACTGATGTACCTTTAACATCTGTTCGATAATATCTGCAGGTCCGCAGGCATATCCGAGCCGCCATCCTGTCATTGCATAGGCTTTTGAAAAGCCGTTGATCAGTATGGTCCTCTCCTGCATCCCGGGCATCTGCGCGATGGAAATATGCTTTTCCTTATAAGTCAGTTCCGCGTATATCTCATCGGACATTACAAAAATATCTTTGTCTACACAAACTTTTGCAATTTCCTGCAGATCCTTTTCTTCCAGAATCGCGCCTGTCGGGTTATTCGGGAACGGCAGCACCAGGATCTTTGTCTTGTCCGTGATCGCGTCAAGCAGCTCCTGCGCCGTCAGCCGGAATTCATTTTCCTCTTTCAAGTTAATGATAACAGGTACACCTCCAGCCAGCCTCACACAGGGTTCATAGGAAACATAACTGGGCTGGGGAACCAATACTTCCTCACCGGGATTCAGCATCACACGCATCCCGATATCGATGGCTTCGGAACCGCCCACCGTGATCAGTATCTCTTTATTGTAATCATACTCCAGACCCTGGCGCCTCTTTAAATAATTGGCAACTTCCATTTTCAGTTCCTTTAAGCCCGCATTGGAAGTATAAAACGTGCGTCCTTTTTCGAGGGAATAAATCCCTTCATCACGAATATGCCAGGGTGTATCAAAATCCGGCTCACCCACACCCAGGGAGATTGCATCCGGCATCTCGCTTACAATATCAAAAAATTTACGTATCCCGGAAAACGGGATATCTGCCACTTTATCAGCTAACGGATTTCTCACGGTGTCACCTTCTCTCTTGTATCTTCATATTTTTTCTCCAGAATCGTTCCATGGTCTTTATATTTTTTCAGGATAAAATGTGTCGCCGTACTGATCACGGTCTCCAGAGTGGAAAGCTTATCCGATACAAACGAGGATACCTCGCGCAGCGTTTTCCCCTCCAGAGATACCAGCAGGTCATAACCGCCGGAGATCAGGTAAACCGCATTTACCTCCGGATACTTATAAATACGTTCCGCGATCTTGTCAAAGCCCTGTCCGCGCTGGGGCGTCACACGCACCTCGATCAACGCCGATACCTTTTCCACACCTACCTTATCCCAGTCGATCATCGTATGATAGCCGCAGATCACCCCCTCCTGCTCACACTTTTGCAGTTCTTCAATGATAGCCGCTTCTTCCACACCCAGTATAACCGCCAGTTCCTTTAAATCGATACGGCTGTTTTTTTCAATGATCCTTAATAATTGTTCTCTCATTTCTGTTCCTTCCTTATTCTTTTACTTCCTTCAACCACAATCTGTTTATGATCAATGCCCTTATGACCGGTAAGAGATCATTCTCTTGCAGTTTAAATTATTTTTATTATCCTTTTCCGGAACTTATCCGTTTTTTGTCACTGCCGGAGATTACAAAAGTCAATAAAGGACAAATCAGAATATCCCTTCCAGCGCCTCCGTATAACATTTCTGCAGATAACGCTGTTCCGCTCCGTTTATGACAACTCTGTCATTATCTTCCGTTGTAAACCCGATGACCTCCGAGCAAATTCCTCTCTCAAAAAGCCGCTCTTTTAATCTGCAGCCGTTTTCCGAAAGTAATAATGCACATCCCTTTGAATGCATCTGATACGGGTTTACATCGAAAAAATTACAGATCTCTATCGTTTCCTGCTTCACAGGGATTTTTTTACTGTAAACTTTCAGTCCGACACCTGCCAGTTTTCCCATATTCCAAAGCCCTGCGAAAACGCCGCCTTCCGACAAAAGATACATTCCTGTAATACCTTTTTCCGAAAAAGAATATGTACTGCAGTCATCGGACTTTCCGGCCGGTGCGGCCTCCGGTATCTGCCAGATAAGCCTCTCCTGCTTTTTTGCTTCTTCCAGAAAAGAGACCGGATATCGGTGTGACAGCGCTTCCTGCTGCCTGCATGCCAACAACACGGAGCCATGAAGGCCCGCAAAGCCTGTCATAACAATATCCATATCACCGAATTTTTTCCGTTTCTCTCTTTCGGACATTTGATCCAGACCGTCAAAGTTTACAAAAAGGGCATGACTGTTTTTTTCCGTCAGGCCCTTTTCGATCACAGGGGAGCATCCCGCCGCGCCGGATGCTCCTTGTCCGTTTTTCTCTCTATTCCGGTCTCCCGTTTCCCTGTCAACCATCTGTTGCACCTGTTCCCATATCTTCCGTAACCCCTATCTGCTGCCCTGCGGCGGCTGCCGCCGCTGCCTCCTGCGCCGCAAGTGCACCCGCCACGGATTTTACATAATCAATACTGCCTGTGGCAATGGCTGCCTGAATCTGGGCGGCAACATTAGGATCTGCCGTAGCGGTACCTACGCTGGCTGTACGGGGAACTGCTGCATAAGAGCTGCTGTTTACCTGCTCCCTGCTGACTTCTACACCGTTTTCAGTCACAACTTTCCATAAACGCGCCTTATACCCCACATGGACAGACTGCACGTTAACATACCCCACCGGATCACCGGTCGGTATGATCTTTTCCGTAGGCGGCACATTCGTTTCAAGCACCTCGCTGACATATTCCACTTTTCTGTCAGAGGACCGGTCTTCCACACCATAGATCGTAAACGTAATGGTCTTATCGGAAGTCGTGGTTCCCTCTATATAAATTGGATATTCTTTATTATTTGTAAATTTAAAATCTTTACCGCCCGACTCGGAAATTGCCGCATCCGCGGAAGGATCTACATAGGTAACGATCATCGAGTGATTACTTCTCTCATCCACCTGCAGTTCTGCATTCAGCACGGCATTATAGAGCGTAGTCGATACCTGACAGATACCTCCGCCCAGACTGTTTACAACCTGTCCGTTCAGATAAGAACCCGCCAGTTCATATCCGTTCTCAACAGAAAACGGTGTGATCAGATCCAGTACGGAGCACTGCTCACCCGGGTAGAGCGTAACGCCGTTTATATGGTTACACCCTGTTCTGACATTCGTCACCCTCGACGGTCCGGAAGATTTATAGGATGTTGTGTATGTTCCGAGTACATCCTTTACCTTATTCAGTGTCTCGGCATTGCCTTTCGGCTCCTCCACGGTCACCACCAGATCAATGAACGCGTTACCGTAATCCCAACTGCTCTGCAGGTAATTCAATACCGCCTCTTTTGATTTAGCCACATCCAGCACACGGCCGGTCTGACCTTCTGTGATCTGAAATCCGCTTTCTGTTTTTGTCAGAGAAGCATCTACCGCTTCCTGATCATATGTCTCGCCGAGAGAATTCAAAATACTGTCCAGCACATCACTTCCAAAGGAAATATTCAGCGGATAACTCCTGCCTTCCCTTTTCAAGTCGGCAAGAGTCTTATAACGCTGCACAATATTTCCTCTTTTTCCAAGCATGGCAGCTTCTTCCAACTCACCGCCGTCCTCCCATGTAATGCCAAACTCTCCCGCCGTACCGACCGTATCCTGTCCGCCTTCCAGCCTGAGAGTGATCCGAACATCCTTCAGAGACTCTACAAAAGTTCCGACTGCACCTTCCGCTTCGGAAATACTCATGCCCGAGACATCAATATTCCCTATTTTTACACCTTCTTCAATCTTACTGTCTTTCCCGACCGCCTTCACATCCAGTCCCGTACTCATACAGCAGATTGAAAAAGCCGTCGTTATTAAAATCTTTTTCCACCATTTTTGCATTATGATCACCGCTTCTTTGTAAAAACCTTAAATGAACCGTCCTTATACTAATTCTATTATAAGACTTCCCCTCTTCCAATAGATAATATTCATAAAGTTATCCGGCTATTTTCTCAATTATTATTGATTTTTTCACTGACTACGCCTTATACTATAGTGAGCAGGGCTCACTTTGCGAGATTTGCTCCGCAAACTCGATATCGTTCGCTGTCCTGCACTGCAAAACTTGCTCCGCAAACTCGGTATCGTTCGCTGTCCCGCACTGCAGAACTTGCTCCGCAAACCCGGTATCGTTCGCTGTCCTGCACTGCAGAACTTGCTCCGCAATCCCGGTATCGTTCGCTGTCCCGCACTGCAGAACTTACTCCGCAATCCCGGTATCGTTCGCTGTCCTGCACTGCAGAAGTTGCTCTGCAATCCCGATATCATCTGCAAGGCATGAACCTTCTTTTATATAAGGTATAACAGTACCGATGCCAGCATTGCAAGTACCAGCAGGATAATAATGATCGCTGAAATAATTCGGACGGATTTTTTATTTTTATTGAACATTTTTCATTTACTCCTGTCCGGGAAACGCTTTTCTCCGATATCAGGTTATAAAAACAGTGTATCCGCCTGCCTGTCACCTGCGGAAATAATCAGAAAGGATTCCCTGTGTATTTGGGATAATTATATATGAAATACCCTTTTTTTGCAAGTTTTATCGTTTTTGGCTTTCTGTTCTCCTTCTCGATGAAACGGAGAACAAAAAAAGAAAAACAATATGTCGATAATTTCTGGGAACGGGAACGGGAAGCAGATTCCACCAGACGTAAATCTTTGGAAAATCTGGATTATGTTGCCATTCCCCTGCAGGATCTGCCTATGGATGTTCTTGGAGATCTGCCGGAAATAGAAGAATACCATGAAAAGCTCCGGGAACTTTCCGGCAAAAAAATCGTCAATTTTGCAGGATACTCCAATACCGAACTGAAACTGGAGTACGGCGCGCCGAATATCAATCTGCTCTCCGAATATGACCGGAATTTTGAAGAGCTGATCACTCTGCTGCAGGAATGGGCTTCCCTTTTGCTGCAAAACTGGGGAGAAGGCGCACAGCTCTGCCCGGAAGAAGAGCGGAAACAGGCTGCTAAAAAAGTACTTGCCTTCGCTGTTTCCATCGGCTCCGACATTACCGCCTCCTATGAAAAACTGGTAAAGCTTTATCTGGAATACGGAGAGCAGGATAAATTACCCGCCCTGAAGGAAAAAGCGCAAAAGATCCGCTCGCTCTCAAAACCGAGAATCCTCGCCCTGTTGGATGAAGCGGTAAAAGGCTGATCTGCCCTAACCCTTTACCGCCCTGTGCGCACTCAGGATACTGTCGATATGGCGGCTTGCCTCCGATTTTGTCAGTTTTTCCACATCATACTCCGGCAGGATGCCGTATTGCGCATGCAGTTTATACAGCAGGCCTTTCTGCGGCGCCGTAGCCGGTGTATCTTTCCTGACCTGACAGTTCAAGGGCTTTGCCTCAAAACATTTTTGCATATCCTCCCTTTCCCCGAATTCCTGCAGCAGTTTCTGATACAGAAGCCCCGTCGCTCTGGCATCTCCCACTGCCCTGTGTGCCCTGATCGGGATATCATAGTGCCTGCATAAATCCCCCAGTCCCTTATGCTCCGCCTGAGGAAGACAGGTGCGGGCTATACGTAATGTATCTATGCCACTTTTTTCAAAAGACCTCCTTTGAAAAGAAAATGCCCGCTTCAAAAAGGAATAATCAAACAGCAGATTGTGTCCCAGCAAAATCTCCCCGCCCAAAAAAGCCTCCAGCTCATCCAAAACCTCTTCTATATATGGCGCATCCTGTACATCCGCATCCGTGATGCCTGTCAGTTCCACGATCCGCTCCGGCAGTTTAACACCCGGATTTATATAACTGGAAAATACTTCCTGTTCTTTTCCTTCCACAAATTTTACGGCGCCGATCTCTATGATTTTATCCAGTTTTGCGCTGAGTCCTGTTGTCTCCAAATCTATCACAATATATGTATTTATCATGCTTTCCCTCTATTCCCGCGTCCCGGCAGGCTGTCTATCTGTCTTATTCTGCGATATTCCTTTTGCATCTGATGTTTTCTTTGTTGCTTTCTCCTTTTTTATCTGCCGTCTTCTTTGTTGCTTTCTTCCTTTTTATCTGCCGCCTTCCTTACTGCTTTCTTCTTTTTTATCTGCCGTCTTCTTTACTGCTTTCTTCTTTTTTGTCTGCCGTCTTCCCTGCCGCCTTCTTCTTTTCATCTGCCGTCTTCTTTGCCGCTTCCTTCTTTTTCCCCGGTATTTTCTTTAATGTCTTCTTTGCTTTCTCCCGGTTAGCATAATCAATACATACTCCCTGCAGAAAACATTCCGCACAGTTCGGTGTCGGCGCCTTGCAGATCGTCCTGCCCAGACGGATAATATGGATATTCCACAAGATCCAGCGGTCTTTCGGCAATTCCCTCATCAGGTCAAACTCCACCTTCACCGGATCTTCTTCCTTCGTCAGCCCCAGCCTTTTTGATATCCTTTTCACATGGGTATCCACGACCACGCTCGGTTCATGAAATATATTCCCCCGGATCACATTCGCGGTTTTTCTGCCCACACCTGCCAGCGATGTCAGATCCTCAAGGCTGCCCGGCACTTCTCCGCCAAACTTTACCTCCAGATCCCGGCAGCAGGCAATGATATTTTTCGCCTTGTTATGATAAAATCCGGTGGGGTGGATATCCTGTTCCAGCTCTTTCAGGTCCGCATTTGCGAAAGCACTGACTGCAGGGTATTTTTGAAACAGATCCTTCGTTACGATATTGACCCGCGCATCCGTACACTGTGCGCTCAGGATCGTAGCGATCAGAAGCTGCCACGCATTTTCATGGTTCAGATAGCATTTATAATCCGTCCCGTACTCCTGTTCCAACAGATCCAGTATCTCTTTTGTCCTCTTTTTCACAGCCCGCTGTCCTTTCCTGCTATTATCTATCTTATCTGTTCCGCCATTGTTTATTTTTCTATTATCCATTCGCCATTCATTATCATCTGTTTTGCTCCCGATCATCAGCCATTATTTATCCGCGATCATCTATCCTTCTATTATACAACTTTATATGCAAGAATAAAATCTCCCTGATCATACCTCATCAATAACAATATATGCCGCTTCATGATTCAGCGGATTTCTCTTTTCATAATCAAACAGCACAAACCGCTCCTCTTCCTGGTACAATTCACTCAGCTTTGCTCCGCCCAGCCAGTTCCTGTCCCATACCGGATAGCGAAAAACATCCATATGCGTCATACGCATCATCTGTCTGCTGTCATATCCCTTTTCCACATACTCCGCAAGCAGATCCGGCTCTTTCTCCTGCCGCCTGTAAAATGCCGATATCTCCTGATAACGGTTACGGATATCCCCTGCAAACGCCGGCCTGCTCTTTGCCTTCTCTCTCAGATACAGGTCGAAGGTGAGGAGCTCTCTGAACAGTTTATTTGCTTCTTCGCCCGCTTTCCGGCTTTCCGCGAATTCCAGCATCACTTCATACCTGTAATTTCTCGATGGACTGTTTATGAAAAATCCCTTTTTCTGATAAAATTCCGCCAGCCCCAGAAACATATCATAAGGAGTCTTAAAAAGCCTCTGAAGCACTTCCAGCGTAAAACCAAACTGCCCGCTGTTATAAAACAGCTCCACCATCTCCTCCACTTTCTTTAATTCCTGTACCTCTTCGTAGGAAAGCCATCTGGTATAAAGGACTTCGTAGGGCGGTTCGGACTGATATACTATCCCGTATTCCTCCGCCTTTTCGTACATCTCCGAACCCTTCAGCACTTTCAGAAAGCCGAGCTGCAGCTGATCCGGCTTCATCGAAAAGACATCGTTAAAGGAGTGCCGAAAGCTTTTCAGATCTTCAAAGGGAAGCCCCGCGATCAGATCGAGATGCTGATGGATATTCCGAAAGTTCAAAACAGACATTACTGTCATTTTTAGTTTTTCCAGATTTTCAGGGCGGTGGATCGCCTGCAGCGTTTCCCGGTTTGTCGTCTGCACGCCGATCTCCAGCTGGATCAGTCCCGGCCTCATCTCTGAAAAAAGTTCCAGTTCCTTCTGTGTCAAAAGTTCCGCCGCTATTTCAAAATGAAAATTTGTAACGCCGTTATCATGTTCCAGCAGGTACCGCCAGATTTCCACCGCATGTTCCTGATCGCAGTTAAAGGTCCGGTCTATAAATTTTACCTGTTTTACCTTTCTGTCCAGAAAAAACCGAAGCTCTCTTTTTACCAGTTCTGTATCCCGCAGGCGCACCTGTTTCTCGATGGATGAGAGGCAATAACTGCAGCGGAAAGGACAGCCTCTGCCGGATTCATAATAAACGATCTTGTTTTTGATCTCTTCTTTTTCGGTTTCTTCAAGTTCTTCATAATAAAAAGGAAGCCTGTCCATGTCGAGCGGCTCTCTGGCCCCGAAAAACCCTTCCCGTGTCGCTGTTCCCCTGATCCCGCTGACCGGCTGCCCCCGAAGGTTCTTCTGCCGCTTTCGGAATTCTTTTTCCGCTCCTGTATTTTCCGTTTCCCTTTGTGCATCTGTCTTTTGCCCGTCTTGCGTCCTTGTCTCTTTTATCCCTCCCGTTGCTTCTGCGTTCGCAGGAACACCCCGCTCCGCATCCAGATAAGCCTGCAGCAATTCCCGAAAGGTCTCCTCCCCTTCCCCCGTCATGATCCCTGATACTTCCGGATATTCTGCAAGTATCTTTTCATATTCATAAGAAACCTCAGGACCCCCAAGCCAGACCGGAACCCCCGGCAGTAATTTAGCCAGTTCCCTGACCAGCTTTTTTATCATGGAAAAATTCCAGATATAACAGGAAAATCCGATCACGTCCGGGCTCCTCCGGTAAATGTCTGCCAGAATCTGTTCCATACGCTGATTGATAGTATATTCCGCCACTTCGACATGCTCCCGCATCTCTTTCCCCGCATAACTTCTGAGACTGTAAACCGCCAGTCCGGTATGGATATATTTTGCATGAATCGCCGCCAGTAAAAATTTCATAATTTTACCCGTTTATTCCCCTGTCAAAAGTTCTGCCGAAATATACCGGCAGACTTACCATCCATTCTAACCATAAAACTTATAAAAGTCAAAACTAACAACAGCCGCTCTGTTCAAAAGCGGCTTATGTGAAAAGAAGCCGCCCTGCCGAAGCAGGACAGCCTCTTTTTCTGATTTATTATGAGAGTAATCAATCCTTCATTTTGTCTTTATTGTTTAAAATCTCAAATACAACGGCCGCCAGAAGTACGACGCCTTTGATCACCCTCTGCCAGTTCGCATCCACACCCATCAGGCTCATGCCGAGGTTGATCACGCCGATCAGCGTTGCACCGACCACCATGCCGAACACTGTACCGGAACCGCCGTATGCGGAAACGCCGCCCACCACGCAGGCAGAGATCGCATCCATCTCAAAGTTTGTTCCCGCCGTAGCGTTTGCCGCCTGGAACCTCGCGACAACCGTAAAGGCGCTGATAACGGTCAGAACCGCCATATTCAGGTACGCCATGAACATAATCTTCTTTGTGTCGATACCGGAAAGCCTTGTAGCCTCCTTATTGCCGCCGATCGTATAGAAATAACGGCCGATCGTTGTCTTGGATGTAATAAACTGGTAGACCAGTACAACGGCAACCACCCAGAGCAGTACTGTGGGAAGCCCGCCGGAAAATGCCAGTTTGTAGGCAAATAGCAGGATCACTGCAACGGCGATCACCATTTTGGCGATCATAGCCGCCATAGATTCCACTTCGTAGCCCTTTTTCACTCTGTTCTTTCTTCCCATGATCATAACCGCGATCACAACAGCGCAGGTAATCACACCGATGACCATGCAGGGCACATTAAATACACCGATCGCCGTCTCAAAGATCTTGCCGGAGAAGATGCTCAAATAGCTTTTCGGAAACGGCGCGATACTTCCTGTTGAACTGTTTGCGCTCAGCAGCGCCGTCGCCCAGCCGCGGAATGCCAGATAGCCCGCAAGGGTAGCAATCCAGGGCGGAATATTCATATAGGCGATGATAAAGCCCAGGATGGAACCATACACAATACCCACGAGCAGCATGATCAGTATGGATATACCGGTTCCCATTTCCTTTGTCACCATGCAGATACCGCCGATAGCTCCCACAAAGCAGACAAAGGAGCCGCAGGACAAGTCGATATTGCCGCCGGTCAGCATACACATCAGCATACCGGTTGCCAGAATATATACATAGGCGTTCTGTGTGATCAGCGCATTAAAGTTCAGCGCCGTAAACATCTGTCCTTTTGTCATCAGTGTAAAGAAAAGGAACACCAGGACCAGGACAAATATCATCGTATTTTTTCTCAATACTGTTATAGCATTTTTCATTCTCTTCATCCTCCCCCTTAATTCTTTTCTTTCTTGGACATCACATCAAAGATGATGGCGATCAAAAGAACCAGTCCTTTTACCACGCTCTGATAGTTTGCGTTGATACCCATGATACTCATACCCTGATTGATCACGCCCATCAGTGTAGCGCCGACCACCATCCCCATAACGGAACCTACGCCGCCGTATGCGGAAGCGCCGCCGATAAAGCAGGCTGCGATTGCGTCCATCTCATAGCCCTGACCGTAAGTGGGCTGTGCGGAAGCCGCCCTCGCGATCGTCAGAATACCCGCAAGGCCCGCCAGAAGCCCCATATTGGCATACGCGAAGAAATAAACTCTCTTTGTGTTGACACCGGAAAGCCTGGTTGCCTTTTCGTTGCCGCCCACTGCGTACAGATAACGTCCGATCGTTGTTTTGTTTGTAATATAAGAGTAGATCAGCAGGATCAGCGCGATCCAGATCAGTGCCGCCGAAATTCCCCTGAAGTTTGCCAGCTTGTAGAACAGCCAGATGATCAGGGCGCTGATCACAACAGCCTTCACCGCGTCTCCGGTCAGAGAACCGGTCTCATAACCTTTTTTCTTTCTGGAAATTCTGGTTTTCACCGTAACCAGAATATAAACTGCCGCAATCAGCACGCCTGCGATCAGACAGGTCATATTCATGGTTTCGCCGCCGAAAAAGTCCGGTATATAGCACTCGGCGCCGCCGCCGAATATATTCAGGAAAGCCGTATCCGTAACGGAAACCGCATATCCCTGCAATACAACGTTCGACAGTCCCCTGAACGCATACATGCCCGCCAGTGTCGCGATGAACGGCGGTACCTTGATATAAGCGATCCAGAACCCCTGAAACATACCTACTAAAAGCCCGATGACCAGCATCACAATGACCGCCAGGATCATATTGTTTCCGTTCGACATCATGACTGCGCCGATGCCGCCCACAAAACAGACAATAGAACCGACCGAAAGGTCAATGTTGCCGCCGGTCAGGATACACAGCAGCATACCGGTTGCCAGCACAAAAACATAGGCGTTCTGTGAGATCAGGTTATTGATATTCTGTGCAAACAGGATTTTTCCCTCTGTTCCCACCTGAAAAAATATAATGACCAGGATCAGGGCAATGACCATGGTATACTTTTTTAAAACATCTGCAATTTTTATATTTTCCATTTTTTATGCCCCCTCTCCTGATTTTAAGATGCTGCTCATGATCAGCTCCTGCGTTGCTTCTTCCGCATTCAGTTCCCCGACGATCCTTGCCGCGTTCATAACATAGATCCGATCGCTCATGCCAAGCACCTCCGGCAGTTCGGAAGAGATCATCACCACGGATTTTCCCGCCGCCACAAGATCGTTGATGATACAGTAGATCTCATATTTCGCGCCGACATCGATACCTCTTGTGGGTTCGTCCAGGATCAGCACATCCGGGTCGGTAAACATCCATTTCGCGAGCAGTACCTTCTGCTGATTTCCGCCGGAAAGATTTCCCACGTTCTGTTCTACCGTAGGGCATTTTGTTTTCAGTTTTCCTCTGTATTCCTCGGCAATCTGATATTCTTTGTCCTTGTCGATCACTTTGTGGCTGCTGATGCTGTCCAGATTTGCCAGAGAGGTATTGATCTTGATGGAATTGGTCAGTACCAGTCCGTTTCCTTTTCTGTCCTCGGTCACATATGCCAGTTTGTTTTTGATCGCTTCCTGAGGCGTTTTTAAATGCATTTCCTTCCCGCCCAGCATAAGCGTTCCGGTAATACCCGTCCCGTAGGACTGACCGAAAATACTCATCGCCAGCTCCGTACGTCCCGCGCCCATCAGGCCGTAAATGCCGACCACTTCGCCCTTATGTACATTAAAGGATACGTTATCCACCACTTTCCGCTCCGGATAAAGCGGATGGTATACGGTCCAGCCCTTCACCTCCATATTGACATCGCCGATCTTTACATCGTGGCGTTTCGGGAAACGGTCCGTGATCTCACGGCCTACCATGCCTTTGATGATTCTATCCTCTGAAATCTCCGTGGTATGCTTATCCATCGTCTCGATCGTGGAGCCGTCGCGGACAACCGTGATCTTATCCGATACATAAGCCACCTCGTTTAACTTATGAGATATTATGATCATTGTCATACCCTGTTTCTTGAATTCCAGCATCAGATCAAGCAGGGCTTTGGAATCGGTTTCGTTCAAAGAAGATGTAGGTTCATCCAGGATCAGCAGTTTCGCGTTCTTCGCGAGCGCTTTCGCGATCTCCACAAGCTGCTGCTTACCGGTTCCGATTTCTTTTACAAGTACTTTGGAAGATTCGGATAACCCCACCATCTTCAGATATTTATCCGCTTCCGCATAGGTCTTATCCCAATCGATCGCACCCTTTCTTCCCTGCTCATTGCCCAGAAACATATTCTCACCGATGGACATATAGGGAACAAGCGCAAGTTCCTGATGGATAATAACGATCCCCTTCTGTTCAGAATCCTTGATCTTATTAAACTTGCAGACCTCACCGTTATAGATGATGTCTCCCTCATAAGAACCATAAGGATAGATGCCGCTCAAAACGTTCATCAAGGTAGACTTTCCCGCTCCGTTTTCCCCTACCAGAGCATGGATCTCGCCTTCCTCCACTTTCAGATTCACGTTGTCAAGCGCTTTAACGCCGGGGAAGGTTTTGGTAATATTTTTCATCTCAAGTAATACTTTTGCCAAAATAACTCCCTCCAATCATTATTGATTACTCTCACAAAGAACGCAGAATGCGTTCTTTTAGATAAGACTTAGAATTTCTTAGCCATCGTCTTTTGATGGCTTAGAAATTCTTCTTATCTTAGTACAGGCGGGTTATAAAAACCCGCCTGTATGTTGTTCTTTATACTGTTTCAGTTGAGTCAAAACCTCTTACTGCAGCTGATCCTCTGTGTAATAACCGGAGTCGATCAGAAGCTCTTTGTAGTTGTTTGCATCTGCAAATACAGGATCGCAGAGGAAAGAAGGAATGACACCTGTACCGTTGTCATAAGTCTCGGTATCGTTTACATCTACTTCTTCGCCGTTTAAGATCTGGCCAACCATCTTAACAACCTGAGTTGCAAGAGTACGTGTATCTTTGAATACGGACATGGACTGTTTGCCGGCGATCATGTTCTTTGTATTCTCAATATCGCAGTCCTGACCGGTAACGATCGGATATTCGCCGTTGTAGCTGTTTGCCAGCGCTGTCTCAACACCGAGTGCTGTGGAGTCGTTGGAGCAAAGCCATACATCAATGTTTGTGCCGTCTGCATAGAAGGAACTGATGATGTTATCTGCTCTGGACTGAGCCGTCTCTGTCTTCCACTGAGGTGTACCTACTTCTTCAAATGCTGTCTGACCGGATT
Organism: Lachnospiraceae bacterium; assembly: GCA_910573755.1. Taxonomy (GTDB): domain Bacteria; phylum Bacillota; class Clostridia; order Lachnospirales; family Lachnospiraceae; genus 1XD8-76. The sequence goes on along the minus strand of CAJTBO010000023.1, from coordinate 39,645 downwards.
TTACTACCAACTTACCCTCGTCGATGTAAGGCTGAAGCAGATCCATAGCGCCGCTGTAGAAGAACGGTGCATTGTTGTCGCCCGGGTCACCTGCTGTGATCTCAAGGTTGAAAGGACCGTCCGCATTGTCAAGATCAAGTGTATCAATGATGTATTGTCCCTGCACCTGGCCTACTTTGTAGTTGTCAAATGTTGCATAGTAGGAAACCGCGTCAGAGTTCATCAGAAGACGGTCATAAGCAACAACCGGAATATTAGCTGCTTTAGCCATATCCAGCGCTTCACCTAAGGAAGATGCTTCGATCGCTGCGATAACCAGTACGTTTGCACCGTTGGAGATCATATTTTCGATCTGGGAAACCTGAGTCTGAGGCTCGTTGTTTGCATACTGAAGGTCAACTTCGTAACCTGCTGCTTTCAGTTCGGCTTCCATGTTTGCGCCGTCCTGATTCCATCTCTGCAGATCCTTTGTCGGCATGGAAACACCAACTTTTGTTCCGTTGGATTCTGCCGCGGGAGCCGCTTCTTCTTCCTCTGCTGCGGGCTCTTCCGCTGCTTCTTCTGCGGGAGCCGCTTCTTCGGTAGCTGCTGCGGGTTCTTCTGCTGCAGAATTACCGCATCCCACAAGGAGAGCTGCTACCATTGCTGTGCTGAGTAAAACACTAAGTAACTTTTTGGACATTTTTAATATCCTCCCTTTCTTTTTTTATGTGAAACATCTTTTACATCGGGAAATCTTCCTGCTGCAGACATCTCCCGCACTGCAAAATACTCTTCACATTTTTTACTCTAACACAGCTTTACTAGCATTAACTTGTCAGTTTCTTCACTTTTTCATGTTCTTTTTTTGTCAATATGCACAAATCTGGATTTTTTTGTTGTCAAAAATGTGCTAACCACAAAAAAATGCTATTTATCCCTGTACATTCAAATACACATCACTCTTCTGATGATATTTTCCGATGATAACCTCATCCATATTTTCCTTTGTCACCGCCACCGGTTCGAGTTTTTCAAAGGGCACATCGTAAGATCCGTTATAAATCGTCGCCCCTGTTTCGGGCACCTCTCCCTCCGCCATCGCCACCGCTATTTCCGCCGCGCTCTGGGCAAGCAGCTCCAAAGGCTTATAGACCGTCATATACTGTGTTCCTTCCACGATCCTCTGACAGGCTACCAGATCCGCATCCTGCCCTGTTACATACACCTGGCCCGCCAGACGGTTTTCCGAAAGCGCCTTCACAACCTGCGTCGCGATATCATCGTTGCCGCACATGACCGCATCCGGCACCTTCTCCTCCGCCAGATAACTGCTGACAAAATCAAAGCCTACCTCCGCCAGCCAGTTATCCGCATAGCCGACCCTGTCAATCCTGATATCGGACCCCTCCAGCGCTTTTTCAAACCCTCCTGACACAAATGTCACATTATTATCTACAGGCGATCCGTTGATACAGATGATCGTCCCTTCATCCCCGAGCGCCTTCCGGAGATACTCTCCCATCAGCGTCCCCACCTTTTCATTGTCAAAGGAGATGTAGATATCCACATCCGCATTCAGGATCAGCCTGTCATAGGCGATCACCTTAATCCCCGCCTTTTTCGCCTTTTCCACCACTTCCGTCAGGGTCTCTCCGTCTATCGCCACAATGACAATGACATCCATTTCCTTCTCGATAAAATATTCGATCTGGGATATCTGTTTACTTACTTCCCCGTTGGCATTCTGCACATTTACCTCCGCCCCCAGCTCCTGTGCTTTGGACACGAATATGTCCCTGTCCCTCTGCCATCTTTCGATCAGAAAGGAATCCATCGAAAACCCGATCTGGACCGCGTCGCTCTCCTCTTCCTCCACATCATTCTCTCCCGCCGCCTGCCCGCAGCCCATCACTGATACGGCCGTCAAAATCAACAATAACAAAATCAGCGGTAATTCTTTCCATTTCTTTCTCATAACAATTCCCGGCCTCCCGTCAATTTCCTCCGACATTCTCCTTATACTCCGTAGGTGAAACCCCCTGATACTTTTTGAATATCCGGCTGAAGTAGTTCGGGTCCGAATACCCCACTTCCGCACAGATCTCCTTAATGCTTTTATCCGGATTCTTCAGCAGATGCTTTGCCCTTTCCATGCGCCGCCCCGTCACATATTCCACGAAGTTCTCGCCTGTCTCCTCCTTGAAAAGCTTACTGAAATAATAAGGACTGATATTCAGTTCTCTGGAGATATCATCCAGAGACATGTCCTTATGGAAATGGCTGTCAATATATTCCTGCGCCTGCCGGATCAAATCGTTGGCGTGATCCTCGCCGCCCTTCACCATTGTCGACGCGGCGCTTCTCATCTTTTCCATAAACCATTTTTTCAGGAAGTCATATCCCTTGATGTCAAAAACTTCCTGCAGATAATTTTTTCTGCTGTCAAAACGGTACAGATGTCCGCCGTTGCGGTACATAATGGATTCGCCGTTCATCACAAACTCCAGCACCTTCAGCTTGATGCTCATCTCATCGTCGCCGTACTGGCTCACCATCCAGTCAAAAAACTTATCCGTCTGCGTCAAACATTCTTCGATCTTACCGTCCCGCAGTTTCTCGAAAACAGCCTCTTCCGTCTCCACCGGATAATTTTCCTCATATTCCACCGCGATCGGCAGGTCATCCATATGGGCGACACTGCCCTTTGTGGAATACAGTGCCTTTAACGCACCGTCATAGGACTGCAGGGTGTCCTTCAGTTTTACAACCCCCCCGATACCGATCCGGAAGGAAAGCCCGGTCGCCCTGTTCATGCTCCGCACGGCCTCTCTGGACTGCTCGATCATCTCAATCCTTTTGTTATAGGGCATTTTCAGTTCTTCTGCCGGCATAAAAACGGGAATCTTATTTGCGCTCACATTTCCGACAATCCCCTCCGGGAAGGTATTCTTCAGAATCTCCCGCACCTTCGGATAATAGTCCATCTGGGTTTTGACACTGGTGCCCACCGCATTGGTCATATAATTTCCCTGCTGCCTGTCCCCGAACACCACCGCCAGCATATAGCCCCAGTTCGCCGTGATCCCGAGCAGGTTTTTATAATTTTCGATGTCCTCCTCAAACCTCTCCTGCAGCAGAATGGAATAAATAAAACCGTTCTCGATAATGGGCATCACGGTTTCCATACGTTCCTTGATCTGCAGATCGTCCTTGCGTTTTTTCCGCCTTTCGTCGATGGTTTCCATCGCCCTGCCGATCACTTCCACCACAACCTTCTGTTTTACGGGCTTGTTCAAATATTCCATCACGCCGAGGCCTATCGCCTCCTTCGCATAATCAAATTTATCATAGGCGGTCAGCACCACAAAGATCACATTCGGCGAAAATTTACGGATCTCCCGCATAGCATCGATCCCGTTGATTCCCGGCATCTGGATATCCATGAACACGATATCCGGACGGAAATGTTCCGCCGACTCTATTGCACCGCGTCCTGTCTTCGCCGTTTCCATTTCATAGCTGCCGCTGAAATTCTTCTCTATGATAAATTCCAGAGAATTCAGGACGATCCCCTCATCATCCACCAGTAAGATTCTGTACATATGATATTTCCACCTCTTTTACTCTCTCAGTTCCCGCTTTTGCGGCATATCATTTCTGATATATTGTCTATAATATATTATATATATTATATTGTTTATTCCATACTGTTTAAATATGCGCCGGCACTTTCACCGTAAACTCCGATCCTTCGTCTTTCCCCGCGCTTTTTATCTCCATCACATCTTCCCTGCCCGTATAAAGCTTCAACCGTTCTATCACATTCCCGAGCCCGATGCCGTTGGAATTGGACTTCAGGTCAACTTCCTTCAGTTCCCCCTTCAGGATCTGGGAAATCTTTTCTTCGCTCATGCCGATACCGTTGTCCCACACGGACAGATAAATAAATTTATCCTTCCGGTATACTGTCAGCTTTATTTTTCCTTCCCTGCCGATATTTCTGATCCCGTAATTGACGGCGTTCTCCACGATCGGCTGCAGGATCATACTGGGCACCTTCACCTCCAGCACCTTCTCATCTATCTCCTTCTCAAAATGGATCTCTCCCGTGAAACGCACATTCAAAATATAAATATAATTATCCACCAGCTGCACCTCTTCGCCGACAGTGGTATCCTGATTCATCTTCTTGATATTATAACGAAAAAAATCCGCCATATTTTCAATAAACTCTGTGGTCTTGTCCGCTCCTTCCATCATGGCGAGCTGGGCGCCGGCATTTAAGGTATTAAACAGGAAATGAGGGTTGATCTGCGCCTGCAGCGTCATCAGCTGCGCCTCCCGCATACTGCTTTCCATCAGCAGTTCCTTCTCCTTCATGCGGCTCTCCCGCTCCATGCTGTTTTTGATCTCCTGAATATAGATCTGGATGCTCGTAACCATCTTCTGAAAGGCCCTTGATACGATGCCGATCTCGTCCCCGCTCTCCGTATCTTCGATCTCCACGTTGAAGTTACCTTCCGCCACTTCGTTTGCGGCTTTGGAGAGCTTGATCAGCGGGCTTGTCATATTTCTTGTCAGCATAAACACCATGACGAGGTTAATGCAGCCGATCATCGCCAGAATCACAGTGCTGATGATCTCCATATAGCGCAGGGAAGAAAGCAGTATCATATAACTGCCGGAATTATTTTTAAACTGTTCGTTATTCAGAGAATAGATACAGTTCTGGATATCCCCGTAGATTTCCGTTGCCTCGTCGTAGTAAGTCTTGTACCGTTCCACATTCCTGCCGCGTTTTGCCTGTACCGTCTCATAGATCGTCTCCAGATAGGTTTCGGACTGCGCCTTAATGTTTTTCTCCGTGATCTTCATCCGGTTATTGACCACGCGCTGGTTCAGTCCCTCCAAAAGTTCCCTGTATTCCTGATCCGCCCTGTAATAGGAATCCAGCGAATCCGAACTTTTTGTGTCCAGATATCCTCTCACGGATTCATGCAGGACCTGAAGCGCCTCCGACAACTCGTTTAAGTTCACATTGCTGACATAAACCTCGTCCACCCGGGATGTCATGGAATTGATATTCACATACATAAACAGGTTCATCACCAGTATGATGATCAGCGTAAAGGTAAAAGAGACGGTCAGCTTGATCTGTATCGAAGCGTTATTCCATTTAGTTACCAGCATCTTCCACCTCCGCTTCCTGCAGGAGCCTTTTTGCCTCCGCGCTTCCGATGACCTGCGTACTGATCGGCACATAGGAACTGGTATACCCGCTCTCATGGTACTCTGTCAGCGCCCTGATGCACTGGCTCCCCATCTCCTGCGTATCGACCTGCACCGTAGAATATATGATCCGTTTCTCCACCGCGTCCAGGATCGCCTCCGTAGAATAGTATCCCAGAATCTTCACTTCCCCTACCCGGTTGTAATCCACTGCAGCCTGATAAGTGCACTGTGTGTAAACGCTGTTCAGGCAGACCATGATATCCGGCAGATTCTGGCTGTCCATAAAAATGTCGCGGATCGCCTCCTCCGCGCTGAACGCGTCCGATGCGTCGATCTTCCGGATCTCCATCTCCGGCAGGTTTCCCTCCCCCTGCTCCGCCTCGGAAAAACAGTCCCTGATGGCAAAGGTGATCAGATTCTGTTTGGATTCGGACATCGTGTTATCCGCCAGAATACAGATTCTGGGATTCAGCATCTCCTCCTGCTGCGCCAGCTCCAGAATCTGCTTTCCGTATTCCAGCCCGAGATCGTAACTGTTGACGCCCACAAAGCACTGCCTTTCGGAATCTTCGATATCCTGCCGCAGGGAAACCACGGCAATCCCTTTATGCACCGCCTCGTTGATCAGTTTTACGGTCTCCTCGTTGTCCTCCCCGCAGAAGATGATCCCGTCCACTGAGGAATTGTTGGCGATCCGCAAAAGATCCTCCGTCTGATAGTTTACATTCAGGTTTTCCCCCAGGCGTTCCACATAAACGTTCTCTTTTTCCCCTTCTTCCACCGCCGCCGCATAAACTTCGTTCCAGAATTCCTTCTCCGCATTGTCCGCAATAAACACATAATGCATATCATAGATTTCATAGGTCCGCGCATCGGCTTCGCTCACCTGTTTCATTTTTACGGAAAAATATACGGCGCAGAAAAGCGCCACAAAAAGCATGATGATAAAGCCTGTCAGCATAATGCGGAAGGCTCTGTTGGCGGAAATATTCTTACCGGGTATTGTCTCTTTTTTCATAGTATCTATATTAACACAAAAGAGCCGCATCCGCACATATTTTATGCGGAAACGGCCCCTGTTATCTGACCTGCTTATCAGCAGAACGGATTCTCTGTCGGGTAGGGCAGGCTCTTCGGCTGATTATAATTGATATCTTCTACCGGAACGCCCAGATATTTGAATACTTCAAACAGGGCTTTTCCGTAATGGCCGAATGCAACCGCGCCGTGATGAGGATAGTTCTTCTCGATCAGCACATGACGGTAGAATCTGCCCATTTCCTTGATCGCAAATACACCGATGCCGCCGAAGGATTTCGTTGCAACAGGAAGAACCTCGCCCTGCGCCACATAGGCACGCAGTTTGCAGTCCGCTGTGGACTGGAGACGGTAGAATGTAATATTGCCGGGAACGATGTCGCCCTCGAGCGTTCCGTTTGTTACTTCAACAGGCAGGTTGCGCGCCATGATCATCTGATATTTCATCTCATGGAAGCTCAGTTTCTTGGTGCAGGTGTTGCCGCAGTGGAAGCCCATAAAGGTATCTTTATGTGTATAATCAAATTTACCCTCGATAGCCTCTTTATACATATCTGCCGGTACGGAGTTATTAATGTCAAGCAGGGTAACGATATCGTTGCTCACACAGGTTCCGATAAACTCGGACAGACAGCCGTAGATATCCACTTCACAGGATACAGGAATACCCATGCCTGTCAGGCGGCTGTTTACATAACATGGCACAAATCCAAACTGTGTCTGGAATGCGGGCCAGCATTTTCCGGCAATTGCCACATATTTTCTGTAACCTCTGTGCTCCTCAACCCAGTCGAGCAGTGTCAGTTCATACTGCGCAAGTTTTTCAAGCACTTCCGGCTTCTTGTTGCCTGCGCCCAGTTCCTCTGCCATCTCCGCAACTTTCGCGGGAATTCTTTCATCGCCGGCATGTTTGTTGAATGCTTCAAACAGATCCAGTTCGGAGTTTTCCTCAATTTCAACGCCCAGATTGTAGAGCTGTTTGATCGGTGCGTTGCATGCCAGGAAATTCAGCGGCCTCGGACCGAAGCTGATGATCTTTAAATCGGAAAGCCCGACCAGCGCTCTTGCGATGGGCAGGAATTCGTTCATCATATCCGCACAGTCTTCCGCTGTCCCTACCGGGTACTCAGGAATATATGCGCCGACATTACGCAGCTTCAGGTTATAACTTGCATTTAACATACCGCAGTAAGCATCGCCTCTGCCGCCTACCAGATCGTTCTGGCTCTCTTCAGCTGCCGCGCAGAACATCTTCGGGCCGTCAAAATGTTTCGCAAGAAGTGTCTCGGAAATTTCCGGACCAAAATTGCCGAGGTATACGCAGAGCGCGTTACAGCCGGCTTTCTTGATATCTTCCAATGCCTGTACCATATGGATCTCGCTCTCCACGATACAGATGGGGCATTCATAAATATCTTCCGCGTCATATTTTGCCCTATAAGCTTCCACAAGCGCTTTTCTCCTGTTTACGGAAAGGCTCTCCGGGAAACAGTCACGACTGACAGCTACGATACCCAGTTTGATTTTTGGAATGTTGTTCATGATAGTTGTTCCTCCTTATATTTTGTGTGTTATGTATAATGCTTAATGTTACTTTATTGGCTGCGCCGGTTATTTTTATAAATCGATTATGACTCACGTGTCATACGGAGATATTTTCCCCGATCAGTCCGATGTGCGCTCCCGCGTCAAGGCCTCCTTCGGCGTGTCCGATCAGCCATTTATTCTTTGCGGTGATCAGCGCGTCCTCATAGCCTTCATGCTTTTTATCAAGCGGCAGGTTGGTATCCTTCGGCAGTACGATGCCGCAGCGGAAACCGCTGTCCCCTGCGCTGCAGGGTGCATAGTGGAGCGTTGTAGCATAAAGTTCCACACCTGTTCCCTTCGGGCAGAGGAAGGCTTCTATCTTAGAAGTCTCGTAAGTATAGTCGTCTGTGATATCCTGCTGGCTTCCCAACAAAAGAATCAGATCATCCGCCGCAATGTCCACTTCGGAAGAGCGGTGATATTCCACTGCGTTCAACAGATGGTTATGGCCGTTGCAGTAGCCGATCTGGATCGGCAGTTCCCCGTAATACGCTGTTTCCAGTTTTTCTTTCAGCGGCAGCGCTTCCAGTATATCTACCGAGGGTTCATAAACCACACCTTCGGGAAGCGGCGTCTCCGCCAGTTTTGCCACAAGTTCGGAAAAATCGAATTCAGAGATCACTCTGCCGTATTTCCGAAAAGCGGCGTCCGTTACTTTTTTGATTTCCATAGTCCTTCCTCCTAATTAAAATCGCTGCGCGATAACACTAAAGGGTAAAATCACGAAGATAGTTACTGTTCCAGTTCCGTAACTGCTGTTCCGGTTCATTTTATAATCTCAAATATCGGTTTGCATGCCGGATAGATTTCCTTAAACTGCCGGTATCTCTCCTCATACTTCGCAGTCAGATCCGGATCGGGCTCTACCGTGTCTACAACCTTCACCAGCTTCTGCGCCGCCTCCTCTACTGACGCGAACTCGCCGCAGCCCACTGCCGCCAGCATCCCGCCGCCGTAGCCGGGGCCTTCCTCGCTCTCGATCACATCCACTTTAATACCCAGTATATTAGCGATCATCTTTTTCCATAACTGGCTCTTCGCGCCGCCGCCGCAGATCTTTGTCCGCTCAATCTGAATTCCCAGCGATCTTGCCACTTCAAAAGAATCCCGCAGGGCAAATGCAACGCCTTCCAATACCGCCTGCGTCATGTCCGCCCTTGTGGTATCCATCGTCATACCGATAAAGGTTCCCCTTGCGTTCGGGTTATTGTGAGGGGATCTCTCGCCCATCAGATAAGGCAGGAAGTAAACATGATTTTCTCCAAGCTTTTCGATCTGACCCTGTTCACCGCCGAAATCCTCCGTTTTCAGGATATCCTCCATCCACCATTTATTACAGGAAGCGGCGCTCAGCATACAGCCCATCAGATGATAATGCCCGTCCGCATGCGCAAAGGCATGCAGTGCATTATATTTATCCACGCCGAATTCCTTTGAGGAGATAAAGATCGTCCCGCTGGTGCCAAGAGAAATATTACACATACCGTCGCCCACGGTTCCTGTTCCCACTGCCGCAGCCGCATTGTCCCCCGCGCCTGCGATGATCTTCACTGTCTCAGGCAGCCCCAGCTCTTCCGCAAGTTCCGGCTTCAAAGTTCCCACAACTTCATAGCTTTCAAAAATCTTCGCAAGCTGTTCTTCCCTTACGCCGCAGATCTCCATCATCTCTTTGGACCAGCAGCGGTTCTTCACATCAAACAACAGCATACCGGAAGCATCAGAAACATCCGTGCAGTGTACGCCGGAAAGCTTATATGCCAGATAATCCTTTGGCAGCATGATCTTCTCGATCTTTGCGAAATTTTCCGGCTCTTTGTTTTTGATCCACAAAATCTTGGGGGCCGTAAACCCTGTGAAGGAAATATTTGCCGTATACTCGGATAATTTGTCCTTTCCGATTACATTATTCAAATAATCACATTCCTCAAAGGTTCTTCCGTCATTCCACAAAAGCGCCGGGCGGATCACGTTATCTTCCCGATCCAGTATCACAAGCCCATGCATCTGGCCGCCGAAACTGATACCCGCCACCTGGCTTTTATCACATTCCGCTAACAGTTCCTTCAGCCCTGCCATACTCTGTTCATACCAGTCCTCAGGCTTTTGTTCCGACCAGCCCGGATGCGGAAAATATAACGGATATTCCTTTGAAACGATTCTTTGTATCTTTCCGTCTCCATCCATCAGCAGAAGCTTTACCGCCGATGTGCCCAAATCAATTCCTACATACAGCATTTCCCTTTAACCCTCCATTCCAGTGTTGCGGCTATCATTCAGATGCATCCGTCAAAAACAACGTTCATATATTCAGCGTTTATGAATCATTTTATGCATCATCGGGATATCCATCGTGTTGTGTGCCCGTGCACGCTATATATGTTTATTGTAACTCAATTCCGCCCTTAATGCAATTCTTTTTCATTTTAAATTTTATTTTCGGTAATTATCCATGAAAATGGGAATAGATTTTTAGGCAGAATTACGGTATTATAATACAAGAATATAATAGAAAGCAGGAATGTACCATGGCAACCATCAAAGAAATCGCAGAACTGGCAGGTGTCTCCCGGGGTACCGTAGACAGGGTATTAAACAACCGCGGCTCTGTCAACGAAGAAACCGCGGAAAAGATCCGCAGGATCATCCGGCAGCTCGATTATAAACCCAACCGCGCCGGGATCGCTCTTGCCGCCCAGAAAAAGAAATATCTGATCGGCGTTATCCTGTTCAGCAGAAAAAATCCGTTCTTTGATCATGTGATGCAGGGATTTTCCGATAAAGCCGAAGAATTATCCCTCTATGGCTGCGAAATTTCCGTAAAACGGGTCGCGTATCATCCCCAGGCTCAGCTTTCCGCCATCAGGGCCTGCCTCAAGGAAGGTGTGCAGGGTCTGATCATTACACCTTATAACGGCGATGAGATACGGGAAGAGTTGAATAAACTGATCCGCAGCGGCATTCCTGTCATTACGGTCAACTCCGATGCGGAAGGCGTGCGGCGTCTTTCTTATGTGGGAAGCGATTATTATAATTCCGGGGAAGCCGCGGGCGCTTTGATGAAGCTTGTTACCTCCGGCCCTGTCCGCCTCGGCATTGTAAACGGCGATAACAATATTTTATGCCATACCCAGCGTATTTCCGGCTTTGTTGATAAGCTTTCTGACGATGCCCGGTTTAAAGTTGTCTGTCAGGGTGAGAGCCTGGATGATGATAAGAAAGCATATGAACTGGTCTCTGAAATGCTGCGCAGTTATCCCGATATCAACGCTTTTTATTTTACGGCGGCAGGCGTTTACGGCGGATGCCGCGCTATTGCGGAACTTGCCCCCGAAAAGGATATCAAAGTGATCACCTTTGATGAAGTTCCTTCTACCGTTGAAATGATGCAGAAAAATATCATTACCGCAACCATCTGCCAGAAACCTTACTGGCAGGGGTCTAAATCGCTGGAACTTATGTTTTCCTTCCTTTCTGATAAAGAGGCCGGAATCCGGGATGCTTATTATGCGGAATTGTCAGTAAAGATAAGGGAGATCGTCTGAATCCGTCAGCAAATCCCTATTGACCAATACTTTATATCAGACAGACTTTTCCCCCGGCTTGTCTGATAAATTGTTATCATTATATCCCTTCCTGTCCGGTTTCCACCTTTTCAGATACTTATAAAATATATCCGCCGCCGCGCTCTTTCCCTGCCCTTTATCTGAAATGATCTGGATGGAACGTTTCGGGGTATCCTGCTTCAGCCTGATCCGGACAAGCCTCTGTTCCCTCAGCAGAGGATACGCCAGCTTCTCCGGTATAAAACCGATACCGAGATTGCTCTCGATTAACGGCAGCATCAGATCAGATGTCGCAACCTCCATATCAAGTTCCATATCTATTTTATGTTCTATAAAGAAGTTCCTGTACATTTCGTAGGTGGCTGTCCCTTCTCCCAGACCGATCCACGGATATTTCCTGATATCTTTCAGTTCAAAGACCATATCGCTTAACTCCCTGTATTCGCATCCCCCCGCCAGTATTTCCCTGTAATCCAGTATCTTTTCGCTGTAGAGCGTCTTCGGTACTTCAAAAGGCCCTGTAGCTATCGCAAAATCCAGCTTACCGCTGGCTAACTGCCTTACGATTTCCGGTGTCGCATGGTTATGAATTCTGATCTTTATGGCAGGATATTCCTTTTTTAAATCACACAGCACATCCAGCAGGCACAGATGCAGTGCTGTTTCCGTTGCGCCTATTTTTACGATTCCTCCTCTGACTGCAGGTTCGCCGCATATCTCTTCCTGTGCTCCGAACAAATGCCTGCAGGCGATCTCCACATGGGAATAGAGCCGTTTTCCCTCTTCCGTAAGGCTGATCCCCCTCGCCTCCCTGATCAGCAGTCTGCAGCTTAACTGAGATTCCAATAATTTTATGACTCTTGTCACATTCGGCTGGTTGCTCCCCAGTACCGCGGCCGCCTTCGTAATGTTTCCATATTTTGCCACATAATAAAATACTTTATAATACTCAAAATTGACATCCATATTAATTTGATATACCTTTCATACTATATATACATTTTCAACATTAATAATAAAGTAGTATAATGCACTCTTGGTGAAATGTAAACAGTTTCCACTATCGCAAAAAATCATAACAAGAAGGGAATGATCAATATGAATAAGGATTTGACCGCAGGAAAACCGGAAACCGTATTATGGCAGTTCTGCCTCCCTCTGTTCGGCAGCATCATCTTTCAACAGCTTTACAATATCGCCGACTCTCTGGTGGCAGGTAAATTCATTGGAGAAAATGCCCTGGCGGCAGTCGGAAACAGTTATGAGATCACACTGATCTTTATCGCTTTCGCATTTGGCTGTAATATGGGATGTTCCGTCATTGTCTCACAATTGTTTGGCGCAAAAGATTATATCAGACTGAAAACCGCCGTGTCCACAGCCTGCATTTTCAGTGCCTTTCTCTGCGGTGTGTTAATGCTCGCCGGTATTCTGGGATGCAGCCCGCTGCTTCACCTGATCCGGACGCCTGCGGAAGTCTTTGCGGACTCGAAGCTGTATCTGGACATTTATGTGTGGGGACTGCCCTTTGTGTTTTTTTATAATATAGCAACCGGTATTTTTTCCGCGCTGGGCGATTCCAAAACCCCTTTTTATTTTCTGGCAGTATCCTCCACATCCAATATTGCCGTGGATATCCTGTTTGTAAAAGTATTTCAGATGGGGGTATCAGGCGTTGCCTGGGCAACCTTTTTGTGCCAGGGGGTCAGCTGTATCCTGGCCGTTCTTGCTGTATGGAACAGGCTGAAAAAAATTCAGGTTCAGAAAAAAGCGCCGATCTTTGACAGAAATCTCCTGAAAAATATTCTGGTCATCGCTATCCCGAGCATTCTGCAGCAAAGTTTCATTTCTGTCGGAAATATTCTGATTCAGAGTGTCATCAACGGGTTCGGCCCTTCGGTCATGGCCGGTTACTCTGCCGCAGTAAAACTTAACAATCTTGTCATTACATCCTTTACCACGATCGGCAACGGGATCTCTAATTTCTCTGCCCAGAATCTGGGATCACGTAAATATGACCGGATCAGGGAGGGCTTCCGTGCAGGGGTTAAAATGGTGTGGTGTCTGTGTATTCCGCTCTGCATCCTTTACATATTCTTTGGAAGATACCTGCTCCTTCTGTTCATGGAAAAGGGTTCTGTTGCGGCATTGGCGGCCGGCAGGCAGTTTTTATGGATACTGTCGCCTTTCTATTTTGCAGTTTCCGCCAAACTGGTCGCCGACGGCATTCTCCGCGGCACCAGCGCTATGAAACAGTTTATGGCAGCAACCTTTACCGATCTTATCCTGCGTGTGGTTTTGTCCTTCGTTCTGTCCGGTATAACAAATTCCGCGACAGGCATCTGGTGGTCCTGGCCAATCGGCTGGAGCATTGCTACAATGCTCTCTATTTTCTTTTACCGGAAAAAGTATCAGCAGCTGTCTGCCGGCCTGCAGGATTAACGGATTTTAAGAAGACACCGCGCGGGCGGAAAGGTATGCTACTGCGGTAAAGCAGGCTGTCTGGATGCCTACTGTTCCGCACATGTTCTGCTCGATCAAGAGGAGGATCGTATAGAGGATTTTTTTGAACGCCTCGCCTCTGGCGAGGAAGTATGCCAAAAACGCTGGGAAACCTATCTGGATGATCTTGCTGTCGCTGTCACAAATCTTAGAATGGCTTATGACTGTAACGTGATTCTCGGCGGATATATCGGGGGATATATCGCACAATATCCCGGTGAATTCTTCCAGAAAGCCCGCAGTTACAGTATATTTGATACCGATGTTTCCTATATTTCACCGGGCAGGCATAAGAGGCAGTCTTCGGCTATCGGTGTTTCTCTTCTGATGTTGAATCATTATATCTCACATTTTGTAATCTGACAGATATACGGAAATATATCATTATAAATCTGCTGCCGTATACCCGCAAACAGTCTATACCGGGAAAATTCAGAAAATTGCACAAAAAAAGTGCTGCAGGCACCATCTCCACCTACGGCATGAGGGGAGATTCCCTCTCCCCTCAGACACCGTCATACATATATCATTCTTTACATTTCAATAATCATTCCTGCCTTACAGCTTCTCTACAAACCTCATAAAAGCTTTCTGCCCTTCTTCGGTCCGCTTATACACGCCTGCGTCCTCCAGCACCTGCATAAACACAAGTCCGATCTCTTTTCTCAGAATATCATGAACATTTCCTGCATCGACTTTCTCATATTTCGGCAGAAATTCCTCCACCCAGTCGGCATGCTTCTCCAGCACCTCATCGCTTCGGATATCCTTCCCCGCCAGTATCGCTTCGGAAAGCTGCTCCATCTCTCCTTTCAGACGGGCAGGCAGTACGGCAAGCCCCATCACCTCGATCAGGCCGATGTTTTCTTTCTTAATGTGATGCAGCTTCGCATGAGGATGATATACCCCCAGCGGATGCTCCTCGGTGGTGATATTATTACGAAGCACCAGATCTATCTCAAACCTGTCGCCCCGTTTTCTTGCGATCGGGGTTATCGTATTATGCGGCTCATTATCAGTATAAGCATAAATAAACGCATCTTCATCCGTATATTCACGCCAGGTTTCCAGAATATGATCTGCCAGTTCAATGATCCTTTCCGTATTTTCACCGCTTAAACGGATGACCGACATAGGCCAGTTGACAATACCTGCCTCCACATCTTCATAACCCTTTATCGTGAATGATTTTTCTACCGGCGCTTTCGCCATCGCAAACTCATAATGCCCGCCCTGGAAATGGTCATGGCTTAATATAGAACCGCCCACGATAGGCAGATCCGCATTAGATCCCACAAAATAATGCGGGAATTGCTTTACAAAGTCAAACAACTTGCAGAATGTTCCGTGTTCGATCTTCATCGGCACATGCTCGCCGTTAAATACGATACAGTGCTCATTGTAATATACATATGGAGAATACTGGAAACCCCATCTGCTGTCCTGAATCGTCACAGGGATAATACGGTGGTTCTGTCTTGCAGGATGATTTACCCTCCCTGCGTAACCCACATTTTCCATACACAAAAGGCACTTCGGATAACCGCTCTGCTTTGCCAGTTTCGCCGCCGCGATCGCCTTCGGATCTTTCTCCGGCTTGGAAAGATTGATCGTCACATCCAGGTCACCGTATTTTGTGGGCGCGACCCATTTCTGATCCTTTACGATCCGGTAACGTCTGATATAATCGGAATCCTGGCTTAATTTATAGAAGAAATCCGTAGCTTCCCTGGGCGACTTCTCATATAATTCGTGGAATTTCCTGATCACTTCACCGGGACGCGGCATCAGCATACTCATGATCTTCGTATCAAACAGATCCCGGTGGGTAATATCATCCTCCGGCAATATGCCCGCTTCATGGGCGTAATCCATCATCTCCCCGAGAATCTTCTCAAGTGCTTCCCCGTTTGCGCTCTTCGCCGCTCCGGAAATATTTCCCCCCTCTGTTTCTTCCATTTCATCCAGCTTAAACAACTCAAGCAGTCTGTTTGTCGTAAAGATCTCATCCTCTTTCTCCACCAGACCGGTATCCAGGCCATATTTCACAAGTGCTCTGATATTATCATATATATTCATCTTGTTCTCCATTCTGCAGATATCATGCCATGTCTTTCAGACATGGCATGCGTTCCGCGACACATACCCGCTTCGCTCTTGGATTCGCCCAAAGCCTCCGGTAATATAACCTTACAGCATGTACGGGCCGTCTCCCACTTCCACAATATAAAACTCAGCCGTTTTCCCTGTCTTCTCCTCATAAGCCTTCTCAACCTGCTCCTTGAAGATATCAATGGCTTCGTCTTTCACGATGCTCACGGTACAACCGCCGAAACCGCCGCCGGTAATGCGGGAGCCGATCACACCCGGAATCTTCCAAGCCTCATCCACCAGAATATCGATCTCCTCACAGGACACCTCATAGTCATCCCGCAGGGAGACATGAGAAGCATTCATAAGTTCACCAAACAGTTTAATATCATTGTTTTTCAGCGCCTCCACCGCGCGGATGGTTCTCCGGTTCTCATACACCGCATGTTTTGCACGGCGCACCCGTACTTCATCCTTAATCGCATCTTTATACTTCTCAAACGCCTCCTCGCTCAGATCTCCGAGCCCTTTGATATCCACAACCTTCTGCAGTTCCGCCAATGCCGTTTCACACTCGCTTCTCCTCTGATTATAAGCGGAATTCACAAGACTGTGTTTCACCTTACTGTTGGTCACCACAACCTTTGCCCCTTCCAAAACAATCGGTGCGTACTCATAGGACAGATCCGCCGTATCAAGGAAAATAGCGTGATCCTTTTTCCCCATGGCAGAAGCAAACTGATCCATAATACCGCAGTTCATGCCATTATAATTATTCTCCGCATACTGTCCGATCAGCGCCAGATCCACATTTGTCACGTCAAATCCATATAAATCCCGCAGGATAAAGCCTGTCAGCACTTCAAGAGAAGCGGAGGAAGAGAGTCCGGAGCCGTTCGGAATATTGCCGGATAAAACAAGATCCATACCGCAGGGCATCTCAAAGCCCCTTTTTGCAAAGGCCCATATCACCCCTTTGGGATAGTTTGTCCAGTCGGATTCCTTCGCTTCACCGAGCGCATCCACCGCGGACTCCTGCACGCCCACCCTGTCAAAATTCATGGAGTAAAAATGCAGCTTATTATCGTTCCTTTTTCTTGCCGCGCCGTATGTACCGATGGTCAATGCACAGGGAAATACATGACCGCCGTTATAATCCGTATGCTCTCCGATCAGATTGACACGCCCCGGCGCAAAATAAACCTTCACGCCCTCCGCATCTCCGAACAGTTCCCCAAATTTCTTCAGTAACTTCTCCTTCATTCAATTTTCCTCCTTATTTAAAGTTCCGCACCCGCAGCCTCTCCGAATACCGCCCGCACAGATGCCCTTTTAAGTCCCTCGTCTGCTCCGGCTGAAATCGTGATATTTTATATTTCACGCTATTCAATTCAGGTATATTTTCATTTTATCTGTTTCCATACAACGTTACAATAAAAAATTCTTCTATTTTAATTATTATTTTATCCGTTTTCTCTTTTTCCTTCTTTTTCTTCTATCAGCTCTTCGATCCTGTCCATCAGCACCTGCTCCGCGGGGATCTTTTCCCGCCTTGCAATTTCGCAAAGGCCAAGCAGGGCATCCCCCAACAGTTTTTCCGTCCGCCCTTTCTCTGTTTCCTCGCCGCATGCCGCAAGTTCTTTCACCGTCTCCAGCAATTTTTCTGCCGTTTCCTCCCGGACAGGTGCCGCTTCATACAGCTTGTCTATCTTTTTCAGCACCTTCGGCCCCCTTGTGAGAGAGGGAAGTTCCTTTGGAATCTCCCGAAGCGGAGACTCGATCCAGCTTTTTCCTTCCTTTTCCTTCTTCTTGATCTCGTCCCAGTTCTGCAGCACCTGCTCCGGGGAGTCCGCCTCTGCCGTCCCGAAAATATGGGGATGCCGCCGGATCATCTTCTCCGACACCTCTTCTATCACATCTTCCAGCGTAAACAGCCCTTCTTCTTCCGCGATCACGCTGTGCATCACCACCTGCAGCAGAATATCCCCGAGCTCTTCCCGCATATTTTCCGCACTGCCGCTCTCATGATAGATCCGGATCGAACTTACAAACTCCGCGGCCTCTTCCATCATACACGGCCTTAAGCTGTCATGCGTCTGCTCCCGGTCCCAGGGACACCCGTCCTTCGCCCGCAGCCTCCTGATTATTTTTACAAAGTCCTCAAAACTATATTCTTTTTTCTCCATCTCTATCTTTCTCTCTGCTTCATCCTGTGTTTTATTTAAGTTAACAATAATGATCTATTATCCTATTCTATCTTCACCAGATCCAGGAACGAGTAACTGACATTTTTTTGCTCCTCATCCACCTGTATCGTATAAGATTTCGCCACATACCCTGTTTTCCGCAGCGTCAGCGTATGGGAACCCGCATCCTTTTTAAAACTGCAGGGCGTGATCCCGATATAATTTCCGTCAAGGTAAATTTCCACCCCGATCGGCGCCTCTATCGTCACATAGTAGGAAAGCGTACTTGTCGTGGGCGTATTTGTCTGGGTGCCTCCTGTCGCAGTATTTGTCCCGGCGCTGTTGTCCGTCCCGTTTCCTGCCGTTCCGCTTTGACCGGTATTGCTGCTGTTATAATTTCCCGCCAGTTCATCCGCGGTAATACCGCTGTAGCCTTTTTCGTTCAGGATCCGGTTTACTTCATCCAGCAGTTCGCTGTCCGAAAGCACATCATTTCCCGAGACATCATTACCGGAAACATCCTCCTTCGCCTTCATTTCCACTTCAATGCCGGCAGACGCCTCTCCCACCTTCAGATACTGGCTCACCGTGTCATATCCGTCCGCCATCACGATCATCTGATGAATACCGACTTCAAGCCGTACCGGCAGACTGTAATCTGTTTTTTCGCCGTCCAGATACAAAGTCGCTTCCTCCGGCGTGATTGTAAATACCACGGTTCCGTATTTCGGTTCCTCTCCTTTTAAATCCCCGACGTCCAGTTCCAGTTCCATATCTTTACGGACTTCAATCTGCTTGACGCCGCTTGTCCCTTTATTGCTGATGATGACCTGATGGCTTCCTTCCGGCACTGTCAGCATCATACTTTCGGACACTTTCTGGATCGTTTTATTGCCGATCTCGATCCAGCCGCCGTAAAAATATTCTTCGTTTTTCAGCCGCACATAGCCATGCCCTCTCTCCACCACAATGCTGTAGACCTCCGAGTCCATTCCCCGGAAAGTCAGCACATCGACAGGATTGATATCAATCAGGTCTCCCTGCTTTCCGTCGGATATGACAACCGTATCCTCCGAATAGGCATAGATCGCGGAACCGACTTCCGCCTGCAGTTTTTCCTCATTTAATTTATACTCATCAATATATTTATGTGTCCACGCTTCCCCTGAAATCTGCAGCGTATTCAAGCGTTTTCTCTCTCTGAAAAATGTGACGTCTACCACCTCTCCCTTTTGCAGCTGCGTGATAGAGATCACCTTACCATATTTGTCATAAAAAAACGTTGTTCCGTCATAAGTAAGCGTATACTGGCGTTTCTTATCCATATTTTTAAGAGTGATGGTCTTTTCGTCCATATCGATCTCTGCAACCACAGCCGTATCTGCCGAATCAAAGACGCCTGTCACAGCCGCCACAAAGCCGGTATCCGTTTTCTCCTCTGTCTCCTGTTTTCCGCAGGATGTAAGCCATAGCAGTCCGAGTAAAAATATAATGCCGTATACCTTTTTGTTTTTCCTTTGTTCTCTCACTAAACCGCTCCTTTTATTCCGATCCGGCAGATACCTTTTCGGCACATTTTTCCCCGCCCCGGATATCCGCCTTGGTTTTTCTATAAAAATTTTCTTCCTATCACGTTTCTGACAAAATCCGTTCTTTTCTGTTCCTGTTCCAGAAGCACTTCCAGTTTTTCCCTGTTTTTATCCGGAATAAATGCTTTTCCCCTGTTATAATAATAATTTACGATCTTCCAGAATTTCTCCGGATAACTGAATCGGTAATAGAGTACCCTGCCATCCTCCGGTGAAAGGGGCAGTTCTCTTTCATAAGCTCCAAGCAGCGCCTCACCCGTTTCTGTTGCCCAGTTACTTTTTTCCAGCATCTTCCGGCTGAAGTGATAAATATCCCTGCTCCTGTTATCCCGGATACATTTTTCAAAGTTCATAAACCGGACGCCGCTCTCACAGAACAATACGTTGTGATACTGAAAATCTCCATGACATAAGATCACGCTTCCGCTTCCCGCCTCTTCTTCCCGCAGCTGCCTTGAAACCTCAAGTGCCTGTTCCAAAAATATATCAAAATGCTGCTGCAAAAAATGTTCAAAATCACTTTTCTGCCCTTTTTCCTTTAAAAACCGCCGTACTTTTTTCAGTTCCCGGTTGTGTTTTTCAAATTCCTGAAGAGTAAGCCCTTCCCGTCTTGTGTCCGTTCCGGAAGATGCCGCCGTCTCAAAATCGCCGCTTATTTTATGCAGCCTCGCCAGTGTGCGCATGGCGGCACAGCCGTCCACCAGAGATTCCCTGCCGCTTCCTGCACTGCACTCCCTGCCTTCCGCATAGGTCTTTACAATATAACCTGTTCCCTCCGTATCCCGGGTCAGCAGCTCTCCATCCTTATTTCTGAAAAGTTCCTCCGCCTGCAAAAAGCCCTGCTGTTTTAAAAAGGTCAAAAATGCGTCCTGAAGCAGAAGCTTTTCCTCACGCCCGCCAAATTCTTTTAATATAAAAAGCCCTTTGTCACTCTCACAAAGAATAGCGCCCCGCACCTTCCAGGTACGAAGCACTTCCAGGTCATACCTCTCCAACACATTTACTGCCTTCGGTTTCACAATGCAAGCCTCCTGAAATTGTTCATAACTTATCTTATGAAACAAAAGGGCGAAGTATGTTATAAATATAGATTTAAATTTTCTAATAAATACTCTTTTTTATTATGCGCCGGATCTTCAAAAACATCCGCCAGCATTCTCTGTAATATTTCCCCCAGTTCTTTCCCCGGTTTGATTCCCTGCGCCAGCAGGTCTTTTCCCCCCACGGCCAGATCCTTTAAGGATAGACACTCCTGTTTTTCCATAATTTCCCGGTACATCGATTCCAGCATTTCCTGCTTTGCCAGTTTTCTCTCCCTCAGGTAACTGCTCTGTGAAAGTAGATCCGCCCGGTTGATCTCAAACATGTCCGGAAACGCATCCTCCCCGATATTGGCTATAAGCCGGCGCACTGTGGAAATTTTAACATTCTCCTCCAGATCAATGGACCAGTCATGAAACTCTACCAGCCGGCAGACCTTTTTCAATGTATCGTTATCAAACTTTAATCTGCGTAAAATATCCTGCGCAAGTCTTGCGCTTTCCTTCGGATGTTTTTTAAAATGGTCTTTTCCATTCTCATCCGTTGTTTTCGTCAGAGGCTTTCCGATATCATGCAGCAACATGGCAAGCCGCAGCACCTTATCCGCTCTGACCGCTTTCAGTCCCTCTAAGGTATGCTCCCCGACACTGTAACAGTGATGCGGATTATGCTGGGGTGTCTCCATGCAGACATCAAATTCCGGCAGTATGACTTTTGTGATGCCAAGATCGCAGGCAATCCGCAGATAATCCGGATGGGGCGATACCAACAGTTTAACCAGTTCCACCCGTATCCGCTCCGCGCTGACGTTCCTCAGATTTTCTCTCAGTTTCCGGATCGCCTCTCTTGTCTGTTCCTCCATCCGGTAGCCGAACTGTGCCGAAAACCTCACCCCCCGCATCATGCGCAGGGCGTCCTCTGAAAACCTTTCCTCCGCCTGTCCTACACACCGGATACATTTTTTCTCCATGTCACCGATGCCGTCAAAGAGATCCACCAGTCCTTCCCCGGGGTGGTATGCCATCGCGTTTACGGTAAAATCCCGCCGCTTTAAATCCTCTTCCAGAGACTTTGTAAATATGACTTCCTTCGGATGCCTGTTATCCTCATATTCCCCGTCAATGCGATAGGTTGTCACTTCATAACCGGTCTTTTGCAGCATTACCGTCACTGTACCGTGCTGAATACCGGTATCTATCGTCCGCCGAAACAGCTTTTTTACCTGCTGCGGATCAGCAGAAGTCGTAATATCCCAGTCGTCCGGCACCCTGCCCATAATGGAATCCCGTACACATCCGCCCACCGCATAGGCCTCAAATCCTGCCTGATTTAATGTATTTATGATAAACGATACCTGCTCAGGCAGAATGATCTGTATTTCTTTCTTCATATTCCAGTCCCGCATCTCTCTTTCCGGTATCACCCACAGGAGAGCAATTTCCAGCCGTTTTCACGTCTGTAAATTCTCTCGACACCGTCCAGACAGATGCTGCTCCAGTCCCGCATCTCTCTTTCCGGTATCACCCACAGGAGAGCAATTTCCAGCCGTTTTCACGTCTGTAAATTCTCTCGATACCGTCCAGACAGATACCATTAATCAATATGCCTTCCCCCAGTAAACCATCTTCTTCGCAGGTTTTCCGCAGCATACGCATACATCCGATAACTGCTCCTGTTCAAAGGGCATACATCTGCTGGTCACGGAAAGTTCTTCCTTTATCTTATCTTCACAGTCCTGACAGCCGCACCACATCGCCTTTACAAAGCCTGTCTTCTCGGTAAAGATCTTCTTAAACTCCTCATAGTCTTTTGCGATATAAGTATGGGCATCCCGATGCGCCCTTGCGCGTTCCAACATCTCCGTCTGCATCTTTATAAGCAGTTCCTGCACTTTTTCTGCCAGTCCATCAAAGCCTACTTCTGTCTTTTCTCCGGTATCCCTGCGGCAGATCACGCACTTTCCTGCTTCGATATCTTTCGGCCCCACCTCGACACGCAGCGGGATTCCACGCATTTCCTGCTCGGAGAATTTCCATCCCGGACTCTTATCGCTGTCATCCACCTTAACGCGGAAATCCTTCAGCATCTCTTTCAGTTCTGCCGCCTTTTCCAGCACACCTTCTTTTCTCTGCTGGATCGGAATGATCATCACCTGAACCGGCGCGACTTTCGGCGGCAGCACCAGACCGGAGTTATCGCTGTGTACCATAATCAGCCCGCCGATCATACGCGTGGACACGCCCCAGGACGTCTGATGTACATGCTTTAATGTATTGTCCTTATCCGCAAACTGAATGCCAAAAGCCTTCGCAAAACCGTCGCCAAAGTTATGGCTTGTACCGGACTGCAGGGCTTTTCCATCATGCATCAGGGCTTCCACTGTATAAGTGGCGATAGCTCCTGCAAACCGTTCCTTCTCTGTTTTCTGTCCTTTGATCACAGGGATCGCCAGCACCTTTTCCAGAAATTCAGTATAGACATTCAGCATCTGCAGTGTTCTTTCCTCTGCTTCCTCTGCCGTCGCATGAGCGGTATGTCCCTCCTGCCATAAAAATTCACGGCTCCGAAGGAAGGGCCTTGTCTCCTTCTCCCAGCGCACAACGGAACACCACTGGTTCAGTACCTGCGGCAGATCCCGGTAGGACTGCACCACATTTTTATAATAATCACAGAACAACGTCTCCGATGTAGGACGAACACAGAGCCGTTCCTGTAATTCCTGCTGTCCGCCATGAGTCACCCAGGCCACCTCCGGCGCAAATCCCTCCACATGATCCTTTTCCTTCTGCAGAAGGCTCTCCGGGATGAACATAGGAAGATACGCGTTCTGTACCCCTGTCTCTTTAAACATATCGTCAAGCTGTTTCTGCATCAGTTCCCAGATCGCATAACCCGCCGGACGGATCACCATGCAGCCTTTAACGCTTGTATAATCGATCAGTTCCGCCTTTTTTACGACGTCTGTATACCACTGCGCAAAATCTTCCTCCATGGAAGTGATCGCTTCGACTAATTTTTTTCCTGCCATTTTTTTATCCTCTTATTCTTTCTTTTTATGTGTCTGATATTATCTGTATCTCTTATAGCTGCCCCGCTCCGTGGTGTGCACCTGCACCGTCCGGTGCGGTATCACATCCGGCAATTTTATACCACAGCTTCAATAAGCACTTTATCTCCTGAAATCATCTCTTTCACGCCGATCTCTTTCATCTTATTGAAACTGAGCATATAGCCCTTTTTCAAATGATAATACGCTTTATGTCCGGCCTCCAGTCTGATTTTCTGTTTGATATTTCAAATATCATAAACACCGGCAGGTATCACTGACTGAAATGCCGGCGTTTTTCGCCTTCTCAAACAGCAAAATCTGAGCTGCGCCTGAAAATCCATACTCACAACAGTATACTCTTCCTGCAGGTACTCTGCAAGTGCCGTCAGTATTGTCATTTTTCCATACTGTCTTCCTCTGTTAATGGTAAAATATTTCTTATCATCTACCATGGCTTTGATCCGTTCCAGACGATCGGTTTATTGCCGTTTAGGGAAATTATACTTTAAAACAGAAAGTAAAACAAGAACTTTTCCTGTGTCATATCATATAAAATGTACTCAGCATCAATATAATAAATAACCTGTCAATTGCAGAAAGCACCTTCCTTTGCTTCGATTTTGCATTTACAAATCTGATCTTAACGCAAAGTGGTGCTTTCTTCTTTTTCACTTATTTATCATTTTCTCTATTCTTTTGCTGCTTCCTTTATGCCTTCCCCGCGGAGCCGCATAGATCCATATAGCCGGCCGCTACATTTTTATAGCCTTCAAACAACAGCGGATACATAGCATACGCTCCCATGCCGTCTTTACAGTTTTCATTTAAATTACCGATAGCCCCGCGTTTTAAATCATTGGATATATTCAGCTTGCAGATTCCCATCCGGCAGGCCCTTTTCAGATTTTCTTCTCCTGTTCCGGAACCGCCATGCAGTACCAGCGGTACGGGAACCTTTTCGCGGAGTTCCCGCAGTAACTCAAACTGAAGCTTGGGAACCCCTTTATACACACCATGAGCTGTCCCGATCGCTACCGCCAGGGCATCCACTCCTGTTCTCTCCACATACTCCACCGCCTCTGCCGGCACCGTAAAACCACTGGTTCCGTCCACCTCGTAATTCGTCGCTATGCCTACATGTCCAAGTTCCGCTTCTACCCCCACTCCTACGGCATGTGCGATCCTGACTATCTCGGATACCTGCGCAATATTCTCCTCAAACGACAGTGTAGAACGGTCTGCCATAACATCCGTAAATCCGGCACGGATTGCCCAGATGGCCTCTTCATAAGTTCCCCCGTGGTCCTGACACATCGCTACCGGAACACCGGCACGGATTGCCAGATCTGTTACGATCCTCCCGAAATAACAGATATCCGGATTCACCTTAAAAAGTGAAATCATGATCAGGGGAGAACGCTTTTCCTCCGCCGCTTTGATCGCCGCACGTACCGAATGCTCATTTTCCACGGCGATAGCCGGAACACAATAATGTCCCTCTCTGGCTTTTTTCATCAGTTCTATCATAGAAATCAACATAATTTTTCTCCTTTAATACATTTTCAGTTCAAATTGCAGTTCATCTTTGTCTTCTCTGGCATTGCATGTTACCTTTTTAAAAATAACTTCCAGATTTAAAATTTCCGACAGCGCCTGTTCCATCCGTTCCTGTCTGTCCAGATAAAATACTTCCCTTTCATAGCTGACCATCCGGTAATTCTTTTCATTCGCGATCAGGCTCTGTTCCATCTTTGTCAGTACGCACTCCAATGTGATCCTGATCCGGTTTCCCTGCACAAAGGCGCTTATTACCTGCGGCCCTTTACCTGTTTCTTTTTTCAGAAGAGCAGCAAAAACCTGTTTCATATCCCCTTCTTTTTTTAATTTCTCTTCGCGGTCCACAATAAAACCATCTCCGGTCAATATACCGTCCCGCAGTTTTAAGACAGAAGCAGAAACCTCACCCAGCGCTCCGAGCAGTGCATCTGCATCTACCGGCTTTATAATATACTTATTGATTCCCACATCAATCGCACTGAGGATAATGTCTTTGTCATCAAAAGCCGTCGTAATGATGATCGGAATATCCGGATTTGTTTTTCGTACCTGACGGCTCATCTCAAGCCCTCCCATAACAGGCATCTTCAGATCTGTCACGATCACATCCGGCGCCGCAGTCTGATAAACTTTAAGTCCTACCATACCATTATTCGCTGTATAAACTTTACCGCATTTTTTGCGCAGCATGATCTCCATCTGGCGCAAGGCACTCGCGTCATCTTCCACAAGAAGAATCGTCAGGTTTGTAAGAAAATTAATTTTATTCATCTGCATTTCCCCCATATCGCGGTAAAAAAATTGTAAACTCTGCCCCCTGTTCCACATTCCGCACTGTCAGGCTCCCGCCAAAATCCTTCTGAATAATATTTCTGCAGATCGCAAGTCCCAGTCCGGACCCTTTTTCACCTTTACTCGAATAATATGGGCGAAACACTTTTTCCAGATCATCCGGCAAAATCCCACCGCCATTATCCCGAATGGAAATTTCAACCCCTTCAACCAGCTCCCTGCTTCTGATCCTGATTTCCCCTTTTCCGCAGGCTCCTGTTTCCAAATTGCTTTCCACCGCATCCAGCGCATTATCCAGAAGATTGATCAATGTTTGAATCAGCATATTTCTCTTTCCGGATACCCTTAAATTCCCATCACATTCAAAGCAGCAGTTCACATCGTTTTCCTGTATCCGGTTTTCAAAGATTCCTATTACATAATTAATCACTTCATCAACTTCAAATGCGCATCTTCTTCCTTCAAAAGTCAGGGCGCGTCTAAATTCCGAGATCGTATCAGACAGTAACCTGATCGTGTTTTTTGCCTCACCTGAAAGTTCCAGAACTTCCTCCGAATAATCTACACCTTCCCGTATGTCTTCTTCAATATTCGATATGATCAGCATCAGACTGTTCAAAGGCTGTTTCCATTGATGAATAATATCTGTCATCACACGGCCGGTCGCCGTTATCGTCGCGTAATGCATGATCTCATTATCTTTTTCCACCAGAATATTTTCATACTCTTTTATAATGCCCTCCTGCACGATCCTGTTTTTTATGCCCAGATATATTGTCATCATTACCAGAAGAAAATTCAAAAAACAAATGACAGAAAGGCATACGGCATCTACATATTCATACTTCTTAAATATCAGTACTTCATACTGCCTGCCTTCCTGCCGCAATTTATCCAGCACCAATTCCGCTTCCTGATAAGCCGGAGCATAGAAAAAGAAAATCAATATACTCAATGCTATAAAAACAATCAATGAAAGAAAAACAAACAAGTCCTTCCGATTCTTTCTTCGTTCATTCTGCATGCTTCACTACCCCTTTTCATACAATTTACTATGTAAAGTATTATCATGTCAAAATACAAAGAAAAATATCGGCAGTTGTCCGCTAAAGATTAGAATCTGATCATCACGCGATAGGTCTCGGTACTCAGAGCCCTTTCAAACGCTTTATCTGCTTCTTCCATCGCATAACTTTCTGTCAAAAGCGGCTCTAAATTTACGATCTTTTTTGACAGAACCCTTGCTGATACATCAAATGCTTTCACGCTGGGACTCTTTGAGCCGGTAATTACTATCTCTGTATTATGAATATAGTTTGGACTTACTTCAACCGGGTTATCCGGATGCATGGAACTATACTGAACCATACGCCCCATCATCGCCGTCATCTCAATAGCCTGAGAAGCCAGCGCTGTAACCGGTGTCGTATTGAATACTACATTGGCGCCTTCTCCGTTCGTGATTTTTTTCACTTCTTTCACTACATCGATTTCCACAGGGTTTAAAACAATATCCGCGCCAAAACGTTTAGCCATTTCTGCCCGGGCCTGATCAGGCTCACTTAAAATAACACGTGCGCCGGACATCTTTGCCCCGATCACATGCAGAATACCCATCACGCCGCCGCCGATCACAACGACATCATCCCCAAGTTCGATCTGCCCTCTTTCAATACTGTTCAGCACACAGGCAAAGGGTTCCACAAAAACTGCCTGTTCATAAGAAATGTCGTCCGCCAGCAGAAATACCTGATTCGCATCCACTGCTATATACTCTCCCAAACCGTTCGGTGTCAATGTCCCTGCTGCTGCTGCCGATTTTGCATAGGCGCCTTTACACAGATTTTCCTGGCCACGCCTGCAATAATAACAGGTTCCGCAATTTTTCAGCACACGTGCCGCTGCTTTTGCGCCAACAGGGAAACTCTCTTCATCGACTCCTTCTCCAAGTTCTTCGATAACGCCTGCCAGTTCATGCCCTCCTACATAGGGAAGCGCCTTCTTTGTCGTCTGTGTGAATACACGCTGCTCAAAGGTACACAAGGCGCAGGCATGTATTCTGATCAGAACCTGTCCCGGCCCCGGTTCCGGTTTGGGAATCTCAAAAATTTTTGTTTTTCTTTCTTCCGCAATTGCTACTACTTTCATTTTATCGCTCCTCTCCTTCATTCTGTCAAGCCATAGTAGGCTTGTTTATAAAGTCCCTCCAGAGTATCATCCCCCTGAAAGCCTTTGATCCAGTAAATATGTCCTATTTCTTTTACCATTTCAATATAGGATGGAATCGCGGCAATAAACTCCTCCTCCGGAATCCCGGTTTCCCGAAGCGTCTTCGGCAGCCCGATCTCATCATATATCTTCCATATAAGATCAACCAGCGCCCTTTGCTTTTCACAGGGTGTTTCCCCCGGCATTCCCAGCTGTTTTGCAATATCCAGATAATGATTCTCTCTGATCAGATACAACATGGTATAAGGCAAAAAGATTCCGATCACTTCCCCATGCGGAAGATGATAAGCTTTTGCAAACATATCCAGCTTATGTTCCAGTCCGCCTCCTGCATTTTCGATTTCATCTCCTGCCAGATGTGCACAGACATGCATGACTGCTCTTGCATCCGCATCTTTCCGGCAGGACTTCGGCAACGCTTTCAAAATGCTGACTGCCACCTGCGTACTGATCATATGTTCCATAATATTGCAGGCTTCACAGGACAATGCACCTATTACGTGCGCCAGCGCATCCACACCTGCATTCACGATCACCTTCTGCGGAATGGACTCCAATAGCGAATAATCCAAAAATGCCTCCTTCGGACGGATCGCCTTATCGATCCAAAGCGCTTTTGTTCCATCATATTTCTTATATACGGCTGCACCGGTTGCTTCCGCCCCTGTTCCGCTGGTAGTAGGTACTGCAATTAATACGGCTTTTCCCGGAAACGCGGGAAGCCCTTTAAGAGCTTTTTCCCACGTCAGTTCCGGACATTCATAAAAGGACCAGAGGGCCTTTGCCGTATCCATAGTTGAGCCGCCGCCGATAGCCAGAATATAACGCGGGGCGTATTCCTGTACAACGGGGATAAACGGATCGATCGCTTCATAGGAGGGTTCTTCCTTAACATCGCAGATAATTTTATATTCTCTTTCTGCCAGTATCTCTTCCTTCAGTTTCTTTAACACCTTTGATTCCAGCAGATAAGTATCCAGTACGATCGCAATCCTGCCTTCCTTATAATTTCTTAACTGTTCCAGCGCCCCGTCACCCATCGTAACTTTCAGTGTGCTCTCATGTGCTGTCAGCCCTTTTTTCTCCGATAAAAAATATGGATTCGGTTTATGGCCCATCTCTGTTTTCCTCCTTACTGTGTCCTGTTTTATCCTATAATTCCAAATATTCCCAACACTGCTCCAACCACGATCAATATCAGCATCATTTTCAGTGCAGAAATTTCTTTCTTCTTCATGCCGGCATAGACAAGGAGCGTTGCAACAAGCGGCAGCAGCTTTGGCATCAGTGCGTCAAAGAAATTTGCCTGCAGATCAAAAACGCCTGTTGTCATCTCAAACGATACCGTTGTATTGAGAGTAACAAAATTTGCAACAAGTGCGCCCATAACCGTGCAGCCCATAATTCCTGCCCCAGATATGATCTTGTTGATCACACCGCTTTCAATAAAATTCAAAATTGCCTCGTCACCCTTTTTATATCCCAGCATATAACATTCATAGCCGAGTATTAGAATGATCCCGATAAATAAAATCATATAAAGTACAGGTCCCAGTACATTACCGCCTGCCGCCAGCCCCAGCGCCATAGATAAAAGAAGCGGAGAAAGAATTGCCTGAATAAAGGTATCGCCTATACCGGATATCGGTCCCATAAGGCCGTTTTTGATGGATGTCATCGCATCGCCCGCCAGTTCCTTTTCTCCGGAAGCAATCCTTTCCTCCATTGCCGCGCAAAGACCTACGATCATGCTTCCCAGACGGGGTTCTGTATTAAAGAAAACCGTATGACGCTGCATAGCTTCCTTTTTGCCTTCAACATCATCTTTATCATAAACATCATTGATAATCGGAGACATGGCATGCAAAAAACCAACCCCCTGAAGACGTTCATAGTTATAACAGCTGTGTGCTAAAAACAGCCAGTTCAGAAAGCTTTTCATCACTGCTTTTTTTGATGCTTTTTTTACTTTTAATTCTTCACTCATATTTCCTCCGCCTCCTTGCCGTTATCTTTTTTCAGCTGTATATAAATGATTGCCATCAGAGCCGCCAGAGCGCCGATACCGATCAGATCCAGATTGAAGTATACAACCAGCAGGAATCCGATGAAGAAGAAATATCTTGCATCCCCTTTGAAAATTGCTTTCATATTCATCGCAATACCAATTGCCGGGAGAATTCCACCGATCGCGCTTAAGATACTCAATATACGGGTTCCTTCACATGCATCCACGATTCCCTGCACAGCGCCGATCCCGAAATAACATGCCAGTGTGCATGGAATTACATAGATAGCAGCTAACACAATCTGCGGAATTGCTACGTTTGCAATCCATATTTTCTCCGGCTTTCCTTCTGCCGCATATTTATCGGCAAGATGTGTACAGGGCACTGCGCTTACCATACGAAGCTGATAAAAAATTGTACCGATCAGGCCGATAGGAACCGCGATAGCGATCGCCTCCTGTGCTGACAATCCCGTTGTGACCGCCGCCGCTGTCCCGATGATGCCCGCCAGAGAAGAGTCTGCCGGATAGGAACCGCCTGTTGACATAAGACCTAAATAGATCATCTGGATCGTCGCCCCCACAATCGTACCCGTAATAGGATCACCCAGTATCAATCCTACAAAAAATCCCAAAACCATCGGGCGTCCGAACGTATAAAATCCGATTCCGCATACCCACGGTCCGGCATTCAGGTAATAAAAAATACCACAAATTATTGCTTGCCATAAAGCCATACCATTACCTCCTAAAATAGTTTTTCTACATTGACTGCTCTCTCCGCCGGAACTAACTGAAATTCCATCGTAACCCCTTTTGATACGATTCGTTTCATGCAGGCAACTTCTTCCTCTGACGCAGCTACATTTTTGTTAAATTTTTTTCGATCTGCCGTCAGACCCATTCCGCCCAATACAATTTTTTTCATTGAAATACCGGCATCCAGCATTCTCTCCAACACTTCCGGATATTTTACGAGGATTACAATATTTTCTCCCGGAGCCGCATCCTTTTTCAATTCCGTCACTGCATCATCCACCGTCATAACCTCTACTTTGATCCCGGGCGGTGCCGCCGCTTTCAGAATACGCTGCATCATTCGGTTGTTAACCAGTTCATCATCTATGATCAGTATTCTGTTGCCATTGGTATCCTTAATCCATTGTGTCACGACCTGCCCATGGATCAGACGGTCATCAATCCGAATCAATACCATATTTTTCATTACTCTCACCTCCTTCCCTTTAAATTTCCATTTCTTCTAAAAATTTATTTACGTCTAAAATGGTTTCTGTCGTTTTGCCCACAAGTTCATCACTCACTTCTTCCAATGAACAATAGGGACGGCTTGAAAAAATCTCCAGAAGCATCGGCAGATTCATTCCGGTAAAATGTCGAAACCGATGTTCTTCCATTGCAGCCACCGCCACATTAAACGGACTGCCGGACTGCATATCCGTTACTACCATCACATCATTATGCCGGAGACGTTCCCTGACGGCTTCCGTAACCCGTTCCCTGAATAAATCTACACTATCCCCCAAATATAACCCAAAGGTTTCTACCGCCTCCTGTTCCCCCACGATCATCTGTGCTGTTTCTACTATAGCTTTCGATAAATCTCCATGAGAAATTACAATTACATCAAACATATCCTTCTCCTTATCTTTCCGTTTTACTACAATAAAAAAGCCAGTATTCTACCAAAAAATTGATGAATACTGGCTCCATTTTGCGAAACATACTTGTTTTCAAAATAGTCCGTCAGTGCGAACCTTATGTAGTTTATTTAACTTTAGTGATAGTGAAAGTATAGATCATCACCTGTATTTCTGTCAAGTCTTTTATACCTATTCTACTTTTTTACTATTTATTCCCTTTATTTTTTGTGCAATATTACCATATCACACTTTATCCGGCATCGTCATTTTTCAATATCATTGCCATTCCATATTTTTGCAATATATGTTTCAAAGTTATGCTTATCAGTATAGCAGATTTATCAATTTTACAATTCCACACGCAGAAAAGATAATATATAAAACAGAACTGAAAATATATATAAATGTGACTTTTCGTTAAATTCTGATATATTTTGATCACACCCTCTAATTTACAGAAAACTTTTCCGCCAATTATAATATTATATAACTTATGTGAGATACATAGAAACAGAGTCCGGACCCTCTTTCTGCACATCGCATAAAAATTTAAAGAAAAGAGGAAAACCTATGAGAAAGACATTCCGTGTAACAGCCATCCTTCTGGTCCTGATGCTGCTGGTGTTTTCCATAACCGCATGCGGCGCCTCAGATGGCAAAACCCACCTGACATTCCAGATCTGGGATGTCTATCAACGCCCCGGCATGCAGGCCATGTGCGATGCCTACACTGCCAAACATCCTGACGTAGTGATCGAGGTGCAGGCCACCAGCTGGGGAGAATACTGGACAAAGCTCGAAGCCGCAGCCGAAAGCAACACTATGCCGGATATCTTCTGGATGCACACCAACCAGCTTCTGTACTATGCGGATTTCGGTATGCTGGCTGATGTAACCCACCTCTATGACGACATAGAGAATAATTATTACGAAAACCATTTTTCCGAAATTTCCATACATAATGCCAGCGGCAGTGACGGGAATCTGTATGGCGTTCCCAAAGACAAAGATAACGGACATCTTGTATACAACAAAGAAATGTTCGATGCCGCCGGTGTGGCATATCCGGATGATGACTGGACCTGGGACGATCTGGTCAGCGCCTCCGAACAAATCTATAAAGCCACGGGTAAATACGGTTTTATGGCTTACAACGACGATCAGCTCGGATACTGGCCTTTTGTCTATCAGGCAGGCGGCTATATTTTAAGCGAAGACAAAACAACTGCCGGTTATACGCAGCCAGCTTCTGTCAAGGGAATTGAATTCTATGTAGGGATGCAGGATTATGACTGGTGTCCTTCACAGACTTACTTTACAGAGACTACTCCTGCCACGGCATTTTTCTCCGAAGTCGGTTCCATGTACATGGAAGGCAACTGGAACCTGCCGCAGTTAATGGAAAACTACCCGGAAATGCGGGGTAAATGGGATATCGCGAAGCTGCCGAAATGCCCTGATCCTGTGAGCGGCGACGGCAGGGCCACTATGTCCAACGGCCTGTGCTATTCCACAGCCGCCCACGGCAAACAGCTTGAAGCAGCTCTGGATGTGATCAAATTCTTCGGGACAGAAGAAGCCCAGCGTATTCAGGGTGAATACGGCGCAGCGATTCCCGCCTACCTCGGCACGGAAGAAACCTGGCGCAGCGCCTTTGATCCCTATGACGAAAAACTGGATCTCGATATCATTTTTGAACAATTTGACTACGCCGTACAGGCAGTTTATAACTCTGCCAGCCCCAAGTGGAAAAGCCAGGTTCTGGATCAGCTGACAAAAGTCTACTCCGGTGAGCAGGATCTGATGAGCGGACTGGAAAATATGCAACAAATCGTAGATACGGAAACCGCCAAAAAGCTGGCGGATGAATGAAAGGAGGATCATAATCTATGAAACGCGGAAAAATATCTGCTGCTGCCAAAGAAGAGCAGCTCTGGGGATACCTTATGGTTGCACCTACTATCATCGGTCTTCTTATACTGAATGTATGGCCCTTTATCCAGACAATCTATGCCAGCTTCTGTGAACATCTGGGCTTTGGACATTATAAATTTATCGGACTGGACAATTATATTAATATGTTTCAAAATACCGATTTCTGGAAAGCCACCGGCAATACTCTGTTGTTCTGTATTCTGACCGTACCGGTAGGAATCTTTCTCTCCCTGCTTGTTGCGATACTGCTCAATGCGAGAGTAAAATTCAAAGGCGGTTTCAGAACCATCTTCTTTCTGCCTATGGTCTGTGCTCCGGCTGCCGTTACTATGGTGTGGCGCTGGATCTTCAACAGCGAATACGGTATACTCAATCAGATTTTTGGCAGCCATATAGCCTGGGTCACTGATCCCCATGTGGTTCTGATCTCCTGCTCCATCGTTGCCATCTGGAGTGCCATAGGCTATGATGCGGTCCTTCTGCTCTCCGGCCTGCAGAATATCTCAAAATCTTACTATGAGGCTTCCTCCATCGACGGTGCAGGTAAGATCACCCAGTTTTTCAAGATCACTCTGCCCATGATCTCCCCCACACTGTTCGTCACCATGATCATGCGTCTGATGACTTCCCTGAAAGTCTATGACCTGATCTATATGATGGTAGAGGAGACAAACCCAGCGCTGACCAGCGTACAGAGCCTCATCTATCTGTTTTACCGCGAGTCCTTCGTTGCCGGCAGCCGCGGTTCCGGTTCTGCCATCGCCGTCTGGACTGTATTGATCATCGGTGTCGCCACTATTTTCCAGTTCATAGGCCAGAAAAAGTGGGTCAACTACGAAGTATAAGGAGGAACAATGATGCAAAAAAAATCAATGGAAAACTCAAAGCGGACTACTGCGATCATCACATATGCGGCACTCATTCTGGGCTCCGTCATCATGATATTCCCTTTTGCCTGGATGATCCTTACCAGTTCAAAAACCGTATCGGAAAGCATGCAGATTCCTCCGACCATATTTCCCAGCCGTCTCATGGCTGACAATTTTTCGGAAGCGCTGAAAAGCCTGCCTTTTATCAACATGTACGCCAATACGATCCTTATGATCATCTTCCGCGTGATCTTTGCCGTTCTGTTCAGTTCGATGGCAGGCTATGCCTTTGCCAAGCTGAAATTTAAAGGAAAAAACCTTCTGTTCAGTATCGTGCTGATGCAGATGATGCTGCCCAGCCAGATTTTTATCATACCACAGTACCAAATGGTGGCCAAACTCGGATTTGCAAATTCCGTCGCCGCTCTGGTATTCCCCGGCCTTGTCAGCGCTTTCGGCACTTTTTTCCTGCGTCAGGCATATCTGGGTATCCCCGATGAAGTCGGGGAAGCGGCATATCTGGACGGATGCAATCAGTGGCAGACCTTTACCAAGATCATGTTTCCGCTGACCCGCTCCTCTGTCGCCGCACTGACTGTCTTTACGGCGGTATTCGCATACAGTGACCTGATGTGGCCTCTGGTAGTGAATTCAGATCTTAAGATGATGACTCTTTCCTCCGGACTCGCCACCCTGAGAGGGCAGTTTTCAACCAACTTCCCGGTCCTGATGGCGGGAAGCCTGCTGGCAATGCTGCCTATGGTAATTATATACCTGATCTTCCAGAGACAGTTTATCGAAGGTATTGCCATGACCGGCGGCAAATAATACTCTCTTTTTAAATAATTTTTTAACGCAGGTGCATACGCTTATCCGGCGAATGCACCTGCGCTCAACTGACCGTCGTCTGTCCTTAAAAATCCTGTACATACAGAAGGAGCCTTTTTATGATTACATACAATGAACAAAACCAGACTTTTACATTATATACCTGTAATACACTTTATCAAATGAAGGTCGATCATTATCAAGTACTTCTGCACACCTATTACGGTCCCCGCATAGAAGAATGTGATCTCTCCTATCTGATTCAGTGTGCCGATCACAGTTTTTCTCCAAACCCGAACGAGACCGGATATGA
Source organism: Lachnospiraceae bacterium (assembly GCA_910573755.1). GTDB lineage: Bacteria > Bacillota > Clostridia > Lachnospirales > Lachnospiraceae > 1XD8-76. Next base: position 3,593 of record CAJTBO010000023.1, on the reverse strand, counting down.
CCGCACGTACTCCCTTGACGTAATGCCCCAGGAATACTCCACCTGCGGAGTAGGCGATTTCCGTCTGCCTTCTGTTGAACTGGAACTGCCAAACGGGAGCCGTTCCGCCAATTTGCGGTATACAGGATATTATCTGCAAAAAGGAAAATATACGCTGCCTGAGTTACCCGCCTTTTACAGCGGAGAAGAGGACGCGGAAACCCTGATCGTCTGTCTGGAAGATGCCGCTGCGCAGGTAACGGTAAAATTATATTTCGGCGTATTTGAAGCATCTGACCTGATCACCCGCGCTGTGCAGATAGTAAATCAGGGGACAGAAACGATCCGCCTGTGCAGGTGCGCCTCTTTGTGCCTTGATCTTTTACGGACGGATATGGATCTGATCACTTTTAACGGTCACCATCTGATGGAGCGCTGCCTTGACCGCGCCCCTTTACGCCCCGGTATACAAAGCGTCGGCAGTATACGGGGTGCTTCCAGCCATCAGCACAATCCTTTTGTCATTTTATGCGATCACGATGCCGATGAGGAGAAGGGGCTGTGTTATGGCGCCATGCTTTTGTACAGCGGCAACTTTGAAGCAGCCGTAGAATGCAGCCAATATGAGAGCAGCCGGTTTGTCATGGGTATTCATCCCTATCATTTTTGCTGGACACTGGCTCCCGGTGAATCCTTTACCTCCCCGGAGGCAGCACTGGTCTGCTCCCCCTGCGGTTTTGCACAGATGAGCCGGCAGTTCCACCGCACCATCAGAAATCATCTGCTTCGCGATCCTTACAGTCACAGGCGCAAACCTGTTCTGCTCAACAGCTGGGAAGCAACTTATTTTGATTTTACGGCAGATAAACTGGTGGAGATTGCAAAAGAGGCCTCCTTGCTTGGCATGGAGCTGTTTGTTATGGATGACGGCTGGTTCGGTTCCCGCAATGATGATAACAGCGGCCTCGGCGACTGGCGGATCAATAAAACAAAACTGCCTGAAGGACTGGAAAGTCTGGTGGCTAAAATAAATGATATGGATATGGCATTCGGCATCTGGGTAGAGCCTGAAATGGTAAATGAGAACAGCGATCTTTATCGGGAACATCCGGACTGGGTTCTGCATATCCCGGGACGTTCCCCCGCCAGAGGGCGTGGTCAGCTCGTACTTGACTTTTCACGCAAAGATATCCGGGATCATATATACAGACAGCTGCAGGCAGTATTCTCAAGCGCTCCTATTGCCTACATTAAATGGGATATGAACCGCTCCCTGACAGACGTATGGTCTGCAGCCCTGCCCGCGGAACGCCAGGGTGAAGTATATCATCGGTATGTTCTCGGCGTCTATGATCTGTTGGAGAGGCTTCATCATGATTACCCGCACATTCTTATTGAAGGCTGCTGCGGGGGCGGCGGCAGATTTGACGGGGGAATGCTTTATTATACTCCGCAGATCTGGTGCAGCGACGACTCCGATGCCGTTGACCGTCTGAAGATCCAGTATGGTACTTCATTCTGTTATCCGCCCAGCTGCATGGGCGCTCATGTTTCGGCTGTTCCGAATGAGCAGAACGGCAGGATCACGCCTTTGGAAACAAGAGGCGTCGTTGCCATGAGCGGTGCCTTTGGCTATGAGATGGACCTGAAGAAATGCACCAAAGAAGAAAAAGCGGAGATCCGCCGGCAGATACAGCTATATAAAACGCACTATGACCTGATCTGTCAGGGTGATTATTACAGATTGAGCAGTCCCTTTGAAAATCCTTCGTTTACGGCATGGGAACATGTATCCGCAGATAAGAGGGAAGCCGTCGTTTCGCTGATTTTCGGCAATCAGCGTCCTGCTTCCCCCTTTCACCGGCTCCGCCTGAAAGGACTGGATGCCTCTTTGCAGTATCAGGTAAATTCCGGGGAAAAGCTTTATCCGGGCAGTACCCTGATGGAAGCCGGTTATCCGCTTCCTCCCGTTCAGAAAGATTATCAATCTCTTCAGCTTTATCTTACAGCCGGATCATAAATCGATGTCTGCCCGCTCTGCGGGCGGGCTTATGCCGGCAGCAGAAAGCATGCCGGCAGATTTTTTCTCTTACGCATCAATCAAAACAGCCGGCTTTTCCCGTCAACTGTTTTGGTTCCGCCATTCCCGCGGTGATAATCCGTAATATTTTTTGAATGCCTGGGAAAAATGAAGCTGATTCGGATAGCCGCACTGATCCGCAATATTTTTTATCGGCTGATCGGTCAGCCGCAGCAGTTCAGCCGCACTTGTAAGCCGCTGTCTGATCAAAAATTCCTGCGGGGTACTGCCGATCAGCTCTTTAAAACGGCGGCTGAAATAGTTGCGGTTTAATTTACAGAAATCCGCCACTTCGTCTATCGTCAGCTCCCGCTGATAGTTCTGCTGAATATAGACAACCGCCTCGTGAATATAGTAATCGTGTCCCTTCTTCTCATCAGCCTCCTGACGGTCCGCCGAATACTCAATAAGTTCATCCAGAAACAACGAGAGATGTCCCACCAGATGTAATGAAGACTTTTCTGTATGCTCCGCAAAATAGAGCATGTGGTCTCTCAGCCTATTTCCCTGTTCAATGCTTCTGGGCTCATAAACGGGATGATCCTGCTCAAGTCCCGCCTTCAAAAGAAATTCTTTCGCCCGCATACCATCAAATTCCAGCCAGACATATTTCCAGGGCTGTTCCTCATCTGCCGTATAAAGATTGATCTGCCCCGGACAGATCAGGAACCCCTGGTTTTCCATAAGCCGGTATTCATGTATCTCACCGTTTACGGCATGGGAGTATAAAGTTCCGCATCCGCTGATAATATAATGAAACAGAAAATGGTTCCGTATAAACGGTCCGAAAGAATGAAGCGGCGCACACGCCTCCCAGCCATATTGATAGGGCCTCAGGTCAAGATAATTTTCATTAGGGAAAATTGCATGAAAATGGTTTTTCATGGTTTATAATCCACCTTTCTGCGAAAGGCACCAATGGGGTTATGAAACTCATTTGTGGCTTTCACTCTTCAAATTTTCCTGATATATTATCGTTGTAAGGCTGACACACTACACAACACGTGGAGGTGAGTGGCGGGGCTGTATAGCGGCAACCTCGTATGGTTATATGTGTCGGTCATCCGTTAAGGCATCAATGAATGGCGCATTCCCGTAGCCCGTAAACTTATCTCTTCCAAAGTCGACTCGATTTTGCCGGATGGCCAGTCCCTGTCAGCTTGCAACTATAAATCTCAGGAGGTTATTTTCTTGGCTTTTAAAATCTTTCGTAAAAACTGTTGTGGGCTTGATGTCCACAAAACATGGATCTATGCCTGCATCGGGATTACCGACACAAACGGCCGAACTGAGTATAAGCAGGCTCGTTTCTCGTCCTTCTCCAAAGGGCTTAAGGAACTGGCTGACTGGCTTGCAAAATACCGCTGTTTTGAAGTTTGTATGGAATCTTCCGGTAAGTATTGGATCCCTGTTTTCAATATCCTGGAGAAAGCAGGGCTCTTTGTCACCCTTGCCCATCCCAAATACACCAAACCGCAAAAAGGAAACAAGACAGACCGTAAGGATGCCAAATGGATCTGTGACCTCTTCATGT
>CAJTBO010000022.1 GCA_910573755.1 Lachnospiraceae bacterium | reverse complement strand
AAAGAAATCATAGCCGCAGGACTTGCTGTAAGAAATCTTGTGCTTATACCAGCGCTGGCATAAGTATTTTTCTTATGCAGAAATTTTGCCATTTTGCGTTAAAAATCATTGATAAGTGGCCTAATAATTTGCTGACTGCAAATTCTGTTACCTTGTGCGGTCTTTCACCTCCACTACCCCATAGCTTTCTGACTGCACCTTTTACCAATGGCAGTGATTCCCTGTCTATCTGTTTCCAGTTTTTAGGCTTTGCCCCGCATTTCTGATGTGTTTCTTTTTCATAGCTGTATTTGCCATATCTCCCACCACCGACAGACTTCACCACATTATAAGATGCATTTAATCTTTTTGCTATTTCGGGATATCTCAATCCCTGTTTATGAAGCTCTTTTACCTTATCATCAAATAGCTGTTCCTGTGTTCTGTCAGGCAGTTCCATACTGCATAATTTTTCTATCGGCACATTCAGGAACATTGCGATCTGGCACACCTCAAAGCAATTAAGCCTGTAATTGTTAAATACTTTTTGTATCTGCCACAGTTCCGTCAATCCCTGTTCAGGCAACTCCTTATAAAATACCATAAAATCATCATAAAACTTTTGAATATTCCTCTGCTCTCCCCTGACTGACAGATATTCTGTGCCTGACATTTCAGAATGTAGGAACTGACCGACAGCAATAGGATTCTTCATATCCATAGCTGACTGGAAAACTACCCTCACATATCCTGCAAGTTGCTTCTCAATTTCATTCCCAAAGATAATATCCATCTCTTTTATTTCCTGTTCTGCCGTAACCAGATTAGGACTTGCTTTTCCGCTGAGCATTACAGAACTATTCGATAATTTACAGCCATGCACAGGACATATCCCCACCCCTGTTAATTGATGGCTTCTGTGCCAGTAGGATTCTCCATAAAAGGTTCTATCTTCTTTCACACATAAAGGGCAATATCTCAAATACCTGTGTTCTCCATTCTTCTGTTTTGGAATTGCAAGCAGATTGTTGTAATCTCCTCCCATACTGCACAGTGCTTCAAATGCCCTGTTTCTTCTCACATGGGGCAGGAATCTCGCATAATAAGGAAACATGGTATGTTTTTCAATCAGTTCAGCCATAGACATTTTCTTACATAGGGATTCTAGTCTTTCTGGTTTCATTACATTCAGGAACTCCATATCTGGTCTTACCCTTTTATTTAGAAAAATATCCTCGGCGCAAAATGTATATGCTGGATAACCGCTATGCACATAAAACCTCGCCAAAACACTATAAATAAGTTCATCTGGATAAATCTGTGGAAAATATCCAATCTCCATGATGCCACCCCTTTCAGACCGCAATCTCTGTGATGCTGATTTTCCCTTTTAACAGCGATAACATATCACAACGATTCTTTTTCGCCAGCTCTGCAAGTTCCATGAAGCTCCATTCAGAACTATCACCTTTATCCACTGAATAGGTAACTGGCTCTACATTATCCTCTGCCTTGTCAATACTGCCTGTGGCTCTGCCATCTCTATTAGAATCTGCTTCCTGTGGCAGTATACCAGTCTCCTGCCTTTCTTCCTGACCAGAATTGCCGACTGCCTCTAATGTACTATTCCCCTTTTTCCTTTTAACGGCATCCTTTTTTATTACCACAGATGGTCTGATATGGCTGTGCAGCATGTTCATCCTCTGCTCATATGCTTCATTCAGGGAAACAATATCCAATATCTCCCTGTCATTTAAAATGCTGATCTCCTGTGCATCATGGATCAGGCTCACCACAACCGCAAGCACTCCTGCCGAATGTTCATACAACCATTGGATGATACTATCCGATATAACAGTCTCCTGCTTTATATACTGATACTGAAACAAGCTTTCGCAAAACTCCCTGAAATAGGCATTATATTCACAGTTTCCATACCGAAGCCCTAATGCTCTCCTTGCCAGGTAATCAACACTCTCAAAGAATACTTCCGCTTCTGGTGTTCCAACCATGCAGATAGAGATACCGCTGTTATTGATAAGCTGTGTCAACATCCCCACAAGACTTTTCCCCTGCCTGTGGTTTACAATATTCTGGATTTCATCCACCACAAGCAGTCCTATATGATTCAAAGCTATCTGACTGACACTGCCAATCAGCATATCTGTGGTAGCCCTTGCCCTCACCGCCATATCATAATAGTGAGTATCCAGCTCCATATCAATCTGCCGTAAAATCTGTAGCAATAAACTCTTTACTGAACAGTCAAAAGGACATTGAACCACAACTGCAGGGATAATCTTACAGAATGGCTCTTCCATCTCAAGCACCCTGTTTTCTGTCGCAATATTGATAGCTCTGCTTATCGCACTTGATTTCCCGATTCCCGAACTGCCGATTATCGTAAAGCTATCTGAACCCCCTATGATACCTTGATAGCCATAACCAGAACCATCTATATCTCTTATCCTTTTGCCATTCTCATTCCTCTGCTGTATGGCCAGTTTTCCCTCTTTCTTCTGCAAGCTCCGCAGCATGGCAAGATATATCTTTGAATAGATTTCCTCCGACATCACAGAGGGCAGATAAATGTTGTAGATTTCATTCAAAGCCACCAATCTCTCCGATTTAGTTTTGGAACGAATCTCCCCATCATAAAATGGCTTTATCTCCAGTCTCCTTTTCAGTTCCTCCCCCGACAGCATGGGAGGCAGTTTCTCCACAATATTCCATTTCTCCTTAAGCATTTACCGCCACTTCCTTTCCAAAGTCCTTATGAAGCCTTTTCTGCTCCTTTTCCCTGTTTGTCCTAATATTCTTAATGGATGGCTTTTTCTGCCCTCCTGATGCCCCTGCAACCGCACTGATATGTCCTGCAAGGTCTATTTCTGCCTGTGTCCTGTTCTCTGTCTCCTGCCTGATTAACTCCCTCTGTCGCTGCTTCATGGCCTGCACTCCTGTTAAATCTTTCTCCCTGAATCTGCTTTCAATCAAATCAAAAGGAATATACACACCATTCTCAATCAGCCATATCTGACACACATTATCAGGGTTATAAGCGACAATACATTCTTTCCCATTCAGGTATTGCTCCCTGAACAGCTTGTTATGGTAATGCATCCCATTCACTGACAGCCCAAACCTTGTGAATCTCCCCTCTGTTCTCGGAAGCAAAGTCAAAATCAACTGCTCCTTATCAACTGTTATCAGATTACATCCATCCTGCCCACAGCCATAATTCCATATCTCATTTGCATAAGGTTTAATTCCCTGTGAAAGCATTTCCTCTGTATAGGGGAAGTTCTCTAAAACCCTGTTGCAGTTATAGAACAGGATGCAATGAATGATTATCTTCTCAAACTCTGCCATGGTCAGACAGGCATCTTTCCTGTAATCATGTACCCCTCTTTCCTGAAAATCAGGTTCCACAACCCCTTTTCCTTTCAACTGGTTTTTATAATAAGCCTGTATGCAGTCAAAGAATTTCTCCACTTTGGACTTCAATTCAGGGCGATAGGATGGCAGATTGATAATCTGTATTCCTAAATCTGTTATCTGCTCAAAATTACTGCTCTTATATTCACTTCCCATATCGGTAACAAGCTTGCCTGATAACCTGTCACAATTCCAATCTTCCCGACTGATTTCAATACCAAAAGATCTGCAGTGTTCCACCTTATCGGATATGATATTCAGCATCAGATTTCTAAGGCTGTATACACCGCCCTCCCATGAAAGGGCGTACCCACAGCACAGGCCGCTATAGGCATCCACACATGCAGTCAGGATAGGTCTGCCTACAATGCCCCCTGATTCATTTATGAGATAAATGTCAAGCGTTGTTGCATCTAGCATCCCCACTCCCACATTGGGAGCAAATGCCTGTACCCCATCCCCTGTCAGCGGTCTCTGATTCCTTTGATAATAAGACAATCCATTCCTGCTGATATATTCTGTCTGCTTTGTATTGTATTTGCGGAAGAAATATCTAAACTGATAGAAAGATGGATACACATTTAGCAGCTTGCCCTCTTCATCACAATAGGAATCTCTTAACATCATGGTATAAACATTCTTCAAGGTTCGCTTTTTCGTAGTGTAATAATACTTGTTCAAAGCTTTCCGCATGTTCTTTTCATCCTGTGTCAATGCCCTGTCTGTATTCCTCTCTTGTGGGGCAAGGCTTCTGATATCCTGTGACGAAAGATACTCACAGAGATATTTCCTTACCGACTGCTTACTGATGCCATGTTCCTCTGCCATCCTCGCTATCAATTCGCTCCGCATGGATTCATTATCCACGAAAGGCAGTATTGCAGAAATGATGTTATATCTCTGATAGATGGTCTTCCTCACATCAGGGCTGTAATCTTCCAGAATGTCAAAATCTGCTTCCCCTGACTGTTTGATTTCCTTTTCCTCTATGAAATCATTTAGCTTCTCAATCTCCATCCATACAGGCATTGTCTTCTTAATACAGTCAATCACAAGGATTTCTTCATCCGCTATCGCAAGCACCCTGAAAATCTGCTCTATATCTCCGATACTGTTTCCCTTTATTTCTGCATCTCCCTGCTCCTTAAGCTGAACCTCTCCATTTTTCCTTTTAAAGAGCATATTTTTCTTCAATCTGTTCTTATCCATTGAAAGCCCCCTCTTTCTCAACCACAATCCCCCAGTCATTAACCCCACGTCTTAACCAGAAATCCTTTGAAGCCTGTAATAACTTCACTGTCAGCGGCTTTGTGAGATGCTTTCTTTCTACACACTCCCTGACCATCAAATCATTGTCTTTCTTAACACAGACAAAATCAGAAGTATAACCACCATCTATGCCATCCAGCAGGACATTCACCCGAAAGCTTTTAATATCCTCTGAACCATTTAGCAGGTCAGCATAGGCAAACTGGATAGCATCAAATGTCCTGCACACATCCTCACATTTAGGCAGTTTCCTCTTTTCACATCTTCCTTTGAAATTCTTCTTTCTCACTATGAGACACCTCCAATGTCAGGAATCAAAGGTATTCAGGCTATACAGCTTTTGTACCACTTTTTGGGGAAATCCCCAAAAACAGACACCCTTTCCCCAAAAGCGAAAATCCCCAAAAACGGCAAAACAGGCATTTCATTTTTGGGAAACAGGAATCCCCATTTTACAGGCACTCCCAAAAACACATCCCCAAAAATAAGCTCCCAAAAATGGTTTTGGGGAAATTCTCCATGTCCAGGGGCAACCCCGATTATCCTCAAAAGGCAATCTCGCATATCCTCGCCCCATTTTTCCCAAAAATAACACAGAAGCAAAATACACGGGAAAACTCTCCCTCTGATTCAAACCGTATTGACACCTGATACCTCTCAATCCCTCTATTTTCAAGGCTTTCTCTCTCCATCCCTCTAACTTAAAATGACCTCATAGAAAGGAATCTTCCTCTCTACAAGGTCATTTGAACTTACTCTATTCTCTTTTTGGGGCTGCCCCAGATTGCCCTCACAGGATAATCGGGTGTGCCTCTGGATACCTCCGACTATTCGAACTCCAGACCGACAGTACAGGTTATAAGCAAAAATCGTTGATTTTAAGGCATTTTCAAAAAAGATTAGACCCTATAAACCACTATAAAAAAGAAAAATAATGCAATAAAAATGCAATGGAGTACATTCAATTTTGTCATTCCTAGACTTTAATGTTCCTCAATATCTTTACAAAAATTTCTTTATTTGTTGCAGCTTATACTTTATACTGTATACAGAAATTTACTTTTGAAAGGAATTGAATAATGGATAACATTTTTACATTTATGGATAAAATTTTACCTTTGCTATCAACATTGCTAGGTGCTTTTATAACCTATTATGTTACTGTACTTAGCAAAAAAAACGAAATAAAGGTAAATGCACAAACTAAGGCTAGAGATGAATATTGGATTCCCTGTTCTATGGCAATTTCAAATTTACAAAAGAAAATAACAGAATTATCAAAAGATGAAAGCTATTATGTTACTTTTCAAGGCGAAAACAGTTGTGAGTTGGAAACCGTTGAATTATTAGAATATCTTCGAGCAGATAAAAGAGTTTTCTTTTATGAGCGAGCAAGAAACATATTGAGCTTATTAGAAAAGAATATACAGGATTATGAAAATGCAGTAGACCGTGATGTGCAATCTCTCATAAATGATTTCCGTAAGTATTACTACACTATGCTTCATAATTTTTCGGTCTACATTAACAATAACTGTACTGATTGTGCAATAGCTCTAAGAAAAACTTTACCACAGGAAATAAAAACTGCTCTACTGACACACAAAGGTATCGTTTGGTACGGACAGGTAGTTAATGTTGACTTTATAAGAGGCGATTACGATCTTTCAAATACCTTTTCAACTAATATGTCATATTCATCTGATGATTTTTATTTTGATGTATGGTGTCAAATAAAAGAGGGATATAAGCAAAGAAATGAATTTGCTTTAGATCCCGAACAAGAATTAGGTTTAGATGTTCTTGACTTTGAAAATGAAAATATCGGCAAATTTGCTGGCATATTAAACCAATCCATTAAAGCTAAAAATTATCAAACAGAATATACCAAGATATTTGAAACCTTATCTTTGCTACAATCCGAGATTCTAAACAACATAGACAAAGCAACACTTTTGTAAAATCGACCCAGATAGACGTTCAAACATGAGCGTCTATTTTTTTACCCAAATTTCAGACGAAAGGAGCTGATAACATGGCAGTATTCCGGGTAGAGAAAAACAGGGGCTATACGGTTATGTCTAACCACCACCTACGCAACCCCGACTTGACCCTAAAAGCGAAAGGGCTGCTTTCACAAATGTTGTCCCTGCCGGAAAATTGGGACTACACCTTAAAGGGCTTATCCAGTATCAACAAAGAAAGCATTGACGCTATCCGTACCGCCGTGTGGGAACTGGAAAAAGCCGGGTACATCACACGCAGGCAGGGGCGGGACGACAAAGGCAAAATGACCGCCATTGAGTACACCATATTTGAACAGCCACAGCCGCCGCAGTTGGAAAACCCAACCACGGATAACCCGGTGTTGGAAAATCCAATGTCGGATAACCCGACAACGGAAAACCCGGTATCGGAAAATCCAACGCAATTAAATAAAGAACTATCAAGTAAAGATTTACAAAATAAAGATTTATTAAATAACCATTCCATCCCTATCCTTTCCACTCCCTTAACAGCGGGAACGGCTACGCCGAAACGGAAAGGAAACGAATACACCAACATGGACGCAGTACGGGCTTATGAGGAAGTCATAAAGGACAATATCGAATACGCCTATCTGATACAGGACAGGAACATTGACCGGGGTATGCTTGACGAAATTGTTTCCCTCATGCTTGAAACCGTCTGCACCCGCCGCAAGGTGGTACGGATTGCCGGGGACGACTATCCGGCAGAGCTTGTAAAGTCTAAGTTTATGAAACTGAACAGCAGCCATATCCAGTTTGTGATTGACTGTATGCACCAGAACACCACCAAGATACGCAACATCAAGAAATACCTGCTTGCGGTTCTTTTCAACGCACCAAACACCATTGACAGCTATTACACCGCCCTTGTCGCTCACGATATGGCAGAGGGCGCATTTTTATCACAGGAGGACTACACACCATGAAACAAGGAGCTTTGATTTATGACAAGGAAAGCGGACGCTATGACATTCGCTTTGGACTGGACGACTATAACGGCGGCTTGCATTGTGGCGAGTGCTTTGACGTATTCGCAGGCGGCAGGTGGAAGCCCACACGCATTGAAATGAGTACCGGGCAGAAATGGTATCTTGTCGGTATCAAGACAGACCATTTAGACGGCTTGCGTGTGCGGGTACATGACAGATAACGGAGGGGCGACCAGAAGTAACGGCTGCCCCTTTTTCCATGCCCGCCTGCAACGCAACCACACAGGAAAGGAGGAATGACGCACCATGCAGGAGCAGATCAACGAAAAGACCGTTGCACTCTCAATCAAAACGGCAAAGCTGACCGCCGAAGTCTTACAAAAGGCTATCAGAAAAATGTTAAATGCACGGAAGAACAAAGCACCCAAGCAGTACAAAGGGAAACAGACCTTGAAGCACCTTATGAAGCAGAACACAGGCGTTTCCAGTATGGAAATCACGGACGCTAACATAAAGGCGTTTGAACCCATAGCCAAGAAATACGGGCTTGATTACAGCCTAAAGAAAGTCAAGGGCGAAGAACCGCCCCGCTACCTTGTTTTCTTCAAGGGGCGGGACGTGGACGTTATGACGGAAGCCTTTAAGGAGTTTACTTCAAAGCAGCTAAACAAAGAGAAAAAGCCGTCCATACGCAAGGCATTAGCCGCCTTTAAGGAAAAGGCTAAACAGATGAACCAGAACAGGGAAAAAGTAAAAAACAAGGACAGGGGGCGGGAATTATGAAACCGAACATCAAAAAGCTGCTTATCCTCAATGCGCCGTACCTGCTCTTTGTGTGGCTCTTTATGAAAGTGGGCGAAGCGTTCCGGCTCTCTCCGGGGACTGACCTCTCCGGGAAGCTCCTAAACATCATGCAGGGCATGACAGACGCTTTTGAAAGCCCTTTGCCAAGCCTTAACGGGCAGGACTTTCTAATCGGCGTTGCCGGGGCGGTTATCCTGCGGATTGCCGTCTACATGAAAGGCAAGAACGCCAAGAAGTACCGCAAAGGCGTTGAGTACGGCTCTGCAAGGTGGGGGAACGCAAAGGACATTGAACCCTACACAGACCCGATATTTGACAATAATATCCCCCTCACGCAGACAGAACGGCTTACCATGAACAGCCGACCCAAAAGCCCCAAATATGCAAGAAATAAAAATATCCTTGTAATCGGTGGTTCGGGAAGCGGAAAGACACGCTTTTTCGTCAAACCGTCACTTATGCAATGTACGTCAAAAGATTTCCCGACTTCGTATATTGTCACTGATCCGAAAGGCACACTGATTTTAGAAACAGGAAAAATGTTACAGCGGTTCGGATATAGGATAAAAGCACTCAATACGATTAACTTCAAAAAATCCATGAAATACAACCCCTTTGCTTACCTGCGGAGTGAAAAGGATATTTTGAAGTTAGTCAATACCATTATCGCCAACACCAAAGGGGACGGGGAAAAATCCGGCGAGGATTTCTGGGTAAAATCGGAACGGTTATTCTACTGCGCCCTTATCGGTTATATCCACTATGAAGCCCCGGAGGAAGAAAAGAATTTTACCACTCTGCTTGACATGATAAACGCCAGTGAAGCCCGTGAGGACGACCCGGAATTTCAAAGTCCCGTTGACCTCATGTTTGAACGGTTAGAGGAAAAAGACCCGGAGCATTTCGCCGTCCGGCAGTATAAGAAATTCCTGTTATCGGCAGGAAAGACACGAAGCTCTATCCTCATTTCCTGCGGTGCAAGATTAGCCCCATTCGACATTAAGGAGCTGCGGGAGCTTATGGAAACAGACGAAATGGAGCTTGACACCATAGGCGACAGAAAGACCGCCCTGTTTGTCATTATCAGCGACACAGACGACACTTTTAACTTTGTCGTGAGTATTCTCTACACACAACTATTCAATCTCTTATGCGATAAGGCAGATGATGTGTACGGCGGGCGGCTTCCCGTCCATGTAAGGTGCTTGCTTGATGAATTTGCAAACATAGGGCAGATACCAAAATTCGATAAACTGATTGCGACAATCCGAAGCCGGGAAATCTCTGCGTCAATCATCTTGCAGAGCCAGTCACAGCTAAAAGCCATTTACAAGGACAACGCAGATACGATTGTCGGGAATTGCGACACCACCCTTTTCTTAGGCGGCAAAGAGAAAACCACGCTAAAGGAAATGTCAGAGCTTTTAGGGAAAGAAACCATTGATTTATACAACACTTCCGAGAACCGGGGACGGGAAAAGACCTACGGCTTGAACTACCAGAAATTAGGCAAGGAGCTTATGAGCCAAGATGAAATAGCCGTCATGGACGGCGGGAAATGTATCTTGCAGGTACGGGGCGCACGCCCCTTTTTCAGTGATAAATTCGACATTACGAAGCACCCAAGATATAAATTCCTCTCCGATTTTGACAAGAAGAATGAATTTGACATTGAAAAATATCTGAAACGCCGCCCGGAAATCATCAAGCCGGACGAGCCCTTTGACCTCTACGAGATTGACGAGGCAGATTTACAGGAGGACACAGAGAATGAGTAAACAGAACACGGAGAAAAAAGACAGCGGGCTTGAAAGGTTTCTGATGAATGTTGCCGACAATGCAGAAGCCGCCCTGCGGGAATATTGGCAGGAACGTGACAACGAAACCCGCCGCTATGCAACCGAGTATGTCACACGCCGGGGGCTTCTCCCGCAATAGTGCCGGGGATAAGAAAAAAAGGGACAAGGGCTTTGCGTCATGGAAATGTGCATAACAGGCTATTGCGTCATGGATAACGCCATTCACAGCACATGGAAAAGCAAAAGTGCCGCTTTCCCACGTCCTGCAAACAGCGTTACCCACAACGCAAAAATGCAAGCCAGTTATACACAGTTCCACAACGCCGGGCGGCTACGGAGAAAACCGCACCCCCTCTTTCTTTCATTCATAAGGGCATAAAGCCTTAAAGGAGGTAATCATCATCAAGACCGTAAACACCGGGTACATGGTTCGTGCGCCCACCATTGGACGCACTACCCCGTTACAACTGAATACCGCCACGCCGCAGCACCTACGCAGCGTGGGGACAGCCGCCTACACAGGCGGCTTTTTTCATACCCAAAAACCAACAAAACATATTTTTCAGAGCCGCACAGCGGCAGAAAGTGAGGACTTTATGGCATTTTTTCAATCAGCAGTAGGCGTTTTGCAGACACTTGTTATCGCATTGGGCGCAGGTTTGGGCGTATGGGGCGTTATCAATCTCTTAGAGGGCTACGGCAACGACAACCCCGGCGCAAAATCACAGGGCATGAAACAGCTTATGGCAGGCGGCGGCGTTGCGCTTATCGGCACGACCTTAATCCCGCTGCTTTCCGGCTTGTTTTAATATTCCGGGAGGACAGAGCCTATGGAGAGCATATTTGAAGCCATTAACGAATGGCTAAAGGAACTCTTAATCGGTGCGATTAACGGAAACCTGTCAAATATGTTCGGGGACGTGAACGACAAAGTAGGCACGATAGCAACACAGGTAGGGCAGACCCCGCAGGGGTGGAATGGCGGCATTTTCAGCATGGTACAGAACCTTTCACAGACCGTCATTCTCCCCATAGCGGGGATTGTCATTACTTATGTCCTATGCGTGGAGCTGATCGGCATGATTACGGACAAGAACAGCCTGCATGACATAGACACGTTCATGTTTTTCAAATATGTGTTCAAGGCGTGGGTAGCCGTCTATCTTGTTACACACGTCTTTGACATTACTATGGCAGTCTTTGACGTGGGGCAGCATTTAGTGAACAATGCGGCGGGCGTGATAAACACCAACACCGCCATTGACGTTGCCGCCACGCTTGACACCATGACCGCCACAATGGAAACACTGGAAGTCCCCGAACTTCTCCTGCTTGTAATGGAAACCGCCCTTGTCAGTATGTGCATGAAGATAATGTCCGTGCTGATTACGGTTATCCTTTACGGCAGAATGATAGAGATATATCTGACCTGCTCCGTTGCACCTATCCCCTTTGCGACCATGACAAACCGGGAATGGGGAAGCATTGGGAACAACTACCTAAAAGGCTTGTTCGCATTGGGCGTACAGGGCTTTTTCATCATGGTATGTGTCGGCATTTACGCCGTGCTTGTGAACCAGATGACAATAGCGGCGAACCTGCACAGTGCCATTTTCAGCATAGCCGCCTATACCGTGATACTCTGCTTTTCCCTCTTTAAGACGGGAAGCATTGCAAAGAGCATTTTCCACGCACACTAAGCCCCGGACGGGCTTTTTCATGCCAAGAAAGGAGGTCTTTTATGGCATACGTCACAGTACCCAAAGACCTAACAAAAGTAAAGAGCAAGGTTGCGCTGAACCTTACCAAGCGGCAGCTTGTGTGTTTTGGTGCGGCGGCGGTTGTGGGCGTTCCGCTTTTCTTTCTCATAAAGGACAGCGTACCACAGAGCGCAGCGACCTTTATCATGGTGCTTGTCATGCTGCCCTTTTTCATGCTTGCCATGTATGAGAAGCACGGGCAGCCCCTTGAAACCATTTTAGGCAACATCATCAAGGTGTTTTTCCTCACGCCAAAGGAACGACCCTATAAGACACAAAACTATTACGCCGTTTTGGAAAAACAGCGGAAACTTAACAGGGAGGTAACAGCCATTGCAAAAAAAAGCTATCAAAGACAGACCGCAAAAACAGCAGGCAAAAGAGAAAATAAAGCTCTCACGGGCAGAGAAAAAAGAGATAGCCGCCCTCATGCAGCAGGCAAAGGGGGACGGGAAAAAGCACACCGCACAGCAGACAATCCCGTATGAAACCATGTACCCGGACGGGATATGCCGGGTAAAGGACAGCCTTTTCTCCAAGAGCATTGAGTTTTCCGACATCAACTATCAGCTTGCACAGCCGGACGACAAGACCGCAACCTTTGAAGCCCTCTGCGACTTCTACAACTCACTTGACAGCTCCGTGGGCTTGCAGCTTACCTTTATAAACCGTGTCGCCGGGGAGGGGGACTTTGCAAAGAGTATCGCCATACCGCCGCAGCAGGACGGTTTTGATGATGTGCGGGAGGAATACGCCGCCATGCTCCAAAATCAGCTTGCAAAGGGCAACAACGGGCTTATCAAGAAAAAGTACCTTACATTCACACTGGAAGCCGACAGCCTTAAAAACGCAAAATCACGGCTCTCCAGACTGGAAACGGACATATTGAACCACCTCAAAGTCTTAGGGGCGGCAAACAAGCCCCTTGACGGGAAAGAACGCCTTGAAGTGCTGCACGGCATTTTCCACCCGGACGGGGACAGGCGTTTTTTGTTCAACTGGAAATGGCTTGTACCGTCCGGGCTTTCCACAAAGGACTTTATCGCACCGCCCTCATTCGCATTTAAGAACGGGCGAATGTTCGGCATGGGGGACAAGACCGGGGCGGTATCGTTCTTACAGATACTTGCGCCGGAACTCAATGACCGCCTGCTTGCCGACCTCTTGAACGTGGAGGGGCATTTGTTAGTCAACCTGCATATCCGCAGTATCGACCAGAGCGAAGCCATAAAGACGGTAAAGCGCAAGATTACCGACCTTGACGCAATGAAGATAGCCGAGCAGAAAAAGGCAGTACGCAGCGGCTACGACATGGATATTATACCGTCTGACCTTGCCACCTACGGCGGGGACGCTAAAGACCTGTTACGGGACTTGCAGAGCCGCAACGAGCGAATGTTTTTACTCACGTTCCTTGTTGTAAACCTTGCGGACAACAGGCAGCAGCTTGAAAACCAGATATTCCAGACGGCGGGCGTGGCACAGAAAGCCAACTGTTCCCTTGTGCGCCTTGACTATCAGCAGGAAGCCGGGCTTGTGTCGTCCCTGCCTTTGGGACTGAATGACATTCCCATACAGCGGGGGCTTACGACAAGCAGCACGGCTATTTTCGTGCCGTTTACCACGCAGGAGCTTTTCCAGAACGGGGAAGCCCTCTACTACGGCTTGAACGCACTTTCAAGCAACATGATACTTGCGGACAGGAAGAAGCTCAAAAACCCTAACGGCTTGATTTTGGGAACGCCGGGAAGCGGCAAGAGCTTTTCTGCCAAGCGTGAGATCACTAACGTATTCCTTGTGGCAAACAAAAAGGACTGTATCTTGATATGCGACCCGGAAGCCGAGTATGCGCCGCTTGTCAACCGTTTAGGCGGGCAGGTAGTGAAAATCTCCCCCACAAGCAGGGACTTTGTGAACCCTATGGACTTGAACCTCAATTATTCCGAGGACGAAAGCCCCTTGTCGTTAAAGAGCGATTTTATCCTTTCCCTCTGCGAGCTTGTCGTTGGCGGCAAAAGCGGCTTAGAGCCTATCGAAAAGACCGTCATTGACAGAGCCGTGCGGGAAGTCTACCGGGAATACCTTGCAGACCCCGAACCGTCCAAAATGCCGATTTTGGAAGATTTATACAACGCACTAAAGAAACAGCCGGAAGCGGAAGCCGCACGGGTAGCCGCCGCACTGGAACTGTATGTGCATGGAAGCCTTAACGTGTTCAACCACCGCACCAACATAGACATACATAACCGCCTTGTCTGTTTTGACATAAAAGAATTGGGAAAGCAGCTCAAAAAGTTAGGTATGCTTATCATACAAGACCAAGTCTGGGGGCGTGTGACCGAGAACAGGGAACTCCACGCTAACACATGGTTTTATTGTGATGAATTTCACCTGCTGTTAAAGGAGGAACAGACAGCCGCTTATTCCGTGGAGATTTGGAAGCGTTTCAGGAAATGGGGCGGCATACCGACAGGCATAACGCAGAACGTCAAAGATTTGCTTGCAAGCCGGGAAATCGAAAATATCTTTGAGAACTCCGACTTTATCTATATGCTGAACCAAGCGGGCGGCGACAGGCAGATTTTGGCGAAACAGTTAGGCATATCCAATAAGCAGCTTTCCTATGTGACCCACTCCGAAGCCGGGCAGGGGCTTATCTTCTACGGGAATGTGATCCTGCCCTTTGTAGACCGCTTCCCGACAGACACGGAGCTTTACCGCATAATGACGACACGCCCGGAGGAACTTGCCAATGGGACATAAAAAAGCAGCCGTGACCGTACAGAAGATTGACCCGGACACAGCGGTTGCGTTTATCCGCAGATACCATTATTCAAAGGTGCTGCCCCGTCTGAACAAATACTATTTAGGTTTTTTTGAGGGCGGGCAGCTTTCCGGCGTTGCCCTGTTAGGTTGGGGGACGCAGCCCTTACAGACGATAAGGAAGATTTTCCCGGCGCATGACCTTACAACAGCGTCCTATGTGGAAATCGGAAAAATGTGCTTCCTCCCGGAAAAGAACCACACCGGGTATTTTGGCAGCCTTGCGCTCTCCGCACTCACACGTTGGGTACGGGACAACACGGGCTGCCTTTTCCTTTACACACTTGCAGACGGCATTATGGGGAAATGCGGCTATATGTACCAAGCGTCAAATTTCCGCTACTTAGGGCATTTCACAACGAGCGTTTACCGGGACAGCGCAACCGGGGAGAAGATACACCCCCGGAGTGCCGGGCAGCTCTTAGCCGAGAACGCCGCCCTAGAGGGCGTAAAAAAGAAATGTTGGCTGACCTATGACTTTTGCGCCGCAAAGGGGATTGAGAAGATAAACGGGCGTATGTTCCGCTATATCTACCCGCTGACCGTGGAAGCAAAAAACATCTTGAACAGCTACCCGCAGTACACGGGCTTACCCCGACCCAAAGACAAAGATTTATATTTTGCCGTCCGCACCGGGCAAAGGCAGTATACGCAGATAGCGCAGCCCCGCTTCAACCGGGATATATGCCGCTACAACCCGCAGAAATACGGGCAGGCAGAAAGGAGGTAACAGACCTTGCAGGAGTTTAAGGCAAAGGCAAAGACCACGCAGAAAATGACCCGTGACGGCGTTGTGGAAATCAACAAGGCAACCGAGGAACAGACCCGGAAAAGCCAGAGGGAAACAGACGATTTTTCCGGCGATACAGCGGAAAACGTGACCGGGAAAGCCTTTGACCGTGCCGCCACCGAAAGGCAGCGTCACAGGGCAAAGAAACGCCGCAGAAAGGCAAAAAAGGAAGCAAAGCAGGCGCAGGAAGCCACAGGGAAACAGGCTTCCCGCCTGCAATTTTCCGAAGCGGAGCGCAGCGACCCGGAGCTTGCAAAGTATGTAAAAAAGTCCGAGAAAGCCGCTGACAGACTGGAAGCGGCAAGGGAAAAGATACCCAAGCAGAAACGCATAAAAGCCGCAAGGGAATTTGACGAAGCCACCGGGCGGGCAAAGACCCGCCTGTACTTTGAAAAGACCGACAAGCCGCTAAACGGGAAGCTGCACCACAACCCGGCAGACAGACCCATAAGGGAAATCAAGAATTATGTGCATGGGAAAGTGGGCGAGGTGGAGAAAGAAAATTCCGGCGTTGAGGGCGCACACAAGACGGAGAAACTTGCGGAAAAGGCGGGCGGCTACGCAGGACGGAAACTGAAAGAGGGCTACCGAAGCCACAAGCTCAAACCCTACCGTGCAGCCGCCAAAGCAGAAGCCGCTTCCATGAAAGCAGACACCAATTATCTATACCACAAGACACTGAAAGAGAACCCGGAGCTTGCAGGCAATCCCCTCTCCCGCTTCCACCAGAAACAGCAGATAAAAAGGCAGTACGCAAAAGATTTACGCAATGCCGGGAAATCGGCGGGAAAAGCCGCAAAGAAAACCGGGAAAGCCGCAGGAAAGGCAGGGGAAGCCACGAAAAAGACAACGGACTTTATCGCCCGCCACTGGAAAGGCATACTGACCGTGGGCGTGTTCCTGCTTTTAATCGTGATGATATTTACCGGGCTATCTTCCTGCGCCGCTATCATACAGGGCGGCGTTTCCTCTATCGTTGGCACTTCCTACACCGCCGAGGACGAAGCAATCCGGGAAGTGGAAGCCGATTACAAGGAACTGGAAAAGGACTTGCGGGAGGAAATCGCAGACATAGAAACCGATTATCCCGATTATGACGAATACCAGTACCACCTTGACGAGATCGGGCATGACCCCTTTGCCCTTGCGTCCTACCTTACCGCCAAGCTCTACGACTACACAAGGCAGGAAGCACAGGCAGAATTGCAGGCATTGTTTGAAAAGCAGTACACCCTTACCCTGCGGGAAGAAATACAGACACGCTACCGCACGGAAACCACCACCGACCCGGAAACCGGGGAAACCACCACCGAGGAAGTCCCCTACGACTATTACATTCTCCATGTGACATTAACCAATAAAAACATTGAAACCCTTGCCGGGGAACTCTTGACCCCGGAGCAGAAAGAAATGTTTGACATTTACATGGAAACCAAAGGCAACAAGCCGGACGTGTTCGGGGAGGACTACGCAACCACGCCGGGCGGCGGCGGGCAGTACACGGACTATGAGATACCGCCGGAAGCCCTTTCTGATGAACGCTTTGCCGCCATGATTGCGGAAGCGGAAAAATACTTAGGCTACCCCTATGTATGGGGCGGCAGCTCCCCGTCCACTTCCTTTGACTGTTCGGGCTTTGTGTGTTGGGTAATCAACCATTCCGGCGCAGGGAGTGTAGGCAGGACAACGGCGCAGGGCATTTTCAATTACACAACGCCCATAGCTCCAAGCGAAGCCAAGCCGGGGGACATTATCTTTTTCACGGGGACTTATGACAGCGGTTCGGCAGTCAGCCATGTAGGGATATATGCGGGCAACGGCATGATGATACATTGCGGCAACCCAATTTCCTACGCTTCCGTCAATACCCCGTATTGGCAGTCACACTTCTACGCCTACGGGCGTTTACCATGACAAAAATAACAGGAGGAAAATTTTTTATGATGAAACTGGAACGTATCGTTGCGGAGATTGAGAAAACAAAAGAAACAATCTCCAAACAGCAGGGCAGGCTACGGGAACTGGAAGCACAGAAAACCGAAGTTGAAAACCTGCAAATCGTACAAATGGTGCGGGCGTTACGCATGACCCCGGCAGAGCTTTCCACCTTTTTACAGGGCAAGCCGGACAATGCCGCAGCCACCACAACAACCGCAAACAGCAGCCTTTTTTCAAGACAGGAGGACACCGAGAATGAGTAAAAAAATCTTACATACCTTTTTAGCACTTGCCGCCGCCCTTATCCTTACGGGCGGCTTTTCCATGACCGCCTACGCAGGCGGTGGGGAGGAATACGAAGTAATTGAAACGCCCGCACCAGAGCCGGAGGAAACCATAAACCCAAGCGACCCGCTGACCCCGGAGGGCAATGCAACCCTTGTAGATGATATTTGGGGAGAAAACAAGCAGCTTATCACAGTAACCACCAAGAACGGGAATTATTTTTATATCCTTATCGACCGTGCCGCCGAGGGGGAAAACACCGTGCATTTCCTCAACATGGTAGACGAAGCCGACCTTATGGCACTCACCCCGGACGGGGAAAAGGAAGAAACAACGGTAATGCCGCAGACCTGCACCTGCAAGGAAAAATGCGAAGCCGGGGCGGTCAACGAAAGCTGCCCGGTATGCCTTAACAACCGCAATTCCTGTATCGGCGCAGAGAAAGAAACCGAGCCGGAAACCGAAGCCGAGCCGGAGCAGCCAAAGGACAGCAAAGGCACAAAAAGCCTGCTCCTGCTCTTTCTGCTGACACTCTTTGCAGGCGGCGGGGCGTTCTATTATTTCAAGTACATCAAGCCAAAGGAAACCGTAAAAGGCAGCCCCGATTTTTCCGACTTTGACTTTGACGAGGACGAGGAAGATACGGACTATGAGGACGAAACCGATTATGACGGTTACGGGGACGGCACAGACGACACCGGGGACAATACGGAGGACACCGAAACGGACGCAGACACCGGGGAAACAGAGTTTGAGGAAGATACGGGGGACAGCGTATGACGTGGTTTACAGACAGCCCTTTTGAAAAGATGATGACACAGAAACCGGGACACGGGCGGCATGGGGACGACACGCCGCCCGTCCCCCACTCCCCGGCTTGCGTTGGCTGCCCTTATAACAAGGGGCTAGCCCCTTGTATCGGATATTGTATCAAACGGTTGCAATCTGATACACAAAAGTTTTAAAATATTGTCCCATTCCATACTTTGGTTCGTATGGTTTTCCGATAATAAATATGATAAAATAAATATCTATTATATATCGGGAGGGATAAAATGAGTATTGATAATAGTTTTGTTACTGACATAAAGATTAGAAAATCCTTTAAAGAACTTGACAAGCGAAAAATTGTTACTGATGAATATACCAATTCTGAATATCCTCATTTAACCTTTAAAATAAAAAATGTTGCAGAATATTTGGAAATTGTCAATATTTTAAGTCAAGTTAAGGCAGAAGATTTTGTAAATGGCGAAATTATTTATCGAGGAATGGCAGACAAAAACTGGAAACTCTTACCCTCTTTAGGACGTTATAACGATTTGAGCGACGGGCAAGAATATAACCTTGTGAAAAACTTACTTTCATTACGCCCGGAAGCCTTTATAAATCTTAAATCCAATTTTGAAATTTTATCTAAAATGCAACATTACGAATTGCCAACACGATTACTTGATTTTACCACCAATCCCTTAATTGCTTTGTTCTTTGCTTGTAGCGATTTAATCAATCAACATGACGCACGAATAGTATGTCATAGAACGTGTATTGATATTTCAAATACTCCCATAATAGAAACGGTTTGTGGATTTTATAATTATTTTACGCAAGATGATATTTGTTTAGATAATTTGGAAGTATTACCACAAAAATACATACATCGTTTATACCGCCAAAAAGACGCACGTATTTTAGTTGCACGTCCTTTATATTGGAATGAGCGAATACAACGTCAAAATGCTATTTTTATGATTTTTCCCAACCGTCTATTTGATCGATATGGGTTATGGGCTTATGGTGGTAGAATTGACTATGAACACCATTGGAAGAATGATGAAGTCCGTATATCTCTTGAAATGGTAGAAAAAGAGCCGTTAAAGAAAATGTATAAATTTCCAGATCAAAGAGATTTCTATGTTACTCATTCATCAATTTCAAAAATGGTTGAATACTATGAAAAAGATAATTTGCTTAAACAATCTCTTAGCAAATGGAAAGAACCTTTTAAAAGACGGTTTTCATTTGACAGCGAAATACAACCCATTGAACCAGATACTTTAAAAAAGGAGTTTTGCAGTATTATTATTGATAAAAAGATTAAAAAACATATCCTACACGAACTAAGAACATTGGGAATTGATGAAGCGTATGTTTATCCCGAATTACAATATACTGCAAAAAAACTAAAAAACATTTATTTGACCTAAGCAAATTATGCACAGTTATCTTTATAGTAAAAGGACGACGTCTTGTGTTAATTACTGCATGATATACCACAGGAAATATGTTGATAGAAATTTAGGTGATCTTTAAATACTTTTATAGATTGTTCGATATACAATGATTTAAGAAAAAAATTGTCGGAGGGGAATACTAATGGATTGGAATGTTATCTTGGGAATTGCAACTATTGCAGGTACTCTTTTTGGTGCAATATCCATATATGACGCTAGTAAATCAAAAAAAGAGCTTCAAAAGTATACATATTTGTTTGACCTTGCTGAACAAAACATTGATAAGAAATTGACCTTAGAAGAAATAAATCGTTTGCATGAAGAAAAGCAAGCTATGGATAAAATCATCAAAGAGGAAATTCCTAGACAGGCACGGCTTACTGTTCTTTATGACCGATTGAAAGCAGACGAAGAATATTTATCCTCTAGTTATAACAGGTATAAACAAACACAAAAGGAATATGAAAAATTACAGCTAGAAGAACAAATTGAAATACCTAAAAATATTTTAGATGAAATAGAACATCAAATCTTGCCCGACTACTTAATTAAAGAGCAACGGCAAAAATATATGTTTATGCTTACAATAATATCATATACTACTGCTTTTTTAGCAATAGTTCCCATTTTTAATATATTCAGTAGATATTCTATATTGGCAACTGCATATCCACTTCTGCGTATCATAGGTTTAAATATGCCAAAAGAAAGGCAGGAACGAAAACGATATATTTTTAATTTGTTTTATACAGTAGCCTTAATTATATTATTTCTAACTTCTGTTTGTACTGGATATATGCACTACACCTACTGGCGAACAAGTATTGATACAGAACTAATTTTTGTATTTTCCACACCATTATTTATTTTACTACTTATTCCAAAACTATTTAAATTTTTTAAAAATATTATTAAGAAAAAGAAATAGCACTATTATTGAAGAACAGCCAAAATGGTTGTTCTTTTTTTATGCAAAAAGGAGGAAATCTATATGCAGTTAGTAATCGCAGAAAAGCCGAGTGTTGCTATGAGTATAGCCTCTGTAATCGGCGCAGACGAAAGAAAAGACGGCTACATGGAGGGCGGCGGTTTTATCGTCAGTTGGTGCGTGGGACACCTTGCGGGACTTGCGGACTCTACCCACTACGGCGACTATAAAAAGTGGCGTTATGAGGACTTACCCATTCTGCCGGAGCATTGGGAAACCGTCATATCCCCGGACAAGGAAGAACAGTTTGAAACCTTGAAAAACCTCATGCACAGAAAGGACGTTGACGCTCTTGTATGCGCCACGGACGCAGGGCGTGAGGGGGAACTGATTTTCCGCTTTGTCTATGAGAAAGCCGGGTGTGAAAAACCATTCTCCCGCTTGTGGATCAGCAGCATGGAGGAAAGCGCAATCAAGCAGGGCTTTGAAGATTTGCGGGACGGACACGACTACGACCCGCTTTACCACTCCGCACTATGCCGGGCAAAGGCAGATTGGCTTATCGGTATCAATGCGACCCGCCTTTTCTCCGTCCTCTACAACCACACCTTGAACGTGGGGCGGGTACAGACACCGACCCTTTCCCTGCTTGTGGAACGGGACAACGCCATACAGAAGTTTGAAAAGAAAAAATATTATGTGGTGCGTATCGGGGACGGCACTTTTGAAGCGGCAAGCCCGCCCTACACAGAGAAAAACGAAGCCGAAAAACTCCGTGCGGATTGTGACGGGGAAACGGCGGTATGCACTTCCCTTATCCGGGAGGAAAAAACCGAGAACCCGCCCCGCCTTTACGACCTCACGACCTTGCAGCGGGAAGCAAACAGGCTTTACGGATATACCGCCAAACAGACCCTTGACTACACCCAATCACTCTATGAGAAAAAGCTATGCACCTACCCCCGGACGGACAGCCAGTATTTAACGGACGATATGCTCCCCACCGCTGAAAATATCGTGTCCGGGCTTTTCGGCACACTGGACTTTGCAAAGGGCGTTGACCTCTCCCCGGACTATTCCCGGATATTGAACAGCAAAAAAGTTTCCGACCACCACGCCATTATCCCCACCGCCGAAGCGGTAAAGACGGATAAAGGCAGCCTGCCGGAAAGTGAAAGAAATATCCTGCTTTTACTCTCCATGAAACTGTTATCCGCAACGGCACAGCCCTACCGCTATGAAGCCGTGACTGCTTCCTTTTCCTGCGGCGGCGTGACCTTTACCGCAAAGGGGAAAACAGTCAAATGCGAGGGCTTTAAGGAACTGGAACGCCGCTTCCGTGCCACCTTGAAAGCGAAGCCGGAGGAAGAAAAAAGCACCAAAGAAAACGCCCTGCCGGAACTGTCCGAGGGACAGGAAATCACGGCAAAGGCAGCCATGACCGCCCACGACACAACGCCCCCGAAAGCCTATACGGAAGATACGTTACTGTCCGCTATGGAACGTGCGGGAAGCGGGGACATATCCGAGGACGCAGAGCGAAAAGGCTTAGGCACTCCCGCCACCCGTGCGGCGGTACTGGAAAAACTTGTGCAGGCGGGCTTTGTGGAACGGAAGAAAAAGCAGCTTATCCCCACCAAAGACGGAAAGAACCTTGTCGCCGTCCTGCCCGACATTCTCACAAGCCCGAAGCTGACCGCAGAGTGGGAAAACGCCTTGACGGAGATTGCAAAAGGGAACGCCGACCCGGACAGCTTCATGCAGGACATTGAAGCTATGGCGGCGGAGCTTGTCAAAGAATATTCCACCGTCCCGGAAGAAAAGAAAAAGCTGTTTGCCCCGGAGAAAAAAGAGACAGGCAAATGCCCCCGGTGCGGCTCTCCCGTCTATGAGGGACAGAAAAATTTCTACTGTAATAACCGTGACTGCCAGTTTTCCATGTGGAAGAATGACCGCTTTTTCACGGGCAAGAAAAAGGAGCTGACCGCCACGGTTGCCGCCGCCCTGCTTAGTAAAGGCAGGGCAGCCGTGAAAGGCTTGTATTCCGAAAAAACGGGCAAGACCTATGACGCTGACATTCTCCTTGCAGACACGGGCGGGAAGTATGTCAATTACAAAATCGAACTGAAAAAAAACAAGAAGCAAAAGCCCAAGAAGTAACACACAGAAGAATAGCAAGCATAGGGATTGAGTACCCAATCCCGTAAATTCCCACTTTCCCGCCCTGCGGGACTTGTGGGAATTTTGCTTGTTGGGAAGTGTCCCAAACCCTCTTGATTTATCTTATTAAAATGATTAAAATATTTAATAACGTTATTTGGAGGGCTGAAAATGAATGATACTATTATTACAGGAATATTTACTATGATTGGAGTGATTTTAGGCGGTTGTATGAGTTTTTTTACAACAATTCATATAGAGAAAAAAACACATTCAAGTGATGTTTTAAAGATAAAAGAACAAATCATTTTTAAAAAACTAAAGAATGTAAACTGCCTTATCAAAAAGCTGCCTAATAATAATGAAGAATTAGCAGCATTTAGAGAATATCTCTTTAACTCTTATCACAAGGCTCCTGTTGAAGAAGATTTGACTTTGGAAATGCTATATCTATCTGATGATATGCGGAGTATGTTTTTATGTATAGGAGTTTTTGCTGAAAATGATATAAAAATTGATTGTGATTACGAAGTGCAAAATCAAAAAATTATTACTTACAGAAATATCTTAGTAAAAATGATACAAGATGAATTAAATATAAAACCCAAAGTATTACAATCAAAATTAAAGGTAAAAAAGACCGATACATATTTTAAAAAAGAACTAAAAAGAATAATTAAGTCTATTGATGAAGATTAGCCTTATAGCAGTAAATCTATTTTAGGTTTACTGCTATTTTTTTACCCATTTTTAGAAAGGAGCTTTGCCTATGAAAGATGATTTTTCCGTGCTGATACAGAACCGCACCGAGTTTGAAAACCACAACCCGGCGGGCGTATATCTCTCCCTGCCTGCCACAAAAGAAGAACTCCACGAAGCCATGAAAGCACTGAACATCACAGCAGACAATCCGCAGGACTTTTTCTTGAACGGCTATTCCACGGACGAGAACAGGCGCATTGAGATACCTTTTGACTGGATAAGGGACGGCGACCTTGACAAGATAAATTTCCTTGCTTCCCGACTGGAAGAACTGACCCCGGAGCAGCTTAAAAAACTGGACGCAGTTATGCACAGCGACTTCAAGCCGGACAGCCTTGACGGGCTTATCAACCACACCTACAACACAGATTTTTATTCCCATGTCCCCGGCATTTTCAGCTATAAGGAATTGGGCGATTATTTTCTCAATGACAGCGGCAAAGTACAAATGCCGGAGCATTGGAAAGCGGGGATTGACAGGGGAGATTTCGGCTACAATGCCGCACTCCATGAGGACGGGAAGCTGACCGATTACGGCTATATCGCAAGAAGCGGGACGGAATGGAAAGAGCTTTACACCGGGAACGAAACGCCGGAGAAATACCGCATAATGAGTTACCCCGAAACGGGACGCACCGCCCCGGAGCAGACCGAACAGGAAGCCGCACCCGTGCAGACCTTAGACCCGCAGGCAATAGCCGCCGCCAACCCCTCACGCCCTATCGAGCTGAAAGCACAGAAGCCCGCCGAGAAGATGAAAGAGATCACTGACAGACTGGAAGCGGGCATACAGGAATTGTTTGACAGCGACCGCTTCAAAGAGTATTTACAGGTAATGTCAAAGTTCCATAATTACAGTTTCAACAATACCCTGCTGATTGCCATGCAGAAGCCGGACGCTACCCTAGTAGCAGGCTACAACTCATGGAAAAACCTGTTCGGGCGGCAGGTTGCAAGGGGCGCAAAAGGTATCAAGGTGCTTGCGCCGTCCCCGTACAAAATCAAAAAAGAGATAGATAAAATCGACCCCAAGACCCAAAAGCCCGTGACCGATAAAAACGGGAATCCTGTCAAGGAAGAAACGGAAATAACCGTTCCGGCATTCAAGGTTGTTTCCGTCTTTGACGTGTCGCAGACCGAGGGAAAGGAGCTTCCCTCTATCGGCGTTGACGAGCTGACCGGGGACGTGGAACAATATGCCGATTTTTTTAAGGCGGCAGAACTTTCCGCACCCGTCCCGGTTGGTTTTGAAAAGATAGCAAGCGGCGCAAAGGGCTACTACTCCCAGACCGACAAGCGCATAGCCATTAACGAGGGCATGAGCGAATTGCAGAACCTTAAAACGCTGATACATGAAACCGCACACGCCAAGCTGCACGACATAGATTTGAACGCACCCCCGGAGAAGCAGGCAGACCGACCAGACCGCCGCACCCGTGAGGTACAGGCAGAGAGCATTGCCTACGCCGTATGCCAACACTACGGGCTTGACACTTCCGACTACTCCTTTTCCTATGTGGCACAATGGAGCAGCGGGCGGGAATTGTCCGAACTGAAAGCGTCCCTTGAAACTATCCGCAGCACCGCTTCCGAACTGATAAAGGATATAGATAAAAACTTTGCGGAGCTGACAAAGGACAGGGAGCAGGCACAGGAAACGCCGGGGAAAGAACCCACGCCGGAGGAAAAACAGCCGGAGCAGGCAGCACCGCAGGAGGAAATTTCAGCCACAGCCGAACCCGCAGCGGACACACCGCCAGAGGAAAAAACAGCCCCGGAAGAACCCGCAAAAGAAACCATGCAGCCGGAGCAATCGGAGGAAGATACTTTCCCAACCCCCGACCCCAACGGCGAGCCGGTTGTCACTATCATTTGGAGCGAACACAGCCGCTTCCATGACGGCGAAACAATGAGCCTTTCCGAAGCAAACGCCACTATCGGAAGCCTTGACGCAGCAGTTACAAAAGAGGACGGCTACTATAAGACCAAGTTCCGCATTGACTTTGTAATGGACGGACAGCCCGACAATTACATAGGGCGGCAGGACTTAGGGGACGGGGACGGCACACTCATAGAGCATATCGAAGATTACCACGCCTACTATGAAAATAACAGCGAATGGGAAAATTATATTTTACACAATGAGGGAAAGGAAGCACTGGAAGCAGACAAGGCACAGCGGGAAATGATTTTACATGAATTTGTCCCTTTTCTGAAACTGCATGACAGCCTTTCCAAAATGGAGCAGATTGCAGCAAAAGCACTGGAAGAAAACGGGAGCATGACAAGCACCGAAACCGCCTACCACACCGCCATGAAAGACTATGTTTCCAAGTGCCGGACAATGGTAAACAGCGGGAATTATGAGCTGCCACCCGCCCCGCAGCTTAAAGACTTTGACACAGAGCTTGAAGCCTACAAGGAACACGTCAAGGAGGAAATCGCACAGGAAGCAGCCGCCGCAGGAATGACCGTTGAGGAATATGCCGCAAACGGTTACGAGCCATACGCCACAGGACTGCCCGACCCGTCTATCAGTGTAAAAGATATGCAGGAATACGGCTACTCATGGGACGGTATGCTGCCCCTAAAGGAAGAAGCCGCCCTGCACCTTTACGAAAAAGAGGATATGCAGATTTTCTTACTCCATGAGGACGGGAGCGAAAGCATACCAGAGAACACAGGGGATATAAAAGCCCATGCGGAGAAAGGCGGCATTTTCGGCGTACACAAGGAGGACTGGAACGCCCTCACAGAGTACCGTGCCATGAAAGAAGAACTAGCCGGAAGCGAAGCAACAAAGGAAGCGTTGCGGGAATACGGCGCAAAAGAGCAGGCAGGCGACACCTTTACCATTTACCAGTTGAACGACAACGCCGCCAGAGATTACCATTTCCGATCCCTTGAAGAATTGCAGGAAAAAGGGCTTACGGTAAACATGGGAAACTATGATAAAGTCTATGACGCTGCACTCATGCCGGATATGAGTTTAGGGCGCATTTTTGAGAAATTCAACTTTGACCGCCCGGAAGATTTCAAGGGACATTCCCTCTCTGTTTCTGACGTGGTAGTGCTTCATCAGAACGGCACGGACACCGCCTACTATGTAGACAGCAGCACCTTTGTTGACGTATCAGAAACTTTCCTGCATGAGAACCCGCTAAAAGCCGCCGAACTTTCCACGGAACAAAATGCAAACATGATTGACGGCGTTATCAACAACACCCCAAACACGGACGCACTGGAAGCGCAGGCAGCCGCCGGGGAGCAGATCTCACTTGCCGACCTTGCGGACGCAATACAGAAAGACCGGGAAGCCGCCGAGCCGGACACCGCCCGTATCACAGCCGCAGCGAAAAGCCGCTATGACGGCATGGTTGCCCTCTTTACTATGGACGACAAAACCTATATCGGGAAAAGCGAGAACTACGACAACAAGGGACACTATGACAACACGGACAATTCCCTGCTCTACGTTTCCGGCTGCCAAGCCGCCTTTACATTCCTTTCAAGCGAGGGCTGCATTTATCCGCAGGACGAAGCACTGAACCGGGGAATTTACACCAGAGAGGACTACGAAGAATTTTCACGCATTACGGACTTTTTAACGCAGGCAGGCTTGACCCCGGAAAAGGAATTTTATTTTGACGGCAAGCCCTTTTCCCTGCATGGCGACACGCCGGATCAGGCAGCCCCGGAAACCAAAACGCCCTATTACACAATCAATGAGGGAGCTGCCCGCCGTGCCAATGATGTAAACAGCTACTACGATTACAAGCCCGACAGCGCAACCGCAGAATACAGACAAATGGTAGACAAAGCCGTGGAGATTGGGGAACGCCAGAAAAAGCGGGTAGACCCCATGTACCATGAAAAGATTGACAGCCTTGTTGACACCTACGCCCGGAAACTTGCGGAGAACATGAACAGCAGTTTTTCCATTGAAGCCCGTGTACCCTCTATCCTCATTACAGGCGGCTCTAATTTCCCGGTACGGAAGAAAGAAAAGCAGAACGCCGCCCGTGACAGGAACATGGAGGAATGGAACGACATACAGGGCTTGCTTGACAAGATACGCAGTACCGGCATGGGCGGTATCAGCGCAGACGACCCGCAGGCAGTACAAAAACTGGAAGCCAAACTGGAAAAACTGCAAGCGGCACAGGACACCATGAAAGCGGTCAACGCCTACTACCGAAAGCACAAGACCCTTGACGGCTGCCCCAACCTTTCCGCTGAAAGCATTGAAAAGATGAAATCGGAAATGTCGTCACAGTGGCACATAGAGGATAAGCCCTACCCCTCATGGGCTTTATCCAACAACAACGCAGAGATACGCCGCATAAAGGGACGTATTGCGGAGCTGACAAAGAAGCAGGAAACCGCCTACGCCGGGTGGGAATTTGACGGCGGCACGGTGGAAGCCAACCGGGAGGACAACCGCCTGCAAATCTTCTTTGAGGAAAAGCCGGACGAAAAGACCCGTGAAACCTTAAAGGAAAACGGCTTCCGTTGGTCGCCAAAAGCCGGGGCGTGGCAAAGGCAGCTTAATGACAATGCTATCTATGCTGCTGACCGCTTATCCTGCATACACCCCTTATCCGGGAAAAGCCCCGTTGAGATACAGAAAGAAGCCCGCACAGCCGCCAAGACAAAGAAAAAGCCGTCTATCCGGGCGCAGCTTGCACAGGATAAGGAAGCCTTGAAATCTGCCCCCAAAAAGACAGCGGAGAAAACAAAAAAGCAGGACTTAGAAAGGAGCTGACCCCATGCAGAAATTTGAAAACGTGGATATATTAAAGTCCCTCAAAGCAATCATGCAGACCCATACACA
Source organism: Lachnospiraceae bacterium (assembly GCA_910573755.1). Classification (GTDB taxonomy): domain Bacteria; phylum Bacillota; class Clostridia; order Lachnospirales; family Lachnospiraceae; genus 1XD8-76. The sequence continues at coordinate 53,702 of CAJTBO010000022.1, read as the reverse complement.
ACACTTCCAGTCTGATTTTGACATAGACATGGAAACGCTAAAGCAGGCGGCGAAAAGCCCGAACCCGGAGGACAAAAAGCAGCTCTGGTTATGCCGCCCCGCCGGAACATGGTGCTTGCGGGAGCGTGACACTTTCATCAAAGGTTCACGGGAGCATAACACGTTCTGCTTTTACGCCGAGCAGACAAGGGACAAGATACTTGCCTATGCGGTGGAGCTGACGGGCATTGAGAAAGGCAGGGTAACGGGCAACCTATACGAACTGGACTATAAAAAGCTCTACGAACACGTCAAGGACGTTTCCGTACCTGCCGGAAATACCAAGCTCATCTATGAGAACGGGGAACGGACGCAGGAAGCCGAAAGGCGCATTACCGGGGACGCTGACCCGAACTTAGGGAAATTTGTACGCTTTGAAGAACAGCCCAAAGACCCCGCCGCCTTGCAGACCATACTTAGGGACGAGAAGCACAGCCGGGAGCATTTCAAAAGCGGCGACATAAAGGCGCATATCGAAAAACTGTCCGGCAAAGAGAAAAAGCCGTCCCTGCGGGCGCAGCTTGCACAGGACAAAGAAACCGTAAAGATCGCCCCGAAAAAGCAGGCGGCAAAGACCAAAAACAAGGGATTGGAGGTATAGGAGCATGGGACAATTTACATTTGAGGAAATCAACCTTATCTGCTGTTACAGGAGGAAAACAAGGGCTGACACGGTGGCAGCAATGACCGCCGCCCTGCCCTACATGGAAACGGAGATACAGGAGCTTGCAGAACACACAGCGGAAAAGCTGAAGAAACTGACCGAGGAAAAATTTGCAGAGCTTGTGTTTCTGCCTGCTGAAGATATGGAGTAAATGAAATGCCGGGGGATAGTAGTCTGAGGATTGCTATTCCCCTTTTTTTGTTTATATTAACTCTGCATAACAGATGTATACTATGTTGAAATTAACACTATTCCGTGAATTTCTCTTTTTAGCTCTTTCTTTTTACAAATTGATATGCTATAATGCTTATATCCTAAAAAAAGGGAGTTAAAAAATATGCGGCAAGGTATTCTTAAATAAAACTATAATCAAATAGTGGGAACAAAGAATTTTAAAATGCCTCTTTAAAATGAGGTTTGTTTTTTGTACCCAATTTAAGAATACTTTTACTTTATAGATTTTGACGTATCTAAATTGACTATTACTGCCTGCCAGTTTGTCATGTATATATGTCCATAAATATATTTCCCCAGTGGTAAAAGTATTTTACTGCTGGGGATTTTTATGCCCTTTAGGGCTTTGAATGGAGGACAATTACATGAAAATAATCAATATCGGCATTCTCGCCCATGTAGACGCAGGAAAGACGACCTTAACGGAAAGCCTGCTTTATACAAGTGGAGCGATTTTAGAATTAGGTAGCGTAGATAAGGGAACGACAAGGACAGACACTATGTTTTTGGAACGTCAGCGTGGAATTACCATTCAGGCAGCCGTTACTTCTTTCAACTGGAACGGCTACAAAATCAATATTGTAGACACTCCCGGACATATGGATTTTTTAACAGAAGTATATCGTTCTTTGTCTGTTCTTGACGGGGCAGTTTTAGTGATTTCTGCGAAAGACGGTGTACAGGCTCAAACCCGGATACTATTCCATGCACTCCAAAAAATGAATATACCAACAATCATTTTTATAAACAAGATAGACCAGTACGGAATTAACCTGCATAATACTTATCAAAATATCAAAGAAAAACTTTCGACTGATATTATCATTATGCAGAATGTAACATTGACTCCAGAAGTATCACTGGAAAATATCACGGATTTAGAAAAATGGGACGCTGTAATTGCAGGAAATGACAGACTTTTAGAAAAGTATATTACAGGGGAAACATTGACGGTACAGGAATTAAAACAGGAAGAATATGGACAGGTTCAGAAAGGTTCTTTGTTTCCTATATATCATGGAAGTGCAAAAAACAACATAGGGACACAACAACTCATTGAAGTCATTTCAGATATTTTTTGTTCCGAAATGGATAAAAGCCAGTCAGAACTATGCGGAAGTGTTTTCAAAATCGAATATACAGACCGAAAGCAGAGATTAGCCTATTTACGCCTTTACAGTGGAACATTACACTTACGGGATACCATTATATTGTCAGAAAAGAAGAAAATGAAACTTACTGAAATGTATATTCCTTCAAATGGAGAAATGATACAGACGGAAATTGCCTGTTCCGGAGATATTGTTATTTTGCCTAACGATACATTAAAATTGAATGATATTGTGGGAAACGAAAAAATGTTGCCATGCAACGCATGGAATGACAATCCTGTACCCATGCTGCGGACAATGATTGAACCGATAAAACCAGAACAAAGAGAGTATTTATTGGACGCTCTTACAGAAATTGCAGATACAGATCCCCTTTTACGTTATTATGTTGATACGATAACACATGAAATCATCATTTCTTTTTTAGGAACGGTGCAGTTAGAAGTTATCTGTTCTCTGCTGACTGAAAAATACCATATAGACATAAACGTCAAAGAGCCTACGGTTATTTATCTGGAAAAGCCATTACAAAAGGCAGATTATACGATTCATATTGAAGTGCCGCCAAATCCTTTTTGGGCGTCGATTGGCTTATCGGTAACTCCGCTTCCAATAGGCAGCGGAATACAGTACGAAAGCAAAGTTTCCCTCGGTTACTTAAACCAAAGTTTCCAAAATGCAGTAATGGACGGTATTGATTATGGATTGGAGCAGGGATTGTATGGTTGGAAAGTAACAGATTGTAAAATTTGTTTTGAATATGGTGTTTATTACAGCCCTGTCAGCACTCCCGCAGATTTTCGCTTCCTTGCCCCTATTGTACTGGAACAAGTATTGAAAAAAACTGGAACGCAATTATTAGAGCCGTATCTTTCGTTTACTCTTTTTACACCGCAGGAATATCTTTCCCGTGCATATAACGACGCACCACAATACTGTGCAATTATTGAAACAAGCCAACCGAAAAATGATGAAGTCATTTTTACGGGACATATTCCTGTACGTTGTATTAGTGCATACCGTAATGCTTTAACTCTATATACAAATGGGCAAGCAGTTTGTTTGACAGAATTAAAAGGCTATCAAGCTGCTGCTTGTGAACCAGTTATTCAATCACGCCGCCCCAATAGCCGAATAGATAAAGTACGCCATATGTTTAATAAAAAAACTGAACACCTTTCTAATGAAGCGTAATAAAACTATCTAAGCAACAGAAAAAAGCTGAAAATTAGGAGGTGGCAACATAGGAAAAATAATTATACTTACATTTGATGATAAAGAAGAAAAGGCAGTTGAAAAAGTTATAGCCACCCTTGCTAATAACTTACAGTTGGAAACTATACAGCCGCCATACTCTCAAATACTCACTTTTTCGGAACTGGAAATAAGATTATATCAACATCGGGTATTTCAGAATGGAAAAGAGATACACCTTACCCGCCTTGAATACAGTACCCTTATATTCCTTGCTTCCAATCCGGGAATTGTGTTCACGCAAACGCAGATATTTGAAGCTGTTTGGAACATGGATAGCGAGAGCTGCCATTCAAGCGTTGTCAACGTGATTTATAACCTACGGAAAAAAATAGAGCCGGACAGCAAAAACCCGACCTATATAAAAACCGTGTTAGGTGTCGGCTATAAATTCAGTGCATAAACACCGGGAAATGACGATTGATAGACCGTCATTTCCCGGTGTCTTTTTCTGCTCTTGTGGATACTTAGAAGCCCTTTCCGGGCGGCAATGGTTTCCCCCTGCCTGCGTTACAAAACGCCCTTAAAACGCCTTACACGCCGTCCTAACTGTCCGCATTACCTCTCTGTCTGCCTGTCCCGTTCCGGCTGCTTCGCCTGCCGCAAAATGCTGTCTACGTTCTGCTTAATCATATCATACTGTTTCACTTTCTTTTTTAGCTTTCCGTACTCTTGATACAGCTTATCCTTTTTCTCTGTCAGCTCCTTATACTCCGTGTGCAGCTTCTTGAAGTCGGGCAGCTTCCCGCCGTTCCTTGCCGCCTGCAACGTCTTAGCGGCTGCTTCGTGAATGATGATACTGCTTTCTTTCCCCCGCAGGAATTTTTCTTTGTCCTTTGCCTTTTTGTATTCCGCATAGACCGCCTTTGTCTGTTGATATGCGGATATGTTTTTCATCAAAAGGGATATGTCGGACAACCTCTTTTCCAAGCCTTTCAGCGTGGCGGCGGTCTGTTCGCTCTCCGTATGCACTTCATCAAGAACCGCCTGCAACTGTTCATACTCTGAAATGTCATGCTCCGTGAGGAAATTCAAAGTCTTTGCCGCCTGTTTCAGATTGTGTATTTTCGCCCACTGTTCGTAGCCTTTACTTTCTGCCTCCTTGATACTGTTCTGAATGTCAATCAGCATGGAGATACCCGCTTTTTCCTGCCTTAACGCTTTCGGCTTCGCCCGGTATGTCCCGGCAATCCTCTCCGTTATGGCTTCCACCGTGTAGGCTTCCCCTAGTGTCTTAGAGCGTGTAAAGCGTTCCTGCCCCGGCGCACGGAATGAAACGTACTTCCCCCGCTTGATCTCATAGCCTGCCGCTTCCATGAGCCGCAGGAAATCTTCAAAATCTTTCGCTTTGGGGATTGTATCATCAATCACGGCTTTCAGCTTCGCTTTCCAACTTGTGCCTTTCCGTTCAGCGTCCCATTCCGCATATTTCTTTCCCTTATTCTGCCCCGGCGTGACGACTGACAATCCGTGTTCTTTGCACAGCCTGTCACTCTCATTTCTTATCTGGTAATAGCTTTTCTTGTTGGAAACATACTTGCGGTGCGTGACAAAATCAACCGAGCAGAAAATGATATGGTTATGGATATGCCCCTTGTCTATGTGGGTAGTCAATACATACTCATACTTGCCGCCCAGAACCTTGTCCGCAAGCTCCTTTCCTATGCGGTGGGCTTCCTCATAGCTGACCTCTCCCGGCGCAAAAGACTGTATCAAGTGGTGTCCGAGGTTGTCCCCCTTGTCCCTTGCCTTTGAGAGTGTAAAGCCAAACTCAATATCTGCTGTTTCATAAGAGCAGCCGTAGGAGGAAATCAAAATCTTGTCGTCCGTCTTATCGGGATTGCAGATATAGTCAATCGCCTTATTCAGCGTAGTTTTGATAGGGTGTATCTTTGTAACTGCCATATCTTCTCCAATGCCCCCTTTATTTCTTCCAAGTCCTCTTTATAGGCGTTCCCGGTGGAATTGACACGCCTTGCTATCTGGTTCACGTTCACGCCCACTTTCTGTATCTCTGCCGTCTGCTCCTTGATTGCGGAATAGTCTAACTGAATGATGTAACCGTCAATCGCCATTTTCCGCAGGTATGCCCCCAAGTTGTCCGTTTGCAGCAGCTTCATTTTTTCCTCAATCAATATGCGCTCCTGCTCCGTCACATAAAACTTTAACTGGACAGCTCTTTTTCTTTCTGCCATAGCTCCGCTTCCTTTCCGTTTTCTAAGAGGGTAAAACCCTTAAAATACAGAGGGTTTGGGACACTTCCCAACAAGCAAAATTTCCACAAGTCCCGCCGGGCGGGGATTGGGAATTTTACGGGATTGGGTACTCAATCCCTATGCTTGCTATTCTTCCCCCTGTACCTACTACGCACTGGAAGCCCGAAATGGCAAACGGGAAGAAAAGTTTTTGAAAATCATGGAAAAAGTCTACCCGTCATTTCCGATATATGGATAAAAATGTCATTCTTTGATGAAAGGCTTGATACAATCCCGATACAAACATGATAGAAACGTGATATTGGAACTGTAATATTTTTACTGGAAAACGGCACTAGACCTTTCCAAAAAATCAAGGAGGTGCAGCCAATCCGTAAAAAAAATTTTTGTGGCAGGCACACCCGAAAAAGCACCCCGCACGTTGCACGGAGAACGCTGATTTACCAACGAAAACACCCCACTAAACACACCCGACTGATAACCACTTGCAGCCGGGCTTTTTTATGCTTTGTCGAAAACTTTTTGAAATTTTTTTTAAAAAAGTTTGCCATTTTCGCTTTCCAGTGCGTAGTAGTAACAGCACAGGAAAAAAGCACAGACTTTTTCCGCAGGCATGGGGAGGTGGCAGCATGAAGCCAGACCCGAAAGAAAAGCACAAGCAGCATACCTTTGACGCATACTGCAAACGCATATTGAGGAACGAAAGCAGGGATTACCACAGACGCATGAACGTACTTAGGCAGTATGAGATACCCTTTTCCATGCTGCCACAGGGAACGCTTGCACAGTTAAGTGCATGGGACGAGTATTTCAAAGATACATACCGTTTTGAAGCGAGGGGCTTTGAGATTTTCATAGCGGACGAGCTTCTAGCCGAAGCACTAAAGACTTTGCCGCAGGACAGGCTTGAAATCATTCTGCTGTATTACTTTTTGGGAATGAACGACCCGGAAATCGCAGCGCACTTGAACCTTTTGCGCCGGACGGTAGCCTACCGCCGGACAAGCTCTTTACAGGAACTAAAAAAATTCATGGAGGGAAATGCTGATGAATGAAACGACTTCCAACACGCCGCACTTACAGGGCGGTAACGGTTTACTCCCTTACCCCGTCATTGTGTCGGCTGTTTCCGGGGACGTGGACGCTATGAATACCGTGTTGAAGCATTACGAGGGCTACATCACAACACTGTCAACACGAACCATGTATGATGAAGCAGGCTGCCCCCACCCGTGGTTAGATATGGAGTTGCGGCGCAGACTGGAAACCAAGCTGATTATAAAGGTTATGACCTTTAGCGTGGCTTAAAAGGCAGGAAAAAAGAGGACAGGAAAGCACGGGCGGGCATGACCGCCCGCCGTTTCTTGCCATTCCGCAAAAGTACATCTTCATGGTGTGCCTTTGCGGGCTGACAAGCCCCAAGAACTTTGACAAAGAAAGCGCACGGCGCAGCATAGGGCAATCGGACACGTTCAATATGCGGCGAGCCTGCGGGCTGATACGCCAAGACCCCGGCAAAGGGCAAGCGATACTATTAGCGCACCGCAGGCGGCAAGAGGAAACTGCCGCCGCCATGACCCGCATATTGGTATAATGATACACCCGTATGACACGGCTACTCATAAGAATGAGAGGGGTGCAAGTCCCGTGGAGCTGCCAAGCCGTCCGTTTTGCCTGCCTTACTCAACTTTTTTGAAAAAAAATAAAATTTATAGCGCATTTTTGCTGAAAATCTGTTATGATCGTAGACAAGATATTGAGGTTTCATTATCTGGTCTAGGAAAGGAGGGCTATGATAACCGTAACCAAAAAAGATTTAATTGCTCTGGGTTATGGGACTTCTTTTGCGGCTGACATTATACGGGAAGCAAAAAAACTTATGATTTCCAAAGGGCATACATACTATCAGTCCCGGAAATTAGACCGTGTACCGAGGGAAGCCGTGGAAGAATTATTGGGTATTACATTTCCAAACGGACAGGCTGAATGTACTTCTTGCACATCTATGTAAGGAGTGAAATTATGGCAAAAGACCCAATTAAGAAAGCAGATAACGGAACATATTATTTTAGAGCAAACTTAGGCTACAATCCGATAACAGGTAAACAGATACAGAAATACCGAAGCGGCTTTAAGACAAAAAAGGAAGCAAGGGAAGAATATTCAAAACTTGTCCTCACTTCCACCGAAGAACTGACCGCCAAAAAGGAAACAATTTCTTTCCAGACGTTCATTGAGGAAACTTATCTCCCGTGGTACAAAACACAGGTAAAGGAAAGCACCTACTTGAACCGCCGTTCCACCATTCAGAAGCACTTCGCATACTTCTACAAAATGGCAACGGACGAGATAGAACCTATCAACGTGCAGAATTGGCAGTTGGAGCTTGCGAAAGAATTTAGCCCCAACTATATCCGTATCGTACAGGGTATGTTGTCTATTGCATTTGACCGGGCGATTGTTCTGGGAATTGCAAAAAAGAACCCGTCCCGAATGATAGGCAACATCAAAAGCAAAAAGACAAAGGTTGATTTCTGGACGTTGGAAGAATTTCAGAAAGTGATTTCCCTGCTCTATAAGGGCGATTATTACGAACACTACCTTTTCATTTCCTTTTGGGTACTGTTTATGACAGGTTTACGGATTGGCGAAGCCGCTGCCCTGCAATGGTCTGACATTGATTTTGAAACAGGGCTTTTAAGCATAACAAAGACCCTGTACTATAAGTCAATGGACGATTACAAGTTTGTTGAACCAAAGACGCAGGCAAGCGTCCGTACAATCTATATTGACACGGACACCTTAAAAGAATTGCAGGCGTGGCGTGAAGTTCAGCAGAAAGTCCTAAAAGGCTGCGATCTGGTATTGAGCTACAACGGTATTCCTACCAGTAAGCACACACTTCCAAGAGCCTTAGAAAAACTTGCCGGGCTTGCAGGCGTACACCGTATCAAAATCCATGCGTTAAGACATTCCCACGCTTCCCTTTTAATCAGCATGGGAGAAAACCCGCTTTTGATTAAAGAGCGTTTAGGGCATGAGAAGATACAGACCACTTTAGGAACATACGGGCATTTGTACCCGAACAGCAATCTTGAAGTTGCCAATAAATTAACGGGCGTGCTGACATACACACCCGCTTCACACAGCATTGCAGATTACACAAGCAATCAGCACACCGCAGCATATCATAAAGAGGTTGAATAGAAAAATGCAATCGTAATGCAATGAGAAAGAGAAAAAGCCGCCAAACCCTTGTGTTTACGGGCTTTGCGGCTTAGCTCCGACTATTCGAACTCAATCGTCCCCGGCGGCTTACTAGTCAGATCATAAACCACACGATTAACCCCCTTCACCTCATTAATAATCCGGTTCATCACCCTTTGCAGCACCTCAAACGGGATCTCCGTGCACTCTGCCGTCATAAAATCACTGGTATTCACTGCCCTGAGCGCCACCGCGTAATCATATGTTCGGAAATCCCCCATAACGCCCACGCTTCTCATATTGGTCAGCGCTGCAAAGTACTGCCCCAATCCTTTATCGCAGCCCGCTTTAGCTATCTCCTCCCGGTAGATAAAGTCCGCATCCTGCACGATCCTCACCTTCTCAGCCGTAACCTCTCCGATGATCCTGATGCCCAGTCCTGGTCCCGGGAAGGGCTGTCTGTACACCAGATACTCCGGAATGCCCAATTCCAGTCCAGCACGCCGCACCTCGTCTTTGAACAGCAGCCGCAGCGGCTCAATGATCTCCTTAAAATCCACATACTCCGGCAGTCCGCCCACATTATGATGGGATTTGATCACTGCCGACTTTCCGAGTCCTGACTCTATCACATCCGGATAGATTGTCCCCTGCACCAGAAAATCCACTGCACCGATCTTCTTTGCCTCTTCCTCGAACACACGGATAAACTCTTCCCCTATGATCTTCCGCTTGCTCTCCGGCTCGCTGACTCCCGCCAGTTTTCCATAAAACCGTTCCTGTGCATTGACACGGATAAAATTCAGATCATAAGGCCCTTCCGGTCCGAATACCGCCTCAACCTCATCCCCCTCATTTTTCCGAAGCAGTCCGTGATCCACGAAAACGCAGGTAAGCTGTTTTCCCACAGCCTTCGCCAGCAAGACCGCCGCCACAGAACTGTCCACACCGCCGGAAAGAGCACAGAGCACCTTGCCGCTTCCGACCTTATCCCTGATCTGCAAAATGGAAGTCTCCACAAAAGAATCCATGCGCCACTCCCCCTTACAGCCGCAGACATCCATCACAAAGCTTTCCAGCATCTTCATACCTTCTGCCGTATGTACTACTTCCGGATGAAACTGCACCGCATAAAGCCCCCGTTCACAGTTTTCCATCGCCGCCACCGGGCATACCGGCGTGTGTGCCGTAACGGAAAATCCTTCCGGTGCTTTTGCAATATAGTCCGTATGACTCATCCAGCATATCGTCTTCTCCGCCACATTCCGAAACAGTACAGTCTTTGTATCCGTCGCCACTTCCGTTTTTCCATATTCACTGACCGGCGCCGTAGAAACCTCTCCGCCCAACATATGGGCAATCACCTGCGAACCATAACATATCCCCAAAACAGGAATACCCATCTCAAATAATTCCGGCTCACAGAGCGCAGAACCTTCCGCGTATACGCTGTTCGGCCCTCCCGTCAATATAATTCCTTTTGGACTTAATTCTCTGATCTTATCAAGGCTCATATTATATGGATGTACTTCACAATATACATTGCACTCCCTGACCCGTCTGGCGATCAGCTGATTATATTGACCGCCAAAGTCAAGAACAATAATCATCTCCTGCTTCTGCATCATCAGTCCTCCCTGTCTGTTTTTATCCCCTGCATTTCTGTTCCTCTGAAATATGTAATAAGTATAACCTGAATAGCTGTGTTTGTCTATTTACCTTTTTATTTTCTATTTACCTTTTTATTTTCTATTTACCTTTTTATCTTCTATTTACCTTTTTATCTTCTATTTACCTTTTATTTTCTTTTTCCCGAACATCTCATTTTCCGCATTCAAAAATGAAAATTCATAATCTTCCTCCTGCAACCGCCAAATAAATATCCGCCAAGAACCAATTCCTCTCCCATTATCTATAAAAATAACCCATCTTACCAATCCTGCAGCCATCCAAAAATAAATTCATCTGATACGGGCACACTATCCTTATGAAAAAACAGACATCTTATAATAACAAAACAAATAAATCCATCCTCACTCATATGCCTCTAAAGGAATACCTCTCCCTGCTAACATTCTATTTCTTCACCGCATCCCTGTGCGGCTTTCTATGGGAAGTCCTGATCTTCTTTATCAAAGAAGGGCACTTTCGGAACCGCGGTTTTTTCTACGGTCCCTGGCTTCCCGTTTACGGCACCGGAGCCGTTTTAATGTATCTTCTGCTCTCGAAGCAGAAGCGGCATCCTGTAAAAGTATTTATATATTCCCTTTTGATCGGAACCTCTCTGGAACTGGTGATCGGCTGGATACTTGACTATTTCTGGGATCTGCGCTACTGGGACTACAGCGGCTATCCGTTTCATTTTCATGGCTACATCTGCCTGATCTCCGCACTCGGTTTCGGTATCGCCGGCGTCCTATGGATCTGCCTTTTATCCGTTTTTCTTGGGAAATTCTGGTTCCGCATTCCCGGAAAATTCAGATACGCAGTCCAGGCCCTACTGCTCCTTCTGTTTATCGCAGATTGCACCGCCGCGCTGATCTTCCCGAACACAGGACGCGGCATTACATTTCCCGATAAATAACATGTTGCTATTAAAAAAAGGCTCCGCCATATCCGACATGGAAAAGCTGTGCCCTTTAAAATTTTTCGGATGGTCAATATTAAAGCGGGTATAAATACCTTTAAAGAAAATCCCGTATATCATCCTCTTCCTTAGCTGGTAAACGAAAATCCTAATCTCTCCAGCTATGCCGGGGAGAATGGAAGAAATGGAAGCGATAAGGACAATAATAAATCTTATTCCTTTTGTCTGAACTTAATGATGCAGACAATTCCTTCTGATCTTCTTTATGATGTTCTTATCGCAAAGGCAGGTCGCTTTTTTCGCAATATGCTTTTGCCCTTTCCTTCCGCATGGCAGTCCATGCCTGTCCTGCCGTTTTACAGTTTCGCCTCTGACAGCATAAGCTCTATGGTATCCATCTCTTTTTCAATGATCTTGGTTCTGCTTTCAAGCAATCCAATCAGAGCCTCCACCACCGCAGTCGCACTCAGATTACTATAATTTTTATAATAATCAAATCTGCCGAAGTCACCTTTACAGAGCAGTACATAATCTGCTAATTCCCCTAGCGCGGAATTTTCATATTCCGTGATCGCAATAACCTGTAAGCCTTTCTTTTGAGCAAGTTCCACGCCCTGTAAGACAGTCTTTGTAATACCGGATTTGGATATTGCAATCAGCGCATCCTCCTGATCTGCCAGATTGATCGTATTGAGATAATAATCTGCCAATTCATTATAAATAGCCCTGATACCGGCACGTCCAAGCCGGAAACTCAGATGCTTTGCAACAGTTCCTGTGTCGCCTGCCGCAATGATATACACCTGTCTGCAGGTATCCAGTATCTTTGCTGATTCTTTCATGGCCTCTATGCTTATTTTGCTGCCAAGTGTCTGTATCATTTCCGCATAGACCTGAAAAAACTCTCTTATCACATCGTCATCATCCACACTTCCTTTTTCCTCTTTTTTAACCGTTCCCATATCACGCGCAAGCATAGTCCTAAAAGCCCAGTAACCTTTGTACCCTGCATGCTTACACATCCTCACAACGGTTGCTTCGCTCACATCGCTCGCTTTCGCCAAATCCTTCACCGTATATTCCACAACCATATCCGGATATCGCAAAATATAGTTTGCCGCCTTTTTTTCCATCGGTGAAAACTCACCGTAAATTTTTTGAAGCATATTGATCACACTGTCTTCTCCCATTTTATCACCTCATCATAAACATGGAGCAAAGCTGTTTCAGAGAGCTTGCAATCCGAACGCCTGCCCGTTTTCTCGTATTTATAATCTGATATTCATTATATCCATTACACGTACTGAATTCAAATTTTTTATGAATTATTTTGTATGCTACATGGCATACTGACAAAAAAGTCGCTCAGGTCAAAAGACCCGGGCGACTTTTTCAGGCGTTTTACAATCTTCTCTACTATTACTACCTAGAATCTGCACAGTGTTTTCATTCGCTCTTCCAGATATGGCTGCAGTTCAGCCTGTATATATTCCGGATAATCTATGATTTTTACCGGATTGGAATTGTTACGGTTTTCTTCCATATACTTTCCCATAGCATCATAGTATCTGCCCAGAAATTCTGTCCCAAGATTAAATTTGCGTATTCCTTTGGAAAAAGCAGTGATAAGCTGATCATCTGGAATACCGCTTCCCCCATGTAATACAAGGGGCACTTCTACGGCAGCCTTTATCTCCTCCAGACGTTCCATATTCAAATGAGGTGTCTCCTTATATTCTCCGTGGGCATTGCCAATCGAAACAGCCAGAGAATCCACACCGGACTCCCTGCAGAATTTTTCTGCTGCTTCCGGTTTTGTAAACAGATCTTCTTTATAATTATCGGCATCAGCAGCACTGCCGACATGCCCGATCTCTCCCTCCACAGCCGTACCGAGTTCATGGGCCTTCCGCACAACAGCCTTCGTCAAGGAAATATTCGTGTCCAGATCATGCATTGAGCCATCCATCATAACTGATGTGAATCCTTTCCCAATCGCGTCTATAATGGAATCATATGTATAATCATGGTCAAGATGAAGCCCCACAGGCACCTTCACACTGTTTGCCAACTCCTTTACCATAGCCGCATATCCGGACAAATTGCATGTATGCTGTAGTGATACATGTTCCGGGTAAAGCATAACAATAGCCGGTGTATTTGTCGCATGCGCGGCGCATACCACAGAGCGTGCCATGACAAAATCCATGCAGATAAACGCAATGGCAGCCGTATTTTTTTCTTCCGCAATCTTTAATATATTTTCTACTCTCTCAAACATCGTGTCTGTTCCCTTTCATCTTCTTTTTTAATATTCTGTCAATTCCGGCAGCAATCCGCCCGCAAAATAATCACCCAGCCCAACAACCGTCGGATTCTTTACAAAACGCATATCTTTTGTCGGAACACAACATATCGGGATCGACGCCTTTCCGGTGATCTGCCTGCAAAATTCCACGCTGCGGTCCATCTCAGGAAGCTTTTTTATTGTTTCGTATTCCGAAACCCCAAACTCATCTCCATAGCAAAATCGGGAAGAAGCGAGTGCAATACCGCCTCTCAATGCATTTTCCAGCATATCTGCCCGTTCTCCGTAAGCCAGCGCCCACATAGCAGAATGAACAATCAAAGTGGGAATACCTGATTTTTCATATGCGTACCGCACGGCTTCCAATACCTCGTCTGAATCCAAAATGTCAATCCTGCGCTCCATATATTCCTGAAGTTCATCTTCATTCATACTCAAAATATCCACTGTTCCGAGTAATTCTCTATGGGCATAGTAACGATGTTCTTTTACGATATAACATCCGTCCTCCATTACCACAAGCGCATCTTCCGGAAGGGAACGCAAAAGCATGCGGGTTTCCGCCATTCTTTTTTTCATGATTTCAAAGTCCAACACTTCGCTGAAACATGAGAGCAAAAACACTTTCGCATTTTGAATCATCGGTGCAAAATCTTGGGATATCACCATATTCAGACTGTCTATATCTCTGGAAAACATAACTCTGTTCTCGCGCGGCGTCACAAAATCAATATCATTTGCCTGAATCCGTATATTTGCCTGATAGGACAAAATCACATGAGGGTATGCATCCGTATGATCAAAACCGACACTAGGGAAATAATGAATCCCCGGCATAACAAGTTCTTTGATATATCTGTTGAAGCAGCTTGTCTGTATGACACTCTCATATCCTATTTTTCTGATAGCCGTTGCGGCACGCATTGCCGTCCCACCGATCGTAATTCGGTATGGAAAGTGATCCGCAAAATCTGTACATATTTCAGGTCTCTCCGGAATAATTTCCCCACCGGTTCCCACAATCATATAAGCCAGACACACAATCAACAGTGCCCGTTCAGAATCAATCATAATATCACTTCTGATTTCGGAACGCCTGACATCAAATTTCCGAATCAGTCCTTCTATGACAGACAAATCCCAATCCAGTTCATAATCGACACATGTATGAAATCCCAGCGCTATTTTTTCGCCCATAGTTACCTCCCATTCTCCGGATATTTCAATATAATGCCTTTTTGCCATCCGCTTTAAACAGTTTGATCTTTTCGATAGCTGCTTCTTTGAGCACATCAATGCACGGCGGATAGATTTGGTTTGGTTCACGGATTGCATCATCCCGAAGCATCTCCCTGCATTTCCTGTAGAACGGATCTTTGATATCGCTGGAAATATTGATTTTATTTACACCATGTTCCACCGCCTTTGCAATCTCGCTGTCCTTATTGGAAGAACCTCCATGCAGCACAAGCGGCACACGCACCATTTTTTTGATCTCGTCCAGTATATCGATACGCAGTAACGGCTTCTTATCCTTCGGATAAATTCCATGACTGGTCCCAATAGCAATAGCCAATGCGTCGATGCCGGTTTTTTCCACAAAATCTCTGGCCTGTTCAGGATTCGTATAAAGAATTTCATCCGGCGGTGTCGTCTCATGTGAGTCCGTATTCCCTATTGTTCCAAGTTCCCCCTCCACCGATACGTTCACGGCATGCGCAGCCTCGCAAACCTTTTTACAAATAGCGATATTCTCCTCATAAGTCTGTCTGGATGCATCGATCATCACAGAAGTATATCCACACTGAACAGCCTCCATCACCTGTGCAAAAGAAGCACCATGATCCAGATGAATGCATACAGGTACAGACGCCTGATGTGCCTCCTCAATCACCGACTTCACGAAGGATCTTTTTACAAAATGCAGTTCGTCCGGGTGAATTGCGATGATAACCGGCGATCCTGTCGCTTCACACGCCTCCATCACTCCCTTCAGAATCATATTACTTGAAGTGTTAAATGCGGGAACCGCAAAATCATTTTTATTTGCAGGTTCCAGAATCTCTTTCATATTCATTAACATAGTTTTAGCCTCCTTTAAGTTATGTCAATTATTTTAGCCTTTCACTGCACCGGATGTCATTCCGGCAATAAAGTATCTCTGGAAGAAAATAAACAAAAGCAGCACCGGCAAAGAACCTAAAAAACTCATTGCCATCATCTGGCTCCAGTCATATGAATGCTGCCCCATCAATAAATTGATACCGATCGGCACCGTCCTCATATTATTTGTCTTTGTCAACGCCAGAGCAAACATATATTCATTCCATGCCTGCATGAAAGTATACATTCCCACAGATACAAGCCCCGGCAGCGAAACAGGAACAAGAATGCGCCAGAGCGCCTTCCATCTTGATCCCCCGTCTATCATAACCGCCTCGTCCAGATCCACAGACAGCGTATTAAAGTATCCCGTTATCATTAAAATACAATACGGCAGCGTAAATACCAGATATGTTAATATCAGCGCAAAATAGGTATTAAACAGTTTCAGAGTCACAATCAGACTCATATATGGGATAAGCAGCACGATCGGTGGCACCGCCTGCACACTTACAATAACCGCATTGATTGCTCCCTTTAGCGGAAAATCAAACCGGCTGAACGCATAGGCTGCCAAAATACCAATCACCAGTGTCAGAACCACAACTACCGCAGCCACAAAATAACTGTTGATAAAGTAACGAACCTTCTCGGCATTCGTCAGGATTTCCGCATAGGCATGCAGACTGAATGAAGAATCAATAAAAGTCGGCGGCCATGCAAATATCTGCGCATTTGTTTTCAATGACGATATAAACATCCATAAAACTGGAAAGCCGGCAAAGAACCCTCCTGCAAGGAGAAGGAAGAACAACAATATCTTTACTGCTCTTTTATGTTTTCCCACCATATTCTACTCCCTCACTTTCCTCTGTTGTTTTACATAAAAAACAGCTATTATGATACATACCGCCAGCACAATGACAGCCGCCGTAGAAGCATGTGCGTACTGGGTTCTGTTAAATGCCAGTTTATAAATATATATGCTCAGCGTCTCCGTTGATTTAACCGGACCGCCTCCCGTCAGCATCCATATCACGGAAAATGACTGAATCGTCCATATGAAATCCAGCATTGCTATACTGATCAGAATCGGTTTCAGCTGCGGTATGGTAATATTCCAGAATGTTTTCCATGTGTTTGCCCCATCCAGCGCTGCACTTTCAAACAGATCCGCAGAAATTCCCTGCAAGCCCGCCAAAATACTGATCATGTAAAACGGATAACCGCACCATATGTTGACAAAAGTGATTGTTGCCAGTGCTGTCTGACGTGAACTGAGCCACTCGGTATCCTTTGTAGCCAGATTAACAAAGGACAACAAATAATCTACAATTCCGTGGGGCTGCAACATCAGTTTCCACAAAATTGCAATAACAGATGCGGTGAACACCCACGGTAGAACATAAATAACCCGCGCAATCGTTTTTGTCCTTGTCCCGAAATAGTCGGTATTCAGCAAAAGTGCAAAGCACATTCCCAGCACGAGATGCGCCACCACACTGACCACGACAAAAAAAACCGTATTTTTTGCTGCGTTCCAAAAATCTTCATCCCCCAATATTTTCTCATAATTTTCAAATCCAACAAATTCAGGGGCTTTTACCACGATTGCATTATCCTGAAAGGAATATTTAAGCACAAGACAGATTGGAATGACCAACAAGACAATCATCAGTATAAGCGTAGGGGAAAGAAACAAATATGGGGCAGCCTTTTTTCTAAGTTTAGATCCTTTTTTCATTTTCCCTCCATAATCCGTCAGAACACGCACCGCCAAAACCGCGACGCGTGTTCTGCCCTGAATAACTATCGGGATTTTTATCCCGTCTTTTATTTACTTTCCGTAAACCTCATCAAGCGTTGCCTGAAGATTACTCATAAAGGTATCAATATCTGTATCCCCGTCCATATAGGTAACTAGCTCGTCAATATAATCCGTCATAATAGTATTTGCTTCTTTCATACCTGTAAATTCATTATATGGATAGCCAGACTGATACATTGCATAGACGTCCTGAAATACGGGATCACCATTGCTGTAGTCCGGTTTTGCCAATGTGCTGTTCGGAAAAGCCGTCTGTGTCACCGCAAGATCCGCACAGACACCACCGTCATCCGCATTCAGGAGCCATTCGATAAATTTCATAGCCTCTTCCTTATGTTCACTGTTCTCTGTAATGCCAAGAGACCAGTTTGCCACACACATTGCGCTTTCCCCTGTAAAGTCATCTTTTACGGGAATCGGAGCCGCCGTGAGATTCAGGTCAGGGGCATCCGCTCTCCAGGCCGTAATAGCTGCTGCAGAATTGATGATAAAGCAAATATTGCCGCTGCTGAACTTGGAAGTCATATCCGTCTCTGTCAGAGAACTCATCCCCGGATAAATATAACCTTTATCGTTAAGGCTCTTGATCCATTCCGCATACTCTTTCAGTTCCGGATTATTTACCACATCAAATTCGCCATTGTCATTTTTCATTTTAATATCAGATGCCCAGGCAAATCCCATATAAACATTCTGGATGCCGGAAGGAGAAGATGTATCAAGATTCAGCGCATAGGGATAATATCCTTTATCAACAATCTTCTGGCAGACTTCCTCAAAATCAGACCATGTCTTTGGAAGTTCCGTTACTCCGCACTCATCAAGAATATCCTGATTTGCAAACATCGGATACGCGAAATTCAACACCGGCACCGCATAAGTTGAGCCGTTCACATCCCATGTGCTTGCCGGAAGGCTCTTATCAAATCCGGTAGCATCCATCAATGTACTCATATTGGTCAGAACTCCCTGATCCGCAAAGTCATATACCCAGCTTCCGTCTACACTGACAATATCCGCCACCGTACCCGTGCTTACACCGGATATGATCTGTGTCTTTGTGTCAGCAAAAGGCGCACTCAAAAGTTCTACCCTTACACCGGTCTCCTCATAATACTTGTCAACCATGTTCTGCACATATCCCTCGGGTGCTTCAACAGCCCACCACTGCTGCCATTCAAGCGTCACTCCCTCTCCGGTTCCGGCTTCTTCCGAGTCAGAGGGTTCGCCTTTGCTCTCTTCCTCTGCCACATTCTCTTCCAGATTGCCGTTCTGCGCAGGTGCCTCCTCGGCATTATTGCCACATGCAATCAGTGCAAATGCCATGACGCCCGTCAATGTTACCGAAAACAGCTTTTTAATTAAACTTTTTTTCATACATTTTCCTCCTTTTCTTTACTTTAACAGTATGTTCACTGTATGAAATTTGTATTCTTATTATAATTTTTATGAATTAAAATGTCAATATTAAAATAGAATAAAATTTTATTTCATTATACTTTTGAAATTAAACTGCATTTTTTTATATTCAATGACATTAAAACAAAGTTATAATTGATCGGGTAGGAGGCTACCCATTAATTGGGCAGCCGGCCTCCCACACCACTGTACGTACCGTTCGGTATACAGCGGTTCAATAGTTTTCACGATACTTTTAGATAATAGTTAAGCATACTGTGTCCTTAGCCCGGTTCACTTTCAGGTATAGTTCTCCCTCTATAAATGGGATGATGTTTGCAAGCGTCCTCTCCGCGTTGCCTAGGCGTGTTCGGGACTTCGGCCCGTTAGAGCGCGCCCATGGCGCGCAAACCAAAAAGAGAGGCAGCAAACGCCGCCTCCCTTAAACTCTTTATTTCTCCTCTTTGCTTCCCTCTTTTATTTCCTTTTTTTGCTTTCCCTTTTTACTTCCCTTCCTCTTTTGCCTTCCGATATTCCAGCGTCCAGTCAAGGCTTCTGAACTCTTTTGCCCGCTCATCGGTTTTGATAAATTCCACCAGTTTATCCATCATATCTGTGGGCCATACATCGATATCCACCTCAGCGGTCGTGTAAACGCCCTTTTCGATCATATCAAATCCGAACAGATCCTTTACATGGGACTTCTTCGCCGCCTCGATCACATCCTTCACCAGATAGCTCGGAATAAAGATAACTCCGCCGCCATATCCGAACACCACATCTCCTGGAAGGCACACCGCACACCCGATCTTCACCGGCGTATTAAAACCGTTCATCACAAAATTCTTAATGGGTGTAGGGTCTACACCTCTGTAATAGATCTGCAAACCGTCAATCCCCTCTATCTGCTCCAGATCCCGGATACCGCCCCAGACTACCGCGCCGCCTGTTTTTGTCCTGTTCCGGATGGCTGTGGAAAGATTTCCGCCCACAAAGGTTCCCTCATAGATCTTATCATACATATCGGCAACCACAACATCGCCTTCCGTCAGAGAGTCAATGACCCATTGATTGCAGGTTCCTTTTCTCCCCTCTTCTGCACCGATCGCTTTTACCGTCTCCTCCAGATCCGGCCTTGCCGGCAGGAACGAAGCGGTCACTGCCCTTCCCACCAGTTTTCTGTCATCATGAAGACGATACAGCTTTTCCTCAAACTGATTCAGATAACCGGCGTTATAAAGCGGCGCCCAGATCTCCTCCAGCGTCAGTTTCCGCAGTTCATTCAGGTCTTCATCGGAGACCTTCGGCCTTCCGTCCGGAAGCCTTTCCCCTTCCCATCTGGAAGTGAGCTGAATAATATCTTCTTTTACATTAAAATGCATGATCCATCCCTTTCTTTTGCTCTTTTATCCTTTAGTTTCTCATCAATTTAACTCCAGCAGCGGTCATGGGAGTAATCCTGATCCCATTCCGATGTGGAAAGCCACATGCCCGGATAATCCGGATGCAGATGTTCTCTCAGTATTTCCTCATCCAACTCCTCGATACCCAGTCCCGGCAGATCCGGTACTGTAATAAATCCATGATCCACAACAGGCGCTTTCACACCTTTCTTCACCATGCCATCCCACCAGGGAATATCCACGGAGTGGAATTCCTGTGCAAGGAAATTCTCCGTCGCCGTAGCCACATGTGCCGCCGCCATCGCGGAGATCGGTGTTTCCGCCATATGTATCGCCATGGCAACTCCATAATCCTGTGCCATATCTCCGACTTTCTTCAGTTCCAGCACGCCCCCCACCGTCAGGATATCAGGATGGATCACAGAAACACCGCCGGCTTCCAGAAGGGGTCTGAAGTTCTCTTTCAGATAAATATCCTCGCCCGTACAGATCGGAATCGCCGTAGACTTCGCCAGCCTTGCATACTGGTTTGTCAACTGCCAGGGGATCATATCCTCCATCCATGCAATGTTATATTTTTCAATCCGTCTCGCCAGCTTGATACAGGATTCCACGCCGATATGGCCGAAATGGTCTATTGCCAGAGGCACCTCATAACCGATCACTTCCCTGACGTCTTTCACATACTGCTCCAGAATATCATAGCCGTGTTCCGTTACCTGCACGCCGGTAAAGGGGTGCGGAATATTCTGATTATCATACCAACGGTTTCTCTGTATGCGCTCCGCTTCTGTCAGGTTTCTCGGAATCGCATTATAATTTTCAGAAGACTCTTTCAGTTCCTGCACAAATCCCAGCGGCGCATTCAGCGCTCCCGGTTCATCATACAAAAGATCGATCCCAAGATCCATTTTCAGGAACGTAAAGCCCTTATCCATTCTCGCCTTCAGGGCTGCCCCCATCTCCTTACCGGTATGCTTTCCTTCCACATCCGTATCTGCATAGACCCTCACCTTATCACGGAACTTTCCGCCCAGCATCTGATAAACAGGGATACCGTAAGCCTTGCCCGCCAGATCCCAAAGCGCCATCTCCACCGCACAGACGCCGCCGCCCTGTCTCGCATGGCCGCCAAACTGTTTGATTCTTCTGAACAGTTTATCAATGTTACAGGGGTTTTCCCCCAATATCCTGCTCTTCAAAGCAAGTACAAAGTTTCTCGAACCGCCGTCACGCACTTCGCCGTATCCGACAAGTCCCTGATTTGTGTCAATTTTTACAATGGTACAATGCATCGGAGCGCCGACAATGTCCACCACTCTTAAATCCGTGATCTTCAGTTCGGATGGTCCGGAACATGTATTTACGTTATCCAGCACTCTTTCATATGTTTCTGCCATTTTTCAGTTCTCCTTATATTTCTTGTTCTTTTTATTATGCTTCCCCCCGCCTCATAAGGGCGCGGAGATCACGCTCACTTTTTTTACTTCACACTGCCGTCCGCCTTGCCTGAAACAAGCAGGCTCTGGGCAATAATGTAAATGATCGTTACAGGCAATGACGCCACCACACACCCTGCCATGATCCGTCCCCAGTTAACGATATCGCCATACTTCCAACTGGAAATCGCCACTGTGGCAGTCATCTCTTTCATGCTTGTCGTCATGATCATCGCATACAGATATTCATTCCATGACATTGTAAATGCAAAGGTAGCGGTAACCGCTATACCCGGCAGGGCGATCGGCACAACGATATGCCGCAGGCTCTGCAGCCTGGTACAGCCGTCGATCAGCGCCGCTTCCTCCAGCGCATAAGGGATAGCTGTAAAATAACTCCTCAGCATATAGCAGCAATAAGGCACTACAAACGTAGGATAGATCACAAGCATAGCCCACCTGGTTCCGCCCAGCCCAAGCTTGCTGACAAAAATATACATCGGAATAAACAGCACCGCCGTGGGCAGCAGGTAGGAAATAATGACTGTACTGCTGAAGAACTTTCTGCCCGGATATTTCAGCCTCGTCATCGCATAAGACGCAAAGACACTGACCGTCAGGCCGAATATTGTTGTGATTGCCGCGATCATCAGGCTGTTTCCGAGATTTACCAGAAACTTCGCGTTGACCATCAGATCCACATAGTGCTCCGTTGTAAAAGCGATATCAAACAGAGCCGGCCTTGCCACATACATCTCCTTGTCGATTGTAAAGGAAGACTTTACCATCCAGTACAGCGGAAAGATTGTCCAGAGCAGTGAAATGATCAGGATGACATATGTCGTTGTCATCTTGATTGCTTTTGACGTTTTTCTTGAATGCATGTTTCCTCCCCCTCTACTGTTCTTTTTTATTAAAATATGAGAATATCAGCATCATAACTATCAGGATCGGAATCACTGATGTCGCCACTGACAGTGCCTGCCCCAGCGAATTTTGTATAAACGCCTTATCATATGTATAAGTTGCTATCACGCTGGAGGCATAGAGCGGACCGCCTCCTGTCACAAGCCATACATTTTCAAAATCGTTGAAGGTCCAGATCGTAGACAACAGCGTTGTCACCTTCAGCACCGGCGAAATAGAGGGCAGTGTAATATACCAGAACTGTTTGAAAATACCCGCACCGTCCACGGTTGCCGCCTCATAGACCTGTTTATCCAGCGTCTGCAGCACCCCCAGAATACTGAACATAAAAAACGGAACACCACGCCAGATATTGACAAGCATCGCAGAATACAGCACGATCTTCGGACTGGACAACCATGCTACCGGCATATCCACAAGTCCTGAACCAAGCAGCAGGCTGTTGATGATCCCGTATGTGCTGTCGTACATCCATCTCCATGTCATAGCTACGACCATGCCCGGCAGTGCCCAGGGGATCAGGAGCGTTGTCCTGAAGAATCCCTTTCCCTTAAAATCCTGATTCAGAAGAACCGCCCACAGCAGCCCCAGCAGCAATTTTGCAAGAATGCATCCCCCCGTATAGATCGCCGTATTTCTCAGAGACTTCCAGTAAACCTTATCCTGAAACAGTCCGATATAGTTTTTCAGCCCGATAAAATTCGGGTCCGAGCCTACCACCTTATCCGTAAAACTCCAGTAGATCGCCCGGATAAGCGGAATGCCCATGATAATAAAAATAACAAGTACGATCGGAATCATTAATATAAGTCCAAGCCTTTTATCTTTTACAGTCTGTGATTCCACTTTTTTCATTTTCATTTTTTCCATAGGAATCTCCTTCTCATAAATCGGGGCAGCCCCTCAGGCCGCCCCAATCATTAAACCTGCTTTTTCTTACTCGGCCTCATATACCTCTTTAAAGGATTTTTCCAGAATTTCTGCGGCTTCTTCCGGTGTCGCTCCGTTGATCAGCATTTCCTGTACTGCTTTTACACAAAGCTGGCTGCTGAAACATGTCATTGCCCTGTCATCAGAAGGCGCCGGATAATATGTCTTTACACACTGCTGGGAAGATTCCAGCCAGGGCTTATTCATTTCATCCTGCCAGAACTCACTGTCGTCCATACCGTTGATAACCGGCTGCCACATAGCGCCCATCACTTCGATCATCGCCTCATAATTGTCCATGTCATTATAATAGAAACGGATAAAGTCTTTTGCTTCCGCTACATTTTTACCGGATGCGATGATGCCGAATACATTGCTGCCGCCTAATGTATAACATCCCTTCGGTCCTGCCGGATAAGCGATAACCTGTGTTTTTGCCAGAAGGTCGGGATCATCGTTCTTCATGGATGCGATGATGGAACCCGCGTTACAGATAACACCTGCCGTTCCTGCAAGATACGCCTGATTGTTCCACATATCATCACCTGTCACAGCATCGGGAGAAATCAGCCCTTCATCATACAGGGACTTAATAAATGTCAGTGCTTCAACCGTTTCCGGAGAATTAACTACCACATTTCCATTCTCGTCAACCGTCTGACCCCCCCAGTCAAGAATAATTGTCCGGCAGAAACCTTCCGCATCACCGCCGCCGGATGCACCCATTGCAAATCCCAGTGCATAGAATCCGTTCGCAGGATCATTGACGATCTTTGCCTGTTCTTTCAGTTCTTCCCATGTCTCAGGCATATCAAGCCCTTTTTCCTGCCACTTATCAGCCCTGATATACATACCGGGAGCCGTAAACGCCTGGGGCACCATGTACTGTGTATCGCCGAGCAGGCCCACCTTCAGCGCCGCCTCGGTAAAATCATATTCAGACATGATATCATCCACACTTTCCAACTGGTTCAAGGATGCAAACTGTCCAACCAATGTATCATCGCCAACGATCAGATCCGGTGCATTTCCTGCTTCGATCGCTGCCATTAATTTCTGCTTCATATCTGCAGAAGGTACATTCACATAATCTACTTCAACGCCCTGTTCTTCTGCGAATTTATCTACAACAGCCTTCATCATGCTGCCGTACTCATCCACATATTCCGCCTTATCCCAGAATACAAGTTTCTTTGCGCCGCTGCTCTCAGTGCCGGAAGCCTCCGCTTCTTCTCCCGTTTCTTCCGCCGGCGCTTCGCTCTCTGCAGGTGCTGTTTCCTGTGTTCCTGCATCAGATCCGCATCCTGCCAGACATGCTGCAACCATGCTTGCTGCCAATATAACAGATAATAATTTCCTTTTCATGTTTTTTCCTCCATATGATTTTTTAGTGCAGCAGTCGTTTCACCAACTGTCAGTTCAAGAGGAACCATCTGTGATTCAAATTCCGATGTCGGATTATAAATTATCTTCAACAGTTTTTTAAATGCCAGTTCCGCGATCATCCCCGCTTTGGAGACTACCCTCGTCTGATTTTCTTCTTCCGAACCCTTTTTGATATAGTATTCGATATTTACATAAGAAATATCTTTCGGTATGGACAGCCCCAGCGTCTGTGCCGCAAGCTGAAACTGCTGCCGGATCGCCGTTGAGATGATGTACGCCGTCGGACGGTCTTCCTGTTTTAAATGTTCTATCCAGATCTCATAGATTTTCTGATCAGTCGCCTCCGTCGGAACTTCGATATATCTGATATTGCTTTCCTCTACCGCATATTTTTCACAGATTTCCTTTACGCCTCTTTTTCTTGTCTGTTCTACGACACTGCTGTCGTTCTGTCTGAAAATCCCGATCTTTCTGTGCCCTAACTGAAACAGATGATCCAGCGTATCCGCCATTGCTTTTTTATGATCGGATGCCACATAGCGGTAATCCTCATAATCCTCTATTTTCCCACAGCATACATAAGGTATACCCGCCTCTTCAAACTCCTTAAAAAACAGGTCATCTGCTGACAGGTCAAAAATAATATAGCCGTCTACAATAGATGCCGCCATCCCTTTCAGAAAATTCATTTCATTGATATTGCCGGGTTCCTTTCTGGAATAGATCAGCATATTATATTTCATTTTTCCTGATATCCTGTCCATAGCCGAAAATATCGTCGGATAGTAAAATGAATCAAATACGCGTGTCAAACTTCCCGGAATAATCAGACAAATGGTTTTGCTCTTCTCTTTATTCGGCAGGCGCCTTGCACTCAAATTTGGTGTATACCCCATCTCTTTGATCGTGCGCTCGATCGCCGTTTTTGTCTCTGCCGACATTTTCTCAAATTTCCCGTTAAGATAATTGGAAACCGTTGATTTTGAAACGCCTGCATGTTTTGCTACATCAGATATTGTTGTGCCCATTTTCCTTCTCCACATATTCTCAATTTTTACTCTTTTTCACTTTATGCTTTGTACTGGTAAACTTTCTGTAAACCGTTCTAGTAAACCGATTTACCAATAAGGGAAAAAATAAAATCAATCTGTAAATTGATTTTGCATATATCCGATGAAATTATTAGTAAACCGATTTACTTAGAGAGTAACTAAAATACTCATATTGCTACTATAGTAAACTTCTCCAACAAAGTCAACACCTTTTTCTAATATATTAGTATTTTTGTTACTTTTCAACATAATTCACCATTCATTTTTATGCATTTCGCCACAAGATATAAAGAAAAACTACCGGAAAGTTCTCCTTCCCGATAGTTTCATCTTCTCTCCCTTTTACTAAACAACAGACAGTACGCTTTACGCACCGCCCTCATGTTCAACAACGGTCAGTACGCTTTACACACCACCCTTATGTTCAACAACGGACAGTAAGCTTTAAGCGCCGCCCTTATGTTCCTCCAAACTCACTCCACCACATGCTGGTGCAGGTATTTCTCCCTTGTAGCCAGACCGCCGCGGATATGACGCTCCGATTTGTTTACATCCAGTACCGACCGTACCTGCTTTGCCAAAGCCGGATTGATTGCCGCCAGTCTATCTGTGACATCCTTGTGCACTGTACTCTTACTGATCCCAAACTCTTTGGCAGTCTGTCTTACCGTTGCATTATTTTCCACAATATAGCCTGCCACAGCAATGACACGCTCATGAAGCAAATCACCGGACTTGCCGTAGATCTCCGGCTTACCGCAAGTCTTTGATTTGTTTTTCGTCATATAAAAAATCCCCCCGCCATGCTTTGTTACATCTTATGCCCGGCGGACGGTTTTTATTACACCGGTCCCTGTCCTTTATTCATTTCTATGCCGGTGACCGCTTTTCATATCCGTACATAAATAACAGGGCCGCCTCCCGGCAGCCCCGTAATTTTTACACTCTGATTCGATTTAGTATACTTCTTTCCACTCTTCGATGTTGGAAGGATCAAACTTGAACGGAGCGCCCAGAATGATCTCTGTGCCGCCGTCGCCGGCTTTTACGATTTCATAGTCGCCCATGTCGCCAGCTGTGAACTTGTCACCTTCTGCGCCTGTGATCTCACCGCTTACCAGTGCTGCGGATGTGTATGCGCCAAGACGTCCAAGATCGATAGGATTCCACAGGAACATGTAAGGGCAGGAATGAGCATCGTCATCACCGATGTACTCAGCCATCTCGGAAGGAAGGCCAAGGCCTGTCAGCTTAACGGAAGAGCCCTGATCCTGTAATACCTTAGCTGCTGCTGCGATACCAACTGTTGTAGGTGCGCAGATCACTTTCAGGTCAGGATAGTTCTGCAGAAGAGCCTGTGTCTGGTCTGTAGATTTCTGAGGTTCGTCATCGCCGTAAGCAACTTCTACCAGTTCAAGGTTGGCATATTTGCTGTCTGCTGCCTGGATCTCTTTCATGGAATCGATCCATGCGTTCTGGTTTGCAGCCTGAGATGTTGCGGAAAGGATAGCCCACTGGCCTTCGCCGCCTGTGATATCATAAACCGCATCCATCAGACACTGGCCGATCTCTGTAACACCAGCCTGGTTAACGTGTGTCAGACGGCTTGCTACGTTTACAGTAGAGTCAACGGAACAAACCTTGATGCCTGCCGCTGCTGCTTCTTCCAGAGCTGCCTGCAGAGCGTTCTCGTCGTTTGCTGCTACACAGATGCTGTCAACGCCCTGAGAGATCAGAGACTGAATAACTGTGATCTGTGCGTCTGCTGTTGCAGATTCCGGATGCTGGATAATAGCTGTTCCGCCAAGATCCTTTACTGCTTCTTCAAAACCTGTTGCCTGTCTCTCATTGAACGGGTTGCCGGCAGATTTGGATACAAATGCATATGTACCGCCGCCTGCTGCTCCTTCTTCCGCCGGAGCTTCCTCTGCAGATGCTTCTTCCGCCGGAGCTTCTTCTGCAGGAGCTTCCTCTGCGGGTGCTTCAGCTTCTTCTGTTGCTGCTACTGGAGCTTCTTCTGCTGTGTGCCACAGCCAGCCAGAAGTGTTGCTACCATTGCTACACTGAGAATGGCACTTAATACTTTTTTCTTCATTTTTTTAGGTCCTCCCTTAAAAAATTTGTTAATAGTTTTTATATCAACCTCAAACCGGCACCCGGTTTGAACTATATGAAATGCTTTGTATTCTCCGCGCCTTAAACCGTATTCCTGTTTAAGACTGCGGAAGTGCTTCGCATTCTTCGTACCTCAAACGGGGTTCGATTCAAGATAGATACCGCATCATCAGGCTCTGGAAGCCTTTTTCTTTTTATCCGAGATGCTCTGTGAAATATTCGGCAGAAGTACTGCGCAGATCAGCAGAGCGCCCAGAATGATCAGGATCACCTGAGGATTCATATTAATCTGTCCGAGGCCCACACGCAGGCAGGTGATCGTAAAGGCAGAAATAATACCACCGATCAGTTTTCCCTTACCGCCGGCTGTGGAGATACCGCCGAATACCGCCATAGCGATGGCATCCATCTCGAAGCCTTTTCCTGTTGTCGTGTTGGCGCCGTAGGTTGCGCTTGTCAAAAACAGTGCGGATACACCGGCAAGAAGTCCCAGCACCGTATAGGAGATAAATAACATCTGGTTCACTTTGATACCGGAATAAAACGCCGTTTTGGAGTTGGAACCGATCGCGTAAAGATTCCGTCCGAATACCCGTTTCTCGGCGATCACCGTAAAGATGACTGCGCAGATGATCACGATAAAGAACATATACGGAATCGGTCCTACTTTTCCGGCAATCGCCCTGAATCCGTCAGCATTTGTCAGAGAAACGGAACCGCCGTCCCCGAGTGCGATCTCCGCAATACCACGGAACACGATCTGCGTCCCCAATGTGATGATCATGGTCGGCAGTTCTCTGAAACGTGTCGCCAAAAACCCATTTATCATACCACAAACTGTCCCGGTAAGCAAGCCTATCAGCAAAACTCCAATAAACGGAACGCCTGCGTTGCTCGAAAGGCAAGCTATTGTTGCCGCCAGACAGACTGTGGAACCTACGGAAATATCGATCTCTCCCATCAGCAGAATATATGCCATCGGGAACAGTAAAAATATCTCTGTCAAATACTTTGGCATTTCACGAAGTACATTCGTAATATTGTAAACCGGAGAAATGCATTTGCATAAAATATTGATTGCGATAAACAGAACAAGTAACATGCCTTCCCAACTCAGCAGCGCCTTTTTCAGCGACTTGTCGGGAGTTGCAGATATTGTTCTTCCTGATTTTCCTGCCATAACGTTTCCCCTCCTTACATCTCTCTGTTTTCAAGGTTCGCCTTATCCATCATGCGCTGTGTCAGTACGTTCAGTACGATAACCGCCACGATGATAACGCCCTTGATTGTATTTTGTGCGATTGCATTGATGCCCACAAGCGGAAGTGCTTTGGAGATAACCGATAACACTAACGCGCCGAGCAGTGCGCCAAGTACGCTGCCGCGCCCGCCGTTCATGCTCACGCCGCCGATGACGCAGGCTGCGATAACGTCCATCTCTTTGGATGTCTGCATGTTGGGCTGTGCGGAAGCATATACGGAAGTCGCAAGAGCGCCGCATAAACCTGCGAGCGTGCCCATAATCGTATAAACCGCGGTTTTGATCATCGCAACATTGATACCGGAAATCTCCGCCGCCTCCGCATTGGAGCCTACCGCGTAAATGCTGCGCCCGAACTTCGTCCACTTCAGCACAATGAAGAAAATAATATAGCAGATGATCGTCACCGTGATCGTATTATTGATCAGTCCGAAACTCAGGGAGTTGCTCAGTGTAAAATCCTTAAAGCTGCCCAGCGCATCCGCGCCTGCCCACTGATCCTGTGCCACCAGATAAGCAAATCCTCTGTAGATATACATAAAGCCCATGGTCGCGATGATAGGCATTACCTTACCGTAGGCAATGATCACACCGATCAGCAGGCCGCATACAGCCCCCATCGCCGTAGCAATCAGAAAACCCACAAATGTGCTCTCGATTTTATTGTATTTGTACATCATACCAATGGTCATGCCCGCAAAAGCAAGTGTGGAAGTGATGGAGATATCAATACCGCCGATCAGCAGCACACACAGCATGCCGAGCGCCATGATCATGATGACCGCGTTGTTCTTTAAAATTTCCAGTATATTCTGTGCCGACATGAAATTCGGGCTTTTGATGGTTACCGCAACACACAGCAGGATGAGTACGATAACCAGACTGGCTTCACGGGAGCCTGTGATTTTTTTCAGTATAGATTTCTTTTCCATTATTTCGCAGCCTCCTCTTTCTTTTTCTTACCGCCCTTTTCCATCGCGAATTCCAGAATGGCCTCCTGTGTCGCCTCCTCACGGTTTAATTCTCCGGTCACACGTCCGTTGCACATAACATAGATCCGGTCGGACATACCCAGTATCTCCGGCATCTCGGAAGAGATCATGATGATCGCAAAACCCTTCTGCGCAAGTTCGCCCATGATCGCATAGATCTCCGCCTTTGCGCCTACGTCAACACCTTTCGTGGGCTCGTCCATAATGATGACCTTCATATTGTCCTGCGCCAGAGCCTTCGCCACAACAACCTTCTGCTGGTTGCCGCCGGATAAGGAACTTGCCGGATCAAAGATCGTCACCGCCTTGGTGTCCACATCCTCCAGGAATTTCTTGGAAAGTTCACGTTCTTTCTTGTCGTTCGTAAAACCGTTGTTGGAAAGTTTCTTTACTATAGGAAGCGTTACGTTTCTGCCCAGGCCCCAGCTTAAGATAAGTCCCGTTTTCTGTCTGTCCTCCGGCAGAAGGATAATACCATTCTTCATGGCATCT
Source organism: Lachnospiraceae bacterium (assembly GCA_910573755.1). GTDB lineage: Bacteria > Bacillota > Clostridia > Lachnospirales > Lachnospiraceae > 1XD8-76. Next base: position 22,755 of record CAJTBO010000022.1, on the reverse strand, counting down.
GTCGGATTCTTGATCGCAACTTCCTTTCCCTCTAAATATACCTTTCCCTCGTTCTGGCGGGTAATCCCGCAGACGCTCTCCACCACTTCCGTACGGCCGGCGCCGACCAGTCCGGTCAATCCTACGATCTCACCTGCACGGACATGGAGATTGACGTTCTTATAAAAACCTGTACGGGAAAAGTTTTCAATGCGGAGCATCTCCTCCCCGGGCTTTACATCCGGTTTCGGGAACAGATCATTGATCTCACGTCCTACCATCGCCTTGATCAGATCTGCGTTTGTGATGCCGTTTACATCGTAGGTACCTATGTACTGGGAATCCCGAAATACGGTAACCCTGGTTGCAAGACGGTACATATCCTCAAATCTGTGGGATATAAAAATAATGGAAACGCCGCTGTCCCTTAATTTATCTACAATCTTATATAACTTCTGAGACTCATTCGCTGTCAGTGCCGCTGTGGGCTCATCCAGAATGATGATCTTGGCATGGGTGGAAATTGCCTTTGCGATCTCAACCATCTGCTGCTGTGCTACGGAAAGGGCTCCCATCTCTGCAGTCGCCTTAAAATCCGCATCCAGCTCATCCAGATACCCCTGAGCCTCCTCATGCATCTGTTTCCACTGGATGATCCCCCTCTTCTTGATCTCATGGTTCATAAAAATATTTTCCGTCACCGTAAGATCCGGGTAAGAGGTCGGGTGCTGGTATACCGCCGCGATACCCGCCTGCTGTGCATCTCTGGGCCCCTTAAAATCCACTTTATTACCAAACAGGTACATTTCGCCTTCTTCCGCTTTATGCACGCCGGTGATCACTTTAATAAAAGTAGACTTACCTGCGCCGTTTTCCCCCATCAGCGCATGGACTTCGCCCGGTTTTAACTGAAACTGTACATTGTTCAGCGCTTTTACACCGGGGAATATCTTCGTAATACCCTTCAGTTCAAGTACATACTCTGACAACTTTTTCTCCTCCTTATTTTAGTTCCGTATCTGTTCTTCCGGTATCAAAACCCCGCAGAGTAATTTACAGCCGTAGCCACGTCTGTAAATTCTCTGGATACCTCTCGAACAGATACTGTTTATAGTTCCGTATCTGTTCTTCCGGTATCAAAACCCCGCAGAGTAATTTCTCCAGATACTTTCCAAACTAATACTGTTTTATGTTATTGTAAGTATAACATCCCGAAATTTCAAACGCTATCGTACTTTTTTTTGATTTTGGGTAAAATCATTTTCTTTTTCCGCCCCCCGTGTTACAATAATTCCAAATGGGAGGTAGCTATGAAACTGCTGATCGTGGATGATGAAAAACTGACAAGAGACGGCCTGATGAGCAATATCGACTGGAAATCTCTGGGAATTGACGCTATCGCGCAGGCGGATGACGGACTGCACGGCTATGAGGCCGCACTGGCTTTCCAGCCCGATATTATATTGAGCGACGTCCGCATGCCCCGTATGAGCGGTATTGAAATGGCGGAAAAACTGCAGCTTGTCAATCCCGCTCTTTCCATCATCTTCATGAGCGGATATTCCGACAAGGAATACTTAAAAGCGGCGATCAAACTGAAAGCGGTAAGTTATGTGGAAAAGCCCATCGATCTGGAAGAACTCTCCGAAACGGTCCTTGAGGCAAAAGCTTCTGTGGAGGCTGTCAGAAAAGCGGCTTCCTCGCAGGCGCTTTCCCTTGCCCGTTCCCAGGCTGCTCTGGCGTCCAGACTTGCCTATGCTCCCAAAGGCGGAGATCCTTCCGCCCTGTTTTCCGAGGAACCCGAGTTTGATTTTCCGAAAGAAGATACCGCTTCTTTCTTTACTTTTCTGATCCAGTTCCATCACAATACCTATAATCAGGATACGTTGACAGCTATTATGGAACCGGTGGTCGCCCAGGTACTTGACAGCCTCCATTTAAAAGAAATACATTCCACAAGACAGGGGCTTTTATACTTCTACCATGTCTGGGGATTCTCCGATTATACCGTAAATCAGAAAAACACGCTCGGAAAGATGCTGACCCATGCTCTTTCTTCGTTTTCCCTGCGCTATCATATTGTTTTCGGAAAAAATATAAGGGGGTTTCTTCATATTCACGATTCCTATAATTCCGCCGTTATTGAACTGCAGAATTCCTTCTTCCATCCGGATAATACATTCCGGATCTATAAACACCGCGATACATACGATACCTTCTTTGATGTGGGTACCCTCCATGCGGACAGCCGTCTCTCAGAGGCGCTTCTCCGAAAGGATAAAAGACAGGCGGAAAACCTTCTGGAAGAATTGTTTCATGCCATGATGCCGCCCGCAAACGTTCTGCCCAATCAGGCAAAGGATCTGTATTATAAACTGTTTACTACGATAAGGGAAACTTACAAAATATTAAACCTTCCGGACACTGCCGGAAAAGAACCGGAAAACAGCCTCTGGGGCTATATCTCCGAGTGCGAATCCATCTATGAACTGCAGGATCTGCTGAAGAAAAAAAACGAAGACTTTTTTTCCCGGCTTCAGAACCGCAGCGAAAACCATTCCACAGTCTATCTGATCAAGGAATTTATAGCCGGCCATTATCAGGATGAGACGCTCTCCATCAAAGATATCAGTGAGCATGTTTTTCTCTCCTCCTCCTATATCTGTACGCTTTTCAAAAGCGAAACAGGCCAGACGCTGAAATTCATGATCACCCATCTGATCCTTGTGCTTGTCCCTACGCTGGTCGTGTTTCTCTTTTTGTACGGACGCCTCTCCCATATCATCACCACCAACACAATCGAGTCGGAACAGGCTCTTGTGAGCCAGACCGCGGATACTCTGGAAGCCACGATCAGCCAGCTTTCTTTATCTATGGATACGATCACTTCCAATCCGTTCCTCTCCGAAGCCACCTATACGCCGGACGTCTATGGCTACCTCTCCGGAAAACAAAACAGTACGCAGGCTCTGGAATTTTTCAGCATGATCAATTCCCTGATTGACCATGAGTTTATCACATCAATAAAAATATATATTCCTTCAGGCAGCGAGCTCCAGTTCAGCTCTCCCTCCTTCTCCGGTGTTATTTCTTCTGTGGATGACATTTCCGGAAGTTACTGGCACGGTATCTTCGCCGGTCAGCCGGACAGTATTTCCCTGCTCTGCCCTTCCTTTTACCTGACTCCCACGGAAATCGACACGCTCGGTTCCCTTGCCTATATCCAGAAGTTTACCAATCTGGGCAACCCGAACGGGGAGTGCAGTTATATTGCCATCTATTTTTCCGAGGACCATCTGGAAAATATGCTGCACGGAAATCTGACCAGTACAAACAGCGTTTATTACATTATCAACAGCAGAAACTCCCTTGTTGCTTCCTCCAACGCGTTTCTCGCCGGCACCTATTTTAAACGGTATGAAGCGATCCCTGAGGCGGTGGGCAGCACGGAGGAATTTACCACCACAACGATCCTGGATGAAGACCTGTATATGGGCTACCGAGAGATCGACCGGACGGACTGGCGGCTCGTCTCCGTTATTCCCGTCAGCAGCGTCTTTTCGGAAGGACAGCAGGTGCTGATTAATACGGCGCAGCTATATCTGGCATTTGTTGTTCTGGCGTGCGCCACCGCCCTCTTTTTGTCCGGCAGCCTTGCCAGACGCCTTTCCCTTGTGGTGGAAAAGATCAACCAGAACCGGCAGAAGAGCCTTGTCCCCTTTGAGGATAACTCGGATCAGGACAAAGATGAGATCGGACAGCTCGTGCGCAACTATAATGCCATGGTGGAGCGCATCAATCAGTTGATGGAAGAACAGACCGAAACCGCTGAAAAATTAAAGGTTTCCGAAGTAAAAGCGTTGCAGGCGCAGATCAATCCCCATTTTCTCTACAATATGCTGGATATGATCAACTGGCTCGCCCAGAGCGGCAAGCAGAAAGAAGTTTCCCTTGCCGTACAGACACTCTCCAAATTCTATAAACTGACTCTATCCAAGAAAAATATAACGACGCCGATCAGGGAAGAACTGTGGCATGTGGAACTTTATGTAAAACTGCAGAATATGAGATATGAAGACAAAATTTCTTTTCTGATCGATGTGCCGGATGAGATCCTCGATTTCGAGATACCGAAGCTTGTCCTGCAGCCTATTGTGGAAAACTCCATCCAGCATGGTATCTTTGAGAAGGAATCCAAAGAGGGAACGATTGTGATCATGGCATGGACGGAAGGGAATGATATCGTATTCGTCATATCCGATGACGGGGTCGGTATTTTGCCCGAAAAAGTTCCTCTGATCCTGGACGGGACTTACGAGGACGGCAAAGGCAGCAATATCGGGATTTACAATACCCACCTGAGGCTGCAGCTTCTTTACGGGAAAAAATACGGGCTTCATTATGAGAGCACTCCGGGACACGGGACAGAGGTACAGGTGAAGCTGCCGGGGATACTTTATCAGCGTAAATAAAAACCGTGGGAAAGCTGTGTTGTCAGAAGTCTTTATATCCTGTTCGCCCCCGCTTTCCCCAGTTGTCATTTGTTTATAAAATCGCTCCCTGCATTTTAAGTATTCCGGCCACTTCCTTATAGTTGAAGTTCGTCCTGTCTGTTGCATATGTCGCCGCCATAACACCGGCGGCGTGACCGGTTGACATACATGTCATGGATATACGCAGAGAAGCGTTCGCCTCGAAATCAGCACTGACACACCTTCCGGCGGCAAAATATGGAAGAGATACATAAACTCAGCAAGGGGCGGAAATAAAAATCATACTGCGCCATCAGAAGGCCGGATATTAAGGTCCCTGATGGCGTACATTTTCACGGAATATTTTACTATATTTTTTATACTTTATCTATCAATTTCTTTTTACTGATCACCGGCTCGCAGGTCAGATCCACGCCCAGCCGCTTAAATGTCTTGATATCCACTTCCGAAAGCATCACAGACGTATGCACCTGACATTCCTTCAGGTTTGGAAGCTGTTCGAGGGCAGCCCTTGCGTTTTTGTCGCCGGCAGCTGCAAGGGACAGCGCGATCAGTACCTCGTCCGTATGAAGGCGCGGGTTTCTGCCGCCCAGATATTTCACCTTTAACTCCTGTATCGGTTCGATGGCTTCCGGGCTGATCAGCTTCACATCATGCTCGATCCCTGCGAGGAATTTCAGGGCATTGAGCAAAAGCGCCGCGGACGCGCCCAGAAAATCCGACGTTTTTGATGTAATGATATGTCCGTCGGGCAGTTCTATTGCCGCGGCGGGGCGTCCGGTCTCTTCCACCCGCTTTTTCGCCGCCACTGTCACCCTTCTGTCCGCAGTCGTGATCTTTGCCTGCTTCATCAGAAGTTCTATTTTATAGATCTCATTTTCCGACGACTCTTCCCTGACCACTTTTCCTGCCGCCGTGTAATAGCGCCGGATGATCTCCATACAGGACGCCTGCCTGCAGACCTCATCGTCCGAAATGCAGTTTCCTACCATATTCACTCCCATATCCGTAGGAGATTTATAGATGCATTCCCCGTAGATTGCCTCAAAGATGGCGCTGAGTACCGGGAATATCTCAATGTCACGGTTGTAATTTACGGTGGTCTCTCCGTAGGCCTCCAGATGGAACGGGTCTATCATATTGATGTCGTTTAAATCCGCCGTCGCCGCTTCATAGGCAAGGTTTACCGGGTGCTTTAAGGGCAGGTTCCAGATCGGGAATGTCTCGAATTTTGCATATCCCGCTTTGATCCCTCTTAAATTATCATGGTAAAGCTGAGAGAGACAGGTCGCCATCTTTCCGCTGCCGGGTCCCGGCGCCGTCACTACCACAAGCGGCTTCGTTGTCTCAATATAATCATTGTGGCCGAATCCTTCCGGGCTGATGATCAAAGGCACATTGGAAGGATACCCTTCTATCATATAGTGCATATACACACGGATGTTTTTCTTCTCCAGCCGGTTTTTAAACTGCGTCGCGCCCGTCTGGCCGCTGAAATGGGTAATGACAACGCTGCCCACCAACAGTCCCCGCTGTTCAAATTCCGCGATCAGCCGCAACACATCCACATCATAGGTGATACCCAGATCGCCCCTCACCTTATTTTTCTCGATGTCAGTCGCACTGATGACCAGCACGATCTCTGCCATATCTGACAGCTCCATCAGCATCTTCAGCTTCGCATCCGGCATAAATCCCGGAAGCACTCTGGACGCATGATAATCGTCAAAGAGCTTACCCCCAAACTCCAGATACAGTTTGTCCCCAAACTGCGCTATCCTGTCCCGGATGTGCTGGGACTGTATCTTTACATACTTTTCATGATCAAATCCGATTTTCATTCTGCTCCCCTCTTTTGTCAATCAGCATTTCTGTTTACACTTTATCCATTTTATATAAAAAAACGAATTTTTTCAATCGAAAATCGAAAAAGACCGCAGCTTTTGCCGCAGCCCTTTTCGTTGCTTTATTTTTACCTTCTCTTATGCTCTCTTACTCTGTACTTCCGCTTCGTATTTCTCAATTTCCTCAAACCATTCGTTCTCGCCCTTTACGCCGCATTCTTCGCAGTACTGTTCCCATACTTCTCCGAAGGGCAGGCATTTTATCGCTTCATGCATCGCCATCAGTTTGGTGAACTGTGATTTATCCTGCAGTTCCTTCAACTCTGCATTTGGTGTCAAAAGCGCGATCAGAAGAGCCTTCTGCATGCTCCTGAAGCCTGTTGTCCATGCGGAAACACGGTTGATCGCCGCATCAAAGTAATCCAGTGCGATATATACACGATCCAGCGCATCGTTTCTTACGATTTCCTTTGCGATTTCCTTTGTCTCGTCATCCAATACAACTACATGGTCGCTGTCCCAGCGGATGCCTCTTGTCACATGCAGTGCCAATTCAGGGAAGAAGCAGAGGAGCGCGGGGATCTTATCGGAAACCACTTCTGTCGGATGATAATGGCCGTTATCCATCAGAGGCAGGCATTTTTCCTTGTGTGCTGCCGCAAAACTCAGCGCAAACTCGGCAGACCCTGCTGTGTAAGCTTCCACGCCGATCCCGAATACCTTGGACTCTACGCAGGGTTTTACCTTCGCGAAATCGTAGGGCTCGGAAAGGATCGCTTCGATGGACTCTTTATAACGCATTCTGGGCCCCATCCTGTCAGCCGGAACATCCTTGAAGCCGTCGCCTGTCCAGATGTTCATCACGCAGGGCACTCCTGTTTCTTCCGCAAAATAGTTGGAGATACGGATACATGCTTTTCCGTGTTCGATCCAGAAGTTTCTTGTCTCTTCATCAGGGCTTGAAAGTGTCAGGCCGTCCTTTACCTTCGGATGTGAGAAGAACGTGGGATTGAAGTCAAGGCCCATGTTTCTCTCTTTAGCGAACTCTACCCATTTCTTAAAATGTCTCGGCTCGATCTTATCACGATCCACAAAACCGCCTTCTTCAAAGATTGCGTAGCAGGCATGTACATTGATCTTCTTTGCGCCGGGGCAGAGAGAAAGCACCTTATCCATATCCGCAAATAACTCTTCCGGCGTTTTGGCCTTTCCGGGATAGTTGCCTGTAGTCTGGATACCGCCGGTCAGCGGGCCGTCGTGGTCAAAACCGATCACGTCGTCTCCCTGCCAGCAGTGCAGAGATACCGGAACCTTCTTTAATGTTTCGATCGCCTTGTCTGTGTCCACGCCATAAGCCGCATAAGCTTCTTTGGCTGCTGCATAATTTTTTGCCATTTGTTGTTTCCTCCTGTTTTGTTTGTTATATGATCATTCTCCGCAGATAATCGGCAGATACTGCGGGAATTAATGTTTATGAAGCTGTATATGTCATTCGGGCTGATATCGTTTATACTGCTATCCGTTATTAGCCGAATCGATACCGCTTACTGCGCCTTATAGGTTTTCACGCCGAAAGATTCAAAAACGCTTGCCCTTGCCTCTTTCAGTCCGGCAAACTCTCCGGCTTTTATCATCTGAGCCATCAGATTGCCTATCGCCGTTCCCTCGCCGGGGCCTGCATAGACCGTCCTGCCGGATTTTTCGGCGGTAAGATTATTTAAATAAACCGCATTGGAACCGCCGCCCACGATATTGATCGCCGGATAGTGCACGCCCGTCAGCGCTTCGATCTCCTTCACTGTCTCCGCATAGCTTTCCGCCAGAGACTGGTAAATGACAGCCGAGAGTTCCCCTATGCTCTCCGGTACCTGCCGGTTTGTATTTCTGCAGTACTCTTTGATCGCTTCCGTCATATTTTCCGGCGCCATAAAGCAGTTATCGTTCACATCCACTCTGGACGGGAAATCCTTCGCTTCTTCCGCCATATCGCAAAGCTGTGCAAAAGAGTATACATCATTTAACTCATGGCGCACCGACTGGATCATCCAGAGCCCCATAATGTTTTTCAGATAACGGAAACGGTATTCATAGCCGCCTTCGTTGGTGAAGTTCTTTTCCATGCTCTCTATGCTGCAGATGGCCTCTTTGTTTTCCACCCCCATCAAAGACCAGGTGCCGGAGCTGATATACAGGCACTCATCGGACTGGGTAGGTACCGCCATCACTGCAGAAGCCGTATCATGGGTTGCAGGAAGGACTACCTCACAGCTAAAGCCCACTTCCTTTTCCACTTCCTCCGAGAACTTTCCTACCACCGTACCCGGCATGGAAAGCGGCAGGAATATATCTTCCGGATACCCCAGCATCCCGATCAGTTCCATATCCCACTGTTTTGTTACAGGGCTTACAAGCTGCCCGGATGTTGCATTGGTATATTCGGATACCTTGCTGCCCGTCAGCAAAAACTGGAAATAATCCGGCAGCATCAGAAAGGTTTTCGCCCTCCCCAGCAGTTCCGGCTCCTGTACTTTATGCGCCATCAACTGATAGATCGTATTGAACATCTGCTTCTGGATACCGGTTCTCGCATACAGATCCTTTTCCGGAATGATCTTATATACTTCTTCGTCCATTCCGTCCATACGGGAATCACGATAGCCATATGTATTTCCGAGCACCTTATCATTTTCATCGAGCAGCACATAATCCACCGCCCAGGTATCGATCCCCATGCTCACCGGAATCTTGCCGATCTCCTTACATTTCTTAATACCGGCTTTGATCTCTCTGAACAGATGCTCTGTATCCCAGCATCTGTGACCGTCCTTTTTTACCATACCGTTCTCAAAACGATGGATCTCCTCCAGAACGATCTTCCCGTTTTCGACCGCGCCCAGAATATGCCGTCCGCTGGATGCCCCGATATCCACCGCAAGATAGTAATTTCCCATGCTTTCTTTTCCTTCCTTCTCTCTTTTATACACCCCTGAACCTGATATACTTTTCCTTTCAGGCTTCCTGTATTTTACAGTATAACTTATCCGCCGTTTTTATAACAGGACTTTATTTGCAAAATTTACCGTCCTTATTTGCAGATTTGATGCAATAAAATCTTCAAATCCATCTATGGAACACTTGCATTTGAAATGAGAATCTTATACAATTCTATTTGATATGAATGCTGAATTACTGGAAAAACTAAAACCCATATCCAAAGAGGAGCAGGCAATTTTAGACGGCAGCAAGGATGTCCAGAAAGACCTGTATACCTCCAGAGCGGATTTCGTTGTGGACAGCGGTAAAATGCTGGAAAAAGGAAAGCTGATCGATATCCGGCTGCATACCCGTTTTATCCATTTCCCGGTACACCGCCACAATTATGTGGAGATCATATACATGTGCAGCGGTTCCACCACACATATCATCAACGGGCACAATACCGTAAAACTGGAGACCGGCGAACTGCTCTTTTTAAATCAGAATGCCACCCAGGAAATTCTTCCGGCAGGTGAAAATGACATTGCCGTCAACTTTATGATACTGCCGGAGTTTTTTGACAGAGCTTTTCTGATGATGGAAGAAGAAAGCATACTCCATGATTTTCTCGTAGGTTCCCTGAAAGAAGAAAGCGGGCTTGTGGATTATCTGCACTTTCAGGTGCGGGACGAACTGCCGATTCAAAATCTGATCGAGAATATGATCTACTCCCTTGTTACAAAGCAGAAAAATTTTCGGAATATCAATCAGACCACCATGGGGCTTTTATTCATTCTTCTGCAGAACCAGAGCGATAAGATCAATAAAAACGATCCCGATCAATACGAGCAGAACCTGATCTTCACCGCCCTAAAATATATCGAAGATAATTACAGAACCGGCACATTAGAAGAACTTTCCTCCCTCACGGGGCAGCCGGACTACTATATCAGCAAGCTGATCAAACGCCATGCCGGACATACGTTCAAAAACCTGTTACAGATCAAACGGCTCAATCAGGCGGCGTTTCTGCTGACTACCACAAGGCTTCCCGTAGAAAATATCATTATGCTGGCAGGATATGATAACACCAGTTATTTTCACAGGATATTTAAGGAACATTTTCATATGACACCGAAAGCATACCGGACCGCCTCATGCCCCAAAAACCCTGAGGCAGCTGCGCCGCCGGAATCATAACTTCTGCTCAAAGTATATTGTTTTAATAAATATCTGGGTTTTCCCATATCCGAAACAGGCAGACGGATAGCTGACCATTTTGACAGGCGGCTATACCTGCCTGCAACAATGACAGGCCGATTCAGTCAACCATTTTGATCATAAGAAAGGACAACTCCCATGATAAGATTAATCGCCAGTGATTTAGACGGTACCTTAGTATCCGGCAATATGGCATCCCTGCCGGAAGGTTTTCCAAAAATAATCGGACAATTAAAAGAACGCGGCATTATTTTTGCCGCAGCCAGCGGCAGGCAGTATCACAATCTGCGCCAGCTTTTTGCTCCGGTAAAGGACGATATTGCCTATATCTGTGAAAACGGCGCTCTGACCATATATCAGGGTGAAGTTTTACATAAAGTGGTAATTCCGCCGGAAACAGCCGTTCCCATTATCCGGCGCCTCGAGGAAGAACCCGACACGGAAGTCCTTGTTTCCGGCGCGTTTACCAGCTATATCCGTCCAAAAGAACCTTTATTTGAGGAATACATCAAAGGGATGAAAAACCGGTATAAAGTCGTGCCTGATCTGACCGATATCGGAGAGCCCGTTATCAAACTGGCACTTTTTGAAAAGGAAGGAACGGAAGAAAGAGACCGGCAGGCCTACTGGCAGAGCCAGTTTGCACGTTCTGAATCCTTTCCCTGGAATGTCAAAGTGGTGACTTCCGGCTCCCTGTGGCTTGATTTCCTGTTTTCTGATGCACATAAAGGCATCGGCATGCAGGCACTGTCAAATCATCTTGGCATCCGCAGGGACGAAATCCTCTCCTTCGGGGATAATTATAACGATATCGAAATGTTCAACGAAAGCGGTGTCAGCGTCGCCGTGGAAAACGCACGCCCCGGCATCCCTGAACTGTGTGATTACACCACACCCTCTGTGATGGAATTTATTGAAAATATGTTAAAAACGGGCTTCTTGCTGTAAGCCCGTTTTTTGTCCATTCTCCTGAATGCCAAACATCCCTGAAAATCAGGATGTTACCCATCCTTCGTCTAACGTTCTATTGTAATAAAATCGCCTTCTATAGGCTGAAATACTGCCGGTTCATCTGTTTCCAAAGAAAGGAAATAATAATGTGTCTTTGCTTCAAACGCACGGCATGCATCATGCCAAATACCCTTATTAATAACAAGGGCCTCCCCGGGCTCAATATAAAATCCCTGCACATCCGCCGACTTCGCACGCCCGGAAGGATCCGAGTCTGCCAATGCCACAACAATAGGAGACTTTTCTCCACATACCATCAGTTCCTTTGTTTTTGTATGGCGTTCCATAGAGTCTACCCGATACGGCGGATAAGTGTTTACATATGTTATACCAAAATGTGCCGGTTGGTCCATGCAGACATCCTCAGAGAGCCAACATTTCCATCCGTCTCCTTCAAAACATTTTGTATCCTTTAAGCGGATGACTGTACCAAACTTTGCAAAGTTTTCTTTGGTCGCATGTATAGCTTTTATATTTTTTCCTTTTTCACCCATTACATTATCAACCTGTTCGGCGAGTCCCGAAACAGCCTCAACCTTTAAAGAAGCCACCGTCACCTTTACCGGTTCCGGCACTATATTTATCCATGTTGTTTCCTGTGGATTTCCATTATTGCAAGCCAGAAAATAATACATTGCATCGCCCTCTACTGCATGGCAAGCATCATGCCAGATTCCTCTCTTCATAACAACCAAATCCCCCGGCTCCATGAGCAGCGACACCACATCTTCCGCTTTAGGTGCCTGATTCGGATCGCTTTTTGCCACACTTAATATTATAGGCTTATCTCCTGCAAACAGCACTTCCTCCGTTGACATATGCCGTTCCATAGAATCTATCAGAAACTCTTTTTTATTTTCACATATTGTCATGCCAAACCGCAAAGGCCTTTCCACTGGTGGATCGATCGTCATATAAGCCTCATATTTATCTGTTTTTGTTCCTCTTTCTTTCCTTAAATTCCAGTAACGACCATATGGCATAAAATCAAAATCCTTTATAGAAATCGGTTCCACTGTTTTCTGTTCTTTTTCACTCATTCTGATTCCTTCCTTTCTCTCTGCTTCCGCATATATTTTTCCACAACGCCGGCTTCCGCCACCCCGCCCTTTGGTCCTAAAATTTCTGTTGCCCTTGCCGCCGCCGCATTGGAAAACTCGGCAGCTTCCGACAAAGAACAGCCTCTCATAAGGCAATGTACAAAAGATGCGTTAAAGGTATCACCCGCACCGGTCGTATCCAGCACCTTCGCCGGAAGTCCCTTTAATCTGACATGTTCTTCCGGCGAATGACAGTCGCACCCTTCAGCTCCTAATGTCGTAACAACTATCCCACAGCCTCCCCTCAATAATTTTTCTATACACTCTTCCGGCTCTGACCCGTGACAATATTTATCTAATCCCGCACGGTTAAAGAATAATATATCAGCCTTCTGAAAAAGCGAATCTGTCTCATCCTGAAAAGTAGAATCTTCCACATCAAACACAAGCCTTACTCCATGACTTCGCAAATCATCTGCAAGCAATTCATAATTTTTAAAACGCCGTAATTCTGTCATAGTCGTATAGACAAAAGCTGCCCCCCGCAGCATTTCCAATGTCCTTGCCGGCAAAATACGCTGTGGTTTTGGATAATCCACTACAAAGATCGTTCGCTCCTTTTTCGTCAGAATAATCAGGCATTTTGCATCTTCCAATCTGTTATCTGTTTCGATAAAAGAAGTATCCACATTATAATAATTCAAATTTTTCTTGATTTTCCGGCTGACCGCCCCATCATTCATATAATCTACCAGATATATATCATCCTGATAGCCGGCCATGACACTGGCTGCATTGGGTATCATGCCGCCAACCTGAGCCTCCAGAGGTTTAACCAACAGCTTTCCCCCTTCTTCCACCCAGCTTTCCGCACAATAATATTCATCCATACACGCCGTACCGATTGCCGCAATATATGGCTCTTTCATAAATAAAACTCCTTTTCAAACTGACGTGCCATTTCCTTTATATCCATATGATTGGCTTTTTCGATCAATTCCAGATACTCTTCCGGTATTAGATCAGCACCGCAAAACGCCCCGGTTATTGCCCCGGCCATCGTTGCTACAGTATCCGTATCATTTCCGATATTTACGCCCATTTTAACCGCCTGCATTACATCACCGTCTGCCGTCGCGAGAATTCCAAAAACACAAGGCACAGCCTCATTTGCTGCGAGCCCTGATCCAATAACGCTTCCGAGTTCCAGCATTGTTTTTTCCCACCCCAGCTTCTTTTCAGCAATTTCCATCGCCAGTTCCATTCTCCGTTCTACAGATGCTACGGAAACTGTTTTTCCATATTTAGCCCCTTCCCGTACCCCGTAAAATCCCGCTTCTATTATTTGATTCAAATTTCCGCCTCCAGCTGCACAGGATACAGCAGCTGCAATTGCACAGGCCGCCGAAAGAGATGCACAGTTATTGTGTGTTGGCAGACACAATGTAACAGCGTCCGAAACCGCCTTTTCCAGATTCCCCGGATTCGCCAGACCTGCCGGAAAAATTTTCATTGCAGCCCCATTCGTTGCTTTCGCGTTGTCACAGGCAAGTTTCCAGAGCGCTTTATCCGGTTCCGATATACCCTTTATTCGATCTACAGCTGCCCGAGTCGTAGGCCCTGCAAGACAATAATACTCCGGATGCCCGGCCCATTCCAAAAGTGCTTTCTGTGCAGTATCCGCCGTTACATTCCCACCGGATTCCAAAATACTTTTTGCTGTAAAATACGCCAGCGAAAAATCATCCGTGACAAATCCCCTCGCACAGCCCGGAACAAAAGTGTCCTCTTCCCCCGGGCGCAGATCCTCAAGATAACCCCCAAACCGTTCTACGATCATTTCTGGCGTCCTGCACTCCGTATTGGCCCCCATCGCGTCCCCCATTGCCGCTCCGAGAAAACTTCCTAAGATTCGTTGGTATTTTTCCATTACAGCACCTCCGGTGTCCACCAGGAAATTCCGCGTAATTTCTTCCCTTCATCCATCTTATGAAGATTTGCCAACCCCTCAAATACAATATCAATTGCATGATCCTGACCGTCTCCGGCCGTAAAACTTTCTCCTGTTATTAAATTATTGTCAACAGATACAACCGCCCCGCCTCTGCGCCCGAATAAATTGCAGAGTGTTACAATTCCTGAAGATTCTCTGTCCCAATAATAGATACCGGCACGATTATAGTAATCGATGATTTCCGTATGGCGAGGCTGCATATAACCTCCTACAGACGGCTCTCCACAGCCAACATGTTCGCTGTCTCCTGACCTGCCTATCGCAACATGATGCCGATAATTTAATTCCTGTGCCGCTTTTGCAAACGCTACTACCAATTCATAGCTACATGCAGCCGGATAATTCGGTGTCACATAGGTGCGGGACATACCGTCATCCCTCACAACACCGCTCGCTATAACAACATCGCCTGAATGCACCGCTTCATTCAGACCTGCTGCACCACCCAGTCTGAGAAACGTATTCGCCTTTGAATATTTCATAAAATCTACTAACACCAACTCCGCCTCAGGACTTCCGCTGCCGCCGCTGACAATACTGATGTGCGCCCCCTTATAATATCCTGAATATGTCGTAAACATACCGGACTGCCCGGCCAGCACCCGGTCCTCCAGACGTTCGCTTAATAATTCCGCAGGATCACCTCCATAAGCCAGAAGCGGATCGCGTACAGTCATTATTACATAATCACCTATTAATTCCGGATTAATCTGTGTCAGCGCCGGTTTTCCGTCAATTATAAATCCGCCTTCTTTATTTTTGCTGTACTCATAATTGGATAAAATTTTATCAAAGCAATTCATTTTTGCCCTCCTATTGTTGTCCTAATTGTTACTTTTCTTTATTCTGTATACAGTTTTCCTTATTATTTTAGTATTTTGGGACTTCCTCCTCCTCAATACAGATCCTGCTTCCCTTTACAGTCGGAAGTCCCTCCTCAGAAAAAGGTCCTGTATGTCCATGCATATAAGTATCACCCACTCTATGCGGAATCATTGCTGTCATGCAGGAAAGCAGCCCGGCATAGAGAAACGATGCCAAAGTTTCCGAAACCGGTTTTGACAAGCTGACAACCATCCCGTCATAGTCTTTCGGTAATAAAAATGAATCATCTGTCATAACAAGCACCGGCCGCCCCAAATGCCGCAGAACCTGTAAAATTTCCAAAGAACGGTCTTTGCACCTCCCCTTAGAGCAAATCAGCAGGACTGTCGGAAGGCGATCAGGATCTTCACTGAAAAAAGTCTGATGCGCAAATTCTTCCATATCCTGAGAATAGGCAGACATCCCGTTTGCCTCCAATATTTTAGATACTCCAAAATCGCCGGCTCCACGAAGAGGCCCACCGCCAATTACCTCCATCCGGCCGCAAAGCCTGCAAAGCTTTGCAAATATCTGCAGATCTTTTTTCCCCGAAAGAAAAGCACCCCGGAACATTCCCGGAAATTCAGAAAATTCTTCCTGCAAACTGTTTTTTTCTTCCGCCGACAGACGCTTTAATTTATACGCAAATTCTATAGCCATCCAATAAAGCGACACTACCTGCACTTCATATCCATATACACCGGGAAGCGGAATCTCCGGCTTATCCAAAACAGGAATTTCCATCGAAAAAATATAATCGGAAACCCTTCCCACTTTTGAATCCGGTCTGTCTGTCAATGCCAGCACAATGCATCCGGCTTTTTTCAGCATCCGAGCTGCCTCTGCACTCCGTGCCGCCTCTCCGCTATTGCTGATAATCACAATAAGTGTTTGCGCTGCACGCTCTTTTGTAAGCGTATCTGACAGATAGCGTGCCGCTGTAAGCGCCGGAATTGCTACAGTCGGTAATTTTGTATATTTTTCAAACGCATAGGCAGAAGTCACTGCCGCGTTATAAGAATCGCCACTTCCTACCAGATAAACCATCCCGAGTGTTTCTAACTGCCCCTGCGGCAGAATATTTTCCGCTTTTTCTAAAAGTGGTTTTTCCACTTTTTGAAATACTTCCGGAAACTTCTCCATCTGTTTTAACATAGCATTCTGTTCCATTCTGCTCTTCCTTTCTTCTATTATTCAATACTGCCCTTTCTTTATATTGTTGATTATATCCTCTCGCATTTTCCCTTCATTTCAACCGCTTTCTTTTCTGCCCATATCATCAGCTGTTCATCAAATCGGGCCGGTACACTATACTGGGCAATTATTCTGGATGCGGAAATCGCCGCGCATATTCCGGCATAAACAATATCACCCCCCGAATCACAGTATCCCGTGAGAAATCCACCGGTAGAAGCATTTCCGCCCCCGGTAACATCCACCACATCCACCGGCACCGCCGGAATATGCCATATCTGCTTCCCGTCAGAAACAAGCGCTCCCTTTTCCCCCATCCTGAAAATCAAAACTCCGGCCCCCATATCATGCAATCCCTTTACGATATCCACTGGTTTTTCTTTTCCCGTCATTCGTTTTCCTTCTGTCAAATTGGTGGAAAATAAATTTACTTTGGGAAGGCAGAAAGCAATCGCCTCCTTATTTTCTATTCTGGCTGATTCTGAATCAATCTCCCAACAGGATATACCTGAAAATCCCCTGAACCAGTTTTCGGCCTCTTCCCAATAAGCCTCTTCGCCGTCTTTGTAAAAATACATGCCTTTGCATTTTAGATAATCCTCTGGAATTTCCGTAAATCTTGGCAGCATCTCCATATAATTTCCACATCCCGGTATTAAAATTTCTTCTCTTTCTCCATCTTCAAAATAATTGATGTCCGCATGAACGCATTTTTTTGGATAGCGTGTTTTAGGCATGTCGATATTATTTTTGCTGAACCATTCCTCATAATTTCCGTCATAGTCTAATCCTAGCCGGCAGCAAAATCCTACCTTGTCAGACCAAAGCCTCATACCTGCCACGGCGTAAGTTCCGCCACCCAACTGATTTTCTCTGTCTTTACCTGCAAATAAATGAACATTATCAATAATCATCTGTGTTAAAACAAAATATTCCGTATTCTGTGTATGTATCCAATCTGTTTTTCCCTGCATTATAAAGAATCCCGCCTTTCTGCAAGTTTTAAATTTCGCAGTGATCTCATGCCAAGATACGCCATCCGATCTCTCACCTCATCGGAAAGAAATTCTCCTTCTCCAGAAGCCGTATCGTTTCCGATACCAAGCAACGCACCGCCATGGATATCAAACAAACGTGTCATAGTTAAGACCGTAGTCGTCTCAATATCCACATTAGAAGCTCCAACTCTCTTCCAAAGATGTACCCTGTCAAGCACTGTCTGGTCAAAAACCCCTCTTGCTGTCTCAAAGCCGCTTCCCGGATACATCGTCCCTACTGAAAGCGTCAGCCCTTCCTGAAATACTGTCCCCGTTGCTTCACAGGCCGAAATCTCTGCTTCTACCATCAGCCGGCTGGGAATTGCCGGATATTCCACAGGTACATAATCCTGCATAATCCGGTCTTCCCGAATACCGCCAGAACATACAATTATATCTCCGATATGAAGCCCCTCTGCCATCCCTCCGGAATTGCCGACTCTCAAAATTGCCTTTACTCCTAACGCTGCCAATTCGTCAATCGCTGTCGAAACCGAGAACGAACCGCTCCCATGATAAAGAAGTCCCAAGCGCTCCCCCTCAAATTCTCCACTGTATACCGCATATTCTCCAAACTGGCTGAGAGTGCGAATATCTCGCATCTGATGAAAAAAATGTTCCGGTTCCATGTCCAGCAACAACGTAAAAATAAATTTTTCCGGCAGATTTTCTTTTTCCAGACGCAGCCACCAACTCTTCCCATCTTGTGGCACAGTTGCTTTAAACGGTTGTAATGCCATTCTTTCCCTTCCTTTCTTTAGAATATTATCATCCATTTTGCGCCGCTTTCGACGTGCGGTATACATCCAGCGCAATTGCGCCCACGATGATGATGCCGAGAACTATTTTTTGCCAATATGCGTTTACTTCCAGCAGATTCAGACCATTATTAATCATGCCGATAAACAGCGCACCGGCCAGAGTTTTAAAGGCTGCTCCCTGCGAATTCGTTACTGAAGTCCCTCCTACAAACACCGCAGCCATCGCAGTTAAACCTACATCAGAGGCCGCCGTAGGCTGTCCGGAAGAAAGGCGGGCCATAAGCATAATGCCTCCCAATGCGCTGAGAGCTCCTCCAATCGCAAATGCACCAACTTTAACCAATGTTACATTGACCCCCGCCAAACGGGACGCTGTAGCATTTTCCCCTACTGCCGAAACATTTCTGCCAAATTCAAGGTATCTAAACACAAAAGCTGCAATAAACACAATAATCAGCAAAATAATAACAAGATATGGTATTGGTCCTGCATATCCCCTGCCGATTGCAACATAATTATCCGGCAGTCCGATGATCGGTGTCCCCCGTGTCATCAGAAGCACCAACCCATCCAGCACATACATCATCCCCAATGTTGCAATAAATGCCGGAACCTTCAGTTTCGTTACGATCAATCCCACAAGCGCATCTATTGCACTGCCTGCAAGAATGGCGATAAGAATGGCAAGCCCGGTATTCATTCCATAATTTACTGTCAGCATAGCGCTTCCACACCCCGCAAGGGCTGCCATAGAACCGGAACTCAGATCAAATTCTCCAGAGCATATGACAAAAGTCGCCCCAATAGCAACAACTCCGTTTACACATATCTGTCTCACCATATTGATCAAATTTGAACTGGTAAGAAAAGTATTGCCTGACGTAATGGAAAGAAACAAAAACAGGACGAGTAAAATAGCCCATATACCAAACGCATTGATAATATCTTTTACTTTTTTCAACTTCGTTTTCCTCCTATCTGATATTCCGAAATAATATGCTGGGAAAATTCTTCTCTTTTTACTTCTCCTGTGATTTCTCCCTCATACATCACCAAAATCCGATCACTGATGCCTAAAATTTCTTCCATGTCCGACGAAACTACAATAATCGCCTTCCCTGCTTCTGCCAGCTGATTGATCAATTCATAAATCTCATGTTTCGCTCCAACATCAATCCCTCTGGTCGGCTCATCCAGAATAATCACCTCTGAGTCAGACATCAACCACTTTGCTACAACAACCTTCTGTTGGTTTCCGCCGCTCAGAAACATCACCTGTTTATTTTCTGAAGGCGTCGAAATATTCATATCTTCAATATATTTTTTACTGTACTCCTGTTCTTTTTTATAATTCAGCAGGTACTTTGTCCGTATTTTGGATAAAGCAGCCATCACGATATTCTGACGTACCGACTTTGCAAGCAGCAAGCCCTCTTCCTTTCTGTTTTCAGTAACAAATGCTATTTTATTTTTTACACTGTCTTTTGGTGAACGAATCCGGATTTCTTTTCCATTAATAAAAATTTTTCCGGTTCGTCTTTTATCCGCGCCAAAAACCATACGCATTGTTTCTGTCCGCCCTGCTCCTACAAGTCCTGCAAATCCAAGAACCTCGCCTCTGGCTACAGCAAAGGAAACCCCCTTCACCTTTTTTCCATCCGAAATGTTATCCAGCCTGAGAAGTTCTTCGCCAATTACTGCATGTCGTACCGGGAATTGCTTCGTCATTTCACGTCCGATCATCATCGTAATCAATTCCGCTTTTGTAATATCTCCCGTGTCGCAGGTTCCAATAGAACATCCGTCCCGCATGACTGTAACCCGATCAGATATTTCAAAAATCTCATCCAGACGATGTGTAATAAAAATGATAGCTACACCATTATCCCGCAGACGGTTAATGATCTCAAAAAGCAATTTTGTCTCATGAGTTGCAAGAGAGGAGGTCGGCTCATCCATAATAACAAGTTTTGCATGGGCACTGACTGCTTTTGCTATTTCTATCATCTGTTGCTGCGCTATGCTCAATCCCCGAACTTTTTTTCTGACGTCCAGTTTAATATGTAATTCATCAAACAGTTTTTCTGCATCCGTGTACATTTTTTTCCAGTCCACGACACCGTTCTTTTTAGGCTGACGCCCTACATAAATATTTTCTGCAACGGTTAGTCCCTGAAATATATTCAACTCCTGATAAATAATCGAAAGTCCCAAATTCTCCGCATCTTTAGGAGAACGAACTTCCACTTTCCGGCCATCGAATTCCACTGTACCTTCATCTTTTCGATAAGAGCCAGAAAGAATTTTCATTAAAGTAGACTTTCCTGCGCCGTTTTCACCCGCAAGCGCATGAACTTCCCCTTTTCTTACGCTGAAATCAACGTTATCCAGGGCCTTTACACCCGGAAATGATTTACTGACGCCTTTCAGTGAGAGAATATTTTCTACATGGTCCATCATTTGCGCCCCTTTCTTTAAAAATTAGTTACTAAATATGGAAAAGAATTGGCGTCCGATTCTCTATGAACCGAACGCCAATCTCCCCGCATCATTCGAGCTCATCTGCCGAAATTTGTCCCTCCACGCTATATACTCCCGCAGGCATTGATTGGAATTCGTCAAAAGTTTCTCCGTCAAACATATATCCCTCGATATTTTCCAGAATAATCTTTGACATTCCTGCCGGATCCTGCGTAATCGTGCAAAGATAAATGCCCTTCTTATCAATTTCTTCCATTTCTTCTTTTTCGCCGTCCATAGACGCTATTAGCATTTCTTCCCTTCCTGCGGAAACACAGGCACTATAAGCACCAAGCCCATGCTGAGCTGAAGTTCCGATTACCAGATCGATCTCGGAATAAGTAGTAAGCGCATCCTCCATATTAGCCATTGCCTCTTCTCTGGACGAACAGAAATACTCGTTCATGACATTAACCGTAATCCCTTTTTCCTCCAACCCTTTCAAATAACCATCTTTTCTGGCCGTAGACACTTCGTCACCGCTGTCCAGCAATACTGTATCAACTGTGTCAATCCCATTATCTGTCAGATATTTTCCGACATAAAGTCCTCCCACGTAACCGGCATCTTCGTTAACGGTCCCGATACGGGTTACATATTTACCGCCTTCCGGAAGATTAGAGGTATCCATAATAAAAATCGGAATGCCCTTTTCTTCACAGAGATCAAATGCTTCCGCCAATGCATCACCATACCAGCTTGTCAATACCATTACGTCAATCCCTTTATTAATTAAATCAAGACAGTTGTTTAGCTGGGTCGTTGCATCAGTCGATCCGTTCGTCGTAATCACTTCATAGCCCTTTTCTTCACATGCTTCTTCAAATGCATCACACATTGTTACATAAAACGGATACTCCAATGTAAACATGGATAATCCGATCTTCAAGCTTTTTTCTTCTTCCGCTTCACCCCCGGTTTCTTCTTCTGCTGCCACAGGTGTTTCCACCGCCTCTTCAGCCTTTTCTTCAGGTTTTGTGTTTCCGCAAGCTGCTAATGAACATACCACAGCAGTTGCCGTCAATACCGCAAGCCATTTTTTCTTCTTCATGTTTTTCCTCCTGTTCTTGTTGTTTGTTTTTTGGAAAATATTGCATTTTTTATAAAGAAATAGTTTTCCGAAACTATTTTCTTATACATAATACTATATAGTGATATGATTGTCAAGCTATTCAATAGTTATTTTGTATATTCCCGCTTTAAACAATAAATATTTTGCCATCTTTCCCCATACATATCCTTCCAGTTTGCAAATAGTCATGGCACTGACGGACACTGGCATAAAAACAACATAACCACATGAATAAAGCATTGACAGAATCACAATCCGGAAATGCAATCCTGTATCCTTTCCGATTTTAAAGGACAAAAATATACAATCAGCGTTAGGCAAAATGTACCATAGATCAGTATCTAACTCATAAATGTTTCACCAATATCCGTTACTAAAGTCATAAAAATCCCGTATTTAGCTGAAATAATTCTTGTTGATATGAACCAGATATGTAAAAAATTTGTATCAGACAGCAGCATTTTTATTCTGCAGTTTTCTATTTAGAGAATAGCATTGTCAGTTTGCTCATTTCTATTCATGCAATTTTGATTTAAAAGTCACAAACCATACATTAGCTTATTCTGATCTCTCCACTTCTTTCAGAACATATTCTTTACACAAAAAAGCCAGAGGCATTTTCTCAATGTCATTTAGATAAGGACAACATTGCAGTTAGGATTCTTTTTACAGCGAGTAAACATTTTGTTTATTCGCTGTTTTTCTATATTTAAAAGCATTCAACGTAAT
>CAJTBO010000021.1 GCA_910573755.1 Lachnospiraceae bacterium | reverse complement strand
AAAATACCAGCCCATCCGCCATGTCCAGAATCTTTAAACGGCTCCGTCTCCATGGGATCATCGAACGGGTACAAGGAACTTATAAATATTTCACCACAGCATATGGAAAAGAAATCATAGCCGCAGGACTTGCTGTAAGAAATCTTGTGCTTATACCAGCGCTGGCATAAGTATTTTTCTTATGCAGAAATTTTGCCATTTTGCGTTAAAAATCATTGATAAGTGGCCTAAGTATGATGCCGGACTGTATACAGACGGCGGCACAAGCATGGTGGTCAGCCGTGGCATTGGAAACAGCATCATACCATTCCGTTTCAATAACCGCCCGGAGATTGTTTTGGTGGAACTTAATGCCAGATAATCCTACAAAAGACAAACCGCCGCACTATGGCCACCATCCGCCATATGCGGCGGTCTGCCTTTTCCGCAGGCAGGCCGGGCGGCCTGATTTGGAAAGCGGGGAAATCAGAGGTAATATGCTTACACGGCGGTTTGCGTTTCCCCTATATCGGACGAATGGCGAAAAACTTTAGAGCTGATTTGGCCTTTCAAAAACAAAAAATCTGCGATTCACGTAGCCAGATTAACCATTCACGAAGTAGGCGTTAGAAATCGCCCTGATTTTTTCGATAAGTTAGTTGAGGACTGGAGGTGGCAGAAACGATAAAAATTGCGGTGTGTGATGATGAAAAAAATATAAGGTCTTACCTCGTTTCACTCATCAAAAAGCAGGGCGGGGAATGCAGTATCACAGAATATGCCTCTGCCGATGCGTACCTCTCGGACGGTAAGGAGCATGACATTATTTTTCTGGACATAGAGATGGGCGGCTCCGGCGCAGGCATGGACGGCATGGGGCTGGCAAAGCATATCCGGGGCATGGAGGCGCAGAAACAGCCTATCATCATTTTTGTAACAGGGTATGAAAAATATGTGTATGACGCATTTGACGTAGGGGCGTTCCAGTATCTGGTAAAGCCCGTGGACGAACAGAAATTTGCAGAGGTGTTCGGACGGGCGGCGGGGCAGATTGTATCGGAGGCGGAGCAGCGGAAGAAAAAACTTGTGATTCAGTATGGCGGCGAGGGAAAGGCCATACCGCTGAATGACATTTATTACATGGAAAGCCGGAACCACAATATCATCCTGTACCTGAAAGACGGGAACAAAGCCTGCGGAGGCAGACTTGAATACTATGCGAAGATCGGGGATTTGGAGGAGGAGCTGGCGGGGCAGTTCTACCGCATCCACCGGGGATACCTTATCAACCTTTTCCATGTGGAGGGTTACGATAAGACGGAGGTAAGGATGGCGAACGGGGATAAGCTGCTTCTTTCAAGGTATAAATATGACGGCTTTGTGCAGGCATACATGGATTACATTTCGGAGGAAAGCCTATGAGCCAGCCAGCGTTTGAAATAGTGAATAGCATCTTGGATATATGGAAGATTGCCGTACAAGCCATCATGTTCCTTGTTTTGTGGTCGGCGGCTTTCAGAGGGAAAAAAGGAAAAAGGGATGGCATTGCGGCAGTGCTGTTTATCCTTGCCAATATAGGGATAGGATTCCTTCCGTGTGCCGCTTGGGTGCGGTATGGCGTTTCAGCTTTCGCAATAATGGGCTTTACCGGGATATGTTATAAAAAGCAGATTGGAAAAGCAGTATTTGTGATGCTCGCTTTTTATAACCTCCATTGCCTTGGCTATTTGATGGCGAGCAGTATTTACAGAAAAATAGTAGATGAAATGCTGAAAAGCCTGGATATGATGCAGGATAGTTATTTGCAGGAAATGTATCACTGCATGGCGGTCGGAATGTTCTGCTTAGTATTTTCCTACTCGGCATTATTGGTGGCAATGACGATTATTCTGTGTAGGAGCATCAAAGGGGTGGATATCATGGCATGGCAGGATGTCTGCCTGCTTTCCGTATTGAATTTTGTGGGGAGCATGATCACAGGGGCAGTGAATGGGCTGCTGACTGTAAAAATAGATACAGGATTTTTTATGTTGTTTGACGAGAAGCCGGATTTACTTTGGAAGATTCCCATGATAGCTGTTTTTATATTTGCGGGGGAAGCCGCATTGATTTATTTCTGGCAGAAATACCGTGTCCTGCTTGCCGAGAGGCAGAAACATTTCGTGGAGGAACAGCAGGTCAAGGCCATGAAGAAGCATCTGGAAGAAGCGGAGAATTTCTATGGAAGCATCCGAAAGGTGCGGCACGAGATGAAGAATCATATGGCGAATATCAAAGGACTGGCAGGAGCCGGGGAGTATGGGGAGATAGAAGATTATGTACGGCGGATGGATGAGACCATGCAGGAACTGGAATATAAGTATGTGACGGGAAATGCAGTCACAGATGTCATCATCAATGACAAATGCCGCAGGGCTGAAAAAGTGGGAATCCGATTTGATGCAGATTTCCGGTACGGAGGGGAAATCCCGGTATTTGATTTAGGGATTATCCTGAACAATCTTCTGGATAATGCCATAGAAGCCTGTGAGAAGCTGGAATCGGGGAAAGGTTTCATACGTCTTATGCTGAAACGGAAAAAGCAGTTTCTATTGTTGGAGGTTGAGAATAGCTTTGACGGGACTGTACCTGTGCAGACGGACGGAGGTCTGGCTCTTCCGACAACGAAACAGAGTACCCTGCCGGGGATTATCACGGAACATGGGATTGGGTTGGAGAACGTGCGTGATGTGGCAGAGAGGTATTTCGGCGGTGTAAACATAAAAGTGAAAGGCGATGTGTTCCATGTGACGGTAATGCTACAGCAGGGGGAGGTGGGAGAAGGTAAGTAAATGACCGTGTATTAAATGAAACTCGAAAATAGATTAAAGTGGAGGATTAAAAAATGGCTATCAGTGGAGTAGGACAGAATATTTATCGGAACAATGTGGAAACAACAAAAAATGTGAACAATGCAGAAAAATTCGCATTGGAGAAAACAGGAAACACAAAGGAATTATCGGAAGCAGAAGAAATGGAGCTGTTCAAGAAGGAATTTTACGCAGAACTTGATAGGATTCCAAAGAATAGAACAATCACTAATTTGGCGGTCAATATATCGGAGGAGGCTTTTAAAAATATGAAAGCCGATCCGGAATATAGGGCAAAGATAATGTCGGCACTTCAACGTGATCTGACTTCATCTTTTGCCCCACTAAAAGCGTCATTACTTATAACGGTAGGCGCAACCGAGAAAGATTACAGGGGAGACTCATGGTCTGGCCCCAATAATGATTCGGAGTTTTATGCATGTTCGCAGGATAGTTTTTATAAGAAAACAAGCGGGCAGAAAGACAGGAATAAGGAGTTGTTGGAAGAGTATCTGGAAAAGCGGGCGCAGGCTAAGAGACAGCAGCAGGAGCTGTTGGATGAAAAGATTGCAAAGGCGGAGCAGGAAAGAAGCAGGCTGGCAAAGGCGTGGGTTGGTGAAAGGCAGATGGCGGCGGCATCCAAGGCTTATGATGCAAATGTTATGACGGAGACAGCGGCAGGCGGAGATACGCAGCTTGGTTAATGAAGGGCATCATGCCCGGACTTACCACAAGGGGGCATGGGCGGCTCCGAATGACAGAGGGGTCGCAGGTAAGATTTTTTGAAGGAGGATGAAAATTATGTCAATGGAGATCACAAACAATTACAGTAACTATGCGGCAAATTATGCTGACACCGTGAAAAAGCCGGATAACAAGGCGGCGTCAGAGGTAAAGGCAAACACATCAGTAAACAGCAAAGACAAGGTGCAGGCGTATTATGAGAAATTGTGTAAAAAGTTCCCAAACATTACTTTTAATACAAGTAGTGGTCTTATGAGTGGGAATGAAAATAAGGTTGTATTAAATCTTTCCAGTCAATGCTTAGAAAAAATGGCCAATGATCCGGATTTTGCAAAAAAAGTGGAATTTAATTTGACCGGTGTGGTTCGGGGACAGAATAATATGTTTGCACAAGCTAAGGTAGATAATGCAATAATACATGGCGTTACGGCTGTAATGGATGCCGATGGGAATGTTTCCGTTACTTGTGGTGGTATGACAAGAACCAGTGGGACAAAACAAAGTTCATCTGTAATGGGTACAGAAAAGAAACAAAAAGAAAGATTAGAGAAAAAGCGTGAGGAAAGAAAAGTATTAGAAGAAAAAGCGGTTAAGAAGCGGACAGAGAGAAAGGCGGAGGAAGAAAGGGCAGCGGAACGGCGGGCAGG
Organism: Lachnospiraceae bacterium; assembly: GCA_910573755.1. Classification (GTDB taxonomy): domain Bacteria; phylum Bacillota; class Clostridia; order Lachnospirales; family Lachnospiraceae; genus 1XD8-76. The sequence goes on along the minus strand of CAJTBO010000021.1, from coordinate 78,749 downwards.
AAGAAAAGAGCAGATGGAAGGGACGTATAAGGTATCTGCCATTGGCACGGATATGAAAAGTGTTACGCAGAATATTGTTGAGGTGGTTTCAGGCACATCATCATCCACAGGGGGCAGTTTTGACATAAAGGCGTAAATAATCCTTACATCCAATTCCGCAGAGATGCATAAAACTTTTCCCCTGCGGATTGCTCAGGCATATTGCATGGGAGCGAATGTGGCTCTAACGACAGAGGGCTGTTACATAAAAGGAAATCGGAGGATATGAAAAATGCGTGTCAACAGAATATCGGCATTACTGATTACGGCAATGGTGGTTCCCGCGATCAGCGGATGCACCACACAGGGAGGCCCCGCCCCGGATGCCGTGCATCAGATTGAGGATGACGGTTCGGCGGTCTATGATGATGACCCGATAGCGGTGGAGCCGCAGCTTGACGAAGATGGACTGGACGGGGATTCGGATGAATCCAATGTGCAGGGGGAGATCATTTCGGCGGAACCGCATAAAGGGAGTGCGGAGTGAAAAAAGTATTTACTGGATTTATATAGGATTTCGGCAGAACGGCAAACATAATGAGTCAAAACAAAGAAAAGGAGAGTGCAGATCATGAATATTGATTACAGCCAGTTTTACAGAGGGACAACAAATATCCCTTCATATGGGAGCGGTGCGTATAAGAAGGACACCTTTGTAAAATATGAGTTCAACACAACGGATGAGTATGGCAACAAGGTCATGGATAAAATGTCGAGGGAGGAAACCCTGCAGGCGATGAAGGATATCCGTTCACAGTATGGGGACAGCGTTATCGTGGAATTTTCGGGAGACGGCATGGCGGCTCTTGCGGAGGGCAGGAAGGGCTGGATGGTGCCGGAAGATAAGGAAGCGGTGGAGGCAAGAAATGCGGCATTCCAAAAGGATATCGTGCAGGTTGACAAGTCCTTAAATAATCTCCCGGCATATTCGGGGATGTATGGCGCAGACAAGGCGGTTGCGTCCGCACTGGAGAACTGCAGCAAAGAGGAGCAGGGATTTGTGTATGACATCATCCGGCAGAATTTCCTTGTCGGGAACAGCGGCTCCATGACGGAAGAAGAGCGGCAGGCGAACATATCGCTCGGCATGAAGAAAGCGGAATATGCGGCAGAAAACTTTATCCCGGAGGACAGCAGGGATGCGTTTCTGGAGGCAATGGGATCCATTGCGAAACTGGCAAGCGCGGGAAAAGCGGACAGTAACGGAAACATGGATTACGGTGTGGCAAAAGGCAGGTATCTTGGGCATGGGAGCAATCTTGTCCAGACCACAAACGCGCTTGACATGATGCGGACGATGGACAAAGACGCATACGCAGAGTACCAGAAGATGGGGGAAAAAGATGACGGCGGGCTTAGTTCGTTGAAATACCTTACAAACTGGTATGCGGGCGCGGTAAAGAAGAATCCTTCGATGGTTGATAATTACGAAAAGCAGTCGGAGGAATATGTGGAGAAGAATGTGAAAAACCAGAAACTGGATAAGACTTTTGCGGGCTTAAAGACGGGAAGCAAGGCCGCTTTCTTTGAAAGCCTGAAAATGTTCCAGAGCAGCAATCCCAATTTCCTCTCACCTATCATAAACCGGGAGCTTGCATCGAAGTTTTGGGGATTTTAGGGTTATGGAGGGGATGGCTGTTTATGGGTGCATATTACTAATATGGCACAGAGGGCGGGCATCTCCGGCGTTCCGGCAGATCAGTGAGAGGAGGTGAAGGCTGGTATGAAATTTGGCCGGGGAACATAGGCAAAATGTAATTATGAGGCAATGAACTGCTCGGACTTATCATGAGAGAGCAGAGGCGGCTCTGAACGACTGAGGGGTTGCAATAAAAATAATGGAGGACATTTAGAGATGAGCATTAGCGGAGTAGGACAAAATTATTATCAGAACAATGTGACATCAGTGAAAAACAAAAAGAACATGAACGGCACGGAAGAAACAGGCGGTATGCGGGAATTAACAGAAGCGGAAGAAATGGCTGCTTTCAAGAAGGAATTTTACGCAGAACTTGATAGAATACCACGGGACAGAACCATAGCAAATGTAGCGGTTAATATATCGGAGGAAGCATTTAAAAATATGAAAGCTGATCCAAAGTACAGGGAACAAATGTTGTCTGTAATCAGGCGTGATATGACTGGCTCTGTCGCCCCGGCTCCAGACTGTTCTTTGGTGATTACGGTAGGGGCCACAGCCAAAGATTATAGGGCAGATGGATGGTCTGTTAACAATGATTCGGAGTTTTATGCACGTTCTCAGGACAGCTTTTTTAAGAAAACAAGCGGGCAGAAAGACAGGAATAAGGAACTGCTGGAAGAATATCTGGAAAAGCGGGCGCAGGTTAAGAGACAGCAGCAGGAACTTTTGGATGAAAATGCTGTAAAGGCGGAGCAGGAACGAAGCAGGCTGGCAAAAGCATGGAACAGTGAGAGGCAGATGGCGGCGGCATCCAATGCTTATGATGCAAATGTCATGACGGAAACTGTAGCGGATGGAGATTCACTGTTTGACTGAACAAGGCATTTGACCAGAATTATTGTGAACAGGAAGGAAAAAATGTATGGCAATTAGCATATCAAATTATCCTGTATATTTGCAGGATGGCCTTAAACTTGATAGGGATTGTTTGAAATCTCAGGAAAGTCAAAATGAAGGCCGGAAAGTATTTGATAGAGATTCATTAAAAGTTTCTCAATTATCGAAAAACAGGAAAATCTTAATGGATAGAATTAAGCATACAGTGGTGCAGTCGGCGGCATCACTCAGCAATATGAGAGCTGGAATCTTAAAACAAATCGGTGAAGAAAAAGGGCAGTATGGGTATTCTGAGGTGGTAAATGCCTGTGGCCTGAGTTATGCGAAGCTGTATTCTGAAATCGAACAGCGCCATGAAAAGGAACAGGAGCAGTACTATAATGCAGATGGGACTTTGCTGACAAAGGAAGAAGAAATTGAGTGGCTGGATATGCAGTATGAGCAGGAAATAGAGTGGCAGAAGTCCTGTTTCAGGATTGCGGCACAAGGGCAGGTCATTCAGGGGAATATTCCTGAAACGCCGACAAAAGAAATTGAAGAATTGGAAGATGCATTTTATCAGGCGAGGGACGATTATATGAAGCTGTACAATGAAAGCAAACAGGCAGGGAGACCGCTTGCTTTACAGAATTTTATTTTTGGGAACAGTCGGATGTATGAAATGCTGAATAGATTAGGAAATTTACAGGAGAGGGTGAAATAATGCAGGTCAATTCGTTCAATGGCACATTGCAGAAAAGATACTTTTTAGGAACAGGAAGCATAGGCGGTATCCATCTGCCCGACTTTAATGATAAATATGTTTTCTCCAAAAAGAAAAGCGGCATCAGTGATGAGGAATATCGGAAGCAGATTCGGGAGCAGGCTTATGAGGATTTTGCAAAAGGGCAGTTCCAGAATAAATCTGAAGGGTTTAACAGGCTGATGAAAAGCTACACATCGGAAGTGTCCCCGGACAGAAAAGGGATCATCACTTCCGGCCTGAAAGCTGTTTCCAAAAACAGGCAGAATGTGCTTAAGCCCATAGATTTTGTGGCGACGCTGCTGGAAGGGAAAGTGAAATATCAGAAACTGCCATCAGGAAACAGCGATTACATAGAGTTTTACGATAAGAACGGGGAAATGGTAGCGGCTTATTCCAATAATGGGTGGACGATGTATACCACCAATGCGGAGGCTTCCAGACAGACGGAAATGTGCATGATCTATAACGAGGCGTGGGGAAATGCCAAGAGGGGCATACCGCTGGCGGGTGAAGAAGCGGTGGGGGTGGAAAATCCGCAGAATAGCTTTGACGCAAAAGCATAGAAGGAAATAAAACTCATATCTCCGATAAGCCACAGCCTGACAAGGCAGGGTGGGCTTCTCCGGCGTTCCGGCAGATTGGGGAATCGGGGAGCAGCGGTTGTCGGGAATGCAGAAATAAATTGCTCAAACTTGGAGGGATTATGAATAATACTGTTTTGGAATTTGAGTGCATTGGCATGGATGGCGGAAGCAAATTTCCCATCGAATATACCGGGCGTGGGCAGGACATATCGCCGGAATTTATAATTGAAAACACTAAACCCCCAGCTATGCTGGGGAGAATAGAGTAAGTAGTGACGAAGAAGATGGTACAAAAAAGCCTCCTATGATATCATGAGAAAGGTGTCGCAAGCCAATCTCAAGAATAGGAGGCAGTCCAAATGGACAGTAAAAGTTTATCACATACGAGATGGAAATGCCAGTACAAAGGAGTAGAGATTATAGAAGGCGCCGTATGTGCCGACCACGTGCATAAGTGCGTGAGCATTCCGCCTAAAATAAGCGTTTCGAATTTCATGGGATATCTGAAAGGGAAAAGTACGCTGATGATATATGACAGGCATCCGAATCAGCAAAGTAAATGGAACAAAGCGTTTTGGGCAAGAGGATATTATGTGGCAACGGTAGGAAATGTAACAGAGGATGCCATAAAGAGATACATCCAGGATCAGTCAGAAGAGTCCCGGAAAGAAGAAAGTGAGGGAGCCGCTTTTTAGCGGCGGCAAGTAACATATGCTTGCGACACCCGCCTTTCAGGCGAGCAGTAACAGAGTCCTTGGGGGCGATATTCAAACCCCCACTTGAAGTGGGGGTTGGTGATTAATGAATACATTGGTTTTTGTAAGGTTTTTAACGAGCAGATAAAAGAGCATGGAATGACGAAACAGGCGGTTACGGAAACAATCCGCACTTCCGTATAATGATCCATCCCGATCAGAGTGCCGTCGATATCCGGCAGGCCTGAGCTGCTGCTGTAAAAGAGAACCTGCCGGTGTATGTTAAAATTTTGTGATGTCCAGATAGTCCATGGATTTAATCTGTTCCAGATAGTTATGCTCCTCTTCCGGTGTCAGATCGCGCAGAGGTTTGCGTACTGCGGAGCATTTGATAACCCCCCTTTCTTTCAGTCCTATCTTATATCGGGACATGTTGTTGGGGCCGCTGATGTATGTTATCAGACGGTTTGTTTTAGCCTGCAGACGGCGTGCCTTATCATAATCTCCTGCTTGAAAAGCCTGATATATTGCAACAAAATGTTCAGGGATCACGTTGGAATTGCCGGAGATGGTTCCGTCTCCGCCTGAGGCTAAAAGAGAAAAGAACAGATCATCCGGTCCCGCAAGAACAGAAAAGTCTCCGCCTCTTACATTGAGAAATTGCAGCAGACGGGGCATATCGGGATAACTGTATTTAATTCCTGCCACATTGGGACAGGACTGAGCGATACGTTCAGCCAGTTCGGGCGTAATATCGTTTACTGCAAGTTGGGGAATTCCATAAAGATAGATAGAAAAATCTTCGGAAACACTGGCAGAAATATCCTGATAATAGGAGAGCAGTTCCTCCTCATCCAGTTTAAAATAGGAAGGAGTTACTACGCCTATACCATCTGCGCCGGCAGCTTCCGCATGTCTGGCCAGTTCAATAGTATCCTTTGTGGTCTGTGCGCCGACCATGCTGAATACCTGTTTCCTGCCGTTGTTGGTTTCTAAAACGCATTCCAGAATACGTTTGCGTTCTTCCAGTGTGAGATAACTCATTTCCCCGGTAGAACCGTTGGGATAGAGTCCGTCTACACCCTTTTCGATGAGAAAATTGCACAGGCTTTTTAAGCTGTCATAATCTACCTTTCCATTCTCTGCCATAGGACAGGAAATCGGTGTGTTCACACCATACATTCGTTTCATCTTTATAACCCTCCTGTTTTGTGTTTGATCAAAGTCTGATGACTTATAATCATTGTAAAAACAAGAGTATTTAAAATCAATTCAGATTAGGAATGCATCTATTACAAAACGGCATGTTCAGGATATTCTTTTTCCAGAAATTCAATGATCTTTCGGGTTGTTCCCGAAAATACTTCTTTTTTGAGCGTGACGAAAGCCGTCCAGCTGCTGATGGATTCTGCCAACGGAATAATGATGCATCCCTCTGTGGGATAATAATCGATCACCCTTTTGAAAGCCAGATAGACCATATTCTGTTCCTGGGCAATTCTTAAAGTCAGATCGATATTCCCGCTGGTAATGTAACCTATATTAGGGTGGTAACCGGCGTGTATACAGGCTCTTTCAGCAATGAGACGCAGATCGGTGGCTTTTGGCGGCATAATGAAAATATCGTCCTTCAGATCCTTTACAGAAATGATACTGCGGTCCGCCAGAGGGTGATAAGAAGGAAGTACCGCACAAAGCTGGTCCTTTATGACAGGATATATTTTATAAAGGTCAGAACTTATAAAATCTGTTCTTAAAATACAAAAATCGCATTCTTCGCGGCGCAGGGCCTTTAAGACATAGGTGCTTTCAGGCAATTCACTGATACTGAAGATCAGTTCCGGCATTTTTTTCTTGATCTGAAAGATGATATTTTCCAGAGAGTAGGGCAATATGACGGGTATGGAGGCAATACGGACGGGAAGGGTTCGGAAGGTTGAATAAGTTTCCATTCCGATTATCATTTCATCATAAGTGTTTAACATCCGGTAAGCATATTCCAAAAACTGGGTTCCGGCCGGTGTCAGTATGATATTTCTTTTTTTGCGCTCAAATAATTTTACACCCAGTTCGTTTTCCAGACTCATGATCTGCTTTGAGAATGATGACTGTGAAATACTGTTTTCATAAGAGGCAAGAGTGAAATTTCCGATACTGGCGGCAGAAACAAAATATTTTAACTGAAACATATCCATAATGATATTTTTCTCCTTTCCCGGCAGATAAAAATATGATAACATGAAGGTTTTCTTTTCTCAAGATTCAATCATGCCACGATTTTGGGAAATATGCATTTTATTTTCATGTTATTTACAGGAGGGTATCAGCGGATGTGACAGTTCTAATTTTGTTTTAAACAGCAGGATACGATTTAGGGCTGCGGTCAGTGGATTTACTGGTAACGGCGTATATCGAACTTATATGCATTACAGATTGCTTTTAAGGATGGAAAAGGATATACTGAAAAAGAAAAAAGCGGGATATATTATGGCAGGAACTGCAGGTAGAGAGTGCTGATCAAGGGGGAGTGATGTCATTGTTTTAAGGGAGAGATCTGGGAAATTTTGTTGAGAACTTGACCGGGAAGGGGATTGATAGGAATGAGAAAGATGCGGCTCCTTTTTACAGCGTTTTTGCTCTGTATCATATGTTTTACAGCCTGTGGGAAAGCGGACGGCATAAACATAAATGCGCCGGAAGGCGGAGGGGAAGATATTACAAAGCCGGAAGAAGCGGCAGGTGCGGTCCATAGGGAACAGCCTAAGGAAGCGCAGGCGGCCCGGGCGGAAGAAGAACTTCTTTCAAAACAGAAGGAATTATATGAATGCTCCATAGAAGCGTTGGAGGATATGCTGTCGGAAAACCGCAGGCTGGATGAGGACAGCGGCTGGTATCAGGAGGAGGTCAGCACCATCTACATGTTTTCCGAGGCGTATGACGGTGTACTGCAGGCGGGATTTGACGAAGACGGAATGCATGTTTTTGAACTGGCTGTGACAAATAAAGATCTGGGGGAAAGACAAAGGTATGAATGCCGGCTGCTGTCGGATGGCAGTATGTGGTTTACCTATCAGACGGAGAGCGTATGTGAGAAGGATCTGCCGGATTATATTGTAAATGAGGATGCGCTGCGCTGCAGCAGGGTGGATTATGTCTATGATGACGGCGGGACGGATCTGGAAGAGAGAAAAGAACTTCGAAGGCAGGAGGCGGAGGAGTATCTGGCGAAGGAAACAGGCGGAGAGATGCAGGAGTTCTGGTGCAGCGGGGATCTTATGTACCGGATTGACCGGAAGGAGGGAAGGTTCGTCGATGTGACGGCGGACAAAGAGAGCTGTATTGCGGATTTCCTGCGGGGACAGATAAGGCGTATTTCCTGTCAGCTGCGGGTCAGTGAAGTGTCGCTTGAGATAGTGGAACAGTATAAGCCGGAGGGTTACAGTCTGTTAAATGCTTGGAATAACATTGCTGTCAGTGATTTAAATCATGACGGCAGGATGGATTATGTGGCGGTATTATATCCGGATGATTACGAAGAAGAGAAACGATATACGGATTGGAGTCCTTATGAACTTTCATCGCAGTATTATGCGGCTTCTTTCTGGCTGCTGCTGTCTGCGGAGGACGGCGGCTATGAGCAGATCAGTTTATCATACGGCATCGAATACTGGGATACTGCGCTTGTTTTAACGGAAGTAACGTTTGTTGATGAGGGAGTATTGCAGTTGGAGTATTTTGTCGGGCGCAGTCCTTTTACCAATGCACTGCTCAGGTTTCAGTATGATGAAGAGGATAAGAATTTTTATATGTTATGTTCTTATTACAGAGATTCTTTTGACGATTCTTTACTGACAGGCGGCGTTGAAAATTATGGCAGGATAAGCATGCTGCAGTATTTTGGAGGTTCCCGGCAGAATTATTGCGAAGGAAACTGGCAGAGTGCGGATGATGTTTTGATGCGGGATGGAACAGTTTTGAGTTCTTACAGCGACAGTTTTCAATATGCCTGTGAAAATCTGCTGGAGGAACATCATATCAACAGTCTGATCTGGGAGAAAGAATACGAGCTGCTTCAGGTTTTCGGACAGCATTATTCTGACGGGAAACGGAGCGTCATTATGGATGCCGATCCGGTTTTTTATAACAGTCGGCTGGTCAGCGGGCAGGTGGAGTTATCTTATTATGGGGATCACGGCCTTGACCAGAGAATAGAGATGGCGATCATGGTGGATAAACAAAGCGGAGAATATGCGACGGTGACAGGACTTTTGCAGAAAGAAGAATTCATGCAGATCTTTGATGAATGGTCTGATGATGCATTGACGCATGGTTATATAACATCGGAGGAAAAGGAGCAGTGCGGGGAAGCGATTGAAAAGGGCTGGGGAAAAGCGGATACACCGGAAAACTGTTTTGGGGATGAGGATGAATTCTTATCTTTTCTGATAGTACAGGAAGGCGTCCGGATGGGAGTGAAGCGGCAGGAGAAGTGGCAGGTGAATCATTATATCATAGAGAAAGAATACTTTTGGGGGACAGAAGTTTGGGATTATTTCGGGATATAGGGGGATTTGGGCAATGCCTTATCAGATTGATGCGATAGTTTTTCCATTGACAACTTAACAAAAAAGAGAACAAAAACGGTCCGTTGCGGCTGGAGTTTCCGGAGGGGGAGCAGTTGAGTTGGGCTGGGCTCATTTCACCAATATATTGTGCCGGAGGCAGGGGGACGGCAGGAACTATAAAACGGGCTGCCCATGGGCCGGCGTAATTTGCCGCCCGGGCTGGCCCGTTTTTTGTTACAACAGTTTTATTCCGTGTTCCTCCATCAGCTTCACTGTCTCATCCGGCCAGATGGAACTCTGGACTTCCCCGATATGGGCTTTCCGCAGGAAAAACATGCAGATACGGGACTGGCCGATACCGCCGCCTATTGTATAAGGAAGTTCTTTTTCCAGAATGGCTTTCTGGAAAGGCAGTTCGGCGCGGTCTTCGCACCCTGCCTTTGCAAGCTGCTGTTTTAAAGAGTCCTCATCCACACGGATACCCATGGAGGAAAGTTCCAGCGCGATATCCAGTACGGGATAATAGACAATGATATCCGCGTTCAGCGCCCAGTCATCATAGTCCGGTGCCCTGCCGTCATGGCGCTCGCCGGAGAGAAGCTTATCGCCGATCTGCATCAGGCAGACGGCGCCTTTTTCCTTTGTGATATAGTATTCCCGCTGCTTCGGTGTGGCATCCGGATACATATCTTCCAGTTCCTGCGTGGTTAAAAAGAATATATCTTTGGGCAGGATCTCCGTTATGTAATCGTACTGGATCGCCATATATTTTTCTGTTTTGTACAGTACACGGTATACATCCCGCACCACAGTCTTCAGGGTATCCAGTGTACGTTCGTCTTTGGCAATGATCCTTTCCCAGTCCCACTGATCCACAAAGATGGAATGGATATTGTCGGTCTCCTCGTCCCGGCGGATCGCGTTCATATCAGTGTAAAGCCCTTCTCCGTAATGGAAGCCGTATTTTTTCAGTGCAAAACGTTTCCACTTTGCAAGAGACTGTACAACTTCAGCCTCCCGTTCATTCTGTTCTTTTACAGTGAAACCGACCGGCCGCTCTATTCCGTTGAGGTTGTCGTTCAGTCCGGACTCCGGCGTGACAAACAGCGGAGCCGATACTCTCTGCAGATGCAGCCTTTCTGTTAGAAGGCTCTGAAAACAGTCCTTTACCAGCTTAATGGCGACCTGCGTATCATGGAGATTCAAGGCAGATTGATAGTTTTCCGGTATGATAGTATTGCTCATGGTTTCCGTCCTTTCCTGCTGCAATGTGTTTTCTTAATCATATCAATCATATAAATGATATCAATGACATGTGATTTTATGGATTGATTTATCTTTATGCGGATGACCCGGATATTTATACCTGACAGGAGTACAAGATGACCTGTTTGCGCCCGGTTTCGTTTGTTTTATAACGGGCAGAAAAAATCCTCAGTAATATTAAACCTCTTTTTTTCTATATATGCAAGTAAAAATATGCTATACTGAAAAAAATCGGTAACAGTTTATTCTTCCGTAACAGAAATGAGGACATTCATGGAAATCATTACATCCGTCCGCAGCCTCGTAGAATTTATCCTGCGCAGCGGAGATATCGACAACAGAAAAGCGGCCGCTCCGGAAAATGCAATGCAGGAGGGCGGCAGAATCCACCGCATGCTGCAGAGGCGTATGGGGGCTGATTATCATGCGGAAGTTACATTAAAGTATAGTTATCATACACCAAAGTATGATATTCTTGTGGAAGGCAGGGCGGACGGTATTATTGACGGGCAGCTTGCAAAGCGCATCATAAAGGAGGTGCCTGTCTGTTTTGAGGAGCGGGAAGGAAAACGTGAGAAGGCTGGACGAAGGGATAAGATCGAAAGAGCGGCAGAAGCGGAAGAAGTAATAAAAGTAAAAGGCGAGGCGGCAAAAGGAGATATTGAAACCGTAATAGAGACGGAGAATGTCAGCGGAAATGATGTAACGGGAGGGACTGGGGCGGAAATATCGCAGGATCAGTACCCTGACAGAATAGGTGACGCGGTTGTCATAGATGAGATCAAGGGTACTTACGCGGATGTCAGCAGGATGAAAGCGCCTGTCATGGTGCATTTGGCGCAGGCGAAGTGTTATGCTTATATTTATGCAAAGCAGAATAGCCTGCCTTTTATCAGAGTGCGTATGACCTACTGCAATATAGAGACGGGAGAACTGCAGTATTTCTTTCGGGACTACCGGCTTCAGGACCTGGAGAAATGGTTTGAGGGGCTGATGAAGTCCTATCAGAAATGGGCGGACTATGAGGTGGAGTGGAAAGAAAAACGGCAGCAGTCCATCCGGCAGATAGATTTCCCGTTCCCCTACAGGGAAGGTCAGAAAGAACTGATCACCTATGTCTATCAGACCCTTTATCACAAAAGAAAGCTGTTTATCGAAGCGCCCACGGGCGTGGGAAAAACATTGTCCACCGTATTTCCGTCGGTAAAGGCGGTGGGGGAGGGGATGGCGGAAAAGCTGTTTTATCTGACTGCAAAAACCATCACCCGCACAGTGGCGGAAGAAGCCTTTTCCATTCTGCGGGAACGGGGGCTGTTGTTTAAGACGGTAATATTGACTGCCCGGGATAAGATCTGTTTTTTGGAGGAGGCAGAGTGCAATCCGGTGGCATGTCCCTACGCCAAAGGGCATTTTGACAGGATAAATGACGCGGTTTATGATATGTTGACTCATGAAGTCAGTTTTACAAGGGAATTGATAGAAGCCTATGCACAGAAACACCGGGTCTGTCCTTTTGAGATGTGTCTGGATATGAGCCTGTTTGCGGACGGTGTGATCTGCGATTATAACTATGTGTTTGATCCCCATGTTTATTTAAAAAGATTTTTTGCGGAAGGAGCAGGACGGGAGTATATTTTTCTGGTGGACGAGGCCCATAATCTGGTGGACAGAGGCCGTGAGATGTACAGTGCGGAACTGAGAAAGGAAGATTTTCTGGAACTGAAAAAGGAGGTCAGGATATATGACAAAAAGATGGGGGCTCTGTTAGAGCGGTGTAACAGACAGCTTCTGACCTATAAAAAAGAGTGTGAAACGTATAAAGTTCTGGAAAGTATCGATCCCTTTATTCTGGCAGTGAATAAACTGGCAGCACAGATGGAGCGGTTTCTGGAAGATCATGATGACAGTCCTGTCAGGAAGGCGGTACTGGAGTTTTACTTTGAAATATCGCACTTTTTGCTGATTTATGATAAGCTGGATGACAAGTATGTCATGTATGATGAGATGCAGGATGACGGAAGTTTTCTTCTGAAACTCTTCTGTGTGGACCCTTCCGGCAATCTGGAGGAATGTATGATGCGGGCAAGGAGCAGTATTTTATTTTCTGCAACGTTTCTTCCGATCCAATATTATAAGAGCCTGCTGGGAGGTGAAAAAGACGACTATGAGGTGTATGCGGCATCTGTTTTTTCACCGAAAAAGCGGGGGCTTTTTATCGGCTCTGACATTACGAGTAAATATACAAGGCGGGGACCCGGAGAGTATTTCAGGGCAGCTTCTTATATTAAAGAGATTACGGCTCAGAAAAAGGGGAATTATCTGATCTTCTTTCCGTCCCATGCGTTTTTAAAACAGGTGTATGAAGTATATCTGGAAGCCTTTTATGAAGAGGAAAGAGAAATCTGTATTTTGCAGGAGACGCGTATGGGGGAGAAGGAACGGGAAGACTTCCTGAGGAAATTCTCGAGGCTGGAGGAAAGTTCCGGGGAGGAAAACTTTACGGAAGAAAACTTGGCGGAAGAAATTTTAACAGAAGAAATCCTGACAGAAAAAAATTTAATAATAGAAGAGGAGCTGATGGGAGACGATCTGATAAGGGCGGCAGAACCGGTGAAATTAGAAGATATACAGAATCAATCCGCAGACAGTCGTTCCCTGCTGGGATTTTGCGTTCTCGGCGGCATTTTCAGCGAGGGGATCGACTTAAAGCAGGACAGGCTCATCGGTGCGGTCATCGTGGGAACCGGTCTGCCTCAGGTCTGTAATGAAAGAGAGATCATCCGCCGGTATTTTGATAAACAGTCGGAAAACGGTTTTGATTATGCCTACCAGTACCCGGGAATGAATAAAGTACTGCAGGCGGCAGGCAGGGTGATCCGCACAGTGGATGATATCGGCATTGTGGCGCTTTTGGATGAACGTTTTCTGCAGCGCTCCTACCAGCGGATGTTCCCGAGAGAATGGAAGGATTATCAGGTGACTACCTGCAACCATGCAGCCTTTCATGTTGGAGAGTTTTGGAAATTGTGGGAGTAAACAGGATTCTATTGACAATTTTCTTTTTGGGCTTGATAGAAAACGGAACAGGAAACCCATCCCTTAAACTGCTAAAACGCCTTGCAGACGGGATGGGAATGACATTGAAACTGGAGTTTGTTCCTGAAGTTCTGCTCAATTTTAAGGTTTTTCCTGTCGAAGCCGCGCGATCTCCTCTTTGTAGGGCGGCACCTTCTTATCCGGATTTTCCGCCTGCGGGATATAAGGTGTCTCCAGTATTTTCGGGATATCCGTAAGAGCGGGATGATGGGCGACATAGGATAGTGCCTCAAACCCGATACAGCCGTCCCCTAAATTGGCATGCCGGTCTTTGCGTGCGCCCTGGGGATTTTTACTGTCATTGAGATGGACAGCGGCAATCTGGGATATGCCCAGCAGCTTATCAAAAGCGGTTAAGATACCGTCAAAATCATGTATCACGTCGTAACCTGCATCATGCATATGGCAGGTGTCTATGCAGACTCTGAGTTTTTCGGAGTGTACGGTTTTCTCATAAATTTCAGCAAGTTCCTCAAAACGGCTTCCGATCTCCGAGCCTTTTCCCGCCATGGTTTCCAATGCTATGGAAACAGGGGTATCGGCGGTCAGGATCTGATTGAGGCCTTCCGTGATCTTTCGGATCCCGGTTTCGGTGCCTTCTCCGACATGGGAACCGGGGTGCAGAACCAGGATACGGCTGCCCATGCCGGCGCTTCTTGTGATTTCTTTTTCCAGAAATTCCACCGCCAGTTCAAAGGTGGACGGATTAACCGAGTTGGCAAGATTGATGATATAGGGGGCATGCACGATAAACTGTTCTATGCCGTTTTCCTTCATCAGCGCTTTTGCCTCCGGAATTTTTAATTCGGAGAGTTCTTTTCTTCTGGTGTTCTGCGGCGCGCCTGTGTAGACCATAAAGGTGTTGGCGTGATATGACAGGGCTTCTTTTACAGATCCTAAAAACATTTCCTTACCGCTCATTCCCACATGGGAGCCTATTAATAACATGTGATATTTTCCTTTCTCATTTTCTGTGTGTTCAGAAATTATTTTTGATGCGTGAATGCTTTTTCATATGCTTTCTTAAAAAACCGGTATCCGGAGCAAAATGAAAGAGTTGAATAAATAAACTGATAAATATTGTGTTTTGGATGGTACCGGATCAGTCAATGGATTCCGACCACAATATATTGTAGCATACCTCTCTGAAATGTACCAGAGTCAACCGGGAATTATGGTCGGATCGTGACGAAATTGTGTGAAAATTCTGCAGATCAGTAAAGCAAAGTTGTGATATGACATGGAAAAAAATACTTGCATTTTGGAAAAAGACATGAGTGATTTTTTTGGAATTTTAACCTGACAGATGTGTATATGTGGATAAACATGTGGAAAAGTGGGATTTTGATGGCAAAAATGACATGAAATTCATAAAAATCGAGTCCAAAATGTGGATTACTTTTTAAAAAAAGGAAAATAGAACCGAATCAGTCAATGGGATGTGGATAAGTATTATGTAAACACAAGAAGGGGAGATCAGAGAAATCGAAGAAAATAAACATGAATTTTCTTTTAGGGATAGCAGAAGGTTATTGTTTTATAAATGTCATTGACAGCATAGCCGGAAAAAATGAAAATATAATTCTCAGAGGAGAGCCCCTGAGAATTATACTTCTGTTTTTGTATTGGCATTTCCGGTCAAATAATATGGACTGCTTTTATCCCGGTGTTTGCATTTCCGGTCAAATAATAGGAACCGGTTATATAATACAAACGATTTTAACTTGCATTATGCCTGATATAAGAATAAACCGTCAAAACGATAAACAGCGGGATCTCGATAATATAAGCCCCGATCATCACATAGGGAAGCCATATGGCTGAGTTTCCGATATTCCAGAATTCAAAGTCAGTAACGGCGTATAGAATACTTGTCTGCAGCCCGACACCGCCGGCAGGGATCACGGGATAGATCCAGTTCCCGATTTTTGTGGGAAGCGCCATGTAGACGATGATCGGCAGAATACAAAACAGCAGAGCCGCTGACAGGGATACCGCAACATTTTTAAATTTTGAGGAGAGGAACAGCGTAAAACTTACAGCCGCTAGGACACAGAGTATATTGGAAGCGGCGGTAAAGCGCTGGAGCTCTCCGATATTCATATCCGGCAGATTGACGGCAGAGTAGATCATCTGCATGGAGGTTTTGGTGCAGTCCCAGCCGAAAAGGCTGTTTGACACCATGATGTAGATAAAAGTGCAGAGAGAAAAGGCTGTGCTGCAGATTAAAAGGGCGGACAGGATTTTTGTAACCGCAAATTTTGTTTTTCCGTATTTTGTACAGCGCAGGATATCGTCCGCACCGGTCTGGTAGTCGGAAGTAAAAACCGGTGCGGCTATCACCGTGCAGAAAAGCAGGATCAAAAAAGCGATGATTATCTGATAATCCATAGGATTACTGCTGTATCCGGGAAAGAACAGGAACGGTTTTTCCACGTTCTGATACATAGTCTGCGCGGCTGCCTGTGCCGCGGGGGATTCCTTCTGCTCCTGTTTCAGCAGAGAGACGTTCCGTCTTTCGCATTGACCATAGAAGTCATCAATATCTGCGGGTTCGATCTCCATAAGGGAAGGGGCGATTCCCGTGTTCGGATTGGCGAATATTTCCCGGACGCCATGCAGCAGCGGAGCATAGGGAGTGATCTCCTCCTCATAAACGCCGTCCGGCAGATCATAGGAACTATCCACCCCGTATTTTCTCAGGCATGCCTGATAGTCTTCCACAGCCTGCCGCACCTTCTCTGGCGTAACGGCGCCTGCAAGATCCGCCTGCAGGTCTTTTTCGTACCTGATGGAAGCAAGGCCGGTCAATTCGACTTTGTTACCGTCGGCATCCGTATATTCGTGGCAGGAAAAGGTGATCGGTATATAAGCCATAAAAAAAGCGAGAAACAATGAAAAAAGCAATAATATAATAGTCATTCTTGTCTTTAAAACTCTTTTAAGTTCCAATATGAATAAACGCATAGATTTACCTCCTGTTTGCCGGCTGCTGCGGGAACAGCCATAAATATAAATCTTCCAGATGGGGCGCGGCGGGGCGGGAATTTTCCGTAA
Source organism: Lachnospiraceae bacterium (assembly GCA_910573755.1). Classification (GTDB taxonomy): domain Bacteria; phylum Bacillota; class Clostridia; order Lachnospirales; family Lachnospiraceae; genus 1XD8-76. The sequence continues at coordinate 62,163 of CAJTBO010000021.1, read as the reverse complement.
AGGGCTGCTTGGCCAGATAACGGATAGAGATCTGCCCGTTCTCTTCGTTGCGGATATTTACGATAGGCAGCCTGCGCTCATACTCAGCCAGGGAATCCATCGGAATCTGTGCAGTCCATACTTTGCCGCTGACCAGTTTCACCAGTTCCTCCGTGGTTCCGCCGGCGAGAAGTTTTCCGCCCTTCATGATCACGTTCTGCGAGGCGATGTATTCCACGTCGGAGACAATATGTGTGGAAATCAGTACAATACGGTCGTGGGCAAACTCCGAAAGGAGATTGCGGAAGCGCACCCGTTCCCCGGGATCGAGCCCGCTGGTGGGCTCATCCAGAATCAGGACCTCCGGCTCGTTGAGCAGCGCCTGCGCTATGCCCACCCTGCGCTTCATGCCGCCGGAGAGTTTGATGATCTTTTTGTTTTTTACATGGGACAGCGTCAGCTGTTCCAGCAATTTGTCGATCCTTCGTCTGCTGTCCTTTGCGGTCAGGCCTTTTAGGACGGCGACGTAGTTCAGGTAGTCTTTCACTGTAAATTCAGGATAAAATCCGAACTCCTGCGGGAGGTAGCCGAAGATATCCCGATAGTTTTCCTTCAGTTCATCGATGGGGATGCCGTCATACCGGATCGTTCCGGCAGAGGGCTTCATAATACCTGCGATCATCCGCATCAGAGTTGTCTTTCCGGCACCGTTGGCGCCGAGCAGCCCCCATACGCCGGGGGTGATCAGCAGGGAGACATCGTCCACCGCTTGGGTGTCCTTAAATTGTTTTGAAATGTGTTCAATCGATAATTCCATAGTTGTGTCCTTTCTGTTAAAATGTATTACCGGATCTGAGGCGTTTCAGGGGCGCACGGCGCGGGGAGCTTTGTGTGACATAAACGATTTTTTTCCGCGGCGTCACTGAAAGCGGCAAAGGAACCTGTCGTTTAAGATAACTGCAGTTCCGTATAAGATGAACCGTACAGAATGTAACGGAACTGTCGGATGTTGAAGGCTGCCAGAATCATACATACTGCGATCCATCCCGAAGAGAAAGAATTGTAAAAAGGCGGTACGGCATGCCGGGATAGGGTTGCCGCTGCCAGGATCAGGAAAGAGCATAGCATTATACTGGCGGCAAAAAATTGTCCGGGAGGCAGATGCCCGAGAAGAAACAGACAGCAGCTGCTGCCCAGAAGAAAAGGAAAGCAGAGATACAGGATCACGCTGTCTGCCCGCAGGGATGCCTTCCATATCGTGATACAGAAGATACCGCTCAAAATAAAGAGGTCGCCGGCTCCGATGATGATCAGTTTCGCCATAAGAAGCTTCGCTGAGGAAAAGCGTGCCGCCGCTTCCACTTCCTGCATCCGGTATCGGGCAGAGCGGTAGACTGGCGGCAGTGCGCTCATAAAGACCAGAACGGACAGGCAAGACAGTAATTTTGCCAGATGCAGAGGGGTCTTCAGATGATCTATGCCGTAAATACGGTTTAATATACAGCCGGTGAGCAGCAGAAATATACTCTGGGCAAGCCAGATCTTCCAGCCGATATACCGGATCTGCATGGATAAAAAGGGCAGGAAGGTAATGCGCCTGCGTGCCTGTTTTTGGTGTGCCTGCATTCCGGCGAGCCGGCAGGTGGCGGCAAAGTGCTGTTCATTTACCGTGACCGGCGGCTGATGCAGTGTACGGATTAAGGTTTGTTCCAGATCTTTTCTTTTCATGAGGTTCCTCCTTTTTCCTGTTCCAGATCTTTTTTGATTTTTTTCAGCGCCGCACGCAGTCTGGACTGGACGGTTCTGGGCGGCAGATTTACGGCTTTTGCGACTTCCCTTATGGTCAGGTCGTGGCCGAATCTTAAAAGCAGGATTTCCTGCGACTGTGCAGGAAGTCCGGCGATCAGCTGCCGCAGAGCCAGATCAGACCGGATCGTTTCAAAACCGGTTTCACGATACGGAATGTCGGGCACAGCCTCGTCAAAAGACATATCCGGATGCCGGTTTTTCCGCTGCATATCGATGCATGTGTTTTTGGCGATCCGGTATAAAAAGGGCCTGAAACTGCCGGTATGCGTGTAGCGGTCAAAATAGCGGACTGCTTTTAAAAAAGTTTCCTGGGTGATGTCCTCTGCCAGAGAACGGTTCGGGGCATGCCAGAGACAATAGCGCAGAATTTCCGGATAGTACATTGCTATCAGCTCATTTACGGCGTCCGTGTCACCCTGTTTCATTTTTTGTATCAGTTTATCTTCGCGCGTCAAGTTGATTCCTCCTGAGGGGTTCCCCTATCAGTATATAACGAAACGGGGGCCGGTAAAGGATTTAGGTTTTGAGAATTTTATTTCAGGAGGCTGAATCGTTACTATCCGTAATGGTTGAAAAAATTAGACATGGAGTAAAAAGGAAATGTGTGGTATAATATTCAGGATAGCAATGGGCAGTGTAAAAAAGCGCGGGTATCCCGGCGGCACTGAGAAAAGACATTGCGGAAAAAGGAGTAGAAAAGAATTTTATGGAAAACAGAAAATGGTATTTTGAAAGTGTGTTTTATCAGATATATCCGCTGGGGTTTTGCGGGGCCCCTTTTGAAAATGACGGTGTACTGGCAGGCAGGATCAAAAAGGTGGAGGAGTGGATTCCCCATATCAAAAAGCTGGGGGCGGATGCGATTTATTTTTCGCCGGTATTTGAGTCGGATACCCACGGGTATAATACAAGGGATTACAAGATGATAGACAGGCGCCTCGGCACCAATGAAGATTTTAAGGAAGTCTGCGCGAAACTGCATGAGGCAGGCATCAGGGTTGTGCTGGACGGTGTGTTCAACCATGTGGGGCGCGGCTTCCGGGCGTTTCAGGATGTGGTGAGAAACAGGGAGCGTTCCCCCTATCTTCACTGGTTCCATATCAGTCTGGAGGGAAATTCCAATTATAACGACGGGCTCTGGTATGAGGGCTGGGAGGGCAATTATGATCTGGTAAAATTAAACCTGCAGAATGAGGAAGTGATCCGGCATATTTTGGATGCGGTGAACTGCTGGATCGAAGAGTTTGATATTGACGGGCTGCGGCTGGATGTGGCGTACTGTCTTGACCATAATTTTGTAAGGCGGCTCAGAAGTTTCTGCGACGGGAAGAAGCAGGACTTCTATCTGCTCGGTGAAATGCTCCACGGAGATTACAACCAGATGGTGAACGACCAGATGCTGCATTCCGCGACCAACTACGAATGTTATAAAGGATTGTATTCCAGCTTTAACAGCATGAATCTGTTTGAGATCAATCACTCCCTGCTGCGGCAGTTCGGGCCGGAAAACTGGACCTTATATAAAGGAAAGCACATGCTGTCCTTTGTGGATAATCATGATGTGACAAGAGTGGCGAGCATTCTGACAAACGAAAAGCATCTGCCGCTGATCTATGCGCTGATGTTCGGCATGCCGGGTATCCCCTGCGTTTATTATGGAAGCGAGTGGGGCGCGAAGGCAAATAAGAGCGAGGGCGATCCGGTGCTCAGGGCATGCTTCGATGCACCCGTCTGGAATGAACTGACGGATGAGATCAGCCGTATGGCACAGGCGAAGAAAAATTCGGAAGCTTTGAATTACGGCGCGTTCCGTTCGGTAGTCCTTACGAATAAGCAGTGTATTTTTGAGAGAAAGTCGGAAAATGAGCGCGTCCTTGTGGCGATCAATGCGGACGGGGAAAGTTATACGGCGCATTTTGACGCAGGCTGCGGCAGGGCGGAGGATCTGCTGACCGGCAAGATGCATGATTTCGGCGGAGGAAGCGAGCTGCCTCCCTACAGTGCGGCGTTCTGGAAGATGGAGCGGTAGAAAAAAGCAACCGTTCAGTCCGTGGGAACAGGCGGATCAGTCCGGCAGGGAAAAAGTTAAATTTATGGTTCCAACCGGGCAGAAAATAGTGTATACTGTTCCTATCGATCATAGATAAAATAAATACTGTAAAACAGCGGAAGCGGTAATTACGGCAGGCATGGAGAAAGGCGGGGCTATCGATATGGCGGAGGGGTTTGAGAGACAGGCGATCGGGGTATTTGAACTGGACAGCTATCTATCCTGTTTTGTGGCGCTGGATGCGGCGGCGAAGGCGGCGGCGGTGAAGATTCAGGGGGTGGAGAGAAACCGTTTAAAGAGCGGTGCCTGCGTGAAGATGCGGGGCAGCGTTTCGGATGTAAGGGCGGCGATGGAAGCGGCTCTCGAGACGGCGAAAGAGATGGATTCGGAAGTGTATTCCCATACGATCATCGCGTCTCCGTCCGAAGATTCCGAACTGGCAATCCGGATGACGATCAATAAGTAGAGGAGGGATGGATAGATGAACGTATTTAGAGCCCTTGGCCTGGTGGAGGTACTCGGCAGCGCGGATGCCATTCAGGCTGTGGATGTGATGTTAAAAACATCGGAAGTGGAATTTCAGACATGGCATACAAAGTGCGGCGGCCATACGACGGTATTTGTCAGCGGTGATGTGGCGGCGGTGACGGAGGCTGTGGAGCGGGTGAAAACCGATCCTCCCTGCGAGATCATCAAGACGGCTGTGATCTCCAATCCTTCCGGGGAGGCGGAGCGTCTGGTGCTGGAAAACCGGGAGAACAGCAGATTTGCGAGAGCGGCGTTTGAGAAATAAATCGGTTTGCAGTTTTCACAAAATAAACACAATCGCATCACAATTTTAACATAATTAGAGAATAAGATAAAAGCATCTGATGAGGGAAATCCACATCAGGTGCTTTTTACATCGCAGACCATGTGTCCTGTACCGGCTTTTGTAAAAGAAAAGATTTCTGAAAGCAGCCGCAGGGAGCACATAAATATAAGATAAAGGAGTGGCGGTTATGGAATATCAGTATGGACAAAACAACGAAACAGGCAATTATCAGGGAACCAACGACTATATTTACTATCATAATCAGACCGGCGGAAACGGACCGGCGCCGGAGCCTGACTGGAAAAAGAAGAAAAAAAGCGGAAAAGGGATCGTGCCCCTCTGCGTTGCGTTATCCCTTGTGATGGGGACGGCAGGCGGCGCTTTGGGCAGCGGGCTTGTGATGCAGCAGTATAATAAGGAAGCGGCCGCGCAGCAGGCGGCAGAGCAGCAGATACAGGAGAGCTTCCCTCAGACGACGGAGCCGGCTGCGGGAACTCCGACATCATCGACAGCGGAGTCGGGGTTGTCAATAAAGCAGATATCGGAAATGTGCCTGCCTTCCGTTGTGGCGATCACCAACAAAGGGGAGGCAGAGATCAGAAGCCTCTGGGGAACATTTACGCAGGAGACCGAAGGCTCCGGCTCCGGTGTCATCATCGGAAAAACGGATCAGGAACTGATGATCGTTACCAATTACCATGTGGTTTCCGGCAGCAGGGAACTGAGTGTGATGTTCAGCTATCAGGAGGGCGGCAGGGACATTTCGGATGCGCAGATCGCCGATGCGGAGATCAAGGATTATGATTCCAGCAAGGACCTTGCCGTCATCGCGGTGGATTTAAGCAGCCTTTCTCAGGAAACGATGGATAATATCAAAGTGGCGACGCTGGGGGACTCCGAAGAACTGGTTTTAGGGGAGCAGGTCGTGGCGATCGGCAATGCACTTGGCTATGGCCAGTCCATAACGACAGGTATTGTCAGTGCGCTGGGACGTACCGTATCTGCGGAAGCTTCCGGCGAGACGATCGGCAGCGCCAACCAGTATATCCAGACCGATGCGGCGATCAACCCGGGCAACAGCGGCGGCGCCCTGTTCAATATGAAAGGGGAACTGGTGGGGATCAATTCCGTTAAGGTGGCAAATACAAAGGTAGAAGGCATGGGCTATGCCATTCCGATCTCCGACATCAAAGGAGATATGGAGATGATGATGGAACGGGAGACACGGCCGGTAGTGGAGGAAGCGGAAAGAGGATACCTCGGCATTACCGGCAATAATGTGACGGAAGAGATAAATCAGGCTTACGACATTCCGATCGGCGCGCATATCATCAGTATTGCGGAAGGCTCCCCGGCGGAAAAAGCAGGGCTTCAGCGGGGTATGATCATCACGCAGATCGACGGAAAGACAGTGCAGACCATCGAAGAACTGAAAGAATATCTGACCTATTATAAAGCAGATGAAACCATTACTCTCACGGTGAAGGTGAGAAACGATGCAGGCTATGAAGACAGGCAGATCCCGGTTACGTTATATACAGCCGAAGAAGCGGGCATTGAATCCGATAACAGCCAGTCTCAGGAACAGTCAGGGACTCAGGTTCCATCCGAAGGCGGTTACTATGTGCCCTCTGACCAGATGAATCCTTTCGGAAACCTGTTTCCGTTCTTCAATAATTGATCAGTAAACACTTGACAAATCAGGTGCATATCCACTATGATTCTCTTTAGGAAAAGAGGACAAAGGTGATACAGCAGTTTGATGCCCTTTGCCGACAGATCGGCAGAGGGCTTTTGCTTTTTGAGGAACTCAGACTGAAGGAGGAGAAGATTATGAGCAGTGCGGCAGGAAAAGAGCTTGCAAAAACCTACGATCCCAAAGGCATCGAGGACAGAATTTATCAAAAATGGTTAGAGAAGAAATACTTTCATGCGGAAGTGGATCACACAAAGAAACCTTTCACGATCGTGATTCCGCCCCCCAATATCACCGGACAGCTTCATATGGGACATGCACTGGACAATACGATGCAGGATATCCTGATCCGCTATAAGAGGATGCAGGGCTATAATGCGCTGTGGCAGCCGGGCACGGATCATGCCAGCATTTCCACGGAGGTAAAGATTATTGAGGCGCTGAAAAAAGAGGGCGTCGACAAGCATGATCTGGGCAGGGAGAAATTTTTGGAGCGCGCCTGGGACTGGAGAAGGGAGTACGGCGGCAGGATCGTTTCACAGCTCAAAAAACTGGGCTCTTCCTGTGACTGGGACAGGGAACGTTTCACGATGGACGAGGGCTGTAATAAAGCCGTTACGGAAGTATTCTGCAAGATGCATGAAAAGGGCTGGATCTACAAAGGCGCAAAGATCATCAACTGGTGTCCGGTCTGCAATACGTCCATCTCCGATGCGGAAGTGGAATACGAGGAGCAGGCGGGGCATTTCTGGCATATCAAATATCCGCTGGTGGATGAAAACGGGCAGCCAAGCAGGACGGAGTTCCTTGAGTTTGCAACGACCCGTCCGGAGACCATGCTTGGCGATACGGCGGTCGCGGTGAATCCGAAGGACGAGCGCTATACCTATCTGAAGGGCAGATACGTATGGCTTCCGATTGTCAATAAAGCGATCCCCGTGGTGGAAGATGAATATGTGGATATGGAATTCGGAACCGGTGTTGTGAAGATCACACCGGGCCATGACCCTAACGACTTTGAGGTAGGTAAACGCCACGACCTGCCGATCGTGAATATCATGAACGATGATGCCACCATCAATGAAAACGGCGGCAGATACGCGGGACTGGACCGCTATGAGGCGAGAAGACAGATTCTGGAGGAACTGAAAGAGGAAGGGCTTCTCGGGAAAATTGAGGACTACAGCCATAATGTAGGCACCCATGACCGCTGCAATACCACCATCGAACCCCTTGTAAAAGAACAGTGGTTTGTAAAGATGGAGGAACTGATAAGGCCGGCTGCGGAAGCGGTAAAGAACGGGGAAGTAAAACTGATCCCGGAGAGAATGGAGAAGATCTATTTTAACTGGACGGATAATATCAGGGACTGGTGCATCAGCCGCCAGCTCTGGTGGGGCCACAGGATTCCCGCTTATTACTGTGACAAGTGCGGCGAAGTGGTGGTTGCAAGGCAGGCGCCGCAGGTTTGCCCGAAGTGCGGCGAAACGCATTTCACACAGGATGAGGATGTGCTGGATACGTGGTTTTCCTCTGCGCTGTGGCCTTTCTCTACGCTGGGGTGGCCGGAAATGACGGAGGATCTGAAATATTTCTATCCGACGGATGTGCTGGTGACGGGTTATGACATCATTTTCTTCTGGGTGATCCGTATGATCTTCTCGGGCTATGAGCAGATGGGAGAGAGGCCCTTTAAAACCGTGCTGTTCCACGGGCTTGTGAGGGATTCTCAGGGACGGAAGATGTCAAAATCGCTGGGCAACGGCATCGATCCGCTGGAGATCATCGACCAGTACGGCGCGGATGCGCTGCGCCTGATGCTGATCACCGGAAACGCGCCGGGCAACGATATGCGTTTCTACTATGAAAGAGTGGAGGCGGCAAGGAATTTTGCCAATAAAGTCTGGAATGCCTCCCGGTTCATTATGATGAACATGGAGGGAAAGACCATCACAAAGCCGGAAGCTTTCGAGCCGGCGGATAAATGGATCATTTCCAAGTTAAACCGCCTTGTAAAAGAAGTGACAGACAATATGGACAGTTTTGAGCTGGGTATTGCGGTACAGAAGGTGTATGACTTTATCTGGGATGAGTTCTGTGACTGGTATATTGAGATGGTGAAGCCCCGTCTGTACAATTCCGACGATAAGGCGAGCCAGAATGCGGCGCTCTGGACACTGCAGAATGTGCTGATCGATGCGCTGAAACTGCTGCATCCCTATATGCCGTTTATCACGGAGGAGATCTTCTGTTCCCTGCAGTCCGCGGAGGAGACGATCATGATCTCCAAATGGCCGGAGTATCAAAAGGAGCGGAACTTTGCGGCGGAGGAAAAAGCCATCGAGACGATCAAGGAGGCGGTCCGCGGCATCCGTAACGTGAGGACTGCCATGAATGTTGCGCCTTCCCGGAAGGCGGCGGTCTATGTGGTGACGGAAAAAGAAGAGGTGAGGGCGGCGTTTGAGGAAGGGAAACTGTTCTTTGCTTCCCTCGCCTATGCCTCCGAGGTGACGGTGCAAAGTGACAGAAGCGGTATTGCGGAGGACGCAGTATCCGTGGTGATCCCGGGGGCGGTGCTGTATATGCCGTTCGCGGAACTGGTGGATTTAAAACAGGAAAAAGAACGTCTGCAGAAAGAGGAAAAACGTCTGCAGAGCGAGCTTGCCCGAGTGAACGGCATGCTGAAAAACGAGAAGTTTCTGGCGAAGGCTCCGGAGACAAAGGTGGCGGAAGAGAAGGCGAAACTGGAGAAGTACACGCAGATGATGCAGCAGGTACAAGAGAGGCTTTCCCAGTTATGATGCAGGCTTTTCGGGAAGCGCAGGAATATATAGACCATATTCCGAAGTTTGTGAAAAAAAATACAATGGAGGACACGAAGGCTTTTTACAGAAAGCTTTCGTGTCCCTGTACAGGCAGCAAAGTGATCCATGTGGCAGGCACGAACGGAAAGGGCTCCGTCTGTGCCTATCTGCAGTCCGTACTGAGGGAGGCGGGGTACAGGACGGGGATGTTCATATCGCCTCATCTTGTGGATATCCGGGAGAGGATCCGGGTGAACGGGGAACTGATCCCGGAGGCGGATTTCGTAAGGATTTTTACACAGGTAAAAAAAAGCTGCGGCGAACATTACCACCCCAGCTATTTTGAATACCTGTATTTTATGGCGATGCTCTATTTTGAAGAAGAGCAGCCGGATTTTATCATTTTAGAGACAGGAATGGGCGGCAGACTGGATGCCACAAACTCTTTTCCCTCTCCCTGCATCAGTATTATTACAGAGATCGGATTGGACCATACGGAGCATTTGGGGGAGACTTTGGAGGAGATTGCGGCGGAAAAAGCGGGAATTGTCAAAAAAGGAATACCTGTCGTCTATTTTGCGAAGAATAAAATCATATCCGGCGTGATAGAAAAAAGTGTGAAAAAGGCGGATTCTAAGGCTTTTTCGGTAAAACCGGAAGAAATAAACTTAAAAAATTGTGATGAGAAAGGCATTGATTTTTCTTATTACTCTGGGTATTATAAGTATAGTGCATTTCATCTTTCTACGAAGGCGCTCTATCAGACGGAAAATGCGGCGCTTTGTATCAGGGCGCTGGCGGTGCTGGGAGAGCGGAAAACGGCGGCGGTCAGTGAAGAGGAGCTGCAGCGCGGGCTGGAAAAAGCCCGTTGGGAAGCCCGTATGGAAGAAATCCTGCCGGAGGTCTATCTGGACGGCGCCCATAACCCGGACGGGATAGCGGCGTTTTTAAAAAGCGTGCAGGCGGACGGCGGGGGAGGCGGCAGGATATTGCTGTATTCCTCCCTGGCGGAAAAAGCCTGCGGGGAAATGGTGAAGGAAATAACAAACGCCGGTGTATTTCAGGAGATTGTGGTCACCGGGATAGAGAGCAGCCGGGCGGCGAAGCCGCAGGAGCTGGCAGCACTGTTCGGGGAGAAGGATGTAGTTGTTATTGAGGATTTGAAAGAAGCTTTCCGCTATTGCCTGCATAAAAAAAGGGCGGGCGAGAAAGTTTATATAACAGGCTCTTTGTATCTGGCAGGCCAGATAACGGCAGGCATCAGAACGGGTGCGGTATGATTTTCGGGAAAAGAAACAGGGCCTGCATTGTACTGGAAATTCTGTCCTGTGTAAAAGCAGTGAAGAAACGAGGAAGATATGATCAATTTTGAAGAAGAGATCAAGAAATTTCATCCCAGTCTGGAAGTGGAGGACGCGGAGGATGCAATTTATAATCAGGATATGACGGATATGGCTGATCTGGTGGTGAAAGTCGTAAAGGAAGCGAAAAGTCTGGAAGTCGAAGAGGAAGAGTAAACAGGAGTTTATTGGATGATATGTTATAATTGCGGCTGCACCCTGTCGGAACATAACTTCTGTACGAGCTGCGGTGCGGATGTTTTCATATATAAAAAGGTGTTAAAGATATCCAACAATTTCTATAATGAAGGATTGGAGAAGGCAGGTGTCCGGGATCTGACAGGCGCGATCCAGAGCCTGCGGCAGTGTCTGAAGTTTGATAAAAATAATGTAGAGGCGAGAAATCTGCTGGGGCTTGTCTATTTTGAGACCGGAGAAGTGGTTGCGGCGCTCAGCGAGTGGGTGATCAGCAAGAATCTGCGTCCGAAGAAGAATATTGCAGATGATTATATCAATATGGTGCAGAGTAATCCCACCAGGCTTGATACGATCAATAAGACAATTAAAAAATATAATCAGGCGCTTTTATACTGCCATCAGGAATCGAAGGATCTGGCGATTATTCAGTTGAAGAAGGTACTGTCCCTGAACCCGAAGTATATCAGGGCGCATCAGCTTCTTGCGCTTTTATACATTGATGCGGAGGACTGGCAGAGGGCGGAGAGGGAGCTGCAGCGCTGTGAGCAGATCGATTCCGGAAATACCACGACAAAGCGGTATCTGAAAGAAGTAAACATGATGCTCCATCCCGAGGAGTCGGAAGACCGAAGGAGCACCCGGAAGAAAAAGAAAGAGACGCAGGAGGAAGTGATGCGTTACCGGAGCGGCAATGAAATGATCATTCAGCCGCTGGATGTAAAAGAGCCGAAGGGCGTCAGTTTTTCCGCAATTCTGTATCTGCTGATCGGACTGGCGATCGGTGTGGCGATGACGGTGTTTCTGATTCTGCCTGCCAGGATTCAGAGCGTCAGGGATAATGTCAGCGGGCAGTTAAAGACGGTCAGCGAGCAGCTGGCGGCAGAGTCTGCCACGACCAATGACCTGCAGCAGAAGCTGGAGACGCTGCAGAGGGAAAACAATGATCTGCACACAGAGATGGAAGCCTATGTAGGAACGGACGGTACGATCCAGATCATGGATAATATGCTGAAAGCGGTGAATGACTATCTGGAGAATCCGGGAGATGTGGAGCAGATCGCGGCGTATCTGGAGAGTATTCAGAACGAGGTTGTGCTGACGGAAACCTCAGAGGCCTTTCAGGCGGTTTATAAAAGCCTTTTGACAGCGGTAGGGCCGAGCGTTGCCAAAACCTACTATGACGACGGGATGGCGGCGTACAGGCAGGAGGTGTATACCGACGCCGTCCAGAATCTGGAGAAAGCCTTTATCTATGATTCGGAGAATATTGATGTGGTCTATAATCTTGCCAATGCCTATTACAGAAGCGGGGATTTTGAGAATGCGGCGGTTTATTATCAGCATGTGATCGATAACTTCCCGGGCACGGAAAGGGCAAGGCGCAGTGAAAGCTATCTGGAAGAGATAAACAGCGCGCAGTGACAATGAAAAGTAAATAAAATACAGCATACAAAAGAGAATACCTGAAGGGGGTATTCTCTTTTTTAGTATAAGTCCACCCGCGAAGCGGGAGGACGTTGGTTAGCATAAGGACACCCGCGAAGCGGGAGGACGTTGGTTAGCATCATATAATATATATAACAGAAAGGGGAATTTTATTATGGAGGCGGATTTTCAGGTGATCGACAATTATCTGATGGTAAAAATGCCGGCTGAGATCGATCATCATCAGTCAGGCGCCATCAGCAGGAGGGCGGATTCTTTTCTGATGCAGGATTCCATTCGGGGAATCGTATTTGATTTTGAAGACACGAAGTTTATGGACAGCTCGGGCATCGGGATCATTATGGGCAGGTACAAGAAAATAGCCTGTCTGGGCGGAAAGGTTTTTGCCATTCATGCGGACAGGCAGATTCGGAGGATCCTGTATATATCAGGATTGTCAAAGATCATGGAAATTATGGAATAAAGGGGGAGATACAGATGAAACAGGAAGAAAAAAAGATCAGGAAAGGATATGACAATGAACTGCGGATGGAGTTTGACGCCATTTCCTGTAATGAAGGGTTTGCGAGGATGGCTGTGTCGGCGTTTATCACTCCCCTGAACCCTACGCTGGAGGAGATGGCGGATGTGAAGACCGCGGTATCGGAAGCGGTGACGAACGCTGTCATACATGGCTATGGCAATGTGCAGGGATACATACCCGGACGGATGCAGTGTCCGAGAGAGATCAGCAGCGGAAAAGTGCGGATGTACTGCAGGATTGAGGGGGATGTACTGTTTGTGGAAATAGAGGACGACGGAAAGGGGATTGACAATGTGGAGCAGGCGCTTGAGCCGCTGTACACGACAAAACCGGAGTATGAACGTTCCGGCATGGGATTTGCTTTTATGGAAGCCTTTATGGATGATCTGCAGGTGCTCTCGGCGCCGGGGAGAGGGTGCAAGGTCATAATGGAGAAAAAGCTGGGCAGTATACCGTGGCTGGAGGAACTCGAGTAGCTATGGAAGAGATGTCAGTGCTGATCGAAAAATCCCATGCAGGAGATAAACAGGCAAGAGAAGTACTGATTGAGAAAAATCTGGGGCTGGTGCATCATATTGTAAAACGCTTTTTGAACAGGGGAGTGGATGCGGAGGACCTGTTCCAGATCGGCTGTATCGGGCTGATGAAGGCTGTAGATAAGTTTGACCTTGCGTTTGATGTGAAGTTTTCCACCTATGCCGTGCCGATGATCTCCGGCGAGATCAAACGATTCCTGCGGGACGACGGGATGGTGAAGGTGAGCAGGAGTTTAAAGGAAAACGGCTGGAAGATTACCCGGGCAAGAGAACAGTTTCAGCATGAACACGGAAGAGAACCGACGCTGGAGGAGATCGCAAAGGTGACGGGACTGTCAACAGAAGAGGTGGTGATGGCGATGGATGCCGGGGCGGAGGTGGAGTCTATTTATAAATCCGTCTATCAGAGCGACGGCAACGAGATCTATCTGGTGGACCAGATCGCCGGCAAAAATAACGAGCGGGAAAAGCTGTTAAACCATATGCTGCTGAAGCAGCTTCTTTCGGAACTGGAAGGAGAGGAGAGAGAATTGATCCGGCTGCGCTATTTTCAGGGAAAAACGCAGACGGAGGTGGCGGGAAGGCTCGGGATCAGCCAGGTGCAGGTGAGCAGGCTGGAGAAAAGGATTTTGAGAAGGCTGCGGGATAAGGCGCTGCTGTGAATATACTGGCTGTGGAAAATATTACGGAAAATATTGTGGAAATGAGTTATAAACTGACAGGACAGTCCGCATAAAACGGATATCTGCTGTGCATACTAAGCGGGAAAAAGGAGTTTGGATATGGCACAGACGACGGTTTATATCAAGGCGGAACGAAATACGCAGATGCAGACGGACGATGTTTTTTTGAAGGATATCGCCAGCCTGTATTGTGAGGATAAGGCGGTTCTTGCCAAAGTGAAGGCGGTGAAGCTGCATACTTTTCATGAGAAGGGCAAAAAACGGTTCTTTATCAGTATGACAGAGGTGGTCAGAATGATCAAAGAGGCGGCTTCCGGAGTGGAAGTGGAGAGTATCGGCGAGCCGGATATGATCGTGGAGCGGGTTTATGTGGAGAAAAAGAAGGGCGCGGTGGAAGTCCTTAAGATTCTGATCGTCGCTCTGGTGTGTTTTTTCGGGGCATCCTTTACGATCATGGCGTTTCATAATGATATCGGGATCGTGGATGTTTTCGGGAAATATTATGAGCTTGTGACAGGGAAGGAGTCCAGCGGGTTTACCGTGCTGGAGGTGAGTTACAGTATCGGGCTTGCGGCGGGGATCATCCTGTTTTTCAATCATATCGGTGGCAGGAGGATCACAAAAGATCCGACACCCATTGAAGTGGAGATGGCGAGCTATGAGGAGGATGTGGAAAAGGCTCTGATCAAGAACGCGGACAGGGAGGGACTGGAAGTTGATACAAAGTAGCGGTTTTGTGATATTACTGGCAGTTTACGGTGTCTCGGCAGGGCTTTTGGTCTCGGCGGGGGTATTTACGGTGCTGATCGCGGTGGGGATGACTCCCCGGTTCGTGGGAGCGACCCATACGGCAAAGAAAATATTTTTATATGAGAGCTGCATTATGAGCGGCGCCATTATCGGTACGCTGTTCAGCGCGATCCCGGCGCTGGGAAATACAGGCGGCTGGCTGCGGGAGAGGCTGGCTGTCCGGGGGGCGGCCTGGAGCTCTTTTCTTCTGGCGGCGATGGATGCCGGCGGAGAGATATTTCTCGGGGCGGCGGGACTGTTTATCGGGATGTTTGTGGGCTGCCTTGCGCTGGCGATCGCGGAAATGCTGAACAGTATTCCGATTTTTGCCAGAAGGGCTTCCTACCGGCACGGTCTGGGGATCGCGGTGCTGGCGGTGGCGGCCGGCAAGCTGCTGGGGAGTCTGTATTATTTCTGGCAGGGCGGTATTTATCAGGGATGAAAAACGGGCGGGAGAGAGTAAGCGGGAGAAAAATCGGGGGTTTAGGAAACCTTTCAGCGGATGCGTGGCGGCGGAGCGCATGGGTACAAAGTGCGGAGCGGTCCGGCATCGAAGGTGCCAAAAGGCTTCCGGCATGAAAAGGGGAAAGAGGCTTTCGGAGTGAAAAGGGAATAAAGGCTTCCGGAATGAAAAGGGAAAAAGGCTACCGGCATCATAATGCGGAACTCAAATTACAGGATTAAGTTGCGGAGGGACAGAGAAATGGATGAACAGAAAAAACAGGAATATGCGGAATATGTGAAGGAGGTCACACCGAAAAACAATCTGCCGCTACAGATGGTAAAGGCTTTTCTCGTAGGCGGGATCATCTGCATGATCGGACAGGCGATTTTGAATCTGGCGCAGCAGAAGTACGGGCTCGATCAGGATACGGCGGGCAGCTGGTGCGCGATGCTGCTGGTGCTCGCCAGCGCGGTCCTTACGGGACTTAATCTGTATCAGAAACTGGTGAAGTTCGGCGGTGCGGGAGCTCTGGTGCCGATCACCGGGTTTGCCAACTCGGTTTCCTCCGCGGCGATTGAGTACCAGAAGGAGGGACAGGTTTACGGGATCGGGTGCAAGATCTTTACGATCGCCGG
Organism: Lachnospiraceae bacterium; assembly: GCA_910573755.1. GTDB lineage: Bacteria > Bacillota > Clostridia > Lachnospirales > Lachnospiraceae > 1XD8-76. The sequence continues at coordinate 46,416 of CAJTBO010000021.1, read as the reverse complement.
GCCGGTGATACTGTACGGGATCTTTACGAGCTGGGTGCTGGGAGTGGTTTATTGGATCGGGAAGTGTTTCGGGGTATTTTAGGTAAACAAAAATCAACATGGGAATAGGTATGGGAAGAGATTTTGCGGGCAGGCTGCCGGAGTTTAGGGATTCGTCAGCCTGCTGTTATTATGTGCTTTCCGCGTATGTTTCCAACAGGTGTAGATTCGGAATCTTTTTCAGCTAAAGCGGTTTTATCTGCCATGAGTTGAGAATCCTCTTTCGCAATACGTGCCTCCGATTCCGCAATCTGCATGCCGGGAAGAATGTTCATAGGTCTTGGGACAGTGTTTATTATTGTGCTTTTAGCCTTTTACGATTATAATATGGATATAGTGAAAGGAGAAACTTATGGCGAGAACAGTGGGGATCGGACATCAGGATTTTGAAAAATTGCGGATAAAAAATAATTTTTATGTGGACAAAACAGGCTTTATCCGGGAATGGTGGGAATCAGATGATGACGTTACCCTGATCACCCGTCCCAGACGTTTTGGCAAGACGCTGAACATGAGCATGACAGAATGTTTTTTTTCCGCAAAATATGCTGATCGGGGAGATCTGTTTGAGGGGCTTGAAATCTGGGGAAATGAAAAGTTTCGGAAACTTCAGGGAAGCTGGCCGGTGATCAGCCTTTCTTTTTCCAATGTAAAGGCGGGAGATTATGCTACTATGCGCGGACAGATCTGTCAGATCCTGACTATGCTGTATTCGGAAAAACGCTTCTTGCTGGAGGCAGGCATTTTAGATGAGCGGGAAATTGAATTTTTTAAAGAGGTATCCATAGGAATGGATGATGTTCATGCTTTTATGGCGCTTCATCAGATGTCTTTATATCTGTCCCGTTATTATGGGAAAAAAGTGATCATCCTGCTGGACGAGTATGACACACCCATGCAGGAGGCTTATGTGAACGGCTGTTGGGATGAGCTTACGGCCTTTATCCGGAACTTATTCAATTCTACATTTAAGACAAATCCTTATTTGGAGCGGGCGCTTATGACGGGGATCACGAGGGTCGGCAAAGAATCGATTTTTTCGGATCTGAATAATCTTGAAGTGGTGACAACAATTGCAGAAAAATATGAAGACAGCTTCGGATTTACAGAGGGAGAGGTTTTTGCGGCATTGGACGAATTTGGACTGTCTGACCGGAAAGAAGATGTAAAAAAATGGTATGATGGCTTTAACTTTGGGAAACGGTCAGATATTTATAATCCCTGGTCTATCATCAATTATCTGGACAAAAGGGAATTTGGAACTTACTGGGCCAACACAAGTTCCAACAGTCTGGTGAGTAAGCTGCTCAGAGAAGGAAATCGATATATGAAACAAAGTTTTGAGAGACTTCTTTCCGGGGAGCATTTGAACGTATCTATTGATGAGCAGTTCGTATACAGCCTGATGAGTGAAAATGAGACTGCAGTCTGGAGCCTTCTGCTTGCCGGCGGATATCTGAGAGTGTTTGGCAGTCGGAAGCTTGCAGAGGAAGATTGGTTTTTGGAGACTCCACAGTATGAGCTGGGAATCACAAATCTGGAAGTGGAAATTATGTTCCATCGGATGGTAGCCGGGTGGTTCCAGAAGGATCTATATGATTATGATGAATTTATCAGGGCTTTGTGGGACGGAAACGTGAAAAACATGAATCTCTATATGAACCGCATTACTGTAGAGACCTTCAGCTATTTTGATACAGGAAGCGATCCTTCCAGAGAGGAGCCGGAACGATTCTATCACGGTTTTGTATTGGGACTGTTGGTGACTCTTCGCAAAAAATGGGTGCTTACCTCCAACAGGGAAAGCGGATTTGGCCGTTATGATGTTATGCTGGAACCGAGAGATCTGAAAGACGATGCATTTATTCTGGAATTTAAAGTGCAGGAGCCGGGGGAGGAAAAAGAACTTTCGGATACGGTGAATGCAGCCCTTAAGCAGATAGAGGAAAAGAATTATGAAGCCGCCCTTATTGCAAAGGGAATTCCGAAAGAGAAGATTCGGAAATACGGATTTGCTTTTCGGGGAAAGGAAGTGCTGATCGGATAAAATATTTTAACGGGTGAAAGAAAACAGACTTTTATTGCGATCTGTGCTGCCGACTGAAAGGCGGCGGAATGGAGGGCATCATGATAGAGATACGAAATGAAACGGAAGCGGGCCATAAGGCCGTGGAGGAGATCACGAGGAAGGCGTTCTATACCCTTTTTGTTCCGGACTGTTTCGAACATATCTGGTCCATGTTATGCGGGGGATAAGGATTTTATAGCCGGGCCTGATTTTGTGATGGAACTGGACGGGCGGATCACCGGAAATATCATGTATGCAAAAGCAAGTCAGGAAGAGTTTTATATTATGAGCCATTTTTTTGTGGAATAGTTAAACTTGCGGACTTTGATAAATCATGCTATGTTTATATGGTAAACGGCAAAAATATTTGCCGTTTATTTCTGCGGGCAGTGAGCCGGGCAACCGCGCTGGCGCAGGTATTTGGCGAATGCCGCGGGGGTCGGATACCACGCAGCCTGCCGGGAGAGTATTTGATTATAAATGGATGTACACACAGGAGAAAACAGGATGAAGATTATGCCTAACCGTATGGATTACGGATTTTTAAAATATCAGCAGGAATTTGAGGACAAGGCGCTGGAAGTTTTGCGCTCGGGGTGGTATGTGCTGGGGAAGGAAGTCAGCGCTTTTGAGGAGAGGTTTGCAGCCTACACCGGGGCAAAATACTGCGCAGGGGTGGCGAACGGCCTGGAGGCGCTCCAGATTGCCGTACATCTTTTGGGAATCGGCGCAGGGGACGAAGTTATTGTGCAGGGGAATACTTATATTGCCAGTGTGATGGGGATTACCATGAACGGGGCAACGCCTGTATTTGTGGAACCGGATGCGTATTATCAGATTGATGCGGATAAGATAGAAGAAAAGATCACGGAAAAGACGAAAGCGGTGATGGTGGTGCATCTGTACGGCCATGTAGCGGATATGGACAAGATTGTGGCGATCTGCAAAAAGCATCATTTGAAACTGATAGAAGACTGCGCGCAGTCTCACGGGGCGATGTATAAAGGAAAAATGACGGGAACTTTTGGTGACGCGGGATGTTTCTCCTTTTATCCGTCCAAGAATCTGGGCGCCTTCGGTGATGCGGGGGCAATCGTTACAAATGATGCGTCTTTTGCGGAGGAAGTAAAGATATACAGAAACTACGGCAGTGAAAAGCGTTATTATAACAAGGTGGTAGGCACAAATTCCCGTCTGGACGAGCTGCAGGCAGGGCTCCTTAATGTACGTCTGCCCCATATGGATGAGATTACGAAGGAGCGGCAGGAACTGGCGGCGCGCTACCGGGAAAAAATCAAACAGGAACTTGTGGCTCTGCCGATGGAAAGAGATGAGACGGAGACTGTCTGGCATCAGTACGTGATCCGGTGTGAGAGGCGGCAGGAATTGATTGACTATTTGAGTCAAAAAGAGATCGGAACGATCATCCATTATCCGATTCCGCCGCATCTGTCGGAAGCCTATGCTTATCTTGGGCATAAAAGGGGCGATTTTCCGGTCACGGAAAGTTATGCGGATACGGTGCTTTCGATTCCGATGTATACCGGGATGACAAGACAGGAACAGGATTACGTAATAGAGGCGGTAAATGCGTTTACGTAAATCTAAAAAGAGGAAGATTATTGGGGCTGTTGTTTTTGGGATTGCTGTTACTCTGGCGGCTTTGTTTATTGCTGTACGGATTATTTTTGAGCGGGTAGATAGGGCACAGGCCGGTCTGCCGGATAAGCCTTCCGCTTATAACACGGTGGATACGCTGATTTTTCCGTCACGGGAAAAATGGGAAGAGAAAGCAGGGGCGCTGACGCCGGAAATGATCTGCGGTTATGGGAAAACGACAAAAGACGATGTGATCGAAGAGTGATAATAAAAACTTGACACGAAAAGCAATGACATACATAATGGAGTAGAGTGGAAAATCTTTTCCGCATCATATTGAAAACGGAAAGGGCTGCTTTTGGCGGCAGGAACATATGAGTAAACTGGATGGGCAGATCAGACTGCTGGAATGGAAAGATTTAGGTGATGAGCGGGGTAATCTCGTGGTGGTTGAGGGGAATATGGATATTCCTTTTGAGATTAAGCGTATTTTTTATATTTACGGTTCAGACGACACGGTTGTCAGAGGACAGCACGCAAACAGGCTGTCCGAATTTGTGATGATCAATGTCAGCGGGACGAGCAAAGTGAAGGTGGATAACGGGGAGGAGAGCCGCGTTATTGAACTGAACAGGCCGAGGATGGGACTGTATCTGAAAAATAATATCTGGAAGGATATGTATGATTTTTCGGCGGATTCCATTTTGCTTGTGCTTGCCAGCGAGCATTATGATGAGTCGGAATATATTCGGGATTATCAGGAATACTTAAGATTTATAAAGGAGGCGGGACAGACGGATCAGAATCCTGCCGGGAAGTAGATGTATGCAGACTGATCCATTTGCCTGCCATGACAGGAGACGGGAGCAAAAGTGAGTAAATTATCGATCGTAGTACCGGTCTATTATAATGCGGACACACTGGAACTTTTATATGAGGATATGCGGAAAAAGGTTCTGGATAAGTTGGAAGAGTATGAGATTGTTTTCGTGGATGATGGTTCCGGGGATGATTCCTGGGAAGTGATGAACCGGCTGAGAGACAAAGATGAGCATATCAAGTGCGTGAAGCTTTCCCGCAATTTCGGAGAACATGCGGCGCTTCTTGCGGGCCTTTCCGCCAGTACCGGAGACTGTGCGGTAACAAAGCAGGCGGATCTGCAGGAGGATTCCTCTCTGATTCTGGAGATGTACGAAAGCTGGAAGCGGGGCAACAAGGTAGTGCTGGCTGTCCGGAAAGAGCGGAAGGAGAATCCTGTAAAGGTATTTTTCGCAAATATGTATTATAAGATCATCCGCAGTATGGTCAATAAAAATATGCCTGCCGGCGGCTGCGACTGTTATCTGGTGGACAGAAAAGTGATCGAGGTACTGGAACGTCTGGATGAAAAGAATTCTTCTCTGACACTGCAGGTTATGTGGGTAGGATTTAAGACGGATATGGTCTATTTTGTGCGGCAGGACCGGGAGGTTGGAAAATCCCGCTGGACACTGTCGAAAAAGGTGAAGCTGGTGATGGATTCCGTGATGAGTTTCTCCTATTTTCCGCTGCGGTTTATGTCAGGACTGGGAATCGTATTCAATATACTTGCCGTGATATTGCTGATCAGCGTGTTTGTGGAGAAGTTTACGAACGGAACCCCGATCGCAGGCTGGGCTTCTCTGATGTGTGTGACGCTCTGTGCTTCCGGTATTTTGATGCTGATGATGGGCATACTGGGGGAATATATCTGGCGCACACTGGATGCGGCGAGGACGCGGCCGCCTTATATTGTGGATGAAGTGAAGGAAGTAAGGGATAAGAAGTGAAATGAGAAAAGGGCAGTAAACAGGTAAAAATGAAAGCGGGAATAAAGGATTAAGAAAAGCATTGAGAAACAGGAAAGAAACAGGCAGTCATTTTGAAAAATTAAAAATCGTACTGATTGTTTTAAGCATTTTTGCGGCTGTGAAAATGCTTTTTTTTGCATTCGGACTGGATGAGGAATACCAGCTGGTGATGGCTTACCGCAATGTGAAAGGGGATAAGCTGTTTCTGGATATGTGGGAGCCTCACCAGTCCTCGGCGTTTTTGTGTGCGCTGCTGATGCGGCCTTATCTGGCGGTATGCGGGGAAACCGGTGTTGTGGTCTGGCTGCGGTTTTGCGGGACGCTGATCCATCTGGGGATGAGTATGTATCTGTGCCGGACATTGCGCCGGATGATCAGCGGGGACAGCGCTTTTTTGCTGGGGCTGATCTATTTTAATACGATTCCCAAACAGATCATGCTGCCGGAGTTCGGCATGATGCAGGTATGGTTCCTTACATTATTGTCGCTTTTCCTGATACAATATTATGACATTGATGTCAGAAATAAAGGCAGAAGCGTCAGCGCTGCTGATGGGAATGCCGGAAAGAAAAAATACCTGATTTTTGCGGCGTTTGCGCTGGTTCTGGAGGTGCTTTCCTATCCATCCTGTCTGATCCTGTATTTTTTTGTGATGTGGATTGTATGGAGGCGCTCCGGGAAGCGCAGATTTGCGGATATGGGGATTTTTACCGGAATCTGTGCAGTGTGCGGCATCGTATATCTGGCTCTGCTTCTGCGGCATAATACATTGGAGGGGCTGTTTGACACTTTTTTCAGTATTGTGAACGGAGATATTACGCATTCTCTGACTTTCATGGATAAACTGGTTTCTCTGGGAAGAGATTTGCTGGTGCCGGCCGGGATATGTCTGGGTATTTTTGTTCCGGCGAAAGCGGGAGCAGGGATAAGTATGAAAATATGGAAAGGGAAAAAAGGCGGAATAGGGAAAGAGGCAGGAGAAGGAACAGTTGGAACAGAGAAAAAGAGATGTTCTCTGCAGTTGACCTGGATCACAGGGCTTTCCTGTCTGGTGGAAATATGGTATTGGGTGGTTTTCAATGCAGGATATGAGGGGATGCAGGTTCATCTGGCAGTGTTTGCCATACTGGGAGTTTGGTATTATATTTCCGCAGAGAAACAGGAAGGTAGGCAAAAAACAAGGGCATGGAAACAAAAAAGTCTTTTATTGGATCAAATGGTTCTGGCAGGCGCTGCGCTGGCGGCGGTATTGTATCTGACGGATCTGGGCCTGATGGATTCTCTGCCCCATGCCATGACGGCGGCGTTTTTTGGGATGGTGCTTGCTGTTATGTATCAGGAAGAGCGGGAGAGGGAAAATTCCGGCGGGATGTCGGGAAATCACGCCGGTGAGATTGGTGAGGCAGATGAAAATACAGCGGCCGGGGCAACCGGAAAAAGCGGCAGTTCTGCAGCCTGCGCTTATATTGCATTATTCTTATGGGCGTTTACGGCTGTATTCGGGAAAGGTTACACGCTGCGTTCCGGTACAGGATACCACAATGTACTGCAGAGCGGAGGTATCTTAAAGTACGGGCCGGCAGCAGGGACGATCTCCGATTATATGTGCGCCTATATCTACAACTGCGACTATGAAGACTGGCAGAGCATGGTACGGGACGGGGACAGAGTGCTGATCATGGTGGATCAGGTGATGAATCTGGGAACGATCCAGTATCTGTTTAAAGATGTGGAGATCTCCCATTATTCCATTGTCAATCCTACGGCTTACGACGAAAGGCTGCTGGATTACTGGGAAAAGTTTCCGGAAAAGAGGCCGAATGTGATTATTGTGGATGACTGGTATGGTCAATTGATGACGGATCCGGACGGCTGGCTGATGCGGTATGCGGAAGGAGAATTCGGATATACATCTCTGGAACAGGGACGGTATATACGGATTTACAGAAAAGAATAAAATAAGGCGTCTCTGCGCACTTTATATAATAGTGAGTTTCGTTCACATGACGAATTTTGCCTGCATGACAAGTTTTGCTTACATTATGGGTATTGCTTATATTGCGGGCGCTGCTTACATGAGGGGCACCGCTTGTATTTGGAGATTCGTTTTGTGAACTTAAAAAGTCTGAGCAGGGAGGTTTTTCATGGGACAGCAGAATAAAAAAGCAGGAGCGGGCGGAAATGGCATTACGGCGGGAAGCCAGAGCTTTGTGCCGCAGAGGGCGGTTTATATCAGGCAGAGTGCCTGTGTGGCGGGAACAAAGGAAGGTGAAGGCCCTCTCGGGGAACTGATCGATATGGTGGGAAAGGATGATCTGTTCGGCTGTAAGACCTGGGAGGAGGCGGAAAGCACACTGCAGAAGGAAGCGGTGACGCTGGCGCTTGGAAAGGCGGGTATGAAGGCGGAGGAAGTCCGCTATCTGTTTGCGGGTGACCTGCTTGGTCAATCCACGGCTTCCTCGTTTGGAGTATCCTCATTTAATATTCCCCATATGGGCGTATACGGGGCCTGTTCCACCTGCGGGGAGACGCTGGGACTTGGCACAATGGCAATATCAGGAGAAATGGCGGAAGATGTCGTCTGTGTCACATCCAGTCATTTTGCCAGCGCGGAGAAAGAGTTCAGATATCCTCTCGCCTACGGAAACCAGCGGCCGCCGTCAGCGACATGGACCGTGACGGGGGGCGCGGCTTTTGTGCTGACTTCCAGGATGAGCAAAAGAAACCGGGCAAAGATCACCGGTGTGACAAACGGAAAGATCGTGGACTATGGCATCAAGGATTCCATGAATATGGGATGCTGTATGGCGCCTGCCGCCTGCGACCTGATTGCTGCAAACCTGCAGGATTTCGGCAGGACGCCGGAGGATTATGACAAGATCATCACAGGAGATCTGGGGCTTGTAGGGCAGAGGGCGCTGATCGATCTGCTGAAGGAAAAGAATATAGACATAGAAAACCAGCATATGGACTGCGGGATTGAAATTTATGACAGCAATGCGCAGGATGTGGGAAGCGGCGGTTCCGGCTGCGGCTGCAGCGCGGTAACTCTTTCTGCTTATATTCTGAAAATGCTGGAGGAGGGCGTCTGGAAAAGAGTGCTTTTTGTGCCCACAGGAGCGCTTTTATCCAAGACCAGTTTTAATGAAGGGATGACAGTCCCCGGCATTGCGCACGGGATCGTGCTGGAAGGCGCAGGCGCCTGATGAGGGCGGAAGCAGAGTGCGGTAATTGATCAGAAGAGCATAACAAAAAAATCCTTGTAAAGCCTTTTTTCAGGTGATACAAGGATTTTTTGCTGCCGGTATGAACCCTATCCGATTGTTCTTCTATCAAGCAATTTATTTAAAATCAATCGTTCCATAGATATACTCCATCACATTATTATTAGTATTTTTGTGTATTGCAATCACATTTTTATGTCTTTCACAGATCTTGGTTGCGTAAGGGTTGATTTAAAGGGAAAAATTGCTTATGCTGTAATGAAATACAGATATGAGGAAGGCGGGACTATGGCAGGTATTGAGAGTATAAAACAGAAAATACTTCGGTTGGATGCAGGATCGTTTCAAAATCTCTGTGATGCTTATTTATGCAAAATCGGGAATCCGAACATTGTTTCTCTTGGCGGAGAAGCAGGAACACGGAAAACAACGCGCGGTACCTGTGTATTCTTCCCGGATAGAGGATGAGGAAATAGAAGAAATTTTAAGAGGATAATATGGAAAGGTTTTTCAGGAAAAGCTTTTCAGGAAAGACAGGAGATTGACAATCATGCAGGAAAGAATAGCGGATAAAGAAAAGTATACGGCTCACATTTTATTTGCAGAGGACGATGATTCCATAGCCGCCGGACTGGTCTACGCGATGGAGGAAGAGGGCTATAGGGTAACCCGTTGTAAAGATGCCGCGTCAGCGCTTCGGAAAATAAAGGAGCAGTCCTTTGATCTGGCACTGCTTGACATGCAGCTTCCGGACGGCTCGGGAAAAGAGATCGGACAGGCAGCGAAAAACAGATGCACGCCGGTCATCTATCTGACTGTTGTGGATGATGAGGACAGGATCGTGGAGTCTTTTGAGGAGGGCGCCGCCGATTATATCACAAAGCCCTTCCGGCTGCGGGAGCTGCTGGCGCGGATCAAAAAAGCGCTGCAAAAAGAGAGAGAGCCTTCCGGTATGCTGAAACTCGGTGAAGCGGTAATTGACAGGGAGGCGGGAAAAGTATATATCGGGGACAGAGAGGTCACTCTGACGGCTTTGGAATACCGGTTGCTGCTGATCTTTGCGGAAAACCGGTCCGTTCTTTTGACAAGGGAGCAGCTTCTGGAACGGATCTGGGATATCGGCGGGGATTTTGTGGAGGACAATACGCTGACGGTGTATGTCAGGCGGCTGCGGCAGAAGTTAAAAGATGCGGTGGAGATTACTACGGTCAGGGGGATAGGATATCGTGTGGATTAGAAAAAAGGAAGTTTCGGAGCTTTCAGGCGGAATCCGCAGTGCAATAGACGGTGAGGGGTTTGATCCCAGAGATAATCGGGAAGGCGCATGGAGTATCCTGAAAAATGACATCTATACATTGATTCATCTGGAGCAGGAGAGAAAACACGCGGCAATAGAAGAGAAGGAACATCTGGCACAGTATCTCTCCGACATATCCCATCAGTTGAAAACGCCGGTCACATCCCTGCTGCTGATGACGGAACTGATGGAAAAGGCGCCGGAGGATAAACAGAAAGCGTTTCTGCTTTGCATGAAGAAAGAGGTCAGACACATGGAGTGGCTGGTGACGGCGCTTTTAAAGATGGCGAAACTTGACGCATCTGTCACTTCTTTTTATAAGGAAGAGACAGGCGTGCGCGGACTGCTGGACGAGGCGCTGAAATCCATAGAGATCATGTTGGATGTCAGGAATCAGACCGTGATACTGAAACAGGATCAGTCATTGTTTTGCGATAAAAAGTGGACCACGGAGGCATTGATCAATCTGCTGAAAAATGCTTCGGAGTGCTCGAAGGAGGACAGCGAGATTGTGGTAGACTGCGGCGAAAATCCGATCTATTGCTGGATCTCCGTGACGGATACCGGGGAAGGGCTGCGGAAGGAACAGGTTGCGGGGCTGTTCCGCAGGTATGAAAATTCGCGGAAGGAGAACGGGTACGGGATCGGCCTGCCGCTGGCGCTTTCCATTATGCGGGCGCAGAACGGGGAGATAGAGGTACTGCCGGGCGGAAAAGGGACCGGGGCAACATTTGTAATGAAATTTTACAAATAGTCACCGGAGAGTCACTTTTCTTATTTATGATGGATATATGAAAACGGATGTTATCCGGTTAAGACAGGCGTATTCCGGAGCATTGATGAGAGGCTCCGCTATCTCGGTTTTTAAAGGGTTTTCCGAGAATTTGTGTTCCGGCGGCCGGTACTTTAACTGGTGCAATACCGTTACAAAGTAAATAAGAAAAGAGGTATCATATGGCAGTTTTGGAAGTAAAGGAGCTGACAAAGATCTACGGGAGCGGGGACAATCAGGTAAAGGCTCTCGACCATGTCAGTTTTCGGGTGAAAAAAGGGGAGTTTGTCGCTGTGGTAGGCGCATCGGGTTCCGGAAAATCCACGCTGATGAATCTGATCGGCGGGATAGACCGTCCCACATCCGGCAGCGTCATTATTGAGGGAAAAGAGATCTTCGGGATGAATGAAAGCGAACTGGCGATCTTCAGGCGCAGAAATATCGGTATCGTTTACCAGTTCTATAATCTGATCCCCAATCTGACCGTGGATGAGAATATCATGCTGCCCTGCCTGCTGGATAAGCGGGAACCGGACAGAAAGAAACTGGAGCAGATTATAGAAATGACAGGACTGTCACATCGCAGAACGCATCTGCCGGGGGAATTATCCGGGGGACAGCAGCAGAGGGTGTCTGTGGGCAGGGCGCTGATCAACGATCCGGCGTTCATTCTGGCGGACGAACCTACCGGAAATCTTGACAGCAAGGCAGGAAAGGAGATCCTAGACCTGCTCCTTTCGGCAAATAAGAAGGAAAAGCAGACGTTGATCCTGATCACACATGACGAAAATATCGCATTGCAGGCGGACCGGATTATCACGATCAGCGACGGCAGGATGATAAGAGACGAGGTGATACGGTTATGAATGTTCTGGGGAAACTGGCGCTTAGCCAGATCAGGAGGAAAAAAGCGCGGACCGTTATTACCGTGCTGGCTGTGGTGTTATCCTCTTCGCTGCTCACGGCTGTGGTGAATTTTGCCGCCAGCGGGCATGCTATGCTGGTGGATTTTCTGGGAGAGGATTATGGTGTGTACGGCGGCGCCTATGCCGTGCTGCTGATCGTGCCTGCCATCGTTCTGGGCCTGCTGATCATTGCCATGTCGATCCTTGTGATCTCTAACGTGTTCCGCATGAGCGCGGGCGAGCGGGTGGCGGAGTTCGGTGTATTAAAATGTGCGGGGGCAACGAAGGAACAGATCTGTAAAACGATCATGTATGAAAGCTTTTTCCTGTCTGTGCTGGCAGTGCCGCCCGGTGTGGCGCTGGGATATGTACTGAGTTTTCTGGGAATCAGGGTGGCAAACGGTTATATGGATGAGCTGAATGTGCTGGTGCGTGCTATGATGATGCAGGTTACTTTTGATCTTTCCTTTACTTTTTCCGGGGCGGCACTGATCATATCCGTTGTCATATCTGCCGGTACGGTTGTTTTTTCAGCCCTGCTCCCTGCGGGGAAGGCAATGAAGATTTCAGCCCTGGAGTGTATCCGCAGCGGCGGGGAGGGCAGTACGGCAAAATACAGGCGCGGGAAGCGTAAAATCGATGGAAAAAAAGCAGTCGAATATCAACTGGCACGCAGAAATACGATATCCGGTGATAAACGGATGAGATCCGCAGTGACGGCGCTTTCTTTCAGTATCATTTTGTTTGTCACAATGAGCGGGCTGAAAGAGATAGCGGACGGCATATCGGATTATATTTCCGATGATAGCGGGTATACCGTGGTGGCGGATTATACGTCAAATTATGAGAACAGGATCAATCCGGAAACGGGACGCAGGGAAAGCTATTATGTGCAGACTATAGATAATAAACTGGCGGAGGAAATTACAAAGAAGCTGGAGGCATATGAAGGAACTGAGGTTTTTGGCTGCGGACAGGACTATTTTACTTATGTGACGGTTCTGGGAGAACAGGAGATCACGGCGGAACTGCAAGAAGCGCTGGAGATGCAGGGAGAAGAACAGGAACCGATGCGGGACGAGCCGGGACAGGAAGGAGCGGAACAGGAGTCGAAGCAGAAAGGATCAGAGCAGGAACCGGCGCAGGGGCAGTCACAGCAGGGATCAGGGCATAACCGGACGGAATACGAGTTGGAAGTGGAGATCATCATTATTGATGAGGAACACTATAAAGAGATCTGTCGTAAGGCAGGGGCTGAGTATGGCGATGCGGTATTGCTCAATGACTACAGATATAACGACAACGGAAAAGAAAAAAATATCGTTCCGCTGTCTGGATCGATATCTTCCCTGCGGCTTGAGAAAGGGGACGGCAGTGCGGAGGCTGTTCGGATCGGCGGCATTCTGGAGGGTGAGGAGATACCCGCGGAACTGATCTATCCCAATATCAGGCCGGTGCGCCTGGTCCTTCCCTATGCGGAGGTGAGAGGGTACAACTGGATGTCGTCTCCGGAGGATGAAAACGGCTATATGGCATATGCGAAAGAGGTTCTGGAAAAATATTTTCCGCAGGGAGGCTTAAACTATGGCGAGGCGGGATTCGTATGCAGGGTGTTCGGAGCGCAGGATTTTGTAAAGATCATGAATATTGCCATTGTGATCGCTTTCTTTTTCCTGTACGGTTTTGTCTTTTTGCTGGGATTGATCGGTATTCTTAACGTTATGAGTACAGAGATGTTCCATGTCAGAATGCGGGCGAGAGAATTCGCGGTGCTGCAGAGTGTCGGCATGACATCAAAATCCCTGCAAAAGATGCTGAATCTGGAAAGTGTTTTCTGTGCGGGCAGAGCGCTTGTGACAGGATTGCCTGCCGGTATGATCATTGTGGGACTTATGAAATATTGTGTGCAGAGGATACTGCCCTTTGAGTTCCGGATGCTCTGGGGAACGATTTTCGGGGTAATGGCTGCGGCGTTTGCGCTGGTGTGGGGGACTGTCCGGGTGTCGCTGCACGCGCTGAAAGATCAGAACCTGATTGAAACGATCCGGATGCAGAAATAGGAAAGTTGTATGAGAAGAAGATTAAAATTTCCTTAAATTTTAAGGTTTTGCATGTTTTGCCAGCAAAAAAGAGTTGACACAAATTTCAGCCGTGCTTATGATGAAAGTAGCAACAATTTTAACGATCAAGCAGGACTGGAATAGGAGGACAACCATGAGAATATGGAAAAAAATGACAGCGCTTGTTCTGGCAGCGGCAGTGATGGTGGGAACGCCTTTGGCAGCTTGCGCAAAGAACGCCTGGATTGACGGAAATACACCGGAAGAGCTTACCAACAGAGTGACGACGACATCGGGAGAGGTCATCTGGCCATCTGTGGTGACGGATTTTCATGCAACGGATCTGGCAGCACTGGTACCTATCACACCGATGAACGTGTTTGATGTGGAAACCGGAGCAAATATCAGTCAGTACGCGGATGCGGCTACGCATGTGTATGTCGGAAACAACAGAGAATACGGGCAGATTGCGAAGTCCGCGCTGGACAGTGCCAGATGGGCAGTGGGCGCGCAGATGGGCCCCAGTTTTACAATGAATCTTTTCTTATATGAAGGGGGCGTTTATAAGCCGAGGGAAAGCACTATTCAGGAGATGGATTTTGTGATGGAGATCCCCAAGTCGCTCAGAGACAATACGAGGGATTTTGCGGTGCTCAGACTGAATGCGGACGGAACGGTATCCTACCTGACAGATCTGGATGCAGACCCGAAGACGATCACGTTCCGCACGAATTATTTCGGCACTTACAGTGTGTACTGCCTTGTTTACGGCGGACACGGATGCTTTGATGCATATAAGCCCGCACCTCAGCTGATACCGGTAGATCAGGCAACACTGGCAGCATGGGCGGCTATGGGGATTCCGACAGACCCGGTTACCCTGGCAGCTTTAGGGTTTCAGGCGGTTCCGTAACCCCGGCGGCTCCGGAAAATAAAGAAGGCATATCCCTGCGGCCAAAGCTGCAGGGATTTTTTAACGAAAGCCGTCCGCGAAACATGCAGGCGGCATAAGGAGGCACATGAAGCGCATCGCCGGAGAGGCTGGATTAAAACCGCTTAAGAGGCGCGCAGTCATTGGTTGAGGACGGAAATGTGAGAAAAATGGAATTTAAGATGGAGCGCCCGGGCCTGCTGAAAGAAGGGGATAAGATCACCGTAACGGAAGGGGTGCTTCCAAGCAACTATTATTATACGATAGATCCGTCGCTGGCAATGTCCGGCAACTTTCCCTTTTCGGAGCGTATGCTGGCGAGAGAGGGGGTTGTGATCGGCGTGGAAGAGCGCCCGGCGGGATATTATGTGACGGCGGAATTTGAGGAGTAAAAGAATAAGCAGGAGCAGTGCGGCGGTTTTGTCAGAGGCAGTGCTCCTGCGGATAAGAATAACAGGAGGATATTACAATGATAAGAAAAATAACGACAGACAAGGCGCCGGCAGCGATCGGCCCCTATTCTCAGGGTATTATTGCGAACGGATTTCTGTTTGCATCGGGGCAGATCCCGATCAATCCCGCGACAGGAGCGATCGAGGGAGAAACGATCACGGAGCAGGCGGAGCTTGTGATGAAAAATATCGGGGAAATATTAAAGGAAGCCGGCACCACCTATGAAAATGTGGTGAAAACAACCTGCTTTCTGGCGGATATGGCAGATTTTGGAGCCTTTAACACGGTTTATGAAAGATACTTTACCGGAAAACCGGCAAGAAGCTGTGTGGCGGTAAAGCAGCTTCCCAGAGATGTGCTCTGCGAGGTGGAGGTGATCGGCGTAATTTAAGTGGAGCATTCATACATTTCAGGAAAAGAAACGGGAAAAATAATGGCAGAAAAAAATAATATCATACTGATCGGCATGCCGGGGGCGGGAAAAAGTACCGTGGGCGTTGTTCTTGCCAAAAAAAGAGGATGCCGTTTTCTGGACAGTGACCTTCTGATACAGGAAAAATATGACGCCCTGCTGCATGAACTGATTGCGGAATACGGAACGGAGGGCTTCTGGAAGATCGAAGAAAAGGTGAATGCCTCCATTTGGGCGAAACGCACGGTCATAGCCACCGGAGGCAGCGTAATATACGGTCCCGCCGCGATGGCGCATTTTAAGGAGATCGGTACGATCGTTTATTTAAAGCTGTCCTGCGGTACGATTAAGGAGCGGCTCGGGGATTTGAACGAGCGGGGCGTGACCCTGCGGGAAGGGCAGACGTTGGAGGATCTGTATCTGGAGAGGGTGCCTCTCTATGAAAAATATGCGGATATCATATTGGACTGTGAAAAAAAGCGGATTCGGGATATAGCAGAGGAGCTTTGTAAAATACGATAGGCAGAGTTTGTTCTCACATAGGAAAGTTTGTCCTATTTGACAAAGCCATCCGGGGAACGCATACTTTTTCACGGTTTCCGGCATAAAAATAAACGGTATAAAAAAGGGAATCTTCCACATACTAGACCCAAAGGTATGTGGAGGTTTTTTATGGATTATTTTCATGCGTTTTGGGTCGGCGGACTGATCTGTGCGCTGGCGCAGATATTATTAGAAAGAACAAAAATGCTGCCGGGGCGGATTATGGTGCTGCTCGTATGTATCGGCGCCGTACTAAGCTTTATCGGCCTTTATGAGCCTTTGGCGGAATTTGCCGGAGCGGGCGTCACGGTCCCTCTGATGGGCTTTGGCCATAATTTGATGAAGGGCGTCAGGGAAGCCGTAGATGAAAACGGATTCATCGGTCTGTTTATGGGCGGCTTCAAAGCGGCTGCCGTGGGGACCGGTGCGGCTTTGATCTTCGGTTACCTTGCCAGCCTGATTTTCCAGCCGAAGATGAAAAAGTAGCCGGCTGCCATGGGAAGGATGCGCCTCCTTCTCATGGCGCTGGATCGGCACGGGGCTTTCTGCAGGGCATACGGCGGATTAAAAAAATTCCAGCATTTCCCCTATGATACAAAAGTTAAGTTTTTGTGAAATCTATTGCGGTAAAAGAAAAGGAATGGTATCGTAAAGACAGACGTATATTTATAAAGAAAACACGGTAAGGATACCTATGGATAGCAAAGAAAAAGTAAAACAGAAAAGCACAAAAAGCAGGCTGCAGAAGCGGGTACGCATACTGGCGGTCATCACCAGCCTTTCGGTTATCATAACATTTACAACGATCATAACAAGCATTGTCATATGTCTTTATTATAAAAAACAGAGCAGTGAATTGGAAGTGTTTGCCGAAGAAACGGCGGAGGATCAAAATGGAGAAGACGAAGAGGCGGTAGAGGCGGTTTCCGGCGGGATAGTCTATACCCAGGAAGAGGTGGATTCCATGGTGACCGCTGCGGTCACCAATGCGATCGATAATGCGGATTCGGAGCTTCTGCAGATCCTGCAGAGCAGGCTGGAAAACGGTGACGGGACGATGACAATCCTGCGGGATCTGTATCCGGAGCATGTGGTGATGCTGGACTCCGGCCAGTATTATTTCCTGCCGCTGCAGGAGGATCTGGCGATGAATACATATATAGACGAGAATTTTATCGCGGAAGAGAACGGAATGGTATCCTATCAGGAGGACGGGGAGGTGCTGACCAGAAAAGGGATCGATGTCTCCAAATATCAGGGGGAGATAGACTGGGAGGCGGTCAAAAATGACGGGATAGACTACGCCATCATCCGTGTGGGTATCCGCGGCTACAGCGAGGGCGGCATTCTGGAAGATGAATTTTTCCGTCAGAATATAGAAGGCGCTATTGCAAACGGAATTCCTGTGGGTGTATATTTCTTTACGCAGGCGGTCAATGAGGCGGAAGCTTTAGAAGAGGCGGACTTTGTGATCGGGATGCTGCAGGGATATGAATTGACTTATCCGGTCTATCTGGATATCGAAGATGTCAAAAAGGAAAGCTGCCGTACCAACGGGTTGACGGTGGAAGAGCGGACAAACAACGCGAAAGTATTTCTGGAGCGGATCAGGGAAGCGGGATATGAGCCTGCGCTGTACGGCAATATGAAGTCTTTCCTGCTGATGGTGGATCTGGCTTCGCTGGAACAATATGACAAATGGTTTGCAGGCTATACGCTGCCGATCTACTATCCCTATGAATACAAGATGCTGCAGTATTCCGAAAAAGGAAAGGTAGCGGGCATTCCGGCGGCAGTGGACATAAATATCTGCTTTAAAGATTATGAAAATGCGGTGCAGTGACAGATCCGGTGGAGGAAGCCGGGGAAAAACAGGAAGCAGATCCTGCGCCGGCGGCACAAAGGAGAAAACGGATATGACGGTATTTCAGGTTATTATATATTATCTGGTCACGATGAATCTTCTTGGATTTTTGTTTATGGGACTGGATAAATGGAAAGCAAAAAAGCGCGCCTGGAGGATTCCGGAGGCAACGCTTCTGCTGATCGCCGGACTGGGCGGCGCGGTCGGCTCTATGATCGGAATGCATCTGTTCCGCCATAAGACAAGGCACTGGTATTTTGTATATGGCATCCCGGTTATGCTGGCGATACATATCCTGCTGGTCCTCTTTATCTGGAAGGGACCGGTGCAGTTTATTGTGCTGTAAAAATGATCAGATCGCAATAATAACGCCGCCCTCGTTGGCGTACATGGAACTGACGCCGGCGGTATCGAGGATCTTCACATTTTTAAATTTCGCCCGTGCAAGCAGCAGCTCTTTCATCAGGTTAGCCCTGGCAGAGCAGTTGCAGTGGGAGATATAAAGAACCTTTGTCTCCAGATTTCTGCCTTCACTGACAATGATGTCAGCCATTTTGGTGAGGGCTTTTTTGATGCCGACAGCCTGGCCTTTCTGAATAATGACACCTCTGTCAGCACCCATCACGGGTTTGATATTGAGGGTGGAGGCAATCAGCGCCTTGACGCCGGTAAGCCTGCCGTTCTTGCGCAGGGTATCCAGATTATCCAATACAAAGTAGGTGCTCATGGCGCTGCGGAAAGCCTCCAGTTTTTTCACAATCTGGGAAAAACTCATCCGGCCTTCTTCCTCCCATTCCATGATTTTCATGGCGAGCTGGGTTTCACCGATGCTGGCGGACTCGGAATCGCAGATATAGATATCTTTCCCGCCGAATTCTTCTTCATAGAGATTCTTTCCCAGCACGGCGCTGCTGTAACTGCCGCTTAAGTGGGAGGATAAAGTGACGCAGTAAATATGCTCCGCGTCAGAAGCGTAGGCTTTTTTATAACGTTCCGGAGAGGGACAGGCGGATTTCGGACATTTCGGATAAGCGGCAACTTTATCCAGAAAATCCCGCTGGTCAAAAGTCTCGTCATCCAGAATCTGATGTTCGCCGACCTCAAGAGTCAACGGGATACGCTCAAAACGGGGATCGTTTTTATATTCGTCAGGAAGTTCACAACAACTGTCAACCACAATCTTATAACGCATTTATTTTCTCCATTTCTCTTCTTGAAAAGAACTTTATCATCTAGTTTTCATTACTACATGATGATATCATAAGAAAACTGCTATTGCAATAGTATATAGAAAAATTTTGTGCTATACTGGATATATTATTCACGAATGTTTACATTACAGCGGAGCGGGGCAGGTGTGCGCCGTAAAGCGTATCAGGTCTGAAGGGGGCAGAAGATATGGAATTTTGTTTGAAAAACGGAAAAATGGAAGCAAAGATCTGTTCAAAGGGGGCGGAACTGATATCCCTGAAAAGGGAGGGCAGGGAGTACATGTGGAGCGCCGATCCGGCATACTGGGGCAGGACCGCGCCGATCCTGTTTCCTTTTGTGGGAAGCCTGAAGGGAAAACAGTACCGCTATCAGGGAAAGAGCTATGAGATGGGGCAGCACGGGTTTGCACGGGATATGGAGTTTACGCCTGTTTCCCAGACGGAGAACACGCTGGTGATGCGGCTTTGCGAGACGGCAGAGACAATGGAAAAATACCCGTTCCGGTTTTTGCTGGAACTTTCCTATGAACTGAGGGAAGAAGAACTGCTTGTGAGCTGGCGTGTAAGGAACACCGGTGATAAAACGCTGTATTTTTCCATCGGAGGGCATCCTGCTTTCAACTGTCCGATGGAGGGAAAGGGTAGTCAGAGCGATTATATGCTCCGGTTCATGAAAGACGGAAAGCCTCTGCAGGAGATTATCTCCGCCGTAATAGGAGACGGCGGCCTTGTGACGGAGGAAACACTGGAGTTTGGGCTGGAGGACGGTTATCTGCCTGTGACGCCGGAGTTATTTGATACGGATACGATCGTTTTGGAGGACGGGCAGACAGATGAAGTTTCTCTTTATGATCCGGAGGGGAAGGAATACCTGCGGGTAGATTTCCATATGCCGATCGTCGGGATCTGGACGCCGATCAAAAAGGAAGCGCCGTTTTTGTGCATCGAACCCTGGTGCGGCAGATGCGACGACGCGGATTTTGAGGGAGAACTGCAGGAGAGACGCCGGGGAAATGCACTGGAGCCGGAGGAGGAATTTACCGCTTCGTATACGATTTCTGCAAGGCGGTAGGGGAAAACGATAAGTCTGGGAGGCAGATTCCGAAAGCGGGCCTGAGCGTTAAAGGAAGCAATAGAGGAAAATGCGGGCCTGCGAAGCAGATTCCGAAAGCGGGCCTGCCTGTTAAGAGAAGCTGAAGAGGAAAGCGCGGGTCTGCGAAACAAATCTCATGTGCGGGCCTGCCCGCTTTGTGATAGGACGTACTCTGCTTACATAATCATATAGAAAGAGATATTTTTTATGTAAGCGGGGTAATGTATGGAAAAGAAACAGGGAAAGATAAACACGCAAAAACTGGTGAAAACGGTTTTCTGGGCAGCAATACTGGTACTGGTGTTGTTTTTCGGGAAAAAGCTTCTGCCCGGAGAGGAAGCGGAAAGAGAAAGAGGAAACCAAAACGATGTATCAGGCAATGACGGGACGCTGGGCTACCGGGAAAACGACGGAGACGAGGTACAAAGAAGCGTGACTGTCGTTACCTACGGCGGGCAGCAGTACGTGGAGACCGCGGCGTCCGGAAGCTGGGGGCTCGGCTTCGGGGCGGACGGCAGCGAGACGCAGCCCGCCGGAAGCCTCTCCAAAGAAGAACTGGAAAAATACGATGCATGGTTTCTGGGAGACGACAGGGAGAAGGTACTCTATCTGACTTTTGACTGCGGTTATGAGAACGGCAATACCGAAAATATCCTGAACGCGCTGCAGAAACATAACGCAAAAGCCACGTTTTTTGTGGTAGGCCATTTTCTGGAGAGCGCGCCGGATCTGGTAAAGCGGATGCAGGCGGAAGGGCATATGGTGGGAAACCATACCTGGCACCATCCCGATATGGATACCATCGCTTCGGAGGATAAGTTCCGTGAGGAACTGGAGCTGGTGTCGGATAAATATCAGGAGATCACGGGGGTGGAGCTGAATCATTTCTACCGCCCGCCCCAGGGGAAATATAATCTGAACAACCTGGAAATGGCACAGAAGCTGGGCTATAAAACGATATTCTGGAGCCTTGCCTATGTAGACTGGAATGTGGACGCCCAGCCAACGAAGGAAGAGGCGCTTGCGAAACTGACCGGCAGGGTCCATCCCGGAGCCGTTGTGCTGCTGCATAACACATCAAGGACAAACGGCGAGGTTCTGGATGAACTGCTGACGAAATGGGAACAGATGGGGTACCGGTTCGGTACTTTAGAGGATTTGACAAAATGAAAAAACTGGTAACAGGCATTCTGGCGCATGTGGATGCGGGCAAGACCACGCTTTCCGAGGGGCTGCTCTATCATTGCGGCATGATCCGGAAGTTAGGGCGGGTGGATAACCAAGACGCCTTTCTGGATACGTACGAACTGGAAAAAAAGCGTGGGATCACCATATTTTCCAAGCAGGCGGTCCTGCGATATGAAGATATGGTGATCACCCTGCTCGATACGCCGGGGCATGTGGACTTTTCCGCGGAGATGGAGCGCACGCTGCAGGTGCTGGACTATGCCCTGTTGCTTGTCAGCGGTGCGGACGGCGTACAGGGACATACGAAAACATTGTGGCGGCTTCTGAAAAAATATAAAATCCCCACATTTTTATTTTTCAACAAAATGGATCAGCCGGGAACGGAGAAAGAAGCGCTGCTCTCGGAATGCCGGGAACTGTTGGGGGAAGGGATCGTTGACTTTTCCGGTCAGAATACGGAAGCATTTTTTGAAAATATAGCGGTCTGTGAGGAAAAGCTGCTGGAGGAGTTTCTGGAGACGGGAAGCATTTCCCGTGATGAGATTGTCAGGCTGGTCGCGGAGAGGAAACTGTTTCCCTGTTTCTTCGGTTCCGCCCTCAGGATGGAAGGGGTGGAAGAGTTGCTGCAGGGACTGCGGGAATATACGAAAGAGCCGCAATACCGGAAAGATGGCGCATTTGCAGCGAGAGTTTATAAGATTTCCAGAGATAAACAGGGAAACCGGCTGACTTTTTTAAAGGTGACCGGCGGAAATTTAAAAATCCGGGAAGAACTGGAGGGACGGATGCCGGGAGATCCGGAAAGTATCTGGCAGGAGAAGGCGACACAGATACGCAGTTACTCGGGAGAGAAATATGATACCGTTGACAGGGCCGAAACAGGCGGTATTTATGCAGTGACAGGACTGTCATATACAATGCCGGGAGACGGGTTGGGGGCGGAGAAAACCGTGATGCAGCCTGTGCTGGAACCAGTTTTGACTTACCGGGTCTATCTGCCGGAGGAAGTGCAGGCGGCAGCGGCGCTGCCGAAATTCAGGCAGCTGGAGGAGGAAGATCCCCAGCTTCATATTTTGTGGGAGGAAAAACTGCAGGAGATCCATATACAGCTTATGGGGCCGGTACAGTTGGAAGTGCTGCAGAGCATGATCGCGGAGCGGTTTCAGATGACGGTCAGCTTCGGACCGGGCAATATCGTCTATAAAGAAACCATTGCAAATGCGGTGGAGGGCGTGGGGCATTTTGAACCCCTGCGCCATTATGCGGAGGTTCAGCTCTTGTTAGAGCCCGGAGAGCAGGGCAGCGGCATCCAGACCGCGTCGGACTGCAGCGGGGATATTCTGGATAAAAACTGGCAGAGACTGGTGCTGACCCATCTGGAGGAGCGGGAACACAAAGGTGTGTTGACCGGATCGGTCATAACGGATATCAAGATAACGCTGACCGGCGGAAAGGCGCATATAAAGCATACGGAAGGCGGGGATTTCCGGCAGGCGACTTACCGGGCGGTGCGGCAGGGGCTGATGCAGGCGGAGTCCGTACTGCTTGAGCCCTTCTATGAGTTTGTGCTGGAGGTGCCGGCGCAGACGGCGGGGCGGGCGATGACGGATATTGAACGCATGCAGGGAAAGATCACGGCGCCGGAGATCCGGGAGGATACGGCGGTTTTGCGGGGGCGCGCGCCGGTGGCATGCCTGCAGGATTACCAGATAGAAGTCACGGCATACACAAAGGGGCGTGGGCATTTAAGCTGCCAGCCCGGCGGGTATGCGCCCTGCCATAACGCGGAGGAGGTGCTGGAACGGACCGGCTATGATCCGGAGGCAGATGCGGACAACCCTTCCTCTTCGGTATTTTGTGCCCACGGCGCGGGATTTTTGGTACCCTGGTATGAAGCGCCTTCCCATATGCATGTGGAAAGCAGCATAAAGGGACTGAAAAAAGGAAGGGAACAGACCAAAGAGCAGATGCGGCTGCGGCAGGAGAGGGCTTATCAGGAGCGGGAGAGCAGGGAAGCCATCGGAACCGAGGAGATCGACGCCATTATAGCGGGGGCATCCCATGCAAACAGCCAACCGGACGCCGGGGGGCGGAAATGGAACGCCGGAAGAAAAAGCGGTGCCGGCGGCAAAAAAACGGTATCCGCAGAAGGGGCAGGCAGGGAGAGAGTATCCGCGAAGATGCTGAAGTACGGCGGAGAAAACGGGCAGAAGACCGGGAAGCCGAAGCAGGCAAAACAGGAGTATCTGCTGGTGGACGGATATAATATCATTTTTGCATGGGACGAGCTGAAAGAGTTGTCGGAGGTCAGTATCGACGGCGCAAGGGGGCGGCTTCTGGATATCCTCTGCAACTATCAGGGGATGCGGCAGTGCGAGGTGATCGCGGTCTTTGACGCCTACCGGGTTAAGGGACATGACACGGAGATGCTGGATTACCACAATATCCATGTGGTCTACACGAAGGAAGCGGAGACGGCGGATCAGTATATTGAGCGGTTTTCCCATGAAAACGGCAGAAAATATGATGTCACGGTGGCGACTTCGGACGGTCTGGAGCAGATTATCATCCGGGGGCAGGGCTGCCGCCTGCTGTCGGCGAGAGAACTCAAAAAGGAGATTGACTACTATAGTCAAAATCTGAAAACGGATTATCTGGAAAAACAGCCTGCCGGGAAACGGTTTATGCTGGAGGGGATGGAAGAGAGGCTGCGGGAGGAGATCGGACAGGGCGGGGAATGAAGGTTTCCCGCCGCTTTTTTGTGCTGTGAAACGCCCTGAATGTACTGTAAAACGGTACGGTTATACCGCAAAACGCCCTGAATGCCTGAATGCGTTCGGAAACAGTTTTGTTGCACGGTGAAACAACCGGAACACACTATGGAGCGGTCCAGTTACGCCGTAAAACGGTCCGGTTGCGTCAAAAGGCTTTACTGCGGCATCGGATCCGACGAAAAAATGATGGAAGGGAAGGGGCATGAAGTTGAGAATTGTCATTTGTGAGGATGAAAAAGAAACCCGCGGCTATCTTTCCCGGCTGATCCGGGAGCAGGCGGATTCTTTCACAAAAAAATGCGCCTGTGAGATCCGGGAATATGCTTCCGCGACGGAGTGCCTCTCGGATAAGCGGAGGATCGACCTGCTGTTTCTGGACATTGAGCTGCAGGCTCCCGGCGGGGGCATGGACGGAATGGAACTGGCGCGTCAGATCAGGCAGCAGGAGCGGGAGGTACAGCCTCTGATCATCTTTGTGACAGGCTATGACAGTTATGTGTATGATGCCTTTGATGTGGATGCGTTTCAGTATCTGGTCAAACCGGTGGAGGAAGAAAAATTTGCCCGGGTTTTTAAAAGGGCGCTGGAGCGGATCGCGGCAGGCGGGGATCACAGGAAAAAAGCCCAAACGATCACGCTGAAAACGGCAGGCACCAGCAGAACGCTGCCGCTGGATCAGATTCTCTATATCGAGAGCAGCAATCATAAGGCGGTATTGCATTTGACGGACAAAGAGTTTGCCTGTTATGCGAAGATAAGGGATTTGGAGGAGGAACTGCGGGATTGTTTTTTCCGCATTCACAAGGGCTATCTGGTCAATCTTTCCTATATAGAACAGTATTCCAAAACGGAAGCGGTGCTGAAAAACGGGGAAAGGCTCCTGATCTCCAAATACAAATACCGGGATTTTGTGAAGGCTTATCTTCATTTTCTGAAAAAAGGAGCGGGCTTATGAGTGAAGCGGGATTCCGGATCTTCCGGGAAGTGTACCGGGCGGGGGCGGAGCTCTTTTATGCGGTGATGCTGATGCTGTTTTTCAGGCCGTTTATGATAAGAAGGAAGCAGGATGGAAGGAAGCTGCCGGTTGTATTTGCGGCATATCTTGCCGTCAGCCTGTTTACCGGTGCGGCGGTGCTTCCGCGGGGTGCATCGGGCGTGCTGCTGGCGGTATTGCTGACAGGAATGTCAGGTGTGCTGGGGCTGGGGAGAAAGAAGGCACTGTGGCTTACCCTGCTTTACTGGAATGGCAGAGTCTGCGGCGGTCTGATGCTGGAAAGCCTGTATTTCCTGATAGAAGGACTGCTGCCGCAGGGCGCCGGGACACCGGAGAAGGCTTACTGCCGCGCGGCTGTTCTGGTACTGCTGTTTTTGTTTACCCATATAGCCGTACTGGGGCTTATGCTGTATATCCTGCAGCGGCAGATCAGAAAAAAGAGCCTGTATCTTTGCCGGCGGGAGCTGTGCTGCATCAGCCTGATCCCGGCGGCGGGGATCTTATTCGGCCAGATGATCTCCAGACTGCTCTTTGAGTTTCAGGACGGCGTATTCCTTCAGCTTTATGAGCGGCATCCGGTATTTCTGGTCATGGTACCGCTTCTGGCGCTTTTGTTTTACGCGGGAACGGTCCTTGCCATTGCCGCAGGGCAGGAGATGGCGGTACTGCAGGAAAAAGAAGCCGCCGGCTTTGTGGAGCGGCAGCAGATGCGGACACTGCGCGAAAGACTGCAGGAAACGGAGCGTTCCGCCGGACAGATCCGCCGGATGAAACATGAGATGCGGGGACATATGATGAATATCAGGGGGCTTGCGGCAAGCGGCAGCTATGGGGAACTGGATGCCTATATCGGCCGGATGGATCAGGAGATGGGAGAACTGGAACTTATGCTGCAGACGGGAAATGCGGTCACGGATGTGATCGTCAATGACAAGCGTCGCCAATGCCTTGAGGCGGGCATTTCCTTTGAGACGGATTTTCATTACCCGGAAACGGGCGGTTACGAGGCCTTTGATCTGGGGATCATTCTGCAGAACCTGCTGCAGAACGCACTGGAAGCCGGAAAAAAAGCGGCAGGAGAGGAAAGCTTTATTACGCTGGCGGGAAAACAGAAAGGGAAATTTTTCCTGATCGAAGTTAAAAACAATTTTGCGGGAGAGGTGGAGATCGGGCCGGAGGGCATGATCGCCACAACAAAAAAAGAAGATGTCCGGATGCACGGGATCGGGCTGTTCAATGTGCGCCGCACCGCGGAAAAGTATATGGGAGAGCTGGAACTGAAGGCAGAGGGGCAGGTATTTTGCGCAACGGTTTTGTTGCAGGAAAGGAGCACTTATGAGTAATATGATCCAATCCGGTTACGGGATAGGGCTTTACGGCTCTCAGGCGGCAGCCGGGGAAACAAAACGACCGGAAGTAAAAGACAAGAGCTTTCTGGAGAGAGTCGATCAGGCGAGCCGGGAAGCGGCGATGGCGCAGACGGACGGCGCGGAGGCTGCAAAGGGGGCGACGCTGGAATCTATGCTGAAAGCAAAATATCCCAATCTGGTGTATCATGTGTTTGATGCCAGCAGCGGCTACTGGAGGACGAGGAACGATTATCCCCATTATCTGCTGTATCAGTCCGGGGACAAGGCGAAAGAGACGCTGGAAAACTGGCAGCCGGAGGGGCCGAACCCCTTTTACGGTTCCAAAGACGGGAAGTTTATCGCGCCGCCGGAAATCCACGCCTTGGGCAATGTTCCGCCGGGCAGCAAGGCGGTCGTGATCCATCCCAAAGTGCAGGAAAGGATGGAGCAGGACCCGGCATATGCCAGGGAGATCATGGAAAAGATAGATACCTGGTTTACCTTCGATGTACTCCGCAACGAGGCGATCAGGCCGGGCTGTACTGCCGGGATGTCCCAGGCTGTGGCGATCGGGGAGGACGGGAATATCTGTAATGCGGTTTCTTCGAGCTGCGGCGGCGAGATCACGGTCAGCAGCGACGAGATGGTGAGGGCTTACTATCTGCGCATGGCGAAGCGGGCTGAGTTTATGAGATGGCTGGCACAGGAACAGATCGAGGAGAGTATACAAAGTTCCCGGCAGCTTGCCGATCTGGCGGCTCAGGCATCCGCAAGGTCCAAACTGGCGGAGATGATGCAGGGCGGAAGGCTGAGGGAGATCTTCGGCGATGAGATCGCCGGCACACCCACGGATACGGTCCTTGAGATCACAAGGAACCAGATCTGGGGCGCATAAAAACAGCGCGGAACAGGAATGATAATATCCTGTTCCGCGCTGTTTTTATGCGGAAGATGGGACTTGAACCCACACGGTGTAACCACCACAAGATCCTTAGTCTTGCTCGTCTGCCAGTTCCGACACTTCCGCATAAAGCCCTGCTAAATCATAAGTTTACTCTTTTTTCACACAAGATATTTTTCAGTTTTCTGTCGTAAGACTGCTCAATTTAGAGAAAATAGTCTGACGAGTCACCATTTACTTCTTGATCCTTTAATTATCTCTAATCTTGTGAGAAAAGTAAAGGACTTTTTAATAATTTTGCACATGGATAAAAAACACCGGCTTTGGCAGAATAGAAATGAGAAAAACTTGATTCATAGATGGGACTATGGTATCTTAAATTAAGAAGTATCAATGGCAAGAAGAAAGCAGGTGAGTTTATGGCATATGCATTACAAGATGAAAAAGTGAACGAAACAATCAATTACGAAAAAATGCTTAAAATGCTTGACCGAGGCATTGACGATATGGAAGCCGGAAGAGAATTGCCTTTAACAGAAGCTTTTGTTAAAATTACTGAATTAAGGAACAGGCGGAGAAATGCAGAAGTATAAAGTTATCGTAACGTGGGAAGCTGTTTATGATATAGCCGAAATTGCAGATTATATAGAAACGCAGTTTGGGATAGCAAGGGCTGACCGCTTTCAGGAAGAGATAAAGGAACGTTTGGATAAACTTGAATTATTAGGCAGCATTTTTGGAAAGACATATCTATATTATCGTGGATATTCTATTTACAAAGACCCATTTCCGCCGTCTATTATTTTTTACATTATCATAGAATCCGAAAAAGAAATCCATGTCTTAAGGGTGTTGAGAGAGGAACGTGATTGGGAAAGCATTCTTACAAGGCAACGTGATTATACATACTAAAACGGTAAGATAATAGATTTTCTGAATGGCATATTTTAAAACTTTAAAGGTTTAAAATTCACACTGCTCACCACTCGGTGCGGACGATTCCCCGAATTTAAAATGAAATACAGAATTAAAAAAATATTTTAAGCACCATTTTTTCATAGAAAGACAAGTGTATGGCAGCAGTTGTTTATTTTCGGAATAGGGGTGTGTTTCCTCCGCACTTCTATTTAGGCGGCATCTATGGAAAAATGCGTATTTCGATTTAGCCATATCTTACAGCGTCAATAAGCAAGGTAATATGGAACAGGGATTGCTTATCAGCTTTGTCGGGAAGTCCAACGAGTGTAGTCATCACTCTTTCAGAACGCTTACTGACAATGCCTCGTCCACGGTTAAGTTGTCTGAGTTTTTAAGGGATAATTTTTTCATGGAAATGCTCCTTTCTTGTGCGCGTCAAACGTCCAGAAAACTGTAAATCGGTCTTACGGGTAAAAAAGGAACAAATAGAAATTTTCAGAAAGAAAAACCCTGACAAATTTTGAATTTACCAAGGTTAAATGCGGAAGATGGGACTTGAACCCACACGGTGTAACCACCACAAGATCCTTAGTCTTGCTCGTCTGCCAGTTCCGACACTTCCGCCAGCCACGAGTATCATAATACCACCATCAGATTTTTCTGTCAACAAAAATTTTCGGAGCAGGGAAATTTTTGTTGACAACTTGTTATTGTTTACGGCCCGGGAGCCGCCCATAGTAACGATTCGGGGCGATATCAAAAGTTTTGCCGCGGGAAAATCGCCCCGGATCTGAATCATGTTCTCACGGAACGCGCAGTAAATGCGCATTCCTGCCCCGTGAAAAGTAACGACAACTTCTCTTCGGGGAGGGCTTTGGCTGTGCGGCAGAGTTATGCGGGGGGTGATATGAATGCCAGATTATGTTTTTTGTGGCAAACATAGGATATTTCTTTTGAACTTACAACTTGACTTCATAATGCTTTGGAGATAGAATAATCTTTAAGTAAGAAAAGACACGAAGATACGAAAGTGAGGGAGTTTTAAAATGGATATGAAAAACATGAGGATCCAGAAAAGACTGACTACAAGCTTCTTTATTGTAGCCATATTGTTGAGCATTGTCGGTATCGCGGCCGCTATTGCGCTGTTTATTATGGGACGTCAGTATTCCGGCGCTCTGCAGAATTACGGCTTTGCGCAGGGGGATGTCGGGATGATGCTGACGGAGTTTGCGGACATGCGGAGCTGCACCCGTGCGATCATCGGTTACTCGGATCAGGAAATGGTTCAGGATGTGTATGAGGACTATCAGGAGACCAGGGCGGAGTTTGAGAAGGCTATGGCAACCGTTAAAGAAGGGTTGGTGACCGAAGACGGAAAGAGGACTTTTGCACAGGTTGAAACGGCGGTGAACAAGTACCTGCAGATAGAGGAAGAAGTGCAGGCGATGGCAGGCGCCGGTGACGCGGAAAAGAACCTCGCAGCGCAGGAGAAGGCATATACGGAAATGGGTTCCGCGTATCAGGAAGCATATTCTTTGATGGAACAGGTAATGTCAACAAAGACAGACAACGGCAACAAACTCGGCAAGACACTGGATATTGCGGTGTATGCGATCGCGGGGCTGGCTGTTGTGCTTGTCATCATAGGGCAGACTATCGCGTTGAAGCTGGGCACTAGTGTGGCGAGAGGCATTGCGGAACCGAGCATGGCGCTGGCGGACCGGTTTGACAAGTTCTCGAAAGGTGATCTGGAGAGCCCGTTCCCGACTTACGACGGTGCGGATGAAGTCGGCGATATGGTAAGATCCGGACAGGAGATGAGCCGTGTGCTGTGCGGCGTTATAAAAGATCTGCGTCAGGCATTGAATGGTCTGGCGGCAGGCGACTGGACTGTGACATCCCAGTATCCTGAAATGTTTATCGGCGACCTGGCAGAGATCGCGCAGGGTATGGATAAGACCATTAATAAGATGAACGAAGCATTACATAGCATCAGGGAAGTATCCGATCAGGTATCGATAGGTGCGAGCGGACTTGCGGAAGCGGCACAGTCCCTGGCTGAAGGCGCTACGGATCAGGCAGGCGCGGTGGAGGAACTGCAGGCTACGATTGCCAATATCAGTGAAGCGGTAAGCCATACGGCGGAAAAGACGAAAGAATCCTACGATCAGGCTCAGGAATATTCCGAAAAAGCGGATGCAAGCCGCGGCGAGATGGAAAAACTTATGGAAGTTATGGGACGTATCAACGAGACATCCCAGCAGATCGGAAATATCATTTCCGAGATCGAAGACATTGCAAGCCAGACAAATCTGCTGTCTCTGAATGCTTCTATCGAAGCGGCAAGGGCAGGCGAGGCAGGCAAGGGCTTTGCGGTTGTTGCCGATCAGATCGGCAAGCTGGCTGACCAGAGCGGTAAGTCCGCAGTGGACACCCGTCGTCTGATCGAAGGCATCCTGCAGGAGATCGAGGACGGAAACAGTGTTGCAGGCCACGCGGCAGGTTCTATCGCGGAAGTAGTGGAAGGTGTGAACCAGATTGCAGGAACGGTTTCCGGACTGGCTCAGATTTCTTCCGAGCAGGCAGAGTCTATGGGACAGGTTGAGATCGGTATTAACCAGATTTCCGAGATCGTACAGTCCAACTCCGCGGCGGCACAGGAACTTTCCGCAACAAGTGAGGAAATGCTGGCTCAGGCTGAAACAATGACAAATCTGGAGAAACAGTTCAAACTTCACGAAGTATAAATTTGAATATAGTGAACACGGCGCTTCCGGTTGTTTTATGATCAGGAGACGAGTGAATAAAAAGAGAACCATTCCGCGGTTGATGCGGAATGGTTCTTTTAGATGTGTAAAGCCGCCTGTGGGGTATGTGCCCGTCGATTAATAACCGAGGTTTTCCGGTACGATAAACAGTTTGATCCTGCCGGGATGGCTGCTGCGGCGGGTGATCACTGTATGGCTGCAGATACTGCTCTCGGAGAAACAGTGCGCGCATTTTCCCAGTGTGCGGCAGGGCGTATCCTTCCGGAGACGCTGTACATTGGCAGGTGCTGCTGTGTGTTCGATCCGCTGTATTCCCTCTTCTATGGAAGTGACGAATTTATTCATACCGGCTATGATAAAAACTTCTTTCGGCCCCTGCATCAGGCAGGCGAGACGATTTCCGTTGCCGTCGATATTGATCAGTTCCCCGTTATACGTGATGGCGTTTGTACTCATCAAAAAGACGTCTGCCATAACCGCCCTGCCGTAGAATTCCCGTTTTTCTTCAGGAGTCTTTGCCGCGGCACGGTCCAGCAGCGTATAGGAGCCGTTTTTGATGGCATCCATCAGTCCGCATTCTTCGACGGACTCCGAACCGCCCCAGGTAATGGAACTGCCTGCCGGGATCTTTGTCAGGATATCTTCCACCATAGCTTTAGAGTTTTCATAATAGAAAGCTTCGATATTTCGTTTTTTCAGATTCATGATGATGCCGGGAACGGCGGCGCTGAAAGCGGCCTGTAGATTGTTCATGATGTTTTTTCTCCTTTTCCGTTTTTGTTTTCGTATATTTTAGTATAATATGAAGTTTTCAGGATGGCAAGAGAAGGCTTTTTGTGTATGGGCGGGAACATAGGATGCAGGCGGGTTCCGGATGATTACCGGATAAGGCAGGCATTCCGGAGAAGACTGAAAAACGGTCTGAATTTTCTGAAAATTCAAAAATAAATATGGTAAAACAGAAAGAATAAAAAAATTTAAAATATTTTTGAAAAATGTATTGACAATTAAAAAGAAGGTGATATAATGGAAACATAAACAGAGAGAAGAAAAAAGAAAAGGCGGTACGGTCCAATGAGAAAGTAAATCTTAACCGGAATGATACTAAGACAAAGGGGTAAAGGCCAATGGACAGGTAGAAGAAAAGCCTAAAAAGAATAAGACCAGAGAGGTACGGACCAATGGGCTGAGAAAAGATTCCGAGAGAAAATAAAAGGAAAGAGGTACGGGCCAGTGGACAGGTAAAGTTCAAAAGCCGGATTGAAAGTAATAAAATAAAACATGATAAGGTGGTATAGACCAATGGGCCATTAAAAAGTAATTCACGATCTGAATATAGCGAGAGCGGTACGAACCAAAGGGAGACGTAATTCGAGGGGAAGACTGCAGAGTAAGTCGGCAGGCAGATAAGCGGGGAATATCGGAATCGAGATATAAGAAAAAATGAATACGGTAAAGCCGGATGAGAGATCAGACGGTGATTCAGAAATGAATAATGGACAGCGGTTGACACCGATGAAAGTATAGATCATGAAATCTAAGCAAAGGAGGTACGGGCCACCTAAAACGTAAAACTTTCCCATAAAAAGAATAGGGAACCGAAGACAAACTGAAGCGGACGAGTACATCTGAGAAGGTAACGGGAAGAGAGAAAAAAGAAGAGAGCGTTACAGTACAAAGGTACAAAGAAAGAGAGAATGGAAAGGATGCGGAGGATCAAAAATTTCATATAGATCATTTGAGAAAATGGAGGTTAAACCATTGGACAGCATAGTTTAGAAGAGGGTATTGGTCGAAGACGATTGATACCCTCTTTTATGCAGCCGTAGAGAAATACGGAAACTGCCGGTTGTCCTTCACGGAGCAGGAATGTGTATTTACTGTGGTTTTGTGAGAACATGATCCGACTGTTATAACTTTTTATATTTGGAATCCATTTTCTGTAGATATTTGCAGATAAATAAGGTATAATATCGACAGATATGATATCGGCGGAGGGCAGAGCGAAGGTATGCCGCGAAAAATGCCGTGTTTGGAATAATATACTGTATGAAAATGAGGAGCTTATGAGAAAAAATAAAGCAGAAAAAAACAGAAAAACGGAGAAAGAATATAAAAAGAAACGATTTTTTGCTATGGATGACGATTATGATGATGACGATTATGACGAAGAAGAAGACGATATAGACGAAGATGACGATGACGACGAGGATGAGGATATAGAGGACGGCGACGATATAGACGACGAAGATGAAGACGAAGATGAAGACGAAGATGACGATGACTATGAAGAAGACGATGAAGACGAGGATGATCTGGAAGACGACGACGGGGATGATGAGAGTGAGTGGAACAGCAATGGAGCAAGAAGGGCGCGCAGACGGGCGAGAAGGATCAGAAACCAGATCCTGGCATATCTGTTGATCGTTGTAGTAATAGCAGGGATTATCGCAGGATGTTTTCTGGGCGGCAGAGTAATCGTTCAGAAGGTTCGGGATAATAAGCAGGAAAAGGAACTGGAGGAACAGCTGAAGGCGTTGCAGGATTCGGAGGAAGAGCCGGTTGTAGATATAGGCGAAACGGAGGAAACGGAGCAGACGGAAGAGCAGCAGCTTAGTCCTCTGGATCAGATCGTGACGGCAAGGATCGCCGAGATGCCGCTGGAAGATAAGGTGGCGGCACTGTTTATCGTGACACCAGAGCAGCTTACAGGCGTACCGACTGTGACAAAGGCTGGAGATACAACAAAGGAGGCGCTCGCAAAGTATAAGGTGGGCGGCCTTGTATATACGGAAAATAATATTACAGGAGCCGATCAGCTGAAAGAACTTTTAGCCAATACGGTACTGATCGACCAGACATTGTTTTTGGCGATAGAGGAAGAGGGCGGAGAGAATTCGGTGCTGGCTTCGAAGCTTACCGTAACGGAAGTGACGGATATGGCGTCGGTCAGCGGGGTGGACGGCGCCCATATGGCAGGCGATGACACAGGGGTAAATCTTGCAGAGTACGGCTTTAACCTGAATCTGGCGCCGGTGGCGGATGTTAAGACATCGGAGGACAGTATTTTAGGAAACAGAAGTTTCGGTTCCGATCCGGTACAGGTCGGTGAGATGGCGGCAGCTTATGTGACGGGACTGATGGAGCGGGGGATCAGCGCCTGTGTAAAGACGTTCCCGGGGTTAGGCGGCGTAACGAAATCCACGTCGGATGGAATGGCGGATACACAGCGGAGCCAGAGTGATATGGAGGCGGCGGAATTTCCTGCGTATCAGGCGGCTATCGCGGCGGGAAGCGAGTTTGTCATGGTAGGGACGATATCGGCTCCGGGATTGACCGGAGGGGATAATACGCCCTGCTGTCTCTCTGCCTCAGTAGTCGGGCTGCTGCGAAACCAGCTTGGGTTTGACGGAATCATTATTACGGACGCATTAAATGAGGCTGCGGTGACTGATTATAATACATCTGCGGATGCGGCGGAGAAAGCGCTGAGGGCAGGGGTGGATATGATTTATATGCCGGAGAATTTTGAGGAGGCATATACGGGGCTTCTGCAGGCAGTACAAAGCGGTTCCATAGAGGAGAGTCGTATTGATGAATCCCTGCTGCGGATTTACCGTGTGAAGTATAAAGATAAAGTGGATACCGCACTGGGGGAAGAAGATCCCGGTATGGAAAGCGTACCGGAGGGAGAAGACGCCGGTGCTGAAGAGGGAGAGGAAATGCTTACGGAGTGATCATACGTACTGGTATTAAAAGAAGCGCTTGAGTTTATGGCGGGAGGATATGTCTCGGAATGATCAGGGCGCAGTTATATAATAATTGATAGTGGGCTGCCGTGTCGGAAATGCTGTATGGTTCTGGCACGGTTTTTTTAAATGTTCTTTTGGCAGTTGTATTAAATGGTGCGGCGGAGAAGCCGGGGACGGAACCGTTACAAAACCGGTGTATAAAATGGCCGGATAAAATGAGAAAAGTTGTTGACAATCAGAGGAAGCAGGAGTATGTTAAACGTATGAACGATTATTCATATGTTCAATAATAGAAAGATGACAGCAGATTGATACAGGATCCGAACAGTCGTAACCGAAACAGGATGTGGAAAAGGAGAAGGATATGGAAAAACAAAGCGCGGATTGCTGCGATCAGGTTTTTGTACACGAGGATCTGGTGAAAAAAGTAAATGAGGGCATGCCTGAAGAAGAGGAGTTATACGATCTGGCGGAGTTGTTCAAGGTGTTCGGGGATTCTACAAGGATTCGCATTCTCTTTGTGCTTTTTGAGGCTGAGGTCTGCGTTTGCGATCTGGCTGAGGTGCTGCATATGACGCAGTCTGCCGTTTCCCATCAGCTAAAGATCTTGAAACAGGCAAAGCTTGTCAGTGCGAGGCGGGAAGGAAAGTCTGTATTTTATTCGCTGGCGGATGACCATGTGCGGACCATTATCGCACAGGGACGGGAGCATATAGAAGAGTAGGCGGGACGGATCCCGGGGCAGGAGAAGGGCTCTGCAATATTTACGGGACATGATATTTTATAAACCGGAAAGCCCCCCGGCTTTGCCGGCCGGGGAGAAAATATAATAAAAAAAGAAGAAAGAAGGATAAAAAAATGAAGAAAAAATTCAAACTGGAAGATCTGGATTGCGCAAATTGTGCGGCAAAGATGGAGGAAGCTATTAAAAAGATACCGGGTGTAAATGACGCAAATGTCAGTTTTATGGCACAGAAGATGACGATCGATGCAGAGGATGAAAAATTTGACGAGATCATGAAGGAAGTGGCGGCAGTCTGCGCAAAGGTGGAACCGGACTGCAGGATCTTACTATAAAGACCGGAGGGATATAGAGGCCCCAGGCTTTTTGCCTGCGGGTGATGGATATACAGGACGGAAAGGCAGGGTAAAAGGGGAATGTCTAAAAAACAGAAAAATATGCTGCAGCGGATCATAGTTTCTTTTGTTTTACTGGCGGCGCTGATGGTATGTGAGCATCTTGGCGTATTCGGCGCACTGGCGGGGAGCTGGCTGATGCTGCCGGCTTACGCGGTGCCTTATCTGATCATCGGGTATGACATTATATACAAGGCGGCGCGCAATATTAAAAACGGCCAGATCTTTGATGAAAATTTTCTGATGATGCTGGCGACCTTCGGCGCCTTCGGCGTGAGGGAATATTCGGAAGCGGCGGCTGTGATGCTGTTTTATCAGGTGGGTGAACTGTTTCAGAGTTATGCGGTGGGAAAGTCCCGTCAGTCTATTTCCGAGATGATGGATATCTGTCCGGAATATGCAAATATAGAACAGGACGGCGGGCTTTTGCAGGTGGACCCGGACGATGTGGAAGTGGGCAGCATTATCGTCGTAAAGCCGGGAGAGCGGATTCCGTTAGACGGTATCGTGACAGACGGGGAATCCTATATTGACACGGCGGCGCTGACCGGAGAATCCGTGCCGAGAAAGGTGGCTGCGGGAAAAGAGATTTTCAGCGGCTGCGTGAATGGCAGCGGTACATTGAAGGTGCGGACGACGAAGGAATTTGATGATTCCACGGTGGCGAAAATTTTGGAACTGGTGGAAAATGCCAGTTCCAAGAAGGCAAGGACGGAAAAGTTTATCACAAAGTTCGCCCGGTATTATACACCGGTGGTGACCATAGGCGCGGTATTGCTGGCTGTTGTGCCGCCTCTGGTTCTGGGCGGCGGTTTTGGGGAGTGGCTTCAGAGAGCCTGTACGTTCCTTGTGATATCCTGTCCCTGCGCACTGGTGATTTCGGTGCCTCTCGGATTTTTCGGAGGGATCGGCGCGGCGTCAAAGATGGGCGTACTGGTGAAAGGCGGAAACTATCTGGAAGCGGTGGCGGAGATGACGACCATCGTATTTGATAAGACAGGGACGCTGACAAAGG
Source organism: Lachnospiraceae bacterium (assembly GCA_910573755.1). Classification (GTDB taxonomy): domain Bacteria; phylum Bacillota; class Clostridia; order Lachnospirales; family Lachnospiraceae; genus 1XD8-76. Next base: position 9,317 of record CAJTBO010000021.1, on the reverse strand, counting down.
GTGAGTTTAAGGTGACGGAAATCCTGCCGGCAAAAGAGGGCAGGGAAAACGAAGGAAGTTACGGAGCGGGCAGCGGGGAAACCGCAGGTGTCGGCACAGGCGGGGCAAAGCAGCTGGAACTGCTGGAACTGGCTGCGCTGGGGGAAGGCTATTCCAACCATCCCATTGCGCTTTCCATCCGGGAAGCTTATGAAGAAAAAAGCGGGAAGCCTGCAATGGACCGGGTAAGCGATGCGGAAGAGATCGCGGGACATGGCATCTGCGTCAGGATAGACGGCAGAGAAGTTCTTCTGGGAAATGAAAAGCTGATGCGGTTAAAACAGATCGATTATCAGCCGGTTTCGGCGGCGGGAACCGTTGTATACGCAGCATGCGAAGGAAAGTATCTGGGAGCGCTTGTGATCTCTGATCTTGTGAAGGACGGGGCTGCTGAGGCGATCCGCAGTATGAAAAAAGTGGGCGTAAAAAAATGCGTGATGCTGACCGGCGACAGAGAGCAGGCGGCAAAGGCCGTAGCGGAGGAACTTGGCATCGATGAAGTGCATGCGGAACTTCTGCCGGGAGATAAAGTCAGCCTTGTGGAAAAACTGCTGGAAGGGCAGAAGGGGCATGAAAAGCTGGCGTTTGCCGGAGACGGTATCAATGACGCACCGGTACTTTCAAGGGCGGATATCGGCATCGCCATGGGAAGCATGGGTTCCGATGCGGCGATCGAAGCGGCGGATGTGGTGCTGATGGATGATGATGTCAGAAAGATTGCGGCAGTGGTGTGCTGCGCGAGAAAGACCCTGCGCATCGTGAAACAGAATATTGTGTTTGCGCTTGGTATAAAGGCATTGGTACTGCTGCTGGGGGCGCTGGGCATGGCAAATATGTGGGAAGCTGTTTTTGCGGACGTAGGAGTGGCGGTGATCGCGATCATGAACTCCATGCGGGCGTTGAAAACAGAGGAGCGTTGATGGATATTTAAAACAGGCGGCAGAATCTGAATGAATTAAAGAATGAATTAAAGAAAAGGCATTGTACTTACTGAGGCATTATATGATGCAGCGGGTATGGTGCTTTTTTTGAATAGGAATATTGACTGGATTGGTTAATGGCGGGCACATAATAAGAAAAATGTCGCAGAGGTTCACACTCTGCGACATAAATTAAAGCTTTTTCTCTATTGTATTATATCGTCTCTCTGTTTGTTTGGCAATAGATTCAGTCGGAAATTTTTCAGCCGGACTTGTGGTGTGTGTTTTTTATCCGCTAAACTTAGAGCCAAAAGGAGGTGCCATTATATGACAAAAAAGTTCAATTTTTCTGAGTATTGCGACAACTGGTTTCTCTCGAACAGTTCCCGGCTGAAACCTTCAAGCTGTGCAAAATATTATGTAAATATTGAAAAGCACATTAAACCTTATTTTGGAGCAGAACAGTTATGCGGCATTACTTCCGAAAAGGTTGATGAATTTACCCGGACGCTGATATATGAGAAAAAATTATCGGTAAAGACAACTCGGGACATTCTTGTATTGTTCCATTCTATCTTTGTATATGCGGGGAGGCGTTCGGAGAGCAGCCAGTCCAATCTTGAGATCATTTACCCCAAAAGGAGCAGAAAGCAGATACGTATATTGAATGAGCAGGAGGAAAAGGGGCTGATCTTGTATCTTGCGGATAAAATGGATCTGTGTAAATTCGGTGTCTACATGGCACTCAGGACAGGGCTTCGGGTCGGGGAACTCTGTGCGCTCCGCTGGGATGATATCTCGATGGAAGCGCTGACTATTTCGGTGACTCATACGGTTCAGAGGATCAGAGACTTGGACGGGGAGGCTTACCGGAAAACAAAGGTAATCGTCGGAACGCCCAAAAGTGACAGTTCCCGGCGGACAATTCCGCTTATGCCGGATATTGCCGCTTTATGCAGGATGTTCGACTGCGGGAATCCGAAGGCTTTTATTCTGACAGGGACGGGCCAGTGCATGGAGCCGAGAAAACTGCAGCGTTATCTGAAGTCGTATCTGGAGGAATGCGGCATCTCTGAAGCACATTTCCATACCCTCCGCCATACCTTTGCCACCCGCTGTATTGAAGTGGGATTTGATGTAAAGACATTAAGTGAAATTTTAGGCCATGCCAATATTGGTATTACGATGAACCAGTATGTCCATCCCGATCTGGAACGAAAAAGAGAAAATATGAGCCGTTTAAAGAATATAATTCACTTTTAACCAATGCAGTTGATATTTTTCCGTCGCAGAGTGTGAACCTCTGCGTCAACTTCCACAAAGCGGATGTTCAAGGGAGTGTACAATGATGGAAAAAAATTTGAACATTACATTCAAGCCGGAGAGGGTCGATTTTACTGAAAAATGTATCCGGATCGTGGATTCCCTCATGGGGAAATGCAGGATTCCCTACGGAGAGCTGGTTCTGGCGGGGATCAGGATACCTGACAGGGATTCCGGCGCCTGGTTCGAGCCGGAGATTACGGATATCACGGAAGAGACAGACGGGGAGTTGTATCTTTATAACTCCGAGAACTGTCATTTCCGGATCAGGACGGAACTGACCGGACGGACAGCGGGAAGCATGATATCGGAACTGAGCAGGCGCGCGCCCTATATTCTGATCGGAAAGCAGATATGGTTTGACAGGGAGGATCAGGAGGACTTTGAGGAAGTTGGCAGAATGGTGAAACTGATGCGGGGATGCGGCTGAGGGCGGAGTGAGAAAGGTGGAAAATCTTAGCGGGGATTTGGGTGGCACAAAAGAGAAAAAGATCATACGATTTGAACTGCTGGGGGCTTTTTCCTATGGGGAAGAGGGAAAGCAGGCGCATGGCGCCGGGGCGGTGAAAGCCGGAAAAAAGGCCTTGTCTTTTTTACAGTATCTGATCGTAAACCACAGGCGCTGCATCTCTCCGGAGGAACTGATCGAGAAATTCTGGACGGAAAAGAGCAAAGCGCCGGGGAACGCGCTGCGGAATATGCTTTTTAGAGTACGGAATTTACTGAAGGAGATGTTTCCGGGAGAGGAAGAACTGTTTCTGACGCTGCCCTTTGGCTATATGTGGTCTCCCGGTGTCAGGCTGGAACTGGACGCGGAGCAGTTCGAGGAGGCTTGTCTGGAAGCCGGAAAAATGCCGGAGAATATCGATCCGGAGCAGATTTTAAAGGCAATCGCGCTGTATCGGGGAGATTTTCTTCTGGCGAACGACAGTGACTGGGCAATGGTATCAAGGCAGTATTACAGAGCATTGTATCTGGATGCCTGCAGAGCGGTTCTGCCGCTTTTATATAAAAAGGAACGCTGGATCGAGATGACCGGCATTTGCGAGCAGGCATACAGAATTGATTTTGCCGTGGAAGAATTTACAGCCTATCAGATGCGGGCGCTGATCGCGCTGGGGCAGGCGGAACGGGCGCTTGAGGTGTATGAGGCATTTCAGGAAAAGCTGGAGCAGGAATTTGGACTGCTACCGGGTGGGCAGATAGAGCAGATCCGCGCGCTGGCGCTCGGAATGGGAAGAAACGGATTGCAGGCGGACGATATTTTCAGGCTGATATGTGAAGAGGATCAGGAACAGCATGCGTTTTTCTGTACCTTTGAGATGTTTCAGAATATTGTGGCACTGGAAAAGAGGCATCTGATGCGCTCGGGGCAGAGTTCCACACTTGTTATCGTAAGTCTGGGTAAAGAAGCCGCGCCGGCAACGGATTCGCGCCGGCTGGAACGCATTTTGCTGGAGGGGCTCCGGCTTGGTGACCCTGTTGCAAGGCTCGAAGCCGGCTCTTATATTTTGATGCTGGCGGGAGTTGACAAGAAGAACGCACAGCTTGTGATAAACAGGCTTGACAGCAGTTTCCATAAGGTATACAGGCATTCCAGGGCACGGCTTACCTATCAGATCGCGGTGTTGAGATATTGATCTATTGTTTCAGTGTTTTCTTATATTACAGTTCAACTTTTATCCAAGAAAATAAAAAATAGGGATCATCATTTTCGAAAAAATAACAGGCCGCTAACAGCGGCTTGATATAGTTAGGTTGAAATTGGATGAAAAGGTGGTGGTAGTGTGCATCAGGGCAGAAGGCTTCAGGGAAGTATGTTTAGGAAAAACATGTCTCCCTGCAATAGCTGTGAAGCGGTAGTCTCGATCAGGTCGTATAAAGACGGTGTGATAGAAGGCTGTCTGCAGCATCCGCGGCTGGAGAAAAAGGAAGAGTTACAGAGTCTGTCACAGATGATCCTGCTTCTGGACAGTCTGCTGGATCTGGAAAACTGTCCGGGCAGGCCGCTCCCGCTGATTCATTCGATGTGTGATGACCGGGAGGATACGGCGGTGTTCCGTATCCAGATACTTTTCCGGGAAAACTGCACATGGCAGGGAAAACTGATCTGGCAGAATGAAGATCAGGAGACGGTATTCAGGAGTGCACTGGAACTGCTTCAGCTGCTGGATGAGATACTTGCCGGATAATATCATGTTGTTGAAAGGAGGATATGGAAATGACAACAAGGAAAAAGAAACCGTTCTGGACGAAACTTTTGTCAGCTCTGTTGGTTGCGAGCATGCTTGTAGGCACTGCGGGTACATCCAGCTTTGCCGCAGGTGACCCGCAGCAGAAAACGGAAGCAGGAGCAACGGTTTCAGATGACTCTGCCGGGGATAATGAAGATACTGCAGAAAAAGCCGCGGCAGATACAGTCGAAGAAGATGCGTCAGCTTTTGATGGAGCGGACACATCTGCATCGAAAGCGGAACTGCCGAAGGAGTCGGGAGATGATACGCTTTCAAATACGGATGGCACGCAGGCAGGTACGCCTGAGGTGATCGGGGGGGTAACTTCTGATATGCCGGATACATCCGATACAGACACAGAGCAGACGGATCCTGCGGCACCTGATAACGATGAGGCGGATACCGCACAGGTTACGGATAGTTCTGAGGACGCGGAGGAGGTTGCGCCGGCATATGCCACGATAGAAGAATTTCTGGCGGCAGTGGCGGCGGTCGGAGAGGTTGATACACAGGAAGATCTTCTTGCGGCTATCGATAACTGTCTGAGCATTTATGACAGGCTTTCACCGGAGGATCAGGCGGCGCAGACAGAAATGTATGAGTATATTGTCGGCTACCGTGAAGAAGTGGCGGCGGGGAATCCGGATGCAGGGATTGAGGAGCTGGTTTATACAAGTTATACGTCACATATCATTTTTTATCCAGGCGACGCTACGCCTACCGGCACAAAATTAAAGGTGGGAGATTGTATCAATGGACATTGGTATGTAGAATCCATAAGCACTTCCAGTGTTAAATTTGGCTCACCGTATGGTGAACATAATAATGGTTTCAAGATTCCTGCGCCAGAGATGATCTGGACTGGCGTAACTAGCGACTATAAAACGTATGTCAGAGGAACTTCGTTTACTGGTGAACCTAAAGTTGGCAGTAACCCCATAATTATATACACTGGTGGGGAAAATACATACTATAATGTACAATCTACGGGCACTGCGCCAGAAAACCCGGATAATCCAAGTGTTCCCGCCGGTCCTTATGTGAAGGTGGTACACCAGTATTATACTGGTGGAACAAAGAACGGGGAGGTTACAGAGTATCAAGCGGTGACGGCGCCGAACTATAATGTTCCTAAAACTATTTACCCAAGTGACATTAAGACAAGAAAGCCAAGTTATGGCGGCAATACTTATAGTTATAAGAGTATGAGCAGCGAGCCTGCAACTGTCAAGGTATCAAAAGGTGCGAGCGGTCAGCAAGGTGTTTTCTATCTTAAGTATGAACGCACTGTTGCAACCACCAACTATACTTATCAACTGACATGGGATTATAACGGCGGTATGGTAGGCAATGATAACAGCCGGACAAAGGAAGAGATAACTCAGCGCGGCACTCATACATTTTATGAGGATGCTGGTGGCTATGGAAGTCCCAGACCGGAAAAGGCTGGTTATACATTTAAAGGCTGGACTTATGATGGAAATGGCAGCTATATTGATTCAAATGGTCAGATTAATATGACTGGTGTTGCTAACGGTACTGTTTCCGGAACATTGACAGCTGTGTGGGAGAGTAAGGAGGTTAAGCCAAGGGAGTTTACTCTAGAAAAGGTATTTGAGGGACTGGATGAAATTCCGGAAAATTTTTCAATGACTGTAGATGTTGTATGCGGAGAATTGAGAACTAGTAAAACATTGGATCTTAATAATGCAGAGAGTATTGATGAAGATAATTTGACTGTAACATGGAAAGCGCCGTATTATTATGATCAAGGTAACAGTAATATTATTAAAGTTACTGAACATGGTGATGTGGATGGCTATACATATACAGCGAAAGCATCAAGTGGTTCTGTTAATGGAAATGTGATTACGTTAAATATTGCTGCAATGTTTAGCGGCGGGACTCGCACCATTACCAATACCTATATCGAAAGCGGTTCCACTGATCCGGATACTATTACCGTAATCTGGAAAGACGGTTACACTGACACTCCGATCAAAGTTGAGACAGTTGATAAGAATATTGAGGATGAAGAATTAAAGGAACTTTATCCGGATGATCCGACTCGCGAGGGTTATGAGTTTGACGGTTGGGGTGAACCTGAAACGGATGAAGATGGCAATATCACAATTACAGCTACATGGAAACCGTTAGATCCAACTGATGAAACGACTACACTTGAGGTTACAAAGACTGCCGACAAGAAAGAAGTTAAGGCGGGAGATACGATCCAATATAAGATCGAAGTGAAAAACAGCGGTTCGGTTAAAGCGAAGGATGTAAAAGTAACGGATAAACTGGATACAGGTAAACTGGAATTTGAAAGCTGGAGCCTGAACGGCGGAGAACTAAAAACAACAAAACCTGCTGATGATTGCTATATGATCGGAGATATTGAAGCAGGAAAAACAGCTATATTGGTGATCACTGCAAGAGTAAAGGACAGTGTTTCGACCGGAACGAAGATCAATAATGCAGCAACGGCAGATTATACAAATAAGCCGGAAGATGCTCCGAATCCGGAGGATAAAGTGACAGTAACGGTTGTTTCTGATTATATGCCGACAACGCTTGAAGTAAAAAAGGAAGCGGATAAACAAAAGGTTGCAGCAGGTGAAGAGATAGAATACACGATCACAGTGACCAATAAAGGCGCTAACGAGGCAAAGGATGTTATTGTTGCAGATAAGTTACCGGAAGAACTGGAACTGGTTAGTGCAAGAATTGGCGATGAGGAGGCAGAAAAGAATGATGCGGGTGCGTATATCATTGGAAGTCTGCCGGCAGGTCAAAAGGCGGAACTGGTGATCACCGCAAAGGTAAAAGGTGAAGTTGCAGTTGGCACTGTCATTAAAAATGTAGCGACAGCGGAATATGTAAATAAACCTGAGGATGAAACAGATCCGAAGGATGAAGTTACAGTAGAGGTTGTCGATAAAGATGAAGCCGACAGAAAGATTACGATCTGGTATGTAGATGAAGACGGTAATGTTCTGAAAGAGCAGGTTATTACGGAAGATCCAAAGAGCGGCGATTCATATAAGAAGGATGTGGATTATGATGTAACAACAAGGGTTGAGAATGAGTTCACGGATGAAGAAGGAAACAACTACGTTAAAAACGGTGATCCGGATGTGGCATTGACAGGAACGATGAGAGATAAGGATATTCTGATTAAAGTACCTTATGCTTTGAAAGATACGGAACCGGAAAATCCGACTAACCCGACTAATCCGATCGATCCTGCCGATCCTACCGATCCGACACCTACACCTCCCGGAGGCGGCGGTGGCGGCGGAAACGGCGGCGGCAGTGATCCTGATCCGACACCTACACCGGGACCTGCAACCCCTACGCCGGGACCTACACCGATCATACCGGGACCTGTTCCCACAGTGGGACCTACGCCGGTCGTTCCGACAGTAACACCTGTAGCAGCTACACCTGCAGCACCGACACCGACTGCGGCGTTGGTAAGTCCGACACCGGAAGCAGTGGAGCTGGCGGATGAAGCAGTACCGCTTGCGGCGGAAGAAGATAAACAGCCGGAACTGGAAGCAGTGGATGAAGAAGAGACGCCGTTAGCAGGCGGTAAAGGAGCAGCCTGGGCACTCATTAACTTCGCATTAATGAATCTTGCGATCTTTGAATCGGTAATGCTTCTGATCGGGTATTTTGTAAAGACGAAGAATGATGACGAAGAAGAGAAGAGAAAACTGAAAAAGAAAGGCATATTCCGAATTATCAGCCTTCCGGTAGCGATTATCTCCCTTATCGCATTCATTCTGACAGAGGATATTACTCTGCCGACAGCATTTGTTGATAAGTATACGATTGTTATGCTGATCATTGCGATCGTGCAGACCGTTATGGTGGCGCTCTCTAATAAGAAATATGAGGATGAACAGGAAGTATAAAACATATAGTATTTTGACATGGTAATACAATGGAACCGGCGCTGGGGAATCTCTGGCGCCGGTTTTGCAGAAGGCGGGACGGAAAAGTTATGTGAATTCCGCAGCAGAGAAGCTGAGTGTTGAACTGACATATAAATAATATAAAAGGTAATATAAAAGGTATATAAAAGTACTTGCCGGATAAAAAGAATTTTGTTATAGTGTTTTAAAAGCATATATTCTTTGAATTTCTTATGGCGAAGCCATATCTAAGGGAATCTTTCCTGTCTGAATGTTCAACGAAAGCCTGTTTTCGAGATCCCGGAAGGAGAAATGGATGAGCAAAATCAGTCCACTATCAATAAAAATATGCAGTTCAGGTTTCTGAAATATGTGTCCGCAGAGTATGAAGAACTGACAGTATCGAAAAATCTTTATCAGAGAGGACTGGTAAAGATTCCGGCACCGCATTTTCTGGTATTTTATAATGGGACAGAGAGCTTCGGCGGGCGGGCAGAATTGAAGCTGTCAGACGCATTTCAGATACCGGAAGAAGTTCCGGAGTTGGAATTGCGGGTACAGGTACTGAATATTAATGAAGGGTTTAATAAAAAGCTGAAAGAGGCATGCCGGACGCTGAAAGAATATATGTTGTATGTGGATAAGGTCAGGAATTATGCCAAACGTATGCCGATAGGCGAGGCTGTGGATAAAGCGGTGGATGAATGTATCGGGCAGGGTGTTCTGGAAGAGTTTTTGCTGAAAAATAGGGCAGAGGTGAAGCGTATGAGTATTTTTGAATGATATGTGGGTACATTCCCCGCCCCTTGGGGCGCAAGCAAACTTTAACAGGATAGAAAAGCGTGATACAATGTAGAGAAAAAAGGAGAAGTGTAGATTGA
>CAJTBO010000020.1 GCA_910573755.1 Lachnospiraceae bacterium | reverse complement strand
AGCATAACGTCAATGAAAATCAACCAAAAATCCCAGAAATATTGAATTTTCCAGGATTTTAATGATTTATCACATAGATTTTTCAACTGAAACTGTAAAAGTCAGGTCTATCTTTCCATTGCAAAATAAATCTCCATAATACATAAAAATCTCTTTTGCTCAGGACAAGCCTCTGCTATAATAAATTTGCAAGATTTACATAGAAAGGCTTATCCTTTTTATGTCGCAGATTAAATTGTTCCACCAATTTAATCTGCATCCAAAATGTCCCTGTTTCCGGCAGGGGCATTTTCATTTGATGCCTCATTCCTCTTCCGGTTCAGCATATCCGCAACTTTCTTCTGCTCGTTGGGATATAAATGCCTATATGTATTCAGGGTAATCTTGATATCCTTGTGTCCCATGCGTTCCTTGATGACCATAGGCGCCACTCCCTGATGCGCGAGATACGCACATGCCGAATGTCTCAAATCATGCACTCTAATCCTTTTTACTCCTGACTTCTGAATATGCCTTACCATTTTATGCTGCACTGCTTCGCATACAATGGGGAAAAGCCTTTCACTGTCGGGAAATTCATACAGCTTATCACAATACGCCTTGATTTCCTGCGTCAAAAATTCTGGAATATCTATTGTCCTGACTGACTGTTCCGTCTTAGGCGTTGTGATGACATCCTTTCCCCCTGTACGGTAATAAGTTTTTGAAATGGATATTTTGTTCTCCTGAAAATTTACGTCACTTTTTAATAACGCAAGCAATTCTCCAATACGCATACCCGTCCAGAATAAAATCTCAAACAGCACATAATATCTGCTTCCCGCTTCAATCGTATTAATGAATTGCTGGTACTCCTCATAAGTCCAGAAATCCATTTTATCCGCATCTGACTTCCCCATTTTCTTTACTTTCTTGCAGGGATTATTTGTCAGATTGTAAATGTTAGAAGCATGGGTAAACAGCGCCGTCATCTGATTCTGAAGCATCCGCAGGTATGTCTGCGAATATTCATTCTCCCGCATTTTGTTCTGCCACTGGATAATATCTGCCGGTGTAATTTCATTCATGGATTTATTTTCAAAGTATGGAATGATATGCCGTTCAATCATATATCTCTTATTCTTGATAGACCGTTCCTGTTATTCATAACTTTACCCACTCCTAATTACCGGTAAATTCTTCAAATTAAAAGAAGGTACAGCATAATTCATTCTGATGAATATTACGTCAGATTGTTTTATCCTGTACCTTCTGTTATCATGTCAAAGCCACTATCAACAAAAGAAGCAGGAACCTCTCCGTCCAAAGTTTGGTTTCCTGCCTCATTCACACACCATAGGTATGCCTATGGGTACAAGACTATGATAACCATATTTGTAGGAGAAAACAATCCCTTAACGCCAAATTTTTATAATAATCTTATTGCACAACTGCAGTTCCACAGGCTTACCTGTACCTGCGGTCACTCTGGCTGTCTTTCCGTTCATGGCTACTATATCCGTTCCCTACGACCAGAACCAACAGTTCTACCACCCTCACGGTTGTCATATAGGACGGATTTTCCCATATGATAAAAACCGCCCCGGCGGTCCGGTCAATATCCCTGTATAACCAATCGCTGAAATTGGTGCAGTGATACGGACCGATCCGCCGAAACGGCTTTTATTTTATACAGCTTTATGTACTGAAAGCTTTATCGTTATATCGACGAAAATCCGTCAGTTACATTTTGAAGCTTTATTGTTATATTGATGAAAATCTACAAGTTACATTTTTAAAGCTCTATCATTTTATTTATGAAACTTTTTTCTTCCCTGTCAGTACCTGTGTACCCTCAACGATCAGGATCACAGCCAGGATAACGAGAGGAACGATGATCACATCCTGCAGGATGCATGTAAATAATGCTGTGCCTGTTGCCCCGCCCATAATGGACACAATATTATTCTTGAAGGATAATACCAGTGAACAGAGCGTTGCGGCGGACATAAAGATGATCGGGAAATACAGCATTCCGTTTTTCCTGCCGATTTTCTTTAAATAGGTAGCTGCCGCAAGGAACGCAGGAACAGCCACGAGCTGGTTGGCAGCGCCGAACAGCGGCCATACTTTCTGATAACCCGCCAGACAAAGGATGAAACCGCAGATCGCGGTGATCACTGTCGCCACATACATATTGGACAGGATGTTCTTTTCGCCGCTCTTGCTTGTTGCGAACAGTTCCTGGAACATAAATCTGCCGAGCCTTGTACCTGTATCAAGGGAGGTCAGACAGAAACAGGAAACCGCCAGCATGATGATCGTCTTTGTTGCTGCCACCGCGCCTGCGGAGAAACCCATCACTTCAAAGAAGTTAGAGATCGCCGTACCGAAAATAACGGTCGGGGAAATCGCTTCAAGGCCCAGCATTTCCTGCACGGCTGCCTGTGTGCCGTTAGAGGAAAGCGTGCCGATAGCGATCAGGGAGATCACAGCCAGTACGCACTCGATCAGCATGGAGCCATAACCTACCAGCAGGGCATCTTTTTCATTATCAAGCTGTTTGGACGTTGTACCGGAACCGATCAGAGAATGGAAACCGGAAATAGCGCCGCAGGCGATGGTAATGAACAGTACAGGGAACAGATAGTTTTCACCTACTGCGAACCCTGTAAATGCAGGTGTCTGGAATGTTGTGGATGCAGGGTTGATGATCGTTGCGCCGATGATACCGATTACAGCAGCTGCCATCATAAAGTAAAGCAGGAAGGAACTCAGGTAATCTCTGGGCTGCAGCAGAATCCATACAGGTGCTACAGAAGCGATCATGATGTAAACAAAAACAAACGCGATCCAGAAATTCTTGGGCAGATCCAGAGGGAACGCAAGGCCGATACCTACGCATGCCGCAAGGAGAATAACACCGAGTACGGTAGCTACGATCATCGGAGCATTCTTTCTGTATACAAGAAAACCGAATACGATGGCAAGCGGAATAAACAGCAGGGAAGCTGTTGCAACGGAGCCGTTGCTGGCAGATCCGCCGTGGCTTGCGCCGATAAAGGAGTTTGCCACGATATCCGCAAACGCTGCGATAACAAGGAGCAGTACCAGCCATGCAAATACGGTAAACAGTACTCTTGCTCTTCTGCCGATATTCTCCTCAATTACTTCGCCAAGGGACATGCCTTTATGACGAATGGATACAAAAATGGAACTGAAATCCTGAACTGCGCCGAAGAAAATACCACCGATCACAATCCAGAGGAAACAGGGTACCCAGCCGAAAAATGCTGCCTGAATAGGTCCGTTAATAGGGCCGGCGCCGGCGATAGATGAAAAATGGTGTCCCATAAGGACAGCAGTTTTTGCCGGTACATAGTCAACACCGTCCTCCATTTCATGGGCAGGTGTCGTTCTGCTGGGATCGATCCCCCAGGTTTTTGCCAGGTAACGGCCGTAAGTCAGATAAGCAACTACGAAAATTACGATGGCAAGTACAATTAATAATAATGCGCTCACACTAAATCCCTCCTATCATTTTTATTTGGGGAGTATCTACTCCTCTTTAGTGTTGATAGAGCTCTTATATCAAACGCTGTTTCCAACGCAAACATAAGCAAAGTCACTGCGGGGCGTTCTGTTTAAAGCTTTGAAGCCCCTGTTTCTCCAGTGCCTCCCGGTATCCCGGCTTCCCCGCCCTTACCTCTTCAAAAACGCTTTTATAGAGCTTTTTGAGCGTTCTTCCGGCTCCGTTCAGGCAGACATCCGTATCCTCCATGGAAGCCACCGCGATCCGCCCCTGGGAATATCCCCGGATACTGTGCATATAACTTTTCTCAAACTTAAACTTCTTCACCGCTTTTTTCAGTTCGGATGATAAAGCTTTTTCCGTGATCACTGCTATCGTGATATAGGAATACATATGATTGGGTTCCGGAAGCTTCTCTCCCTTTAATATCAGTGCTGGTTCAATATATTCCTCTATTGCCTGTCTGTATTCCTCAAGATGCGTCTGTGTCAGTTCTTTCGGATTTGCGAACAGGACATGTTCGTAACTGTCCGCTGACCACATATTTGCTTTCCTGACCAGAACATACTTCTCTACATGGGAAAAAAAATATCCATATGCCGGATATTCCCTGCCCAGGATCGTATAAGGCTGATAAATATCGAACGTACCCGAATATCGAAGGAGCAGCCTGTTTAAATAATCAGCCGAATGCATTCTGTTTTATACCCCGTTGTACTGTCTGTGATATTAAATAATTATAAACTTTATAAAAAAATACTGTAATTAATTTAGCACACTAAATCGAAAAATTCAACAAAAAAATGCATCTAAGATGCATTTTTTACCAAAAACCCTGTTTTTTTCTGATCTTCTTTGAATATATATACAGAATTTATGTGAGGATTTCAAGAAGATGTCTGAATTCATCCGGAAGAGGCGCATCAAATTCTATATATTTTTTATTTCCCGGATGGATAAAGCCGATCACCTTTGCATGGAGAACCTGCCCCTTACATTTTACGGGGCTTTTTCTGCCGGGCGCATAAACCTCATCCCCTAAAATAGGATGCCCGATATACGACATATGCACTCTGATCTGGTGAGTCCTGCCGGTTTCCAAACGACAGGCGACATAGGTAAACTTCTGAAAACGCTTCAGTACCTGCACATGGGTCAGAGCCCTCTTCCCGCCGGGCACTACCGCCATCTTCAGCCGGTCCTTCGGGTCTCTTCCGACCGGCGCGTCTATAGTCATTTCATCTTCCTTCAGGACACCGTAAACGACCGCATGGTAGATGCGGTTCACGGAATGCTCCTTTAACTGCGCGGCAATGCTGTTATGCGCCGCGTCATTTTTACAGATGATCAGGGAGCCGGAAGTGTCCTTGTCGATGCGGTGTACGATCCCCGGGCGCATCACGCCGTTGATGCCGGAAAGGCTGTCGCGGCAGTGGAACATCACCGCATTGACGAGGGTGCCGCTGTAATGCCCCGGAGCGGGGTGAACGACCATATCCTTCGGTTTATTGACCACAAGGACGTCCTCGTCCTCATACAGGATGTCCAGAGGGATGTCCTCAGGCGCGATATCGGGTTCTGTGCTCTCCGGAAGGGAAAACGCCACTTCATCCCCGTCCTTCACACGGTAGCTTGCCTTCGCCGGCTTTCCGTTTACAAAACACATCTCCCGGGCGATCATCTTCTGAATATAAGAACGGGTCAGCGAATCGATACAGCCTGTGATAAATCGATCGATGCGCTCCCCGCTGCTGGTTTCCGTCACTTCAAATTTAAATTCATCCATTCCCTTTTCCTGTGCTCTTTTCGGAAAAATCTTCCCGCTTTCCGCCTTTTTAGTCAGTCTTTCTGATCCGGCGTTTTCGTCCTGTTTTGTTTTATGCTGAGAAAAGAAAAATCCTCTTCTTTGTAATAAAACAGGACAGTGACTACAAACAGCACCGTAGCGCAGGTCACATAGATATCCGCCACATTGAAGATCGGAAAATCGATCAGTACAAAATAGATAAAATCCACCACATAATCCTGCACTACGCGGTCGATCATATTGCCGATGGCGCCGCCTGCAACCAGTACCGCCGTGAGATGCATCAGATTGTACTTTTTGTCAGCCGGCATTTTCACCAGTGCAAAACCGATCACAAGCAGGATCAGTATCTCGATCAGGAGGAAAAAAATCTTCTGGTTTTGCAGCATGCCGAAGGCGGCGCCCTTGTTTTCAAGATACTGCAGTACGAGAATATCCTTCAGGATCGGAATATCCGGTTTTCCCTTTAAATGGAACACCGCCAGATATTTTGTGAACTGATCGAAGTATGTTAAAAGAGCCACTGCCGCCAGATCGACGGCAAGCAATATTGTTTTACGTCTCTTCATGAATGATCAAATCCTCTACTGCCTCAAGCAGTTCTTTCTCTGTTACCGTTTCATCAATAAATGCCTTTCCCAGCTTATGAAGGAGGATAAACCGCAGCGTTCCGGAAGCATTTTTCTTATCGGATCTTGTGTTCTCCACAACTTCCTGTGCCGTAAAGGAAATATCCCGCAGGGCGATCGGCAGATGGAAGGGCACGAACATATCCCGGATCTCTAGATATTCATCTTCCCCGATCAGTCCGCGTTTACAGGAAATATTCGCTGCGGCAATGCATCCAAGCGCCACGCATTCCCCGTGAAACAGCGTAAAATTGCTTGCCTTTTCGATGCCGTGTCCGATGGTGTGCCCGAAATTGAGGAGCGCGCGCTCCCCCTGCTCCGTGGGGTCTTTCTCCACCACTTTCTTTTTTACCACGCAGCTTCTGTATACCATTTCCTGTAAAACGTCCGCTTCCCTGTCATCGATCTCGTAGATATGTTCTAAAAGCCATTCATAATACTTCCGGTCTTTGATCAGGCCGTGTTTCATCACCTCCGCGAACCCGGAGGCAAACTGGCGTTCATCAAGTTCCTTTAAAACAGAGACGTTTGTGTAGACAAGGCGGGGCATATGGAAGGCGCCCACCATATTTTTATACTGTTCGAAATCCACACCGGTCTTGCCGCCGATGGAACTGTCCACCTGGGACAAAAGGGTCGTGGGGATCTGCACAAAATCGATCCCGCGCAGGAAAGAAGCCGCCGCAAACCCGGTGATATCACCGACCACGCCGCCGCCGAGAGCGATCAGCATATCCTTTCGCGTGATCCTTTTTTCGATCAGGAAGCGGTAGATATCCGATACGGTTTCCAGCGTTTTGTGCTCTTCCCCCGCTGAAAATACATAAAAAGAAAGCTCTTTGCAGATTCCCTGCAGAAGTTCCTTTATCTCCGCACCGAAAAGCGCATCCACATTGCGGTCCGTGATCACACAAAGATTTCTTTTTCGAAGCAGGCTTTCTCCGTTCTCCTCCGGAAATAATTTCTGAAGTTCTTCGGGAAGCCTTTCAAAAGAATGCTCAAAAACAAGGTCATAACAAGGTTTTTTCTGATAAAAGACGGAGAGGCGTCCGCATTCTGTATCTTTTGTTATCTCTGCCATATTTGATTCCTTTCTATTCCAGTTCCGCATATCCCCTCTCACCACACCTCAGGTGGAAGACGCTCCGCAGCCGATCCTCGTCTGCAGATCGTCTTGTGCGCTGCTCGGGGATATGCTGATTTTCTGGTTCCGCATATCCCCTCTCACCACACCTCAGGCGGAAGACGCTCCGCAGCCGATCCTCGTCTGCAGATCGTCTTGTGCGCTGCTCGGGGATATGCTGATTTTCCGGTTCCGCATATCCCCTCTCACCACACCTCAGGTGGAAGACGCTCCGCAGCCGATCCTCGTCTGCAGATCGTCTTGTGCGCTGCTCGGGGATATGCTGATTTTCCGGTTCCGCATATCCCCTCTCACCACACCTTAGGTGGAAGACGCTCCGCAGCCGAATCCTCGTCTGCAGATCGTCTTGTGCGCTGCTCGGGGATATGCTGATTTTCCGGTTCCGCATATCCCCTCTCACCACACCTCAGGTGGAAGACGCTCGGGGATATGCTGATTTACCCGGTTCCGCAAAAACATCCTGCAAGCCGGAACCCGCCCTTACGGTATCCTGCAGGATGTTCTCTTTTTTTACATGATCTATGTATATAGTCCGCTAAATCGGCATATCCAGTGAAGAACCTAAGATTTCCTGAAAATCCCCGGAAATATCTACACTGGGAGGTGTAATGATGAAAATATAATGAGAAATCTTCTGAAGATTGCCGCTGATCGCAAAGCAGGAGCCGCTTGTAAAATCAATGATCCTCTGGGCTATTTCCATATCCAGCCCTTCCAGATTTAAAACGACGGTTCTGTTTGCCAACAGGGTTTCTGTAATTTCCCGGCCGTCTTCCACAGAAGTAGGCTTGATAACACAAACTTCCATTCCACCAGCACTCACTCTTCTCGACTGTTTCATAGGGGTTATTTTAGGAACTGTCTTTTTTACCGGTTTTTCTTCTTCCGGTTCCGGTTCAATATCTTTTACCAATGTCGGCTTACTTCTGCGGGGAGCAGGTTCTGCCACCTCATCGTCATCGTCATAGTAGTCGTCATCGTAATATCCGCCGTCATCTTCATCGTTCAGCTTCATATAATTTAAAAACTTGTCCATTACTCCCATCTACACACTCTCTCCTTATCGTTCTCCAAAGATGCCGGTGCCCACCCTCACATAAGCAGCGCCGTCTTTTACAGCCTGCTCATAATCACCGGTCATCCCCATTGAGAGAACATTCATACTAACATTATCAATGTTTTTCTCTTTTATGTCAACAGATAATTGTTTTAAGTTAGCAAAGTGAATCCCGTTATCCTCCGGTTTTTCGACAACCGGTGCTATCGTCATTAATCCCTGAATGTGAATATTGGGCAATTTTGCGATCTCCCGGACTAAATTTTCCGTTTCCTCAGCCAAAACGCCGAATTTGCTCTCTTCTCTTGCCATGTTCACTTCGATCAGGACATTCACATGTACCTGATTTTTTTCCGCCTCTTTCTGGATCTCCTGCGCCAGCCTGAGAGAATCCACACTGTGGATCAGATATGCTTTATCTACCACATACTTTACCTTATTGCGCTGCAGATGCCCGATCAGATGCCATCTGATATCCTTCGGCAAAACCTCATACTTGTCGCACAGTTCCTGCACCTTGTTCTCCCCGAAGTCCCTGCAGCCGCAGTCATAGGCTTCTTCTATCATGGATACCGGCTTTGTCTTGCTCACCGCGATCAGCGTAACCCCTTTCGGATCCCTTCCGGCTTCCTTAGCCGCCGCCCTGATATTTTCCTGCACCCTGCCCAGATTTTCTCTGATCATATTAATCACTCATTCCTTTCTTTTTACTCAGGCACAAACAGCAATGAAAAATCTTATTTTTCACACGAAGCCTCTCCTGATTTATTCATATTATTTAAAACACTGATCCGGTACTCTGAAATAGTACTCATGATCCTGATCATCTGACAGACGAAATTACTTATTCTTCCGTATTCACATTAAGCTTCTTCTCCGTCACAAACTGATCCGCCACCACCGTAGATGCCTCAAGCGCAATATAGTCGTAAGGACGGAGCCCGTACTGCGTGTTGGATTCCACAATGGAGTATTCTTCGTTATCATACAGGACGATAATACGTTTGAAATCCGCATATCCCTTATTGATATTGTACACCCCGGTCAGGGACGCCTGCTTACTCACGGTAAGCGTCTCTGAGGAATCCTCTTTATAGAGCACGTCCCCCACATTCAGCACGCTTTCATCCACATAATAAAGGCCTTCTTCCTCATCTATATTATAGATGGGGGTTTCCACAAATTCCGAAGTGATCTCATTATCCTCCGTAAAAGTCTGGCGCATGACACCCGTTTTTTTATCACTCCCCTGTTCCACAATATAGTCCTCATCAATCAGAAAAAAATTCCGCTGCGCGATGGAGGAATTGGGGATCTTCAGGCCGGTATCCTCCTCCAGAACAAGTTCCACATCGACGAAACGATCCGTTATATAATTGATCATGGAGGTGGTAAAACTCAGTCCGACAAAAGTGATGCCTTCTTTCTCGTCATGCCCGTAAACAGTCACTTTTCCCCAGACTTCATACTGATCCTTCATGAACTTTACTTTCACATATTCCGCTTCCATAAGTTCCTGGACACGTTCTTCCGTGTCCACCTGGATCACTACTTCCCAGTCTTCCTTCGAGACAAGTTTATAGACGGGATCATTTTTTCCGAAACGGTTTGCGGTGAGAAACTGGTTTTTGGTATAGTTTTCCTCGTTAAAACTCTCCAGTGTGATCTCCTGAGGCGTCAGGTTTTCGTAACCGTCGCTGGAAAAAACTACAGCGCCCGCTTTGTCGGCATAGCATCTGCTGATGCCTGTAGCTCCCGCCATCTCATTCATCGCGCTGAGAACTGCGCGGTTGCTGAGCTTTGCGATCTCACTCTGAAGGTCGTATTTAAAATCATAAACCGTAGAAAATTCCGTTTCGTCAAAATTACTGCGGTAATTGACGATCTTTGCTTTTAAACTATTGTAATCCGCATTTGTCAGATTTTCCTCTTCAGTGGATTCATTCATCAGTTCCGCCAGTTTGCTGGAGGAATCCACTGCATAGACCAGATCGCCGCAGGCTACATGGGTGCCCTCAGGCGCGAAATAATAGACATAGCCGGCATCAATGGATTCATAAAGGGTTTCCTCCCTGAGCGCAATTCCGCGATAGACGTTATTTACCGTAAGGGAACCGGTCTTTACCTCATACCCGCTCAAATGTTCCGTCTGCATATACATGATGATGCAGATGATGATATAGATGAACATTGCACCGAAAATGATCATACCGATATTCACATTCAGCGGCTTGTGATATTTTCTGATGTTGGAATGCTTTTCCTGTGCCAAAATGATATCCTCCCTGCCGAGTTCACGGAGCAGATCCCGTTACAATACCGAGTTCACGAAGTGAATCCCGCAACGTGAGCGAAGCTCACAATACCGAGTTCACGAAGTGAATCTCGCAACGTGAGCGCAGCTCACAATGCTATAGAAAAGCCCCGGATATCTTCCGAGGCTTATGTAAACTGTTTTATTTTCTTACGTAGTAAACCTGACCCGCTATTTTGAACCGCAAAGCAAAATTCGTCAGGACCAAACCCGCCTGCGGAACCGAATCTGCGAAGTGAACCTCGCAATAAAACTCTGCCTGCGATGCCGGTTTACAAAACAATTCCCGCAATGTGAGCGAAACCCGCATACCGGATTTGCGAAGCAAATCCCGCAACGTGAGCGCGGCTCACAATTTTATAATGCCACCAGTACGTTGGATTTCAAGGATTCGGGTAATTCATGTTCATCCAGAGAAACACTTAAAATAAGCTGCACACCAAATTTTTCACTGACCGCCTGAAGTTTCTTCACTGTCGGCTCGATATCCATTTCTTCCAGACATGCGATCTTTAAAAAGCTGTCAAAATACATCTGCTCCAGATCATGATCCTGAGAAATGATCCCGCATATAAAACCGACAAATTCATCTGCGTCAGAGATCATATATTCGGAAACATTGATCAGCCTTACTTTATTGTTAAGTTCAAACATATGCTTTGTGCTCTTGTCAAGATAAGCAATGTTACCGGAGACTGTCTTTATTTCAGCGTTTACTTTATCCAGCAACTGTTTTGTTTTCCCTTTTCCTTTTCTTCCTACGATTAACTGAATCATTAAAAAAACCTCCTGATGTAAGTAAGTAGTTTCAGCGCCCGGTATAAACGGCAGCCCTTTGCACGTTGATACAGCCTGACCTGAATTCTGTTTTCATTATAATTTATTTTACTGAAAAAAACAATAAGTATTATGTTTATTTTTGGATGATACTTAAAAGATCCGTCATTTCCGTATACATCACCGCACGTTCCTGAGATTTCAAGATAACGGAAATATAGGACTTCCCTGACGTATCGCTTGAGAGCAGGACAAGACAGTTTCTTGCCGCGCTTGTAGTGCCGGTCTTTCCGCCGAGCACGGTGATCCCCGCAGGCGCGGCGGCTTCCCCGTTGAAATACCAGTTGGTGGAAGGTTTGTCAAAACTGACCTCCCCGCCGTTTGCGTCATAATAGACCGTCGCGTAAGAAGACATGCCGATGATCTCCTTAAAAAGTTCATATTTACATGCTTCGTTAAAGATCAGATACAGGTCGTATGCCGTCACGTAATGATTTTCTTCCGTCAGGCCGTGAGGATTGGTGAAATTACAGTTTGTTGCCCCGATAGACACCGCTTCCTCATTCATCATCTCACAAAAATGCTCTGCAGTCCCTCCGTACTGTTCCGCTATCATGATCGCCACGTCATTTGCCGACTGGATCAGCAGAATGCGGAGAGCCTGGTCCAGTGTCATCTTATCGCCCGGTTTCAGACCGCTGAGAGTTGCGCCGGGTTCTGTGATCGTGACATTGGCGGAAGCCGTCAACACGTCCTCACGGTTTCCGTTTTTTAAAGCGACCAAAGCAGTCATGACTTTTGTGATGGAAGCCGGATATAATTGTTCGTGGATATTTTTGGCATACAAAGTCTGTTTATCCCCGAGGGAAAACAGTCCCGCCGCTTCTGCTTCTGACATATCCACGGCGTCTTCATTGTAATTTTCGTTGGCGATACATAGATCGGCGGCAAATGTTTCCGCCCGCCCCGCCTGATCGGCGCCGAGAACCGTAAAGCTGCTGTTTGCAGAATATGCGTCATAAGGCATCACATAACTGCCGCTTCCGCAGCCGGTCAGGATAAGCGAGCAGAAACAGATACAGATCCCGTAAATGAACCTGCCCCTTTTTTTACTTGTACATTTCACGCCACTCCAAGTCTCCTCTGTCCAGTGCCTTTACTAAAAGTTCCGCCGATGCGAGGTTTGTGGCAAGCGGGATATTGTGCGTATCGCACAGCTTGACAACATTGTTCACATCCGGCTCGTGGGACTTTGATGTGAGCGGGTCCCTTAAAAAAATAACAAGATCGATCTGATTGTGTTCGATATCCGCGCCCATCTGCTGTTCTCCCCCCAGATGGCCTGCCAGATATTTGTGAACGTTCAGATTGGTAACCTCCTCGATCAGTCTGCCGGTGGTTCCCGTGGCATACAGATCATTTTTGCTTAAAATACCCCTGTAGGCAATGCAGAAGTTCTGCATCAGCTTTTTCTTTGCATCGTGCGCAATCAATGCAATGTTCATAATTCCTTCTCACCTCTTCTTTAATGCAATCATTTTCTGTCAATTGGCAACATTTCAATCGTTCCTGGTCCTGCGGCTTACCCATCTCACATTGAGGACAAATCCCATCCCCAGATACATACTGACAAGGGATGTAAGCCCGTAACTGACAAACGGAAGCGGAAGCCCCGTATTGGGAATCAGCCCGGTCGCGACCCCTATATTGATGAAACTCTGAAAACAGACCAGAGCGGCTGTTCCGCCGGCTATTATATGCCCCGCCATATCCCTGGCTTTCCATCCGATCAAAGCACATTCCAACGCGATCAGGAACTCAAGGATAATGATCAGACAGCTTCCTAAAAATCCCCACTCCTCTCCCACAACAGCAAAAATAAAATCGGTCTGGGCTTCCGAAATGAAATTTCCGTTCTTTACGGAACTGATCTCATTATTATTATAGCCCTTCCCCAAAAGCTGACCGGAACCGATCGCCATCATGGAATTATTCTGCTGATAGGCCTCCGCATCCTTATATTCTTCCGGATAAAGCCATGCGAGAATACGTTTCTGCTGATAGTCCTGTAAGATATTCTGATCAGGCTGAATGACTATCGTCAGAAAAATAACCGATACAGGAACCATAATCGCAAGAACCGCCAAAATCAGTTTATAACTCAATCCCCCAAGATACATCATAACACAGAAAATAATGGCGATCATTATCGTTGTGGACAGATCCTCCAGTACTACCGGAAGCATCGGTATGGCGATCAGCAACAGAGATAACAGTATGATACCAAAGCTGTTTAATCGATCCTTATTTAACATAATATACTGTGCGAAGAATAAAATCAACAAAATTTTAGCCAGTTCTGAAGGTTGAAAGCGAAAAGTTCCTATCATGAGCCATCTCCGCGCTCCGCCGGCGTCATCTCCTAAGGGGCTTAATACCAGTCCAAGCAAAATAATCGTAAGGACATAGATAAGCTGATAAAATTTTAATACAAAATGATAGTCCACAAAAGAAACTATCAGCATCAGAAAGAGCCCTAATGCCATTCCCATGACCTGTCTGCCCTGAACCGCCTGCCTGGCACTTCCGATCGCGAAAATGCCAAGCACAGTCAGGGAAATTACTAAAAATATTAATTTGAAATCATAATCCTTGATAAATCCACGGATCTTATTCTGTTTATACATATACCGTCTTCCTGTATTTTATTTATGAGGGGCGCCGGACAGATCCAGAATCGGGATATTCACATACAAAAACGGTGATTTTCTGGCTCCCTTGCTGTTTTTCTTTGTGATCTGGACCTCCATGCTCTCCTCATCTATCTTCATGTAACGTGATATCACACCCGCAATATCATTTTTTATCATATTCATCATTTCCGGCGAACAGTTTACCCTGTCCGAGATAAGCAGGATCTTCAGCCTGTCCTTCGCGATATTGCCGGAAGTTTTTTTCTGAAAAAAACGATGTAATTTCATATCGATCCCCTCCTTTAATTTCTCCGGAATATGCCGGTCACCTTCGTCCAGAAAGAAAATCCCTTTTCAAATTCGATAAAAGGAACCTCCTCCCCTAAAACCCTGTGACAGATATTCCGGTAAGCCTCTCCCGCCATCGTGAAATTCCCGACAACCGGTTCCCCCTGGTTGGTGGAGATCACCACGCTTTCATCATCCGGCACTATGCCGATCAGAGGTATGGATAATATATCAACTACATCTGCCGAGGACATCATGTCCCCCCGCTTTATCATATCGTACCGGAGCCTGTTGATCACAAGATCGATCTTTTCGAAACAGTTTGCTTCCAAAAGGCCGATAATCCTGTCGGCATCCCTGATGGCGGACACCTCCGGTGTTGTGACAACAAGCGCCCTGTTGGCTCCGGCAATGGCGTTTTTAAAACCCTGTTCTATCCCTGCGGGACAATCCAGAATAATGTAATCAAACTGATTTTTTAACTGATCGATCAGTTTTACCATCTGTTCCGGCTTTACCGCGGATTTATCCCTTGTCTGGGCGGAAGGTAAAAGACAAAGGCCCGGATGGCGCTTGTCCTTGATCATGGCCTGTTTTGCGCGGCATTTTCCCTCCGCCACATCAACCAGATTATAGACGATCCGGTTTTCCAGCCCCATAACCACATCCAGGTTCCGAAGACCGATATCCGTATCGATCAGCAGCACCTTCTTTCCCAGTTTTGCAAGACCTGTTCCTACGTTTGCGCATGTTGTGGTCTTTCCAACACCGCCTTTCCCTGACGTGACGACAATTACTTCACTCATATACGCTCTACCTCACTTTCTGTACTCTATCGCCTCGGCGATATAATTTTTCGTGATCTTGTCGTCCCCCGGGCCGTTATGTACGCACTTTTATTGACTCATGCAGTCATCATCATTGACTGTCCTGGTCATCTGCTGTGACGATAATCTGGCCCAGTAATTCTTTTGTAACAGGTTTTACGATGATCTCCTCCCCCTGCAGGGCGGCTATCTTTGGTGATTTTTTATAAGAATCCGGCCATAATCGTTTTTCCGGTTTCTTTTTGTATTTATAGGAGCCTATTTTCAGCTTTTCCGGTGAAAACTCCAGCGCGCATACGAAATGGTGTGACTTATCTTCCGCACCGACGCCGGCGTGCACCTCCCCGAGAAGCGCTCCCAGTACGATAACATCCTTGCGGGAAAAAATTCTGGCTCCCTGATTCACATCTCCCAGTATGATAACGGAATGTTCCGTATCAAGGCTCTGGCCTTTTCTCAGCGTTCCCCGGTAAAACTGTCCGTCAGGCCCCGCTTCCTCCTGCGCCGGGGGTGTATTTTCCTCCAAAGCCTCATCCAGCAGGTACTGGATCTTTTCGTCTTTCCCGATCAGGCAGACGATCTGCAGGTCGGAATTTTCTTCTATCACATCTAAAACGGCATCCTCCTCTTCCTGTGTCAGTTCCCTTCCGGAAAGCGCCAGTCCCACCTGCAGATTTCCGAAAAAGGCTCTGGAACTCCGGAATTTTTCCGTGAGCTGCACCAGAAGGGTTTCCATCTCGGCTTCCGGCTTGATATGAAGCGCCAGACCCTTCCGATAACTCTTTAATGTAAAAGAACGCTCCTTCATTTGTACCCCCTTGTATATTCAGGAAACGACCGCCATCAGTCGCTCTGAATCGCAGTATTTCTGATATTCTCAGCAGCCTGGCCTGTCAGGATATTTTCCTCGTCATCCAGCTTGAAATAGTATACATAAAAATCCTTTGCCGTCTGTGCGGCGAAAGATGATGAGTAGCCGTTCGTGATACGCACCGTAACAGATATTTCCGGATTCTCATAGGGGGCGTAACTGACAAACAGGGCATGGTTCGGATGTTTGTCGGACTGCTCCGCCGTTCCTGTTTTTCCAGCCACATTAACGCCTATATTTCCGTAATAGGACATATTTTCCACAACGCCCCGCATTCCTGTATGGATCGCATCCCAGTAGCTTTGATCCATCTCGATCCGGTTGCGCACATTGGCGCTCCTGTCTTCCAGCAGAGAACCGTTTTTATCCGTGATCCTGTCGATCAGAGTCAGGTCATAACAGGTGCCGCTGTTTGCCACGGTCGTCACATAGCGTGCCAGCTGGGTTGTGGTATAGTTGTTGTTACCCTGTCCGATGGAGGAACGCACGGCGTCTTCCGTGGACAGCTTCGGATCGGTTTCTTCCACTTCCAGCCCTGAGGTTTCGGAAAGGCCGTACATGTCCGCATATTTTGCCAGCATGTCGGTACCGCGTTCGCTGTTATAGGAATCCCCCACAGAACCGAGCCTGTACCCGACCTCGTAAAAGAAGTTATTGCAGGAGCGCTGTATTGCGCCGCTCACATTCAGCATGCCGTGCGCCCCGGGATAAATATGACAGCGCGGCGGCGGGCTGATCTTGTCAAAGGGCCCTTTACATCCCAGAGAAGTCGTTGTGGTAATGGCGCCCTCCATCAGCCCCGCCGTGGCGGAAACCATCTTGTAGGTGGAACCCGGCGCCGTTCTTTCCTGGGTCGCCCTGCTGTACATGGGGCGGGCCTCGTCATTCATCAGTTTCGCGTAATACTCCGCGTCTATGGAATTGGCAAGCCGGTTTGTATCATACCCCGGATAGGAAACCAGCGCCAGCGTATCGCCGGTATTGACATCTGTCACCACCATGGAACCGGAACAGGGTTCAAGTGCCAGCTGTGCCGGCGTGATATCCAGATCCTTGATCCTGTCCAGCATAAACTGATACGCCGTGATATTTCCGCTAAACAGCCTGTTTTCCATATCCGTATCCACTTCCACGATCTTCTGTTCGCAGAGGATCTGGCAGATTTCCCTGCCGCTGACCACATCGTTTTTGATCATATAGCGATAGATCCGTTTTTCAAAGGTGGAATCCGTTTCCAGCTTTTTCAGGATATAGTCGACAAGCTTCTCATAGATCTCTTCCGAATCGGCATAATCGCTTTCCAGATCAAGTTTTGTCACATCGATCCACCGCATGGCGATACAATGCCGCAGATACTGCTCAAGCGGAATATTTTCGTCCTGCCGCCACGCCAGATAGATTTCATCCGTCTCGTCGAGTTCGTTTTTCAGCAGGATATTGTTATCTCCCAGAAGAGATACGATATACAGCATGTATACCTGATATTCCGTAGTAAGCTGGTCATAGGGCGTCTTTGTGATCAGAAGTTCCTCCCGGAGCTTCTCCAGTACATTTGCCTGCTGTATTTTATATTTTTCGGCAACCGCCCGCTCCGTTTCCCGGGCGCCGTTTTCCGAAAAATGGGAAACGTCTATAATACTGTTTTCAATCAGTGCATTGTATACGTCATAAATCGCAATCATGATCTTCGAACTGCCGGCATTCTCCGCCGGAACATATTCCTTGATATTCTGGATCCGGGAAATCAAAATACCCGCGATCTTCTGTTCCAGAATATTGTAGGCGGCGGACTGCAGCTCCGTATCAAGCGCTAAATAAATATCGTTTCCGGCGGCGGATTCCACATAGTCCGTCGATTCGATCACCTTTCCGAAATTATCCACATAGATCACCTCGGAGCCCTTTTCCCCCCGCAGCACATCTTCCATGGATGCCTCGATGCCGGCCACCCCCACCTGATCGTTCAGGGCATAGGTGGCGTCTCTCTCCGTATATTCCGCAAGCCTCTCGGACGGGATCTTTCCGGTATAACCGATAATATGGCTGAAATATACACTGTTTACATATTTCCGGATCGTGTCCTCCGCAATGCTGACGCCGTCCAGATATTGTATATTTTCACTGACCACTGCCACCGTCTTCTCATTTACGTCCGTGGCGATGGTCGTGGCGATGTACTTCTGATAGCTGTTGGAGGAAAGCGCAAAACGGATCGTCAGGATCTTCAGGATCTCGTCTTTTGTGAAGCCTTCGCAGGGCGTAAATTCTATCGTACCGTCCTCGGTCTCCGTGTAGGTACCCACGCCGTATCTGTCCGAACTGCACAGATAGGCGATCGCCTCGTCCGGCGATGCGGTCTTTTCCTTGTATTCAAGTTTATTGATATCCGCCCTTCCGTACACGTCCCCCAAAAAACGCAGCAGGGCGTTATCGCTCACGCTGTACTGGTAATTTCCGGAGGAATCGAGATAGATATCAAAGTCGCTGATCACCTCATCGCCGCTTTCTTCTATCATATGGATCACTTTGCGGATCGTCTCGTTGATGTCGCGGTTTTTGGTTCTGCCGGATTCATACACATCTTCGATGGTAACGGAATAAGCAAGTTCGTTATAGGCAAGAAGCCTGCCGTTCCGGTCATAGATATTGCCCCGGGTCGCCGGGATGGAACGTTCTTTTCTTATAGTAAGCTGAAAATTTTCCAGATAGGAAGCACCGTTTATGATCTGCAGTGTAAAGAGTCTGTGAACCAGAACCCCGCCGCAGAAAAATATGGCAAGGATCAGTAAAAATTCCCGTGAAAGGACCATATTCAGTATTTTATCTTTTATTCTATCAAACAAAGTCTGTCTCACTCCTGTTTTCATCCGCGTTTAACCGCTTATAAAAATACAGTAAAACGGGATAAAGAAAAATGCTCATCACGATGGTATATACTGTTTCCGGCAGGATGATGTGAAAAAAGAAATAAGGGAAATTAAGCCTGCCGCGCAGTAAAAATAAAACAATATAGCAAACTACGCCATAGGAAAGATCGCTTAATGTGATCAGTGCCAGCGGAAGTTTGATATCTTCCGGATAAAAAATCCTGCTGAATTTTCCGTTCAGAAAACCGATGTACATATAGAGCAGCGCGTAAAGCCCTATCACATCACCGAAAAAGATATCAATGAACAATCCGCTGATAAAGCCTGCCAGCAGCCCCTGTTTTTCTCCGCGCATAAAACCTACGGAGGTTGTAGTGATGATCAGCAGATTAGGGCTGATGCCGCCGAAACTCAGCTTTTTAAACATCGTGCACTGCAGTAAAAAGCAGAAAAACATGATAAATATGAACAAAACCGTCAGTAATTTTTTACGCATTTATTCCTCGATTGTCTGTTTTTGTTCCAGGATCACCAAAACTTCCTCCAGATGGGAGAAATCCACCGCGGGCGTTACATAACCGGATTTGGTCAGATTGTTGGAATCAGTATCCAGACTGGATATGTAACCGATCAGGATGCCCGGCAGATAGTGGTCGCTGATATTGGAAGTTACCAGTTTATCGCCCTCCACCACCTGATTTTTTTCATCGATCAGTTTGCCGAATTCGATCATGCCCTCCGCATAGGTTTCCAGATTGCCGGTAATGACAAGATTATCGGAGGTGGAGAGCACCGTACCGCTGACGCTGACATTATCACTGATGATCGTTGTTACCTTTGCCCAGTTTTTCCCTGCGGAACTCACCCTTCCCACCAGACCGGCGCCGGCTATCACGTTCATGTTTTCCTCCACGCCGTCGTCGGTTCCTTTATCTATCACAAAGGAATGATACCAGTTTCCGCTGTCCTTGGAGATCACTCTCGCACCGATCTTTTCATAATCGGCATACGCCGCATCCAACTGGTAGAGCTGGCGCAGGTTGGTCAGTTCGAAGCGATCCTGCTGCAGGGAGATATTTTCGTTGGTCAGGTCCACCACCTGCTGTTTGAGCGCTTCGTTTTCTTCTATTAAATTCTGAATTTCCTGCAGCATTTCGGTCCGCTCGTTTAAATAGCTCCCCACTTTGGCAATACCTTTTTCAAAGGGCACAACGAGAAAGCCTGCCGCGTAGGACAGGGGCGTGCTCAGTGCCGAGGTCGTAAAAGTGAGGATCATCAGCCCGGTACACAGGATCGTTAAAATAAAAAGGAGATATTTACTGGGTAATGTAAATTTTTCTCCTTTTGGTTTTATCACTGGACTCATTTGCTCATTCCTTCGATAGAATATGCTACGGATTTATAGTTATCATCCTTGATGATCTTTGCAAGGCCGAGAACTACACTGTTCATCGGTTCCGCAGCCACGTTGACCTTTAAGCCGGTTCCGAGGCTGATCAGTTCCGCCAGATGGTTTACCTGCGAGGCGCCGCCTGTCAGATAGATGCCGTGTCTGTAAATATCCGCAGCCAGCTCGGGCGGCGTCCTCTCGAGGATCACCTTTACATTGTCGATGATCATATTAAAATTCTCTGTCAGGCAGGTGTCCACAAGGCTGGTAGGGATCTCTCTCTCCACCGGCAGGCCGGTTACGATATCCCTGCCGAATACCTGGGTGCCCTTCCCTTCCTTTTCCAGTTCCGCCAGCGCGAATTTTACATTTTCGGCAGTCTTCCCGCCGATCAGAAGGCTGAATTCCTTCCGGACAGCCGCACGGATCGCGTCGTCAAATTTCAGGCCGCCCACCTTGATCAGCCGGCTCAACACGATGCCTCCCAAAGAGAGGATCGAAATCTCCGTGGTATCATAGCCCACGTTGACCACAAGCACGCCCTGGGAATTTTTTACATCAATATCAAGTCCGAGCCCGTCCGCAACCGCCTTTTCCACGATCATGATGCGCTTTGCCTTTACGCCCGCATCGCGGATCAGGTCATAGAAAGCCCTTTTTTCCACCTCGGTCACGTCGGTGGGCACGGCAATATAGAAGTCGGCGGGTTTGATCGCCCCTTTGGAGAGATCGGTGATAAAATACCGGACCAGCGTTTCCATATTATGGATATCGGCGATGACACCGTTGCACAGAGGATAGGAAATCTGGATATTTCCCGGCGCCTTCTCATACATTTCATAGGCGGAATCTCCATATGCAAACAGGTTCTTTTTATTTTCGATGGCGATCATATTTTTCTCGACCATGATCGAATCGTCGCCCCTGTTATAGATCTTGATATTGTTTGTCCCCAAATCGATGCCAAAAATGTTGTTTGCCAAAACTGTGTACTCCTTTCACTTCGCGCAGAAGCGTTACTTCGTAAAATATCCCTTTTCCCGCAGACTGCAATATGTTTTATCTCCGATAATGATATGGTCTGTCAGAGGTATTTCCATCATTGCCCCGAGCATCCGGATCCGCTCCGTAATTTCCAGATCCGCTTTGCTGGGGGAAGGGTCGCCGCTGGGATGGTTGTGCACCAGTATGATCTGCACCGCCTTTTCCTTCAGCGCCATTAAAAACAGCTCCCTCGGCGAGACAATGGATTCCCGGATCGTTCCGATGGAAAGCACGGCATCGCAGATCAGTTGAAGTTTCTGATCCAGCATGATCAGTATCACCTTCTCCCGCTCCTCATGCCGCAGGCTTTCACGGTAATATTGCCAGATCGTCTCCGGATGGTCAAATTTCAGTCCCTTTTTCGCTTCGGTCCGGGAGATCCGCCTTGCCAGTTCCGCAAGGCATTTGAGCCGGATCGCTTTCACCTCGCCTATCCCGTGAATCTTTGTCAGTTCCTTCCACGGAATATGGCAGAGCCCCAGAAGATTCCTCTCCGGAAAACTGTCCAGTACCCGGTTCGCCACTTTTACCGCGTTCTGCTCCTTTGTTCCCGTCCTGATGAACACGGCGAGCAGTTCGTCATCCTTTAATTCCTCCGCCCCATACTCTTTTACCACTTCGTATGGCTGCATATCGTATGAATGCATATACCCTTTTCCTTTCCACTCTCCGGACAAAGGCATATGGTCTGTTATTCTGGATATTCTTTTATTTTCCCCGGTCATCACGCGGGGAAATTCCCCAAATCTGGAAATTCTTTTATAGTATTTACCATATCTGGAATACTATACCCGGCGAGGAAGGTTTTCTCCGTGCCGGAACGGACCGAAAATCTCCCGTTCTCCCCGTCCGCTTTATCCATACTACCACAAAATTCCATCCCTGTACATAAAAACCCCCACTTTTTTAGACAAAATTTGTCCCCGCAAATTCTAAAGTTTCGATAAAACCAGCCCTTTGTCGACAAGAGACTGCACGGATCGCATGATGCCGAACTTTGCGTGCTGCCAGGTGATACCGCCCTGAAAATAGGCCGCATAGGGCTCTTTTAAGGGTCCGTCGGCGGACAGTTCGATGGATGAGCCGGAAACAAAGGCGCCCGCCGCCATAATGACTTTTGCGTCATAGCCGGGCATGTCCCAGGGCTCGGGGCGCACATGGGAATCCACCGGGGAAGCCGCCTGAATTCCCTCGCAGAAAGCGATCAGCGCCTCCGGTGTTCCGAAGTTTACCGCCTGAATGATATCATACCGTTCCTGCGTACTGTCAGGAATAACGGAAAATCCCAGCTTTTCGTAGACATTTGCCGCAAATATCGCACCTTTTAACGCATTTGCTGTCACATTCGGCGCAAGGAACAGTCCTTCATAAAATGCACTGAGGATGCCTAGGGATGCACCCACCTCCTTGCCCAGTCCCGGACTGGTAAGACGGAATGCCGCATTCTCCACACATTCTTTTTTCCCGACGATATAGCCGCCGATAGGCGCAAGACCGCCGCCCGGGTTTTTGATCAGGGAGCCCACTGCCATATCCGCTCCCGCATCAGTGGGTTCTATGGTCTCCACAAATTCCCCGTAACAGTTATCCGCCATGCAGAGCACATCGGGTTTTATCTGCTTGACAAAGGCGATCAGCTCCCCGATCCGCTCCACGGACAGCGTCGGCCTTGTGGCATAGCCTTTGGAGCGCTGGATCGTGACCAGCCTTGTACGGCTGCTTATCGCCTTTTTGATGCCGTCATAGTCAAAACCGCCGTCCGGCAGAAGGTCCACCTGAGAGTAGGTGATACCGTATTCCGCCAGAGAACCCTTTGAGGGACGGATGCCGATCACCTCCTCCAGCGTATCGTAGGGTTTGCCCACCGGAGACAGCAATTCATCGCCGGGCCGCAGATTGCTCATCAGCGCCAGTGCCAGCGCATGGGTGCCGCAGGTGATCTGGGGGCGCACCAACGCATCCTCCGTATGAAAGATGCCGGCATATACCTTTTCCAGCGTATCCCGTCCCAGATCGTTATAGCCGTAGCCGGTGGTACCCAGCATACAGGCCTCCGATACCTGGTTTTCCTGCAGGGCTTTTAATACTTTCAGCTGGTTTGCCTCGGATACTGCGTCGATCTTCCGAAAGCGTTCCGCAAGGGATTCCCAGATATTCCGGCAGAATTCCCAGACTTTCCGGGAGATTCCCAGGTCTTTGTAGTACTGTTCTATCTGCGTGTCTTTTACCATCTGCATGTTTTCCTTCCTGTGCTTTTTTGATATTTTCTTTATGGATATATGATCCTGCATAGTATACAAACGGCACTCAGCAGCCCGTTTGTCGTAAATAAATGATGTGTGTAACATATCTGTTCTTTTATCGTCCCAGCTCTTCTATTAACGCCGCAGGATTTATGATCGTTCCGAATTCATAAGATTTCCCCTGATATTCTATGGTACGTATCGTTCCGGTCTCGAAGGCGGCCTCGATAAAATGTTCCGGCGTCAGGTCATCGTCCACCTGAAGGCAGAGCGCATACAGCCCCGCCAGCCACGGAACCGACCAGCTCAGTCCCCCGGAAGAGGCAAATTCATATCCGTCCGTCGTATACCATGAGGCATATGTTCTGGCATCCATCGGCACAAGCAGCATATGGGACGCATCAGCCATCTCCCCGCTGTAAAAATATCCGCTCCAGAAATTCCCCGGGCGGCAGGCAGCGATATCATCCGGGTCCGCCGACTGCTCTTGCTTTCCGAGTCCCATCAGGGAAAAACCATAGTTGTCTTCAGTGGAGGTGGTGATCACAAATACACCCGCCTGCTTTGCGCGTTCAACGGCGGCACGGACCGCATCCGCTCCCTTTTCTGAACTAAATCCTCTCGAGATGGAGATAACCCGGATTTTATTTTCCTCGGGCAGGAAAGTATTGATCTCTAAAATCCGGTCTATACTGTCCGCCATGTAGTTCAGATTCATTTTCATGCCGCCGGCGCTGTAGGTACCGAAAGTAGAAGCGATATAGTAGACTTTTGCATCCGGCGCAACGCCGCAGTTTTTTCCCGCCGCAATGCTTGTCACGGCGCTGCCGTGCATCTGCGCGCCGTTATCACAGCAGTGCAGCAGTTCGTAATTCATCAGATTATCCGCATACTCTGTATGATCCGGATTCAGCGCCTGATCCACGATGGCGATGCTGACGCCCTTTCCCGTTATGCCCTTTTCATGCAGCGCCCGGATGCCGAGTCCCGGATCTTTTCCGGTCTCCATGATCTTTTCCGGATCAAATCCTTCCGGCAAAGCCTCCGGCCAGCGGGTGGCAGAATCAAAGGTCACCTGAGATAACAAGGCGTCTTCCGCCGTCAGGTCAAATCCTGAAATATCGTAGTTGCGCACATCAAAGCCCATATTGACATCGGGTTCGGGGAGCTTCGTCAGAGTGCCGCGCATCCAGCCGGCGTTTTCTTCCCGTCTGTAAAACTTTCTCGTTCCCGTCCGGTAGTCCTCCTCCGCTATCTGCCCGGTAACGGGCCTCAGAAAACCGCCTGTAAGATACCAGCATAAAAAACCGCCTGCCATCAGGATCAGGACTGCCGCTGCCGCAAAGATCACTTTCTTTTTCATGTATGTCTCTCCTTCCTTTTTCAGATACATGCCTGCAGGATCTTGTATTTCTATGGCGATCTTTTTTAAACGGGACTTTACAACACTTTACAGCATACCGTAAAATCCGTAAGACCGTGTAAATCCAACTCCTGTGAAACCGTATTAAGATGCCTGTATCCGAAAGATAACATATATAGATAATCTATATATGTTATCTTAATACGGTCAGAGATTTCTGTCAAGCCTCTTCCCACTCTTTTCTGGTAAGGCAGGTTACATGTTCTGTCCGGATATCGTTCATCAATTCCCAGTGCAGGTCTTTGTTGGTATGATCATAGTGAAAACCGCATTTTTCCTGCGCTCTCTTTGATTTATTATTTCCCTCAAAATATCCGCACCAGAGTTTTTCCAGTTTTAATTCTTCAAATCCATAGCGGATCAGTTCCCTTACGGCCTCCGGTATCAGCCCCTGTCCCCAGAACGGAACCCCGATCCAGTAGCCGATCTCCCCTTCTGTTTCCGGAAGATGCAGATTGCTCTTTTCCCCGATCGTGATGGCAGCGCATCCGATCGCTTTATTATCTTCCTTCAGACAGACCGCATATACATTCTCCTCCGAGAATACGGTCCGTATGATCTCCCGGCTGTTCTCCACGCTGGTGTGCGCAGGCCAGCCCGCAACCGGGCCGACTTCCGGGCTTTTGGCGTATTCGTATAAACTTTCTGCATCCGTTTCCGTCCAGGGACGTAAAATCAGTCTTTCCGTTTTTAAATGATCTGACATGATAATCACCTGTTCCTTTCTCTGCCTTTTCATATCCTTTCAGAAAAATGCTTCCGGTACATGATATTCAAAACGTAGGGAATCACATCGCATTGTTTCATTTCCATAATAAAGTGAAAGTTACTGTGTCACTACCGGCTTTCCATCTTTATCAAGCAGTACTGTAAGGCCTCCGGCATTTGCAACCTTGCGAAACACATAATTTACGCCTGTTTCAGTGTCCACTAGGATTTCTATTACATCAATAACTCCCTGACTGTATACTTTTTTAAAACGATCCATCCATTTATCCCTCCTGTAAATTCTGATTTATATATGATTATAAAATTGGCAGCTATGCTTTGCAACGTGTATCTGCTCCTTAATGAGGATACAGGTCACTATCACCATTGATGATATTGCCGGAATGCGTTTCAGGTTATGGGGTCAGGTTATATCAGGTTTGCTTCAATATACTTTTTATAGTCTTCAATCAAAAACATCAGAAGTTCCTGCGCATTTTTAAAACTGCCCTTTTCCACCCAGATCACTTCCTTCTCCCTCCGAAACCATGTAAGCTGACGTTTAGCAAAATGTCTGGTCTCTTTCTTGATCGTATCCGCCGCTTCCTCCAGCGTACAGGCTCCTGCGAGGTAATCCAGTATTTCCTTATAGCCAAGCCCCTGCATGGAAACCATATCTCTGCTGCAGCCCTTTTGTTTCAGCGCTTCTACTTCCGCCACAAGCCCGTCTGCCAGCATCTGATCCACCCGTTTTTCAATCCGTTTATAGAGAAGTTCTCTCGGCTCGTTTAATACATAGTAACGGAATAAATAAGGGGAACTTTTTTGGCGCTCCGTTTCATTGTGCTGTGATAAAGGATAACTGTTCAGCTCGTAAAATTCCAGTGCCCGTATGACCCGTTTGATATTATTGGCATGGACATTGTCCGCGGTCGCCGGATCGACTTTTGCTAGTTTTTCATGCAGATATGCCGCCCCTTTTTCTTTCGCCTCTTTTTCCAGTCTTTTCCTGACAGTGTCGTCAGTTTCTTCCGCAAATGAGATATCATATAATACGGACTGGATATAAAATCCGGTTCCGCCGGTCAGGATCGGAATATGGCCTCTGTCATAAATTTCTTCGATCGCTTTTTTCGCAAGCTGCTGAAAGATCATGACGTTAAAAATCTCATCCGGCTCCAGAATATCCAGCAGATGATGCGGGACGCCGTCCATCTCTTCTTTTCTGATCTTTGCGGAGCCGATATCCATCCCTCTATAGACCTGCATGGAGTCCGCGGATATGATCTCTCCCTGTACCGCCTTGGCAAAGGCGATGGAAAGGGCTGTCTTTCCGACGGCGGTTGGGCCCGTCAAAACGACAAGAGGACGTTCGCTATGGAGTTTTTCTTTATTATAATTTAAATTCTGAACATTCATTTTTCATCATCCGTCTGCCTGCTGTGTACCAATCAATACCTTTTTTCCTTCAAAGGCAAACCCATACTTCCTGATCCGCTCTCCGGGAATTCCCTTTGCCGTAAGCGCTGCCGCGTATTCTTTGTCTTCAATCTGCTTAAGTGCATTCTCCAGTGTCTCATCCAAACTGCTCTCTCTTTTGGAATTTTGGACTTTAAACTCCAGAATGATGGCGTCATCCTGACTGCTGATGGGTTCCAGCACCACATCATACCGCCCGAATCCGCTCTCACGATTGGAAGTGACCGTGTATTTTCCCTGCAACTCCACGATAAGCCCCAGCACAAAACCGTGGTAAAACCGCTCCGGCTCTGTTTTTCCCGACGGATGTGTACCGCTGTCAAAAGAACTGAACGTTGCAAGTGCGACACGATTCATATATTCATTCATGGCATCCACATCTCCGATGAGCAATGCCTGTACAAAATCATTGTAATCCGATCGGACTACGCCGAACCATCGGCGGATCATATTCCGAAACATGATCTTCACTTCCAGATTTGTCAGCGCCAGTTCATATTCCGGCGTTTCATTTTCACTGCTGTACTCCTCGTAGCTGATCACTTTCAGATAGCCGCTTGCCAGAAGGAAACTCCAGATCGCCTGTTCATCCATATCCAACTGGTTGTATACGATCTGCTCGTCAACCTGTGTCCACAGATGCTGTCCGTCCAGCAAAGCCTCAAAGGATGCCTTTAAGTTTTTGCTTCCCTCACGGATCAGCTTCCCTACCAGACTGTTTGAACTGGTATTGGCCCAGTAGGTCATAAACTTTCCGGTATCCAGATAATTCAGGATCGACCATGGATTGTAGATATCCCTTTTCTCTCCGAAAACAAATCCGTCATACCACCTTTTTACCTCTTCCTTTTCAATGCATCCGCATTCGTCCATCGCTGCGAACACTTCCTCTTCTGTAAATCCGAAACTGTCTGCATATTCATTGGTAGTGGTGGTTACTACTTTTAAATTGTTCAAATCGGAAAAAATCGACTCCTTACTCACCCTTGTGATCCCCGTCATGATAGCCCTCTCCAGACAGGGATTCGTTTTGAACGTGGCATTAAAAAGACTTCTGGTAAATGCGACCAGCTCCTTCCAGTAGCCATCCACATATGCCTCCTGCATAGGGGTATCGTATTCATCCAGCAGGATGATCACCTTTTTCCCGTAATATCGGTACAGATAATCGGAGAGCTGGTAGAGGGCAAGGGGAGCATCCGCTTCCCCCATATCAGATGCCATACGCTCAAAGTATTCTTTTTCGGCATCTGACAATTGCCGGCAATCCCGCAAAAAGCCAAACTGCTCATACTTTTTCATCAGAAGCTGGCATATGCGATATACTGTCATTTTATAGCCTGTTTCTTTTACATTCGCAAAGGAAAGGCTGATCACCGGATACGTTCCCTGTATCCGGCGGTACTCTTCTTCATTCCATACAGTCAATCCCTCGAACAGGTCTTCTCTGCCCGCATAGTCCACAGAAAAGAACTGCTCCACCATGCTCATGGTCAGGGTCTTTCCAAAACGGCGCGGCCGGGTGATCAGAGTCACCGAATCTCCGCTGTCCCACCAATCTTTTATGAAGGATGTCTTATCTACATAAAAATAATTCTTCTCGATGATCTCACTATAATTCTGTATGCCAATAGCCACATTTCTTCCCATCAGGACACCTCACTGAAAAAAATCCGTCATACAAAAGTCTCCCCCATAGTATAACGGATTTTTCTCTGCAGTACAATAAATAAAACGTAACTCGAATTACACGATCCGCTTAAACTTCTTCTCCAGTTCCTGCTTTGTAAAGGAAATGATCGTGGGCCTTCCGTGCGGGCAGAAATACGGATTATCCAGTGTCAGCAGTTCATCCAGCAGAACTTCCATTTCCGCAGCGCTCATGTTCATGTTTCCTTTTACAGCCGCCTTACATGCCATCGTTGCTATCCGGTCTTCCGTGCTTTTTGACCGTCCGGTTCCGGTTGAGGAAAGTTCGTCCAACACTTCCAGAAACATATCTTTTATCGTGCTGCCAAACAGTTCCACAGGAGCGCTCCGTACGGTGATCTCATTGCCGCCGAAATACTCCAGTTCAAATCCCAGTCTTAGAAAGGCATCCCGATAGCGTTCTAATACTTCCTGTTCCCTGCCGGATAAGGAGAGCACCAGAGGCGGATAGAGGTTCTGTGACAATACCTCGCTCTCACGGACTGACTTCATGATCCGCTCATACTTTACTTTTTCATGTGCGGCATGCTGGTCGATCATCAGCAGTTTATCCTCAAAGACCACGATCCAGTAGGTATCAAAAGCCTGTCCCAGAATCCGGAATTTTTTCCGGGAAGTTTCGGAGATGATCCTTTCCTCAAAAAGATTCAGCTGCTTTGCCTCGGTGACTGCAGGGATCTCTGTTTGTGATAAGTTTTTGGCATATTCCGTTTGGTATACTGCACTCTCCTCTGAAACCCTGCCGTTTGTTGCTTTTTGAAACTCTGCAAACCGGATATCGACTATCCGGGCTTCGGGATTGTCTTGCGTATATTCCGCCTGTTCTATATTGTCTATATTTTTTGTATTTTCTGTATTATTTATATTTTCTATACTTTTTACAGCATCTATATTTTTTGTATTCTCTACGCTTTTTACAGCATCTATATTTTTAAAATCCTCTATACTTTTTACATCATTTATATTTTTAATATTCTCTATGTCTTTTATATCATCTATGCTCTTTATATCTTCTGTATTTTCCGTTTTCTCAAAATAGTTTACTGTATCGGAATTCTTCTCCTGACTTCCTGCCTCTCCGGAATTTTCTGCGTAAGTGTTCCGGCTATCCTGCACTTTTTCAGACAAAACCTCAGTCTGTCCGTTCTCCTCTTCTTCATCACCGAAATCTACAAAAAAATCTTTTGAGGTAGCTTTCGGCCTCTCTTTCCCTTCAGATGCCTCAGGCAGAATACGTTTGATACTTTCCGTCCGGATATCCTGTCTGGCCCTCTGGAAGGGCTCCAGCGCTTTTTCCTTTTTTTCTTCTTTCTCAGGCTCCGTCAGCGCGATCTCCGGGATCATTTCATGGGCATCAAGCACTTCCTTTACAGCTTTCGCCAGAAACGCATAGACCCGCATCTCTTCCGTAAAGCGGACTTCCATCTTCGCCGGATGGACATTGACATCCACTCTGGAAGGCTCCACCTCCATCATCAGCACACAAAACGGATATTTGTGCTGCATCAGATAAGATTTGTACCCTTCCTCCAACGCTTTGGAGACCAGATTGCTCTTGATAAACCTGCCGTTCAGGAAATAAAGTTCATAATTTCTGTTGGAGCGGTTGCAGGAAGGCTTGCCCAGATAGCCGAACAGCCGGATACCGTCCCCGCTTCTGTCTATTTCGATCAGCGCCTCCGTCATATCCTTTCCATATAATTTATATACCGTCTGTTTTAAATTTCCGTTTCCCGCAGTGGAAAACTTCACCTGGTTGTTCTGAATAAACTGAAAGGAAACATGCGGATTCGCCAGCGCCAGATGTTCCATCAGGTCCGCCACATAGCCGCCCTCGGTGGCAGGCTGTTTTAAAAATTTCCGCCTTGCCGGCACATTGAAAAACAGGTTGCGGACGATGATTGTTGTCCCGTCCGGTGCGCCGACCTCCTCAAAATCCGTCTCCGTGCCGCCCTCAATACTCAGCCGGACGCCGGTCAGTTCTTTTGTTGTCTTTGTGATCATCTCCGTCCGGGAGACAGCGGATATACTGCTCAGCGCCTCCCCGCGAAAGCCCAGGGAATGAAGCCGCAAAAGATCGTCCGCATCCTGTATTTTAGATGTGGCATGGCGCAGAAACGCCCTGCGGATCTCCGTTTTTTCGATCCCGCAGCCGTTGTCGCTGACCCGGATGAAACTGATGCCGCCGTCTTTTATTTCCACCGTGACTGCGGTTGCCCCGGCGTCAACCGCGTTTTCCACCAGCTCCTTCACAATGCTGGAAGGGCGTTCCACTACCTCCCCGGCAGCGATCTTATCGATTGTCTCATGACTTAATATGTGAATGGATGCCATATTTCCCCTCTGTGATATTCATTCAGAATACATGTCTC
Organism: Lachnospiraceae bacterium; assembly: GCA_910573755.1. Classification (GTDB taxonomy): domain Bacteria; phylum Bacillota; class Clostridia; order Lachnospirales; family Lachnospiraceae; genus 1XD8-76. The sequence continues at coordinate 55,311 of CAJTBO010000020.1, read as the reverse complement.
TTCAGATATATTTATCTATGACAGGAGTCTTTGCTGACTGCATGCAGTTCCGTCTCCCAAAATGCAAAACCTATCTTTTGAAATATGCCGGCCTTTGTCACTGTTTTATCATGCGGCAGCATTACCGGTTTTCCGCCAGATACCTCGCCACATAGACCCCGCTCGCCGAGGCATGGGACAGCGAATGGGTAACGCCGCTGCCGTCTCCGATCACAAACAGTCCTTTGTGCAGTGTTTCGAGATGTTTATCCAGTTCTACTTCCATGTTATAAAACTTTACTTCCACACCGTAAAGCAGGGTATCGTCGTTCGCCGTACCCGGCGCGATCTTATCCAGCGCATAGATCATCTCAATGATGCCGTCCAGAATCCTTTTTGGCATGACAAGGCTCAGATCTCCGGGCACTGCCGCCAGAGTAGGTGTCAGGAAAGACTTCGATAAACGTTTTTCCGTGCTTCTCTGTCCGCGGATCAGATCTCCGAAACGCTGCATGATCACGCCGCCGCCCAGCATATTGGAGAGTCTTGCGATGCTCTCCCCGTAGCCGTTGCTGTCCTTGAACGGCTCCGTGAAATGTTTGGATACCAGCAGGGCAAAATTGGTATTTTCCGTCTGCAGCGCGGGATCTTCGTAGCTGTGGCCGTTGACCGTGACGATTCCGTTGGTGTTTTCATTGACCACGGCGCCCTTCGGGTTCATGCAGAAAGTCCGCACCTTATCCTGATATTTTTCCGTCTTATAGACAATCTTGCTCTCATACAGTTCATCCGTGATCGGCGCGAAGATCTCCGCCGGGAGTTCCACGCGGACGCCGATGTCCACACGGTTGGACAGGGTAGGAATATGCAGTTCATCGCATACCTTCTCCATCCACTTGCTGCCGCTTCTCCCCACCGAAATAATGCACCTCTCACCGGTAAAGGAAGCGTTATCCGTTACCGCCTCATATCCGCCGTCCAGAATTTTTATGCTCCGGACCGGCGTCATGAAATGAAATTCGATCTTTTCCTTCAGTTCATTGTACAGGTTTTCCAGTACCTCGAAATTAATATCCGTGCCAAGATGGCGCACCGAAGCATCCAGAAGATGCAGGTTATTCTGCAGGCACAATCTCTTAAACTGCGTATTTGCGGTGGAATACAATTTTGTTTTATAGCCGCCGTAAGATACATTGATGCCGTCCACATACTCCATCAGTTCTATCGCCTTTTGCTTGCCGATATACTCATAGAGCGTCCCGCCGAATTCATTTGTAATATTGTATTTTCCGTCGGAAAAAGCGCCTGCTCCGCCGAAACCGTTCATGATCGCACAGGTTTTGCAGCCGATGCAGCTTTTTATCTTATCGCCGTCGATCGGACATTTCCTCTTATCCAATGAATTTCCTGCTTCCAGCACCGCGATCTTCCACCCCGGCCTTTTCTGCATCAGTTCATAAGCCGAAAATATCCCGCCCGGGCCTGCGCCTATTATCAAAACATCATAATCATTCCTCATACCAAGTTCCTCCTGCTCTTTGTTTGGCGATTTATCTCAATCAAAATATTTAAACTTGTACCCGTCCCTTCTCATCCCGCACTATTCTATCCCCAGCGGTTCTTCAGCTTACTCTGCAGCCTGTACAGCGTATTCATCGCGTCCACCGGTGTCATATTCATTACATCCACTTCCAGCAGTTCCTGCAGCACATCCTCATCCTTCACCGTATCAAAGAGTGAAAACTGCTGCAGATCCACCTCGTCGTAGGCCTGCATTTTTTTGTGATCCGATTTGATATCCACCGCGATGCTCTGCACCTTTTCGGTGATATCGTTTTCGCTGAGCTGCGCCACAATTTCCTTCGCCCGGTCGATCACCATATCCGGCACGCCCGCCAGCTTTGCCACTTGAATACCGTAGCTTTTATCCGCTCCGCCCTGAATGATCTTCCGAAGGAACACGATATCGTCCCCCTTTTCCTTCACGGCGATACAGTAGTTATTGACATTGCTGATCTTTCCCTCCAGTTCGGTCAGTTCATGGTAATGCGTCGCAAAAAGCGTCTTTGCACCGAGAAGCTTTCTGTTGCTGATATGCTCGATCACCGCCCAGGCGATGGAAAGCCCGTCAAAGGTAGATGTCCCTCTGCCGATCTCATCCAGAATCAGCAGGCTGTTTTTCGTGGCGTTCCGGAGAATGTTCGCCACCTCGTTCATCTCCACCATAAAGGTACTCTGGCCGCTCGCCAGATCATCGGAAGCCCCAACCCTTGTAAAGATGCGGTCCACCAGCCCGATCTTTGCGGATTTCGCGGGAACAAAGCTGCCGATCTGCGCCATCAGCACGATCAGCGCCGTCTGCCGCATGTAGGTTGATTTTCCCGCCATATTGGGACCGGTGATCACGGCGATCAGACGTTTGTCATTGTCCAGATACGTATCATTTGTGACAAACATGTCATTCCCCATCACCTGCTCCACCACCGGATGCCGCCCGTCCTTGATATGGATCAGTCCTTTTTCATTGATCACGGGGCGTACATAATGATACCGCTCCGCCACAAGGGAGAGAGAGGCAAATACATCCAGCCTTGCCACAGCCTTTGCGGTCTTCTGAATCCGCTCGATCTCCCCGCCGATGGTATCCCGTATCTTACAGAACAGATCGTATTCCAGCGTGGAAAGCTTATCCTCCGCATTCAGGATCGTATCTTCGAGTTCCTTCAGGCGGGGGGTCGTATAACGTTCCGCATTGGCGAGAGTCTGCTTGCGCACATAATCGTCGGGCACCATATTTTTAAAAGAATTGGTCACTTCAAAATAATAGCCGAACACTTTATTATATTTGATCTTAAGGTTTTTAATGCCGGTACGGTTTCGATCTTCCTCCTCCAGCGCAGCCAGCCAGTTTTTTCCCTCGGTCTTTGCTTTCCTGAGCGAATCTATCGTCTTGTCAAACCCGTCTTTGATAATGCCGCCCTCCCGCACCAGGATCGGCGGATCTTCCTCTATCGCCGCACCGATCAGGGTGAACAGTTCCTCCAGAGGATCGATATCCTCCCGGATCTGTGACAGCAGCGCCCCCTGAAAAGCTTCCAATACCGTCTTGATCGGTTTCATCATGGCAAGAGAATTCCGGAAAGCGATCAGGTCCCGGGGATTGGCGGACTGGTAGCTGATCTTTCCGAGAAGCCGCTCCAGATCGTAGACCGGATTTAAGTATTCCCGGATCTCGTCCCTGCTGATGGCATCCTTTGTCAGCTCATCCACCGCATCCAGCCGCTCTTCGATCTGCTGTTTATCGATCAGCGGCTGTTCGATGTAGCTGCGCAGCATCCTTGCGCCCATGGCGGTCTTTGTTTTATCCAGCACCCATAAAAGGGAGCCTCTTTTCTGTTTTTCCCGAAGCGTTTCCGCCAGTTCCAGATTCCTTCTTGTGGCGGAGTCAAGCAACATAAACCTACTGGTTAGATAGGGATAAATGTGGGTGATATTGCTCATGGAAGACATCTGTGTCTCATACAGATACTTCAGCAGCGCGCCCGCCGCCAGTATCCCCACCGGAAAATCTTCAATGCCGAGCCCTGTCAGCCCGGCTACCTTAAAATGCTTTTTCAGCAGTTTTTTTGTCCCGTCCTCATCAAAATAATGGGCTTCCTGCACATTTACCGCGATCCGCAGGCGGTTTCGCATATCTTCTATGGAAAGGCCAGAAACCAGAAACGCATCGTTGCAGATGATCTCCGAGGGCGCGTATTTGCTGATCTCGTCCAGCAGTTTACTGTTGTCTTCCAGTTCCGTCAAATAATAATCCCCGGTAGAGATATCGGCAACAGAGACACCGATCCTGCCGGGAAAATAGGCGATACTCATCAGGAAATTATTGCGGGATTCCTCCAGAGACTGGATGTTCAGGTTCGTCCCCGGCGTAACGATTCTGGTCACTTCCCGTTTGACCATGCCCTTTGCCAGCTTCGGATCCTCCACCTGCTCGCAGATCGCCACCTTATAGCCCTTTTCGATCAGTTTGTTCAAGTAGTTGTCTACAGCGTGATACGGCACGCCGCACATCGGCGCCCGCTCCTCAAGGCCGCAGCTTTTTCCGGTCAGCGTGATCTCCAGCTCCCGGGAAACCGTTACCGCATCCTCAAAAAACATCTCGTAAAAATCGCCCAGCCTGTAAAACAGAATACAACCCGGATGCTGCTCCTTCGTCTGCAGATAATGCTGCATCATCGGCGTCAGTTCCGCCAGTTCCTTCTCTGTCAGTTCCTTAGCATTTTCAGCCATGTTTCCTCCCCTGAATCAGCCTGCAAACCGGCGTTTTTGACTAATTCAGTCAATCTTCTTGTTTCTCATGCGGTACTGTACACCGCGGTATCATCAGTTAATGCCTTTAACCGGCCGGAAGGAAGATCAGGTCCCCCGGTGTCCCGTATCGTCAACTTCATGACATTAGCTCGCCGATATAATAAAATCCCTCACATCTTTTAAGTTTCACATCCACGATCCGACCGATCAGGGAACCGTCCCCGGCAAAATGCACCACCGTATTATTGGAAAGCCTTCCTGTCACGAAAGAAGCGTCCTGCTCGTTGATCTCCTCCACCAGAACAGGGAGCGTCTGCCCTTCAAACCGCTTTACGCGCTCTCTCGCCGTTTCCTGCACACAGGCGAGTATCCTGTCAAAGTTTTCCCGCACCTTATCTTCGGGCACCTGCTCCATAACCGCCGCCGGCGTGCCTGTCCGTCTGGAATACACAAAGGTAAAGGCGTTGTCAAACTGCACTTTCCGGATCACATCGATCGTATCTTCCGCATCCTCCTCTGTCTCCCCCGGAAAGCCCACGATAATATCCGTTGTCAGGGAGATATCCGGAATCTCCCGCCTGATCTTTTCTGCCAGCGCAAGATAGGAATCCTTTGTATAGCGCCGGTTCATCCTTTCCAAGATCCTCGTGGAACCGGACTGCAGAGGCAGATGCAGATGGCGGCAGATCTTTTTGGATTCTTTCATCACCTGTATCAGTTCATCGGAAAGGTCCTTCGGATGGGATGTCATAAAGCGGATCCGCTCAATCCCCTCAACCTTTTCCACCTCCCGGAGCAGTTCCGGAAAAGTCATAAATTCCGTGCCTTTCGGCTCTTTTCCGTAGGAATTCACATTCTGGCCAAGCAGCATAACCTCTTTTACGCCGTCCGCCGCAAGGGTTCTGATCTCCCGCAAAATCTCCTCCGGCGCCCTTGAGCGCTCCCGCCCCCGCACATAGGGCACGATACAGTAGCTGCAGAAATTATTGCAGCCGAACATGATATTGACGCCGGATTTAAACGGATATTTACGCTCCACCGGCAGATCTTCCACAATCTTATCCGTATCCTTCCAGATATCCACCAGCATCCCTTTTTCCGTATAGCACCGGTATAAAAGTTCCGCAAATTTGTACAGATTGTGCGTGCCGAAAACAAGATCCACAAAACTGTAGCTTTTCTGCAGCTTCCGGATCACCAGATCCTCCTGCATCATACAGCCGCAGAGCGCCACTTTCATCTGTGGATTTTTCTTTTTATAGCCGTTTAAAACCCCGAGCCTGCCGAAAACACGCTGATTCGCGTTATCCCGCACGGTACAGGTATTATAGATCACGAAATCCGCCTCTTCCGAATCCGCTTCGGCAAAACCTGCACTTCTTAAGATTCCTGACAGTTTTTCCGAATCCCGGGCGTTCATCTGGCAGCCGAAGGTCTGAGTAAACGCGGTTGGCCGGCGGGCGTTCTTTAACTCAAACTCCCGGACCAATTCCCGGCATTTTGCCATATAGTAATACTGTCTGGCGGGTTCTTCTGCGGGCGGCGCTGCATTGATATCTATGTTATCGAAATTAATTTCACTATACATCTTCCCGATTTTTTGCCTTTCTTAATCTTCGGTTTTCTTTTTATCCGCAGTGTTGATTATACTTTATTTTCGGATTTTTTACAAGAAAAGTCATCCGTTTACTTTTCCGCCCTTAAAGTGCTGAGAGAAAAAAACAATGGTTCACAAAAGATGCCTTCCATCTATCCGATAATTTCCCGCCCCAGCCGGATCAGTTTTTCATAAACCGGAATCATATCCGGTTCCGTCACCTTTGTCTTTAACTCCGAAACCGGCAGCCATGCCACCTGAGAATTTTCATCTTCTTTGATACGCAGTATGTCCTTTTCCTCAGCCTCAAATAAATAGCTGAAATTCAGGTGCAGATGTGAAGTGATATACTGCCCTCTTTTCACATGTCCCCAGACCGGCAGTACATCCACCGCCGAAAGAAAACCATCATCCGCATTTTTGCCCAATACTTTCAGCGTCTTAACTCCCGTTTCTTCTTTCGCTTCCTTTCTGGCGACAAATAACATATCCTCCTCGCCGTCCGCATGCCCGCCGGTCCAGGACCAGGAACGGTAGATATTGTGATAGACCATCAATACTTTGTCCCGCTCCCTGTTGAAGATCATGGAGGAACCCGTCATATGGGCAAAGCGGTTTTCCCTTGTGAGGATGGTATCCGGGAATGTTTCGATGTATGCCAGAATCGTTTCCTTATCGGCTGCCTCCTGTTCGTTCCCGGGATGATACTGTTTCAGTTCTTCTATGTAATGCATGCTGCTTCCTCTTTCCTTCTGTACACCGGAATTTTAATGTATTTTAACGCCTTTTCTCCAACATATGATTCCATAACGGAACAACTACAAAAAAGCATTACAGAATCCGATGTAAATTCGCCCGTCCCTGTTTTCCGGTCAGTTCCACGATCTCCAGATCCCGCAGGATCAAAAGACAGGTCTGCGCCGTATCTCTCGGAATACGGGCACATTTAGCCAGATCCAGCGACGTGAATTCTTCCGGCAGGCTGTCCGGCAGAAAATAGCTGTAGTCTTTTTTCGTTTCAAGCCGGACAATATCCCTCAGCTTCCCCGGCAGACGGTCATAGCGGGAAGCGCCCCTTTTTTTATCCCTGCTCCAGCCGTTTAACAGTTTATATTCTTCCATATCCATCAGAAAAACATGAATGGACAGATTGGGATCCGCGAGATAAGGACGGATCTTATACAGTTCCCAAAACACATCGTAGGCGTTTCCTTTGCGCGGGGAACGCCTGCCGCCGGTGATGGCGCCGGTCTCCTGATCCAGCCAGTATACTTTTTTTTCCACCGGAACAGGATAGATCACGGTGACATGATATTTTTTCAAAAAAGCGTCCAGTTTTCCGCGCAGTTTATGGAACGCCCCGGTCTGAATCTCCCAGATATCGTCTCCCACCGCGATATCCGCTATGTAACGCCCTCTTTTCTGCTCCTGAAAGTCGTGGTCATAACAGTAAAAATCCTTGATCACCTCATGGATCGTCTTTTCCGCCAATGTGCCGAAGCCGTTTTTCTCCTTCTCCCGGGACAAAAGCAGATCCGCGATCTCATCAAAATAGCGCCGGTTCTCCTCCATATCCTCCAGAGGATATTTTTTATTTCCAGACATTTTATTTTCCTCTCAAGCTGCAGTACCCTTCCTTCCAATATGAAACCTTCTACAGATACCTCAAAATTTGTTCTTCAAAATTTTCAACGGCACTTTTCACAAAGTTTTTTCTGTTCTTCTCTCTCCTTTGCACCACTGTCAGCCGCGTATCTGCCCGTTTCCGTAGATCTGATATTTGTAGCTTGTCAGTTCCTTCAGCCCCATCGGTCCCCTCGCGTGAAGCATCTGGGTGCTGATGCCGATCTCCGCTCCGAAACCGAATTCAAAACCGTCCGTAAACCTTGTGGAAGCATTCACATAGACGCAGGCGGCATCCACCTCCCGCAAAAACTGCTTTGCACGGGCGTCATTTTTCGTGATGATCGCCTCGGAATGCCCCGTATTATAGCGGTTGATATGGGCGATCGCCTCTTCTATACCGCTCACCGTTTTCATCGACAGGATATAATCCAGATATTCTGTTCCGTAATCCTCCTCCGTGGCGGGAATGCTCTCCGGCAAAACGGCGCAGACCTGTTCGTCGCCCCTGATCTCCACCCGGCTCTCCCGCAGCTTTTCCGCCAGTCTCGGCAGCAGTGCATCCTTTATCTTTTCGTGGATCACCAGAGATTCGCAGGCGTTGCAGACCCCGATCCGCTGGGTTTTGGCGTTGACGATTACCGAAACCGCCATATCAAGATCCGCCTCCTCATCCACATAGATATGACAGTTTCCGGTTCCTGTCTCGATCACGGGGATCGTACTGTTTTCCACCACACTGCGGATCAGGCCTGCACCGCCCCTCGGGATCAGCAGATTGACATACCGGTGCATCTTCATAAAGGCGGCGGCAGTCTCACGGCTTGTATCTTCAATCATGGTCAGGGCGTCCGCAGAGATACCGTTCTTTTCCAGTACCCCCCGCAATACCTCCACGATCATCTGATTGGAATAAAAAGCATCGCTTCCGCCCTTTAAGATCGCCACGTTACCGGTTTTAAAGCAAAGCCCGAAGGCGTCTGCCGTTACGTTCGGCCTCGCCTCGTAGATAATGCCGATCACCCCGATGGGCACACGGCATTTTTCGATGTGCAGCCCGTTCGGACGGTCAAACTGCTCCATCACTTCTCCCACAGGATCAGGCAGGCCGGCAATCTGCCTTAATCCCTCCGCCATCCCTTCGATCCGGGCGCCGTTTAGCCGGAGCCGGTCCTGCAGCCCTAAAGGCATGCCTTTTTCAACGGCGTTCTGCATATCCTTTTTATTGGCGCTCAATATTTTTTCCTGCTCTGCGATCAGCGTCTCTGCACTTTGCAGCAAAACCTGATTTTTTTGTCCGGCGGATAATGTCTGCATTTCATATTTTACAGCGGCGGCATTTTTACAAAGTAATTCCAGATTCATTGCTTTTTTCTCCCTTTTCTTTTTCCTCTTTCCGTTCCTCCTGCCGGCAGCTTTATGTCAGCGCAAGTTCCAGCGCCAGCAAGAAACATTTTATCTGCATGTCCCACTCACGCTCACTTCCGTTACAACACCCGATTTCTGCCACCGGCTCGCAGTTAAATGCTCCAGAGCCCATTCGATCACCTTCCAGGAAAAAGTGACCACACATAGGTCGCATATTTTTTCTTATTTCCTGTAGACAGCTTCCGGCGTCAATAAGGGCACCGTTTTATCGTCAAAGGTTTCCTGCATCATGTCTGTTCCTCCCTGATATTATTCATTACACTTTCTTCTGTAATAATACAATCTGCTTTTTGGTCAAAAAATTCTGCCGGAATTCTATCCACAATCTGCATCTGATATGCCAGAGCAATCTTTTCCAGTATCACAGCAGGTTCCGCACTGCCGCATTGAAATCCGTTCCATCGGGCAAGCCATCTGTCATAAAATCCGCCGCCGTAGCCGATACGGTTTCCTGTTTTATCGAATACCGCTCCGGGCAGCAGCATACGAAAACAGAGTATATTTTTTTCGTTTTTCGCAACAGTGCCCTCTCTCTCTTCCGTCCTGTTAACTGCTTTCATCTGCTTTGACAGCGCCGGTTTTCTGAACTGTTCAAAAAAAGATCTTTCCGGCAGAACTTCCGGTTCCAAGATCCCCTGATACCCTTTTTTTAACTCTTCCCATGCAGTAATCTGATAAAATTCCATTTCCGGCGGCGCGCTATCCATCCTGTTATCAGGTTCATCTTTTCCATCCGGCAGAGGATGCCTGTCCGTCAAAACCTTCGGCACAAAAACGGGCTTTTCCTCCTCTAAACACCGGCGTATAAATTCTTTCGTGGAAACCTCGCTTTTATAACTTACATAGCATAAATAGGCGCTGCAGGGATGCGCCCTGTCATATGCAACAAGGCGCCGGAATATCTGCCGGTCCCACTGCTGTCTCTGCACCGGTAAAATGGCATTTCGATCCTGCAGGATATGTTTTCTCAATGCCGCTTTTTTTCTGTTTGGTTTTTCCGTATTTTCTTTCTCCACTGCCGGTTCCCCTATCTGTGCATCCGCTCCACAAACAGCGGCAGATCAAATTTTCCGTCATATCCGGCGCTGCGGAACAGCGTCCCGATCTGCGTGCCTGCCAGCAGCCTGTGGATCACTTTAATGTCTTTACTGTTGGCGATCAGCATATCAATCCCCGACTTGGTTGCGATCTTTGCCGCCAGCAGTTTCGTATTCATGCCGCCTGTTCCGCTGCTGCTTCCGGTGGATGCCTTGCCCATCTGCATGGTTTCCTGATCCAGGGAGTCCACCTCCTCCACAAATTCCGCATCGGGATTGGTGCGGGGATCATCGGTGTAGAGCCCGTCGATATCGGAGAGCAATATCAGAAGATCCGCATCGATCAGCGCAGCCACAATGGCAGAGAGCGTATCGTTATCGCCAATCTCAATTTCATAGGTCGCCACCGTATCATTTTCATTTACGATCGGCACGACCCCCATATGCAGAAGTTCCCGAAACGTATTCCGGGCATTATAGCGGTTCAGATTATCTATGATCGTATTTTTAGTCATCAGTATCTGCGCCGTCATCTGATTGTATTCCGCAAAGATCTTCTGATAGATCATCATCAGCCTCGCCTGCCCTACCGCGGCGCACGCCTGCTTCACCGCAATGTTGTGATCCTCGTCCTCGCCGTCTATCTCCGTGATATGCACTGCCTTTTTCCCGACAGAGATCGCACCGGAAGTCACCAGCACCACATCCTTTCCCATATTCCGCAGATTGCACAGTTCCCGCACCAGTACATCCAGTTTCGTATAATCCAGATCGCCGGTCTCGGGATGCTGTAAGGAAGAGGAACCGATCTTGATAACGATTCTCTGCTTATCTTTTAAAAATGCTCTTTTGTTTTCCATATTTATATATTCCCTTCTGCCTGGCTCATTTTATTTTACTGCTTCCCGCGCCATGTGCCATTATCCCGTGCATCATCCATCGCATGCACACAATCTTTTGTCGGTCATCATTTCTCCCCGGAAAAGACCGGTGTATACTTCCCGCCGCTCTCCCATCTGATTGTCAGAGGCGTAAGGCTGTATTCGACAATCTCATATCCTCCCGGCGCAGGCGCTATGACAAATTCCGCCATCCCGCCTTTTACGCTGGACTTTTCCGGCTGCGCGCTGACAAAATTTCCGATGGAGTAAAACACAAGCATCCTGTGCCCCTCCTCCCCCTCAAGCATCTCATAATCCTGCAATACATGGGGATGGGTTCCGACGATCACGTCCGCTTTACTGTCCAGAAAAACATCCGTCCATCTTTCCTGAAAAGCATCCGTCTCCGCGGAGTTTTCAGTGCCCCAGTGGACAAAAACAATGACCATATCCGCTTCCCTGCGGGCCTTTTGTATATCCGCCCTGATCTGCTCCTCGTTTTCCAGCAGATGTACCGTAAAAGGATTTCCTTCCGGCAGGGATATCCCGTTTGTGCCGTAGGTATAATTAAACAGTGCAAACCTGATATTATTTCTTTTGATAATCTCGTAAGGCTTTCTTTCCGGTTCATCCCCGGTCTGGATGCCGAGACAGCAGACGTCCTGTTTTGTAAAATATTCCTTTGTAGTATGAATCCCCTTTGCCCCTCTGTCAAGTGCATGATTGGTCGCACAGGTAACCACATCAAATCCCGCGTCCACAATGGCCTGCCCCACCTGAACGGGTGTTCCGAATCTTGGATAATCACCGTATTCCGAATACTCCGTGACAAGGGGCGTCTCCTGATTAATGACACTAACGTCACTTTTATCGATGACAGCCTTCACCTGTTCAAACAGAAAGTCGAAATTTCCGCCCTGATTCAAACCGTATCTGTAGATCGGTTCATGGATCAGGTTATCGCCGAATACCACAAAAGAAACTTCCGCCTCATCCTTTGTGAACCCCCAGGAGTCCCATCGCCAGCAGCTTGTTTCCCCTTTGGGATCTGTCAGCAGAAGCCACTGCATGGAATCCTTTCCGCCGCCGGATGACATCTCTGCCACATCCTGCCCGATATAGGAGGACATCCACTGCGGCAGAATCGCATCTTCCGCATAATCGTACACAAAAATATGCTGGGACCAGCTTTTTTCATCTTTTTCTATCCAGAACGGCTTATATTTACCGAAACGCCCTCTTTTCCAGCAGAGCAGGATCAGCTCCTCCCCGCCGTCGCGGTCGATATCACAGGATAATACCTGCTGAACCTTCACCCCTTTTGGTGACTGCCAGACTTCCGTCTCCTGATACCTGACATATACCGTTTCCTCCGCTAAAGAGATTGTATAATCCCCGGATGTATCCGTTATATTATTTTCCTCCCAGATGATCCATCCCGGCAGAAACGTACCCCTTGCCCACAAGCCGTATAAAACGGTGCCGCCTGCCGCAAGCGCCGTTATGATGATGACCGCCCTTTTAAAACATGATCTCATATTTTCCTGCCGCAGCATCCTGCGCTTCATTTATTGCTCCCTTCGCCGCTTGAAAGGAAACAGCCCGTAAGCAGCCACGGCTCCCGGACGATTCACTTTTTATTCCTGCCGCCGTCCTTAAAGAGGCAGATCAGTATCGGTAACTCTGCGTCCACTCCGGCTGTTTTACCGGCGGTTCCCCGTCATAATTCCAGTTGCCGTTCTCATCCGCCTGATATCCCATCAGGTAACGCCATTTAGAATCGGTCAGCCTGTCATCCATCGGCCAGGGGAACTGATAAAACGTATAGACGCTTCCTTTTGCAATCTTCACCCTGCCATCAACCTTCACCGCCACATAAATGGCGGAAGGATTGCCTGTCGCTGCCTCCAGCACCTGTCCGTTCGGGTCTGTCGCGATATCTACCACCACGGCGGCGGGAAGTTCCTGCGCCGCCTCCACGCCGGTATCATTTTTCACGGCCTCGATCCAGAAATGCTCCAGATTTCCGCCGTAACTTCTGATAAATTCATATTCTTCATCGGACAGTGCTTCTTCCTGAAGTTCTTTGTTGGCGATCGTCAAGAGCTTTTCCGCCATCTCCGACAATTTCATCAGGTTCTCCTCCTCTGCGGAATCCAGCATGCCGTAGCCCTTCAATCCTTCAGCCGTAAGCGACGCCAGATTTTTAAATCTTCCGTAAACAAGGGGTTCCGGTTCCACATAGCCCCTGTCATCGGGCTCTTCCTCCATACCGCCGCCCATTTCCGCCATTATCTGTTTTGTATAAAGCACGGTATCATGTTTTAATTCCGTAAAGCTGCCCGCAAAGCATTCCAGATTCTTTTTCGCCCATTCTTCGTTCTGCATAAAGAAGGGATATCCATCTCCTTTTTCATCGAGCAGCGGCCTGAGCGTATTTAACCAGTTCGCATAGAGGCTTGCGGTCCACAACGTTTGATCTGCCGCTGCCAGTCCCGTTCTCAGCTTTTCCATGTGTTCCGAATAACCGCCATATGCCGTATCGCCCTGATCGTTTAAAATCTGCAGAGCCGTACCGGAGCCGAGTGCCGCGGGCACATCCAGTACATCCGGCAGCATGCGCCGCTCTCCAGCGCCGTTTTCACTTACATTCTGATAGATCAGCTGCTGCATAACCGCCGCGTCGATCGTAAACCGCTGCCCCATAAACCGGAATCCCGGTATCACATTGCTTTCGCCGTCCTGAATCGGGACGGAATTGATCTGCGGCGGAACAAGGGATGCTGTCATGGCACGAAACCGGTCAAAGGCTTCCTGATCTTTTGCCAGATCCTTTACGGAAATACTGCCGCCGTAGGCTTCTTCCATAAGCGGCGCGTATTCACAGACACCGGCATCATCGCTTGCCCCCGCAAAAAACGAAGTGACCGCATATATCTTTTCCCATAGCCCGTAGCTTTCCGCATCCTCCGTAAGCGCCAGCGTGATCAGCAGGGCGCTTCGATCCAGTTCCTCCTCTTTCTGCTCAAAATGGATCCTGCCGTACCACATCATCGCCTTAAAATAGTGCTCCAACTGCTCGTCTCCCTCATAATATCCCCTCGGGATATACTGGGTATAGTCTTCCTCTTTCCCGGTTATGGCACAATCCGCGATACCGGAGGCGCTGTTTATGGCATCCAGTTCCCGTGAAACCATATCCTCCGCATAACCGCAGTCAGGAACGTCCGTATCAAGAAGCTTTGCGCCCACTGTGAAAAACGCCACGTTCCGGGCTGCCGCATCCTCCCATTCGGTGCCGCGCAGCAGTTCGTACTGGGCTGCGCTGTTTTCCGCCATCTTTGCGCTCAGATCAGCCAGCGCATCCGAAAGATGGTCTTTTTCTATATTTTTCATCAGATAACTGAAATACAGATGATAGGTATGCATCAGGGAATCCACTGTCACGAAACTGGGAACCAGAGAATACCTGTTCCACTCATACTGCTCAAAAAATTCCGCGCCGGCATTGCCTGACACCACAAAACCGTTCTTCACAAGCTTTTCTGCCATTTCGTCGTTCAAGTATACCTGCCAGAGATTGTCGATATTGCTCAGGTCAGGCTCCACCGCATAAGGCAACACAGCAGGAGAAGCCGTATCAATCTCTTTTACCGCATCCCTGTTCAGCAGTGCGGGCCTGCTGCTTTTTGCCGCAACAAAAACTTCACCGGAAATCTCTTCCGATGTATTTTCCACTGTCTCGTTTTCCTCTCCCGTATCGTCATCCTCCGCCTGAAACCTGTCGGAATCCTCTTCCATACGGAACATATCCTTTAACTCCGGCAGGCCGCAGCCGCTTAACAAGCATGCGGTCAGAAGAATTGCCGCAAATCGTTTCCAGATCCTTTTATTCATAGTAATCACTCATTCCTTTCGTTTTGCTCAGGCATAAACAGCAGTGAAACATCTTATTTTCCACACTGCACATCCTTAAAATTCCGTCGTTTCAGCATCCGCCATCTTCCAGTACGTCAAAAGCCGTCCCTTTTGCCCAGGGGCTTCCGATATCACAGCGTCCGTGATGGTAGGCATGTTTTGTATCGCCGGAAGAAAGTTCCTCCGAAACCTCCAGCTTCATACGGCCCTCTCCCGCCTCACAGAAACTATCCAGTATGTTCAGCAAATTATCGATATCTTTTTCAGATGTGTTATTCATGGTATCTCCTTGTTCTTTTTCATTCGGATCTCATATGACTCCATTATAATCTACTTCAGATTTATGTTCAATAAGAGATATGAAAACAGGTTATTATCCAGTAACGTTCGGAGCGTTATCGAAAGTTTTGCTGCGGAGGAGCCGCCCCGGATCTGGATCATGTTCCCGCGGAACGCGCAGTAAATGCGCATTCCTGACCCGCGAAAAGTAATAGGCATTACGTTTTATATTGACGCTGTCCGTCTGATAATTTACAATAGGCAAAGAATCAATACCCGCTTCGGATATGAAAATAAGAAACAGGAGGCAAAACAGCCATGCTTCGCATCAACCAGATCACCTGCCCTATAGACCATACCGAAAAACAGCTTTTCACGGCGCTCTGTCATAAGTTAAAATGCCGGGAGAGCGATATTCTGGACTGGAACATCGCAAGGCAGTCCGTAGACGCCAGAAAAAAGCCCCGTCTCTTCTACAGTTATACCCTGCTTGCCAAATGCAGGGAGGAGGATAAACTGCTGAAAAATCTGCAAAGAGACCGCGATATCACAAAAGATAACACCGTCACTTTTCGTTATCAGGTTACAGGTAAAAAACAGCTTACAAAGCGGCCCGTGATCATCGGAACAGGCCCTGCCGGGCTGTTTTGCGGGTTAGAGCTGGCAAGGGCAGGGTTTCGGCCGCTGTTGCTGGAGAGGGGAAAAGATGTGGAACAGAGAAGCGCCGATGTGGAAGCTTTCTGGAACGGGGAAGCGCTTTGCCTCAATTCCAATGTACAGTTCGGCGAAGGCGGCGCCGGTACTTTTTCTGACGGAAAACTGAATACCCTTGTCAAAGACAAATACGGGCGGAACACTCATGTGCTCAAAGCCTTTGTGGAATTCGGCGCAAAGAAAAGTATTTTATACGATCAGAAACCTCATCTTGGGACAGATGTATTAAAAAATATTGTAAAAAATATGCGGGAGGAAATCATTTCTCTCGGCGGCGAAGTACGGTTTGAAAGCCAGATGACGGATATTCAGATAAGTGATACCCGGAGAAATGATAATCAGAAAAATTATGTCCTGATAAATGATCTTCAGGGAAATGATATAGAGGGGCTCCGCGCCGATGCTGTGACTGATGTCAGTCATAAATCCGATCTGCCATCGGAAAACCGTTCCCGCTGGGAAAAAGAAAAAAGGATTGCTGCTGTGGAGATCAACAACAGGGAGTGGATCGAAACGGATATTCTGGTACTTGCTATCGGGCACAGCGCAAGGGACACTATCTCCATGTTATATGAAAAACGGCTGGATATGGAGGCAAAGCCTTTCGCCGTAGGATTCCGGGTACAACATCCCCAGGCTTTTATCAATGAGACACAATATGGTACATGGGAGGGGCGGACAGACCAAAACGGGAATACCGGTTCTGCAAAAGATGCGGCATCCCTTCCGGGTGCGGCACCCTATAAACTGACCGCGAAGGCAAAGGACGGCAGAGGTGTGTATTCCTTTTGCATGTGTCCGGGCGGCTTTGTGGTGAATGCTTCCTCGGAAAGAGGGCTCCTTGCCGTAAACGGCATGAGTTACAGCAAAAGGGACGGCGACAATGCCAACAGCGCCATTATCGTTTCCGTATCACCGGAAGATTACGGCTCTCCCGATCATCCGCTTTCCGGGATCACCTTTCAGCGGGAACTGGAAAAAAGGGCTTATGAAGCCGCCCGGGGAAAAATCCCGATACAAAAATACAGAGATTTTCAGACGGAACTGGTCCTGCAGGGGCTTTTACCAAAAACCACCTGTTCCGAACTGCTTGCTCCTTTTGCGCCTGCGCTGAAGGGGCTTTATCAGGAGGCGGATATCACCCGCATTTTACCGCCCACGCTGAATACGGCGTTTATAGAGGGCATGAGCGAAATGGATCAGAAAATACACGGATTTGCTTCGGGAGAAGTCTGGCTCTGCGGCATAGAAAGCAGAACCTCCTCCCCTGTCCGCATCAATCGGGATCATTCCCTGCAGAGTAATATAGAAGGAATCTATCCCTGCGGGGAAGGCGCAGGCTACGCCGGCGGTATCACTTCCGCCGCTATGGACGGTATAAAAACCGCGGAGGAGATCGGTGCCTTATATCATCCCTGATATCTCCTCTTTTCCTGCTGAAACTAAGACGGGGACTGCATGTTAGATCTCTGCATCTCCCTTCTCCTGCTGAAACTAAGACGGGGACTGCATGTTAGATCTCTGCCTCTCCCTTCTCCTGCCAAAACGAGGACTGAGACCGTGTGTTGCGTCTCCGCATCGCCTCCTTTCCAGCCAAAACGCCGGACGCCCACGCAAAATGCAGATTATAGCCGCCGCATTCCCCGTCCACGTTTAGCACTTCCCCGCAGGCAAAAAGTCCCGGTATCATTTTACATTCCAGTCTTTCACTAAACTGCGAAAGGGACAGTCCTCCCCGGCATACCTGCGCCTGTTTCATATCTGACACTGCCGTCACTTCTGTGGTAAAATGCATGGCGCGTTTCATAACGGACAGGATCATCATAACAGCTCTTCTCTCCGCAGAGCAATCTTCTGTCTTTCTGCCCGGCCTTGCATTATCGCCTACAGCGGGAATTTTCATCGTTCCCAAAAACCCTTCCGCCTGCAGGCATACACCGAGCACCTTCTTATGTAATATCCCTAAAAAGAACTCTTCCAGCGTCCGCCCCGGCAGCAGGGACAGCCTCTTTTCCGCCCAGTCCTCCAGCGCATCCTCCCGAAAATCCGGCAGAAAATTAACCTCAACGTTCACCCGCCTATTTTCAGCCAATTTCTGAGCGATCATCCCGGAAAGCTGAAACACCGCAATTCCCGATATCCCTTCCTTCGTGAGCTGCAGCTCTCCCGATTCGCGTTTCAGCAATTCCCAGCCATTCTTTATTTTTCCGCCTGTTTTTTTTCCCGAATTATTTTCCGCATAGAGGGAGAGTTTTACCTGTGCCCGTACACCCGCAAGCTGCCTGTAATAATATCCTTCCCGGCAGATACACTTTGTCAGGGCCGGATAAAGCGCCGTACTATGTAATCCCAGTGATTTGGCGAGCCGCAGCGGATCTTCCTGCTTATTATGTAAAAACCCGCCGGCTTTGGAACCCGTCGACAGAATAACACTGCCGCACTGCTCGCGGTGCAGCTGCCCCTGTTCCCGAAAGCTGATCTGAAACCCTTCTTTACTTTTCTCTATTTTCTCCACATAAATACCGCACAGTATATCGCAGCCCAGTTCCGAAAGCCGCAGCCGCAGTACATCCAGCACCGTGGAAGCCGTCTCGGGCATAGGATAAAAATAACCGTTTTTCTCTCTCGAAAGCATCCCCAGTTTTTCAAAAAAACGTAACGCCTCCTCAGTCGGAAAACCTGCCAGAACGGCTTCCAGCACAGCCCTGTCGTCCGTATTATAGTGCGCCGGACTGACATTTTTATTGGTAAAGTTACATTTTCCGTTCCCTGTCGCCAGAATTTTTTTCCCGACTCTGTCATTGCTCTCAAGAAGAAGTACCCCGGCCTGTTTTTTTCCCGGCTTCTGCCGTCCCCCATCTCCACACGCCGCTTTTTCCGGTACCCCCTCTTCCGACACCGCTTCTTTTGGCATCCTCACTTCCGGCGATGCTTTTCCCGCCATCCCTTCTTCCAGCGCCGCTATCGCCGCCGCCATCCCGGAAGCGCCGCCGCCGATCACGATGACCTGATACTGCTCCTTTGCCATTTTTCTTTCCTCATTTTCCATCCGTACCGACCTGACTTTTATATAAAGTTTAAATGATCAAATCCGAAGTTATATATATAAGTATAAATTATATTGCATTATATTGTATTATGGATATCATAATACAGTTTTTCAACAGATCTGTCCAGTCAGCTCGAATAAGACTCCAGAAAATCATACAGATCCTCCTCCGTATTGACCACCCTTGTCTGGATCAGCTCCTGCATAACCTCCGGCGGCAGATCTTCCGCCGGAATGTCCGTTTCCATGTAAATCGTCTTTCCGTCCGATTTATAAACCACTACTTTATTTTTGAAAATTGCAAGATAATAGTATTCATCGGTTTCTTCCGCCAGAATCTGATAAAATTTGCAAAGTTCCACCATACTTCCGGAAAAACTTCTGATCTCCGAGCCCTGAAACCCTTTCTGCAGTTCATTGAGAGAAGGCGAACTGTCATAGGTCTGAATCTGTTTTTCAAAATCTTCCCTGTCCATTCCCATATAATAAGTCGGAACGGGGATTTCCTCCGCCTTTTCCGACCGGTCTGCCAGATTGACTTCTATCACGACAAAGGATGTATCGGCGCTGATCACATTTTCCTTCTGCGCGGCGGCCTGCACCGTTTTTTCTTCTCCGTCAGACGCACTGATCTCCCTGCCCGATCCCGTATTCGTTCCGGGATAAAAAAAGCCCCGTCCCTCAAACCCTAAAAAACATCCTATAGAAAATAAACCTATTGCCAGAATAAACAGGCTGATACCTTTCAAAAGTTTCATCTTTCCCTCATTCTACCGTGTAAACGGATCAACATCACAGGTGAAAAACTGCATTTTCCACGCAGAACCTTCGTTATCAGTATCAGCTTTTTTTCTGTTTTTATTCTATATAATTATTATCACAATACACCCGATCAGGAAATCCATGCATTCTGCAGGATTTATTCCGGATTATCTGTGCAATATTCTGTTTAACCATAAAAATAATTCTCCGCCCGGCATACATGCCGCATCTTTGTCGCTGACGATCCGCAATATCGTCACAACCGCCAGATACAGCAATAATCCCGGAACCACGGAAACAGCCACCGCGATTCCCGCCGAAAGCTTTTTCCCGACCGCCAGATAGATCACCAGCATGATCAGCGCCCCTCCCATCGCAAGAATCAGCGCCATCACCAGCTTTTGAAGCTGCATTCCGGAAAGCTTCAGCCGTCTTGAAAATTTCACAAAGAAAAAAATGACAAACAAAATCGCCTGCAGCATCCCGCCGAACATTATGCCCGATACCCCGAGGTCAAACGCTTTGAAAGCGGTAACGGCAAAGACGGTCTGTAAGGCGAAGCTGACGATTGTGATCAAGTACAAATACAATGTCTCATTCCAGAGTTCCATCAGCTTCACCGCTGTCTGTTCCAGAATCAGAAGCACGGCGCCTGCAGCGGCATACAGCAGGATACTGCTTCCCTCTTTTGCCGCATCCTTTGTCAGACATTTCAAAATCGGTTCCGACAGAACGGAAACCGCAGCACATACAGGAAGGGCCAGTAAAAAAACACCGAGCAGCATGGCGTATACTTTTTCCCGAAACTGCGAATAAGCCTCGTTTTTCCAGTATCCTGCGAGCTGCCTGTAATTTTTATGGTTTATCAGGACAAATCCCAGGATCAGCACAGCCATAACGGGAACCGCCTCGCCGAACAGAAACCCTCCCGTTTTTATCCAGAGCGTGGAATCCCCGTCTGTTTTACATAATCTGATATATAAAATATAGTTTATGAGAAAGGGCGAAAACAACAGGGCATATTTGATCCCCTGCATAAGCCCGATGCCGAGCATAACCCGAAACCCGTGAAAAGAACTTTCCTGATATCTTGCATTATCCTTGCTGCGCATACTGCGCAGTTCTCCATAGAGCAACAGACAGAATACCAGAAGCAGGATCAACCCCGCCATATTTCCGGCAAGCATGCCAAGAAGCGATCCGAAGGCGCCATACACACTGGTTACGGCCTCATTATGCTTGAGCCGTGCGACTTTTCCGCCGTATTCTTCCAACAGCTTCATGCCTGCGATGCTTCCCGCAAAAACTGCCGCCTGTTTTACCAACAGAAAAATTTTTACCGGCATATAAAATCCCATTCCCTGCAGGTAACCGCTGACCGCTTCACAAATGCCGTGTACGAGCAGTATCACCGCGATGACCATCATGCAGATATTGATATGGATATCACGGATCAAAAAACTGCCGAGTCCTTCGCTGGCAAGGATAAACAGAGCACAAAACGCGGCTCCCGTGGAAAATACATAGATCAAAACACCTTTTAAAAATTTTCTGCTGCTCTTGTGCTGGTTTCTTGTGTTTCTGCCCCGTACATACCTTGCCGCCAGAGCAGAGAGCCAGCAGGAATGAAAAGATATCAGAAAAGTAAGCAGAGCAAGGGAAATTCCCAGATAACCGGCGCCCTGAATCCCCAGAACAGCCGACAATACCAAAATATTCACCATTCCGACAATCGCCATCTTATATTTAAACAGGTCTATTGCCGAAGAATTCATTTTTTTCATAAAGTATACGTTTCCCCTCGTCCGTCTAATCTCTTGTGATCTGAAGCTCTGAAAGCGCCTTTTCCTGTTTTTCTTCCATCACGGAAGCTTCCTCCTTTGTCATATGGTCATATCCGAGCAGATGCAGCATACTGTGAGCGACCAAAAATGCAAACTCCCGTTTTTCGGAATGGCCATAGCTTACAGCCTGCTCCCTCACTTTATCCACGCTGATCATGATATCCCCCAGCACAAGTTCCCCGGTATCAGGTTCAAAACAATCTGCCGCCTGCTCCTCCACCCGGCAGAAGTCTGCCGGTTCATCGTAGGCAATATTGGGAAAAGAAAGGACATCCGTAGGCGCATCGATCTGCCGAAAATCCATATTAAACTGCCGGATGCCCTGATCGTCCGTCAGCAGTATATTTACAACAGCCTCATAAGGGCATTTTTCCAGTTCCAGTACCTTTTCAGCCACCCGGCCTGCCGTTTCCCTCGTATCAAAGCCAAATGCCGTATCTGTCTCATTTTCCAGATAAATGGTCATCCTGTGTACTCCTTCCCCGCTTTTGCGGATCATGATCCCGTCATGGATTCATAATACATTTTTTCCTTCAGCAGCCGTTTTTTGATATAACGCAGATTGGAGAGCGTAATCTCTGTCTCTGCCAGCTTCTCTATGGTAAAGCGCCTTTCAAATATCTGCGTGATCAGCTGCCCGTAATTTACTTTAGCTGTTCTATTCTGGGCATTTGCCTTCTGTATTTCCCTGACTACCTGATGACAGATCTGCACAATAACAGCCTCTTTTCTCATCAGGGCTTTTTTACCTGTTTTCAGCTCCAGTAATAAAGATTTGACAGGCTCGGGAAAAGGTATCTCTTTCAGCCTTTCCACAGGCAGATATACATAATAGGCAACACACTTTGCGGAACGGACATCCAGATCCAGTTCCGAGGTAATGCGTTCCACCAGATATGCCGTATGGATCGCACAATCATATTTTTCCTTTTCGTTCTCCCGCATCCACACCATGGCGGTATACTCCTGATTGTTCAGCAGCAAATACAGGTTATCTTCTTTTTTCGCAACCCTGTTAATATAATACCGCATAAATATACACAGCAAAATGCAGTTCATCGCCACATTGGCAAAGGGCATAAGGATATCTCTCCAAACCAGCCTGTTATTCCGGACCAGCATCTCCTCCGCAAAGATCAGAAGCAGCTGGCTGCCCAAAGCAAGCCCTGACGGGACTGCTATGTAAAATTCGTCTTTCTGATGCGCGAACAGGGCGATACCGATCATACCGCTGAGAAAATATACCAGAAAAACAGCCGGCGACGCCTGTCCGCATAGAACCGCCGTCAGTATCAGAAGGCTTGTTCCCGCGCAGATGCCCGTGACGGAGTCCGATACCCGGGATAAAGATACATAAAAAAACAGGAACATCCATCCTGTTGCAGGCAGCTGCGTATATATAAGCGCACACAGGATACCGCAGAGGTAAAGGCATAAAAACCTGCCCGGATGCTCTCCGTCATCATAGAAAAAGCTTCCCGATACCCTGCCCGCCTGAAAGGAAAAGACAGCCGCCAGCGCAGCTAAAACGCAGAACACCAGATTTCGCACGGTATTATATAGATCTGCCCCGGTCAATATACTCCCGGCGGACGCCGCGCCTGCGATGCCAAGCAGCATAACCAGCATGCAGACGGTGTTTTTGAGCAGTACCTTTTTCTCCCTATGACCGCCGGCTTCGGTTTTTTCTGTTTCCTGCAGGACGCTCTTTTCCTGTTTGTCCTGCTCTTCGTTTTTCTTCTTTTGCTTCATAAGTTTCATATGCCTTTACTATTTTTTGAACCAGAGGATGACGCACTACATCCTTGCTGGTAAGCTGACAGAACGCGATGTCTTCTATCCCATGCAGCACCCGTCCGGCGATATCGAGCCCTGATTTTGTATCCGGGGATAAATCCTTCTGGGAGGCATCCCCTGTAATGATCACCTTAGAGCCGAACCCGATCCTTGTGAGGAACATTTTCATCTGTGCCGGTGTGGTATTCTGCGCCTCATCCAGAATGATATAGGCATTGTCCAGCGTCCGCCCGCGCATATAGGCAAGGGGCGCCACTTCGATCAGCCCTTTTTCCATATTCCGCTGGAACGCCTCCGCCCCCATGATCTGGTACAGGGCGTCATAGAGCGGCCGCAGATAAGGGTCCACCTTACTCTGCAGATCCCCCGGCAGAAAGCCCAGTTTTTCCCCGGCTTCTATTGCCGGCCTTGTAAGGATGATCCTCCCCACCTCTTCCCGTTTAAACGCCGTGATCGCCATCGCCATAGCAAGATAGGTTTTTCCGGTTCCCGCAGGCCCTAAGCCGAAAACGATCATATTATGGCGGATCGCATCCACATATTCCTTCTGTCCTATCGTTTTGGGCTTGATCGGTTTTCCGTTTATCGTATGACAGATAATGTCGTCATCGATCTCCGCCAGAATCCCTTTTTTTGCCTCGGGTTCCAGCGCCATCGCATAATCCACATTCTGCTGGGCTATTTCGGCGCCCTTTCTTGAAAGGGACAAAAGCTGTCCCATCACATTTTCCACTCTGCGCACCTGCTCTTCGTTTCCCCTGATATTGACGCTGCCGTCCCTGTTATATATACTGACGGCATATGCCTTTTCCAGGCTTTTTATATACTGATCCTGCATACCGAAAAGGGCCTGCTGGTCCTTTGCCGGTATTTCCATCTGCAATACAAAATCACTCATCTACCGTGTCGTCTGAAGATTCTTCCCGAATCTCTGTTTCCTTTCTTTCAACAAATGGTCCCTGTGCTTTCAGTGTTCCTGTCATCGTCACCGTATTCGCATTCTTTTTTATTCTAACATTTTTTCCCTTGATTTGTATAGCCTTTTCGGACAAACTTGCCACATATTCTTCCAGCTTATCCGAAAGTTCCTTCGTATATTCCTCCTCGGTCTTTTCCCGCACCACTTTTACGACCTCCCGGATCTCCATCTCCCCGAACTCCAGTGTAAAGCCGAGTGTTTCTCCCGTCCGGGAATAGGTATGGGGAACCGCCTGATAATCCTCATAGGGAATGGAAAACAGATGCCATATCCTGTATCGGTCTCCATATCTGCAAAAAGTATATTTTTTACAGTTTCCGGTCTCCGTTTTTACGGTCTTCATCAGCGGGATCTCAAAGCTGGTGCTGATACTGCTTTCCAGTATTACATCTCCGTCCGCGTGTACTTTTACGCTCTCCCGCACATTTCCCTCGTTATCAAATATTTCCACCTCGCCCCGGATCAGCACATCCCCAACCTCTGTCTCGTCTCCCACCTGTACAAGAGGCGTTCCCTCCCTTGTTATGATGGAGACAACAGTTCCGGCTTTATTGGCACAGATATCCATACCTGTCTCCTCTTCCAGAAATCCCTCCTTATGGACTTTTTCCTCCGCCGTCTCCTCCCCGGGGATGGGCTTGTCATTTTCCTTGATATCCAGCGTCAGAGAATTTCCGTCCAGATAAACGCTGATCCAGGTAATCTCCGGAAAGGTTTTCCGTATTTCCTTCTCCAGCAGTTCCGTATCCACTTTTTTCAGGGGAATCCCCTTTTTTATCTCCTGTTCTTCCAGAAAAAGCATGATGTCCTCCCCGGAAATAGCCTGATTTCCCTGAATATGGATATTCCAGAGCAAAAACTGGGACAGGCAGAACAAAACGGTGACAACCAGAAGAAAAACCGGAAAAAACCACCTTTTTTTTACGCCGGACATAAGAAAAGGCAGTCCGATCCTTTTCAGAACGGCTACCCTTGTGGATGTTTTGCGGACGATATCCTTCATCTCAAAAAAGCTCTTCAGGCTGATGCACATGGTATAGGCTTCCCCGTCCTGCCTGATGTTCCAGAGCATAATATGCCGGATGCCGCAAAGGTTGATAAACCGCTCGGCCGAAGCCCCGCTTACCCGTATCCAGAGATATCCTCTGAAAAAATAGAATAATTTCAGCATAAAAACTGCATCCCTTCTATTATTCCTGTAATCCGCATCTCCTCGCTGGTATAAAAGGCGATATGCAGCTGCTTTCCGCAGAAAGCAACCCTGCCGTTTTTCAGCTGCAGGAAGATGCGCTCCGGCGTATATTCAATGATTCCTTTGTAATTTTCAATCCAGGCTTCCTCATTCCCGGTCAGGGAAATGATGGAATCTCCTCTGGTAAGGTCTTTTGGCAGCTTCAATGACTCCGCGATCGGTGTGATAATGGATTTTTTTCTCATGTTTCCCCGTTTCTGTCATATTCTTACATCTGAAGGTACTCTTCACATTGTTATTATATGAAAAAGGGAATGCAGGTATGCCTATCGATACCGCACCATATAAGTTGCGGGCGCCGCCCCGCCGCCATAGTCAAATTCCAGACGATACGACGGCTTATCGCCATCATCCGAATAAATATAATAGTCTTCCAATGTCCCATGCGTAATATAAGCCTGTTTATATACAAGCCGCTCTTTTTCATCGTAGAGACTGTCTTCACTGCTGCGGGTAGAGCCGAACCAGTACGGATTATGCCAGTAATGTCTGTCATACAAGGTTCCGTCATCACGGTATATATAAACAATCTCCATCAGGGCAACGCTCTCCCTATCCTCCGATACCGCTCCGCCATCCTCTGATTCCATCCCTGTTTCAAGAACATATTTCGGCTTTTTGTCCGATGTATATTCTATACTTTTCTCATAGCCGTACCCGTCCAGTGAATTGATCAGAGAATAGGTATCGTCCACCCATTCCGCATCCTCAATATCGTCCACCACAAACCCGGACATCCGGAAACATTTCTCTTTTTCCCAGCTGTAAAAATAACGGTATAAAATGCCGCAGAACAGACTTTCGTTCTCGTTTCCGTACAGTTCCAGCCGCAGATTATCCATCCTGTCATAAAATTCATATATCGGATTGCTGCCTGCAAACCCGTAATCGGAGAGAAATTTCTCCCTGCTTTCATACTCCGCACTGTACTCATCAGATGCTCCAAATGCCCAAAGATCCACCGGAACTTTGTCATGTTTCCCGTCCTGAAACCACGCATACAGTCCTTCCGTAAAAATGATCTGGTAGTACTCTTCATTGACGGGCTTTCCGTCCTCCCCTACGGAAACGATTCCCTGAAATATATTTTTCCGGTCAAGACAATCCCATATTTCAAGTTCTCCCGTATCTTTCTGCAGGGTAAAACGACGTATTTCTTCCGAGAGTCTCTCATTTGGATGACACCTGTAAATTTCCATGGTTAACTCCGATTGCGACTCCTGTGTGAGAAGCAGATCCCCATAAGGCAAAAGCCCGCGCTTTATATCCATCTCCTGTTCCAAAAAACGCCCGTCGTTCCATTCCAGAAACCGTCCTGCATTGCTCTCATCATCAGAGAAGAATACCAGATTTCTCCGGTTATCTTTATATACAATATAATAAATACGCTCGGTAAATGTACCGTAAGGTATCCGCTGCACAACCTCTCCGGTACTGTCATAGAGCCATAACTCTCCCTGTTTATCTCCGCTTTTTGAAAAGGCTAACGTAAGGGAATACTCTTCAGATCCCTCAAACGGAAAATCGATGGAAACTCCCCGTTCCCACTCTGCGGACCCAAGCAGAAGATCGCCATTCTCCAGCATGTCATAATCTATTCCCTCCAGCCATATGAATAAAAGCGAATTTCCACCGGCTTCTTCCAGAAAGTAATCCATCTCCCCCTGCCGCATGATCTTCTCCACCGTTGTCTCATAACAGCTGCCGTCGCTTTTTACCAGCACTGCTTTATCCCCCGGCTTTATCTCACCGCTCTCTATATGGCCGCCCACCATACCCTCAGCATTGTCCATCCAGTCAGCATCAGCAGTATTAACGCGGTAATAAAGCGTGTCAATCTGAAACAGAAAACCGGATTCCTCATATTCTGCCATCTGCTCTGCCGTATTTTCCGCTTTCGCCTCCTGCTCATTCGATATTTCCTCTTGCTGGTCTGGTAATTCCTTCTGCTCCGCTAAATACAGTTCCCTTTTATCGCTTTCATCCGCGCCCTGTCTGTATCCGACATAGACGGTAAAAAACAACACTGCCGCTAACGCTGTTATTTCCAAAAACTTTTTCATCTGTTCTCCATTGATTTCATCGAGTTTTAAATATAAATATTTTTACACTGTCAATCGGAAATTCTGTTATAAATGATCAGAAGCAACAATCCTTTCCCGCGGTTTGCCCTCAAAGACAAATTACCTCCAGATCTTCCGGCACATAGATCCTTCCGTCAAAATATGCCGCGGCCTCCTCCATATACAGCTGCTTTCTCGTCTCCATATGGTCATCCTCCGTATGGTACAGGATCAGATTTTTCACACCCAGTTCCTTTGCCAGTATCGCTGCGTCTTTCGCCGTACTGTGGTGCTTTTCATAGGGATTATATTGATCAGCATCCGCAAACAGGCAGAACGCCTCGCTCATCAGATAGTCGCTCCCCTCCGCATAGGCGCGGCTGCACTCCGAATAAGGCTCATCTCCCAGACAGGTCAGACGCTGCCCGTCCGAAAAAGTCATCCGGAACCCAAACTGTTTTTCCTTCTCGGAACCGATATCAAACACCTCAAAATCCGCCTCCAAAAGCCGCAGCTTATCCGCATTATTCACTACCTGAAAAAATATCCTCTCATCAAAAAAACAGGTAAATTTATCCCAGAGTGTCAGATCACAGATACAGCGCAGAGTAAGAATCACCTTGTCATTGCCGTATATTGTAAAATCTCCTTTATATTTCCCGCTTTTTATCCATGCCGCGATCTGCCGCACCACCCATACCGCCCCTAAAATATGATCGGTATGGGCATGGGTGATATACATCTGATGCACTTTCTTCAGATTTAACTCTGCTTTATCAAGCTGCGTCAGGATACCGTTTCCGCCGCCTGCATCCACCAGCAGAAATTCTCCTTCATTTTCCACCATAAAACAGGTATTATAACAGTTTTTCACCATGGCATTTCCGGTGCCGAGTATTGTGATCTTTCGCTTGCTCATAACATATCCTCTATATTTATTATTTTATTTTTTTCTGTATTCTATGTTGACAGATGTATCCGGGCAGCCCTCCTGAAAACATCTGTCCTTTTCAGACTATGGACGCAATCATGCTTAGGTCCCCATGTCAGGTTCCCATGCGCGGCTTTATAACGATTCAGGTATCCTGCACGCCGGCTTTTTTGCAGATATCCTGCAGACAGCATCTTTCACAGTAAGGGCTTGTCCTTGCCGTACACACGGCCCTCCCGTGATCCACCAGACGATGGCAGAAACTGCTCCCCTCCTTGGGCGGAACAAGTTTCCAGAGTTCCTTCTCAACTTTTGCCGGCTCCTTAATGCCGTCCACCAGTCCCATACGGTTCACCAGCCGGATACAGTGGGTATCTGTAACAATGGCGGGTTTCCCGAATACATCCCCCATGATCAGGTTGGCGCTTTTCCTGCCCACGCCCGGCAGCGCCAGAAGCTTTTGAAAATCATCCGGTACTTTTCCGCCGTACTCATCCCTTAACATTTTCATGCAGGCGTTAATATCTCTCGCCTTACTCTTTCCCAGGCCGCAGGGCCGTACAATCTTTTCAATTTCATCCACGGGAGCCTGCGCCAGCGCGTCGATATCCGGAAATACGCCGTAAAGTTCTTCCACCACTACATTTACTCTGGCATCCGTGCACTGCGCCGCCAGACGCACGCTGACAAGAAGCTTCCATGCCTGATCATAGTCCAAAGTACAGTCCGAATCCGGATATTCCTGTTTTAACCTTTCGATGATTTCCAAAGTACGTTGTTTTTTTGTCATTGGTATCTCCTCTTTCTCTGCCGTAATCAGTTATGCATTATTTTGATATCGTTCCAAATAAGGAATGGCATAACCATGACAGTAGTCAAGTTCCAGATGATATGTCGGCATCTTTCCTTCATCTTCATATATATAGTAATCTTCCAGATGTCCATGTGTAATATATCCCCGCTCATATAAAACTCTGCCTTTTTCATCGTAAAAACTATACAGATAACTGTCATTTGTCGGAAATACAAGGGTGCTGTGATGGTAATCTCTGTAAAACAAAGTGCCGTCATCCCGGTATATATAATCTATTTCCATTACTCTCACGTATCCTTCTCCGCCTTCTGTTCTGACCGTTCCCCCAGAAAGAAAATGATCCGGCACCCCTTCCTTTGTATATTCTGTAAATTCTTCATAATCCTTCACATAATCCTGTTCATCTGCCCTAAATTCTGTTATTTTGGAGTAGGTATCTTCTCCCGACCATTTTTTATCTATTGCTCCATTTACGGTAAATCCATACATGCATGACGTTTTCTTTCCTTCCGGATCGATGCCATAACCATCATAAGCAATTCCGCAGAACTGTTCTGTGGATTTATCCAAATATAATTCCAGCAACAAATCATGATGCCAGTCATAACACTGATATATAGGTTCACTGTTTTCAAATCCAAAATCTTCCAGAAAAGCTTCCCGGCTTTCATATTCTACGGTCCATTCACCGTCTGTTGCTCTTGGTTCGTCCAGATATACCGGAACAGGAATGTTTTCCTGACTTTCCTGAAAAGAATATATATCTTCCCAAAGCAAAAAGTCAAAATATTTTTTATTGATCGGATTTCCTTCTTTATCAAGCTTTGTCCTTCCTCTAAACAGACTTTCCCCATCCATACAGTCCCATATTTCCAACTCTCCCGTATCTTTATTCAGCAGCCAGCGTCGGACTTCGTATCCGTCAAGCTGATATATCTTTCTGGTCTGATATATTTCTCCCTCTTCAATAATCAGCATTTTTTGATCCCTGACCTCATTGTATCTCGGTATTTCAACTGCATGTTCTGAAAACCGCAATTTCAAATCGTTCCACCCGATATACACCCCGCTGGAACCATCAGCCGGAAAAATTTCAATGTCATTTACATGAAGTCCCGGATAGCTGTCAAAATCTCCAAATGAGATTTCTATCGGCTCCGTAAGCGGTCCGCAGGAAATCTGCTGCAGAACATCCCCCTCCTGATTATAGAGTCTCAGCTCATATTCTCCGGCAGGTTCCTCCAACTCTGCCAGAGTAAGTGTGAAGTAATCCACTTCCTCACAAAGAGCGCTTGACCAGAAAGGAAAATCAACAGGAATTTCTCTGACTGCCGGTACGATCTCTTTTTGTTCGTCTGTTTCCTCCGGTTCAATCTCTTCCGGTTTTTCATCCTCCATCTTCAGCTCTGATCTGTCCGGCGTCTCTGCAGTTTCATTCGCTTCAACTTCTTCTTTTCCTTTGATTTCTTTTGGTATTTCAATCGTTTCCCGCCCGCATCCGCTCAAACATAAAAGCAATGCCAACAGTATCATCATCCTTATGATAAAGGCTTTCGCTCTATCTCCCATATCCTTCTCCTGTACAGGGGCTCAAAAACTCACCAGAAACATCAACAGTTTTTCCGGCAGAGACTGTTTTCCCAATGTCATAACGCCCCATTTTTCCGCTTTCCTGCCAAAAGCTTTCAGATTTCCGTTTGGCGTAATGCGCCGCGTATGCTGTATATAGTTCTGCATATCAGGATCAATCGAAGAAATCAGCTTTCTGGCTGCATGATCACAGTTGTTTGTGTAGATCTGATACACCGGCAGGTTCTTATCCTGCCCCATCTGCTCTAATGCCTGCTCATATTTTGCTTTCCTGTCGGCATTTTCCTCCATGATCCATTGCCCATACAAAACCGTGAACTTCTCCTCCGCTTCCCGGTACGGAACTGTCTGTTCCAGTATCATTTGATAGTCCTCCGCTGTGACCGGCCTGTACAGCGCCATATCATAATTATCCGTAAGCTGGTCGCCCTCAAGACACAGATTGCCTGTCCGCAGAAAAATTTCCGTCTCATCCGCATCCATCGTTCCCACGCTCAGTTTCCCGACGCCGCTTTTTCCCGCAAAGCTCTCTGAAAGTGATCTCTGCATCCCGTTAAAGCTGAATACCGTTCCGCCGCCCTCTTCGTCTGTGATCATCAGAATACTGTGTCCCAGCCCTTTCATACCGTCCGCATTTACTATATAATACAACATACATTCCTTTTCCGCAAAAGAAGTATCGCGCACGGTAAGCCGCATGGAAAAGCACAGACACAGATAACCGATCGCCAATGCAGGGAAGCCGTATTTTATGATAAACTTTTTCGACACAAGTCCGTAAACCTGCCCGCTTTCATCCTTTTTATGTATTCTCGCCGCCATTTCCTCATAAATGGAAATACATTGATCCACCGACAGCTTAATAATATCGTTTATGTCCATCATGATCCCCGATTTCTTTATCAATCACTATTCCATCTGTCAATTTTTAATCCTTTTTTCCGCATATTTTCTGACCTCACAGTTACTATCATACAGACATTCCTGCAAAAATGTTTCCGTTATCATATGCCGCCGTCCCATCTCTCTCACAATATACTCTCTGCAAAAGGAACACAACGTATGTTCATACAGATACGGCAGCAATTCTTTCGGCGTTGATCTTACACCCTTTGTCCGCAGAAGATCAAGTACAGCCGAATACGCACCATGCCACCCGGTTTTATCATCATAAGCGACCGGTATGCTCTTTACCAGTCTGACAAACAGCTCTCTGTCCTCTTTCTGATAGTGATTTGCCAGCAGAATTACCGCTTCTGGAGCGCTCCCGCCTCTCTCTGCCAGTTCCAACGCAAACTGACGGACTTTTTCATGCCGCACATAGCCTAACGCATAAAATGCCGCCTCCTTCAATGCTTCCTCCTTACTCTCCACATCCCGGATCAAATCATCCGGCGGCAGCGGAAAAGGACAGCCCTTTCCGAAAATCCGAAGCAGCCCTGCCCGCTTTAAAGAATCCTGTTCTGAAAGATATCTTTGTGCCAGAATAGAAAGGATTTCCGTATTCCCTGTCCTTTTTATCCATGCACGAATCCGAAGACCCCATATCCGAACCGGACTGCCGTATTCCTGTTCCCTTTTTTGTTCTTCGTCAAATGCTTTCAGCATTTCTTCTGTTGTCTGCGGAAGGGGATGCCGGTATGTCGTTTCTAAAATGTTGTCATTCCACGCCGACATTTCATGAAAATACCGGTCTACCGCCGGAGAATGCTTCGCCTTTCCCGCAAGCGTTTTATGGACTCTGGTTTTTCCGTAAGTCTGTTCACAATGGGTAAAGAGCCAGGAAAAAGAGACGGCATCCGGCAGAGAGTTCTCTGAGAGCAGTGCACCGATATCCTCCGCTATTTTCATATAAGAGTCAAGGGGATGCTCTGCAGCGTCGACCAGTTCTATACAAAGTGCTTCAAAATCATCCCGTTCCGGAAATGTGCCGTTTTTCCTCCGCTTTTTCTTTTTCAGTATTTTATACAATTCCTCATACTTTTCCCACAGTGCGGCATGTGCCTGCCTGTTTCCTTCCTGCGCAAACAGGGCAAGTAATTCACAATACTGAGAAAACTCCCAACCGCCGTTTGAGCGATACCCGGATAGTTTCCGGATCACGGCATCCACAAAAGGCTTCTCATCATGGAACCTGCGAATCAGTTCCCGCAGATACCATGCTCTTGTGCCTTCACACTGTGTATCAAAGGAAAGATCATGCATACATCCCCACAGAACAATCTCCCGATATTTTTCCGGATTCTCCGCATGGTCCAGTTCCTGTACGCATCGCCCAAGCCCGCGCTTCATTGCTTCTCTGAATTCTTTCTTTGTCACCGGGAATCCTCCTGTTTTACCCTGCTCGAATCATCTTTCCTCCGAAATATACTTCCACATCGCTGTTTCGGCGCAGATATTGGATGCTAATTCAAATCCATCGGCCAATAGCAGATATAGCGGTTATTCACCGCATGATAATCCTCCACAGGCACCTGTTTTTCATTCACGGTATATTCCGTAACACCCTCCGCCTCCAAAATGTTTTCTTTCGTGAAGGTATTACCCTCGGCGTCATAAAACAGTTCCGCATTCTCAAGCAGCGTTGCCTCACTGTAATTTCCCGTGGTTTGACTGCAACAGTCAAATGCATTTTCCGGAACGAGTTCTCCCTGTTTCAACTCGTATATGTCCGCACCATGCGCGGAACCCATAAAACCTCCTGCTGTCCATGTGATGCCCGGTTTCAGATTACCTTCTTTTGTATCATACCAGAGACATACCCTGCCTCCTCCCGCCGATCCGCCGCATTCCTCCGTTACGGTCAGCATTCTTGCCCCGCCGTCTTCGGCAAGATACAGCCCGCTGATTGACATTCTGAAACCGGAAGGATACAGAGGCTCGGTATAGAAATATAACACAACGGAACCCTCCTCGCCCATCCGATACAGTTTGCCGTATTTCTTCCATTGCCTCCTGTATTCCGTTCCTTCTGTATCTGAACCGGCTGTACCGATGCCTCCGTTTTTCATAATGTCCCTGAATGCTCCGATCTTTGGTGTGATCTGGTTTGTCAACAGCACTTCTTCCAGAGCCGCTTCGTCCTCGGCTCCTTTTTGGAGCAGCCTGTCATAATCCGAATCGCTGTAAACGATATAAGTATTTTTCACCCCATATGTGGAGGACAGTCTGGCAAAGTCATATTCGCTGACCAGATTGCCCTGATCGTCCCAGAACTTTTCGCGTTCATCCTTGTCCGTATAGCATTCCGTTATATAACCGTCTCCCGATTTATAAAGAAAATCATATTCACCGGTGAGGATCAGATTCCCGCCGCTGTCGGTCAGTTCCACTTTCTCCCCTGTCCACACCGCCATAGAACCGTCCGGAAACAGTTTTATGTTGTCATATTCGATCGGCATCTCCAGTGTTCCGTCGTACCGGAGCACACCGTATTTTTCATTTAATTCCACCACCGCCCGGTCCCCGACAAAAGAAGATACGCTTGTATAGTAACAAAATGGTACAACGATATTCCCCTCATAATCCAGTATGCCGTATTCCCCCTCCTCGTTTTGGACCATGACCAGTTCTCTTGCGGGAATCGGACAGATTCTTTCATAAACCGGCTCCAGAATGATTCTCCCGTTTTCGTCCGCAAACCCGGTCTTATTATCTATTGAAATATAATATATACCGTCTCCTTTTGAAGCCTGATTGCCCGGCGCAGAAGAAATCTCATTGCCGTCTGTATCATAAAAGAACAGCCTGTCCCCTTTCTGCGCGAGAATACAGTTATCCAATGTCCTGACAGCGATATACTCCGGAGGAAGAATCTCCGTTCCGTCCTTTCCGATCACGCCGCCCAGTCCATCCTTTATAACAATGGCAAGCCCGTTATGAAAATATCCCACATCATCGTAGATAGGTTTCACTATGATATCGCCGTTTCTATCCATATATCCATACCGGCCGTCCACGCTGAAATATGCCAGCCCTTCCCGGAAAGAACTGATACTGTCACAGTCTGTCAGCTCTAAAACCACATTTCCTTCCCGGTCGATCAGTCCATACTCATCCCCACAGGAAAAATAGGCAACCCCTTCCCTAAACGGAGACGCCTGATCATATAGAAAAGGCAGCGCCATCTCCCCGTCCTTCCCGATATAACCGTACTTTCCGTTCCGGCGCACACAGGCGAGCCCCTCTGAAAAAGGCGTCGCCTCCTCATATACGCACTGGGTTATCCGGTCCCCCTTATCGTCCAGATAACCGCACAGTTCACCGTTGCTATAACAGTAAATGCCCTCGGACCGGATTGCCCAATCAATATCTTCCTCCGTGGAGATTTCACAGACCAAAGAGGCCGGCGCGGCATCTTCCTTAGATTGTACCTGCGGGACATCCTCTGCGGTTCCTCCCGTTCCGTTTTCTGCCGCCCCATCTTCTGCCTGCGCTCTCGGTTCCTTTGTTTTGGCAGTATCAGTCACAGACACATCCTGCCCGCCGCAGCCTGTCAGACAGAAAAACATTGCGGAAAACAGGAAAGTTTTTGCTGACAATTTTTTTACTTTTGCATCCATACCTTTTTCTCCCATATGACTTCACAGTTCCCCGCTTTTCTTCTGCGGCTGTTATATCATGAATCCAGCACTTTTCCCTGAATATTTTCTACTTTTGGTTCTGCCGGATGAATAAAGTATCGGCATCACTGCTCGATTTCCACAAAATTAATTTCCCCTATCGCATAATAGGCAGCATGATCGTCAGAAATATAGTAATAATCCGCTACCGGACAGCGGAGCAGCTCTGTCACATTCTTTTTTGTCTCCTTTGTCCAGGGGTATGCCACCCGATCCATTTGGTAGCCTGATTTTTCTACCGCTTCTTTCAGCATTTCATCCGGATCATCATCTTTTGCCTTGTCGATCCAATCTGCCATTCTTGCCCCGTAATAATCTTCTGCGTCCTCCGGATATCTTCCCCCGTCCTGCCACCAGCCTCCCGGAAAAGGATGAAAAAAAAATATACCGCAGGATAATCGTTTTCTCTTGCCTGATATCCGGTAAAGGGATGAAAAACGGGTTCAAATGCCTCCTCGTCTATCTTGATACTGTCTTTTGTGTCGATATACCACCCAAAATGATCACCTACTCCCTCAAGAGGATTTCTCGCGACATATACATAAAAGATTCCGTTCTCAAAATCATTTACACAATTTATTAAAGGATAATCCCAGTGAAAGCCATAAGATTCCTCTTTATCCACCACGATCTGCCCTTCCCTGCACCCCAGATGATACCTGATGCCGCCTTTCCATGAGGAAGGAGAGTTATAATTCAGTGAGAGCAGTTCCGTTCCATCTCATCATTCCGCCTGACCGGTCTGCCGCCCTATGCCTTCTTGTCAAATATGGGGTCATTGATCTGATCCATCATATTCATAAAAGGATAATTATCATTATGCGGGAACAACAGTTCCATATATAAATTCCCCAGCAGATCCTTCACCCTGTCGGCATCTATGTCTACAACAGGAAAATCATGCATTTCCAGATGCCTTAAGTTCTCCAGTACTTTTTCGATATCCTGCCAGTCGGAAGATTCCGGCACACCCATCCCCCCGGATTCCGTTTCATCCTTCCGCAAAGCTCCTGTTCCCTGATCCGGCTCATCCATCTTTAATGAGCCCCGTTTCGGACTCCGCCCGCCCCTCTGCGATAATCCCTGCCCGGGATCCTGTCCTTTCCTCCGCACAGGTTTCAGGGCATCCGGTATCATGATCGGTTTTGTCTCCGGAATATTATAGACGACATTTTTACATGTCTTTTTAAAACACTCCGGATCATACTCCGCCAGATAATTCAGATCATCTATGGTCAGTGTTCTTTTGTGATGTATCTTGAGATATATATTGATCAGACGAGTATCTTTTTCCATAAAACGCCCCCTTTACTAAAGCTTCAAAACTCTTATGCGATCATATTACTGCCATTATTTTATTTCTATGGAATTTTTCTCTGATCCTTTTTCTGCAGCAGGACCGATGTATCCAGTGTCTGCATCTCTTTCTTCTTATCCGCCTTTTTCTCCCTCTTACGCTTCTTCTTTCCGGAAATACTACGGCCTGTTAAATCCTCTGCCGTCGCTTCCCCGCCCGCTTCTGCTTTGCCTCCGGCAGATCCCGCACTCCCGTCCGCCGCATCTCCTGTATCCATTACCGATTTTCCATTGCCGGTTTCCGCGGTTTTGCCGTGAAGTTCCCCGCTCTGCCCGGTTCTTTCCTCTGCTTTTTTCTGTTTTCTCCGCGCCAGATACCGGGCCGCCCTGTGATACAGCTTCGTATCCCGGGGCAGAAAGTGGAATCTGCGCAGGGCAATATCCATGACAAACCAGAAGATCAGCAGAAGGATCAGCCATTTTGTCAGTTCACGGCGCTCTCCCCGCCCGTTCTTTCTCTGCTGCCAGAAGTTCTGATCCGGATCAAGCATCGCACCATAGCGTTCCACAAAGCCCGTAAACGCTGCGGCATCCACATCAAATTTATATTCCTCCGAATACTGCACCGCCACCGCAGTGGTCACGGCGTTGGCGATATTTCCGTTATCAAGCCGCCGCACACTGAGATGATAGAGTCCTGCCATATCCGTATCCATCTTTGTTTCAAAACGCCCCGGCGCCGAAGCCTGTAAAGGAACCGTCCGGGTATTTCCCTCCGGATCGGTATACACCGCCTCGACTTTGGTCTCTCTGTCATAATCCAGCGCATAATAGACAATATCAGTATATCCGCCTTCCGTCTCCACGTCCACCGAATCCTCACCGATCGCGGCATTGCCCACACTGTAATCCACGATACGCTTCCAGAGCTGTACATAGTCGCTCTGCCCTGCGTATGCGGCTGTCCACCGGTTCGTCACATCCGTGTTCCATGCCGCAGTATGGCCAAGCCCATACTGCATGACGGTAAGCACCGGATCATCCTTCTCCGAAGCGATCAGCACACTGGATGCCGGCTTCGGCGTGGCGCTGACATAGCCGTAAATCCCCGGCCATCCTGCCTCAAACAGCCCTTTTGTGATCTCGCTTGTGCCATCCACCGCCAGATGGAACAAGCCGTTCTGCAAATACGTATCGCCGCTTAAAAACACTTCCTGCGCAAAGATCTTCGGAATCTCGGACGCCATATCGGAATAATAATAACGCCCGCCGCAGTTATCCGCCAGCTGCTCGAGGAGCCGCGCATCGGAATCGCCTCCCACCGCCACCGTGGACAGTGTGACATCCTCGCCTCTATACTCATTTATAATATCCTTATAGTTTCTGCTCTCCCCCTGTCCGTCCGTCAGAAGGATCACATGGCGGATACCGGCATCACAGGCTTTCGCACCTTCCAGCGCCGCCCAGAGCGCCGGCTGGATCGTTGTTCCCCCGCCCTCCGTTATGGTCTCGATCTGCTCCTTGATCTTCTCTTTATCCGTTGCCTGTGTCGGCTCCACTACCCAGCTGTATCGATCGTCAAAGGCGATAACGCCCACATAATCCGTGCCGCGCATCTGGTCCACCGCAGTCTTTGCGGCAGTGACCGCCAGATCCAGACTGGTGGCGCCGCCTCCCGCCGCCATGCTCATGCTTCCCGAATGATCGATGACCATGATCATGGCAGTGGCGGGAATCTCGTTCACGCCCCGCAGTTCCATATCCACCGGGAGTACGGTTTCCAGAACGCTTTCCCGGTAGCCGCCCAATGCAAAACTGTCTTCACCGCCGATGCAGACAAGCCCGCAGCCGTACTCCTTCACATAAGTCTCTATATTTGCCAGAAATCCCTCCGGCAGATCTGTCAGATATACATTTTCCAGTAAAATACTCTTATATTCCAGCAGTTTTTCCAGTGTATCCGGCGCATTTGCCGCGGATGCCGCATCAAAATCACAGCCTGCGCCGCGAAGCAGGCTTTCATACTGCGTACTGTCCTCCTTCATACCGGATATCAGCAGCACCTTCGGCACGGAATCCACCACAGAGTAGGCGTGATAGCTGTTATTCTCCGCGCAGGTATCCCCGTCGGCAGCCACCCTGACGTCGAAGCTTTCCACATTCTCACCGCGCACCCTCTGCTGAAACCGGAACTGATTGCTGCCCCTGTTTAAGCGGACCCCGTACTCTCCGGTCTGTTCCTCTCCCATCCAGATCTGAATCCGTGCGTCCGTCTCATAATTGCTCTCCACCGTCACGGTCATGGAATACAGATCTCCCTGATACAGATAGCCCGGCAGTTCCACATTCTCAACATAAACGTCCTGCCCTCCCTCTGTCTCATAGACATAAGCGAGAAGTTCCACCTCCCTTGCAGCCAGTGCGGAAGCCATACCGGCAAGATTTCCCTTTGTCTCCCTGCCGTCTGTCAGGATCACAACCCTCCCCGCGCTGTCTGTCGGAATCATGGTAAGCGCACGGGATACGGCATCCTCAAAGTTGGTTGCCGTCTTATCCGGCAGCGACATGATCTGCGAAAAATGATCCTCCTTTGTCAGAAACTGCTCCACAAGGGAATTTTTCCCGAAGGTCACAATGCCGTACTGGTTTTCCTTCGGCATCTCATCCAGCGCTTTTTTCAGATAGGATTCCATATCCGAGAGATTTTGTTCATTGCTGTCCGAGATATCCACCAGAAAAACAGTCGTATTGACGCTGCCGCGCTTATACACGGATACCCCGGACAGCGCCAGAAGAAGCAGCAGTATCCCCGCCGCGCGCACGCCGAGGTAAAATCTGCCGCGGTAACGGATCTGCCGCACATAGACCGCCCATTCCGCCGCCATAAGGATCAGTGCCAGTACCAGCAATATATTGCGCAGCCGTTTTTTCACAAGCCGGCTGCTGTAGGATGTATCGGAAACCGTTCCTTCTGCCGTGATCCGCCCGTCCGACTGGCTTTCCGCGGCAAAACGCACCACATACTGTTCCGTGATATCACCGGCGGAAACCTCATACAAACCGGCTTTTTTCGTCTCCGCCTGCAGTGTGTCCACATCGAGATCCGCCTGCGGATGGAACATGACACTTTCCCCCGCCTCATATATGGTTTCCGAAAGGAGTGACATATCCCCCAGAAACTGAACCGCATTGGCAATAAACACCGGAAATTCCGCCTTCAAAGGAAAATCCGATTCCCTGATGTCAAAACCGACAACAACCGTCTTAACGCCGTCATGCTCCCCGTAATAACCGGCACACTGTCCGCCTGCCCATAAAAATCCGGTGCCCCAGGACGGAACCTCATACACATTTGCCTGATTGACGCCGATCGTAAAAGAAGAAAGCCCTGCCGTCAGCTCACAGTCGGAAGCGGTGAGCATCACGTTCTCCACAGATCCCGTCTGATATCTGTCATCCTGAAATATCATGGAACAGCCGCTGTCCGGCAGGCTGTTTTCGTACCCTGCATCATAAATGCGCACCGTCTGCGCCGTTACGCTGTCCCCGGCTATTCCCGGGGCACCGTCCGCCTGCGCGCTCTCCTCCCTGCTCTTTGTCAGACGCATCCCGAAAGCCGCCTCATAGGCTTTTTCAAGGTAAGTATTTCCCTCTCCGACCAGCACCGCATCGATCCTGCCTGCCTGTTTCGCAACGGCATATGCCGTATTGTCATCCGCCAGGGAATCCGTGTCGTCCGATCCGGCAAACCTCACGGAACTGATCTCACTGCGCAGGGCCTCCCCCTGCCACTCAAAGTCCTGAAAAAAACACAGCGCGGTCTCGCCCGGGGCAAGGGTCATTTTCGTAATCTCCAGAAGATGCTCCCCTTCATACAGGCTGACCTCCATGGCAGCCTGCGCATCACTGTAATTGGTCAGACTGGAGGCACAGGTTATCGCTCCGGCATGATCCGGTGCAGCCTTTTCCTGCCCGTTATCCGTCCCGGCCGTATCTGCCGTTTCCGCTTCCGTGCCTGTATTGTCTTTGGTGTCTGCTTCCGAACCCGCGTCTGTCTTTTCTTCTATGCCGTCTGTTCCGGCATCCGCATTTCCCCCTTCCGCTGCCGTATAGGTAAGGAAGTTGTTTGATACATTGCTTACCGGCTCACCCATAACCAGCACCCGGGCTCCAAAAACAGACGAAAAGCGCATGGCTTCCTCCGCCCCGCTGCCGTCCGTAAATACGATCACCTCGGCATCCGGTGTATTTTCTTCCTCCCCGCCTGCGGAGCCTCTCAATGTTTCCACGATGCTCTGCGCATCCTCCAGATTTTCCGGGCCGTCACAGCACGATATCCGGTCGAGAACTTTATAAAGGCTGCCTTTGTCCGTCACGCCCACCGCCGGAAGATCCGTACCTGTACAGTCGCTTGTGACAATGGAAAAAACAGTCTCCTCCGATGACGCGATCAGGCTTTTTGCCTCCTCAACCGCCCGCTCCATACGGGTTTTGCCATCCCCCGCGTCATGCTGCATACTTCCGCCGGTATCAAATACAAGGATCACGTTCCCCCTGCTTTTTCCCTCCCTTCGGATATAGGGCGACATCAGCGCCAACACCAGAAGGATCAGGATCAGGATCTGAAGGTACATCAAAATATTGTGGATGAACTTCTCCAAAACGGTCTTGGACTGCTGGTTGCGAAACAGCTTATCCCACAGTAGATTGGAAGAGATCCGATAGTCTTTTCCCCGCGGTTTCAGCAAATATAAAATAATCACCACCGGCACTGCCGAAAACAGCGCCAGCGGCCACAAGCTTTCAAATATCATAGATTACCCTCAAATCCTCAAACACAAGCTTTTTTCTGTCTCTCTCCGTATTGCAGAGCACATAAGCGCCCATGCCGCAGGTACAGCCCTTTTTCAGCCGTTCCGTAAAGCGAAAAAGTTCCTGCTCATAATGGTCGATCGCCTTTGCGTCCACCACCAGACGACGCCTTTCCCTTGTCTCGGCATCGATCAGGTTGAGCGCCCCTTCCAACGTGACATGAAGCTCCTCCGCCGCCATCGTATGCAGGATCACCGGGCGCTGCCTCCAATAGTTGAAATACTGCAGCAGTTTTTCATAGCCGGACTTTGCCGTATCATCCTCCAGCATATCCGGATGCAGAAAATCGCTGATCAGCACTGTCACCCCGGCGCCGCGGCACTGCATCCTCCGGGCTGCCGAGAGCATATCAACCTCACCGGAAAATTCGATATGTTCCAGCCAGCGGAGCACTTTGGCGAAGGCGTTCCTTCCGCCGCCCACCGAAAGCATCCGCCCCATATCCTTCATATCATAGAGCAGCACCCGGTCCATGTTGTTCAGGGCAAGAAAACTGACCACTGCCGCCAGATCCCTTGCCAGTTCCGCCTTGCTGCATTTTCCGTAATCCATGGACGCGCTGGTATCGATCAGCACGGAAACATGCGCCTCCTTCTCCTCCATATACTCACGGATATATAATTTATCCAGCCTTGCATAGACGTTCCAGTCCATGCGGCGCAGATCATCTCCCGGCATATATTCCCTGAAATCGGAAAATTCCGTCGAGTTTCCTTTTCGGAGAGACTTATGGCTGCCGGATATATACAGGCTGCTTTTGTGCGACATGCGAAGCTGCAGCCGGGATAAGGCATCAAAACAATTTGTGTCAAGCATACAGATTCTTTTCCTTTGCATCGATGATCCGGCGGATCACGGTATCCTCGGTGATCCCCTCCGATACCGCATCAAAATTTAACAGCACGCGATGGCGCAGTACCGGATATGCCATCTGCTGTACATCTTCAAAAGAAACATTCAGCCGTCCCTCCATAAAAGCCCTTGCCCTGGAAGCGCGGATCAGCGACTGCGCCGCACGGGGGCTGGCGCCTTCCCGGATATACGGATTCGCCTCATGGGTCGCCATGACAAGTTCCAGAATATAATCCATCACAGCATCCGCGACAGGCATCTTTGCGATCAGTTCCCGCACTTTGAGAAGCTCCGCGCCGTCTATAAGACTGCGGATCTCGGGCGCCTCCTGTCCTTCCGTCATCTCCACAATGGCGCGCAGTTCTTCTTTTCCCGGAAACTTAACGAGTATCTTAAACATAAAACGGTCCAGCTGGGCTTCGGGAAGCGGGTAGGTTCCTTCCTGTTCGATGG
Source organism: Lachnospiraceae bacterium (assembly GCA_910573755.1). Lineage (GTDB taxonomy): Bacteria > Bacillota > Clostridia > Lachnospirales > Lachnospiraceae > 1XD8-76. The sequence goes on along the minus strand of CAJTBO010000020.1, from coordinate 12,368 downwards.
GGTTCTGGGTTGCGAGCACGAAAAACGGCTCTTCCAGCCGGTGGCTGACATTGCCAACCGTTACCGTATGTTCCTGCATTGCCTCCAGCAGGGCGGACTGGGTTTTCGGCGTTGCACGGTTGATCTCGTCCGCCAGCACCAGATTGGCAAACACCGGGCCGCGCTCAAAGCGGAAGCCGCTGCCGGTCTCTTCCTTCACCATGATGTTCGTCCCGGTCACATCGCCGGGCATCAGATCCGGCGTGAACTGAATCCGTTTAAAGGAGAGCAGACATACCTGCGCAATGGTTCGCACCAGCATCGTCTTACCCAGTCCCGGCATCCCTTCCAAAAGTACATTCCCGCCGGACAAAAGCGCCAGCATCGTCTGCCGGATCACTTCTCTCTGACCGATGATCCCCTTGCCGATCTCCGCCTCGCATTCCATGATTTTCTTTTGATATAATTCGATATCTGACATGATCTCTATGATTCCTTTCGTTTCTCTCAGATACAAAGAAGTTATCTGAATCTAATTCACGGACCAGCCGGAACAGCAAACCAGAACCTGCGCTCCGCCAGCGTATAAACGCCAGCCCTATTGATTCAGGTTTTCAAAGTAGTCCCGGATGACCGATTCCATGCCGCTGGGATACTTGCCGTTTGCAATCCCCTCGTAAGCACTGTCCGTATATTCTCCGATCACGGAACTGTAATCCACATGATCCCCCTCCCATGCAAGGCCGTTCTTCTGACGGTAGTAATCCGAATCCTGCGCTCCGTTTTTATTTCCGGTCAGGGATGCGTCATCTCCCGTTGCATTGGGAATGCTGACATAATCATGTGCGGCATCGCTGCTGCCTGTTCCTCTTCCGCCGCCGGAGCCGTTTCCGCCGCCCTGTCCGTTCCCATTACCGTTTCCCTGCCCGTTTCCGCTGCCGTTTCCGTTTCCCTGTCCGTTTCCATTGCCGGAACCGTTTTCCCCATCTTCGCCGCTTCCATTACCGGAGCCATTATTATTTCCATTTTGAGCGCTTCCGTCACCGGAACCGTTCTTTCCGTTCTGACTGCTTTCGTCACCGGAATTGTTTCCGCCGTCCTGTCCGTTTTCGCCGCCGGCATTATTTTCTCCATCGCCGTTTCCGTCCTCTCCGCCGTTTCCGTTCCCGGCACTTCCCGACGGCGTGCCCGGGGAAGCCGTGGGCGGATTGTTTTGAGCTGCCGCCGCCTTTGCGAACGCCTCCGCGCCTGCCAGCCCCGCCATATCAGGGGATTCTATCTGTCCGGCAAGCTGTTCAAGGCTTTGCGCCGCCTGCTGATATTTATAGTCAAGCCGCCCCGCAGCGGCAAAAAGGCTCTCCCGGGAATCCGCCTTCGCCAGTTCTTCCCGGGACAGTTCCATTGTATCCACAAGTTCCTGAAGCTGCGCCTTCTGCTGCTCTGTCAGGCTCTCCATATCCACATCCTGAAGCGCGTCCAGAAGCTTCTCCAGCTCTTCATTCTCTTCGGCAGCCTGCTCTTGTACCTGATGACGGAGTTTCGCCTGATCCCGCACCGGCGAAGGAATAAAACTCATCCCGATCACTGCCGCGGCAGACACGACCAGCGCCAGAATATGCCGTTTATCCGGCAAAAGCGGTATTTTGATCCGCCCGCGTACCTGCTCATAATGAGTAAAAGCATCCTCCCTCTGCAGTCCGGCAAAGGTATCCTCCTTATCCAGATTTTCATAAGCCGTAAGCATCCGCTCTTTCAGCCCGAACGAGTCCAGCCTTGATGCCGCCTGCTTCATATCCGCCCTCCGGTATACGGCATATCCGGCCCCTGCCAGAAGCCCCGCCCCAAAGCACAATGCCGCCGCAAGATGCACATGGTAAAAGGGCACCAGCAGAGATGCCAGTTCACAGCAGATCCCCGGTATACCGCCTGCTGCGGCACACAGGATCCCCCTGTCGATAAGTTTTGCGAGATTCATTTTCCGCTTGCATCTTCTGATCTGATCGGTCAAATATTTTCCGGTTTCCATCTGTTTTTGTCTCTCCGCTTCCTGCTATACGGTTTTCTTTCTGTTTTTCATTTTTCGTGTTATCCCCATACTTTCTGTTAAGCGGGTTTCCTTCTGCGCTGCTTATTCGCATGCTTCCTGACCGGATCGATGCGTCTTGCGGAAAGCCAGAGGAATAAAAAAGAGACCGCCAGAAACAGGATCGTTGAAACGATCATCCAATGATGTCCCTCTGTCACAAAACGGATCGGGCCTCCCGGCTTGACCGTTGTCGCTGTCATATCCGAAATCTCATTGACAAGGGACTCTCCCGTCATGATCTTTGTAAAAAATTCCGCCAGATATACGGCAGGATTCAACAGCAGCAGCAAATAAATGTTCTCCCCATAACTCTGTCCGCTCTGCACAACACTCCTTGCGTACTGTCCGCTGACACTGTAAATCTCATATAAAACAACCGGCAGCACTGTCGCAACAAAGAAGATAAGATAAAAACCATAAGACATAATGACCGCACTGACGCTTTTTTTACAGATCGAAGAACATAAGATCCCGATGCTGGCGGAAAAAAGGGATATCAGAAGTGCGATCGCAAAAAACCAGAACAGGTAACTCCAGGACATGCCGCCCACCACAAAGGAGAGCGCCATGATCGGCAGGCTTGCGGCAATGAACAGCATACTCTGCACGATCGCCGTCATCACCTTCCCTGTGATCACGGAGAACGGCGTCATACCGGTGGTCATCATAATATCAAAGGTCTGCCGCTCCCGCTCCCCGGATATGGCGGATGCCGTCCTGACCGGTACGATCACGCCCAATATCGCAAACTGCGTGATCGCTAAAACCGGATAAAGCACCACCAGTTCGCTGTAAATATTACTGATGGAATATACGCTGTTCTCCTGGATCAGAAACATGGCGAAGAAAAAAACAAGCGCCAGTATCAGTTCATAGGCAAACACGCCGAAACAGATCTTCATACTGCGGGACTGCACCTTCACGTCTTTTTTAACTATGGGATTTAACCGCATTTTCTTCTTCTCCTTTCCATGCCGCATTGTTCCCGGCGGCAGGGCTGCTTCCGACAATATTGTTGCTTCCGGTACCGGCGTCACCTCCGGTACCAGCGTCACCTTCGGTACCAGCGTCACCTTCGGTACCAGCGTCACCTTCGGTACCAGCGTCACCTTCGGTACCAGCGTCACCTTCGGTGACGCGCATAAACAGGGTTTCCAGATCACCCTCCTGTTTATGGAAACCGGTCACGACCACATCATGTTCTATCATAACCCCGATCATTTTCGCGATCTCCTGTTTTGTCAGCCTGTGTGTCAGTCTGATCTCATGCTCGCCCGCAGTGTTTATTTTCACACCCGCATATTCGCTGACAATGCGCAGCGCCATCTCACGCCCTTCCTCCAGCGTAATAATCAGCTGGTTGTTTCCGAACACATGCTCCATGACATCTTCAATGCGCCCCGCCGCCACCAGATTTCCGTGATCCATGATCCCGATACTGTTGCACATCTCGGAAAGTTCGGATAAAATATGAGAACTGATCACAATGGTCTTTCCCATACTTCTCAGGTTCAGTAAAAGCTCCTTCATCTCCACCCTCGCCCTGGGATCCAAGCCGGAATTTGGCTCATCCAGCACCAACAGCGCCGGATTGTGTATCAGCGCCCGGGCTACGCAGAGACGCTGTTTCATCCCGCGGGAAAGCGTATCCACAAAAACCTCCTTTTTATCGGAAAGATTCACCAGTTCCAGCAGATCATCGGAGATTTTTTCGATCTCCCGGGAATGCATGCGGTACATGGAACCGTAAAAGTCCATATACTCCTTTACCTTCAGATTATCATACACCCCGAAAAAATCCGGCACATAGCCGATCTGCTTTTTGATATCCTTCCGGTGCGTCAGCGCATCCACGCCATTGATCCTGATATTGCCGGCGGATGGCAGCATCAGCCCGCACACCATGCGTATCGTGGTCGTCTTTCCGGCGCCGTTTGGCCCAACAAAGCCGAACAGATCCCCCTGCGGGATATGGAGCGTCAGATCCCTGACTGCCTGAAATTTACCATAATTCTTATATAAATGATCAATTTGAAGCATCCTGTCCCCCTTCCACCTCCGCATAGGTATAAAGGCATCCGTAAGAAGTCTCGTTACATTTGCCGCCGGCTGCCTTATCATAGTCCTTTACCAGGCCTATAACGACCGCCTGCTCCTGCTGCTGCAGATCCGCCTGATCCGCGATCATGATCTGTCCTGCCTCCACCGGTTTTTCGTTTTCCGCAATGCCTAAACCGATCAGAAGGGCTGCCATGTCATCTCCCTCATATTCCAGGTCATAATGATAGCTGTACATAGGGATCATATCGTAAAACAGTTCGTCGCCGGAACTGACGGAATTGTTCTCATAGATACATTTTCCCGCCTTCAGAGCCTCCTCGAGATCAAGCCGCTCTCCCGCCTTAATATCGGAAAACACCATCATATTATTCCGGAACCAGATTGCCACATACGCCATATCACAGCCCGTTTCGTTTGTGATGCTTCCGCCTGTTATGCTCCGTCCGGTTCTTTTTAAATTTTCACAGAGAATGTTCCCTCTGCTCCCTGTCTTTCCTTCCGCATAAAAAAATCCGCTGTCAAAGTTCTCCTGCGGCTTAATGCCTGCCGAAAGCCCTTCACTGTCATTGCCGATCACATAAAAGTAATCGTCCATATTCTGCGTATAGCCCACATAGTAATACACATACTGCCCCGAAGCCGGGCCTGCCATCTCATAATCCTCCTGCAGCCGTACCTCCCAGGGCCTTGTTCCCGAATGGTAAGCCATAAAGTAAGTGTCTTTGCGGCTGCCGTCCACTTTCTGCGTCGTAACGGAATAAACCCTCGTATCTTTTACCCTCGCTCCCTGTCCCAGAACATACACGCCCGCAATGAACAGTACACCGAGGGCAGGCACGCAGACCCAATACCACTCGCATTTTTTCCCTTTGCGCAGGAGCAGATACAGAACCGGCCCGATCAGCACTACATATATAAGGATCATCACCTTCAGCCATGTAAAATCCACATCGGTATTGACGTTGTCAATAAAAGCAAGGGCCCGCTCCCTGATATGTTCCCATTCGGAATAAGGATTATACTGATAGTAGCTGAAAAACTTAAACTCCTCATACATGGATGCCACCGTATAGCTGCTCAGCTTCTGCAGTTCCTCATCCCCCAGAGAAAAGTAATAAACCAGAATTCCTCCCTTGTCAACGGAACTGCATAAAGCCGGATTGTCGCTGCTCTCATAGAAGCTTCCGCTTGTTCTGTTATAGCTTAAGTCCGCGATTGCCATATTGGTAAAGTCGATCCCGTCATTTGTATACATCGTATAACGGTAACCGTAGGGATCGGCATTGACAGAGGCGGCGTTATCCTCCCCCGGTTCACTGACCTCGTTGACTTCCACATCCATAAAATCCTTATCAAAACCGGAAAGTGTCTGTTCCCCGTAGGCGCCGGTTCCCACCAACAGATAACCGCCGTTTCTGACCCATTCCTGAACCGCCTCGATATTCTCCCTGTCAAGGGAAGAAACATCAAACCGGTCTATGATCAGATAATATAATCCGTTCAAGTGCTCTTTCAGGTTATCGTTGTTTAATTCCGTCAGCTTCACAGGGTAATATCCCTGATTCGTATCGATCGTTTGCCCTTTTGCCTCCATCATCCCGAGCTCTGCATAATGGTCTGATAAAATCCCCACCGCAGCTTCCGTTACGGCATTTTGAAACACATTTTTCAGTTCGATCGCCTGCAGCACATCCCCTTCCCGGTCCAGAAAACGAAGTGCACACATTCCCCCCTGGGAAGTATCCACAGCCGTATTTGCCACCCTGACCGTAAACTGCTTTTTCCCCTGCGCCGGAAGGGCGATCTCCGTATTGTAGGCGCAGTTTTCCGAATCAGCGCCGGCAAAGACAACCTGCACCGTGCCGGTGAAATCCTCTCCGCTGTTCGATACCGTCACCTGCATCACATAGCCGTTGTTTTCCTGCCTCACAACCGCTACCTCCCCGGTGAAAGGCCCCTGCGCCTTCTCTTCCTTCGCAAAAACCGCAGATTGCTCTCTGCCTGCCAAAAGGCAGAGAGTACATAACAGTATGGCAGCTATCTTTAAAAATTGTTTCCGCATTGTTTTCCCACTCCTTTTATTCTTTTTATCATACCACGCCGCCGCTTTAAAGTCTTATCAATTCTATAAAATTTTCATAAAAACAGCGCCGCCTTTTTAACCAGTGCACCCGCGGCCAGCTGATTATGTACAGCCTGATAAGTGGGTATTTTACTTTGTCTTTGTACCTTTCCGGAATCGTCCGCGCCTACTTCATAAGCATCGCCATTTTGAGGAGAACCGGGAAGACAGATGAGCAGTATATCACTGCAATCAATGAAGAAGTTCATCCTGCGCTAATTCTTTCCAGCCACAAAGGATATAAGCTCGATACGGATGCCTGCAATATGTATGATGTTTTTATCGGTTATGAAAATGTAATTGAAAATCCCAAAATCAGAAATATTTATATTATACAGAGGCTTATCAGTTCAAAAGCCGGATATGATATACTTGATTTGAGCAATGAGTTGTATGTCAGCCATGCTGCCATAAAGAGTGATCTGAAGAGTGTCCGGCGGATTTTTTCAGGCATATTTCAGGAACTTGTGAACATTCTCAGCAATTCCTCTTACGTCAAAAATTTACTTACCATCCGCCGGCTTTACCCAATCTCCGCCGATCCCTGCTCCAATATTTACTGTTTCGCTTCCGGTTCCTATCTCAAACCTAACCTGTATGAATAAGAAAGCGTTAAACTTGAATTAGTTTACTATTGATGTTTCGCGCTCCTTAATAAGTGAATCCAACTTATCTTTTACGGCTTGTTTAGCAATTTTATCCATTTCGTCTACTGTTTTTGTTCCACCGGAGGAAGCTAATGCATAGGGGTCATTTAATGCCACATTAGAACCTGTCAGCATTGCACGAAGCTGATAATATGTCCATTGTCGTTCCTGCGCCGGAATGTCCAGGTCGTAATAGTCAGACCAATCACATAAATATTTTCCGGAAATAAATGTCAAACTGTCAATGGGGGCCGAAACAGCTTCTTCGTAAGCATCAGCATAGTAGGATTTGATAGTATCCTCCATATCTTTCAACTGTCCTAAATAGGATTCAAAATAAGTCTTACGGGCAATGGAACCGTCAGGGTCAACTTTCCGATAAGGGTCAGCCTCCAGCTCAGGTTGATTCTCACTTTTCCATTGTTTGAGCATATCCATGAAATCTTCTTTTGTCATAGCGCTGAGTTGGTTTTCCACTCTATCAGCCAAAACTTCCAATCTGTCACGCCCCTCTTGAGATATTGTTACCTGATCTCTGCCAGATGTATGATTTACCGCTGTGTTTTTATCCTCTGCCGCTGCAAAGTGAATGTCTCTCATAGAAGAAAACCGGCGGTTAACAGTGTTCCATGTCACGTTCATAAAAGACCTCCTCATATGTTATCTTGTTTTTCTGCTTGTGAAATATATCGGCAGACTGATAGTTTACTTTAAGCATTTTTGCACTAAAAATCCAAACTGCGCCGTAGTCTCCCTGACATCCATCCCCTTTTTCCGCAGCATCCAGTAACAGCTTTTCTTTATTTCTCGATGGATGCATCACTTTTATTTTTCGGATAGCCATCATATCATTTATATTTTTATATGTGCCTCCGTCTGTATAACCGGACTGCAACAAGCAGAAAAGTTCACACATTTAAATCAAATGATTATCAACTGCACATTTCGTTAATCCATCTGTAACAGTACTGAACTTTACACCGTACTTTTTAGCTCTATCGCAGTTCATCCATAAGTTATGTCTTGCAGGAATATCTTCCAACTTCACTTTTTTGCCCAGTAAATCAATGAATTCCCGAGTAATTTCATACATTGATTTTGTTGTTTCACTTCCAAAATTATATACGCCCCCCGGCAGGGTAATAACTTTTTCCATGTTTTCAGCTGCTTCTTTCAGATATGTTATACCCCGAAACTGTCTGGAACTAAATGCGACAGTTTCTTTCGCAGTGATAATATTCATAAGATAATTTGGCTTTTTCAAATAGAAATCATACATCCACTCAGCGCGCAGCATAACTGCACTTGGATCAATCTCTAATAACCGCTGTTCCATTTCCAGCTTATGCTCTGCATATATATTTCCCGGTTTTACAATATCCTCCGGGTATGGTCCCTCTTCGCTGCATCCGCTGTAAACCTGGTCTGAACTAAAACAGATCAATTTCCTGCCCTTTGATGCTTTTGCAATAAAAAGAGGAATTTGCACATTTGCATAATAAGAGGCATCCGGATCCGCCTGACATGCTCCTATATCAGAAATGGCTGCGGTATGAATAATGACATCCGCGTCACTTTCTTCGATCATTCTTTTCACATTTTCTTGTGTTACATTCCGAAGTGATGGAGCTGCAACTGCATCTCTACAAATCTCCATTATCTTATGACCCACAAATCCATTTGCCCCTGTAAGAAGTATCATTTGAATCCTCCCGTTCCCCATATCATACCTAAATGCGAAAAATCTCGTAATATTATTAAGGACAGAAAATCTTTAAAATTTTCTGCCCTGTGATGCTCTGCTTTTAAATGATATGATATTCCGCATAAAGTTCCTGACGATATTCTTTATCCTGTGATACTTTGATAACATCTGATAAACGGCCATCTTCACTTAAAAGTATTATTAATTTTGCCAACATTTCCTCACCTTTTTTCACATTCTCCTGGTCTCTCATCAACAACGTCATATACTCATGCCTCCATTCTCTATTCTTCTTGGCCTCTTTTACCGCTTCCTCCAGCCTCTCCACATAAGCATCCTTCGGCTTCTTCCCTGCCACATAATCAAGAAACGCCTTTAATTCATCACTCACATCATCCAGAGTTCCTTTTGCATTGAGAAATATCTTTACCGCCTCATCACCCATTGAAATGCTGCCGTCTTCTTTACAGATATTTTCAAAGGTATAAATATGCCGTCCTTTCCCATATAAATCGAATGGACAGATAAATATAACATAGCTTCGCTTTAACTCATCATAAAGCTGCCCTTTATCAATAAGCTGCAGGTCTATCATACTCTGATAATACCGGCTTCTCTTAGGAAGTTCCTTTGTATGGCTTACCTGCATTTCTATGTCGTAAACAACTTCTTTCTCATCTTTTACATACACATCCAGCCTCACACTGCGGGCATCCATGTCCATGTTGATACTTTTTTGCAACTCCGGATACTCAATACGTTCAATATTCAAATCCGGAAGAATCCTCTGCAATAACTCTTTGCACAATTCCGGATTCTGCATGACCTTGCCAAACAGGAAATCATTGGATATGCTTAATTCTTCCCATTTTGTCTGCTTTGTTTCCATGTCTCCCATTTTATCCACCTGCTTTCTTTCAACAAATCACTGCCGGAAAACTCTGCATGTTCCAAAAATCCCGTTATCTATTTCTATTATACACAGCCATTCGGTAAATTACAATAAGCCAAGAACCTGTCTCCTGGCATTTTTCTTTGATATCCGGTGTTCCAGTTGCCACATACATAATATGTAATCTTATTTTTAGAATCATCTTTGAGTGAATCTTAACTATAAGTCCATAATACTACCCCCATGAAAGCCACAAACTCCCAGAGGGGTAAAATACAACACTTATTCTCTTTTATTTCCGGAATATCCGTCCTCTTTCGCCCTTACTTATGATACGGTTCTCCATATCATACCCAAGTGCGAAAAATAGCCCTATATTATTCTGTCAAACAAGGCAGAGCACTTGAAATACTCTGCCTTGTCATACTCCTGCTCTTAGATGATGTGATATTCTAAATAAAGGCTCTGGCGATATTCTTTATCCTGTGATATCCTTACAACATCTGATAGCCGCCCATCCTCATTTAGTAACATTATCAGTTTGGCCATCAGTTCTTCACCATATTCTTTGCCCTTTTCCACATTCTCCTGATCTCGCATCAACAACGTCATATACTCATGCCTCCATTCCCTGTTTTTCTTGGCTTCCTGCACAGCTTCTTCCAGCTTCTCAACATAGGAATCCTCCGGCTTTTGCCCAGCTACATAGTCTAAAAATGCCTTTAACTCCCTGCTGACATCATCCATTGTCCCATCGGCGTTCAGAAATATCTTTATGGCTTCATCCCCCATGGAAATACTGTTGTCTTCTTTACAGATATTTTCAAAGGTATAGATATGCCTCCCTTTCCCGTATAAATCAAAGGGACAGATAAATATGATATAGCTTTTGTTCAACTTTTTATAATGCTGACCTGCATCCACAAGCTGCAGGTCAATCATTCCCTGATAATATCTGCTTCTCTTTGGCAGTTCCTTTGTATCACTGACCTGCATTTCTATGTCGTAAACAGTCTCCTTGTCGTCCTTTATATACACATCCAGTCTGACGCTATGAGCGTCCATATCTACATTGATATTCTTCTGTAATTCCGGATATTCAATGCGTTCAATATTCAAATCCGGAAGAATCCTCTGCAATAACTCTTTGCACAGTTCTGGATTCTGCATGACCTTTCCAAACAGGAAATCATTGGATATGCTTAATTCTTCCCATTTTGTCTGCTTTGTTTCCATGTCTCCCATTTTATTCGCCTGCTTTCTTTCCATAAACCACTGCCGGAAAATGTGTATTTTTCAAAATCCCTATTATCTATTTCTATTATACACAGACTTCTGGCAAATTACAATAAGCCGAGAACCTGTCTCTTGGCATTTTTTCCTTTTTAATCTTTCAGGATAACCAACTTATTCTGATAACACTCCACAGACACGCTGCAGCCAATCTCAAAGCCCCACTGCTCCACCCAGTTCCCCTGCAGGATAATCTGCGGCACATTTTTCCCGCTCCTTGTTGTAAATGAGTATGCTTTCATCCTCCGGGTAGCCACAGTATAACCAAAAACCTCCTCTGCCACCATACAGTTATTTAACTGAAATCTTTCCATGACCTGGAACATTCTTGACAGCATGGTTTCCTTTCCAAATCTGCATGTTTCCGTGAAATCAGGACTTTTCAGGCCGTTCATGCTATTCTGGACTTCCTGAAACAAGACCTGTCTGTTCTGACGGATAAATCCTGACAACATCCACAGATTATTCATTCCATATAAAGTATCCAGGACTGAATAAAATTCTTCTTTTGTCAGGCTATGGGTGGAATAATAATCGGAAAAATCTTTATCCTTTGCCATCATCAGGAACCTTATTTTTTCCACAAACTCCCTCTGCTCCAACTCCGATTTTAAATTTTCATATTCTGCCGCAATATACCGGTTCAAATTGTTTTTCATCACCTTTTCATCCTTCTTTCTGATTAAATTTATTTATGAAAGCACAAGCTCCAAATCCATGGTCTTAATCCCCAGTTCCCGGAACATAAAAACAGACGGCGCACCGTCTGGGGGTGTGCCGCCGTTGTTCTGCAGAAACCGAATCAGTTCATCTGATAGTTTCAGTTTGATGGAATCTATGTTCCGGTTTTTGTCAATAATCACAGCCATACGGCTTGACCACCGGCTCTGCCGGTGGTTTGGATGAACCCCTCCGGGGCATTTTTCGGTACCGCCTATAGGCGGTGTCTAAGCAACCCCTTTTTCGGTGCTGCCTATAGGCAGTATTTCACTAACCTCTGGTACTTGGCTGCCTCTTAAAAGAGGCTCTTTATCCTTCTATTCTACTGCATTCCTCCTGCTCTTCGATGTACTTTTTGATTGTCTCTTCGTTCACTTGCCCAATCGTCTCGGCATAATATCCTCTTGCCCAAAAATGTCTGCCTTACTTGTCCCTGTATTCTGGGTGTCGGTCAAATATCATCAGGGCACTCTTTCCTTTCAATTTTGACATCACTTCCGAGATACTCATCTTGGGCGGAATCGAAACATACAGATGTACATGGTTTGGACATACTCCGCCTTTTATCAATTTTACTCCTGCGATTTTACATACTGTGGACAATATCTCGCCAACCTCTTTCCCAATCTTCCCATACATTACTTTCCGGCGATATTTCGGAATAAAAACAATATGATACGTGCAATTATACTTGGTATGTGCTAAAATCTGATTATCCATTATGGATACCTCCTGCTATTGTTGATTAGGTTGCCTAGACCCAAATCTATGATAACATGGAGGTTTTATTTTTGGTACTTTAGGGATCGCTACTGCTCACTCTATTCTCCCCAGCTCTGCTGGGGGCTTAATGGACGTTCAGT
>CAJTBO010000019.1 GCA_910573755.1 Lachnospiraceae bacterium | reverse complement strand
TCAAACTGTTTACTCATGGAAAATCTCCTCCTGTATCCGTTTCTATTATACGGATATTTCTGAAACTTGCCATGTTTAACTTGTACTATTTATATTCTAACACCAAGGTGCTTCTTACCCTTGTAAGAGCAGGATATGGCTGTTCCGTCCTTCCCCGGATGAACTTTGTAAACACGGATATCCGCGCAATTCCCTTAAAAGACAGCGAGCCGCTGTCCTATGGCCTCTTTTTTAAGAAAAGCTCACAAAGCCCTCTTTTGAAAAAATTTATTGCTATTGCGGCAAACACCTCTTACCAATAACAGCAAAAAGCGATATGGGTACCGGAAAGTATCCGTATCGCTTTTTTGCTTAATGGACGTCTTCTCTTCCTCCTGCTTATCTGATAGTCCAACTGTGAAAATTAATGAAAATTTGATAGAAATGTGAGTATGATTGTAGTATTTTAATATTAGCAAGTAGAAATTTATTAAAAGACGGCGGATGGATGAAAACAGTTGAATTTGGAAAGGAAAATATAGATGTTATTATTCTTCTTCATGGGGGAGGTCTTTCATGGTGGAATTATACGGAAACGGCAGAGTTGCTTAAAAACCGTTTCCATATTGTAATACCGATATTAGATGGTCATACTGGAAGTGATGTATCTTTTACCTCAATCGAAAATAATGCAAAAGAAATTATTTCATACATTGATGAGCAATTTAATGGTCATATATTGTTAGCAGGAGGTCTTTCGCTTGGCGGACAGGTGTTAGTGGAGATACTCTCACAACGAAATAATATTTGTGATTTTGCTATGATAGAAAGTGCGCTGGTCATGCCAATGAAAATAACAGAATATTTCATTGCCCCTTCATTTTCACTATGTTACCCCCTCATAAAAAAGAGATGGTTTGCAAAGTTGCAGTTCCAATCCCTGCATATTCATTCATCTTTATTTGAAAATTATTTTAATGATAGTTCGCTGATAAAAAAGGAAGATATGATTTCTTTTTTAAGAGCCAATTCCAGTTATAAGTTAAAAGATACAATAACTGGTTGTCAGGCAAAAACTCTTATACTTGTTGGTGGGAAAGAACAGAAAATTATGAAAATGTCTGCCGAATTATTAAGTAAAAAAATTAACAAGTCAGCACTTGAAATTTTACCTCAGTACTATCATGGGGATTTAAGTATCAATCATAGCATGGAATATGTAGAAAAATTGTTGCAACTTATTTGTGTGTAATGATGAAAAACTATATTTAACTAAACAGAAATTGCAATAATCACAATAAAAAAGTCACACAGCGTCAGAGCGTATAGAAATTAAATCTATGCGCTCTATTTTTATGTAAAGGAGTAGATTTATGAGCAAAGACAGCAAGGCACAGCATAGAGCCCCCCGACAGCACCCACCCACAAAAATTATCGTGGAAAGGCACTATGTAGGCACTGAAAAAATGGAAACGGTATTCAAGCGGATAGCCGAGGAACAGATAACAAAAAAGGTTAAGGAAATAGCGGAAAAGGGAATATAGTATAATAGGAGTTGAGAGGAAGTCCCTTTTCATCAAGGAGGACAAAATGAAAAGGGCAAAACTGAATAACGACAAAATCACTGCTTTATATTGCAGGCTTTCCAAAGACGACGGCACAAACAATGAGAGCATGAGCATCAGCACACAGAAAACCATGCTGAAAGATTACGCAAAGCGCAACGGTTTTCTGAACTGCCAGTTCTACGTTGATGACGGTTACAGCGGTACGAACTATGACCGCCCCGTTTTTGAACTGATTTTCTCAATCGCCGAGGAGGGTGTGGGGCTTCACACTATCTGTAACCGCTTGCGTAAGGCGAAAGTGCTGAAACCGAGTTTCTATAAAAAGGAACTGTTTGCAGCGTTTACAATGGCATCAACCGCTAATTTTGTAATATCGCCTTTATATACTTTTAAATGCATGTACCCAACCTCCAATCCAAGCCTGATCTGATTCTATCAGGATCATTTCTCATGCCCTGTCTGTTTCCAAAATCATCATACCCCTTTTATCCGGTATTTGTATACACTTATTTTTCTGTTTTTATTTCCCGGTGAATTAAAAATGTCAAAGTTGCACGCACTGCAATAATCGCCGCAACCAGCGCAACTTCTGATAATTCTCTTACTATCACGGTACGCAAGATCTCACTGCCCAGTTTAAATTCCGAAGCCGACCCGATCTCGCCGGATGACCAGTCACTGTCAGTTTTATCACTATATTATCAGGAGGCAGTTACTTGTCTTTCAAAATTTCAAAATCCAACTGCTGTGGGCTTGATGTCCACAAAACATGGATCTATGCCTGTATCAGTATCACTGATTCCAATAATCGTACAGCGTATAAGCAGGCCCGCTTTTCTTCCTTCACAAAAGGTTTGAATGAGCTGTGTAACCGGCTTGCAAAATACAACTGTAAAGATGTTTGCATGGAATCTACCGGCAAATATTGGATCACTGTATTCAATATCTTAGAGCAAAATGAAATCCGGGTCACTCTGTCTCATCCCAAATACCCAAAACCAATGAAAGGAAATAAGACCGACCGCAAAGATGCCAAATGGATTTGTGATCTATACATGTGCAGCATGGTCAGGCCTTCCTTTATTCCACCTGCTGACATCAGAGAGCTCAGGGATCTCGTAAGATACCGTTTCAAACTCATCTGGATGATTACCGACGAGAAAAACCGTGCCCAGAATTGTCTTACTGTATCCAATCTTAAACAGGATGATATCTTTTCTGATGTATTTGGTAAATCTTCCCGTTCCATTACAGAACAGATTTTGCAGCACCCCGGAGAAAAATTTGATGCAGCACCTTTCGTTCACGGCCGCTGTAAAACTCCTGTTGAAGAAATACAGGCTGCTGTTGACGAGTCTGTCTCTAAAGAATAAGCTGTGAAACTCAGACACTGCCTTGACCATATCGACGAATTACAAAAGCACATTTCAGAAGCAGGCCAGGAAATCCTTCGTCTCAGCGATAAATATGAGGCTGCTTTAATCTTAACAAGAACTGGATCCGAAACCGGCATGGAATACAATCCCCCATCCAGTCCAAACCACACACTTATACATTTTCTACAATATTCAGCATATATAAAACCATAAAAAAGCACATACAGTACCATATTCTTTTTTTTAAAATGATAACGATCAGACCTCTCTTTTTTTGCCTTTTTGGTTAAAAAGTCCTTTGAAAAGAAATCTGTTTTTCACTATAATGTATTTACAACGTGTAGCTTTTCAGCGTAATTCCAGCCCTGTTGGAGATTATCTGAATCAACGGTCATAATTAACATTCAAAATTTGCTTTCCTGACTTTTGAAAACAGATTTTGATATAATCATCAAGGTTAAAAAATTAATACAGTCATTCAACGACACATGTGGTGCTTTGCACGTAAATCTGATTACGGTACAGAAAATTACTACATGTGGCGCATGTTTGATTTATGTGGCACATGCAGAAGCATGTGCCGTTTTTGTCTGTAAAAACAGGAGGTTATGCATGAAACAAAACAACTACTTAGGAACAGAGAAAGTCGGCGTATTACTGAAACAGTTTGCAATACCCTGTATTTTCTCATTGATTATTTCCTGCCTCTACAACATTGTAGACCAAATCTTTGTAGGGAATGGAGTTGGGTATTTAGGAAATGCAGCAACGGGAGTTATCTTCCCGATCACGGTTATCGGTTGGGGAGCGTCATTGTTTTTTGGTGACGGTGCGGCGGCTGATTTAAGCGTTTCTTTTGGAAAAAATGAAACACAGGATATCCATACCAGTGTCGGCAACAGTATCTTATGCTCTTTTCTCAGCGGCGTAGTCCTTATCGCTGTCAGCTATCTTTGGGGCGATAATCTGTTACGTCTGATCGGCGCAACGGACGCGAACCTTTCACTGGCACATGACTACGGCTTTATCATTTACGCTATGATACCTTTAGCCCTGGTTCAGAATACACTTGCGTCTATTATCCGCGCGGACGGAAGCCCCCGCTATGCCATGTGTGCCATGTTAGTCGGGGCAGTGATCAATATCATAGGCGACCCGGTAGCGATCTTTGCTCTGGGATTAGGAATTAAGGGAGCTGCCTACGCAACCATATTGGGGCAGTTTGTCAGCTTTATGATCTGCGCTTTCTATTTGACAAAGAGCAAAACTTTCAAGATCTCTCTTGGAAGTTTCCGCCCCAACGCAGGAATTTTGAAACGTGTTATGGCCTTGGGTACTTCCAGCTTCCTGACACAATTATCTATCGTGATCATTATGGTTATAAACAATATCCTGCTTGTAAAAGTGCGGCTTCGGTTTATGGCGCGGATATTCCTTTAGCGGCATTTGTCGTTATTATGAAACTGTTCCAGATTGTCTAAAATATTGCTATTGGTATTGCAGCCGGAGCACAGCCGATCGTAGGGTACAATTATGGCGCAAGGCAATTTGAAAGAGTGCAGGAACTGTTAAAACTCATCATCAAGTGGACGGCAATTGTCTGTATCATATGTACATTCCTTTTTGAAGCATTTCCGCTGTTGTTCATTAAGATGTTCGGTGCGGACGGAAAACTCTATACACAATTTGCCGTCTTATGCCTGCGGATCTATCTTTCCCTGATCATTTTTACATGCGTACAAAAAGTGTGTGCGATCTTCCTGCAATCCATAGGACACGCAAAGGCGGCAGCTCCTTTATCCATTTTAAGAGATGTACTGCTCATTATTTTTTCGCTTATTGTTCCGATTGTCAGCGGTGTTACGGGTATTTTCTGGGCGGCTCCGATTGCTGATATGATCGCTGTATCTATTACCGGTGTCGTTATGGCAAAGTTATGGAAAAGTTTGTAGCAGGAGAAAAGGAAAGTACAAACCGGGACCGAATCCCAGAGTATACGGGCCTCTTCCCCCGGCGTTATTATTACAATCGCCCGTGAACATGGCACAGCTGGAAAACAGATCGGACAACTGGTAGCCCAAAAGCTGGATATTCCCTGCTACTACAAGGAAATGACAGCGATTGCCGCAAAAGAAAGCGGGCTTGCAGGTGAATTTATTTCCAATATCAACTCTGATGAAAACGCAGTTATGCGTGAATTGTATTTAAGTACCAATGTGATACAGCAGGCTATCATAGCACAGGATAAAGTGATAAAAATGATTGCAGAAGCGGGTTCATGTGTAATTATCGGACGTTCAGCCGATTATGTCCTGCGCAACAATAAGGATCTGGTAAGAATCTTTCTATATGCCCCAAAAGACTACCGCACGAAAAAGGTTATGGAAATGTATGGCGATACATGGGACGAGGGGAAAAGGAATATTGAACGCTCCGACACGGCACGTTCAACTTATTACAAGAATATCTCCGGGAAAAAATGGGGCGATCCCCGTCACCACGGTCTCTCCTCTGTGTACCTTTAGATTGATATGGGAAAGCACGCTCCGGGTGCTTTTCGGGTAGGTAAAGGATACATCGCGGAATTCAATCTCACCCTGTGCCCGAGCCGCCCCGTCGAAAGAGCCTTCCTTCAGTTCCGGCACGCTTTCCAGCACTTCTTTTACCCGTTTCCATGAGGCGAGCCCTCTGGAAATATTCTGGAACAGCATGACCAGCATCAGAATACCATTCAAAAGCTGGGTGGTATAGGTCAGCGCCGCCATAACATTTCCCGGTGTGGCGCTGCCGTTTCCCACTGAAAAAGAGCCTGCCAGAAGAATGACCGTGACAGCTAAGTACATAATTGCATTCGTAAGGGGATTCATAAAAGCAAAGATCACAAGGGTCTTCAGCTGCGTCCGCACCAGTTCGCCGTTCGCCTTCCCAAACCGCGTTTTTTCATAGGCTTCCCGAACGCAGGCTTTCATGATGCGGATGCCGGACACGTCTTCCTGCATAATTTCATTGATGGCATCCAGATGCGCCTGCAGCCTGGAAAGCAGGGGATTTGCCCTCCACAGGCACAACCCGATCACGCCCACCAGAAACGGGAAAGCGCACAATATGATAAGCCCGAAGCCAGCATTCAGCCGAAACATGAAATACATGCTTCCGAAGGTGAGAAGCGTGGTCCGGATCAGCCCCCTGACAAACAGCGCGACGAAGACCCAACGCCGAACACAATTTCCCTGACCATGGAGAGTATGGTGGATGCAGCCGCCTTCCCCATAGCCTGCAGGAAGATGAACGCCGCTTTGTTCACGCAGGCGAATACAACCATGCAGAGATAGACGCGGAATGCCCGTACTGCAAACTCCGTATAATAGATGCTCTCATTCGTAGCACCGAAAATCCCCACAAGCCTGCCCGGGAAGAGCTCCGCAATGACAAGGGCCAGTATCCCCACGGCAGTTTCCGCAATAAGCAGCCTTGCAAAGAACTCTTTTACCCTCTCCACAGCCCCTGCGCCCATGTTATACCCAACGATGGGAATACAGCCTGCCGCCATTCCCACCACAATGGAAATCACGATCTGGAAAAATTTCATCACGATCCCCACGACTGCCATCGGAATCTGTGCATACTGCGCCTGCCCGAACACAGCGTCCACCGCCCCATATCGGCGAATCATGTTATTGATGGCAGCCATTGCAGCTACAAGGGATATCTGTGACAGGAAACTGCATATGCCAAGGACTAACGTCCGGCGCACAATCTCCCCTTTCAGTTTAAAATCTGCCCTGCCTAATTTTATGGTCTTTGTGTGTGCGAGATACCACACCGCCAGAGCAGCCGTCACGATCTGGCCTATTACCGTTGCCACTGCAGCTCCCGTCATCCCCCACCGGAACACAAAGATAAAAACCGGATCAAGGACAATATTGACGGCCGCTCCCGCAAGCGTGGAAGCCATAGCAAAATTCGGGCTGCCGTCCGCACGGATGGCCGGGTTCATTGCCTGCCCAAACATATAAAACGGAATGCCAAGGGTGATCCAGAAAAAATACTCTCTGGAATGGCGGAAGGTTTCTTCATTCACTGTCCCTCCAAACATGGTAATGATCCGGCTGTCCCATATCAGATAAACCGCACACAGAGCCAAGCTAAAGGCCACGATAAGAAGGATTGCGTTTCCCATGCTCCTTCCTGCATCCTGCGGCTTATCTTTCCCAAGGCTCAGGCTCACAAAAGCACAGCAGCCATCGCCCACCATAACAGCGATGGCAAGGGCGATCACAGTCAGCGGAAATACCACGGTATTTGCAGCATTCCCATAAGAGCCGAGATATGAGGCATTGGCAATGAATATCTGGTCAACAATATTATACAGCGCGCCCACCAGAAGCGAAATGATACAGGGGACGGCGTATTTCCCCATCAGCCGGGGAATCGGCTCCTTTGCAAGAAATGAATTACTTTTTGATTCCATGTCTAGTCTCCTTTCCATAAACCTGCCCTGATTCTCAGGGCATAGGGGCATATCATACAGCATTTCACGCAAAATCAGCGCATAGCCCAGGCTGCTGGATTTACGCCAAAGGCTACGCGCTGAATTCGTATAACATATTCCCTGTAATTTTCTTTTTATTACATAAGACCCTATCTTTATTCTGGTTTCCGGCCAGTCAATAAAAAACGTGCTGCATTTAACTGGATTTACGCAGTTTCTGCAACACGTTTGTATTTATTTTATATCATCACACGGATGAAAATCAAAGGAGATTTTACACAAAAAATACATCCTTTATATTTGTATAATATGCACAATCATAAGAAGTTGGTGTGATCGCTCCTGCAATTTGATAACGGTTCGCCAATGAAGCATCTGTTTCTCCACTAATGCATGTGTAAAGATTATTTCGTATTTTTACTACAAGACCACTCTTTATTAAACGTTTTACCGCCGAACGCGCACTTTCAATGTTATCATAGTATTGACTTACATGCTTCATTGTGAATACTGGATATTTTAGTAATTCAAAATATAATTTCATACTGTTTCACCATTTATTTTTATGACAAAATAGTTTGTTTTTAAATCATTTTACACAAATATATTCTTATACTGAAATCCAAATTCCAGATTCATAAAAGAAAAAGAGCCTCAGATTTCTCTGAAGCCCTCCAACTTTTCTTTTCAAATTTAATTTTTCTATATTACATAGCCCCATCTGCTTTGCGAACTTTCCCTTTTTTTGTGTCCCGGTCGCTCATCCCCAGAACTATGTATTTTACTGGCTTTGCAGTGATTTTTGACTGCTCTAAGCCAGCGGCTTTTCAACCGTATCCCCCAAATTTTATTTTGGGGGAAAATTCATTTTGCTTTCTAAAATTTCCGATTTCTCATTTTTCAAATTTGGGGGATAGCCATTTTCCATTTGGGGGATATTGGGGGATAAAATTCTTCCACCAATATTTCTAAGCTTTTTTCTTACGATTTCTTTGCACAACCGCACTCTTAAACGCTTTCATCATGGCTGACGACAACTCCTCACAATCCTCATCAAAGTTAATTGGGCTTTTTTTCGCCTCTTCAACCTCTTTTAATTGTTCTTCCGTTGGTTTTTGTCCACTTTCAATAATTAATGTTTTGGTCATAATAAAGCTCCTTTTCTGCATTAGTTGCAAGCCTGGCTGAAATTAATCGAATCGTTTCCTTTCGTTCTGTAAATACTACAAACAGTACATCGCCGACTTTCCCTATCGCAATATATCTATCCTCATCAACACTATGCTCAAAATCAAACATTTCAATGTAATAAGGATCATCAAAAACATATGCTGCCGTCTCAAAAGAAATTTTATATATTTTTTTCTTCGTCCCACTCAAATTTCATTTTTGGTCGTTCCACTTAGATTATTCTATGTTAACAGTATACCATTAAATAACCAATCCATCAATTGCATTTTCCCTAAGCTCTATTAGCGTATAAAATATCAGAAAACAATTTGTAATTTTCCACTATTAACACACATAACTTTTCTCTTGCACGAGAAATCGCTTGATACAATAACTTATAAAAAAGCAAATCTGGATTGGGATGTTCTTTTCCCTGTATTCTTCTCTCTTTGTCATATCTAAAATTTTTATCCATCATAATCATAACTTTATCATATTCTTGTCCTATAACATGATGTGTATCATAATTATTTGGATATAGGTCAATCGAATTCCTATAATACATTGATTGGGTATGCTGTGGTGCTTAGCTGTTCCGTATCCACGGATGGAATTTCTACTGCCGGCGCTTCCGCAGAGACAGTGCTGCTATTATTTCCACTGTTGCCATTCCCATTCCCGTTGTTCCCGGAATTTCCATTTCCACTGCCGCTTTCGCTCTGTCCATGATTATACTGCATCTCGCTCAGGCGGTTTCCTTCCGCATCCCAGTCATAAGTGGTTTTATACAGCTTTTCCCTCCGATATTGTATTCATCCATCCCGATGATCCGGTCGCACTCATCGTAGAAATAGTACGCTGTCTCATAATTCGGGTATTCCTTGAAGGTCTTATTGCCATTGCCGTCGTAGGCGAACTTTGTGATGCCGCCGTCAAAGTCCTCCATCTCCACAAGCTGATTCTCGTTATCGTAGTAGTAGTCCACCTGTGTCCCGTCCGGATAGCCCTGCACGGTCTTGTTTCCTACATTGTCCCAACCGTATGCCGTCTTCCTGCCGTTATGGTATGTCACCTCTGTCACGCGGTTTAAGAGATCCCTGCCGATGGAAGTCTTCCCGTTCCAGTCCTCCATTTCGATCAGTTCCCCGGTACCGTTATAGAGGCAGGAAGCGGATTTCGCGTCATTATAGTTTATATTGCTCACCAGATTGACAGGGCTGTATTCATACTCCGTCACATAGCTGTCCTCATCGGTCTTCCGGATCAGGTTGCCGTTGCCATCATAGACAAAGGTTTTCCCGTCCCCCTTAGCATTGACTTCCGTTTTGACAAGCCCCTATAGCACTACATAGATAATTCGATTGTTTTCAGAAGAACTGGAACAAGGTTGGGTTATTTTGAGCATTTCTATTTGCTCATGAATAATTCAGGTTCTGTAATATTTGATTTTTATATAAGCCATTTATTCACATTACCTATTTTGTAATAAATATAATCTAACATCTCGTTCCCCATGCTCATACCGTTCTAAACGATTCCAATATACAATCTTACGGATTGTTCTTTCTGTCACTCTATATCCTGCTTTTTTTATGATATCAGAAACCCTTTGTTTCATTTCCCGGCCTCTTTCCAAAGCATCCAGGACTATCTTCTCTAAATATTCCGGCTTTCGTTTATCCCCAAGATCTGAAAACAAAGCATTTGCCGCAACTAAAGCAGTTCTCATATATTGTGCATTATCTTTGAATAAATCACTATCTATATAAAACCCTTTACTCTCTATAAACTGGCTGCAAAATGTAATTACCGTGCGCGTATTACCTTCTCGATAAGGATGCACTTTCCAAATTTCAGCTAAATATTTTGAAAATATTTCTGCCACTTCTTCAATAGATACCTTTTCCCAAGCGTAATGGTTCATTTTATCTAAGACAAATGTTGCGTCCTTTTCAATATCAAAACAATCAGAATACTCTATTGAAATACCTCCTAAAGCCGGCTCTGATTTTTCAATGTTTATAATTCTAATTTTTCCTGCCCATTCGTATATATCCTGAAAAATATAATGATGCATATCACAAAGTGCTACAAAATCAAAACGGCTGACGGATTCTCCTATTACAAGTTCCGCAAGCCGTATACTCGTATATTCTGCCTCCATACACGACAACATTTCTCTGTCCCGTATATCAGCAAGATTCTTTAGAATATCTGTATGTGGATATAAATATGGATCATTCATAATATTTTTATCTATTCTTTCATCTTATATTTTTTGTCTAAAACCTTACGCATATCCTCCGTGGTCATTTCTCCACGACTTTCTTTTTCAATTAATCTTTTAAATTCCGGGGACGGTTCTAATCCATCTACTTTAATCATACCTAATGCATAATCCCATTTCTTATCTGTACTAACTAGCATAAAATCAACTCCCAATTTCTATTTTTATTTATTTTACCACATTCTATAGACAATATCCATTATAAATTTTATACATACCGCATAATAAAAAACCCTGCAAACAGCGCACCAACGCCACTTACAAGGGTTCTCATTCCTATCTCTATTCTCCTGTTTTCGACAAATTTCTACTGATTCATCTGTTTGGCGAACTTTCCCTTTTCCATGTCCCGGCCTCATATCCCCGGAACTATGTATTTTACTGGGTTTGCAATGATTTTTAACTGCTCTAAGCCAGCGGCTTTTCAACCATATCCCCCAAATTTTATTTTAGGGGGAAAATTCATTTTACTTTCTAAAATTTCCAATTTCTGATTTTTGAAATTGGGGGATGGGCATTCTCCATTTGGGGGAATTTGGGGGTAAGATTCTTCCCCCAACCTTATAAACTTCAACACATCTTTATCCTCTACTTTTGTTTTAAAGATTTTATCGGAAGAAGTTCCAAATGATCTAGCTTACATTTGATGCACCAACAACCATTGTAAAATATCTTCATATCGCTTTCTGTCCGCCACTACATCTAAGATTAAATCTGACAGCTCTTTCTGAGTATATTCCACCTCATAACCATTTAACGCCAAAAAGACTAACATAACATGGCACCCCAATCTTTTATTGCCATCTACCATCGCATGATTTTTAACCAGTCCATAACAAAGTCTTGCAGCCTTTGCCTGTATGCTCGAATATAATTCTTCTCCATCAAAGGATTGGAATGGGCTCTCTAATGCAGACTCAAGCAGGCCAACGTCTCTAATTCCATCACTTCCCCCGGTAGTCTCTATTAATTGAGTATGAAGTAACAAAATTTGTTCTTTTGTCAGCTTTATCATTTCGCAAGTACCTCATAAGATTCCTTATTTTTCTCAATCAATCTCTGAGATATACTCAACACATCTTCATTTGACGCAACAACATCCTTATCTGCTTTGCTAAAATCTATGACAAGGTATCTTGGTACATTATTTTTTAAAATGACAGCTGTTCCATGTTCATCCACTAATCTTGCTACTTTTGAAAAGTTCTGATTTGCTTCTGTAATAGAAACCATTGTATTTGTATTTATTGTCATCATCCATACCTCCTGATAGTTTTATTATATTTAATTTATAGGATATATTCAACCTATTTTTTCATTTAATTACACAAGTGTATACCAGACTTTAATTTGTAATCATTTTACATTCTCTATTCTCCATAATACAAGGCAAAATGAAATTTATCATCTTTCTCGCCAATAAACATACATCTATATTTTCCTTTTCGTTCAGACGAAATTCTTACTGGACTTTCTGTATATGCATTCACATAATCATAGGTTAAATTTTTTGTTTGCTTGGGAGCATTTTTATCCTTTTTTATTAAAAAAGGAAAATAAGCCAGTTTTCTTTCATCTGCCAAAGGGTAAGCACCATTGCCTGTACCCAACTGTATTAATTGCGAAAATGATTCTACACAATTAAACCATGCAATTACAAACGCAACCTTTCCAGCTTTTCCATTATCTATTTCATCCATCAACCAGTCAAAATCTTGCTGAAACACTGACCAACTTTTACTTGCTGCTCTTGTATTAGCGGAACTAATCCAATTTTTTAAATATTTCACCTCGATTCTAAAATCTCTTTGTCCTATATATAAATCATGATTTATTTTCTGCGCTTTCTTTATTCTACCACTTTCTCCCGCTGTATAATGAGCATTCTGTTTGAATGGGTATCCCAATCTTACTGTTATATCCATTTCATTGAACTTCTCATCTGCCTCAATTTTTAATTTCGGCTTATCCCATCCTTTATACAACATATTGAATTCATCAATCATATATAAGCAATTAGCTACTAAATACTGATCAATTGTTGGACCCATTAAACAATCATCCCTTTCCATTTCTTGAATTATACATTTCATAAATTAATACAATTATATTACTTAATTCAAACTAATATTCAAAAACAATAAGGTAGATTCCAATCAGCATTTTTTGTGCTAAGTAAGCTTATATAAATACCAAAACCCCTGCAAATGGCATTCCCACACCATTCACAAGGGTTTCTTCATTCAAAATAACCAGGCAAACTTCGCCTTATGCATTCATCTGTTTTGCGAACTTTCCCTTTTTTATGTCCCGGACACACATCCCCGGAACTATGTATTTTACTGGCTTTGCAGTGATTTTTGACTGTTCTAAGACAGCGGCTTTTCAACCGTATCCCCCAAATTTTATTTTGGGGGAAAATTCATTTTGCTTTCTAAAATTTCCGATTTCTCATTTTTCAAATTTGGGGGATAACCATTTTCCATTTGGGGGGATTTGGGGGATAAGATTCTTCCCCCAAATCCCCAATCTCTTCCTAGCGACTATTAGATGTTTGAGAAATATCTAATTTCCTCTAACTAAACTTGCAACAAAAATAACATCATGAAGTTTTTAGACTCTACCAACTTTTTAATCTCTATCCTTCAACCGCAACAGTCGCCATATACAATTCCTGCATATTTTTCTCTAAAACGCTCAATCCCGCCTTTTTAAATTTATACCTAAGCAAAGCCGCTTTCGCGTCCTCATGCGTAGACAGGACAATTTGTCCGATTCCCTGCTGTGTCAATAAATCAGCCAATGAAATAGCGCTGATATCATCAATGGTCTGCAATGGATCATCTATTAATAAAATATCCAATCCATCTGTTTGCCCATATACATTTTTTATAGACAATAAAAATGCTATGGAAAGACCATTGAGCTGTCCCGTGCTTAAGATATTATAAACATCATTTCCATTTTTCGAAGCTGCCTCAAAAACCAACTGATTTGTTCGAACAACCGCCCGGATTCCCAGTCCCAATGGATAATTTTGTATGATTCTCCCACTGTACACCAGCAAAGGAATCTTTATCGCATTTGTAAGCTGCGTTTGATAATCTTTGCTAGCTGCTTCATATTTACTTACTAAAGTTTTTAACGCTTCTGACATAGAATCTCTTTTTACCCCATATTTTTCATAATCCTCTTCTAGCTTTTTTAGCTTCTCTTTTTCAGCTGATAGCTGTAAAGAGAATTTGTCATTAAATAACTTTGTTATATATTGTTCCTTGCTATGCAGTTGTTCCACTGTATGTCCTGGTTTCGTGTTATGATAATATTTATTATGGATTGATTTGTATAATTCTATCTCTTCATCCTTCAAAACAATTTTATTAGGAACTTCTTTGCCCTGGATTATTTCCATCAGTTTCTCATATTTGCCTGAAAATTCCTCTACATTGAATGCTTCATTTGGATTGGAGGAAAAGTCCGATATCCCCAATTTGATCAAGTGATTACGCAATTTTTCTGTGGAAAGCGCCCTACAGCCTGACAGTGAATCTTTCATTTGGAGTAAAAGTTTGTTTTCTTCAAGACGCTTTTGTAAAATCGGAATTATGCTTTGCTGGAATATTCCTGATATTTCTATTTCTAAATCTTCTATTACCTTCACACCATCTGTATGAATGTCTTTAATAAAACTTTCTGTTTCTATAATAGCCTGGTTAATATCTGTAAAATCTGTCCCACACAATGGGCACTTATTTGGGTTAAATTTACCCGCCTCTACCGCATGATTATATTGGTCAATGAACGTCCTTCTGGCCTTTGTCATCTGTGCCAAAACTTTATCCGCATCGGCCAGTTGATTCCGTTCCCTTTGTTGGCTTAACAATAGTTCCTTTAATCGCTCAACCACTTTTTTATCTATATTGACTTCTTCAAAGTGCTCCTCATCGACCAACCATTTACTTTCCGAAAAATCCTTCAATAATCCTATGTCTTTGCCCAAACTCTGTAGAAGGCTTTCATTTTTATCAAGCAGTGAAATCTCTTCACTATAAAACAATGCCATATATATCAGCTTAGATACACCCTTTAATTCCTTTACAACAGCATTATCTGTATATTTGATATATTCCTCATAATTTTCTACGAATTTGCTTATTTGCCGAAGCGGCAGGATGATAGAGTCATATGAAACATTTTCATCTATCACTACAACATCAAATGGATATTCTTCCTCTCGAAACAGCCTTACATCTTCCCCTGGCAATTTTTCATGGTCTGAAACACTTTCTATTTGTTTCTCTAAAGAAGTCACCTTTTCTCTCGCAGACTTTATCATCTCTTCCTTTTCTTCTGTTTCCTGCTTAATTCTTTCCCCCAAAGATTCCTGGATTGATTTTAATGTTTTTATTTTCTCTTGCATTTCCGTATTATCCGAAAGGGAAGAAACATACTCTTTCCTATCTTTGTATTTATTCTGAAGGAAATTTAAAGATTCGCTTTGTGAAATATACATTCCAATATCAAACATATTTAGGCTGAATCCTAATTTATCATACAGACTCTCTTGTTCTATCTGCTGAGCATTCAGCAAAAGTATGCTCTCGAACTCTTCTTTACATAGCAGCTTTCTTTCAATCCGCAGTTCCCCTTCCGTATCAGATGATAAAACTGCAGTTATGACAATATCTTTGTTGGCATCGTTTGCCAACATTCCTATTGTTTCTGTTTTCCTGTTCTGCAAATTTGGATTAAAATGTTTCATTCGACCCGTAAGCAAAATCTCTATCGCATCAAACAGAGTTGTTTTGCCATATCCGTTCTGCCCATCCAAAATGACAATATTACGGTTACTAAACTCAAATACCAATGGTTTTTCATCTGTAATATATTTAAAATTTCTAATACAAATATTTCTAAATGTATAACCCATCTACTATTCCTCCATCAGCTCCTGGTATATTGCATCGGATATTTTCTCTATATCAGCGTTTCCACTTTCTATTGCTTCGTTAAAAATATTATTTATGATCCCTACTGTTTCTTTTTGTGTCTGTCTTGTCCCATCCGCTTTTTCCTTTTGCGTCTGCCTGATCCCATCAATTCTTTTCTGAACCATTTTATCAAAATCATTCATTACAGCTTTTGGGAACACTGGATTAAAAAAAGGGACTTTCGCCAACAGCCGTGTTAAAAAATCCACTTGGGCATCTCCCTCATCTAGAAATTGTAAGGCTTCTAATATTTCTGTAAGGGCAGAAGAACCTTTTTCTGACAGTACATGATACCAGTCCATGAAGGATTTTAATTCTTGTCTGGTATAGTAAAACACATATTTTTTATAAAAGAATTCATTTTCTTCAATCTTTATAACATATGGGTAAATGCTTTCATCTATATTTTCTATCTGCCACAATAAAATCATATATGAGTCGCTTGGATTAGGTTCTCCAATTGCTACAAACGCCTCGTTATTCCGCAGGATATCTTCAATCTGCGGTAAATTGTCGTCTTTTTCATCATCCATTTTAAGTTCAGCAAAATAATAATACTTTTTCTCACTGCCTGAGTAATCAATATACAATTCTACATCTTTATTATATAAATCTATCTTTGTTTCCGCATCCTTCTGAAAGGGAAGAACATTTCCTTCATTAAGCAAACGAATAATATCAATTATAACATCAATCATGATTGCCTCCGTTTTCATTAAATTTGTCCTGCAGTTCTTTTGAAGAAATCAATTCTATTTCTCTATAGTAATGGTTTATTTTTTCTGGATTACTTTCCTTCCACCCGGATGTTATCTGAGCCTGAGATAAAAAACCGTTATAGCTTCCTGGAATGACAGTTATACTATTTCCTTCTAAAATATCCATAATATCTGTGTTTTGGATCATGTTCTGGAATATCCTTTGCAAAGCCTTTCTTTTTCCTCTGCACCCACTGGTTAAATCCAATAGTGTAGGAATTATTTTCCTGTTTGGCGCATTGGAATATTTCGATTGTAAATATATACCATTCTCATCCCCTAATATTTTTTCAGGACTTTTACTTTGGTATAATAAAAAATAGATTTCATTCTGCAATCCCTTCATCGGAAAATTCTCAGCCATTGCCAGGGAATTGTCCCATCCATCTATTTTATCCGGATTTAATACTTTGCAGAATTTTGTATAATCCGAAATTTCCATTATCTTCTCATAAGCCACTTTTGCGGCACATACCCTTCTGCAGTCTTCCAAAGAATCCTCACAAATATCCTGGCATAAGCCATCTAATGCCATTTCTGCATTTTCCATAATATAATCATAGATCTTCTCTTTCAAATAAAACTCATTCCGCACATGCTCTTTCTTTACCGATTGATTGATAACATTCAAAAAGCTGGAGAACGGTATGGTATAATCCCTTTTCTTAGTACCTTGTTTATGCATCAAGGCAATCCTATCGTCTAAAAATAAACACAATTCTCCATATATAATTTCAACTTGGTTCTCATCATATCCTTTTTCCTCTAGAAACTTCTTTATTTCTTCTATAATCAAATCCTTTACATCGCACACTCCTACAATTTTTGAATCGTGCTTATAAAGTTCTATGCTTGCATTATATGTATTAGAATCTTCATACCAGTCAGCCACATCCCTCGCTACCATAAGGTAACATTTTGCCATTGGATTCGAGGAGCCATTTCGATGTTTTAACAGCTTGTCCATTGCGGTACTATAGCTGCTCCATTTTGTTACCGACAACCACGCTTTCACTTGATGAAATGAAATATATTCAGAATCACGCAAAATACAAAAATCCTCTATCTCCTCTAAATTTACAGAATATACCCTTCCATCTTCCTCTTTACTTATTTGATTTATCAGCTTTAATATATATAATAGCATTACTTTACCTTGGTAATTAAATCCACTCCATGTGGGAATTGCATCATTACCCCTACTCACATTTCCACCTCTTGACTTCCTTTATTCGTTAAACTCACATTATATCAAGATATAACAGAAATTTTTATCGCTATCTGATAGATAAAATTTGTAAAAATCAGTTTTCATTAAACTACCTCGCATCCTTGCCATTATTCTTCTTACTTAACGCTCTCTGGATTATCTCATCCACATTACTTTCCTTTACTTTTTCCCCTTCATATTTTTCAACTTGAAGCACTGCCTGTTTTGACAATGCTTCATCATATTCCTGTTCCATAAATAATTCTTTTAGGTTTTCTGAATCTAAAGCCGCTTTCAAAACCTATATTGCATATTCGGAAATATTATCCCACCCGCCATACAGATTTTTTACTGCGCAATCAATCTGCTGGTAATTTAAAGACTTTCCTCTTCCTTCTTGTTCGCTTAAGATACCAATAATATCAGACAAATCCTTCTTGTAACGTCTCCCGGACATTAATTTCATGGCAACAAGATATTCCGCACTAATTGTTCTGATATTCAATACATTAGAATAGGTACGGTAATACTTAGAGTATTGCGACAATTTAGGACTATAAGAACTCGTATTCTTAAAGTCTGCATTCAGCCAGCCATTTGGCAAACTGAGACGGTCTCCTACTGCGTTCACCGCTTCCTTCATGGCTGATGATGCTGTTATGACTGCATCGATATCATAGGTCATTTCACGGAACCCATAATTTGCAAGGATTGCTGCGCCCCCAACTAACACAATCTCAGCAGGTGTATTTTTCCCATTTCTTTTCCGAAACTCTTTTGCCAATTCTTTCAAATAATAATCTAAATTTTCTTTGGTAAAACCTTTCTCAACAGACATTCCTTATCTCGCTTTCTATAATATTAAACCTCAGAAATTCGGGAATCGCTTCTTTTAAACATTGTTCTTTCCTATCAAGCGAACCATCCAATTTTGCAGCAAGAACAACATCCCACGGATATAACGGCTCCGACAGCTTACAGTTCCTTATATCTTCATAATCATTGCACAATGGAAGTCCATTTTCCCTGCTTAAATAATCTACCATAGCCAGAAGATAAAAACTTTCCCGATACCATTGCCGTTCCCAATAAGTCCTTATTTGATTCTCCTTTAAAGTGTCAATAATAAAATCAATTTCTCCTTTATCTTTCACTAAATGACAGATATTACTTTTATATATTTCAAAATCTCTTAAATTGGGAGCGTTTTCATCTTCTTTAAAACATTCTGTTAAAAGTTCTTCCATTGTCAAATGAAGTGTCCTCGCTAATTTATATATTGTTTCTGCGGTACATTTTTCAATCCTGGTTTTCCCTTTCACAATATCTGATAATGTAGTATATGGTACATGGCTTTCTTTCGCACACTGATAAACAGAAAGCTGCTTTTCCTTTAACAAATTCATCAATTCCATTTCTCTATTCTCCATTTCATGGATTCTTTTCTATTGATTATAACGGTATATCGTGACAGTGTCAAGAAATGAAAATTCAACATAAAACACTAAAAACCCCTGCAAATGGCGCATACACACCACTTACAAGGGTTCTCATTCCTATCTCTATTCGCCTTATTTCGACAAATTTCTACGCATTCATCTGCGCTGCAACCTCAGCCGCAAAATCCTCATTCTTCTTCTCCAGGCCTTCCCCGGTCTCGAAACGTACAAACTTCGTTACCTTCAGGTCTGTGCCGTTCTCTTTTGCAACCTGTGCGATATACTGTCCGACAGTCTGCTTGCCGTCATCCGCTTTTACATAAATCTGATCCAGCAGGCAGATCTCTTTCAGTTCTTTATTGATTCGACCGTTGATCATGCCGTCGATCACCTTCTGAGGCTTAGCAGATTCCTTCGGATCATTCATGATCTGTGCCAGAAGAATCTCCTTCTCATGGGCAATATAGTCATCGCTGATCTCATCCCTGCAAACATACTTCGGTGCCAGCGCTGCAACCTGCATAGCCACATTCTTTAATGCCTCTCTCACCGCATCGTTGTCAGCCCCTGCCTCCGCAGCTACGATAACGCCGATACGGCCGCCACCGTGCAGATAATCTACTATGATCGGAGCCTCAACGACCTCAAATCTTCTGATATTCAGGTTCTCACCGATGGTTGCCACCTTCTCCACCAGTGCCTCCTTTACAGTCTTAGAAGCGTCCTCCTTCCAGCTCTCAGCCAGAAACGCATCCATATCTGCGGCTGTTGTATCAAGCGCCTGCTTTGCCACTGTCTCTACAAAAACCTGAAAAGTCTCGTTCTTTGCTACAAAGTCGGTCTCGGAATTTACTTCCACAACCGCTGCCTTGCCGCTGCCTACCGCAATACGGCAGATACCCTCTGCTGCGATACGGCCGGCCTTCTTCTCCGCTTTAGCCTGTCCGTTCTTTCTCAGAAACTCGACAGCCTCCTCCATATTGCCGTTTGTCTCGGTGAGGGCCTTCTTACAATCCATCATGCCTGCACCGGTCATTTCTCTCAACTCTTTTACCATTGCCGCTGTAATAGCCATTTATATTTCCTCCAAATCTATTAAATCATTAATCTCTTTTTCCGTTCGGCCCGAAACACACTCCGCTTTCGCTCCTGCCGCCTTTATTCACCCGACCCGAAACACTCCGCTTTCGCTCCTGCCGCCTTTATTCACCCGGTCCGAAAACGCTTCGCTTCTGCTCCTGCCGCCGCCCGCAGAACAGCGATCCTACTCCTCTGCCGCCGCTACCTCTTCGATATCCGCCGCTTCGCCTTCTGCTGCCTCTGCCATTTCTTCTGTGTAGGCAGCCTCACCCTGAGACGCCTCCACAACGGCGTCAGCCATCTTGGAAACAATCAGTTTTACGGCTCTGATCGCATCGTCATTACCGGGAATGATATAATCAAGCTCTTCAGGATCGCAGTTTGTATCGCCGATACCGATCAGCGTAATACCCAGTGCATGCGCCTCCTGTACGCAGATTCTTTCTTTCTTGGGATCTACTACAAAAATACAGTCAGGGATTCTGTCCATTTCCTTGATACCGCCGAGGTTTCTCTCCAGCTTATCCCATTCTTTCTTGATCTGGATAACCTCCTTCTTCGGCAGTACGTCAAATGTACCGTCCTCCGCCATCTCCTCAATTCTTTTCAGTCTGTCGATTCTGGACTGGATGGTCTTGAAGTTGGTCAGCATACCGCCTAACCATCTTTCATTTACATAGTACATACCGCAGCGCTCCGCCTCTGTCTTCACCGCGTCCTGCGCCTGCTTCTTTGTGCCTACAAAGAGGATCGTACCTCCCTGGGAAACGATATCCGCAACCGCGTTGTAGGCTTCATCCACCTTCCCTACGGATTTCTGCAGATCAATGATGTGAATGCCGTTTCTCTCCGTGAAGATATAAGGAGCCATCTTGGGGTTCCATCTTCTTGTGTGGTGTCCGAAATGTACACCTGCTTCCAGTAACTGTTTCATTGAAATTACGCTCATGTCTTTTTCCTCCATTTGGTTTTTCTTCCATATCCTGTACCGGGTCCATGACTCCCCAACTTCCCGGCCTACCCCTGTGTACGAAGGCACCAACCGGAAACCAGTATATGTGTTTTTTTACAACTGTTGTATTTTACCACAAATCTCCTGCTATTGCAAGCAAAATCATTCATTCTATGCATTCTTCTATGCATTCTTGAGAACAGTAAAACCAAAGGCAGAACCGTTGCCATCTTGTGCGGCGTCTGCAGTCTCAATCCGGTGCGGATTTCGCAGCAGTCCGGCACAGAACCCCTGCACCATGCTGCAAACCCTTACCTGCTCTTCGTCACAATATCAGCGATCTCTTTTTCGGTCGCTCCAATCGTGATCTCATAGGTTCCGATCGAAATCCTTTTATCGTATCCGTTCCGGCACAGGAACACATCAAAATCCGCCGCGGATTCCACAAGGCCCATCTCCTTTGCCCTTCTTGAAACGGAGACCGAGGTATCGCCCTGATACACCTCAAAGGTAACGATCTTTTCCGGTATGGAGTTTTCAGCCACCTCCTTCGCTCTGTCAGCCACCTCGTCCGCACGCTGTTCTATCTGATCCGCCAGCGTCTGCTCGTCCTCTGCAGCACCGTCAGTCTCCGTCTCTGCATCCGCTGACTCCGCCGCGGCATTTTCTCCCTCTTCAGGCGAAACTTCATCCGGGACTTCGGGCACTTCACCCTCCGGCGCAGCATCGGCAGCAGCCGTCCCGTCTTTCTCCTCTTCCGAAACAGCCGTATCTTCCGCCTCCTTATTTAACTCCGCGTCCCCGGACTGTTCTCCGGACGCCTCATTCCCGATATCTTCCAACACGGTCTTATCTTTCTCCACCATACCGAGCTGAGCCGCACGGTTCCTGACTGCCTCGTCGCTCATCTTTCCGCCTGTATTTCCCGATAAGATCAGCACAAGGGCCGCCACCAGCATGCCGATTCCCAGTCCACGTAAATAATATCTAAGTTTCATTATCGCAGCCCCTCATATAAATCTATCACCAGTTTCACCTCACCGATACCGAGGCTGAGTTCTCTGGCGATCGCCATATTGGATTTTCCCGCCCGGTGGAGCTCTAATATTCTTTCGTTGCTGTTCATGCCCTGCTGCTCCTCAGATTCTGACACAAGTGTCACATTCCCCCGTTCCGCCGGCACCGACTCCTTCTTTCTGGAAGCTTTCTTTCCCGAAGGCTTTCTTCCTGCGGGTTTCTCTTTGACCGCAGCAGCCTTCTCCCCGTCGGCCTCCGCTTTTGCCTGATCTATCCGGCCTCCCCCGTTTTCCGCTTCCTCCGGCTTCTTTGGCGCTTTTCCCGCCGGCTTTTTCTTCGGCACCACTTCTATTTTTTCAGGAACAAAGGGCTGAAAAACCACCGCTTCCTTTTCTTCTCCCGATCCACCGGCTTCTGTAAAGACTGCGGGTCCCGCTTCCCCCTGTTCGGGCACGTTCTCTCCTGCAGACGCCTGTCCGCCCGGCAGATCCGTCCCGGCAGACGCGGCGCCGCTTCCGCCAAACACCCCTTCCGCGTAAGATACGGTTTCCTTTTTCCTCTCCGCCAGTAACTTTTGCCGTGCTTCAAGTTCTTCCAGATTTTCACGCACAGTGATCTCGGAATCCTTCACCCGCTGTAACAGATCCTGAATCTCCCTGTCAGCCTTTTCATAAGATTCCGCAAGGCTTTCCTTTTTATTTTTCAGCATGTCATAAAGAAAGACCACTTCCTCATGGCTCTTATGGATCTCATCCAACACGGTATCCGAATACTCATTAACCGCCATGATCTTCTCATTGGAAATCCGCTCCATGGAACGTTCGGACTTCTCGATCTGCTGCTGCATCTCCTCTTCGGAAAGCTCCTCCAGCCTTCCGCGCACATGATCCATTTCTTCCGCCACCATATTTTTTATTTCCTGTGCCGCAAGATTCTTTGTTTCCTCTTTCAGTTTTTCCTGTTTTACCGGAATACAGAAACTGGCTATAAAGATAACTGCCCCTGCCGCCAGTAATATGATCTCCAATGCTCCCATGTTTTCTCCAATTTCTATGACCGCTTTGCATTAAGACAAAACGGTCATTTTTACTTCTCCTTCCGACCGGATGAACCTGCAGTATTTTATGGTGCTCTTTATTACCATCGATACATCCTGAATACAGATCTTCGTACCCGGATATACCGCGTCCTCCACCTCCACGGCAGGATTTTCACTCGCCATCAGGATATCATCCAGTTCATCCAGTTCCGCATATATATTTTCCAGTTTCCGCTTTTGCTTCTGTCTGATGATGGCAAGCCGCCGTATATTTTTCATCTTTTCATCAGAAACGGAAATACTCATCTGTTTCTTCTGGATCACCGCCAGAAGCACCGGTTCTATGCTTGCTATGCTTTTCCGGATCTCCTGCATTTCCTGCAGCAGCATCGCCTGCTTCTTTTTCAGTTCCGGATTGAGGCCGACCGTCACGACGGTGGAAGCCCCCATGGTGGAACCCAGCGTCTTTACAGCGACTTTATTGGACGCCATTACCTTACCGCCGGTGATAAATCCCTTTCTTCCGGTTATCAGAATTTCCGTCCCCGCATATACCTGACTGTGTAAAACGGCTTCCGCGGCAACATAGCTGCCGGCGGAGACATGGGCATTTTCCAGATACTTCGAAACTACATGCCCCTTCGCCTCAAGCATTCCCTTGGACATGCCGTTCATTCCCCGGGCGATGGATATATTCCCTCCGGACTCTACCATAGCCCCTTCCACAACGCCCTTGATATCGATATCGCCGGTGGCCTTTACCGAATATCCCGAAAAAACATTTCCCCTGATCAAAATACTGCCGTCATACTCGATATCCCCGGTAGAAACATCCACGTTTTCCAGTTCGAGAAGGTTTGTTACAAACACCTCCCCGTTGATCAGGGCCACATGGCCGTCTACTTTGGAGTAGATCTCAAGCCGGTCCTCCGAAGCGGAAATATTCTTTCCGAAGCGCAGCTTCGCCTCCTTCACCGCAGGCGGCTTTGTCACTTCCCCGTAAACGTTACATCCCTTTTCGCCATGCACCGCAGGAATGACCTTTGCCAGCAGTTCATCCTTCTTACAGGGACATATTGTATTCAATTTATGAAAATCTACACTGCCGTCCTTGCGGAGAGTCGGCTTCGCTTTCCGGTCCGTCGAAAACATATATTCTATCCGGCCCGGAACCCCCGGCTGGCATGGCTCTCCCTCTGCCACAACCACATCCTCACAGTAAGATCTGTCCTTGAAAAACTTCTCGATATTCTCAGAGCAGATCCCGTACTGGATCCTTTTTGCCTTGAGATCACTTATCATCTCTTCCTCGGTCAGTTTTTCCGCCCCCTGAGAAGGCGCGTAAAACCTGACGGTCGCCGTCATCTTGTCAGAAGAAACATACAAAGAATAACTCTCCCGGCAGGGGCGCATACTCTCACCGTTCAACCGGACCAGTTTTTCCGAAGCAAGCCCCTCCAGTGCTTCCTTCAACTCCCCCGTATTATAGGCAACCTCTCTTGCATCCAGATATTCTTTAAGTTCGTTCAGCGAAAGTGCCTCTCCCCCATCCTTAGGCGGGATCAGTCTTATAAAAGTTCCGCCAATCTTATGCACTAACTGAAAAAAACCGTTCTTCATGAATTACCATACTTTCCGCAAGTCCGCCAAAGACTCGCTTAACATGATGCGTGCTCAACGTTCGGTTAAGATTCCCATATATTTTCCCATTTTCGCTTTCATTTTCTGGAGCGCCCTCGTGTGAAGCTGAGATATTCTCGACTCCGAGACCTCTAAGATAGAGCTGATTTCCTTTAAAGTCAATTCCTCATAATAATAGAATAAGATAACTTTCTTTTCTTTCTCTGTCAATACCTCCAGTGACTCCATCAGCATTCTTTTCAGCTCTTCTTTTTCAATGACTGTCTCCGGAGAATCAAACTGCTGGGAATGTGCCCCGGACTCTATGGGCACTTCGCTTCCCGCTTCCATAAACTCATTCAGGGAAACCACGCCGGTCACCTTCATCTGTCCCTGCCAGTCCAGATATTCTTCATCCGTAATTCCCAGTGACGATGCGATCTCCTCATCCGTGGCAGGCCTTCCCTCGCGGCTCTCGATCTCCCGGATGGCCGTCTCTATCTTTTTTTGTTTCTGTC
The DNA here is from genome assembly GCA_910573755.1 of Lachnospiraceae bacterium. Taxonomy (GTDB): domain Bacteria; phylum Bacillota; class Clostridia; order Lachnospirales; family Lachnospiraceae; genus 1XD8-76. Next base: position 62,245 of record CAJTBO010000019.1, on the reverse strand, counting down.
TGATCGTTCTGGGTATCCAGTCCATTTTCCGGATCTGATCCAGAATCGCGCCTCTGATCCGCAGGCTGGCATAAGTCTCAAACTTGACCTCTTTGCACAGATCATATTTTTCAATCGCATCGATCAGCCCGAATACACCATAACCAACCAGATCATCATACTCTACATTGTACCCCAGATACATACTGAGTCTGCCGGCCACAACTTTTACAAGCGGGGCGTATTCTATTATGATCTTTTCCTTGGTTTCAGGGCTTTTTGTCTTGCCGTATTCATCCCAAAGTCTCTTTTTTTCCGCCTCATTCATAATCGTCTATCGCCTATTTTCCCGCGGCCTCCTCTTCTTCAGGCTCCGGCTCCTCCGGCCCCTTTTCTATGACCTCTTCCCCATCATTTTCTTCATTTTCTTCAGGCTCCGGCGGTGTATTCTGCCTGTCTATCATATCCAGCACACCCTTCAACAGACAGCCCAGTATATAAAAGAAAAGCAGAATAAGCAGGAGATTCCTCAGAAATTCATGAAGTTCATACCTCCCCTGCATTACCATTAAAATACTGCTGACCGCTCCCGCCGTCAACATGATAAACGGCGGTATCAATCTGCGTTTTGCTTCTTTACTGACGACAAATAACCGATGGCCTTCACGCTTTTTCTTTTCCTTGTTCTCTGCGTTGTCCTTTTTCTTTGCCACGCCAAAGCGTCCCCCTTATATACTTTTTTCCGGTTTTCCTACCGCCTTGATAACATATATTCCCGTCTCAGGATAATATATTACCGTCCGGCCGTAATTAAGCCCTGTATCTTCCGCAAGCAGCCTGATATGCATGGCGCGCAGTTTTTTTCTTGCCGCCTCCGCATTTCTCTCCCCGACCTTCACCAGATCGGAATTTCTCTGAAACGCAAACATCTGGGCGCCGCCCGCCAGTTTCGCCTCCAGCCTCGCCTTGTTCGCCCCTGCCCTCACCATTCTCTTTACAAGTTCATCCAGGCCTGAATCCACGAATTTCTCTACGCATGTATTATTTTTTATAACTGTAGAATCCGGCAGCATCGCATGCAGCAGCCCGCCGATCTTTGTCACGGGATCCCTGAGTGCAACCCCTACACAGGAGCCGAGCCCCAGTGTAGTGATTCCATCCGGACTTTTACATATATTGAGATCTGCCATTCCTACTTTAATTATCTTGCTCATCTTTATCCACTTCCTATGCCATTCCTAAAGACTTCATAATTCTGTGGTAAGAATCCAAATCAGGTACTAAGATAAAAAAGCCGTCTATATCTACATCATCTGTAAATCTGGTCTGGATCATCAGAATTCTGTCTCCGATTACGCCAAATTCAATAGCAGGCACGCTGAGTATCGCTCCCGCCATATCAATTGCGATCTCCGGTACAGAAGGAAATATCTTAAGCCCTGTCAGATCCGACAGCGAATTCAAATACGAACCCGTCATAATATTTCCGATCTCCTGCAGAACCGATATCTCCATCTCACCGAAATCCTCGGCATTCGGATCGCCAAAACCTCCCAGCATCTGGTTCGCCAGATGCCTTGCAGAATTCTTTTCCAGAAGAAACATCATGCTTCCTCTGATGTCCCCTTCCACCACCATATAAACGCCGGCCATAATGGTTTCTTCACCACCGATTGCCTCCCCCAGATCACGGAACTCCAAAAGAGTTGCCTGGGGCACCTTCATATCCACTTTTCGCTGCAGCATCTGCGCCAGTGCCGTTGTCGCGTTTCCCGCTCCGATATTGCCTATCTCCTTCAGCACATCCAGATAGCCGCTGTCAATCTGCTCAAACCCGAAGTTATTATCCATAGCTTCACTCCTTATATAACAGGCCTTTTGATCGGCCTTTCAATGTTCAGATACACCCGAACCTTTTATTCGGTCAGAATCTCATTCAGATCGAGTACCGATATCAGGCTTCCCTGATGTTTTCCTACGCCTGTCACAAACATGGTCTTGCCGCTCTTATTATCGTAGGATACCTTTTCGATACCGTCCACCTCCAGTGTCACCACTTCCTTGACGGCATCCACGATCAGACCCACAAATCCCTGCTGTTCGCTCTTAACAATAACGATCCTGGTGTTCTTCGTATATTCTGCTTCCATCAGTCCCATTTTTGTACGGATATCCATAACCGGAATGACCTCGCCGCGCACATTGATCACACCCTTTACATAAAGCGCAACCTTCGGCACTCTGGTAATGCTGCACATATGGATGATATTGTCCACATACTTAATATCGATTCCGTACTGCTCTTCACCGACTCTTATCACGATAAACTGTTTTGCACCACCGTTGTTTTTCAGTTCTTCCATGACAATAAACCCTCCTCTTCGCTCCTTATATCAGTACATTCGCATCCAGGATCAATGCTACTTCACCATCGCCAAGAATTGTCGCGCCGCTGATGATTCTCGTCTTATCGACAAACTTGCCGAGTGATTTGATAACGATCTCCTGCTGTCCCATCAGTTTATCCACTACAAGGCCCGCCAGCTTATCGCCTTTTTTCACAATGGCAACGATCATATTTTCGTTTTCTTTTCTTGTAGACTCTATATCCAGCACTTCGTTCAAACGGATCAGCGGGATAACGGAGCCGCGCAGATGGATCACTTCCTCGGACTGCACGAGTTTCACATCACTGGGTGCGATGTTTTCAAGAGTTGTCACGGAATTCAGGGAGATCGCGTATTTCTCTCCTCCCACTTCCACCATTAACGCCTGAATGATAGCCAGTGTCAGCGGAAGCCTGATGATCCAGGTACTGCCTTCGCCCAGCTGCGTCTTTACTTCCACTTCGCCGCCCAAAGTCTCGATCTTGGATTTTACGACATCCAGGCCGACGCCCCTGCCGGAAACGTCCGTCACCTCCTTTGCCGTTGAAAAACTCGGCAGGAACAGAAGGTCAATGATCTCCTTATCCGTCATGTTGAGCGCCTGTTCCGGCGTTACTGTACCCCTCTCGATCGCTTTGTTTTTTACATTCTCCACATCAATACCGTTACCGTCGTCGCCGACCTCAATGATAACGTTATTGCCGTCCTGATAAGCGTTCAGGAAGATAGATCCGACCTCCGGTTTTCCTCTTTCCGCGCGGACCTCAGCGCTCTCTAAACCGTGGTCGGCAGAGTTACGCAGAAGGTGCATCAGCGGATCGCCGATCTCATCCACTACGGTACGGTCAAGCTCCGTCTCCTCACCGGTCATCTGCAAATCCATCTTCTTATCCAGTTTTTTGGACAGGTCGCGGATCATTCTCGGGAACTTATTCACAACGCTCTCGATCGGTACCATCCGCACCTTCATCACGGACTCATGCAGGCTGGTCGTCACATTTTCCAGATATTCAATCTGGCTGTCCACCGCCGCGTTGCCCTCTCTGCCCTCCTGCGTCGTTGTAGCGGACACAAGGGAGTTCTTGGCGATGATCAACTCGCTGACAAGATTCATCAGCACATCCAGTTTTTCGATATCCACCCTGACGGTACGGTTGCCGACCGCTTTGGTATTGCTCTTCTTCTCCTGCTTCGCGGCGCCGGTTTTTGCCGCCGGTGCATTTTCCGCGCCGGATGCCTTTGCCGTCTCCGTCTTGGCGGGAACGCTCTTCTCTTTCGACTTTTCTGCTTTTTCCGCTGCCGGCGACGACGGTGAGGCTGCCTCTTCCTCTGTCCCTCCGAAATCCGTCATCTCCGCGCCCTCGGCTTCCTCGATCTCCGAAACGCTCTTAATATCAGCCAGCACCCTGTCGAGCGGGCTGTCTGTGATCACAATGATCGAAAAATCAAGTTCAAACTTCTCGTCTTCAATATCCTGCGCGGAAGGGGCGGACACCAGAATCTCGCCCAGTTCCTCCACCGCCTTGAAGACAAGAAACGCTCTGGCTGCTTTTAAGATACAGGATTCCTGTACTTTTACGGTAATGCCATATACCTTTTTTCCCTGCTTTACAGCCTCGCCCAGCACCAGCTTCTGCGCCTCGTCCAGAGGAATGCTGCTCCACTTGCTGCCGCCGGAAGCTGCCGCTGCAGGTTTCCCGGCTGTGCTCTCCGGCGCCGGCGTCTCTTCCTGTGCGCCGTCCGGTTTCAGGCAGTCGTTTAAAAGCTTGATCAGGGCTTCGTTATCATTTGTTCCCTCATCGGAATTTTCCTGAATATTGGTCGTATATTCCTCCAGTGCGTCCAGACATTGAAACAGAATATCAATCATATGGGATTTGATCTTGATCGTACCGTTGCGCACTTCCGAAAATACATTTTCCATATCATGGGTCAGCGTCTGCATCCGTTTATAACCCATGGTGCCTGCCATTCCCTTTAAAGAATGGGCGGCACGGAAGATCTCGTTGACCGTATCCTCGTTCTCGGGATCCTGCTCCAGATTTAAGATCTCCGTATTCAGGTTCTGTAAATGTTCTCTTGTTTCATCCAGAAATATCTCCAGATATTGGCTTACATCCATCTTACTTTACCCCCACGTTCATGATGATTTCCTGTGCTACATTGTCCAGTTCAACGATCTGGTTTGCCACGCCCGCTTTTACAACGCTCTTCGGCATACCGTATACCGCACAGGTATTCTCCTGTTGTGCTATCACAAAGGTTTGTTTTTTCGCTTTCAGATTTCGGATTCCTTCCGTGCCGTCCATGCCCATCCCGGTAAGGACCACACATACCACCTGATCAAAAGGACTGTTGATCAGACTCTCGTACATATAGTTGGCACAGGGTTTCACACCCTCTCTCGAAGGTTCGTTGCTATAGTGGATACAACTCTTTTTCTGGTCGGAAGTGACGTTCATGTGCATACCGCCTTTGGAAAGATAAACATGTCCCTTTTGGAGTATCTCACCTTCCCTTGCCTCCGACACGGTCACTTCGCTGAGCGAATCAAGCCGTTCCGCCAGTGATTTCGTGAAGCCTACCGGCATATGCTGCACCAGCACCACCGGCGCGTTCAGATCCTTGGGCAGCTTCGGGATCACCGCCTGCAGCGCTTTGGGCCCTCCGGTGGAACTCGCGATCGCCACGATCTTGTTTCCGATGATATTGTGTTTTCTCACCATAGATACAAACTTCTTTGAGGCTTTGATGCTCTCCAGATTAAAGCTTCTCCCGAAGGTCGGCTCTCTGCTGGTGGAAACCGCATACAACGTCTCCAGAAAGTTTTTTTGAAACTCTTCGGTCCTGTTGTTTTTGATGTTGCCGGATTTATGTACAAAGTCTATGGCACCCAGTTCCAATGCATCCATCGTTACTTTGGCGCCGTCCCGTGTATCGGTGCTCGCCATCATGACCCTTACCGGTATCTTTCTTGTCTGAAGCTCTCTTAACAGCTCCAGGCCGCCCATAACCGGCATATTCACATCCAGCACCACGGCATCGTACTTGTTCTTCATCAGAAGATCAAGCGCCTCTTTGCCATTCTGAGCTTTGCCAGCCAGATTGAACCTTTCATCTGTTTTGATTATATCACACATCACCATTCTCATGAGTGCAGAGTCATCTACTACCAAAATATTTTTTTTCATATTCTATTCCATCCCGCCACTTTTATTTGCTCGTTGCTTTGTGACGCTGCCGTCTCTCTTCCTCAAATATATATTTGATGATCTCTTCCCTTTCGTCCACATCCGGATTGGTATACTGGATACGGTATTCAAAGGTATCCGGCTTATCCTCCAGTTCCCGCACAGACAGTATCTTTCCTGCCATATGATACTGCTTCTGCTGTCCCCTTACATTCAGCGTGTAGGTACAATAAATATAGTCGCCTGCTTCATAGCCGCAGTTGCCGATAAACCTGAGGCCGCCGCCACTGATATCCACAACAACGCTCTGCTTCAAGGGAAGCCCCGGCATCACATAAAAGCGGTCCTGTTCCAGTGCCGCGATCTCCTCTTTTTCCAGCAATCTGGAATTCATCCCCAGCGCACAGCCGAAGCGGTAAAACTCACGCCGCTGGTGTTTGCGCAGATTGCTGCTGAGTTCCATCACCACAATATAGACATTGTTGCTCTTATACCGGTCCAGCACTCTGGCATAGCATTGATACAGACCCTTCTCCGCATAAAAACACAGATCAAACTCCCCGTCCACCGGCAGAAGTACCACTTTTCCCTTTTCGATAGGCATCATGATCTCCAGCTGATCCTCGGAAAGCACATCGAAAACCTTCGTCCGGTATACTTTTTTCTCTCCGCTATCACCTGTTTCCTCCTGCTTCCCTTCCGCACCTTCCTCCGGCATGGGATTTACAGCCTGAATCTCCACGATTTGTCCCGCTGCTACAAAATCAGATAACATATCTTATCTCCTTCCTGTCATAATATGTGAAAAAAATGCCATCATACCCCGTTTTACCTTCGGGCTTTCCATCTCTCCGCTCATCAGCTTTCTGGCAATCTCCTGATAGGCAAGCGCCGATCTCGCAGAAGCATTCTGAATAGAGACCGGGGTCTGCTGCATCACTGCCCTTGAGAGCTGTTCATCCTGAGGAACACATCCCAGATATTTGATCGGAACCTTCAGATATCTGGAGACCACCGAATTTAATTTATGATACAGCATATCCGCCTCTTCCTCATTCCTCACCTTGTTCGCCAGCACATTGATGCTGGTATATTCCTCCGAAAACCTGCCGTGGCGGTTCAGCGCCTTCACCAGCGAATAGGAGTCCGTAATGGAAGTCGGCTCCGGCGTTGTCACAAGCACGATCTCATTGCTTGCCACCAGAAACTCAAGCACCGCGTCGGAAATGCCCGCTCCCGTATCCACAATGATGATATCCGCCATGGAATCCAGCTCCACAAGATTCTGCACGATATAATTTAAATAGTCCCTGCTCAGGTTTGCCATTCCCACGATACCGGAACCGCCGGAAATAAACCCTACCTCCATCGGCCCCCAGGTAATGATATCCTTAATGCTCTTGCCCTGATAGATCAGATCATACAGATTATATTTCGGTACCGTCCCGAACATGATCTCTATATTGGCAAGCCCGAAATCCGCATCCAGTATAATGACCCTCTGATCCATTTTCCGGAACTGTATCGCAAGGTTGATCGCCGTATTCGATTTTCCCACGCCGCCTTTTCCGCTGGTCACTGTGATCACTCTGGCTGCCTGACGTCTGGGCTGGTTCTGGGCTTTGATAATATTTCTTAACTTTTCCGCCTGATCTGCCATCTACTTTTTACCTCCAAGCAACTGTTTCACTGTTTTCTGAGGATTGAATTCTTCTATATCGTCCGGTACGTTCTGTCCGCAGGTAATATAGGACAACCCTGCACCCGTATACAGCTTCAGGTTCAGGATATTTCCCAAAGATGCCGTTTCGTCCAGCTTTGTAAAAATGATCTTATAATTATCGAGATCCGAATAGCTGTCCACAATATTGACCATATCCGCATATTTTGTGGTGGCGGAAAGCACCAGATGCACTTCCTTTTCTATTCCCTCTTCCAGACCATGGATGAAAGCGTTCATGCTCTCCCTTAAAGTCGGGTTGTTCGGGGAATGTCCCGCCATATCCACCAGAATAAAATCATAATTCCTGAAGTCACTGACACCGGCCTGCAGATCTTCCACGGAATAGACCACCCGGAAAGGAATCTCCAGGATATTGGCATAGGTCCGAAGCTGCTCCGCCGCCGCGATCCGGTAGGTATCCGCCGTAAACAGCGCCACCTTCTGCTTCTGCTCCAGCCTGAAGCTGGATGCGATCTTTGCAATGGTCGTTGTCTTTCCCACACCCGTGGGGCCGGCAAAGAAAATGACCCGAAGCCCCTTTCCGTTCTTTTCGATCGGTACCGCCTTGCCGAATTTCAGGATCATCTTCTGATATACGTCCGCCAGCGCATGGTCAAAGGGCAGATTCGGCTTCACATTTTTTTCTATCTCATCAATGATCTGATTTGCGTATTTTTCATCCACTTCATTGTCCACCATGGTATTATAAAGCAGCTTCATAAAACGCACCATTTCGCTGTCTTCTTCTTCCGTCTCCTCCGGCTCGGACTCCGGCAGGACATCTTCTTCCGTCTGAAGGCGCCTTTCGATCATACTCTGCAGGGAATCCAGCTTTTCCACCAGAAGGTTCTGGTTTTCCTCCGGCACGCTTCTCATCACCGGCGCCTCCTGCACCCTTTCCGTCCCCGCCGCCTTTGCCACCTGACGGAAAGTCTCCCGCAGGCTGGCTTCCTCCGGCATTTTCTTCTGCGCTCCCGCACCCGGATACCGTTCGCTCTCCTCTTCCTTTGCCACCGTCACCTCTGTCTGCCCCTTTTTCGCAAAGCCGAAAAATCCCTTCTGCGTGGTTGCCTTTACGTTCATAATGACGATATTCTCTCCCAGTTCGGTCCTTGCCTGTGCGATCGCCTCTTCTTCTGTTTTCGCCGTAAACTTTTTAATGATCATTATGCCGTCACCATTCCTACTGACTGTAATTCTACATTAGATTCCACTTCATTATAAGAAACCACGATCAGATCTTTATAATAGTCTTCCGTCATCCTCTTAAAATAGATCCTGACGATCGGAGACGTGATCACGATCGGATTCTTCCCGAGCTGTTCCAGTTTCTCGGTCTCTTTGCCCACACTGTTCATGATCGCCTTGACCCGCACCGGATCCAGGGAAATATACGCGCCTGTCTCGGTCTGCTTGACGCTTCCCATGATCTCCTGCTCGATCTTCGGATCCAGCGTGACGACACTGGTCGTCTCACTGACCGGGAAATACCGGTTGGAGATCGCGCGCTTTAAGCTTTGCCGCACATATTCCGTTAAAATATCCGCATCTCTGGTGGAAGGCGCATAATCCGCCAGCGTCTCCAGGATCGTCTGCAGATCCCGGATGGAGATCCCCTCCCGCAGGAGATTCTGCAGCACCTTCTGTATCTCGCCAAGTCCCAGCGTCTTCGGCACCAGTTCCTCCACCAGCGCCTGATTGCCTTCTTTGATATTGTTGATCAGGTTCTGCACATCCTGACGCGTCAGCAGTTCATCGATATGTTCCCTGATCACCTCCGTCAGATGGGTCGCGATAATGGAAGGCGGATCCACCACCGTATAGCCCAGGCTTTCCGCCCGCTCACGCTGGTTCTCCGTGATCCAGATCGCCGCCAGATGGAAGGAAGGCTCAAAGGTCGGGATACCGGAAATCTCCTCCTCCACATAGCCTGGATTCATTGCCATATAATGGTCGAACAGTATCTCTCCGTCGCTGACCTGAATGCCTTTTATTTTAATGATATACTGATTCGGATTCAGCTGGATGTTATCCCTCAAACGGATGATCGGCACTACGGTACCCATTTCCAGCGCGATCTGCCGTCTGATCATGACCACACGGTCAAGCAGGTCGCCGCCCTGATTCACGTCCGCAAGGGGAATGATGCCATAGCCGAATTCCAGCTCGATCGGGTCCACCTGCAACAGGGAATTGACATTCTCCGGCTGCCGGATCTCCTCTGCCGAAGCCTCCTCGGTATCCACCTCCTGCTCGATATTCGCCATCTCCAGACTGCCCTGCACCATGCGCCCAAGCACGATAAACAGCATCCCCAGACTGACAAACACCACCGTCTGCAGCGGTGTGATGATCCCCAGAGCTGAGATCGTCACACCTACTATATAGAGAGCCCTCGGCACCCCGAAAAGCTGTCCGATGATCACATTCGAGAAATCCGCATCCTTACCGCCTTTGGTGACCAGAATACCGGTCGCCAGAGAGATCAGCAGGGACGGGATCTGGGATACCAGACCGTCACCGATCGTCAGGATACAATAGGTCTGCGCCGCCGTACCGAAATCCATGCCCTGTCTGAGCATACCCATGGCGGCTCCGCCGATCAGATTGACAAACGTAATGATAAGGCCCGCCGTAGCGTCTCCCTTTACATACTTTACGGCACCGTCCATGGAACCGAAGAAGCTGGACTCCGCCTGAATCTTATCACGCCTCTCCTTCGCCTCCGCATCGGTGATCGCGCCGGTATTCAAATCCGCATCGATCGCCATCTGCTTACCGGGCATCGCGTCCAACGTAAACCTTGCCGTTACTTCAGCCACACGCTCCGAACCTTTGTTGATCACCATAAACTGGATCAGGATCAGAATAATGAAAATGATCACGCCTACCACCAGGTCGCCGCCGCCTACGTAGTTTCCGAAGGTGGTGACTACGTTACCCGGATTACCGGTCAAAAGGATCAGCTTTGTGGAAGATACGTTCAGCGCGATCCTGAAGATTGTGGTAAACAGAAGCATGGTCGGATAAAAGGACATATCCAGCACTTCTTTCGTAAACATGACCGTAAACAATATCAGAAAGGCTATCCCGATATTGATAGCCAGAAATATATCAAGGAGCCATGAAGGAATGGAAATAATAAACATAACAAATGCAGCCAGAATATAAAGCGCCACACCCAGATCAGCTTTTCCGATTTTCATCTGCTTCACTCCTTTCCTTCCTTTTCATCTTTCTAAATATGCGGCTTTCGCCTTCTTCCCGGCAAGGTCCTACGTCTTCCCCTGAAGATGGTATACATAAGCCAGCACTTCCGCCACCGCCGGATACAGTTCCGCCGGAATCTGCTCCCCCACCTCCACATTGGTGTAGAGCATCCGCGCCAGCGGCTTGTTTTCATAAATCTCTATATGGTACTGCCTTGCCTCTTCCTTGATCCGCGCGGCAAGATAGTCCGCGCCTTTCGCCAGTACGATGGGCGCCGCATACAGTTTGCCGTCATATTTCAGCGCCACGGCATAATGGGTCGGGTTCGTGATGACCACGTCCGCCTCCGGCAACGCCTGCATCATCCTTCTTCTGGAAGCCTCCTGCATACGCTGTCTCTGTTTTCCCTTGATCTGCGGGTCGCCTTCCTGATCCTTGTATTCATCCTTGACTTCCTGCTTTGTCATCTTCATGTCTTCGCTGAATTTCCACTTCTGATAAGCAAAATCCAGAAAAGCGATGACCATAAATATCGCGGATATCCGGATGCCGAGTTCGATAACGATCTCCCCGATCTCCTGCACCGCCATGATCAGCGGCGTATCCAGCAGATAAAACAGAAAATCCAGTTTATCTTTCATGTAACTCCAGGTCACATACAGGATCATCCCGATCTTAGCCACCGCCTTCACCAGTTCCACCAGTGAATTCGGGGAAAAAATGCGCTTAAACCCGCTGACCGGGTTGATCTTGCTGAATTTCGGCTGCATGGGCTTTGCCGTGGGCTTCCACTTTACCTGTATCACATTGCTGATAAAGGCGACCGCCGCACCGATCAGATAGATCGGCAGCGTGATCGAAAGAAGGCTTACCATGCTCTGACCGATCAGTGATGTAAAATTGCCGTCGGGAACCTCCCCGAAAGGCATATGCAGCACATCCGGTATATGGCCGTATATGCCGCCGAAAAGCTCCAGAAAACTGGTGCTGATATGTCCGATCCATATCTTTAACAACAGAAAAAGCGCAAGGAGGCCAAATCCATTGGCAATTTCCTTACTCTTTGCCACCTGTCCGTCTTTCCGGGCATCTTCCAGCTTTTTCTGTGTCGCCGGCTCCGTCTTTTCTCCGCCGGGGCCCTCTTTTGCAAAAAACTGTAAATTATACTCCAGTATCACATCAGCGCCTCCACAAAAGCAACCGTCATGCGCTTCGCCTCCGTAAAGATCATATCAGCCGCCGTCGGAAGCAGAAAGAGCGTTAAGAAGATCACGCCGAGTCCCACAAATATCTTCAGCTGCAGTCCCACCGCAAACATATTCATCTGTGGCGCCACCTTCGCCAGTATCCCGAGCACCGCGTTCAGTATCAAGATCGCCGCAAAGATCGGCAGACAGATCTGAAAACCGATGCGGATATATTCGCCCATAAACCTCACCGCCACATTCAGCAGTTTTTCGGCATCCATATTCGCCCCGTACACCGGGATCAGTTCATAGGATTCCGCCAGCGCCCTGATGATATACTGATACATCCCGCTGATAATCAGGATCAGCATGATCAGCTGCTGGTACAGCGTACTTGTGATTGTCGTCTGCTGTCTGGTCGCCGGATCCATCAGCGTCACCATGGAAAATCCCACTTCCATATCCGCGATCGTTCCGGTCAGCGCCAGGATCGTCGTGCATAAGTTGACGCCCATACCGATCAGAATGCCGGTCACAAACTCCTTTGCTGCAATGATCACATACTCGTATACCGTGTCATACAGAATTTCCTGTCTGGGCAGCACACCGTACAATACCACCGATATCATCACGCTCAGCACCGCCCTGTATCTTCTCGGCACCTGGTTCATGCTGAAAAAGGGTACGATAAAGACAAAGGCCGCCACCCGCATCAATATCATCAAAAAAAACTCTAGATCGGCATAATTTAACTCTACATTGACCATAACATCCCGCTACTTTACATACGCGCTGAAATCCGACCACAGATTTATCATCAGATTCACCATTTCCGTCAGCATCCAGTGCCCGATCATCATGATCGTCATAAAGATAGCAAGCACCTTCGGTACAAAAGTAAGCGTCTGTTCCTGAATGGACGTAACCGTCTGAAAAATACTGACGATCAGTCCCACTGCCATAGATATCAAAAGCACCGGCGCCGCCACCTTGATTACCGTAAAAAGCGCCTGATCCGCAATTGCAACAACTTCATCTACTGTCATACTATACCTCCCGCCTGTTTGCAATATCAACTATTTTCCATTTCCGCCGGGCCCTGCCCGGCTCCGTCAGCTATAGATATAGAAAGATTTCACCAGATTGACGATCACCAGATTCCATCCGTCCGCCACCACAAAAAGCAGTATCTTAAACGGCATGGATATCGTTGTCGGCGGCAGCATCATCATACCCATACTCATCAGCGTGGAAGCCACCACCATATCGATCACGATAAACGGGATATAAATGATAAAGCCGATCGAAAATGACAGCCTCAGTTCGCTGATCATAAAAGCCGGGATCAATACCGATGTCGGGATATCCTCCAGCGTCTGGCCGTCCCATTCCGTCCGTGATATCTCCATAAACACTCTGGCGTCCTCGGTCTGCGTGGAGCGGTACATAAATTCCCTGAAGGGTTCTATCCCCCTCTCGAGCGCTTCCTCCTGATCGATCATGCCGCTCTCAAAAGGCACGATCGCATCATTATATACCTCCGTCAAAGTGGGCTGCATAATAAAGAAGGTAAGGACCAGTGAGAGCCCGATCAGGATCTGGTTCGGCGGTACTGTCTGCGTACTCAAAGCCGCCCTCGTAAAATGGAGCACGATAATGATCCTCGTAAAGGAGGTCATCATCAAAATGATCGTCGGCAGAACCGCTATCAGCGTCAGCGCCAGCAGGATCCTCAACTCTCCCGCTATGGTGCCGTTATTGTTGCTGACCGTGATCGTCGCCGTATTGGCAATATTCAGTTCCGTCAGTTCTTCCGATGTTTCCGCTTCTCCCGGGTCCTGCAGGGTAGTGCTGCTCGCCGTATCGCCGGTCTCGCCCCGATCCACATCCAACGCTGTCGCATGAACTGTCTGTGTATTACAAATACAGAATATGCCCACCGTAAACAGCAGGCATAGTAGTTTCCTAATCCGTAGTCCGGAAAATCCTTTTTTCATTCTTTTTTCTTTTCCCTGACTTTCTCTAATAATTCCTGGAAACTCATCTTCGCGCCTGCCATATCCTTTTTCTGCATCAGCTCCGATTCGTCCAGTTCTGTCAGAAAGGTAACCGCATCCTTTGCTACTGCTACAGCCAGATATTTATCCGCCACCCGTATTATCTGGACATACTTATCAGGGGCAATACGAAAGCTCTCCAGCATTTCGATATTGCCGCCTGTCCACTTTCCCTTCTGATATCCCGCGGTCCATTTTGTTACAGCCCAGGTCACCCATAAAACCACAACAAACAGGATCAGTACAGTAATGAACTGCGCATAACCGCTGAGTGACTCCGTAGTCAACAGAATCATTATCCGATAACCTTCTTTACGGCTTCCAGCACACGGTCAGCCTGGAACGGCTTTACAATGAAGTCCTTTGCTCCCGCCTGAATGGACTCGATTACCATTGCCTGCTGTCCCATCGCGGAACACATGATGATCTTTGCGCCGGGATCGGATCCCTTGATCGCCTTCAGTGCCTGAATACCATCCATCTCGGGCATGGTAATATCCATCAGTACCAGATCCGGTTTCAGCTCTGCATACTTCTCCACTGCCTTTGCACCGTTTTCCGCCTCCCCTGCAACGTTATAGCCATTCTTGGAAAGAATGTCCTTGATCATCATTCTCATGAACGCTGCATCGTCACAAATTAACACGTTTTTAGCCATTTTTACACTCCTATCGCTTTTTTATATGTTGTTTACTTAATGATCTCCGTTATCCTCACACCAAAGCTTTCTTCGATGACAACAACCTCGCCTCTCGCCACAAGCTTTCCGTTTACCAGAACCTCTACCGGTTCCCCTGCCACTTTATCCAGTTCGATGATCGTACCCGGTGCAAAATCCAGCACCTCCGAAATGGACTTTCTGGCGCGTCCGAGTTCTACGGTGACTTCCAGAGCCACATCCATGATCAGATCGATATTGGCAGGCGCACCGGCTCCCGGTACTCCGCCTGTAAAACTCTGGAACTGCGCCGGCTGAATATTCATCTGCGGTGCCACAGGCTGCTGCATCGGCATCCCGTACTGCGGCATTCCGTAATTCGGCGGCATCATTCCCGCATTTCCGTATGGCTGCTGATACATACCGCCCATGTTCATATCCTGTCCCGGCATTCCCATCATCGGATTTCCCATCGCCATATTCATATCCTGTGCAGGCATCTGAGGCATCGGCGCGGGCGCAGGTTCCGGCGCTGCCGGTGCAGGTGCCGCGGGCTCAGGCGCTGCGGCAGATTCCATATTCATGCCGCCGCTCAGGAATGACGAACACAAAAATCTTGCAAAATCACAGGGATACAGCTGCATGATCGTGCTGTCGACCAGATCGCCGATCTGCATCCTGAATGATATCTTGACAAAAGTTCCTCCCAAAAACGGTGCGACCTCCTGCCCGCCGTCTATTGTCATAAGGTCTACCAGCGTAGCCTCCGGCGGACTGATGTCCACCATCTTTCCGAGCATTGTTGCGAGAGACGTTGCGGAAGCGCCCATCATCTGATTCATCGCTTCCGAAATAGCGCTCAAATGAATTTCCGAGAGTTCTCCGTCCGTATTTGTACCGTCCCCGCCCATCATCAGATCGGTAATGATCTTTACGTCATGTTCCTTTAATATCAGAATATTATGGCCATCCAGACCCGCCGTATACTTGATCTGAATAAATACGCAGGGCCTCTCATAATCCCCGACCATAGTTTCCCACCGCGACAGCGCTACTACCGGCGTAGTGATATTCACCTTCCGATTTACCAGTGAATACAGGGTGGTTGCTGCCGAACCCATGCTGATATTCGCAATCTCCCCGATAGCGTCTTTCTCCGTGTCACTGAGCAGAGCATCGTCTCCGCCAAGTGCACCGGCATTTTCAGGGGAAGATGCTTCCGCAGCTTCTGACTGTGTCTCATCCGTGTTGCCGGAGTCTTCAGACATTCCATTCAGCAGAGCATTTATCTCATCCTGTGATAACATTCCACCATCCACTTATCTATTCCTCCTCTCCCAGAACCGATGTAACCTGTACAGCATACTTTTCTTTGCTGGAACCCGGCACTGCGGTAAATTTTTTAATATTTCCGACATATACTGTCAGATCGCTCCCCACTTCAGAATCCAGTCGAATGATATCCCCGATCTGAAGATTCATAAAGTCGTTCACCGATATGCTGCTCGTACCAAGAATCGCTCTGAGAGGTACGTTCACTCTCTTCACCAGAGATTCCAGATGTTCCTGATAATTCTCA
This sequence comes from Lachnospiraceae bacterium, assembly GCA_910573755.1. Taxonomy (GTDB): domain Bacteria; phylum Bacillota; class Clostridia; order Lachnospirales; family Lachnospiraceae; genus 1XD8-76. Next base: position 46,274 of record CAJTBO010000019.1, on the reverse strand, counting down.
TCAGGATTCTCCTGCATCGTGGAGTACCAGAACTTGGTGTTCAGGTTATCCATAATGCTCTCAAGTGTAAAATAGGGCAGGCAGATGTTCATCAGCCCATCCACTTCTCCGATCCTGATATTCAGCGTCACAATAGCAATCATATCACTGGGAGCTATAATCTGGGCAAACTGCGGATTTGTTTCGATCCGGTCCAGTACCGGATTGATCTCTATCACGTTCTTCCAGGGCTCCCTGAGCAGCTGCATACAGACAATCAGTATCTTCTCCAGTATAGCCATCTCTATTTCCGAGAATTCTCTCGGCCGCTCCAAAGCGTTTCCCTGCCCGCCCAGCATCCTGTCAATGATCGCAAATCCCACATTCAGGGAAAGTTCCATAATAATATTCCCCGAGAGCGGTGCAAAATTCACGATGGACAATATGACCGGATTGGACAAAGCGTTCGAAAATTCCGAAAATGTTACAGTTTCCGAACTGGTCACGGAAATCTGTACATTCTTCCGCAGATAAACCGGAAGATTGGTTGAAAGCAGTCGTCCATAATGTTCAAATATAATTTCAAGTGTACGCAGATGCTCTTTGGAAAATTTAACAGGGCGTTTGAAGTCATAATCCTTCACCTGCTTTTCCTGAGTCTCCTGCATATCGTTTGCATCCAGTTCACCGGTACTGAGAGCTGCCAGTAGGTTATCTATCTCTTGCTGTGATAATACCTCACTCATCCGGGTCCACCTCCTTTACCCGGAATATTTTACATCTCTGAAATCTACCTTGAAAATAAAGTCAGAGCCGAACATATTCTGAATTCTCTCCAGAATCGCCTGTTTTAAAGCTTCCTCATCCGCCTGTGCCTCAGCCATCGTATACTGGCCGACTACGCTGATGATCTCGCTCTTGATCAAACTCTCCCTGTCTCCTATGCTCTCGCCATACTCTTTATAATCTTCATGCTGATTATCCATGGAAAGCGTAATGGCTATCATGATATAGTGCTCCGCTCCGTCTTCATCCTGTTTCAGGCGGATCGTCATAGTATCAGCTATATCATAAGAAGCCACGTTTTCAATCGGCACCGCCGCCTTGAATGTCGATCCGTCCGCCGAGGAAAGTTCCATATCCATAGCGCCGCTGATCCGCATCACCATATCCGCCGTTGCCTTATTGGTACCTGTCACGCTGAACAGCATCACCGCCGTCAAGGCAATATTTACGATCAGCAATGCCAGTATAATAACCGATATCAAATTCTTCTTCATACCTGTCTCCTCTTTTTTGCTATTCATAGCTGGATATTTCATTATATATCCGGATTTCCACCCGCCGGTTTTTCGCTCTTCCCTCTTCCGTAGAATTATCCGCGATCGGCACGTATTCACCTCTTCCGGAATTTTTGATACGGGCCGGGTCAAGATTCGTGTTCTCCATCATATAATCAAAAACCGAAAGGGCCCTTGCGGCACTCAACTCGTTATTACTTGAGAAACGCCTTCCTGATATGGGGACATTATCCGTATGCCCCTCGATCTCTATCGTTCCTCCTGCATACCGCTCCAGAATCACCCCCACCTTATCCAGCACAGGTTTTGACTCATCCTTCAGCTCATCGCTTCCCGAGTTAAAAAGAAGCGATCCCTTCATCGTGAGCTGAACATATTGAGCAGTCACCTGCATCTCAATATCTCCGGTCAGATTATTTTCCTCTACAGCTTCTTCGATCTTCTCCGCCATCTCTTCCGACTGCTTCAGGCCTTCCGCCTGCACTTCGCTCTGCAGATCGTCAAGCTGTTCCATCTCCGGCGTATTTTCCGCCATCCGTCCGACACTGTTTATAAAATCATCCAGTTCCGGCAGCTGGCTGATGCCGTTTCCGATCATTGCCCCGTCGCCGATCATCGTTGAGCCGGCAGTAAAGATACTGAAAGTCTGTGAAAAAGAGGCCGCTATCAGTTCAAACTTCTGCGCATCCACCGTAGACATGGAAAACAAAAGTACGAAGAAGCAAAGCAGAAGGTTCATCAGGTCGGCAAAAGTACTTTGCCACGCCGGCGCGCCTTTCGGCGGTTCATCTTCCCGTCTCTTAGCCATCTGATTCACCGCCTTCTGATGCTGTTCTGTCCTTAGGTGCAAGGAATGACTTCAGTTTCTCCTCGATCACACGGGGATTCTCCCCTGCCTGGATCGATAAAAGCCCTTCGATCATGATCTCCTTCAACTGATACTCTTCACTGTTATTCATTTTCAGCTTCATTGCTATCGGCGTACAGATCCAGTTAGCAAGAAGCGAACCGTAGAGTGTGGTGATGAGGGCCACAGCCATCTGAGGACCGATGGAGTTCGGGTCGGACATGTTGTTCAGCATGTTTACCAGGCCGACCAGTGTACCGATCATACCCCAGGCAGGTCCCATGGAGCCGACATCCTCCCAAAAGGTTATTTTCTTTTTATGACGGTCTTCCATGCTGACCAGCTCGGTCTCCATGATCGCTCTGACCAGTTCAGGGTCGGTACCGTCCACTACCAGAAGAATTCCTTTCTTCAGGAACGCATCGTCGATATCTCCCGCCGCTTCCTCCAGAGAAAGAAGTCCTTCTTTTCTTGCCACGTTGGAAAGGTCTATTACTTTCTGGATCATTTCCGGAATATTAAAATTGGGCCGTTTCAGCGCAAGGCCAAAACTCTTCAAACCTCCCACGAAGCTCTCGATCGTATTTCCTGCCAGTATGGCACAAAACGCACCACCGAAGGTGATCAACGCGGACTGCAGATCCATAAAGTCACGATAGATCGCGGCAACACCGTTACCTACTATGATCGCCATAAGAGTCAGCGAAATACAAACTAATAATCCTATGATTGACGCTATATCCATTGCTCTTGCCTTTCTTTCGTTTTTACATCAATCTGCAAAAACACCCTTTCTCTACGATTTTACTAAATTTTATCAGAAATGTCTACTTTCAATTACAAGAAATTTTATACAATCTTTCCCAAACCCCGAAACAAAAAAGGAGATTTGTCGCCTTTTACCGACAAATCCCCTTTTTTGCTTTTATTTTCTGAATTGCTCTGAAAAAAATACTAACGTTTCAGATTAACCAGTTCTTCAAGCATCGTGTCGGATACCGTAATGATACGGCTGTTAGCCTGAAAGCCACGCTGTGTTACGATCATGTTGGTCAACTCGCCGGATAAGTCTACATTGGACATCTCCAGTTCGCCCGGCGTCATATACCCGCCGTCCGATGTGATATCAACACCGATGCCGTCAAAATCACCGGAGTTCTGGGTCGATGTATATAAGTTATCCCCCGCCTTCTCCAGACCTGCCGCATTTGCGAACCTCGCCACAGCAATCTGAGCGAGCAGCTTGCTCTGCCCGTTGTCGTATGTGGCATAGATCTTACCGTCGTTCTGGATGGAAAGGCCGGACATCTTACCAACCATACGCCCCGCACCGATGCTGGCGTCCGCCAGGGAACCGTTGGTCGCAGACGCGGTCGTTACTTTGTTGTTACCCTGGTTGCTGAGGGCGGAGAAGTCGATAGTGATATCTTCAAAACTGGCTCCATCCGGATCATTTCCAAATTTAAGCGTCATCACCTTAGTACCGGCTGTACCGTTTATTCCCACAAAAGATCCGTCCGCCTTGCTGAAATCAATACTGCAGCCGTCAATATTTTTCCCGTTAAATACTATACTGCCTGCCGCTGATCCGCTGCCGTCCACCATTTTGCTGTCCGTCATTAAAGTGGCAAGCTGTGTAGAAATATCATAGGTTTTCGATGTCGGCGGATTGGCTGTATTGTCCTCAATGGTGCTTCGCATTCTTTTAAACTCATCTGCGCTGTTATATCCGAAGGCTTTCGCCACACCTTTCCATGCATCATCTTCCGATAATACTTTATCCGGATCCGCTGTTGCAGTACCGTTGCTCATAATGAAATGTGTTGCGGTAATTTTTCCGTCAGTAATCGAATATTCCGTATAATCCCCGTTTGCATTTTCATTGGGAGATTTCAAAGTATGCGGCGGTCCCATTTTTAATTCATAACCATTGGCAAGCGACTTCGTTATATCATTCATAGTGACTTCCGTATTTCCCATGGTCGCCCCTACCTGAGCCGTTATATCCTTTCCGGATGCATCCAACAGTTTTACCAGTTCACAGGAATACGAGTTTACATTCTCATTGTTGCCGTCAACCTTTTTGAGCGCCAACTTAGCCGTATAGCTGTATCCTCTGCTGTCATAGAAGTTCAGGTTCATGATCTTACCGTCCTCGGAATTCACTTCCGGGCTCTGCTCATCTATGATCCCCGATATATATCCCTGCGTGGTAGCTTCCGCCGGATAAGTCATATTCGCCGCGTTCATGATCTGCAGCGCAGTCACGGTATCGGGCTTGATCGTTGTCGGGTTATCCGGATCGGGCAGCCAGCCCATTACCCTGTAACCGTTCGAAGACATAACCAGATTACCCGCCGCATCCACCTTAAAGGAACCGTCTCTTGTAAACAAATTATCTCTGCCGTTGTTTACAACAAAGAAAGACTGGCCTGTGATACGGATATCAAACGGGTTGTTTGTTGTCTCTGCCGAGCCGGGCAGCGTGATATTGGTGGAGATGGACGCCATCTTGGCACCGAGGCCGACCTGCTTCGCGTTGATACCGCCGAGGCCCGTAGCGGAGTTCGGCCCTGACGCATTGCTGGAATTCTGATATAAGAGATCAGAAAACAGCGCCGACTGGGACTTATAGCCTACCGTATTTACGTTGGCGATATTGTTACCGATTACATCCATTCTTGTCTGGTGTGTCTTAAGGCCCGCCACACCTGAGTACATTGCTCTGTTCATATATTAAATCTACCTCCTGTAAAATTGTGAGTCTCTCCTGTCATGGGCAGACACCCGGTAAAACCGGGCTTTGCCGCAGATCCGAAACTCTTTCAAAGAGGGGTCGTTCGTTCCTTCTGCCATTCCGGAACATTTCCAGCTTCCATAAGGTCCAGCTATCTATTTATATGATCACGGCCCCGTCAATATTTGTATAAATGTTTTCCTGTGCTTCACTCTGTTCCATGGCTGTCACCACGGTACTGCTCGGTACATTTACGATAAACGCCAGTGAATCTACAAGTACCAGCGAATCTTTGATTCCCTTCGCCTGCGCTTTTTTCGTGCCTTCCTGCAGTCTTTCCATCTGGCTGTCCGTCAGTTCGATATTCCTTGTGCTCAGTCTTCCTGCCGCATGCTTGGAAAATCTGACTTCACTGCCGGCTTCCGACGCCTGTTCCAGAATATCCTGAAAGGATAGACTGTCCTGTTTTTTTGCCGCCGGCATTACAGGCTTCCGGCTTAAATATTCGTTTTGTACCTGTTCTAAAGAATGAAAACCATTTGTCTGAACTTTCATGCTATTCACCAGCTTCCCTGCTTTATTTCACGTTTCGTGATATTTTATTCTTCCGTTTCGGTTCCTTCCTCTCCGGTATTTCCGCTTCCTGACCCTTCCGGCGTCACCGTACCGTTCTCTTCAGGCTTTGTCTCTCCGCCGCCTTCCGTCCCGTCCGGCTCCGTTACTTCACCGCCGTCATCGTCGTCCTCATCCTGATTCTTTTTCATTTCTTCGATCCGCTCATGATACTTCGTGATCTTATCGGTATTTTCCTTTGCGATAAAGGTCTTCTCGTAATCGGACATCGCCTCAAATTCACTCCAGAGTTTTTCCACATCCTCCGCATCATCCATCGTAAGATTCTCGTAAGACGGAAGTTTATTGAGTGCCACAGACCATTCGTATACCTTGTCAAAAGCCTCCATATAATCCGTATCGATCACATCGTGCAGATCGTCTATCGAATAAAGAGAACCGCCTACGGAAAGATATGCCTTGCCGCCCTCGTAGGTAACGTAATCTACTTTTCCCTGTATTGGTGTAACCCTTCCTGTTTCGCTGGTGGTCTGCAGTACTACCGTCTTGCCTACCAGTGAAGATGCCCTTGAAAGATCAAAAGCCGAACTCATATTCTGCATCGCTTCCAGTTCCGAGAAGGTCGCGTACTGGGATATCCATTCTGTATTGGATGTAGGCTCTAACGGATCCTGATTCTGCACTTCCGCTACCAGAAGTTTTAAAAAGGTATCTTTACTGTAAGTCGAATTTTTATCTTTCGCGTTTTTCAGCGAAGTCTGAGACTCTGTCTCTTTTATCTTACCGTCTTCCACCGGTGCTATCAAAGCTCCTGCCATACTTCCTCTCCTTTCTTGATCATTATAACCTGTTTATCATGCCATATAATTTACCGTACTTCCCTCCGACTGCATCATTTCTGCCGTCAGCCTTTCTTCCTCCGTAAGATCCTCTTCCTCATCCAGATCGATCTCTCCCAGATTCAGGTTCCTGACGCCTTTTCTTCCCCGTCTGCCCTGATCTGAAGAAGCTTCGTTTCCGTCCGGATTTCTGTCCAGAGAATACTGTGCGATCGTCACTTCAACGGCTTCCACCTTGACGCCCTGCTGTTCCAGATTTTCTCTCAGTTCCATCATCTGGCTTTCCAGCACCGCCCTTACGGATTCATTCTGTGCGATAAACTGTGCCGTCACGGCGCCCTCTTTGTTGGAAATCTGAATATGTAAGGTTCCCAGCGATTCGGGATGAAGCTGCATTTCAAGGCTTGTCAGTTCCGGCTTCACCGACACCTTCATATAATCCAGTATCTGGTCCATGATCTCCTGCGTATCAGTCATCAAAAATGCTTTCTCAGCCTCCGCCGCCTTTAAGGCCTGCGCCTGCTGTTCCACGTTCTGCGCCTGATAGCTGTTTCCCATAAACGGACTTTCACTGTTTTTTCCGGTATCCTCCTGCTTCGGCGCATCCTTCTGTGCTACCGTCTCCGTTCTGGCATTTTCCGTCAGCTCCGGTTTCTGCACACTGAGTTTCACCGCTTCACTGTCCGTATTTTCACCTTCCTGCAGATCCTGCACGGATACTTCCTGCACTTCTTCAGGTACCTCCTCCGCAAGCCTCTTTTGTGCTTCCATCACTGCCGCGTTAAACTCTTCCTGGCTCATGCCAGTCTCTTCCTGTACTTCTCCGGCGATATCCTCCAGCGTACCCAGCGCTTCCATTACGGATTGATAAAAATCTCCGTCCGTCAGAAGGGACATATCGTCCGCTCCTTCCGTGAGCTCTACCATCAGGCTTTTCAGATTCTTCGCATCCAGCAATGACACATCCGTCATTCCAAGTGCATCCATGGCTTCCCGCACGGCATCCTCGCTGATTCCCATCTGCGCTGCCAGTGCCGCCACCATTTCACCGCCTGCTTTTTCCAAAACTTCCGCATCATCCGTGATCTCTTCCGTTTCTTCCGTTTTCGCCTGTGTTTCCGCATCTTCGGTCTTGCTTTTTTCTTCCGCCCTGCTGTCTGTTTTTAACTTATCCCTTGCCGCAGAATCTTCGGTCCTGCTCTTTGCATCCGAAGTTTTAGCCGCTTCCGCTCTTTTGTCAGAGTTCTGCCTGCCTGCCGTCGTCTGCTTCAGGATCGTATTAAAACCTCCGCCGTCGGAAGATGCTGCCGGTTTCGTTCCTTTTGCCGATAAGATGTTCTGCATCCCAGAACCCTTATCAAGTCCGGGCATATTCGTCACGTTTTTACCTCCTTTTCTTTTATTGTCAAAGTACCTTTCGGGCTGCGCCCGAATCTATAAAATTGTCCCTTCCGGCCTCCATGCCTGAAAGTACACAATTTTCAATAATTATATCGGCATTTTCCGCCTTTTATATAACAGACTGCCGCCTCTTTCACCGGACGGGAGTAAAGTTTTTCCGGAAATATTTCCGTCCGGATACCCGCCTTTGCCTGCCCGGAGATCACCCCGGATCCATCATCTTGGTCAGGCGCGCCGCGTTCTCCTCATTCATCTGCTCCAGTATCTTCGCACGGTCATCCGCGGACATCGCCTCCAGTATCTTCGCCACAAGATCCAGATCGCTGGTCATCGTATCAAAGATAGCCGCCGCTTCCTTTGCCTTCATGGAAGAATAAGTTGCGACATAATCCTCGATCTCCTTGTTGGCGGAAGTCTCCTGAATCGTCTGCTGGTACAGATATTCCGCCGTCGCCGGGTCCATCGCCTCATAATATTTCTGGTACTCCTCCACGCCGGGACCGTTTTCCGCATAGACGACTTCCTCATAGAACTCATTCTTCAGCCGTTCAAATTCAAGCTGTCCATCCTCAAAATTCTGAAGCCGGCTGTTCTCTTCCTTCAAACCGCTGATCTCATTCGCATAGGCCAGATTCTGCTCCTGCGCCATCTGAAGTTCCTGCTCGAGCTGCCTGATCTGCGCCACGGCATCTCCCAGGTCATCGTAACCGCCGTATACGTCCTCTTCCTCGTCCTTCCTCTGTTCATTCGGAAGGATCTTATTCAGCACCGGCACATCCTTCAGCAGAGGTTTCAATACGTTTGTCCCGACGCCGCCCACGTCCAGTTTTACGAGAACGCAAAGGATCGCAACCCAGACCGCCACGATAAAAGCCGTCACCAAAAATACCGGAAGCCCTCCCGGCTCGCCGTCCAGTTCCTCTTCCTGGTCGGAAATTTCCCTGGCTTTTTGTTTTGCCTCTTTTTTCTGTGCCTTCTGTTCCGCTTTTAAACGCTTCTTCTCTTCTTTTAACCTTTGACGTTCCGACTCCCGGTCTTCAAACTCTTCTTCCGGACGTTCGTTCTCTTTCGGTTTTTTTGCCATACTTTATCGTCTCCTCTGACCATAGGTATAACTTACCAGTTCATCTACTTCCTTGCTTTCCTCTTTCGCAAGTTCCTTCTTGAATTCCTCAAAGGCAGCCTCCCTGAGCTGCTCATGCGTCTTTCTCTCTATCATGTATTCCTGCAGGATCTGCCGGGCCCTCTCCACAGCCTCCTCGGCTTTTCTCACCCGTATCCTCTGCTCGATAATCGCTTCCTTGATATAATCCAGCGCCGCCGCATTCTCCTGCAGCCTGAGGGGATCAAGCAGCTGCTGTCTGAGCACGGCGCCCTCCGCCAGATACTGGATCCTCCGCTGCGAAAGCCGCTGCAGCCTCTGTTCCTCCACCGTAAGCTGATGGTTCGCCGCCGCAAAAGCCTGCTTCGCCTGCTCCTCCATCTTTTCCTTGATATTCAGGATACTCTGCATCCTGTACACAAATTTTGCCATAATATAGTTCCAGCCTTCACCGGTCTGCGGCATTCCGTTGTCATTTATGTAGCAAATATCTCACTCATCGCAGCCACGGTCTCTTCAAATCCCGTTTTCGTATCCACGTCCTGCATCAAAAAGTCATTTACCTGACCGATCTTCGAGATCGCATAATCAATATCCGGATTGCTGCCCGCCTTATAGGCGCCGATATTGATCAGATCCTCCGCTTCCTGATAGGTTGCCAGCACATTTTTCAGCTTTCCCGCCATGGCCTTGTGTTCCCTTGTGGCAATGCTGCTCATACATCTCGAAATGCTCTGCAGCACATCGATCGCGGGATAATGGTTTTTATGCGCCAGCTTTCTGTTCAGCATAATGTGTCCGTCCAGAATACTTCTCGCCGTATCCGTGATCGGTTCGTTAAAATCGTCGCCGTCCACCAGTACCGTATATAAACCCGTAATGGAGCCCTTATCGGAACGCCCCGCTCTCTCAAGGAGTTTGGGCATCTCCGCGTAAACACTGGGAGGATATCCTCTTGATACCGGCGGTTCCCCGCTGGCAAGGCCGATCTCCCTCTGCGCCATCGAAAAACGTGTCAGGGAGTCCATCATCAGAAGGACATCCTTTCCTTCGTCCCGGAAATATTCCGCGATCGCCGTAGCCGTTTTCGCAGCCTTGTTTCTCTCCAGTGCCGGCTTATCCGAAGTGGATACCACCACCACAGAACGTGCCATGCCCTCCGGCCCCAGATCTCTTTCTATAAATTCGCGGACTTCCCTGCCCCGCTCCCCGATCAGGGCGATGACATTGATCTCCGCCGTGGTATTCCTCGCAAACATTCCCATCAGAGTGGACTTTCCCACACCGGAACCCGCAAAGATCCCGATCCTCTGCCCTTTTCCCACCGTCAAAAGGCCATCCACCGCTTTCACCCCGAGGGGCAGAACTTCATCTATGATCTCTCTCTCGAGCGGATCAGGCGGCGCCGCTTCCACCGGATATCTGGCGGTAGTCTCAAATGTTCCGCCGTCCACAGGCCTGCCCAGTCCGTCCAGCGTCCTGCCCAGGATATCATCCGTAATATCCACCATCAGAGGGGAATTCGTATTTTCGACAATACTGCCCGAACCGATGCCGTCCGTTACCTCGTAGGGCATCAGCTGCGTCATGCCGCCCTTAAAGCCGACCACCTCAGCCATAATGGACACGCCCTCACCGCCGGCAGGAAATATCCGGCAGATATCCCCGAGCCTTGCATCAGGTCCCGCCGACTCGATCGTCAGTCCGATGACATTCACGACTTTCCCCATTTTCTTAAACAAGGGTTCTTCTATGCACTTCTGATATTTTTTAAAATCTATCGCTGTTTCCAACATGCCCACCCTTTTTCCGCAGCCGGGATCATTCCTTACAATAAGCCAGCATATGTATCCGGCGCTTTAATTCCTGCAGTTCCACATCGATACTGCAGTCAAAGATGCCGCCGCCGGTCTCGATCATCCCTTCGCCGCGCTTCATCATCACATCTGCCACCACATCCATTCTGACACCCGGCATTCCCGTCAGAAGTTCATCCTTATGGGCATTGATATATTCATAATCCGTCTGGGATACTCTGACGATAAACTCCTTACCGCTGTCAATACGATGCAGCGTGGTATCCAGCAGATGAAACAATATTCCGCTCTGCTCTTTTAACCCTGCCGCAAAAACATGGTCATAGATACCTGTCAGTTCATCTATCACCATGGGTTCGAGCTCCTGCAATCTCTGTTCATATTCCCGGTACAGCTTATCCCGCACCGCTTCCGTTTCCTGTATTGCCGCCTGAGCCTTTTTCTCCGCTTTATCCGCTTCCAGAAGGGCCTCGCTGTGTCCCCGGGCAAACCCGTCGTCATACCCCGCTCTCTGTCCCTCGTCAAAGGCCTGCTGCTTCAGGCTTTCTATCTCCTGCGCGGCAGAAGATCTCATCTCCTCGATCTCCTGCCTTGCCTGTTCTAAAAGTTCCTCCGGAGAAGGTCCCTCATAGACGGGCTGTTCCCGGTAGATGTTACCGGACTCCTCCCCGAAAAGCGCTTTTCTTGTCTCTTCATCCATCTCCTCAAATTCCGCCTGCTGAAAGCCGTCATTTGAGATGGGGGCATCCTGCCCCGAAGAAGCATTTCCGATGATCCCGCCCAGACGTTTTGCCACGATCTTATTGGAATCAATGACTCTTGCCTCCCCTTCCTGAAAGTTCACAAAACCGGATTTAAATAAATTAGACAACGACCTCGTCACCTCCGCCTCTGGAAATGACGATCTCTCCTGAATCTTCCAGTTTCCTGATGATATTTACGATCTTCTGCTGTGCTTCCTCCACGTCCTTCATTCTTACAGGGCCCATGAATTCCATATCCTCCTGGATCATGGATGCAAGACGTTTGGAAAGGTTGTTGAAAATCGCAGCCTTTACTTCTTCGTTGGAACTCTTCAGGGAAACCGCCAGATCATTATTATCCACATCTCTGAGTACACGCTGGATCGATCTGTCGTCCAAGAGCAGAATGTCTTCGAATACAAACATCTTCTTCCGGATCTCGTCTGCCAGTTCCGGCTCTTCGATCTCCAGGGTTTCCATAATATGCTTTTCTGTTCCGCGGTCCACCGTATTTAAGATATCTACCACGGCATCCACACCGCCGATAACCGTATAATCCTGATTCACAAGAGAAGCCACCTTTGATTCCAGTATATTTTCCACCTCTTTGATCACATCCGGGCTGGTTCTGTCCATCACGGCGATACGCTTCGTCACGTCGGACTGTCTGTCGGGCGGAAGCGCGGAAATGATCAGCGCTGCCTGTGCAGGTGCCAGATAGGACAAAATGAGCGCTATCGTCTGAGGATGTTCATCCTGAATAAAGTTAAGCAGCTGAGACGCGTCCGTCTTTCTCACAAACTCGAAAGGCTTTACCTGCAGCGAAGCCGTCAGCCTGCTGATCACAGCCACAGCCTGATCTTCTCCCAGCGCTTTCTCCAGCACTTCCTTCGCGTAGCCGATACCGCCTTCCGCAATATACTGCTGCGCAAGGCAGAGCTGATAAAACTCGTTTGTGACCGCCTCCTTGATCTGAGGCGTGATACTTCTGGTATTCGCGATCTCTAATGTCAGTTCCTCTATCTCTTCTTCTTTTAAATGCTTAAAAATCTGAGAAGACATTTCCGGTCCCAGTGCGATCAGCAGGATCGCGGCTTTCTGAAGACCACCCAGATTCTCTATGCTCATTTCATCTGCCATAGCACATTACCCCCAGTTTTCCTCGTTTAACCAGTTACGCAGCAGATTTGCCGTTGCTTCCGGATTCTCCGCCACAAACTTTTCCAGAATAAGCCGTTCCTCCGACTTCGGTTCCACCTCGATATCCTCGATCGGCTCCGGCGTAGACTGGAGCAGTTCATCCACAGGAAGCGGCTCTTCCGGTTCTTCCGGTACTCTCTCCCGCATCATGCTCCGCAGGATCACAAACGCAAGCAGTCCCAGAATCAGAAGGATCAGCACAAAAGCGATCACATCCGTCGCCTCGACATCGAGCCCTTCTCTGTCCACGAACCAGTTTTCCTCATAGGCAACGATGGAAATATTCTCTGCCGGAATACCGGTTGCCTTGGATACCACATTGATATAATCTTCGTCTATCTCGATCTTGTTTCTGCCGCTGTTCTGCGACTTGTATTCCTCCCAGCTGATGCCGTCCAAAAGCCCCTGGTCTTTCGCCACCTTCTCGTTCACGATCACATAATCGATAGCGGTGATGCCGGCGGAGGAACCGGTATAGTCGATCACGCCCACGCTGTTTTCCTCGGTGATCCGCTCACTGGGTACATATTTATAATCTTCCTCGGAACTGCTGGTGCTCTGGTTTCCGTCCGTCTCCACCACATAGGTTGGCGGTTCGTCGTTGGAATCCGTCCCTGGAATATCCCCGCCGGTCGCGGTGGAATCCGAATTATAAATGTGGGCTTCCGCCAGAAGGCCCTGAGTGGAGTTCTCCGGCGCATAATAATTGTGATCCACGATCTTCTTGGAGGAAAAATCGATGTCCAGATTTACCGCCACTTCAATATTGTCAAAACCGTTCGTCCCGCGCAGCGCGTTTTTAACCTTATTTTCCACCACCTGTTCTGAAAGCCGCTTTACTTCCATCTGAGAGTTCGCGCTTTCCGAAACGGAATAATTCTCCTCCCCGGTGTAGAGCATCTTTCCGGTCGAATCCATAATGGAAATACTGTCCGTCGCATCGTTTCCCAGCGCCGTTGCCACAGCCCTTGCGAGAAATGCCGCGTTGTCGCTTGTAAAATCTCCGTCGATCGTCAGTACGATAGACGCATAGGAGGGCTGCTCCGCAGCGATCAGGGTTCCGTTCTCTTCCGGTATATGCAGAATAACGGTCGCTTCCTTTATGGCATCGAACATACCGATAAAATCATGCTCCAGTTCATCCTGCAGCATTTTCACATAACGCTTCCGCTTATCCGCTTCAGTGACTCCGAGTCCCCCTTCGGTCACTTTATCAATACTATACTGATCGGAAACAATGCTGTTGGCTGCCAGCAGCAGATTGGCATCCCCGATCTGGGACGTCGCCACTTCCACCCTGAGCCCGTCGTCCGATATACGATATGTATAACCGCCCTCACCATCCAGAATCTCTTTAATCTGGGCTCCTTCGCTGGCAGATTCACATTCTTTCAGCAAAGTATACTGAGGTTTCGAAAGAACCGTTACCACCACCACAAGGGCAAGTATGATACCCGAGCCGACACATACGATCATCGTGCGCTGCTTTACGGTCAGACTCTTCCACCAGTCAATGATCTTTTTTAATAATTCTTTTACTCTCTCCTGCATCTGGACATTTCTCCCACCTGTACTTTATCTCTTTTGCCCTCCGGAACCCGGAACGCAAAAAATGCAGCCTTAAATCTGCATCTGCATGATTTCTCTGTATGCCTCAAGCAGTCTGTCTCTGATGGCTACGGTATAATTGATGGCCTGTGAAGCCTTGCCCAGCGCAATAGTCAGATCATGGGGATTATCCACTTCCCCCATTGCCCACTTCAACTCCATATCCTCCTTATCCGAAAGATAGGAATTTGTCAGATTAAAATTTTTGATTGCCGTATCTAACAGGGAATCAAATCCTCCTGCTTCTTCCTCTGTTTTTCTCGGGTTCGTTATCGTGGAAGTTGCCCTTGCCGCCTCTTCCACCAGATCCGCCGAATTTATACTGAATAAAGATGTAATATCCATTTCCTTTCATTACTTCCTTTCCCTCTCATTTAATAAATCCGCCTATCATGCCTGCCCGATGGACAATCCTCTCTGCGCCATACTCTTGCTGGCTTCAAAAGCTGTGGCATTCACTTCATAGCCGCGGCTTGCATCGATCAGATTGACAAATTCTGTTACGGCATCTACATTCGGATATAATACATAACCGTTTTCATCCGCATCGGGATGGCCGGGATCATAAACCATTTTCATTTCCGACCAGGTATCCTCATAAACGCCGTTCACCTTGACGCCGTTTCCGGAATATTTTCCGGTTTTGTTGGAATACCTGTCTCTTCTTTCATCAAGGACCTGATGGAAAGGAGTCTTCTCCCCTCTCTCCTGAAAGGTAACGACCTTCCGGCGGTAGGGTGTCCCGTCCTCTGTCCTCGTCGTATTCATATTCGCCAGATTTTCGGAAATAATATCCATACGATAGCGCTCTGCCGTCATACCTGACGCGTTGATATCAAAAGCCGTAAAAAGTCCCATAATCCACTCCTTTTCTTAAACCGCAGTTTTTTTATCCGTTGTTCCGAACCGTTTCCATACCGCCTTTATTTCGTCACTGCACTTAAATTCTGAAAATCCGAAGAAATCGCGGTGATCAGTCCGTTGTAATAGATCTGGTTTTCCGCCTCGTATACATTCTCCACATCGATATCCACATTATTTTCATCTTTCCGGTAGGAAAATCCGGCATAATCTATATAGGACAACGGTTTTAAATCTTCATTTCTCAAATTATGTACTTTCTCATCCGTGGTCATATAACGGAACTGGCCCATCGCCTCTTTCAGCTGGCCCTTAAAGTCTACATCCTGCCTCTTGTAGCCCGGTGTGTTCACATTCGCCATATTATTGGAAATGCAGTCATTCCGGATCCACGCCGCATCCGCCGCCTTATCCAGTACTCTCATATAATCGTAGATATTTGTATTTAACAGGGTGCTCATCGCATCCTCCTTTCCTTCTTCCCGAAAAAATTTCCATACATTTTTATTATACTTTAATGCGTTAAAAATACAAGTGCTTTTTTGAGTACAATAAAATGAATTTCTTTGTTTTTGCTTCCAAAAATACCAAAAGGAATCTACTGTACCCAATAAATTCCTTTTTCTCCTGCGTCGATCCATGACTGTATATCTATAAATTCTTTACTTACTTTTCCCCATCTCTGCCTTGAGAGACTCGATCTCTTCATATACCGCATCATTCAGCACCTTGATTGAAGTCCCTTTCATACCGGAGGAACGCGATTCTATGACTCCCGCGCTCTCAAACTTCCGCAGCGCATTAACGATCACCGAACGGGTGATCCCCACTCTGTCCGCGATCTTACTCGCCACAAGGATGCCCTCCCTGCCGTTTAATTCGTCAAAAATGCAGATGATCGCCTCCATTTCGGAGTAGGAAAGCGTACTGATCGCAGACTTCACAACGGCCAGCTTCCTGTTTTCCGCCGCCGTTTCCTCGCTGACCGCACGCAGCATCTCAAGCCCTACCACGGTACTACCGTATTCGCACAGAATAATATCATCTATATCATATGTCTCATTCTCTTTATAAATGAACAGCGTTCCAAGCCGCTCTCCCGCTATCTCAATCGGGGAAACCAGCGCTTCGTACTTTCTGGCGGTCTGCTCTTCAAACCCCAGCGTTTCCAGATTCACATTCTCCTTTGTGGAAAGCACTCCCAGCAGCCGCTCGTTCAACAGACTGTCCACAAACTTTCCCACATCGTCCGACAGCAGCACCTCCAGCGGCCTGATCCCCGCAAGTTCTCCGACTCCCAGCACTTTCCCTTTTCTGCTGATCACGAGAACATTGGAATTCAAAATATCCTTCATCACCTTGCAGATATCGTTAAAAACCACTTTGCTGGAATTATTATTATGCAGTAATTTTCCGATTTTTCTCGTTTTATCCAATAACTGTACGCTGCTGCTCACAAGGGCCCCCTATATTTATGACATTTATTCTTTTAAAAACGAAATCAAAATCCATTCTAGCATAAAAAATCATATAATGCAAATATTTCTGACAATATTTCATTTATTTTCCATGTATTATTCTGACATTTACAGGCAGACGGTAATTACTGCCGCATTCTGCCCGTTTATATTATCTGCTGTCTGTTTATTTCATCCGCTGTATGTCTATGCTGCCTGCGTCTGTTTATTTTATCCGCCGTATGTCTATGCCCCTTCCGTCCGTTTACCCTGTCGATGCAGCTTTCCGTTCCTTCTGATCTATCACGTTTCCGCAGCCCTCTCCGGAGCAGACCAGTTTACTGCCCTTCTCCACCATCATGCTGCCGCACTTTTCACAGAGCACGCCCGAGGGCTTTTGCCATACCATGAAATCACAGTCCGGGTTATCGATACACCCGTAATACTTTCTCCCTTTCCGCGTCTTTTTCATCACGATATCCTTGCCGCATTTGGGACAGTTTACGCCGATCTTCTCAAAATAGGGTTTTGTATTTTTGCAGTCCGGAAAACCGGGACAGGCGAGGAACCTGCCGTGCGGGCCGTATTTGATGACCATCTGTCTGCCGCATATATCGCAGAATTCTTCGGAAAGTTCGTCCTTGATCTCCACTTCCTCCAGCTTCTTTTCCGCCTCTTTCACAGCCTCATCCAGATCCGGGTAGAAGTTTCTGATGATCGTCTTCCACTCCACTTCCCCTAATTCCACACCGTCCAGCAGCGCCTCCATATTCGCGGTAAAGCTTACGTCCACGATCGTAGGGAAGGCTTCCCGCATCATCTTATCGACGACCTCTCCGATCTCCGTCACGTAAATATTTTTGTTTTCTTTTACGATATACCTTCTGGCAAGAAGCGTCGTCAGGGTAGGCGCATAGGTACTCGGCCTGCCGATCCCCTGTTCCTCCAGCGCCCTGACCAGGGAAGCCTCCGTATAATGGGCCGGTGGCTGGGTAAAATGCTGTTTATGCTGCAGTTCCTGCAGTTCCAGTTCGGTATCTTTATCCAGATTCTGCGAAATGACCGCCGTCTCTTCCCTGTCATCCTCCTGCACATATACGCTTAAGAACCCGTCAAATTTTAATTTATTCGCCGAAACGGTAAAACGTTCCTGCGCCGCGTCGATTTTTACGGAAGTTGTTTCATATAATGCGGCGCTCATACGGCTTGCCGCAAAACGCTTCCAGATCAGCTGATACAGACGGAACTGTTCTCTGCTCAGGGAATCCTTCAGATCGGCAGGTGTCCTTTCAATATCCGTCGGCCGGATCGCCTCATGGGCATCCTGTATCTTCCGCCCGTTTTTCTTTTCCGCCGCGCCGCCTCCCACATAGGCCGCGCCATATTTCTTTTCGATATATTTTGCCGCCGCTTCCGAAGCCTCCTCGGAAATCCTGGTGGAATCCGTACGCAGATATGTGATGATACCCGCCGTACCGTTTCCCTTTATATCCACGCCCTCATACAGCTGCTGCGCTATCCGCATGGTCTTCTGTGTGGAAAAGTTCAGCACTTTGCTGGCTTCCTGCTGAAGCGTAGATGTGGTAAAGGGCAGGGGCGCTTTTTTTGTCCTCTCCCCCGACTTTTTATCCACGATCCGCCATTTGGCATCCTGCAGTGCCTTCAGGATATCCTGCAGCTGTTTCTCGTTTTTTATCTCCGTCTTTTTCTCCCCGTGGCCGTGGTACTTCGCCGTGAGGGGCTTCTTCTCGCCCGCTATATGAAGCACGGCGTCCAAAGTCCAGTATTCCTCCGGCACAAAGGCATTGATCTCCTCTTCCCTGTCACAGATCATGCGCAGCGCGGCAGACTGCACCCTTCCGGCAGAAAGTCCGCGCTTCACCTTCTCCCAGAGCACAGGAGAGATCCGATAGCCCACCATCCGATCCAGCACGCGCCTTACCTGCTGGGCATCCACCAGATTCATATCGATCTCGCGGGGATTTTTCAACGCCTCCTTCACTGCGGTCTTGGTGATCTCATTAAAGGTAATGCGATATACTTTTTTACTTTCCAGCTTTAACGCATAATAGAGGTGCCAGGAAATCGCTTCCCCCTCCCGGTCCGGGTCGGTTGCCAGATATACTTTCTCGGCTTTTTTCACTTCTTTTCTAAGCGCCGCCAGTATATCGCCCTTCCCGCGGATCGTAATATATTTTGGTTCAAAATCATTTTCCGGTGAAAACCCCAGCTGGCTTTTCGGCAGATCCCTGACATGTCCGTTACTCGCCATCACCTCGTAATTCGCCCCTAAAAATTTCTTGATCGTCTTTACTTTGGCGGGAGATTCCACAATTACCAGATACTTTGCCATACTATTCTCCATTCCAGTTCCGCAGATATCCTGCTGTTATTGTCAATCATCAACCATTATACCCTTATTTTTTTTTGTTGCAAGAATTTTTTTGCAATACCCCTCCGGGCGCGCTTCGGCAAATCCCTTTAGACAAAGCTCCACAAGAGCCCCCATAACTTCCTGTATCGTCAGCGCCATACCGGTCTTTTGCCAAAGTTCTTCCGGTGTTCTCGGCAGAACCTCCAGCTGTTCATACACCTGTTTTTCCTGCGCCGGAAGTTCCCTGATCGGGATACTTTCCATACCCGAAAATACGTTTTCCCTGCCCTTTTTCAGTGTTTCTTCCATATTAATATGATAACCCGGTCCGGAAAGCGCCTCCAGTATATCCAGCGGACTTACCGCCACCCCTGCCCCCTGTCTGAAAAGGCTGTTGCATCCTCTGCTTAAAGAATCCGTGATCCTGCCGGGCACCGCCAGAACCTCCCTCCCCTGCTCCAGCGCCATATCCACGGTGATCAGCGTACCGCTCTTTTCTCTCGCCTCTATCACCACAACAAGGTCGGAAAGCCCGCTGATGATCCGGTTCCGGGGAGGGAAAAGCGCCGCAGCCGGCTTTGTTCCCGGCGGATACTCCGAAACAATCCCGCCCTGCCGCCTGCACTTTTCATAGAGATGCCTGTTGCACTTCGGGTAACAGACATCCACACCGCAGCCCAGTATGCCGAAACTTTCTCCTCCCGCCGCAAGGGCTGCCTCCTGAGAGATGCCGTCGATCCCCATAGCCAGTCCACTGATAATCTGTATGCCCGCTTCCGCCAGTTTAGAACCGAATTCCCTCGCCACATAAACGCCGTATTCGGAACATGCCCTTGCACCGATAACCGCCACTGCCGGCATCCGGTCCGAAGGGAGATGCCCCTGATAATAAAGCCCGAAGGGCGCATCCGGAATTTCGGCAAGGCGCTTTGGATAATCCGTATCCCCGTAACAGGTAAAGTTTATTTTCTGCCTGCACAGCTTTTCATATTCCGCCAAAATATCCCAGTCTTTTTTTGACTCCCGGATCTTCCCGGCAGCCGCTTCACCGGCGGCCTTTTGCAATACTTCCTGTTCTGCCCGGAAAATCTCTTCCGCGCTGCCAAGCTTCTGTAATAGAGAAATCTTTCTTTTTTTGCCGATACCTCTGATATTCGTCAGCCAGTACCGATAAGGCCTGTCCTTTCCCCCGCTCATCTGTGCCTCCCCCAGTATTTGCTGTCCGTCCTGCGGTAACACGCCGCCTCCGCCAGATGGCGTCTCTCGATCTCTCCGCTCTCCTCCAGATCCGCTATGGTTCTCGCCACTTTGATAATCTTGTGGTATGCCCTTGCACTGAGATTCATGGAGGAAAAAAGCTGCTGCATCATCTTCTGCTGCTGTGTTCCGAGAGGGCAGTATTTTCGCACCTGGGCAGGCCCCATATCCGCATTAAACGAGAGTCCCGTCCCCTGAAAACGCTTCTGCTGCATCCTTCTTGCCCTCATGACTCTCTCCAGTATCTCCCTGCTGCCCTCCGCGTCGTTTTCATTGCCGAGTTCGGCGATATCCACCTTCTTTGCCTCTGCCACGATATCCATCCTGTCCAGCAACGGGCCCGAAATTTTATGCAGATAACGGTCGATCTCCCAGGGCGAACAGCTGCAGTGATTCCTGTCCGGATAGTATCCGCAGGGACAGGGATTCATCGCCCCCACGATCAGGCAGGACGCCGGATAAGTGAAAGTACCGCTGCTTCTGGCGATCTGTACCTCTTTATCCTCTATGGGCTGGCGCAGTATTTCCAGTGTCGTTCTCTTAAATTCCGTCAGTTCGTCCAAAAACAGAACGCCGCGGTGGGAAAGGCTCAAAACACCCGGACGGGGGATTTTGCCGCCTCCCGCCAAAGCATGCTCCGAGATCGTATGGTGGGGGCTTAAAAAGGGACGCTTGCACACAAGGGACTGCTTTTCCTTCAACAGCCCCGCCACGGAATAGATCGTGGATACTTCCAGACTCTCCTCCAGGCTCATAGGCGGCAGGATAGAGGGTATCCGCTTTGCTATCATGGTCTTTCCGCTGCCCGGCGGCCCGATCATCAGCAGATGATGAAAACCTGCCGCCGCGATCTCAGCCGCCCGGCGCACTTCCTTTTGGCCCTGAATATCCGCAAAATCCGGTCCTTTTTCCTCCTGCTGCCGGAAAATCTTTTCCAGATCCACCTGCGCCGGTTCAAAAGGCGGCGCCTTATACTGCCTTAAAAAATCCGCCACCTCCTGCAGGCAGCCAAGCCCGTAAACCTCTATCCCTTCTACCACCGCACCTTCCTTCCCGTTTTCCTTCGGCACGATACAGCTTTTAAAACCTGCTGCTTTTGCCTTTCTGACAACGGGAAGCACGCCCCTCACCGGCCGCAGCTCGCCGTTCAGGCCCAGTTCCCCGATCATCAGCAGATGGCCGAGGGACTCCCTCGGCACGATCTCCATTGAACTCAAAATCGCCACTGCCACCGGCAGGTCATAGGCCGTTCCCTCCTTCGGAATGTCCGCCGGAGAAATATTTACAGTGATCCTTTCCGCCGGAATCGCAAAACCTGCGTTTTTCAGCGCAACGCGCACACGCTCTTTGGCTTCCTTCACTTCGCTGCCGAGATATCCTACCATCTCAAACCCCGGCAGCCCCTGCGCCGTATCTACCTCCACCTGCACAAGATAACTGTAGATTCCCCGGATACCGCCCGATATGACTGTACTGTACATTTTGCCTCTTTTCTGCACCGCATCTGCAGGCATACCTGCCGCAAAAGCCCGTGGATGCGGCGCAGACACGGCTTTTTTCCGAATGCAGATATGTCATTTATAGGTATGGGGTCTTTGAAATACAAGATCTGGAAAATAGGATTTCTTTTATAAATTTCTTTATGAGATTTTTCTTATGACATTCTTTATGAGATTTTTTACGACTTTCTTTATGAGATGTTTTATGACTTTCTTTATGCAATTTACAATTTGAAATATCAGATTATTAACAGATAGTCAGATTATACAGGACGTCCGCCCGATATGCAAGTAAAATTTTCTTTTTTTGCCCTTTTTTCAACCGTTCTTTTGCCGGCTATGATTTTACTCTAAATCCACCCCTTTTTTAACTGTCACTGCCCAAGCGGCCCCGCACAGACTACTTCGGCATACCAAAAACAGAGCAGGCAACAACTCTGTTTTCTGCTCTGGCTTTCTCAGCGGAACCGCTTAAAATAACTCTCCATTTCCCTGAGTTTCTCACTGTAGGTCCTTAGTTCTTCTTTGATCTTTTCCCGGTCCTTCTTCTGTGCGTTTTTATACAAGATCCTGTGTTCCATGCTTGCCCACAGATCCATTTCCATCGTGCGGAACTGTACTTCCACCGGAAAGATCTCCATGGTATCCGCACAGTAAACCGGCACTCCGATGATCAGATGGTAACTCCTGTATCCGTTTTCCTTCGGCTTACAGATATAATCCTTTTCTTTGATAAAAACCAGATCGGACTGCCGCGTCAGAAGTTCCACCAGCCTGTAAATATCTTCCCTGAACAGACAGATCACCCTGATACCGGCAATATCCCGCAGATAATCCTTCGCGTTTTTGACCGATGTTTCCAGCTTTTTCTTTTCCAGTTTATTTTCTATACTGTCCTTTCCTTTGATCCTGCTCTGGATCGTATGGTAAAGCTGCTCTTCCTCCTTATTGTATAAAGAATGCCCGACCACCCTGACCCTGATCAGCAACATATTCATCGCATCCTCGTAAGGGCGTACCAGCTTATAATATTCCGTATCGTTCATTACCGTATTTCCGTTTCTTTTTTCTTTTCCGACAAAAGTCCAGTATATTTTACTACTTAAATATGTCTAAGCTGTGATGAAATTGTTAAAAATATCTTATATTTCCACTTTTTCTTCCAGCGCCCTGCGCAGTTTATGCAGCGCCCGTTTTTCGATCCTGCTCACATAGCTTCTTGAAATGCCCATCATCTCGCCCACTTCCCGCTGGGTCACCTCATCTCCTGTCTTGAGCCCGTAACGGTATGCTATGATCTCCCTCTCCCTGCCGCTCAGCGCCTTGCCCAGAACGCCCCGGAGCTGTTCGATGCTTTCCCGGTTTTCCAGCTGTTCCAGCGCGCCCGGCTGTTCATATTCTATAATATCAAGAAGGCTCACTTCGTTTCCCTCTTTATCCGTTCCCATCGGTTCGTAAAGAGAAACCTCTCTGGATATTTTCTTATGTCCGCGCAGCATCATCAAAATCTCGTTCTCAATACATCTTGCCGCATAGGTGGCAAGCCTTGTGCCTTTTCCCGGCGCATATGTATTGACCGCCTTGATCAATCCTATCGTGCCGCAGGAGATCATGTCTTCCATATCCTCCGGCGCGCCCGCATACTTTTTCAGCACGTAGGCAACCAGCCGCAGATTCCGCTCAATCAGAACATCCTTCGCCTCCCGTTTCGCGCGTTCGCTGCCGGAATGATACTCCTTTAAATAATATGTTTCTTCTTCTGGGGTCAGTGGTTTGCTGAATGTCTTCATGAAAAGCCTCCGGAACCGCTTTCTATATCTTATGATTCCATGCTTTTCCAAAGTGCCTGTTCCACTGAAAGCTTATGATTCTTTTTTGTTACGGCCCTCCTGCCCGATCAATTCCCCGTTAACCCTGATACCTTCCAGGGTTCCGAAACAGGGGGATATCTCCCACCTGACTTTCCCGTTTTCGTTCCACTGGTGATACATACCCCAACTGCTTTCGTTAGAATAAAAGCATCTGAAATCCCCCTTAAAAACAACGGGGGAAAAAGAAATTTCCTTTTTTACCATATCAAAAGAATAACCGCTCAAAGCGATCAACACCCCCCAGGCTGCCATAGACCTTACATAATGATACCCACACTCCACCTCATCAAAAGGACTGCGGACAACTCCGTCATACCGCCTTCTCACCGCCCTGATCAGTTCCAGTGCTTCTTCTGTCATCCCTTCATAGATCAGATGGACAGCCACCTGTGCCTCAATGCCTGTCCAAACCTCATCCGCATAGACAAAGGGCTGTTCCGGCCTGCCGCCATGAGGCCATGAACACAGCACAAGTCCCGCTTCATCCGGCAGTGCATAACAGCGCTGAACGCTCCTGTGGCCTTTCAGGGATTTCCTGAAATTATATCGAAAGACCGATGACACAGCTTTTTTCACATGCTCTTTATCAAAAAGATACCCCAGCCCGTATAGATGGGCAAGCTGCTGACCGAAAAGCTGATCGGAAAGACAGCCATCCCCGTATTGATGATCATGTGCCTCCAGTTCTTCTTTACTGATTTTTTGTCTGTAATATTCCCCGTTCCACAACGATTCCTCCATCTTTT
This sequence comes from Lachnospiraceae bacterium, assembly GCA_910573755.1. Taxonomy (GTDB): domain Bacteria; phylum Bacillota; class Clostridia; order Lachnospirales; family Lachnospiraceae; genus 1XD8-76. Next base: position 22,062 of record CAJTBO010000019.1, on the reverse strand, counting down.
CAGCGCCCTGCCGCGCTTTTTTCAACCAGTCCTCCGCCAGTTCTTTCTCCCCCAGATGATCCGCCATCTGCGCCGCCGCCCGGAGTGCCGCGTAAAAGATGGAATTTGTCATGGATATATTTCCGTAAAATTCTATATCATATGTGTTATGCTGCATGGCCTCCATCACCCCGTCCCCGTCAGGGTCCCAATTACGGCATGCATATTCCAGCACCAACTTTACTTTCGGCCAGAGCTCCCTCAAAAAATCATCCTTGCCCGAAAGTTTCCACTCCCGATATACCCGCAGCACACAGCCAAGCTGTCCGTCTGCCGCCGGATACATTTTCCAGGGCCTTCCCTCCAGCCTTCTCTTTGCCCGAAAAGCCATACAGCCGTCCCCGTCCGTTTCCGTCAGAAATTCCATCCGCCGCATATCCCGCTCCAACTGCGGAAAAAGAAATGCCGGTGCCTGTGCATAATTCCATACATGAGTACAGTTTCCCGCACAGCTTCCACTCTTTTCAAAACAGCCCTCCCAGCCGAAAAATGTTCCGTCCTCTATCCTGAAACAGGTGCAGGAACGAAGAACCGCAATCGAAGAGACAAGCGCCTCCAGCACTTCCTCACCCACCGTGGAACTATAAAGCGCATCCGAAAACGCCAGACTCTTTTCCTCCAGATATTCCCTTTTCTTATAAGCGCACAGGACTACCTCCCAGGCATCCTTCCACAAGCCCGCATAATAATTGCGAAAGATCCTTTTCTCTTTTACTTCATCCTCCGCCATATGCCCATCCGGTAGCCAGCCATATCTGTTGGGAAAATGCCATGCCGTATAAAATATGAATTTTTCACTCTCTCCGGGCGCGATCCGCCGCTTTACAGCCAGCGAAGCTACGCATCTCTCCTGTGGTGCCTGTTCTTTATCCACCTTAGGCTCCTGCAATAAGCCATCCTCCGAAAAATCCCTCCAGAACTCTTCTGCGCCGTCCCACCAACCCCCATACTGCCAGTGTGTCTTACAGGATGCCTCCCCCTGCGCCGCCAGCGCCATACTTCCAAAGGTGATATCCCCCTCTTCTATCCCTTCGCTGTGTAGAAATATGCCGCTTAATCCATCCGACTCCCTCTTTTCGTTGATTCGTTTTCCTTTCTCCTCCAGCCTGTCAAACCCGTCGTACCCGATAAAACCTGCCGCATTCATCACGTTGCCCGCCACAGAAACCTCTGCCTCCACGGCGGAACAGTTGGTAATCTCATATTGCATTTCATAATAAGGCATTCCGGAACTGTCGGCATCCAAGGGTATAAAGGGCGTATATGCCCTGCAGTTTACCCGAAAAGGAAAACCCTCCTCCATAAATTCGATCTCATAGAAAGGATATCTGCAGCGAAACCCGCTCTTTGAAAATCTGGGCAGCCCCATCAGTTCTCCGGCATGATACATGGGTTTTCGGGCAGTCCGATCAGGGACTGCCTCCAAAATCCTCACATCCGCATCTTTCCCCTCCTGTTTTGTCCAAAGAGCAAAAAAGTGATAGGGAAGCTTCAACCCTTTGTCCGGATGATTAAAAATCTCAAAATCCCGAAAAGCCCCGCAGGCATCCAGCGAGATATTTCCCGTGCCGATCCCTCCTAACAGCCCCCGCAGTGCGGTATGTTTTGGAGTATATATTTTTGATCCCTTATTTTCCTTCATACGGATTTTTCCTTCGTCAAAAATTTTTCTTTCAGAAGCGGCATAAAAAGCCCGCCCTGCACTGTCCTGTTTTGGAAGGACATCTCCATTGCCGAACAACTGTCATACCAGTCCGAAAAAGGTACGCGGCTCGGTGTCTCCTCCAGATAATTTTTCAGCGGTGCTATCAACTGCCGCATTTTCTCTTTTGATCTCGCAAAGGAAGCCACCCAGAGTATCCAGTCTGATTTTGTATAGGTTTCCCGGCTGCTCAACGGTACGCCGTATCTGTTCTGTTTTTTCAGATACCAGTCCAATTCTTTCTCAAACAATTCCTCCGAAAACAGGCCGCTCTCAAACAGGATATCCCAGATCAGGTTATATTTCAGGCTCCAGCTTTCCCTGCTGCCAAAAGCCAGCATCGTATGATCCCCGGCATCTGCTTTAATCTCCCATTTCTCCGCCAGTTCTCCCGCCTTCTTTTGATAGACAGCCGCTTTCTCTTTTTGCCCGTCTGTCAAAAGCAGCAGGCCGTAAGACCAGATACCCATGATGGCTTTTACCGCGAGGTTTGTATTATGTGCCAGATGCCCCGCAAAATCGTCCGTGCAGAGCTGATTGCCGGGATCTTCCCCGTACTCTAAAAGATAATCTGTCCACTTCTCAAGAAGCGCCATCTCTCCCTTTACAAAGTCCGTATTTCCTTCTATTTTGGAAAGAGCCGCAGACATGATCAGCATATTGCCGCATTCCTCCACCGGCATCTGTTCCTCCAGCCGGTATATATCCGATCCCTCCGGATAAATATAGTACATCGGATATACCTTTCCGTTATGCTGCTCCCCTAAACCGTACTCCTGTTTCACCCCGTACACCTGCCCTGTCACATAAGGATATCTGCCTACATCATGAGGTGCAAAATCATACTGCCATACCGGCATTTTGGAAAACCGGAACACGGGGCGCAGCATTCCCTTCACCAATTCCGGATTGTACAAAAGATACAATGGCATCGACGGATAACTGATGTCCACCGTGCCGATACATCCGTTAGACAGACACTCTTTCGACAAAAAGAGCAGGTTCCCCTCTCTATCCTCTATCAGCTTATGTGCCGCCACCGTCTGCCGGTAAGCCAGAGAACAAATATGCGCGTATTCCGTCCCGCCTACACGTTCCGTCCACTCCGCCAATTCTTTGTCAAAAGTACGGCATGCCTTAAAAAGAGCCTCTTTCTGGCATATGGAATCTCCGATCGCATCCAGAATATTTCTTCCGCCCTTCGTCCAGTATCCCTTGCATGCCTCGTCAAAATACATAATGGATATGATATCGTCATAAGCCGCCACCAGATAACCGGATGTCTCCTCCTTAACCGCCCCGGCGGATACCTTTGCCGTCACATAATAACTGCCATCCCTCTTTTCATAGCTGAGTGCCGCCCCATCTTTCGGTGCCGCCAGATACAGATAACCCCAGTCGATCGTAATATCATCCCCGCTGTGGGAGAGGGGCGCCTGCTTCTTCTGTCCCATCCACGCTGCCGTAAACCGTTCCATGCAGTGAACGCCCCCTGTCATCTCCCTCTGCGCCGGGCCGTCATAGCAATGCCCCTCCTCCATAGACACTTCCAGTTCTACCGTATGTATTTTGCCATCCTCCGAAGAAATATCGTATGCTATGTAACTACAGGGCCTTGATATCAGTTCAGGGTCTGTCAGGAGAAGAGGTGTCAAAAAAATCAGTCTCAGGTTTACATTTCCGCCGCGAAAAGTATAATACGAACCGGTTGGCGTGATATGCAGTCCGGTCTGTTCCATCTCTTTTTCTCCTTTGGCCGTCCCCATAAACCGATAACTTACATCATCCACCTTCATAATACCTTCCATCGCCTTTTTAGCTCCCGTCCAGCTGCAGGTATCTGCCCCAAAGAGCGTATCCGACGGCGACCACACCGAAAAATACGGATCACAGGTAATCAGGGGTACACTCGGTACTCGTTCATTTTTCATTCACTTAATCCTCACTTTATTGTTTTTTATATTTCTTCAGGCTTATTCATTCCAAAGATGCCGCATGCCATACGCCCGCAGCCGGCTCTCTTTTCTTCCCTGTCTTTATCACATCAGATACAGGATATCTCCCGCCTTCAATACTACTTCCTCCTTGAAGAAAATCCCGTCCTCATTTTTTTCCGCCTCCAGCATCTTTCCATTTTTTGACGCCTTTGCTTCCCATTTCTTATAATCCGCCAGATTAAGCCCTTTGATCCGCTGCTCTCCGTACAGCACTTCAATGGAATATTTCTCAGGGCTCTGCCGGTACAATCCCCACCCCGATGCATTGCTGAAAAAACCGGTAAAATTTTCTTTATGAGTTTTAGGATCAAACCGCAGTACCCCTCTGTACAGATCACAGGTATAGCCGCTGATACTCGGGATCAATGCATAACTTGCCAGCGATCTGGCATAATTGCTGCCGCACTCAAATTCATTCCACGGATTTCTCCTTTCCCCGTCAAACCTCTTTCTCACTGCCGCAGCCAATTTTAATCCTTCCTCTACCATGCCCTCCTGTATCATATGACTGGCAGCCTGATACTCCATGCCGCAGAATACTTCATTGGCATAAGTAATCGGAATCTTCGGTTTTACAGCCTGCTCCGGCCAGGCGCATATCACACTTCCGCTCTCCCCGTTCATGCAGTAAATCCTCGCCGCATTAAAGCAGTTCCGTATAGGGTTCTTAAAATTATGCCGATAGATGGACTGCAGCGCCTTTTTCACTTTTTTCCTGTCAAAAACATCCCCCAGCCCGATCAGATTCGCATGCCATTGCCCGATCACCTGATCTATGGAAGAACCGTTCCCTATCTGGTACTTTATCTCCCCCGCCTCTTCGTTCCAGTAGGCAGCCACTGTACCTGCGCCATCCAGTGTCGTTCCCGCATTATATTTTTCCAGAAGGCTTTTATCCGTAAGGTCTACTTTTTGCTGATAATAGCTGCCGTTAAACAAATGCTGATCAACCCAGTCCCTGCCTCTTTCAAACAGATCCTGATATTCTTTTCTTTCCTTTTCATGTCCCAGAATTTCCGCCATCTCTGCGCCTGCCTTCAAAGCCGCCTGATAAAATCCGTTCAACCACGCGCTCGGCCCAAAGAGTTCCATATCCAAAGTATGATGCTGACGCCCCTCCAGTACGCCGTCTTTGTCCGCATCCCAGCCGTCTTCATTGGTCTCTGCCCAGGCGAATTCAATGGATTTTTTTACAGCCTCCCATTTTCCTTCGAGCCATTTCACATCACCGCAAAGCAGAAATTCCCGGTATGTTTTTATGACGCCGCCCATATGCCCGTCCACACAGGCCCTGAAGTCATAGCGTTCCCTGCCCGGCGGCAGCATCAGCCGAAATGCCATGGACCCGTCCTCCCGCTGGCTGTAGCGATATTCCAGATCCCGCATGGACCGCTCCAGATCCGGAAACAGATAGGGAAGCGCATAAGCATAATTCCATACATGCGTGCAGGAGCCTTCGCAGCAGCCTTCCGTTGGCGCGCACCCTTCAAAACCATAGAACGATCCGTCCTCCAGCCGCAGACAGGTGGCGCTCTTCAGGATCGAGAGATTCGCCGACACCGCTTCCAGCGCTTCCGGCGGCAGACTGGTCTGATACAATGCCTCTTTAAACAGCTTTGTCTCCGCATACAATCGATCCCATTCTTTTAAACCGTACAACGCACAATCTTTCGCATCCGCAAACAACGAAGCATAATAATTCTTCCACCGCGTCTGCTTCTTTTTATCTTTTTCCGGATTCCAGTAATTTTCACAATTCGGAAAATACCACGCCAGTACAAACCGCACCGCCTTTGTCTCCCCGGGCTGCAATACCACCTTAGCCCCCAGTGTCCCCATGTCCTCACCGTCCAGATCTACGGGATTTTCCTTTCTCTTATCCTCCGCATAGGTCCGGTTCTTTAAATCCCCCGATTCATTTATCTCGTTCCAGAACGTCTGCAGAGAGTCAAACCAGTCCGCCCGATACCAGTATTCCTGATGATCCCCTACCGGAGCATCCGTTGCCACACAGTAACTGCCGTATAAAAGATCTTCTTTTTTCAGACGCCCGGAGGACATGACCAATCCGCGGGCTTTATCCTCCGAAAAATACCTGTTTTCCGTGCTTCCATAGGGCAGCAGGTTGTTTAAAGAAAAATAAGTGCGGTAAGTGAGTTCCTTCTCCTCCGTATTGGTAAAAACAATTTCATAAAATGCAGCGGGAACGGAAGAGTCCTTATCATTCAGGGGGATAAAGGGGTTAAATGCTTTCAGTTCTACTTTTCCCGGAAAATGAGGGTCCGTAAAATCCAGCCTTGCAAAGGGGTACTCTCCGTCAAATACACATTCCTCAAAATGGGGCACGCCCGCCATGGTTCCCCTATAACTCCCGAAACCGTAGCCGTAGCCGCCGTTTCCCCGTTTGATATTGACGGTCTCTCCGCCTATTGCGCTGCCCTGATAATCCCCCTGCAGCACTCTGACGTCCCGGATGCCGCCGGCATCTTCCGCCCTGACTGCCAAATGAGTAAATCCGTTGCGGGAACCTTTAAAGGGGCGGTTAAATATTTCCCAGTCTATAAATGCCCCGTTTCCTGCCAGCCCTACACTTCCGCTGCCGATACCTCCCAACGGAAAAGAGATCAGCCTGCTTTTTTCTCCTTTATAAAGTGCCATTTTTATCTTTCTCCTTTTCTTTCATCACCCTTTTATGCCGGAACTAAGGGACATGGACTGCAAAAAATATTTCTGGGCAAATAAATACAATACAAAAGTAGGAAAGATCGCGATACATGCTGCCGCCAGAATAGGCCCGAGCTGAAAACCGCCATATGCCCCGTTTAAAAGTTTTAAGCCCGCTGTCAGCGGCATCTTCTCCACATCGTTAAACACAATGGTCGGCCAGAGAAAATCATTCCACGAACCGGTGAAGGAAAACAGCGCCACCACTGTAAGCACCGGCTTTAACATCGGCAGGATAATCCTGAAAAAAACAGCAAATTCTCCGGCGCCGTCTATTTTTGCCGCCTCGTCAAACTCTCTGGGAATACTCAGCGAAAACTGACGCACCAGAAAAATATTTGTCACGGCTCCCAGCCCCGGTACGATCATTGCCATATTGGTGTTCACCCACTTTAACCAGGTCATCATCTGATAAAGCGGAATGATATTGATGATATTGGGGAACAGGGAGATTCCCATCAACATGTAAAACAACGTATCCCGATATTTAAAATCCAGTCTGGAGTACCCATAGGCCGTAAGCGACACAAGGATCACCGCAAGAACGGTAACGGTAACGGAAATGACCATGGAATTTCCAAACCATCTTATGATAGGTGCGTTATCCGTATTTCCGAGAATATTGATATAATTCTCAAAAGTCCACTCTTTCGGTAAAAAACCGAATCCTTTTGTCTTGATCTCCGTTTCCGTCTTAAAGGAAGTAAAAAACGCCCAGACAACCGGCACAATCCATATAATCGCCACAATGCCTGTCCAGAGAGAGACCATCGCTTTCATCACTCTTTCTCTTCGTCTCATCACACCCTCCTAATCTTCTTTTGTCGTAAGCCTGAACTGTATCAGGGAAACCACCAGAATAAAAACTCCCAGTATGACAGCCATAGCCGATGCCATCCCCGCAATAGACTGTCCCGAACCAAAAGCCAGATTGGTAATGGTCATGATCAGCACCGTAATCTTCGGCGCGCCGCCGGTTCCCTGTTGTGTCAGCATAAGAGGCTGCCCATATACATTGAAACTCCCCGCCACGGTGATGACCAGCGTATAGAGCAGCTGAAAACGGATAGACGGGAGCGCAATATACCGTATTTTCTGAAAGCCGCTTGCCCCGTCCAGTGCCGCCGACTCATACAAATCTTTTGAAACACCCCCGAGCGCCGCCTGATAGATCACCATATTGGTACCCATCGTCCACCAGACAGACATAATGATCAGCATGATCCACATCCAGGGATTCGTAATGGTCAACGCTTTCTTGATCCCAAAAATGCTGACCAGCCCAAAACGTTTATTCAGCATCTGCATCCACATGATACCCACCGCCGAAATGGAAAACAGTGTGGGAAGATAATAAACGGACTGAAAAACTTTGCTTCCTTTTGCCTTAATATGCAAAAGGAGCGCAAACCCAAGAGGCACCAGAATGCTTACCGGTACATTCAACGCAACAAACATTACGGTATTTTTCAATCCCGCCACAAAGTCTTTATGATATGTGGATTCCATATTAAACAGGATCTCTTTATAATTGGCAAGCCCTACCCATTCCGGCGTTCCGATCAGATCCCATTTGGTAAAAGAAATCACAAGTCCGTATAAAATAGGAAACAAAACAAATACAGAAAACAGGATCAGGTGGGGACCAATGAAGACCAGGGGCAGCAATCTGCCCCTTGCCTTCCCGGACCGTCTGCCTGACTTTTTATTGTCAGTGACCATATCTTTCCCTCCGTTTTACCTTATCTTATTGATTCTGTGCAATGTTGTCCTCCGCCTGCTTTTGCGCCTGCGCGAGCCCCTCCTCCAGATCAGTATGGCCAAACAGGATATCCCCGAACACTTTGCCGATCGCATCATTTGCATAACCGGAATACTTATAGTTATTGAAGCGGATCGATTCCTCCATCTCAGGAGCCGAGACAAAGAAGTGCTGATTCATCGCCGCATATTCCGCCTCATCATCCGCCGCACTGCTGGCGGGAACCTGTCCGGAACGAGCCCATTCCAGAGCGTTCACGCGCACATATTCCAGAAAGTCTGCAATTACTTTTTCCTTCTCATCGCTTCTTTTATCATTCTTCAGCATAACAAACTGATTGGAGTTGGAAAAATTATAAAATGTATCCGTATTATAACAGAGGGAATTTGTAATCCCCCAGTTGAGTCCTTCAATGGCATTCAACGCATTAGCATCCCACACGCCATCCGGACAGAAAATCGCTTCGCCCGCCATGAACAGCTGCAGATTTTCTTCTCCCTCCTCACTGCATCCGCCGAGATCCACAATATCCTTTAACGTCTGAACCGCTTTCGTAAATTCAGGACTGTTAATGTTCGGCGTATTTTCATCCTTGAACAGATCGCCGCCCTCCTGTTTTGCCAGCGCCAGCGCCTGCTCGTATCCGAAGAAAGAGACGGGGACCGTTACAATACCGTCTGCGGATGCTTTCGGAATAATCTCTTTAATTTCATCAATTGTAATCAGATTGTCATCCAGAACACCCGGCGCATACTGCTCCACCAGATCCTTATTATAAGCCACCCCGATCACACCCATATCCAGAGGCACCGCATACTGTTCTCCGTCGAAAGTACCGGTATCCCATACCAGTGCATTATAATTTTCTTTTTTAACTTCCGGTGCGTTTTCCATAACGGACGCCATGGATTCCAACAATCCCTGTTCATAAAACATCGGTATTCTTGCCACATCGACAATAGTCAGATCCGGAATACCTTCGCCGGAATTAACTACGGTAGGAATTTTTGTATACAGATCCCCTGATGCCATTGTAACGTTTTTTATACGATATGCCGGATTTGTCGCATTAAATCCGTCTACCAAAACTTTCATATTATCTCCGTCCGGACCGGTAAAAAAGTTCCAGAACTCAATTTCATCCCCGGATGCCGCCTCTGTCACATCTTCAGCAGCACCCTCTGTCATATCTTCCGCCGCCGCATTTTCAGGCGTTTGTGCCTCCTCCTCTGCGCTGCCGCCACAGCCTGTCAGTGCACCCGCTGCAAGCATTGCCGCCATACATAACGACAGCCCGGCTTTCCCGATTTTCTTTCTCATCATGATTTCATCCTCCTTTTGTCTTTGATTAACTCATTTGTTAATCAAATAGTTTTAATGTAAATTTTTCCAAAAACATGCACAAATTATTTATTTTGAAATTTTAATTTTTGTGCATGTTCTCCTTGTGTTTTAATATTATAATACCTTTTTCATCTTGTCAATATATTTTTAACTTTTTTATAAACGATTAACTTTTTAATTAACTAAATGGTTCAGCACTCACTGATTGTTTATTTTTCTGGATTCCTTTTATAGTAAATTTCATATCAGACAATATCTTACAATTTTCTCTCAGAGTATTTTAAAATTATTCACTTTACAATTAACCTTATTATGTTATACTTAAAGCAATCACTTTTCAGGGAGGTTTTCCATGCAGCTTGATATCACCCCAAATTCATTACCGGTATATGAAGCCCTTGCCAGCAACGTAAGATTGCAGATCCTGCAGCTGATATCAGAACGGGATTATAATATTACCGAACTATCAGAATCCCTTGGCCTGAGTAAAGCCATTATTACAAAACATATTCAGAAGCTGGAAGAGACCCGTCTTATCCACTGCAAAAAACGTCCCGGTAAGTCAGGAGTACAAAAAATCCCCCATCTTGCCGTGGATACGATCGACATTACTTTTCCCACAAAGATCTACCGTTCCCTTTCTAAATATACTTCCCAGATTCCGTTGGGACATTACACCAATTTTGAAGTAATGCCGACTTGCGGGCTTGCCACCAAAACGGAGATCGTAGGGAAACTGGATGATCCCCTCTCCTTTGTTCAGCCTGATCGGGTAAACGCATCCCTTTTGTGGTTTTCTGAGGGTTTTGTGGAATACAAAATCCCCAATGCCCTCTCCGATAATCAGACACTCCGGATGATTGAGATCAGCATGGAAATCGCTTCCGAATTTCCCTATTCCAACAACGTCTGGCCCAGCGATATCACGTTTCGCCTAAACCAGATTCCTGTCGGAACATGGACCTGTCCCGGCAACTTTTCCGATGTCCGCGGTTTCTACACGCCGGACTGGTGGGATGATAACTTAAGTCAGTATGGTCTTTTAAAACATCTTCGCATCAATGAAAATAACTGTACAATAGACGGAGAAGCTCTTTCAAGAGTCTCCTTGTCAGATCTGCATATAGAAAACTGCCAGTTTATTAATTTCAGAATTCAGGTGGCGGAAAATGCGCAGAATAAAGGCGGCGTCACTCTGTTCGGGAACGGGTTTGGGAATCACGCACAGGATATCATCGTCAATTTATATTATTCCTGAGCCTTATCATGCCGTTCCCGTTAACTAAAGCAGAAACTCAGCCAGAATTATATTGCTGACATCAATCCCCCGCTTTGTCAGAAATATCCTGTCCTCCGACTCTGCAAGGAATTTCCGCTCTTCCATTTTTTTTAAAACCTCCCCGTAAACATGCCCGATCGGAACATTAAAATACTTCTGGAATTCTCTGCGGGATATCCCCCTGGTGAGCCGCAGCCCTAAAAACATAAATTCTTCCATCTGTTCCTGTATGGATAACCTCTGCAGATCCGGATGGAAATCTTTCCCGCCCTCTTTTTTACATCCCTGCAGCTGCGCACAATATTCTTCCATATCCCCGCTGTTGCTGAAGCGGCAGTTATCCATCAAAGACGCCGCTCCCAGCCCAAGCCCCAGATAATCCCCTCTCTTCCAGTAAGTGATATTATGGCGGCACTCATAACCCGGCAGGGCATAATTGGAAATCTCGTAGCGGTGATACCCGCTCTGCCCCAGTATCTCTTCCGTCAGTTCGTACATCTGCCTCTCCTCCTCCTCCGTCGGCAGCAGATGTTCCGTATCCGACCCATTTTTTCCCCTCTCCGCGTCCGCTTTTGCATAACGCTCATAAAAGGGCGTCCCTTCCTCTATGATAAGGCTGTATGCGGAAATATGCTCCGGGCGCAAAGCCGCTGCTTCCCGAAGCGTTCCCGCATAACTCTCCACACTCTGACCGGGCAGGGCCGACATCAGATCCACATTGATATTCCGAAAGCCGGCTTCTCCCGCCAGATAAAAGGTTTCCAGAAAATCCTCCCGGGTATGAATCCGCCCGAGCTTTTTAAGTTCCTCATTCCGCATGGACTGCAGGCCGATGCTGAGCCTGTTGAACCCTGCCTCCCTCAGTTTTTTCAGATCCGCACCGTCTGCCGTGCCCGGATTGCACTCCAGCGTGATCTCCGGTTCCTGCGGGGCAGGCAAATCTTCCTTCTCCGGGATCGAAAAGCATTCTTTCAGCTTATATAGTATTCTTTCAAGCTGTTCCGCCTTCAACACAGTCGGCGTTCCCCCGCCGAAAAAAACCGTTCTGCCGCGATATCCCGGATAACGCTCCGCCTTTTTCTCTATTTCTTCACACAACAAGTTTACATAACGCTCTTTTATCGCATCGGAAGCCGGCGCAGAAAGAAAATCGCAATACGCACACTTCTTTACACAAAACGGAACATGCACATACAATCCCACCGGCTTTTCTTTTTTCACCCCAACTATCTCTCCATGCCTTTATTTTAAAAATCATCACTCTGAACATCGCTGTTCAAAGACCGGTTCCCCGCAATACCCGCACACTCCACGGGGGTACCTGTCATCTTTAATCCCTCGTATCCAGCTTCAGCACACTCATAAACGCGCTCTGCGGAATCTCCACATTTCCAACCTGACGCATCCGCTTCTTGCCCTCTTTCTGCTTCTCCAGCAGTTTCTTCTTCCGGGTGATATCGCCGCCGTAACACTTCGCCAGCACATCCTTGCGCATCGCCTTTACCGTCTCTCTGGCGATGACCTTGCCGCCCACCGCCGCCTGAATCGGGATCTCAAACAGATGCCTCGGTATTTCCTCCTTCAGCTTTTCGCACATCTTCCGTCCTCTCTCATAGGCGCTGTCCGCATGCACGATAAAGGAGAGGGCGTCCACCTCTTCCTTGTTGATCAGGATATCCAGCTTCACCAGCTTTGACGTCTCGTATCCCTTCAGATCATAATCAAAGGACGCATAGCCCCTCGAGCGGGACTTCAGCGCATCGAAAAAGTCATAAATGATCTCATTTAAGGGCAGTTCATACTTCAAAAGCGCCCTTGTCGTCTCGATATATTCCGTACTGATATACCGTCCCCGCCTCTCCTGGCAAAGCTGCATGATCGGCCCGATAAACTCCGTAGTCACCATGATCTCCGCACTGACAACAGGCTCCTCCATATAATCGATCTCCGACGGGTCCGGCAGATTGGAGGGATTGGTCAGCTCGATCATCTCGCCGCCCGTCTTATATACTTTATAGATAACACCCGGCGCCGTAGTCACCAGATCCAGATTGTACTCCCGCTCCAGCCGCTCCTGAATGATGTCCAGATGGAGCAGTCCCAGAAAACCGCAGCGGAATCCGAATCCCAGCGCCAGAGAAGTTTCCGGCTCGTAAAACAGCGACGCATCGTTCAACTGCAGTTTTTCCAGCGCATCCCGCAGATCCGGATACTTGTTGGTATCTGCCGGATAAATGCCGCAGTATACCATAGGATTTACTTTCTTATAACCGGGCAGCGGTTCTTCGCAGGGGTTGTCCAGATCCGTCACCGTATCGCCCACCCGGGTGTCCTTCACATTTTTAATCGAAGCGGTCAGATAGCCTACCATACCCGCCTGCAGTTCCTCGCAGGGGATAAACTGTCCCGCGCCGAAATAACCCACTTCCACCACCTCTGCCGTGGCGCCGGTAGCCATCATCTTAATACGGGTTCCCTTTTTCACCCTGCCCTCCCGCAGACGGCAAAATACGATAACCCCCTTGTAGGAATCATAGACCGAATCAAAGATAAGCGCTTTTAAGGGCGCATCCGCACTGCCTCCCGGCGCAGGCACCCTTGCCACCACCTGCTCCAGCACCTCCTCTATCCCGATCCCGTTCTTCGCGGAGATCAGCGGCGCGTCCTGCGCCTCCAGCCCGATCACATCCTCTATCTCTTCTATGACATGCTCCGGATCCGCACTGGGCAGATCGATCTTATTGATCACCGGAAACACATCCAGATCATGATCCAGCGCCAGATAAACATTCGCCAGCGTCTGCGCCTCTATACCCTGCGCCGCGTCCACAACCAAAATCGCGCCGTCGCACGCCGCCAGCGCCCGGCTCACCTCATAATTGAAATCCACATGTCCCGGCGTATCGATCAGATTAAAAATATACTCGTTTCCATCCTTTGCCTGATAGACAAGCCTGACGGTCTGGGCTTTGATCGTAATGCCCCTCTCCCGCTCCAAATCCATATTGTCAAGCACCTGATCCTGCATCTCCCTGCTGGTAAGAAGCCCGGTCTTCTCAATGATCCGGTCCGCCAGAGTGGATTTGCCGTGGTCGATATGTGCGATAATACAAAAGTTCCTGATCCTGCTTAGATCCGTATGCTCCATTGTTTCCCTCCTGACTTTTGCTTTCCGCACGGGCAGATGATCTCTGCCGGAGATATACCGCCAAATACGGAAAGTATTCACGCACTAGTATATCAATCTTTTGCAGAATCGGCAAACTATTTTTTCCCTGATCTTCCCATTGCAAAATCGTTTCAGTTACGGCAGAATAAATTCTCATAACAAAACAACGGAAATCAGAGTGACCGGCAATCGAAACCCGCCTTGCGCCTCACTCCCCGCTCAGCACCATATCCAGCACCCTCGCCAGCGGCCCGCAGGCATTCATCGCCTCCTGCACCGTATTATTCTGGGCGCCCAGTTCTACCAGTACCGTCCGCGTTTTCAGATGCATATTATAACGATATCCCTTTAAATAGATCTTCCGCGTCAGCCCCGGATAATACTCCTCACAGGCTTTCTGAAGCTGAAAGGAAAACGCCAGATTTCCCTGCAGATTTTCATTCGGAAGATAGCTGATCTCCCCCAGTTCGCGCACTCGCGAAAGCCCGTTAAAAAACATGAACCGCGCCGTCTGCTGCCCCTCTATCTCTGTCACAAGCCTTGTACCGTCTGCCACGGAATCCCTGTGCAGATCAATTACCACCTCGATAGAAGGATTCTCCGCAAGAACCTGCTCCAGCGCCGGCAGGGCATAGGAATAGGCATAATCCCTGTTTTCATCATACACTCCCGTATGATGCAGTACCTGCCAGCCGTATTCCTGCCGCAGGATCTCCGCCAGCTGCTCCCCCACGCCTATCACCGTGGTGGACGTATCCCCTTCCACGGAATCCGCAAATCCTTCATGGGAATGGGTATGATAGATCAGGATCTGAGGCGCAGTTCCCCCTTTTGCTATCTTCAGGTCCGCTGCCGCAAGTTTCTCGGCTTTCAGCTCTTCTGCTGAAATATAGGTATTGGAGTCCACCGTATAAAATTTTCCGGCAAGCGCCTCAAACTCCCGGTATTCTTCTATGGAAATATCCTGCGCCTTTTCCGTATGTATCAGTTCCTTATAAATTTCCGTATCCGCCGGTTCCGCGCTGCCGTCCGTGATCATAAAATGTGACCCGTCCTCATTCAGCCGTTCCCCCTCTTCCTCCGTCTCTTCTATTATCATGCCGTTTTCCGTCTGATCCTTTTTTGCTTCTTTGCTGTCTGTACTTTCCGTCCCATCTTCCGCCTTACCGCCCTCTCCCGCTCCGTCCGCATCATCCTGCCCGCTTTCATTTCCGTCTCCGTTTTCCCGGACACCGCTTTCCGTTCCTGACTGTTCCCCCGTCATGCCCTCTCCGGTTCCCTCCTGCGCCTCCTGCATCAGAATCTCCACATATTCCCTGTAATACTGATTCATCATGCCGTCCCCGAAATAGGAAATACTGTAACTGTACAGGGGCAGTTCCCGGGATATCATATCCATCATCCTGCCCTCGGCAGTCGCTTTTTTTTCTCCGTAGGCAAGGGTGTCCATACAAAAGGCAGCAGTAGGAAAGAGCTGCCTGTACACTCTCTCCACAAGTTCACCCGCAGGGCACAGCAATATCAAAAACGCCGCCGCGGAAAGTAAAACAAGGAAAATAGCCTTCTGTCTGCTCTCTCTATATCTCCAATGCAATATTGATTGCCTCCGATACCGTATAACTTAGTCTGTTCACCACATCATCGATATCTTTTGTCGTCACATACATATTCTGCAGTTCCGCCATCTTCACGGCATGCACCTCCGAACAGAACAGCATCTCCCGTTCCACCTGCTCCACCGCGTCCCCGACGATCGTCCCCGCATCCACCACCGTCGGAATACCGATGCCGATGACCGGAACGCCGAGCGCTTCCTCTGTCAGCGCATGCCGGTGGTTTCCCACGCCGGAGCCGGGCTGCACGCCGGTATCCGTGATCTGGATCGTCCGGTTCAGCCGCTTTGTACTTCTTGCCGCCAGCGCATCGATGGCAATGATCACATCGGGCTTTGTCTGTTCCACCACCCCGCGGATGATCTCATAAGTCTCCATGCCGGTCTTGGCCATCACACCGGGCACAATGGCGCTGATCATATGCATCTTGTTCTTATTATATGCCGCCTTTCCGAACTCCCTGACCACATGCCTTGTAATATGAAGCTGATCCGCCGCGTTCGGTCCCAGAGCGTCCGCCGTTACCTCACGGTTTCCAAGTCCCACCACCAGCACGGAGAGTTCCTCCTTTTCGTCCGGCAGAAGTTCCTGTATCTGATCCGCCACCTTTTCCGAGATCTCCCGGTGATAATCCTCATCCGGCGTTGCCATCCTGGGCGCCTCCAGCGTAATATAGGTTCCCATCGGCTTTCCCATGATCTTCGCGCCGTTTTTTGTCTCAATGATCACCCTCGTAATATAGATCTCGTTCTCCTCATCCTTTTCCTCTTCCACACGGACGCCCCGGATCTCCTCGTCCGGTTTCTGTACCGTTTCCTTCGCCTCCAGCGCAAGGTCTGTTCTTACCTGAACTCCCATAAGCAGCCCACCTTATCTTTCCTCTTACATTTTTATTCAGTTTCATCCCCGAATAGTAATATTTTAGGCAAATAATACGAAAATATGTATTGACAGAAATGCTTTCTGACTTTAAAATAGATGCGTATGTTTACGTTAGTTGTCCGTGTCTCGCTAAAGTAACATCATAAAAAATACGAACGAACAGTAGAAAGCATTGGAGGTATCATCTTGGCTAACATTAAATCCGCAAAAAAGCGTATTCTGGTAAACCGGACAAAAGCTGCAAGAAATAAATCCATCAAGTCCGCAACCAAAACCGCGATCAAAAAAGTTTATGCTGCTATCGATGCAAAGGACAAGGAAGCTGCAAAGGCTGCGTTGCTTGCTGCCACATCCACGATCGATAAAGCTACCAGCAAAGGCATCTATCATAAAAATAATGCGTCCAGAAAAATCTCCCGCCTGAACCTGGCGGTCAACAAGATGGAATAAGCATTGAGCCATGCAAAAAAGACATTACTATGCGGAATGCGTGTTCACACGCAATGACGTATAGTAATGTCTTTTTTATGTGGCGAAAGCCACACATCCGGGGAAATGCCCCGCATTTTCCCGGATGCTGCATGGCGCAGCCCTGAACTCACTCTACTTCCTGCACACGCAGCCACACTCCATTCCCTCACGCTGCATGGCGCAGCCCTGAACTCACTCTACTTCCTGCACACGCAGCCACACTCCATTCCTCAATGCCGGTGTCCCCCGCCGCCGTGGGAAACCCCGCTCCGCGATACATGGTGGCCGCCTCCGCCGCCCCTGCTGCCTCCGCCGCTGTTTGTCTGGATCTTATGCTGCGTGACCGCCTTCCGGATAAACCGGTCTTCCGTATGGTTTATCTTCGCTCTCCCGTTCTTCACATAAGTCCGTGCATCCGTCGTCTTTACCCCCGCTTTGGAACCGCCGTTGATCCCAACGATCACAACAGCCAGCAGAAAAGATATAAGCACCAGAAGCGGCACGGAGATATTGATACTGAACAGCCCGAATCCGTTCATATCATGATAAAACTGGTTTACATAAGCCCTGTACCCGTAATAAGGGCTGACCTTGCTCCACCGGTAACTCTTCTCCAGCAGATGGTCTATCATGCTCCCCGTATACTTTCCTTCCGCCTTTCCGGTGGTGCACAGCCAGCTGTACGCCCAGCCGTCATCCTCCCGGTACAGGTTATCCAGAAGCAATACGCCGTTCCCCTGCGGCTTATCATAACCGAATTTATGCCCGTCATAAAAATCGTCCGCATAGATCATGACAAACTTGTCATAAGCCACATACTCCTGCCGGTCATAAGCATACTCCTTAAGCGACTCATTCAACGTCACCAGCACGATATCGCAGCCCGTCTGCCTCTCCCGCTTCGCGATCAGCTTCCGCAGCTTTTCCTCCTCCTTATCGGTCAGCACATCCGCCTTATCGAACACCCTCTCTCCGGTTGTGCACTCCGTATTCTGCCTGCTGCCGTTTTTCAGCCTGCCTGTCATACCGTGCAGCCCAACCAGCAGACACCAGAAAACAACCAGCACCCCGAGCAGGATAAAACAGACTTTAAATCTTCTCAAGAATCCTTTCATCTCAGAGCACCTCCAGTATCATCTTACCAAACATCAGCATCGCAAAAAGAAGCATCCAGAGGCCGCCGCCGTAAGCAAACATCTTTCCTTTGGAAACCGGCGTCTTGCCCAGCACCTTTCCGCTCTGCCCATTTACATAATATGTATATCTTTTTCCGTGATAACTGTAATAATACACCCACACGGGCAGCAGCGCGTATGCCGCGGTCTGCCGCCGCAGATTCAGATGCTTCCTGTCGGCATGGATCGTCGTATAACCGGAAATCGTCTCCCGCAGCAGTTCCTCCGAATCCCGCCGCGCCTTCTCCTGGGCTCTCGGTTCTAAATCCATCAGCCCTTCGCTGAACATCTCCCCCTGAAAACCGGACATATACTTTGTCTGGAAATCCTCAAGCGCCTTCCGGTCAAAGGGCTCGAGCAGATCCATCATGGCATCCTCCATATTGATGGAGGCATCCACCGGAATCCGGTCAAAGTCGATCTCCAGATTACGCTCCACCCGAAACCAGGAGGTTTCCACATACTCCGTATTGCCCCGCCGCCAGCTTCTTACCTTTGTACCCGTCCCCGCATAATCAAACTCCGCCAGATAATCATACAGGAAAAAGGGGACATAGATCCCCTCCATGCCCTCCAGCGTCGCCGCGGAAAGAAAGGTTGCAGGCGTATAAAACCTGTTCTGAAATTCCTGTTTCAGCAGTTTTACCGCCTTTTCTTTAGAAATCTGAAAGGGCAGGATCAAATGGGGGCGTTTTTCTCCTTCCACCCGCTCTTCCAATACCATATAAGAGCCGCAATGCTCGCATTTACATGCAGACGTATAACGGGACACCTCCAAAGGTGCCCCGCAGTTTGCGCATTCCGTTATCCGGGATGACTTTACCTCTTCTTCCGTATCTATCCCGTCGCAATGCGGACAATACATCTTCTTTTTGTCCGGATGATATACTGCATTGCCGCCACAGTTTTTACATTTATAGATCATAATTTCAATCCGGCTCCTGCTGTTTTTAGCGGAATACTACCTGTTTTCCTGCCTGCGCTACCGCAATATAGGTCTTACCGGTATTCAGCTGTATTTCATTTCCGTTGTCATCATAATACTTGGTCGGTGTGTAATCGCTGGTCTTTGCCCATCTGACATGAATGGCTTTTCCCCTTGTAAAATAGTAACCGTCCTGCAGGCTGTCTATCATCTGGAAGTTCAGATAGCCCTTCGCATCCAGCGGCGCCCATGCGGTATTCTGCACGATCACGTTCGCGAAAGCGATCTGCTGTCCTGTCAGGCCGTCCTTCTGGGGCGCTCCGTGAAGGCTCTTCAGATACAGGCCGGAAACCGGATCGTAGGTCAGGGAGCTCTTGGTATAACTGAATACCTGGGACAGATCGATCACATTTGCAGTGGCAGCCTGTCCGCCATACTGTTCGAGGGTATTCACGCCTTCCGCAAAAGTAAAATGCTTGCTGTTATAATATCCTTCACGGACCGTCATCTGGTAGCCCAGCTGCGCGCAGGCTTTCTGGATACCGTCTGCGGAAATATACGCATTATGAGGCGCTTTACGATTCTGTGTCCGGTAAAAATATCCTGAACCCGGTGTGGCGCCGCCCACGCCGTACTCATATGTACCGGAAAGATTGTTCATATCGGGCGCGTCAATGGTTCCCTGCATATAGAACACACCGCCGAAATGGATCAGGATAGGGTCCCATTCCTTTGCCGCCGGAATATAGTAAAGCCTGCAGCTTCTGAGGTTGCCGATCTGGGGCAGCCCCTGCCAGTTGGAAATGATCGCCATCTGACGGGAAATATTCCCCTCCTCCATGATCTCGTATAAAACATCGGCACTGCCGATCCCATAAGAAGGCTGTGCCACCTTATCCGTGGGCATCATCACCGCGATCGGACGCAGGGACGCCTGAGCCGCCGTCACCGGTTCATTGGTATATACGCTTCTCACCGTCGTATCCGCCGTTGCCTCCGCATCCAGAGAAGCTCCCGCAAAAATCCCCGCTGCCATGACGGATGCCAGCACCATGCTGCATAATTTCGTCTTCCACTTTTTCATTGTTGTTTTTCCTTTCCTTATGACTTATTTTCCCAATTCAGGTTATTCTTATCATACAACTTTTTCCGCGAAGAATCTATTACTTTTTTCCGACAAAATATGTTAGAATAGAAAAGCTTGAATCATGTTCTAGCGGATCGCGCAGTAAATGCGCTCTCCGGACCTGTGAAAAGCAGCAAAAACTTCTATAATCTTCAAAAAAGGATGGATCACTATGACGAAAAAAGACATACTGGAACTCAAAAAAAGATTGAATAAAACCGACTGTTCCATTACGAAGCTGTGCGGCTGCTATGTGGACAGCAGTAAAAACAAAGTGCTGACCCTCTCGGAAACTTTTCTGAATCTGGATGACGAGGAATTTTACAAATACCTTGACCTCTCCCGAAAATGTCTCTCCGGCAATGTCGGCAACAACCTGCTGCAGCTGGAATTCCCGACGCAGGAGGAGGAGCCCGGCGGCAGACAGCAGTTTCTGATGGGGCTCAAGGAAAGCGGGCTGAAAAACGAGGAGCTGCTGGAGCGGTTCTATGACCTGATCATCGAACATTACGATCATGCCGGCAATTACCTGATCCTGCTGTTTAAGGATGCCTATGATATCATCACCAGAACAAACGACGGAATGAAGCTGGACGAGTCCGAAGAGGTCTTCGATTACCTGCTCTGCGCCATCTGCCCCGTCACGCTCTCCAAGCCGGGACTCGGCTACCGTGAAGAGGAAAACCGGATCGGCGCCCGTATCCGGGACTGGGTGGTCGGCGCTCCCGACACCGGGTTTATTTTCCCCGCCTTTTCCGACAGAAGCAGCGATATCCATTCCCTGATCTACTATATTAAAGATGCGAAGGATTCCCGTCCGGAGTTTGTCGAAAATGTATTCGGCTGCGGCAGCAAACGCACCGCCACAGAACAGCAGCAGGTTTTTTCCTCTATCGTAAAACAGGCTCTCGCACCGGTCAGGGACGACAGCGAGGAAGTGCTCCTGCAGCTTCAGGAAAAATTTCATGAAATCTCCTGCCCTGACGAAGAGGAAATTTACGAAGAGCAGCCGCCCGTCATACTGACCGGTGAACTGGTTGACGAAGTGCTCACCGAACACCATATCATCGGTGAAACCGCAGAACATATCAAAGAAGGCATATCCCGGGAATTTGAATCGGAACCGCCTGCCCTTCAGAATCTGATCGATGAGAAGGCGCTGGAAAAAAATGCCCGGAAAAAAGAGGAAGAGCACTTGAGGCTCCAGGTGCAGCAGCTCCAGAAGGAACTTGCCGAAAAAACTTCTTCCGCACCGGAGAATTTAAACGATCCGGATGAGGAGGCTCCCTTCGATGAACACTGTGATGTGATCCTCCGGATCAAGCCGGAAAAGGCGTCGCTGATCAAATCCGAAATGATCGACGGCAGAAAATGCCTGATCATTCCCGTCGACGAATATGAACAGATAAACTTAAACGGCGTGACAAGAGAAGTCTGAGGCACAATCGGACAGGGGAAGATGGATCCTCCCCTGCCCGCCGCGCACCCCGCATGCTGCGCCGGCAGCGATCTTCCATATGCGGGGCTGTGCATAAAAAAAGAATCCTGTGAACAGGATTCTTCTTTTATGCAGAAGAAGGGACTTGAACCCTCACTGTATTGCTACAACAGGCACCTGAAGCCTGCGCGTCTGCCAATTCCGCCACTTCTGCGAACCGAACAAATATTATTCTACACACTTTAGGCAGATCTGTCAATACCTATTTTTTATTTTTCTCTCTTTTTTCGCGAAAATTTTTCCTGCATGCCCGGGTTTTAAACACTTTTAAGTCATTCAAATTTTAAATAATCCTTTATACAAGCCTTTTGCGGCTTATTTTTTTGTCAAATTTTAAAATAGTTACGTTGTACGGA
>CAJTBO010000018.1 GCA_910573755.1 Lachnospiraceae bacterium | reverse complement strand
CCGGACGCGACTTTGTTCAATTCGGAAAAACCGAAAGTGTGCTGAATAAGGGGGCAGAAAAGATTGCCCCCTTATTCAACCCACCTCCGGTTCTTTCCTTAGAAATTATGTATAGTGATTTATTATGGAAAGTCTTTTTCCTTTTTCCCATTTTTAAGGGAATCTTACGGAGAAAGACTTTCCATAATTATTAAATGAGTTCTTTTAACCATGCAATCAGATCAGCTTTTTCCTGCCTGTCAAATTTTTCTTCCGGAAGTATGGATGCAGATGCTTCTTCTATTGCCTTTCTTTTTATTTCCGGGTTAGCACGTGCATAGATTTCTGTAGTTGTAATGGAAGAATGACCGAGGAAATCCCTGATATATACAAGGTTGACACCACCTTCCAGCAGATGCATGCTTTTACTGTGGCGCAGTGTGTGCGGAGACACTTTATCAGGATATAAAACAGGATTCTGCTCCCGCGCCAGCCAGACATATTTTTTCAGGATATAAGCGATTCCCGCTCGGGTGAGTTTTTTCCCTGAATAGCTGTAAAACAGCGGCATTTCTGCTGAAATCTGTTTTGTGTCTGATAAATAGTTTTTTATTATATTTGCAGTCTGCGGCATGAGTGGGACGATCCTTGTTTTATTACCTTTTCCTGTGACTTTAACGGTATAAGGTTTCTGTAGCTGTATATCGCCTGTCCTTAAATCCGCAACCTCCTGCACTCTTGCACCGGAATCATACATCAATGCCAGCAATGCAAGATCCCTCCGGCCTGCAGGTTCCATGCAGTCTGGCATTTCCAGAAGGAGGCGTATTCCCTGTATGGATATATAGTCCACGGGTGTCTTTTCAGCTTTTTTCAGACGGATGCCGAGAACAGACCGGCACTGTTCCATATATGCAGGGTTGTCCATCAATACATACCTGAAAAAGGCATGTATTGCCGCAAGTCTCTGGTTCCTGCTGGATGCAGTATAGGATCTTTCTGTTTCCAGCCAGACAAGGAATGCTTCTATATATTCTTTCGTAATACAGGAAAACTGGATGGTGGATGCTTTTTTCCCATATACCTGCTCATGGTAGCGAAAAAGCAGTACAAAAGTATCCCTGTAAGAACTGACTGTATTACGGCTGTAGCCTGTATGGGATGGCAGATGTTTCAAAAAATAGGAAGACAAAAGACTTGAAAAATCATTGTATTTATCCATATCACACCTCCGGGAAAATATCATGGTAGATCCCGGACATGGAATCCGTTATGGAATCTCTTGTTTCAAATGTCAGGCGCAGATATTTTTCAGTACTGCGGATGCTTCCATGTCCAAGATAAGTGCTGAGTATAGGAAGGGCATAATAAAGATCGCAGCCTTCCCGGTCCATTTTTTCCAGTGCGTGTACCGCAAATGTATGCCGCAGGTCATGCACCCGGGGCGGTGTGCCATCCTCCCTTGAAATGTGTGCAGCCTTCATGTGTTTTTTCATCATCACATAGACCGGCGTACTGTTGTAATGGTTTCCGTCAGGGCTTGTGAAAAAGTATCCATTATAATCCGGAGGATACGCCATCTGTTCCAGATAATAATCCACATATTTCCAAAGTGATACGGACATGGGAACACAGCGCTGGCTTCCATTTTTTGTATTTGAGAGATACAAAACTCCCTGTGTGGTATCCACATCCCCTGTTTTTAACAGGAGCGCTTCGTTTAACCGTAGTCCGCACCCATACAGTATCCGTAAAAGCATTGGATAGATAAGATGGTACTTTGGATACCTTCCCCAGTACGGGAGATGGTCTACGACTTCAAACAGCCGCCGGATTTCTTCGTGGGTAAATATATACGGACAGAAATCGGATCTCACCTTTACATATTTTTCTGCAGGATAGACATATGCTGCGCCGCCGCATTCGTTTACAAAGACGGCAAAATCATGGATGAAGTTCATGCGCATATACTGTGTTTTCAGGGATTCTTCCGGGCGTTTTGCCACAAATTCTTCCACAGATGCTTTGGACAGCATTTCCGCCACGGGTACAAGGGGCTGCCTATCAAAAAAACGCTCCAGTTCCTGGATCATAAAGATGGAAGCCCGCCCGTACTTACGCCCTGTACCGCGTTTGTATTCTACATATTTATAAAAGTAATCCTGATAAGGGCCATGGAACAAATACACTTTTTCTTTATCTTTCATAAGTCACCTCCAATGCTACGCGGCGTAATGCGGTGATATCTATCCCGGCATACCTCATGGTCGTTTCTGTACTGCTATGTCCGAGGATGCCTGAAATGACCGGAAGATCCGCCCCGTCTGCCAGCAGGTTTCCCGCCAGACTGTGCCTCATTGCATGCAGTCCGTGTTTTTTCCCGGAATAGTCGACACCTGACAGCTCCATATATTTTCCGATCAGCTTGTAAAAGGGATTTGTATTTTCGTAGGGCGTATATGGGGCACGCGGCCTGATAAAGATATAGGGTAAGGAAATCTGCGGGCGGCTGTTCTTCAGATAATCCAGGAGCGCATATTTCACGTTTTCAGGCATTGGGAGTATCTGTTCATTTCCGGTTTTCTGCTGGATAAACTGTATGGAGTCCGTTGCCCAGTGGATATTTTCCATTTTTAGCAGGCATAAATCCCCGGCCCGTATGCCAAGCTGCATAGCCAGGACAAGAACCAGATAATCCCTACGTCCAAGAAGGGAATCCCTGTCAACAGCAGAAAGAATGGATTTTAAATCTTCCCGGCTGTATTTAGAGGGAAGCCTTACATATTTTGAGAAAGAGTTCCCGGAAAACAGCCTGTGCAGGGGGGCGGAAATTTCCTGCCTGAAAAAAAGGAATTCCAGATATTTTTTTATGGAACTGAGGTACAGCCCTTTTGTGGCGGGTGAGAACGGGGAATTTTGCAAATGATCCAGATATTTTATGACGAATTGGTCTGATAATCCAGCCTCCTGCTCGGACTGGTATTTAAGAAAATGTGACACTGCATATTTCCTGCTGAGTATAGTAGACTCTTTCAAACCTTCTTCCCGCAGATGGTTTTCATATTTTTGCAGCATTTCCGAATCAAAAAGGGCAGAGGGCTGCCGTTTGTCCCTGTAGCATTTAAAAAACTTTCCATGGTCTTGAAAATCTCTTAAGCCTTTCAATGAACGGATTTGGAACCGTTGAAAGGGGGAGACGGGGGCGTGCGGATCGATCTGCCACTCCATGAGCATAAGTGGAAGGCATTGTTCATAACAGAAATATCGTATGCATTCCCGCTGACAGACCTGCAGGAGTGTTTTCCAGCATTTATGGTAGCGTTTAACACTGGAATCGGAATACCCATTGTTTTGAAGATACAAGACTGCATGCTGAACTAAATGTTCAAGTGGTGTAAGGTTACCAGCCATAAAAATCCCTCCATTCGTTTTCTTCTATTATAACTTTTATGTAAAGCTATAATGGAGAAAAAGGCGAAATAGAGAGATTTCATTTTAGAACTTTCCATAATAAATCACTATACATAAGCATTGCTTGCCTACATAGATAGGAATAACAAGCGAAAATAAATAAGCCTACCTTGTACTTGGCGGTCTAGGTAGGCTTATAGCCTAAATAGAAGGTCAACCACTTTGTGGGCGGTTATTCCTTTTATGCTTAAAATATAACATATTTGTCAGGGGGATTCAAGTCATAAAAGAAAGATAATGCAAGTTAATCTCAGATAAATCGAGTTGGCAACACCCGCGTAGCACCCAAACGGCTTGAAAACGCCGTAAGATCAAGGATTCCTGTCTCGATCGAGGAAGCCAGTAAAGCAGGTAAATTTTGATTAAGTCGAACTAAAAAATACATAAATAACAGACAAAGATAGAGTTTTCTTTGAAAACCAGTCCATGCCAAGTTTATTAAATAAAGTGTACGGTATATATGGAGATTATACTGCCGACCCGCTTTGCCGACTCCTCTATCGAAACGGGAATCCTTGATTTTACGGTACTTTCAGCTTTATTTGGTTGCTATATGGTTACTATCAAGTGAAGTTTGCCGTATAATAAACAGGCTGTTGTAACGGCAGACAAACTGACTTTTACAATAGCCTGTTTATAGTGACAGAGAATTCTATGATTTTTTACCCTTTTTTATTTTCTTTTTCTTTCTTGCCAGTAAAAAGTGATATAGAAAATACTGTTCTTCAGCAGGAAGACATCGAATCTCAAGGATCAGGTTATGGACCAGTTCGGAATCAGGAACCGAGTCATCATCAAAGAATTCTTTCGGTGTGATCTTGAAATAGTCACAGATCTCATAAAGTGCTGCAATGGATGGTAGTGTCTTACCGGAACTGATGGATTGGATGTATCCTTTACTGTAGCCCATATCCTTGCTCAATTTGTATTCCGAGATATTTCTTGCAAGTCTTAATTCTGTAATTCTTTCCTGTACAAATTTTGGATTTGTTATCTTTTCCTTTTTCATAAATAAATTATACTATTACTGGATAAAGGGGATAACTTTTGAAAGTAGTCCTTACATACGGAAAAATACAAAATAGACTTATTTAAATAGTTGTTTTGGGGTTTGGAAGAGCAATGAGGAGAGCAATAGGGAGCAGAAAAGGAACGCGCAGGATTAAAAAATCTGCGGCATGCGATACCACAGATTTTTTTAGTGTATATAATCAAACGAACATAGTTAAGCATATAATCAGGCGAATATAATCAAGCACATAATTAAGTGAATATAATCAAGCACATAATTAAGTGAGTATAATCAAGCACATAATTAAGCGGATATAATTAAATGCATAATTAAGTGCATATTATTAGGCACAGGCAGATGGAGATCATTCTTCCGGTGACACTTCCGGATCTGATGCCGGTTCAGTGGTTTCGTCCTCTGTAATGTACCTGACATTATCGTCCACGATCTCTTCACCGTGCAGGATCTGGAGGATATAGCCCAGACGAATATTCGCTCTGGTGTAGTATTCATAAGCGGCATCCGCATAATTTGATGCAAACGTTCCGGAGTCGTAGGCTTCATGGTAATAGGAGACCGCCATGCTCATATTTTCACTGGCTTCATCAGCGAGTTTATCGATTGCGGCAAATTCATCAGGAACAGTCAACTCTGCCATCTGGGAAAATTGATCATCCAGAGTGTCCAGATTATTTAATAAGGTTTCCACATCGGATTCCCCGCTTCCGTCCAAAGCGTTGATCTGATCATTAATATAGGAAATATTATCACAAAAAGTATTCATACTTGCCTGATAAGCACTCAATTCATCCGAACTGCCGCTGCCGCAGCCGGTCAACAGAAAAACGGCTAAAGAAGCGGAGAGAATGAATGGCAAAATTTGTCTTTTCAAAAATAGCGCCCCCTTGCGTTCATTTTCTCGTTTGTAATAATTTTGTAATAGTTTAACAGTATGAATGTATCACATTTAAAGTAATTTAGCAAGTAAACTTGTATTTCTTTTGAAAAAATGCTATTATGTTCAAAGCTGGGCTGTTTTTCAGGAAACCATATGGCAAGGTTTTTTATGGAAGGGCATGGTTTCCATAAGGATATGAAGGATGTGAACATAAGGACAGCCGGCAGAATGCGGTGTTTATAATTCGATATAAACAGACAGCGGGAAAATGAGAAGTATTTTTAATGTGCGGATTCGGATAGAAACGGGTAAAGGAGGAACCACATGATTGGTGCGGATGCAATGGTAAAATGTCTGGAAGAAGAGGGCGTGAGAAGTGTCTTCGGTTATCCGGGCGTTGCAATTTGTCCTTTTTATAATAGTATTTTACAGAGTGATATCAGGACGATCCTGATCCGAACGGAGCAGAACGCAGCCCATGCGGCAAACGGGCTTTCGAGAGTGACCGGAAAGGTGGGGGTCTGCGCGGTGACTTCCGGTCCCGGCGCGACCAATGTGATCACCGGTATTGCCACGGCTTTTGCGGACAGTATTCCGCTTGTGTGTATTACCGGGCAGGTAAATTCGGAACTGCTCGGCAGCGATGTTTTTCAGGAGGCGGATATTACCGGGGCGGTGGAGTCCTTTGTAAAATACAGTTATTTGATCAAAAACGTAAATGATATTCCGAGGGTGTTCAAGGAAGCTTTCCATATCGCAAATACCGGGCGGAAAGGCCCTGTCCTGATCGATGTGCCGATCGATATCCAGAATGCGCAGATCAAGGATTTTACATATCCGGAAGAAGTTTCTATGCGCACCTATAAACCCACGGTAAAGGGCCATATCGTACAGATCAAGAAAGTGGCAAAGGAGCTGGAAAGGGCGAAAAAGCCGCTGATCTGTGCGGGGGGCGGCGTGCTGCTTTCCGATGCGGGAAAAGAACTCCGCAGTTTTGCAGAAAAGTACCGCGTGCCGGTGGTTTCTACGATGATGGGTATCGGCGCTATGCCGACGGAGCATCCGATGTATTTCGGTATGGTCGGAAATAACGGAAAACTCTGCGCAAACCGTGCCATGAATGAAGCGGATCTTCTGATTATGATCGGCGCGAGGGTGGCGGACCGGGCGGTGAACCAGCCGGATATCATTACGACCAATAAAGTGCTCGTCCATATCGACGTTGATTCCGCGGAGATCGGAAAAAATGCGCTGCCGTCCATTCCGATCGTGGGGGATGCGAAATGTATTTTCCGGGATTTCATGGAACAGGAGATTTCCTGTGAGGATCATGAGGATTGGATAGAGACGTTAAATGAATATAAAAAGAATATTTACAGGAAAAGAAATCCGGATCCCGCCTATGTGGACCCGGCGGAATTTATCAGGAAGCTTTCCCTGAAAATGCAGAAGGACGGCATATATGTGGCGGATGTGGGACAGAATCAGATCTGGTCCTGTGCGTACCATATTGTCAGGGAAGGGAGGTTTATGACTTCCGGCGGTATGGGCACGATGGGGTATTCGATCCCGGCGGCTATGGGTGCGAAGCTCGCCTGTCCGGACAGGCAGGTCATAGCGGTCTGCGGGGACGGTTCTTTCCAGATGTCCATGATGGAACTTGCTACGATGCGCCAGCATAACATACCGGTGAAGATCGTGGTGCTGAAAAACAATTATCTGGGCATGGTAAGGGAGTTCCAGCATTACAATTATCAGGATCATTATTCGGTGGTAGATCTGTCGGGAAGTCCGGATCTGGAGAAACTGGTATCCGCTTATGATATGAAGTTTATCCGTCTTGAGAATATGGAGAAAGCGGACGAGGCGCTGGAGGCGTTCCTTGAGAAGGACGAGAGCGTGCTTATGGAATGTCTGATCGATCCGATGGATCTGGTGAGTTAGGGGGTACTAATATGAAAAGAATCTATTCTGTTCTGGTGGAGAACAGATCCGGTGTGCTCTGTAAAGTGGCGGGGCTGTTTTCCAGAAGATGTTTTAATATTGATTCGCTGGCAGTGGGAGAGACGGATTCACCGGATACTTCTGTGATGACGATCGTCAGTTCCGGGGATGAGCGGACGATAGAACAGATCGAGAAACAGCTCAACAAAAAACTGGATGTCATCAAGGTAAAGACGTTTTCCGAGAGCCAGAGTATCAGCAGGGAACTGATGCTGATCAAGGTGAAGTATAACAAGGGCAACAGAAGAGAGATTCTGGAGACCTGCGATGTGATGAAAGCGAATATCATCGATATGTCGAAGAACACGATGATGATACAGATCTGTGACGAGCCGGAGAAGATCAAACTGTTTATCAGTATGATGGCTTCCGTGAGCATTGTGGAGATGGCGCGCACCGGAACGCTGGCGCTGCAGAAATGCATGGAGGCTGATACGTAGCGCTGGCGCTGCAGAAATGTATGGGCTTAAAACAACAGGCTTTTTATTGAAAAACTCCGGCAGGTATAGTATAATATTCAGGGCAAAATAGCAGGGATATAAAATAAGGAAAAGGAATGGACAGGGCGATGCAGAAAAAAGTGTTTCAGCTTTTGGTAGATAATACGTCTGGTGTATTGAGCCGGATCTCCGGGCTGTTTTCCAGACGTGGTTATAATATTGAGAGTATTACGGCGGGTGTGACGGCAGATCCGCGTTTTACGAGGATCACGATCGTGACCAGCGGTGACGACGAGATTCTGGATCAGATCGAAAAGCAGGTGGCGAAGCTGGTGGATGTGCGGGATATCAAGGAACTGAAGCCGGAAAACAGCGTATACAGGGAGCTTGCCATGATCAAGGTAAAGGCGGGGGAAAATGAGCGGCAGGGCGTGATCGCCGTGGCTGATATTTTCCGTGCGAAGATCATTGATGTGGCGAAAGAAAGCCTGATCATTGAACTGACAGGCAATCAGGATAAGATTGAAGCGTTTATGAGCCTGCTCAGCGGCTATGAGATCCTGGAACTTGCCAGAACCGGTATCGCGGGACTCGGCAGAGGGATCGAGAACGTTACTTATCTGTAAAATTGTGAACTTTTGTTTACGCTGCGGGATCTGCTCAGCAAACCCGGGCTTCCGGACAGTGTTCGGCAAAGTGGAACTCTAAGGGAAATCCTTTCAGTTATATAGAAAATTAAGTCAATATAAAAATGGAGGAAGAGAAGATGGCAAAGATTTTTTACCAGGAAGATTGTAACCTTTCCCTGTTGGAAGGCAAGACAATCGCAGTAATCGGCTACGGCAGCCAGGGACATGCACATGCATTAAATGCAAAGGAGTCCGGATGCCACGTCATTATTGGTCTGTATGAAGGCTCCAAATCCTGGGCAAAAGCGCAGGCACAGGGCTTTGAAGTATATACGGCGGCGGAAGCGGCAAAGAAGGCGGATATCATTATGATCCTGATCAATGACGAACTGCAGGCTTCCATGTACAAGAAAGATATCGAGCCGAATCTGGAAGAGGGCAATATGCTGATGTTTGCGCATGGCTTCAATATTCATTTCGGTCAGATCGTACCTCCCGCAAACGTAGACGTAACGATGGTTGCGCCGAAGGGACCGGGACATACCGTAAGAAGCGAATATCAGGCGGGCAAGGGTGTTCCCTGTCTGGTAGCCGTTCATCAGGACGCGACGGGCAAGGCACAGGATATGGCGCTTGCTTATGCGCTGGCGATCGGCGGCGCAAGGGCCGGCGTTCTGGAGACTACCTTCAGGACAGAGACAGAGACAGACCTTTTCGGAGAGCAGGCAGTGCTCTGCGGCGGTGTATGCGCGATGATGCAGGCAGGTTTTGAAACGCTGGTAGAGGCAGGCTACGATGAGAGGAATGCATATTTTGAGTGTATCCATGAAATGAAGCTGATCGTGGATCTGATTTATCAGTCCGGTTTCGCGGGCATGAGATATTCCATCTCCAATACAGCGGAATACGGCGATTACATCACAGGTCCGAAGATCATTACGGAAGAGACCAAAGCAACCATGAAGAAGATCCTGAAAGACATTCAGGACGGCAGCTTTGCGAAAGAGTTCTTACTGGATATGTCTGCGGCGGGCGGACAGGCGCATTTCCGTGCAATGAGAAAACTGGCTTCCGAGCATCCTGCTGAGATTGTTGGTGAGGAGATCAGAAAGCTGTACAGCTGGAACGGAGAAGATAAGCTGATCAACAACTAATCCCGATCTGTTATTATAAAAAGGAACCACGGCAATCTTGGGGAAGATTTGTATTGTAGATCTTTTCAGGAGAGGGTGGTTCCTGTTTTGTTGGAGAAAATAACAGGACGCTTCGGGCAGCCGGCTCTTGGAAAAGGAATAGATGCATTTGTCGAAGAACGGCTTATTTGAAGAGGGGACAGTTGTATTTGTTGAAAAACAAAACATGCAGTGGTATTGAATATTTACCGGGAATATCTTATAGTTAATAACAGAGGGGCTTTGTATGAAGCCCGAATAAATAATAGTATGAAAAAGAGGCGGGGGAAGAACTATGAAAAGATGGATATCCATATTGCTTGGTCTGGTCATTTTTGTGTCGGTGCCGTTTACGGCGAAAATGACCTGTGAGGCGGCGCCGATGGAAGTCGGTGTGACGACATTGTCGGATGCGGCGTTTTTTAATCCGGGATGGGCGCAGATGAAACTGACGATTTCCTGCGGCGGAAAAGTCTGGGAAAAACCTTTTTCGGAATTGATGGGGCAGGAAATGCGTCTGTATACGGATCCGGACAACGGTTTAAACAGCTGCAGTTTTGTACAGATCGATTGGGCGGATGCTTTTTTGGAACAGGTAAATGCGGATCTGCGAGCGCCAGGGTTTGCAAGCCCGGGTGTTCCGGAAGGGTATTGCTATCAGTTTGTGGAAGGGTTTGAGGCATGGTATCTGAACGTGGTACAGTCCCAGCTTATGACCGGACCGGTCAATAACATCAATGTGGATCTGAATGCCAATACATGCAAGGTGATCACGCTGGAGGAGGCGGACGCTGAGGCGGCAAAAAATGCCGTGGATTATGTGCTTGCGGGAACCTGCACGACATCTTTCCGCGGAAGCAGCGCTGCACGCATCAATAACATCCGTGTGGCGGCGGGGAATATGAACGGCTATGTTCTGGCAAGCGGCGCGACGGCATCTCTGGATGCGATCTTTATGCCGAGGACTTCTGCCAACGGTTATAAGTCTGCCGGCGTATATTCGGGCGGAAGGCTGGTGCAGGGTGTCGGCGGCGGTATCTGCCAGGTGTCATCGACGACGTATAATGCGCTGATGAATGCCGGCATTACCGTGACAATGCGTTATCCCCACAGTTCTCCGGTCTCTTATCTGCCTCTGGGGACGGATGCAGCCATTTCCGCGGGGAGCAAGGATCTGCAGTTCCGCAACGACTATCCTCATCCGGTGATTCTGGAGACGGTTGTGGAGGGGAAAAACCTTACGATTAATGTATATGTAAAAGCGAGTGACATGAACGGTATTACCTATAAACTCTGGGCAAAGAAAACTTCAGCCATGTCCGCGAAAACTTATCTGACGGTCTATGTAAACGGCGTGGAGGCAGAGGTGCGGGAGGTAGGAACCTGCCGGTATCAGCCGCTGAAGACGGATGATGAAGACTAAGGCGGCTGATGGAAACTGATGGAAACGGGAAAGTGCAGCACCGGCAGAGCGGTTGTGTTTTAGAGTGGCAGGCCGGCAGATCAGGGAACGCAGAGGATTTGTAAAGAAACAGACTTGTAAAAAAATGGATCTGCGAAGAAATGGATCTGTGAAGAAGTGGATTTGTAAAGAAGTGGATCTGTAAGAAAATAGATCTGTAAAACAGAGGGCTGAGTATGACGACAAATGAATTTATACAGAAACTGGACGGACTTTTTGCGGCACAGGAGTATACAAAGGTGGAGCCTTTTATGCTTTCCGCGCTGGAAGAGGCGAAGGAAAAAGAAGATTACGGGCTGTATCTGTCGGTGGGAAATGAAATGATCGGATATTACCGCTCCATTTCCAGATTTCAGAAGGCTTATGAGATTTCCGAGGATATGCTGCTGTTGATGGAAGAACTGCAGATGGACCAGAGCGCGGAATTTGCTACGGTACTGCTTAATACGGCGACAGCATACAGCTTTGATGAGAATTTTGAGATGGCGCTGCAGTTTTACCGGCGGGCGGAACAGATCTATCATCTGCTGGTGAATCCCAATGACTATCTGTTTGCGGGGCTCTACAATAATATGAGCAGCCTGATGGAGAAAATGGGCAGAAACGAGGAGGCGCTGGAACTTCTGATGAAGGCGCTGGTGATCCTGCAGAATTATCCGGACCGGCAGATGGAGGCCGCTACAAATTTCACGAATCTGGGACTTCTTTATTTAAAGACGGGAGACTATGAGAGCGGAAAGAAATGTGTGATGCAGGCGGTCGGTATGTTTGAAGCCCTTGATACGCCGGCATCCCATTACAGCGCGGCGCTCTCGGCGCTGGGGGAGATCTGTTACCATGAAAAAGATTATGAACAGGCGGTAGTCTGGTATGAAAAGACGCTGGCAGAGATTGAAAAGCATTACGGTTTTAATCTGGCATACGCCGTTGTCTGTGAAAATCTGGCAACGGCATATCGGGAGGCGGGAAAACCGGAGCAGGCGGAGGAATATCTGCATATAGCAAAGAAGATCCGGTGCGATTTGGAGAAGACAGGCGGCGGAAGAGGCGCAGAGGATGCAGAGAAGGCGGGAAGCGCGGAGGAGGCAGCGAAAGCCGGCGGAAGACAGGTTACAAGTATAGGGAAAGAGGAAAAGGCGGAGACAATAGCGGGTACAGATAGTGCAGAAAAGGCGGAAAAAACAGAGAAAGCAGAAAGCAGTAAAAGGGCTGGACGAAGCGGGGAAGTAAAAAACACGGATAAGGTTTTAGAAGCATCAGATGCGATGCCAAAAGCGTTGGAGAAATGCAGGGCATATTATGAACAGTACGGAAAACCGATACTGGCACAGTTTCCTGAACTGCAGGGACATTTTGCGGCAGGGCTTGTGGGGGAAGGTTCGGAGTGCTTCGGTTATGATGACCTGATATCCGCAGACCATGATTATTTCCCGCGGTTTTTTATCTGGCTGGACGACGAGGCGTACGAAAAGTACGGAGAAGCACTGCAGGCGGCTTATCAGAAACTTCCGCAGAGGTGGAGCGATTGTATTTGGGATGGCGGCATGGGCGGAGAACAGAGTGTCTGCGAGCCGTCGGATAATGCGGCGAACGGCGGTATGGGCAGAGAACAGAGTGTCTGCGAGCCGTCGGATAATGCGGCGAACGGCGATACGGGCAGAGGGCAGAGCGTTTGTGTGCCGGAGTATGCAGATACCGTGATGACCCAAGAAGCGGCGCAGCGCTGCGGCGTCTGCAAAACGACGGATTTTTATTACAGGCTGCTGGGACGGCAGACGCCGCCGGAAACGATGTATGACTGGGTTTCCCTGCAGGAGACAAGGCTTGCCACCGTGACGAACGGAGAGGTCTTTGAAGACTGCGGCGGAGGCTTCTCTGCGCAGAGGGAGGCTTATCTGGCTTATTTTCCGGAGGATGTGCGGAAGAAAAAGCTGGCGGCGAGACTCAGAAAAATGGCGCAGACAGGCCAGTACCAATATGCCCGCTGTATGAGAAGAGGCGAGTATGTGGCGGCGCATATGGCGCTTTCGGAGTTTATCCAGTATACGGGATCCTGCTGCTTTTTGCTGGCGAGGCAGTACATGCCTTATTTTAAATGGATGCACAGAAGGATGAAAGGACTTCCGGTTCTGTCCGGCGTGGCTAAAAAGCTGGAAAAGCTGGCACTTCTGCCGTTTCAGCAGGATAAGTGGGATCTGACAAAACCGGAGCAGTACCGTTTTTCGTTAAATACCGCAGATGAAAAAGTAGTGCTGATCGAGGAGATAGCCGGGATGATTGCGGCGGAACTGAGAAGGCAGGGACTGGCGGAAGGAAAGGACAGTTATCTGGAACCCTATGCGGCGGAGGTGGAGAGCCGGATAGAGGATCAGGTGCTGCGGACGGCGAATCTGGTGTAGATTAGTGCGGAAAGGAAAACTTGTGTCAGAAAACGGTAGGAATGATATACAATGGGGAATATGTCTTGATGTAGAAGCATGTGGTTCTAAATTATTTCAGACTGTGGTGCAGTATGCTGCGGATACCTCAAATGATAAAGTGACCATTCTTTCGCCATCAGTTGATTGTCAGGTGAATAAGACAGACATCATAGAATTACAGGAGTCCCCTGAATATGTTTATGGAGAGGATGTTTCTCCTTATAATCACCCTGATATCACAGGAACTGTGGTACATATCGGCTGGCATTTTAAGAGAAACTGTTGTTTTTATAAAATAAAGATAGGAAAGAAAATAAAAAGCAGACGGTATTTTGAGAATGAGTTGATTTCCGGAGAAGGAGCAGGAAAGACAGGAATAGATGAGACCGGAGAATATTTTGCGGAAACAATATAAGAAGGATCTGATACTGGCAGCCGCTGTACTGGCGGCTGTTGTTATTTCGGGGCTTTATTTTTGGATCGGCGGAAGGAATAAAGCAGAAACGGAAGGCGGTATACTTGAGATCACAATAGATGGGGAGTTATATGGGAACTTTCCGTTGGATGAGGATAGAGAGATAGCGGTCACTTCCTCTTACGGAAATAATACCGTGGTTATAGAACAGGGCAGGGCGTATATGAAAGAGGCGGACTGTCCCGATAAGATCTGTGAGGGAATGCGGGAGATCGCCGGTGACGGTGAGATCATCTGCTGTCTGCCCCACAGGTTGTTTTTAACGGTGAGAGGCGGGGAAAATGCGGGGTATGATGCGGTTGCGTATTGAGGTGGCGGCAGGGTGATCGGGGGAACATGAACTTCTCGCTTCCTGTTATCAATCCTGCCTTGAACTGGCGGTGGAAAACGGGATACAGAGCATTGCTTTTCCGTCTATTTCCACGGGCATCTATCATTTCCCGCTGGATGAGGCGGCCCAAATTGCTGTCGGCACGGTGAAAAAGTTTGCCAATGAGCATCCCGGAAAACTGGATGTAGTAAAATGGGTGCTTTTCGATGATAAGACATATGAAATCTACAGCCGGGAAAATATGTGCCGGAATACAAATGAGCCGGGAGAGTAGAAATCAATAAAAAATAGAATAAAATGAACCAAAAGAAGGCTTTGCGGCTCTTAATAACAGGTGCACCAAAAAAGTGAGGAGTTAAAACACAGTGGAAGATGAAATTCTGGTACAGCAGTTAAAAAAAGGGAGTCGTGAGGCCTTCGATCTGTTGTATGAAAAGTATAAGAATCTCGTAATCCGGACGGCATATCTGATCACAGGCAATAAACCGGACAGTGAAGACGTGGCGCAGGAAACTTTTGTCAAGGTCTATCTTCATATTACCGAGCTGAAAAATGACGCCGGATTTAAACCGTGGATGATGCGGATTCTTGTCAGAACGGCTTATCGGACAGGGAAAAAGAAAAGCAGGGAAGTACCTGATGACGAAATAGAACGTCTTTCGGAAAGTCAGACTCTGGTTTCTCCTCTGGGACAGATGATAAAGCGGGAGGAAGCTGAGATGATCTCCCGGGCGGTGGCGGCTCTGCCGATCAAGCAGAAGGCAGTTGTGGTGTTGTACTACTATAACGAACTTTCCGTGGGTGAGATCGCGGAACTGCTCGGCTGTCGGGAGGGAACAGTAAAATCGAGACTTCATACGGCAAGAAAGTTTCTGAAAGGGAAACTGGAGAGCCAGATGGATATCAAGGGAAGGGCACAGTAGATCGTGTACAGAAAAGAGGACCATATGAAAACCAGATATGAAGATAAGATAAAAATGGCGCTGGAAATGCAGTGCGGCGGTATTTCGGCTTCTGAGACATTGAAACAGAAAATTGACAGTGAGATCCGTATGCAGGGAAAGATCGTACCGATCTCCCTGCCGGATGGACAGGAGGTTTCTATGAAAAAATCAGGACAGGGTAAAAAACATTTTAGTGCGAAGAAGCTTGCGATCGGCGTGGCGGCGGCATGCCTTTTGATTTCGGGAGGTACTTTTGCGGGAAAGACCATGGGATATATTTCGGGTTATGCACAGAGTTATTCCTATGCTGAACTGGATAAAGCGGAGGAGAAACTGGGATTTTCCGCAGATGTGCTGGAGAATTTCAGCAACGGCTACAGTTTTGAGGAGATGCAGGTGGGAGACACGCACGCGGTGGATGAAAATTGGGAGACAGTGTATACGTTCCCTGAACTGGCTGTGAATTATGTCAAGGATGGTGTAAGCGATATCTCCCTGTATGTTGATATGAGGCCCGAGAAAGGAGAGCAGGCGAAAGAGCCGGATATGACAGATCAGTGTGGTGATATTGCTCTGCGGTATGATGTGTATACCTATAAATTTGTTCCTGTGGGCTATGAACTGACTGAGGAGGATCTGGCAAATCTGGAGCGGGATGACTATGAGATCTCTGAGGGGAGCGACGAGGTAGAATATTCTCAGATAACCCATGTGACATGGGAAAAGGACGGCGTGTACTATGATCTGCTGGGGAGTGATACGGCGCTTTCGGGCGAAGAGATGTTTGCGATGGCGAAGGAACTGATCGGAACAGAGTGAGAGAGGCAGCGGTAAAAAATGATCTGTGGAATACGAAGCTGTTCTGTGCGGCAGACCGGAGGGGATATGATATATTATCTGATCTTTGCCACATTGTCAAGTGAATACTTCGCTCTTTTGGTTTTTAGCACATACCAAGTATAATTGCACGTATCATATTGTTTTTATTCCGAAATATCGTCGGAAAGTGATGTATGGGAAGATTGGGAAAGAAGTTGGCGAGATATTCTGCACAGTATGCAAAATCACAGGGGTAGAATTATAGCAGACATTTTTGGGCAAGAGGGTATTATGCGGAAACGATAGGGCAAGTGAACCAAAAGACAATCATTTGACTACTTAAATTTTACCACAAACCTGTGAGGAGTTGTTCTATTTTAACAGAGAAAAAAGCCTGATTTTATGTGGGCTGTGGCGTTTCGCAAACACCTAATTTCTATGATAACAAGGAGGTATTTATGAAGCTAAAAAAAGCAATGATATTACTCGTTACTGTCTGTATATTGAACACAATGGTTACAGGATGTGGTTCTGGTTCTGTTGCTAAAACAGAAGAAAACCAGACAGACGAAGCATTATCAGAGGAATTGAATGATGCACCGCCAAAAGAGATTGATGGGAACACGGATGGGCTTCAGGAAAATACGGCAGGTAAATGGAAGGTACTGGAGCCGGATGTCGCTGCTGCTGTTGATGCGGATTTTCTGGGTAAGGTCTGGAAGATTGAAGAAGATTCATTTTTCATTGTCGAAAAGAAAGTAAAAATTCTTGATGACGGTTCCTTATCATACAGTTCCCCAAGTTCCAATGCTGATATCCCTGATTCCCGGTTGATTCATGTGATTTTGGAAGATGATACCCGTTTTTACTTAAAAACCACTGATGGAAATGGAGAAAGCTGTGAGGACAAAGAGGCTGAATTTCAGGACCTGAAGGTACAAGCGTCTGTTGAGATGAAGGGCAGCTTTAAAAATGATGAATTTTATGCCACGGAAATACGATTCTTTTAGAAAGTGAGGGGAAAGATTGTGAAAAGGAAATTGATACTGATATTTACGATAGCTTTAACTATGGTGATGACCGGATGCTCACCGGAAGCAAAAGAAGATGAAATATCTGTGGAGAATGATTCCCCGAAGGAAACGGTTCAGGAAGAAGCAGCGGATGTAAAAACCGTAGATGCAAAATCTACGGAATCGTCAAAGCCGAAGATTACAGAAGATACCGGAAAAACTGTTTCGGAAGCCGAAGAAAATCCGGTCGAAGAAATTCCGGTCGAAGAAATTCCGGCGGGCGATCCCATGGCCGGAATTGTTGAAAAGTATGAAGGAAGCATACTTACACTCAGGACTCCAGAGGACGATATGCTCTATTATTTTTTCACGGAGAATGCCCCGATATTAGAAGGGTATTCCACGGAGAGTGCCCGTGAGGCAGAAGGAGGTTCCACGATTGCCATGGGCGATAAAGTGGAGATCAGTTACCGGGGGACACTTGATGATGAAGAACATCCAACTCAAGCTGTGAAAATTGTAATAATCACAGGTACATAATTTTACAAAATTATTGTGTATTCACGGTTAAACCCAAAAGAAGCTGTAAGAAAATAACCCCGCATTATTATGGCAGGCAACTTCAAGTCGCCTGCCATAATTTTTGGTGTGCCCGGTGGGCATTCTTTCTGGCAGTTCTTTCATTTGCGATCTCCTGTATTTAGTTTTCCAGAATCCAGTTGTTCGTGTCCCTGTTCATGTGAATTTATTAGGCGACGGAACTCTTCACGAACAGGTATGGCATATCCCCGATAGCCGCGGAATGCCAAAGGGACACAAAAAGTATAATCAGACGATATAACGGCGAAAGCCGGGGAGGAGCCGGCGGCGGCATAACGGATGTCAGGTTATGCTGCCGCTGGTTTTCTGGTCAAACAGGGAAATCATTTGTACCGGAAGAAAAAATATGATAATATAAATATTTTTTGTATTTTCTGTCGATTTTTTGCTTTTGATGGTTTTTGTTGACGCAAAACAAGATTGTCTGATATAGTAATAACATATACAAGTCTGGGAAACATCTGGTAGAACATTTGATACCGTTTCGGTTGAAAATTCCTGTTTGAAAAATGAATCTGGCGGAGGTGCGGGTATGAAGACAGCGCATATAAATGATTTGGGTGAGAAGCAGTCGGTAAAGGAACATTTGTCCGGGACAGCGGAAAGGGCGGAACAGTTCGCGGAATCGTTCGGGTGCGGCGGGGCGGGTTATCTCTGCGGCCTTATGCATGATATCGGCAAGTATTCCGGGGATTTCCAGAGAAGGATACAAGATCCTGAACATGTGAAGAAGGGAGCGCAGACACTCCCTGTATCCTATCTGGATCTCTGTGTGGCGGCTATATCAGAACTGGCGGCACACTATAGATCTACGGTTGTATTGTGTACCGCGATACAACCAGCGTTAGGACAGATGTTTCGGAAATATCTGAAAAACATGGAACTTCAGGAAATATGCGACGGCGTGGAGGATATATACAGGTGGTTTCGGCGTACCGATATCAGGTATGCAGGCGTATTAGATATGGACAGTCTGTGCGGAGAACTGCAGGAGAACAGGCATCGGGAAGGCAGGCGCCCCGTGGAGGAGAGTGTTGTCTCGGTTTTTCGGTTGGAGGGCAGTAATTCCGGATTTCTTTCACAGAATATTTCGGCATTTCGGTAGATGCGGCGGATCACCGATCCCCTTGAGCACATCACGTTCCCGTGTCACTCCCTTCCGGGAGGTGTATGACTCACTTCATGTGCCTGTTGGAGTTTCTGTGAAAAAAGGAGTGATCGACAAAGGAACGCTGAATGTCTGGTGGAGAGGACGGGCGATTCCGGCAAGCCGTATGGGAATCCGGGATGCGCTGCATAAGCTTCAGATTTCTGATGCGGAAACCTAATTTTCGGGAGAGGAATAAACGGTTATGAACAATAGAAAACTGGTGACAATGGCGCTTTTTATCACGGCGGCAATGATGCTTTCTTATATTGAATCCCTGTTTCCGTTTTTTTTCGGGGTGCCGGGGATGAAGCTGGGGCTGGCGAATCTGGCGGTAGTCATGGCGCTTTATCTGTACGGATGGCGGGAGGCGCTTATGGTAAATGTCCTGCGGATTATGCTTACAGGGCTTTTATTCGGCAATATGTTTTCCGTTTTATTCAGCCTGAGCGGAGCACTGGTCAGCTTTATCTGTATGCTGTCAGCCAGAAAACTGGGGCTTTCCCTGTATGGCGTCAGCATGGCGGGAGGCGTATCCCATAATGCGGGGCAGCTTTTGACGGCGGCATATGTCGTTCATACTGTTGAGATCGGCTACTATGCACCGTTTCTACTGGCTGCCGGTCTGGTGACCGGATTTTTGATCGGCGTTCTGGGAAAAGAGATGCTTAGAAGAATACCGGAAGGGTGAGAGTATGTGGGATATACATAAGAATGTGTAAATTTAATCGAAGAGACCAGACCTTCGTTGGACACAGACTTTAAATGAGCCGGACTCCGCAACAGTGAGGGTTAAGATGGAACTGTTGTTGCTTTTGACAGGTCGGAAATACGCATTTACTGCGCGTTCCATGAGAACATGATTCTGACTGTTACTGCTGTCCGGCAGGAGGCGGATTTGGCTATTGCTTTTTTAATACTTATTCAGTATAATGATTTTCAGGCGCAATACTGTAAATATTGTGATCTTTATGAACACAAGACCACTCGCATATCAAGGGGAGTTGGTTAGCATAAGCCCCTCGCGAAGCGGGCGGCTGCTGGTTACATATTTGGAGAAAGGTGAAAAGGGTGTAAAATGGGTAATGTATCAGGGGGAAGAAGCCAGTCTGCGATGCTGAAAAGTCTGGCTATTCAGGCAATCGGGGCGGTCATAACAGGCGCGGTTCTGCTGATCGGTTTTTTTATGTGCAATTCTGCAGTGGCGAATATGAACAAAACGCAGATCAATACAACTTCGGCGTTGAATCAGTACCGGATCGGTTCAAAGACTCTGACATATGAGGTGCAGTCCTACGCAGTCACAGGGGAAGAGAAGTACTATGACGGTTATATGAAGGAACTGAATGAGGACCAGAACCGGGATAAGGCAATCGCGGTTTTGGAGGAATGCGGCCTTACGGACAGCGAGTGGGCAGATCTGGAGAGTATCGCGTCCATGTCCAATAATCTTGTCCCGCTGGAAGAGGCGGCGATGGAATGTGTGAAAAACGGAGATCTGGCGATGGCGCAGGCGGCTGTGTTCAGCGCGGAATACGGCGAGACCGTAGAAAAGATCAATCAGGTGACAAATGAGACAATTGAGAATATTCTGGCGCGAAAAGATAAAGAACTGGCGAAGCTGAGAATTTTTCAGGTGGCTATGGAGGTTGTCTTCGGTATTTCCTTTGTCTTTGTGATTGTGCAGATGTTCCGGACCATCCAGTTTGCGTTCAGGGAACTGCTGGAGCCGATTCAGAAAGTTTCCGGTCAGATGGAGGCGCTTGCGGAAGGGAATTTCCATACGGATCTGGATCTTAGGGAGAACGAGAGCGAAGTCGGTAAGATGGTGAAGTCCATCTCCTTTATGAAGCGGAATCTGATCGGCATGATGGGAGAGATCATCAGCATTCTGGAACAGATGGGGAACGGCAATTATAATGTTCAGGTCAATCAGGAGTATGTGGGAGAATTTGTGGCGATCAAGGAATCCTTTGTGAAGATCGGTGAGCAGATGCGCAGTACGCTCCTGACGATCCGCAACGCCACCGGCGAGATCAACAGCGGTACGGAGCAGCTTGCGTTTGCGGCGGAAGATCTTGCAAAGGGTTGTACCGATCAGGCGATGCAGGTTTCCGATCTGATGTCCGTGATTGAGACCATGACGATGAGCATGGAAGAAAATACCAAAGAGGCGGAGGAATCTGCCAGGATCGCGGCGGATGCAAGCACTACACTGGAGAGAGGAAATCAGAAGATGCAGGAGCTCAAGGAGGCGATCGCCGAGATCAGCGCATGTTCCGAACAGATCGGCACGATCATCGGTACGATTGAGGATATCGCGTCCCAGACGAACCTGTTATCCCTGAATGCGGCAATCGAAGCCGCAAGAGCAGGAGAGGCGGGCAAGGGCTTTGCAGTGGTGGCGGAACAGGTCAAGAATCTCGCCAATGAATCAGCAAAGGCGGCAGGAAGGACTACGGAACTGATCGAAACGACAGTCACTGCGATGCAGAAGGGAATTACCATTGCCGATGAAACTTCTGAGAATATGAAAGAGGTAATGAAGAGCACCACAGTAGCAACGGAAAAGATCAGCCAGATCGTGGAGATGCTTGAACAGGATGTGGAGAAGATGCACAATGTCAATGACAGTATTGAACAGGTATCTTCCGTTGTGGATAATAATTCCGCAACATCCGAGGAGACGGCTGCGGTCAGTGAGGCGCAGAAGCGTCAGGTGGAAGCTATGGTGGAAATGATGAATAAATTTGAAATCTGAGACAAGACAGCGGTCAGGATTTTTCGGGGCAGGAGCCAAGGCCATGAGAGTATGGCTTTGGCTCGTTGACTGTGCTGCCGGTCCAAGGAAAGGCAATTATATGTACGCATATTTTAAAGGGATATTGGCGGCGAAGGAGCCGGATCTTGCGATCATTGAGGTGAACGGCATCGGCTATAATATACGGATTTCCGCAGGGACGGCATCCCTTCTGCCCTCTGTCGGGGAGGAGGCGAAACTCTATACCTACACATCGGTCAGGGAGGATGCCATAGCGTTGTACGGATTTCTGACAAAGGATGATCTGGATGTCTTTAAGCTTCTGATCGGCGTAAACGGCATCGGGCCGAAGGGCGGGCAGAGTATTTTGTCGGTGATGAGCCCGGACGAACTGCGGTTTGCGATCTTGTCGGGGGACGCCAAAATGATTGCGAAAGCGCCGGGTATCGGCAGTAAGACCGCTCAGCGCATTATTCTGGATATGAAGGATAGGGTTTCGCTGGAAGATACGCTGCGGGCAGATGCAGGGGAGATCAGGGCGGATGCTTCGGTTTCCGACAGTGTGCGGGAAAGCGTGGAAGCGCTGACTGCGCTCGGCTACGGCATGACAGAGGCGACCCGCGCC
The DNA here is from genome assembly GCA_910573755.1 of Lachnospiraceae bacterium. Taxonomy (GTDB): domain Bacteria; phylum Bacillota; class Clostridia; order Lachnospirales; family Lachnospiraceae; genus 1XD8-76. The sequence goes on along the minus strand of CAJTBO010000018.1, from coordinate 76,398 downwards.
GTAAAAGCGGTGAAGGATGCGGAGCAGATGGCGGTGGAGGATATTCTGAAGGCATCGCTCAAACATCTGATCTGACGGAAACCATAATGATCCGGCGAATGAGGGAGAGAGGCTGCCTGCAGGCCCGGGAGAGATGGACAGGCGGAGGAATCGGTTAGAGGGTCTGCCGTGGAGATATCTGCCTGCAGGTTTGGGAGAGATAACAGATGGCAAGAACGATAGAAACGAATTTTACGGAAGAAGACAGCAAGATAGAGGGGACGCTGCGCCCCCGGTCTCTGAAAGACTATATCGGGCAGGAGGGCATTAAGAAAAACCTGAAGGTCTATATTGAGGCGGCAAAGCAGAGAAACGACGCACTGGATCATGTGCTGTTATACGGGCCGCCGGGACTCGGTAAGACCACGCTTGCCGGGGTTATCGCCAATGAAATGGGCGTGCATATGAAAGTGACGTCCGGCCCGGCGATAGAAAAGCCTGGAGACATGGCGGCAATCTTGAATAATCTGGCGGAGGGGGATCTGCTGTTCGTGGACGAGATCCACCGTCTGAACAGGCAGGTGGAGGAAGTGCTTTATCCCGCTATGGAGGACTATGTGATCGATATTATGATAGGCAAAGGGCCAACCGCCCGCTCTATCCGGCTGGATCTGCCTAAATTTACACTGGTCGCCGCCACCACAAGGGCAGGGCTTTTGACGGCGCCCCTGCGGGATCGGTTCGGGGTGATCCACAGGCTGGAATTTTATTCCGTGGAAGAACTGACAAAGGTGATCCTGCACTCGGCTAAAATTCTGGAGGTGGAGACGGAAAGCGCCGGGGCGGTGGAGATCGCGAAGAGAAGCCGTGGGACGCCCAGGCTTGCAAACCGGATGTTAAAGCGGGTGAGGGATTTTGCGCAGGTAAAATATGACGGCATCATCACCGGGGAGGTGGCGAAAACGGCGCTGGATCTGATGGATGTGGACCGGATGGGGCTGGATCATATCGACAGGAATATGCTGCTGACTATGATTGAAAAATTCGGCGGCGGTCCGGTGGGGCTTGATACGCTGGCGGCAGCCATCGGGGAGGATGCGGGTACGATCGAAGAGGTCTATGAACCCTATCTGATTAAAAACGGTCTGATCAACCGCACGCCGAGAGGGCGTGTTGTGACGCAGCTTGGATATTCCCTGCTGGTATCTTCCTGATATGCAGGGATGCGGCATACTGCTTGCAAACCGGACAAGGTATCCGTGAAAAGCAACGAACTGTTACCTGCAGGTTTCTGATTTTCGGACTTGCAATTGTACTGTGACATCATGTATAATAAATGTGGTATATTTTTTTAAGGGTAAGCAGTATATTTTGTGCTTTACAGATGAGGGAAACAGTATGGATTCCAAAGTGGATGCCGAGGTTTTGATCGGCGGGAAAGTATATACGCTGAGCGGGTATGAAAGCGAAGAATATTTCCAGAAAGTAGCCAGCTATATCAACAATAAAATGGCAGAATACGGAAAAATGGACAGTTTTAAGAAACTGCCGTTGGATATGCAGAATGTACTGATGCAGATCAATATTGCTGACGAGTACTTTAAGGCGAAAAAGCAGATCAGCATTTTGGAGGAAGAGGTAAAGGCAAAAGAAAAGGAATTATACGATTTAAAGCATGAACTGATCTCCTGTCAGATCAAACTTGAAAATTCCGAAAAAAATGTAAGGAATCTGAATACGGAATTGCAGGAGAACGCAAAGAAAATAGTACGTCTGGAAACGGAACTGAAAGGGAAAAATTAGAAAGTGCCAAAAAGGCTGTCGGAATGCGACAGCTTTTTTAAATAACGGGAGAAGCGATGAAAAAACGAGTGGAACTGCTTGCACCCTGCGGCAGTTATGAAAGCTTTCTTGCGGCGGTAAATGCCGGAGCGGATGCGGTATATTTGGGCGGCAGGGAATTCGGCGCAAGAGCCTATGCGGAGAATTTTTCGGAGGAAGAGCTGGTATCGGCGATCAGACAGGCCCATCTTTTTAACGTAAAAGTATATCTGACAGTAAATACACTGGTAAAAGAACGGGAATTTTCAAAAATTTACGGCTATATACTGCCGTTGTACGAAGCCGGACTGGACGGCGTTATCGTACAGGATATGGGGATGCTCGGCTTTTTGAGGGAACGGTTTCCAGATCTGAAACTCCATGCCAGTACCCAGATGACGATCACGGGCATATACGGTGCGGATTACCTGAAAAAAGCCGGGTGTGAACGGATCGTACCGGCGAGGGAGCTGTCGCTGGAGGAGATAACATTTATCAAAGAGAGGGTTCCTGTTGAGATAGAGGCTTTTGTGCATGGGGCGATGTGTTACTGTTATTCAGGGCAATGCCTGATGAGCAGTATGATAGGCGGCAGAAGCGGCAACCGGGGGCGGTGTGCCCAGCCCTGCAGATTACCTTATAAGACGGCGGGAAAAGAAGGTTGTTTTCTGAGCCTGAAGGATATGAATACGCTGGAGTATCTGCCTGAACTGATCGGGGCAGGGATCGATTCCTTTAAGATCGAAGGGCGGATGAAGAAGCCTGAATATGTGGCGGGCGTGGTGTCTGTATATAGAAAATATATAGATAGATATTATGAGGGCGGATCGGGATTCAGGGTCGATCCGGAAGATAAACGGATATTGAACAATCTCTATATCAGAAGTGAGACAGGAAGCGGTTACTATTTGAAAAGCAGAGGCAGAGAGATGCTGACTTTGCAGAAACCGGGTTATAACGAGGCAGATCCGGCGCTCTTAAAAAGCCTGCGGGAGAGCCTGATCCGGGAATTGCCGAAAAAGGCATTGCACATACTGCTGCGCTGCAGGGCGGGGGAGCCGCTTTATATGGAAGGGTGTTTATCGGATATCCCGGGGAAAACGGAAATATGTGTTTCCGTTTCCGGGCCTGTGGCGGAGAGGGCTGACAAACGCCCGGTAAGCGGGGAAGAGATCCGGGAACAGCTTGAAAAGACCGGAGGAACGCCCTTTGTGGTAGAGGAGTGCAGTATCGAGCTCGGAGAAAATACTTTTGTGCCGATGAAATGGATCAAGCAGCTCCGCAGAGAACTTTTACGGAAAATATATGGAGCGTGCGGCGCGCGGAATCTGCAGGACTGCCGAAAGGAGGAAGCCGGACCGGGGGCGGATACGGAAAATATCAGACGCCGGAGGGCTGACAACAGCGGAAAACAGAGGGAAAAACAGGGGAAAGCATATCGAAACGGCGGGGAGTCTTTAAGGGAAACGGTTTCCCTGTCTATCATCGTCCGGACGAAAGAGCAGTTTGAAGCGGCAGTTTTCGATATGGAAATGGATGCGGCGGAGATAGAGGCAGAGACAGGCACAGAGGAAGCGGTGGAGAAAGACATAGAGACAGATATAGAGAAAAAGGAAAAGGATGATAACGCAGAAGAAGGACGGATAAGGAGTATTAAGAGTATTGAGAAGACTGTTATAGCAGATGCGGATATGCTGATGGAAAATGCCGCCGTAAGAGACAGGCTTTCTGCCGGAAAACTGCGCTGGGGGATAAAGTGTCCGGTGATCCTGCAAAAAAGCGACGAGGGTTTTCTGGAAGAATTAAGAGCGGTGATTGAAGAGGGAAAACCCGATATGTTGTATTGCAGTACGATCGATGGGCTTGCCTGGATAAAAAGTATTTCTTATCAGGGGCAGATCGCCGGGGAGGCGTCCCTTTATGCATGGAATCAGGAAGCTGTTTCTTTCTGGGACAAAGAATTAGACGGCATCAGTATTCCGTTGGAACTGGACAGTAAAGAGATCCGGGAGCTGTGCAGGGCACTTGGGGAGCCTGCGCCGGAAGAGGGGGAGGAGGCATCATGCCGTGAAAATAAAGCGGATAAGGCGTACGGTGCAGGTATGCTGCGGCGTCTGGGAAAGCTGGAGGCGCCGGTGTACGGAAGAGTTCCGTTTATGGTGTCGGCAAACTGCATCAAACTCTCCGCGGGAAGGTGTGATAAAAACAGAAGCCGTTATGCGGAACTGACCGACAGAATGGGAAATGTATTTCCGGTCTATACAAACTGCGGGCACTGTTATAATATCATTTATAACTGTCTGCCTTCTTCATACCATGAAAATCTGTGGATGCTGCTGCAGGACGGGATCAGGGCGTTTCGGGTGGAATTTACAACGGAAGACGGGGATACCGTCCGGGAAGTGCTGAAAACTTTTCAGGGGATTCTGGCATCTGAATTACAGGAAAAAAATAAGAGGCAAAAAACAGGCCGGAAGGATCAGGAATGCCGTGCCGGAGTCAGAGCAGCAGGGCGGGTAAAGGGTAAGAACAGAAGTGCCGGGAAAGGCGGACCAGATACGGAAAAAGGAAAAATAGCCGGAATGGAAACCACACAGGGGTGCTTCCGCCGGCCTGTAGAATAGAAATTTATGGAACAGTATATAGTTGCTTTATCAAAATATTTTATAGCCCTATGTATGGCAATCTATACCTACGAGAGTTTTTCGGTATTCCGGTTTCGGGAGGAGAAGCGCAGGAAGGGCATTTATACCAGACAGGTGATCCTGCTGTTTTTTGTACATTTTACCTGTTTTCTGACAATCTGCATTAAAACGGGAGAACTGCAGTATCTGTTTTTCTATGCGTTCCAGCAGCTGGCGGTATTTGCGGCGCTGGTACTGTTCGAGCTGTGTTATCCGGCTGTCAACAGGCTGATACTTCATAATATGTGTATGCTGCTTGTGATCGGCTTTGTGACGCTGACGAGGCTGGATATGCGTCTGGCGGTCCGGCAGTTTGTGATCGTGCTGATGTCCATGGCGGTGGCGATGGCGATCCCGTATGTTATGCGGCGGCTCAAAGATCTGAAAAACTATAGCTGGCTGTATGCGCTGGTCGGGACTTTGCCCCTTTTGACGGTGCTGCTTTTGGGGAACACCACTTACGGTTCCAAATTGTCCTATTCCATATTTGGCATCAGCTTTCAGCCGTCGGAATTTATCAAGATCGTATTCGTCTTTTTTATCGCCAGCGCCCTTTATAAAAGCGCCGGTCTGCTGCAGGTGGCATATGTGACGGCAGTGGCGGGAAGCCATGTGCTTCTGCTCGTGGCGTCCAGGGATCTGGGAAGCGCGCTGATCTTTTTCGTGGTATATGTGCTGATGGTCTTTCTCGCCACAAGAAATTTCTGGTATCTGCTGCTGGGGGTCGGAGGCGGCTGCGGCGCTTCGGTGATCGCTTATCGGCTTTTCCGGCATGTACAGGTCAGAGTACAGGCGTGGAAGGATCCCTGGAGCGTGATTGACGGAGAGGGATACCAGATCACACAGTCTTTGTTTTCGCTGGGAAGGGGCGGCCTTTTCGGGCTGGGGCTTTTTCAGGGGGCGCCGGGGGATATCCCGAAGGTGGAAAGGGACTTTATCTTTTCCGCGGTGTCGGAGGAGATGGGGCTGATCGTGGCGCTTTGTGTGATCATGGTATCGCTGAGTTGTTTTATCATGTTTATGAATATTTCCATGCGGCTGAAAGACAGGTTTTATCAGCTTGCGGCGTTCGGCATGGGGATTCTGTATATTTTTCAGGTCTTTTTGACCATCGGCGGAGACACAAAGTTTATTCCCCTCACCGGAGTGACGCTGCCTCTTGTCAGTTATGGCGGCAGTTCGATCATGACGACGCTGATCATGTTTTCGATCATCGAGGGATTATATATCATCAGGCAGGATGAAGGAGCAGTAAATGTTAAAAAGAAAAGCAAAGCTGCCGGAGGAAGGCAAAAAGCAGGAAGAACAGAAGCCGAAAGAGCCGGAGAGGGAGAAGGAGACAAAAACGAAGAGAGCCCCTTTGGGGAAGAATGGGACGGGAAAGAAAAAGAAACGCCATAAAAACAGGGAGATATTGCTGGTATCCTATTTCTTTGTCTTTTTGTTTCTGGGAATGATGACCTATATCTGCGTTTATGTCTATCAGAACCAGGAGGTCATGATCAACAACAGCTATAATGCCGGACAGCAGATTTTGGTGGCGCAGAACCGCCGGGGAAGCATTATGGCGAGAGGCGGTGAAGTGCTTGCGGAAACGATCACACAGGCGGACGGTTCGGAGATCAGAAGATATCCCTATGACAGCCTGTTTTCCCATGTGGTGGGTTATTCCACGAAGGGAAAGACGGGTATTGAAGATAAGATGAATTATTATCTGATCCAGTCCAATGCGCCGCTGAATGAAAAGATGGACAACGGGATGAAGGACCGGAAAAATCCGGGGGATAATGTTTATACGACACTGGATGTGAAGATGCAGGAAGCGGCGAACAGGGCGCTTGGTATTTACGAAGGGGCGATCGTTGCCTCAGATCCGAAGACCGGGGAGGTGCTTGCCATGGTCTCCAAGCCGGATTTCAATCCCAATGAGATTTCGGAGATCTGGGAGGAGGTGCTGGAGGATGACGAGTCCGGCCTGTTGCTGAACAGGGCATCGCAGGGGCTGTATCCCCCGGGCTCTACGTTTAAGATCGTGACGGCGCTGGAGTATATCCATGAAAATCCTTCCACTTATACTGATTACAGCTTTACCTGCAACGGTTCCATTAAGATAGACGGCTCAAGGATACAGTGCTACCACGGGACAAACCACGGAAAGGTGGATTTTGAGAGATCCTTTGCGAAGTCGTGCAACACTTCTTTTGCCAATATGGGGACAAAGGTGGACCGGAGCAGTTTCGATAAAACGCTGGATAAACTGCTGTTCGGAAAGGCACTCCCCTTTGATCTGGAGTCTTCGGTCAGTACGGTAAAAGTCAAACAGGATATGACGGCGGAGGAGCAGATGCAGATTGCCATCGGGCAGGGGGAGACACTGGTGACACCGCTGCATATGAACCTGATCACCTGCGCCATCGCCAATGACGGCATACTGCAGCAGCCTTATGTGGTGGATCATGTGGAAAATTCAAACGGCGCCGTGCTCAAGCGGTTTTCCTCTCCGGGAACCACGGAGATGATGACGCAGCAGGAGGCGTATATCCTGCAGGGGCTGATGCGTGAGGTGGTGGAGACAGGAACCGCCACAAGGCTGCAGGGATGCCCTTATACGGCGGCGGGGAAGACCGGCTCGGCGGAATATAACAGCGACAGGGATTCCCATGCATGGTTTACCGGGTATGCACCGGCGGAAGATCCGCAGATCTGCGTTACGGTCATTATCGAGGGCGCGGGTTCCGGCGGAGACTATGCGGTGCCGATCGCCAGAAGGGTGTTCGATGCGTATTTTGACGCGGCGGACGGGGAAAACTGATCTTGTTTAAAAGAATTATTTTATTTATAAATATATAAAATATAATATTATACAAAGGAAACAGGGAGAGTGATCAGATGGAGAGAGAAAAGTTAGGATCAAGAATGGGTTTTATCTTATTGTCGGCCGGATGTGCGATCGGCATCGGCAATGTATGGAGGTTTCCGTATATTACAGGAATGTACGGCGGCGGGATGTTTGTGCTTTTGTATCTGTTTTTTCTGGTGGCAATGGGCGTGCCGGTGATGACGATGGAGTTTGCGGTGGGGCGTGCCAGCAGAAAAAGCGTGGTAAAGAGTTTTACGGAGTTGGAAAAGCCGGGGCAGAAGTGGCATTTAAACGGCTATCTCGGCATGCTGGGAAACTATGTGCTGATGATGTTCTATACCAGCGTTGCGGGATGGATGCTGTACTATTTTTATCTGATGCTGACGGGAAGATTTACAGGGAAGGATACGGGGCAGGTGGCGGAGGTGTTTCAGGGCATGCTGGGCGATCCGCTGGTTGTGACGGTCTGTATGGTCATTATCGTAGTGGCGGGTATTTTAGTCTGTTCGGTGGGCCTGCAGAAGGGCGTTGAAAAGATCACAAAGATCATGATGGTGCTTCTGCTGTTTATCATTGTGGTTCTGGCGGTGCGCGGGATGACGCTGGAGGGCGGCATGGAAGGCCTGAAATTTTATCTGGTACCCGACCTGCAGAGGATGAAGGACGCCGGTATTCTGGAGACTGTTGTTGCGGCGATGAACCAGGCGTTTTTCACGCTGAGCCTGGGGATCGGAGCCATGGCTATCTTCGGCAGCTATATTGATAAAAAGCGCACATTGCTGGGCGAGTCCGTGAATATTGCGATTCTGGATACTTTTGTAGCGATCGTGTCGGGGCTTATCATCTTTCCGACCTGTTTTGCCTTCGGCATCAGCCCGGATAACGGACCGAGCCTGATCTTTATCACGCTGCCCAACGTATTCAACCATATGGCGGCGGGAAGGATCTGGGGGACATTGTTTTTCATGTTTATGACGTTTGCCGCCTTTTCCACGATACTGGCGGTGTTTGAAAATATTATCTCCTGCGGAATGGACCTGTTCCACTTAAGCAGGAAAAAATCCTGTATGATCAATCTGGTGCTCCTTATCGTGCTTTCGCTGCCCTGTGTATTCGGGTATAATCTGTGGTCGGCCTTCCAGCCGATGGGTGAGGGCTCCGCGGTGCTGGATCTGGAGGATTTTATTGTCAGCAACTGTATTCTGCCGATCGGTTCGCTGATTTATCTGCTGTTTTGCGTGACAAGGTACGGATGGGGATTTGACCGCTATTTAAAAGAGGCGAATACCGGAGAAGGGATGAAGATACCGAAGGGGATACGGATCTATGTGACGTATATCCTGCCGGTGCTGATCATTCTGCTGATCCTGCAGGGATGGTTCGGATAAGGGGGGAAATATGAGGAGCAGAAAAAACTTTAATGAGACAGTGAAATTGAATGATGCGCAGAAAAAGCAGCTTGCCGCTGAAATAAAAGCGTTTTATCTGGATGTCCGCGGAGAAGAGATCGGTATGATTGAGGAACAGCAGATCATCGATCTGTTCTGCGAACATCTGGCGCCCGTTGTTTACAACAGGGCACTGGATGATGCCATGTGCTGGATGAAGGAGCAGATGGGGAATGTGGAGACGGATTATTATCTGTTGTATAAGGATGTGCGGTAATATACGGTTGTCTCAGGGGGTGGAAGATGGAAAGCAATGGAGACAAAAGACCTTATTTTAAGAAAAGCAGAATTTGAGGACTGGAAGCCCATGTATCACAATGTCTGGTCGAGGGCGGAAACAGCAAAATATATGGCATGGCGGATAACCGACAGCGAAGAGGCGGCGAAGGAGCGGATACAGAGAACGATTGCGTATCAGAGCACCCATGACGCGTGGGTGGTCTGTGAGAAAAAAAGCGGAATCCCCATCGGTTTTGCAGGAGTAAAAGAGGTAATGAAACATATTTATGAGGATACCGGGATCGCGGTCGGACCGGAGTATGTCGGAAAAGGATACGGGAAACAGATACTTTTATTATTGATGGAATACTGCAGTTTTTTGGGCGGGGAAACGTTTATTTATTCTACAAGGAAAGATAACGCGGCTTCTAAAGGACTGGCTAGATCCTGTGATTTTGTATATCGGTGTTCCAAAAACAGAACGGATTTAAGAAACGGGGAACCGTATGAATTGGAAATTTACAGCAGGGAACTGTCATAAAGGGATGCTAACTTCGCCTGTTTGATAGGGAAGAATTAAAACGGGTCAGGATTGCTGAAACGCATATTCCGATCTTACGGGACTATTTACGGGAGAAAGAGGAAAAGGAGGACAATAACGCCATATATTAAGAGGAAAAAACAGTTACAAGCAATCATATCGAAATTTTTTGGAGGTAAATAATGCAGACAATTATTATCGTATTAAATCCCGGAAAACTTGAAAATCCGGATCTGGATCTGAGGTATCTCGTTCCGGACCGCATCGAAGAAGTATCCGGCGGTGCCATAGAGGATGACGGGTATGACTATGTAGACGCCGAGGAGGGAGAACCGGGCCCGTTGATGGGAATATGGATGAGAACCGAGAATGCCGCTGAAGCATGGCATATCATAGAGGATTTATTCCGAAAGGAGAAATTCCTGGAGAATGACCTGCATCAGTCAGCGCAGATCTATATTTCGGAAAAGGAAACGGAGGATCTGGAAAATTGTACTCCTGTTTTTCCGGAATAGGCAGCGGGCGGAAACAGACGGTAGCTGCCGCCCGTGTGCCCGTATAACAAAATATCTTGCATCTTTTCAGACTTTGTTTTATACTGTGTTACAGATATAGTTAGGCACACACCAGAAACAGGAGGACTCGCAATGGTGGAGGCAACCAGTTGTGGCGGTGTGGTTATATTTCGGGGCAAGATACTTCTGCTATACAAAAACTTCAAGAATAAATATGAAGGATGGGTATTGCCGAAGGGGACTGTGGAAGAAGGCGAAGAGTATAAGGAGACAGCTCTTCGAGAGGTACTGGAAGAATCTGGTGCAAAAGCAACGATCATGAAATATATAGGGAAGAGTGAGTATACTTTTAATATTCCCGATGATGTGGTGGACAAGGACGTCCATTGGTATTTGATGATGGCTGACAGTTATTACAGCAAACCACAACGAGAAGAGTATTTTGTTGATTCAGGGTATTACAAATACCATGAAGCCTATCATCTGCTGAAATTTGCCAATGAGAAACAGATTCTGGAAAAGGCCTATCAGGAATATCTGGAACTGAAAAAGGCGAGCAGGTGGTTTAAGAAGTAGAAGAAAATAATCCGTCACAGATGAGGAATCCTGCTTCCAAGCGGGGTTCCTTTTCGCCATAAAAGGATCATATGATTATGCGGAACCGGAACAGCGGAATCTCCGAAAGCGCATAACACCATTTACAGATGTACTGCAGCAGGAAATGGCGTTGCCGGAAAAGGCGTTGGAGGGGATTGTGCGGAACCGGAATAGAGGTCAAAGTGCACAAGTTTTATAAATATCTTTACTGGGACGAGAATATCCCGGAGAAGAAGAGAAATCGGATAAAATGGCGCCTGAAGGTTTCCAAAAGGGATGCTCCCTGTTATGTGCTGGTACTCAGCGAGGGGGAGGACCAGCTGGAGATTTATAATTCCCTGGTGCTTCTGCAGTCCTATTACCGGAAAAATCCCAGATTTATCATAGGGATCGCGGCAGGCTACGAAGGGGCTGTGGATATGGTACGGCAGATGGCGGAGGACTGTTACAGAAAAAACAAAAATGCGGATCTGAAAAAATATCTGGCGGAGCAGACGGAAGCGGGAGAGTGATCCGGCAGCGGCCTGATGAAACGGCGGAAAGTGAAAGAATCTGTCTGCGGGACAGAGAGGGTGTATGCTGGAAATAGTTTTATTGATTTTAAAAATAGCGGGAATCATATTAGCCGCGGTTTTGGGCATTCTGATAACAGGGCTTTTCTGTGTTTTATTTGTTCCTGTGAGATATCGGGGAGACTTTTTGGCTGCAGACGGGGAGGACGGAAAGAAGGAGATCGGTGCCGTGCTCCGGGCAGTCTGGCTTTTGCGGCTTGTCAGGGTGTATGTTTCCTATGAGGAGTCTGTCCGGGTGCGGATAAAACTGCTTTTTTTTACGTTGATGGATACGGCGAAAGAGAAGAAAGCCCGGAAAAAAAGAAAAGAAACGGAAAGCGGCAAAAGGGCGCATGAGTCAGGCACAGGTACCGGAAACAGACAGAAGGCGGATGATGAAACCGGTCGGGAAGCGGAAGATGACGCGGCGGAAAATAAGTCCGGGCAGAAAGGCGGCGCACTGGAAAGTAAGCCCGGGCAGAAAGCCGGTGCACTGGAAAGTGAGCCTGAACGGAAAGCCGGCGCACCGGAAGATGATCCCGGACAGAAACAAAGAAACGGCAGTGTAAAGAAGAAGAAACCCTCCTCTAAAGAAAAAAAGGGCATCAAAAAACGAATTTCCAATATTCTACAGACAATCAGGGAATTCTGTGATAAACTGAAAAGAATAAAAGAAAAGGCAGAACAGGTAAAGGAACTCTGGAAAGCAGACCATATGGTGAGCGCAAGGGGCCTTTTGTTTCGGCAGTTTCTGTATCTGCTGAAGCATACAAAGCCGAGAAAACTGGAAGGATATCTTCGGTTTGGTTTTGAAGATCCTTCCGTAACCGGTTACGCAATGGCGGTATACGGGATTTCCTGTTCGATCTGGCGGCCGCGGCTTTCGGTGGAGCCGGATTTTGAAAAACAGGTTCTTGACTGTCATGTCAGATTAAAGGGAAAGATCAGGGCATGCCATTTTCTGAAGGCGGTGCTTTCGCTGTTTTTCTCCAAAGATGTACGTCATGTAATAAAGGATATAAAGGAACTCTGAAATGCAGAACAATAGCACAGATCTGTGCGGAAATGAGGAAAAACTATGCAGAACAATAATTTTCCGGGTGTTGTGGAATCTCTTTTAAAAGGGATGGATACCGTGCTTTCTACAAAGACCGTGGTGGGGGAAGCAACCCAGATCGGAGATACGATCATACTGCCCCTTGTGGATGTGACTTTCGGTGTTGGAGCAGGAGCAGGGGCTGATGAGAAGAAAAACAACGCAGGCGGCGGCCTCGGCGGAAAGATGACGCCCAGCGCGGTGCTTGTCATCAAAGACGGCTATACGAAGCTGGTGAATGTAAAGAATCAGGATACCATGACGAAGATTCTGGATATGGTGCCGGATATCGTAGATAAGTTTACGTCGAAAAAAGGCGGAAATGCAGGAGTAGAAGAGATGCCGGATGAGGAAGTTCTGGATATCGCGTTTCCGGATGGGAAAGAATAAGAAAGAAAAATAATATAAAACAGGTTTTGCGCATATACTGTCATAAAGAACCTCGGGAGAAAAAGGTGTGAGACGGGTTGTGGGACTGATCCTGTTCTGGGTTGCGACAGGTATGCTGTTGATGATGTTGATAGGCAATACGATCGTAGGGATCATTCTGGTCGCTGCCTGTCTTATTATCGGCTATAATTTGTTTTGCCTGTGAGAAAGCTGTTTGTAGGATATGAGAAGCAGGGATGGCTTATCCGGCATAAATGCCGGATTTATGATAAGAGGTAATAGGCGCCGTCCGAAGCTGCAATAGATTGGATACCGGGAATATTAAAATGGGAGCTGTAACCGCAGGAAATGAAGCAGGGAAAGAGAAAGAAGAATACAGGGGAAACACAGGGCTGAATCTGGACGAGATGGGCGAGAAGGAACTTCGGGCGCTGAAGCTCTGGCTGTTCAGCGAAAATATCCGTGTGCAGACGGAGCAGAAAAAGCTTTTGGAGATGAAGAATCACTTTCTGAAAGAGCGGGTGCAGTTTCAGGAGGAAATGAAGATTCTGAATCAAAGGGTGACGGCGTCAAGGCAGCGGCTCAGGCAGGACGAGCAGTTTTTTGACAAAAAGATGGAGATCTTAAAAAACGGATTCGCACAGCTTGAGGCGGACAGGAAAGCTTTTGAAAGAGAGAAGGAAGCCTTTCGGAAAAGGGAGGCGGATGCGGCAAGAAAAAGCAGTATACATTCTAAAGTAGAAGAAATGGGTGTTTTTTTCGCGGGCGTAAAAAATCAGCTGGCGTTGAAAAAGCGGTATAAAGACCTGCTGAAGATCTATCATCCGGACAACCTGGCGGGAGATAAGGAGATGATGCAGCAGATCAGCAGGGAGTATGAGCATTTGAAGCGGCAGCTCTGAGGTCTTAAAATGCCGGAACCGGATGGCAGGCATCCGGGAAATCGAAACAGAATAAAAACAAAACCCGCCTGTCGGTTTATTTACCGGACAGACGGGTCATCCCACGTTTTTTGTCATAGAATTATGCTCTTTCTACGGCACCGGAACGCAGACATCTTGTGCAGACATGCATTCTTTTAGCAGCTCCGTTTACTTTGCATTTTACATTCTTGATATTAGAACTCCAAATTTTATTGGATCTTCTATGGGAATGGCTTACGTTGTTACCAAAATGAACGCCTTTGCCACAAATATCACATTTAGCCATCTTCGCACCTCCTAACGAACTGAAATAGATTCGCAACAGTAGTATAATAGCAGATTAACACTAAAAATGCAAGGTATTTTTTGGGAAAAGATAGAATTTATATATTCCATTTTTTATGAAAAGAAGGTATAATATAGCGGACAGTGAAAAAAGAAGGAGGAATTTCATGAAAAGCAATTCATCTATGAATACCCACATGGGGAATATTTATATTGACAGCGAAGTGATCGCGCAGTATGCCGGCAGCGTCGCAACAGAGAGCTTTGGTGTAGTGGGAATGGCTGGCGTTAATGTAAAGGACGGTATCGTATCTCTGTTGAAAAAGGATAATATCACACGCGGTATTGCAGTCTCCATGAAAAATAATAAACTGACATTGGATTTTCATATCATCGTATCTTACGGTGTCAGCATTATGGCGGTGGCGGATAATCTGATCAGCAGTGTAAAATATAAAGTGGAAGAATTTACGGGTTTTGAGATAGAAAAAGTGAACATCTATGTTGAAGGTGTCAGAGTGATTGATTAAGGAGGAAATATCGGTGGCTTTAAAGACGATCGATGCTAAGATGCTTTCCAGGATGTTCTTAGCTGGTGCGAAAAATCTTGACAGTAAAAAGGAATGGATTAATGAACTGAATGTATTCCCGGTACCTGACGGTGATACGGGGACAAATATGACGATGACGATCATGTCCGCGGCGAAGGAAGTGGCGGGCATTGACATGGAGGATATGTCGGCGGTCTGCAAAGCGATCTCTTCCGGCTCCCTGAGAGGGGCAAGGGGAAATTCGGGCGTGATCCTCTCCCAGCTTTTCAGAGGCTTTACAAAGTCCGTGGCGGATAAAAAGGAGCTGAACGCGGCGGATCTGTGCGTGGCTTTTGATAAGGCTGTGGAAACCGCCTATAAAGCGGTAATGAAGCCGAAGGAAGGTACGATTCTGACCGTGGCAAAAGGCGGCGCCGCAAAAGCCGGGGAACTGCTGGAAGAGGGCAGGACGGAACTGGATGATTTTATCGGAGAGGTACTGCGGCACATGGAAGAGGTGCTCGCGCAGACACCGGAACTTTTACCGGTCTTGAAACAGGCGGGCGTTGTGGATTCCGGCGGCCAGGGCCTGGTGGAAGTGATCAGGGGCGCATATGAAGCCTTCCAGGGAAAGGAGATCGACCTTTCGGCGCCTGCATTATCGGGCGATAAGGCGCCTGCGGGAAATTACGGCAGCTATCAGGCACAGGCGGAGACGGATATTAAATTCGGATATTGCACGGAATTTATCATTATGCTGAATCGGACCTTCAATATCAAGATGGAGATGGATTTTAAGGAATATCTGGAGTCCATCGGCGATTCCATTGTGGTTGTGGCGGATGATGATATCGTAAAAGTACATGTGCACACCAACGATCCCGGGTTTGCGATCCAGCGGGCGCTGAAATACGGCGCGCTTTCCAATTTAAAGATCGATAATATGCGTCTGGAACATCAGGAGAAGCTTTTTAAGATGTCCGAACAGCAGAAGGAGGGCGCAGCAAAAGAGAAAGAACCTGTTATGGAGAAGAAGGATACGGCGTTTATCGCGGTATCCATCGGAGAGGGGTTAAACGAGATCTTTAAGGGGCTCGGCGTGGATTATATTATTGAAGGCGGCCAGACGATGAATCCCAGCACGGAGGATATGCTGAATGCCATTGACAAGGTAAATGCAGACCATATCATTATCCTGCCGAATAACAAGAATATCATTCTTGCGGCAAATCAGGCGAAGTCTTTAGTGGAAGGGAAAGAGATCTTTGTGATCCCGACAAAGACCGTTCCGCAGGGGATCACAGCGGTGATCAATTATGTGCCGGATCTTTCCGTTGAGGAAAATGTGGCAGTCATGGAAGAGGAGATCGGCAAGGTGAAAACCGGACAGGTAACCTACGCGGTCCGCGATACTTCCATTGATGATAAGGAGATCAAACAGGGCGACTACATGGGAATCGGGGATAAAGGCATTTTATCCGCGGGAGAAGAGAAAAAGACCGTCGCACTGGAGATGGTTAAGGAAATGGTGGACGGGGACGTCGAACTGATCAGTATTTACTATGGTGAGGATGTGGAAAAGGAAGAGGCGGAAGCGTTCGGCAGGGAAGTGGAAGGGAATTACCCGGGATGCGATGTCGAATTACAATATGGCGGACAACCGATCTATTACTATGTAGTATCAGCAGAATAAACAAACGAAAAGGGACGGTGACAGTCCCTTTTCTTGTCATATAGGAAAGTTTGTCCTGTATGGCAAACTCTCCGGGGGATGCACCGGGCGTATAAGGAAAACGGCTGCTGCTGGTATATCTGCGGTTTAAATCCTGATCTGAGTATCCGCCGGAGGGGCAGACGGGGAGTATTGTGAAAGAAGAGGGAAGTGCGTTGGAAATGCATCTGGCAGATAATATTACGGTTTTAAAGGGGATAGGAGATAAGACGGCGGCACTGTTCCGGCGTATGGGGGTGGAGACGGTGGAGGAACTTCTGCGGTTTTACCCGAGAGACTATGACAGGATCGAGGAGGTATCCCGGATCGCCGGACTGCAGGATAACAGCAGGGCGGTGGTACGGGGCACTATCTGCAGCGGTGTTTCGGAAAGAAAGGCAGGGCGTCTTTCCGTCAGCCTTTCCCAGGCGGCGGATGAGACCGGAAAGCTGCAGCTTTCTTTTTTTAATATGCCCTATATCAAGGGGATGCTGAAAAAGGGAGCCGTTTACTATTTTAGGGGAAAAGTACATAAAAGGGGAAACGGTTTTACGATGGAGCAGCCCCTATTATTATCGCCGGCGGAATACGAAAAGCAGCAGGGAAAGCTGCTGCCTGTTTATCCGCTGACAAACGGCCTGAATCAAAAGGCGGTCAGAAAAGCGGTGCTGCAGGTTCTGGAGGCTGCCGGGGAGCAGGGGGAGCTGCTGCCGGAGATCCTGCCCCTGCGGATCAGGGAGGAACAGAAGCTCTGCGGCGTTTGGGAGGCCTTATCAAAGATCCATTTCCCGAAATGTCAGGAGGAGCTGCTGCAGGCAAAAAAAAGGCTGGCATTTGAAGAGTTTCTGGTATTTCTGTTATTGATCCAGAAAATGAAAGCTTCCGCAAAAGCCGTCCCGAATGCCTTTCCGATGCTGGAGACGGCGGATACCGGCCGGTTTCTCGAGGGGCTGCCCTTTCGCCTGACGAAGGATCAGGAACAGGTCTGGCAGGATATTCTGGACGATATGACAGGGGCGTATACGATGAACCGTCTGGTGCAGGGGGACGTGGGTTCGGGAAAGACTGTCCTTGCGGCGCTGGCGCTTTTGCTTGCGGCGGCAAACGGATATCAGGGGGCGATGATGGCGCCCACGGAGGTGTTGGCAGTGCAGCATTTTCAGACGCTGCGGGGGTATGCGGAGAAATATCATCTTCCGTTTCAGCTGGTACTGCTGACAGGTTCCCTGACGGCAAAGGAAAAGCGGGCGGCTTATGAAAAGATCGAGACGGGCGCCTGCAATCTGATCATCGGCACCCATGCGCTGATTCAGGAGAAAGTGAATTATCATAAACTGGCGCTGGTGATTACGGATGAACAGCACAGGTTCGGTGTAAGGCAGCGGGAGACTTTTTCGCAGAAGGGTATGGGGAAAAGCGAAGGTGAGGGCGGCTGCATTCCCCATGTGATGGTGATGAGCGCAACGCCGATCCCGCGGACACTGGCGATGATCCTGTACGGGGATCTGCATGTCTCCGTGATAAAACAGCTTCCCGCGGGGCGTCAGGCGGTTAAAAACTGTGTGGTGGGCACTGACTGGCGGGGCCGCTCATGGCATTTTCTGGAAAAAGAGATAAAGGGCGGACGTCAGGTTTTTGTGATCTGCCCGATGATAGAAGCTTCGGAAGAGTCGGATCTGGAGAATGTGGAGGAATATACCCAAAAGCTTCGGGCAGGTCTGCCGGCGGATTTCAGGATAGAAATGCTCCACGGTAAGATGAAACCGGCGGAGAAAAACAGATTGATGGATGCCTTCGGGGCGGGGATGATAGATATACTGGTCTCCACTACGGTTATTGAGGTGGGAGTCAACATTCCGAACGCCACGGTGATGCTGATCGAGAATGCCGAGCGTTTCGGGCTTGCACAGCTCCATCAGCTCAGAGGCAGGGTGGGAAGAGGGGCACATCAGTCCTATTGTATCTTTATCAATGGCTCCGGATCGGACAGGGCGAAGGAAAGGCTGGAGGTATTAAATCATTCCAATGACGGGTTTTATATTGCGGAACAGGATCTGAAACTCAGAGGGCCGGGGGATATGTTCGGTGTGAGGCAGAGCGGCATACTGAACTTCCGGATAGCGGATATCTATCAGGACGCGGACATGCTGATGCAGGCGGACAAAGTCTGCAGAGGAATCACTTCGGACGAGGCATGGGAGGAAAAGGAGGAGTATCTGCAGCTGTCCTCACTTCTTAAGAGAAGTGGCAGAAATAACATTGACTTTCCCGGCATCTGAACGTAAAATGTTTTTATATGTGTTTG
Source organism: Lachnospiraceae bacterium (assembly GCA_910573755.1). Taxonomy (GTDB): domain Bacteria; phylum Bacillota; class Clostridia; order Lachnospirales; family Lachnospiraceae; genus 1XD8-76. The sequence continues at coordinate 57,943 of CAJTBO010000018.1, read as the reverse complement.
AAAACGGCAGCCGGAGGATAAAGAAAATATTCCGGTATACCGGCTGAAAAGGAAAAAGGGGATTGGAAGAAACAGTTATGAAAAAAACAGCGATAGTAACGGATTCCAATGCGGGAATCCTGCCGGAGGAGGCGGAAGAGAAGCAGATTTTTATGCTGCCCATGCCATTTATGATAGACGGAAAGGATTATCTCGAGAATGTGAATCTGACGTCGGGAGCATTCTATCAGATGATGAAGGAGAACAAGTCCATATCCACGAGCCAGCCGGCACCGGGGGATGTGCTGGCGCTGTGGGATAAGGTGCTGGAGGAATATGAGGAACTGGTGTATATCCCGATGAGCAGCGGGCTTTCGGCTTCCTGCCAGAGCGCCTATATGCTCTCAAAGGATTATGAGGGCAGGGTGCAGGTGGTGGATAACCGCCGGATCTCCGTGACCCAGAAGAGCGCCGTTTATGATGCGCTGGCGCTGGCAGAGAAGGGGAAGAGCGCTTCGGAGATCAGGAATATACTGGAACTGGACGGCGATAATTCCAGTATCTATATTATGCTGGATACTTTGTATTATCTGAAAAAGGGCGGACGGATCACGCCGGCTGCCGCGGCGATCGGAACGGTGCTGCGGTTAAAACCCGTATTGCAGATACAGGGTTCCCTGCTGGATGCTTTCGCGAAGGCAAGGACGATCAACCATGCGAAAACGACGATGATCAACGCGGTCAGAAGCGATATGGAAAACAGGTTTGGCGGCGCAGACCCGGAAAACTGTTCCCTTTTTATTGCCCATACCGACAACGGGGAGATGGCAATGCAGTTCAAGGCGGAAGTGGAAGCGGCATTCCCGGGTTTTCGGGTGGATGAGCTGGACCCGCTTTCTCTGGTGATAAGCTGCCATATCGGACCGGGTTCGCTGGCGCTTGCCTGCTGTAAAAAATTGAGGACAGAATAAAGGAAAATGAGAAAGGCTTAGGTTATTTGATGGCGAAGAGCAGTAATTATGATGCTTCCAATATTACGGTGCTGGAGGGGCTTGAGGCGGTCAGGCGGCGTCCCGGTATGTATATCGGCAGCGTATCCACCAAAGGTTTGAACCACCTGATCTATGAGATCATGGATAACTCTGTAGATGAGCATCTGGCGGGATTTTGTGACAGGATAGAGGTGATTCTGGAGGCGGACGGTTCCGCGACAGTTTCCGATAACGGGCGGGGGATTCCCGTGGGGATGCACGAAAAGGGCGTCAGCGCGGAGCGGCTTGTCTTTACAACGCTTCATGCGGGAGGAAAATTTGATAATGATGCGTACAAGACCAGCGGCGGCCTGCATGGTGTGGGTTCCTCGGTGGTCAATGCGTTGTCCAAAAAATTGACTGTCAGGGTCAAAAGCGGTGGACATATCTACGAGGATACCTATGAGAGAGGGATTCCGACTACGGAACTTCAGGAAGGCCTGCTGCCCGTGGTAGGGAGGACAAAGGAGACCGGCACAACGATCAATTTTCTGCCGGACGGAGAAATATTTGAAAAGACAAGATTCCGTGAGGAGGAAGTAAAGAGCAGGCTTCATGAGACGGCTTATCTGAATCCGGAATTGACGATCATTTTTGAGGACCGCCGGAAACAGGAGACGGAGCATGTGGAATTTCATGAGCCGGACGGCATCGTCGGCTTTGTGAAGGATATGAACGCCAATAAGGATACGGTCCATGAGGTGATCTATTTCGAAGGGGAAGCCGAGGGAATAGAGCTGCAGGCGGCGTTTCAGTATGTCAATGAGTTCCATGAGGACATTCTGGGCTTCTGTAATAATATCTACAACGCCGAGGGCGGTACGCATATTACCGGTTTTAAGACCATGTTTACGAACGTGATCAATACATACGCCAGGGAACTGGGCATTCTGAAGGAAAAGGATGTAAACTTTACGGGAACGGATGTCAGAAACGGCATGACGGCGGTGATCTCCATCAAGCACCCCGATCCCCGGTTTGAGGGACAGACAAAGACAAAGCTGGACAATCAGGACGCCGCGAAGGTGGTCAGCAAGATCACCGGCGAAAAGGCGGTGCTTTATTTTGACCGGAATTTGGAGACGCTAAAGAGTATCATCGGCTGTGCGGAGAAGGCGGCTAAAATCAGGAAGGCGGAAGAGCGCGCCAAGACCAATATGCTCACCAAACAGAAGTTTTCCTTTGATTCCAACGGAAAGCTGGCGAACTGTGAGAGCAAGGACCCTTCCAAGTGCGAGATCTTTATTGTGGAGGGGGATTCCGCCGGCGGCAGCGCAAAGACGGCAAGGGACAGGATGTATCAGGCGATCCTGCCGATCCGCGGCAAGATCCTGAACGTGGAGAAGGCAAGTATCGACAAGGTGCTCGCCAACGCGGAGATCAAGACGATGATTTATGCCTTCGGCTGCGGTTTTTCGGAAGGATACGGAAACGATTTCGATATCAGCAAGCTGCGCTATGATAAGATCATCATCATGGCGGATGCGGATGTGGACGGCGCCCATATTTCCACGTTGCTTTTGACGCTTTTTTACCGGTTTATGCCGGAACTGATCTATCAGGGACATGTCTATATCGCCATGCCGCCCCTTTATAAGGCGATGCCGTCCAAGGGGAAGGAACAGTATCTGTATGATGATGCGGCGCTGGAAAAGTACAGAAAGAGCCACAAGGGGCCGTTTACGCTGCAGCGTTATAAAGGACTTGGCGAGATGGATGCGCAGCAGCTCTGGGAGACGACGCTGGATCCGGAGACGAGGATGCTCAAGAAAGTGGAGATCGAGGACGGCCGTATGGCGTCCGAAGTGACACAGATGCTGATGGGGACGGAGGTGCCGCCGAGAAAGAAGTTTATCTACCATCATGCGACGGACGCGGAGCTGGATGTATAGAGCCACCGTTTTTCAGGTGGCGATACGAGCAACAAGCGGAGCGTTTGCGAGTCGAGCCTGCCGCTTTTCAGGTGGCGATACGAGCAACAAGCGGAGCGTTTGCGAGTCGAGCCTGCCGCTTTTCAGGTGGCGATACGAGCAACAAGCAGAGCATTTGCGAGTCGAGCCTGCCGCTTTTCAGGCGGCGATGCAGGAGAACGGTGCCAGTGAGTCTGTTCAGTTCGGCAAATCAGGATTTACCGGAGGGAAACATGAAAGTTGAAAGGTGTGTAAAGAAGTCTTTTGTTGTGATAGGAAAAGAAGGTTCCACTTTAGACGGAGAGGGTTTTATTCAAAGATTATGGGACGATGCAAATTCTCACTTTGAAGAAGTTCAACATTTGGCTAAAAAAGATGAGAATGGAGATATAGGCGGCATATGGGGAGCCATGTCTGATTTCTCACATTCGTTCAATCCGTGGGAAGATTTCAACAAAGGACTTTATCTTGCCGGAGTAGAGTGCAGGGATGACGCAGAAGCCCCCGACGGTTGGGCAAAATGGATTATTCCCGGCTATGAATATATTTATATAGAATGTGAAAATGATACTGCTTTTTCAGAGGCAATAAAATATCTGGAAGATCATGCTATTCCATTAGCGGGAGCAGTCCACGATTTTACTTGTCCGCAGACAGGGAAGAATTATATGTTTTTTCCGATTAGAAAGTTAACAACTGATTGTTGCCTGGAGGACAATTTTTGTGAAAAATAAATATTTAATTGGTATTTTGTGTGTTTGTGTATTAATATCGGCAACAGGGTGCGGTAGTGATGCAGATGCCAATGCTCAAACAGCGGATAATATAGAAATAGAAGATAGTGTAGAAACAGAGGTTTATGCAGGAACGTTGGCTGCTTTATCTGAAGATGATCAGGAGGAAGATACAGAAGGACGTGATGAGGAGGAATCGATAGTATCAGAGGGAGAAGAATATTCAAATCCAATAGATGCCTATTTTTTGCCCCGTATTGAAAGCGCTTCATGCGAGGCTGAGCGCAGGCAGATGCAGGATACCTATCGAGGCGTATGGAAAACAGAGTTTGAAAATATAATGGCATGGATGCAGGATAAATGCGTGTATCAGGAGGATAAAGATACTCTGCAGCTTTATGAAGAAAGCGTTGAATCTCTGATTGAGACAACTCTAACAATTTTGGTAACCAATTACGAGTTTCCACCCGGTTCAGATGAAAGAAAATCATGGGGAAATAGCACGCGCAGTATGTTGAATCAAAAAGAAGCTGAGATATATAGAAATGCAGGCATGGAATTGATAGATGATAGTTATATTTTTATGGAGCGGGATTATTCATTGGAACTTTATGAGTAAATAATATTTCCGGTTTGCCGGGGGAAATATTAAGATGTGAGGGGCAGATGGTACAGGCGTACAGTGCCAGAGAGTCTGTTCAGTTCGGCAAATCGGGATTGTTAGAGGGATCACATATGGTCATTAATAGTTGGGAAAACGGTCAATATAAAGAAATCTGGGCTTATTCAAAAGAAACAGAGGCTGATGAGCGGGCACTATGCGGGTTGATAAATGGTGATTGGGGCTGGCTCAATTATTATAACGAGGAGGGTGACGCAGGATTAAGTTCCAGAAATCCAAACTATACTGGTGCAGATGATGATGAGACTATGAATTTTATAATAAATGGTGAGCTTGACTCGTTTCCTTTATCTTATGTGTTGCCCGCAGAACAGGTGATGGAAGCCCTTGAATATTTTGATAAGTATCATAAGTTGCCCACATTCATAACATGGCATGATGATAATTTCGCTTAGAAAATTCCAGTTTATCGGAAGATTTAACGGAGCAGCAACTTTGCATCGGAGAGGATACGATATGAGAAAGGCCGCTATAATTGTTATTCATATCCTGCTTATTTTCCTGTTTACCGGCTGTGGGAGAAATGCTCAGCCTGGTGTTCAATGATGTCGATTATTACGGCGCGGCGCATCCATACTCTGCGGTGGAGGGAGTGACGATCGACTGCAGCACGGGAGAGATCGTTACCGTGGATCGGTTTATCGATGACTCTGACGAAGAAATCGAGGAACAGACCGGAGCAGTAACAGGCGGAGGCGGCTATGATCCCCCAAATTGGAGTTGGTTTATTACAGAGGATAGCGTGGTATTCTTTTATAAGAGTCCGGTGAATCCGAGTTTTTGGGATTGGGTAGCGACGGAAAGATTAAGATGATTTCAATAGAATAAGATGATCTATTAGGAAGACGGATTCGCAGAGATCCAAATGCAGACGGAGAAGAATAAAAATGGGACTTGATATATACGCGGGAACGCTGACACGATATTATACTCACAATTGGAAAACGGCTGCACAGCAGTTTGCGGAAGCGAACGGACTGGGATTTCAGGTAATCCGGGCACAGCAGCAGGAGGAACTTTCGATCGAAGAGGTGAAAGAAGCGGTAACCCGGTGGCGGGATAATATTATCGATGGACTGGAATTAGATCCCGTGCCATTGTGGAATGAAGATTATGACATTACCCCCTATTATACCGATAAACCGGACTGGGATGCGATAAACGCATTATTACTTTATATTTCGGCAAAATATACCGATAAAGAGGTGCCAGCTACAATAGAAAAAGGTGCGGATATCTATGAACATCCTGTTGTAAAGGGATTCCTTGAGACAAAGGATTTTAAAGTGTCGCTGTTTGACGGAAACGGCTGGTGGCTCCCCATCGATCGGAATATTATGTTTCAGTATGTGCTGCCCAATTCGGAGGAAAGCCCTTTGGCGACAAGTGTGCTGCTTCTTGCGGAATTAAAGAGATATAATGCTTTTGAGTGGAATGCGGACAGGGACACGATCATTTCATGGAGCGCCACCGAAGGCTATCCGGCAGACGCCTCGTACAGCAGGGAAGGCGGATATCAGGAAATGGAAATGCATGAAGTATACGAAACGGAATCCTTAGCTAAGTTTGCCTTTTCTATTTTGTGGCAGGCGGCGGAATTTTCGATGGAACACGGCACGGTCATTGTGTATGATTTTTAAATTGATAGATCAGATGTGAGGGACAGATGGTACAGGACAGGATCATAAAAACAGAATACTCCGAGGTAATGCAGAAATCCTACATAGATTACGCCATGAGCGTTATCGTGGCGCGGGCGCTGCCGGATGTGCGGGACGGACTCAAGCCCGTGCAGAGGCGGGTGCTCTATGATATGCATGAGCTGGGCATCCGTTCGGATAAACCTTACAGAAAGAGCGCCAGGATCGTGGGTGATACGATGGGTAAATATCATCCCCACGGCGACTCTTCCATTTACGACGCGCTGGTGGTGATGGCGCAGGATTTTAAGAAGGGACTGCCCCTTGTGGACGGGCACGGCAACTTCGGCAATATCGAGGGGGACGGCGCGGCAGCCATGCGTTATACCGAGGCGCGGCTGCAGAAGATCACGGAGGAAGCCTTTCTTGCGGATCTGGACAAGGATGTGGTGGATTTTATCCCCAATTTTGACGAGACGGAAAAAGAGCCTTCGGTGCTGCCCGTCAAGGTGCCCAATCTTCTGGTGAACGGTTCGGAGGGGATTGCGGTAGGAATGGCGACCAGCATCCCGCCTCATAATCTGGGCGAGGTGATCGATGCGGTCAAGGCCTATATGAATGATAACAATATTACCACAAGGGAACTGATGCGGTATGTGAAAGGACCGGATTTTCCTACCGGCGGTATTGTGATCAACAAGGATGAACTGCCGGAGATCTATGAAACCGGGGCAGGAAAGGTGAAGATCCGGGGAAAAGTGGATATTGAAAAGGGAAAAGGCGGAAGGACCAATGTGGTGATCACTGAAATTCCCTATACAATGATCGGGATGGGTATCGGTAAGTTTTTGTCCGATGTGGCTTCTCTGGCGGAGACCAAAAAGACGATGGATATCGTGGATATCACAAACCAGTCCTCCAAAGAGGGAATCCGCATTGTCATAGAACTGCGCCGGGACGCGGATGTTCAGAATTTTATCAACATGCTCTATAAAAAGACCAGGCTGGAAGATACCTTCGGGGTGAATATGCTGGCGATCAGCCACGGCAGGCCGGAAACGCTGGGCTTGAAAGCGATCATCAAAGAGTGCGTGGATTTCCAGTATGAAGTGGCAACCAGAAAATACAACAACCTGCTGGAAAAGGAACTGGAAAGGAAGGAGATTCAGGAGGGGCTGATCAAAGCCTGCAATGTGATCGATCTTGTGATAGAAATACTCCGGGGTTCCAAAGACAGGCCCATGGCAAAAGCATGTCTGGTGGAAGGAAAAACGGACGGGATTCAGTTTAAGTCCAAAGCTTCCAAAGCCATGGCGGCGCAGCTGATGTTTACGGAAAAGCAGGCGAACGCGATTTTGGAGATGCGGCTGTATAAGCTGATCGGGCTGGAGCTGCAGGCTCTGGTGAAAGAGCATGAGGAGACGATGGCGAATATCTACCGTTATGAGGATATTCTGGACAGACGGGATTCCATGTCTCAGGTGATCGTGCAGGAACTGGAGAAATTTAAAAAGGCTTACGGGAAAAAGAGAAAGACCGTGATAGAAAACGGCGAGGCGGCTGTCTTTGAGGAGAAGAAGGCGGAGGAGATGGACGTGGTATTCCTGATGGACCGTTTCGGCTACTGCAGATGCGTGGATGTGGCTGTTTATGAGAGGAACAGGGAAGCGGCGGATGCGGAAAACCGGTTTGTATTTCCCTGTAAAAATACAGGAAGAGTGTGCCTGTTTACCTCCGGCGGACAGCTTCATACATTAAAGGCGGCGGACGTACCCTTTGGAAAGTTCAGGGATAAGGGTGTACCGGTGGACAATATCAGTAATTTTAACACGGAGAAAGAGACGCTGATCTATGCGGCAAGCCAGACGGAATTGAATCTGTACCGGTTGTTTTTTGTGACAAAGCAGTCCATGGTAAAGATGGTGGACGGCGGAGAGTTCGATGTGATGAAGCGGACGGTGACAGCCACCAAGCTGCTTGAGGAAGATGAGGTGCTCTCCGTGGAACCTCTGAAGGACCAGAAGAGTATCGTGCTGCAGTCAAAGGACGGCTATTTTCTGCGGTTCCCGATAGAAGAGATTTCTGCGATGAAAAAGGCGGCGGTAGGTACGAAGGGTATGAAGCTCGGAGACGGGGATTATGTTGAGGCGGTCTATTATACGAGGGCCGGCATGGAACAGACGATAGAGTATAAAGGGAAGAAAATAGAACTTGGAAAGCTGAAATCAGGAGCAAGAGCAGGGAAAGGCGTGAAGGTCAGGGCCTGAACGGGCTGCCCGGGTATCCGGATAACAGTATGAGAGTTTGATATGTCCTTATATAGAAAGTGAGAGAATATGAGAATAATAGCTGGAAAGGCAAGGAGCCTGCCGCTGAAGACGCCGGCGGGGACGGATACGAGGCCGACAACGGACAGGATTAAAGAGACGCTGTTTAATATGCTGATGCCTTATCTGCCGGGGTGTGTGTTTGTGGATCTGTTTGCGGGCAGCGGGCAGATCGGTATCGAGGCGCTCAGCAGAGGGGCGAAGAAGGCGTATTTTGCGGAAAACGGGCGGGAGGCTTTTGCCTGTATCACGGATAATGTAAAATTTGCCAAAATGACGGAGGAGGCAATTTTATTGAAGCAGGATGTTTATACCGCGCTGTACGGGATCCATGAGAAGGAGGCAGGAGTGATCTTTGCGGATCCGCCCTATGAAGGAGGCCATTATGAAAAGCTTCTGTCAGTGCTCAAGGACAGGAATTATGTGACGGAAGATACACTGCTTGTTTTTGAAGCCGATCTGCAGCGGGATTTCGGGTTTGCCGGCGAATATGGTTTTTTTGTCGAAAAAGAAAAATGTTACAAAACAAATAAACATGTTTTTTTAAGGAAAGATATGATATGATGAAGGAGGTCATCCATGACATCAGCAGTTTATCCCGGGAGTTTTGATCCGGTTACTTATGGACATCTTGATATTATCAAACGTTCCTCGGAAATTTTTGACGAACTGACCGTCAGCATTTTGGATAATAAAATGAAGACGCCGTTGTTTTCCGTGGAGGAACGTGTTAAAATGCTGAGGGAGGCTACGAAGGAATACCCGAATGTGAAGGTGGATTCCTTCAGCGGTCTTTTAGTGGATTATGCGAGAGAAAATCATTTTTCCGTATCGATCAGGGGACTCAGGGCGATCACGGACTTTGAATATGAGCTGCAGATCGCGCAGACGAACAGAGTTTTATCGGAGGGCCAGCTGGATACGATGTTTTTGACGACAAGTCTGGAGTATGCTTATGTCAGTTCTTCCACGGTGAAGGAGATAGCGATGTTTAAGGGCGATATCTCCATGTGTGTACCGGATTTTGTGCGGGATATGATGTATGAGAAATACGGACATTAATACATAGATATATTTTGTATAATGCGGCGGTGCCGCAGGCGGTTGGGTTGTAAATAGGATAGAAACGGAGTGGGAATGAGCAGCAGAATAGAACAGTTAATCGATGAAATTGAAGAGTATATCGACAGTTGTAAATATCAGACATTCAGCAGCAGCAAGATTTTGGTAAATAAAGATGAGATTGAAGAACTGATCCGTGAGCTTCGTGTAAAAACGCCGGATGAGATCAAGCGCTACCAGCGTATTATCCAGAATAAAGAAGAGATTCTGAATGATGCAAGGGCAAAGGCGGAACAGCTGATCAAAGACACTACGGTGCAGAGGACGGAACTGATCAGTGAGCATCAGATCATGCAGCAGGCCTATGCGCAGGCGGATGAGGTTGTGACGGCGGCATCAAGACAGGCGCGGGAGATTCTGGACAGGGCTGTGATGGAGGCGAATGAGATGCGTATGTCTGCGATGCAGTATACGGACGATCTGCTTGCCCATGTGGAGAATATCGTTGCCTCTTCGATCCAGACGGCTTCGGCGGATTATGAAAATCTGATCAGCCATATGAAACAGTATCAGGAGATCATCAGTACCAACAGGCGGGAGCTTATGCCGGTGCCGGAAGATCTGGATGAGGGTGGTTCTGAAACCGTAACTCCGGCAGAACCGAAGGAGGATCTGGATCTGATGTAAGGAAAAACAATTGGAAAATAGCCGGTTTCTGAGGAAGTCGGTTTTTTTTATTAGTAGAAATAAAGGCTTAATAATGATATGACGGAGGCATGCTGTGCGGAAATATATTTGGAAAACAGGGAAATTGATAAGTATATGTTTTATATTGGCAATCGCTTGTGCGTTTTTACCGGCCGGAAAGGTGCATGCGGAGCCTGTCAAGATCGTGATCGATCCGGGACACGGCGGGACAAATCTGGGTGCACAGTATAACGGATTTACCGAAAAGTATATGACCATGGTGGTGGCGAACGCCATGGCGGAGGAACTGAAAAAGTATGAAGGCATAGAAGTCTATATGACGAGGACGGAGGATGTGGAACTGTCACTGCAGCAGCGGGCGGATTATGCAAAATCGGTGGATGCGGACTTTTTCTTCTGTCTCCATTTCAACATGTCCGAAAATCATACGCTGTACGGTTCGGAGGTCTGGATCTCGGCTTTCGGGAACTGTTACGCGGAGGGAAAGAGTTTCGGGGAGCTTTGTCTGGACGAAATGGATACGCTGGAACTTTACCGCAGAGGCGTAAAGACAAGGCTGAACAAGGACGGACTGGATTATTACGGCGTGATCCAGCACTGTGAGGAGTACGGGATTCCGGCATGTATTATCGAGCACTGCCATCTGGACCACAGGGAGGATAAGGGGCGTTATGAAACCACGGAAGCGTTGAAACAGCTGGGGGTTTTGGATGCCACGGCGGTGGCAAAATATTACGGGCTGTATTCTCCGGAGAGCAAAAAGGATTACCGGGGATATGATGTGCCGAAGGTGGAAGTGCCGGTGAAGGTGGTGAAGCCGGATGATACGGAGCCGGAGAATGTATCGCTGACCTGTCTTCGGGTGAAAGAGGAAACAGGCGAGGTAAACCTGCTTCTGACCGGCAGGGATGAGGACAGCGGGCTTTTATATTATGATTACAGTATCAACGGCGGACAGAATTACAGCGGCCTGCAGAAGTGGGAAGCCCCCGGGAATGAACTGGAATTTACGATAAAGGTGCCGGCGGATCAGGATATTTTATTAAAGTGCAGGGTATATAACGGGTATGATCTGGATACGGAGACCGAAACGATTACGATCCCGGCTTTATCGGGAGGGTCCCGAAAAAGTATAGAGGATACGGTATCGGAAGAGGCCGGCGCGGCCGGGCAGAGAGCCGGAGGAACGGCATCTGCGGCAGAAAGCGTTTCCGGACAGGAAACCGGAGGTATGGATATGCCGGCGCCGGAGGAAGAGACGGTGGAAGCCTCTGGCAATGCCCATCAGATTGATATGAAGTGGTATGAAGAAAAGGACGCGGAGAAAGAAAAGGATGAGGTGTTCATCACCGGTTCCGATGTTTCCCGGTTTCTCTGGCTGGTGATACTGGGACTTCTGGTGGCAGTGCTGGTAGTGCTTGTGATCGCGAGAGCGAAATTTAAAAAACAGCAGAAAAAAGCAAGGTATAGAGGCAGAAGGCGGTAGCGCTCTGCAGGAGTTTATGGAGGCAGTAGTTTCCGAAGGACAGATCCGTATCTCTGATGCAGGTGTAGGTCTGGGCAAAGCAGGAGAGGCCGCCGAAGGTGAGCATGGTCATAAAAAGCGCCGGTGAGAGGGCGTCCTTTGCCAGAGTAAGGCCGCTGGTGATCTCCAACAGGGCGGCGACGGGAGCTGCAAAGGGCGTTTTTTCAAAGAGCAGGTTGCAGACCATAAAAAATACCATATAGCCGCCCAGCCTGGCAATGGCGGCGCAGGCGGAGGTGACGGAGGTATCCAGGGCTGAGATGAAGGACACAGGTTCGGGTGCGGATGCAGAAGGCCTTCCGGCAGCGGCAGAAACGGCAGGAGAACATGCCGTGCCGGATGTCCGGCGGGATATATTGGATAGCGGAAAGATTGCTCTGCGGTGTCCGCGGCGGGCGGACGCAGCAGGAAAAGGGGCAGAGGCTTTGCGATGTACGGATGCGGCGGAAAAAGGGGCAGAGGCTTTGCGATGGACGGATGCGGCGGATAAGTGAGCAGAGACTTTGCGACGGGCGGATGATGAGGAAGCACCGGAAGTGTTTCCGGAAATTTTGGCGGAAGCTGCCTTTGGACATGGATGATCCGGGGAAACGGAAGGCATCCTGTATTCCGCTGAAAAGGGAATATTGCGGCAGAGAGTATACCGCAGTGCCAGTCCGTAAAGCAGCGGGATACCAAAAAAGGCAAGTATGACGGCAGATCTGAGCAGATGGTTTTCGGCATCATCGGATAAGCCCAGCAGCGGCAGAGCGAAGCTGAGCAGGTAGACGGGACCGATATTGTTGCAGAAAGAGAGCAGGTACTGTGCCTGCGGTTTCGACAACTGCCCGAGGCTATACTGTTCGGCTATGGTCTTGGCGCCCAGCGGAAAACCGAAGAGAAAGCCGGTGAGCAGCGTGGTGCACATGGTCCTGCTGATGCGGAAGATGCTGCCGATGAGAGGATAGACCGGAAGGGCGATCGTTTTTCCGAGGTCCAGCCTGACGATCAGGCCGGATAGGACCATAAAAGGAAACAGGGCCGGTATCATTTTTTCAAACCAAAGCTGCAGCGCCAGCGCGCTGTAGGAGCAGGCATCGGCGGGAGCACGGAGAATGGAAAAGGCCAGAAGGCATAAAAACAGGAGTTGAAGGGCTGAAAGAAGCCGGGATTTTTTTAATATCATATTATCTGGATGAGGATGCGCAGATGCTGCCGGGGTGACAGCGGTCCGGAGTATGGGATTATGGATTATTTGCGTTGGCTGACATAAAATTACAGACCGCTTTCAGCAGCTGACATAGGATTGCAGGCTGTTTTTGCCAGTTGACATAAGATCGCTGACTGTTGGTTTTGGTTAACATAAGATTATGATCGGTGGTTTTACAGGCTGTATATGACAGTCGGAAGAGTGCGGCATCCTGTGTTTTATTCTTTATTTTAGTATATGTGGAAGAGGATAAGTTAGAAGTGCACATAGTAAACCGGTGCGGCGATAAACCGGTTTCGGAGCTGTGATGTTCGGCAAAGAAGGAGAAAAGATGATACGGCTGGATAAATATCTCTGCGATGCGGGGATCGGAACACGGAGCACTGTGAAGGGGCTGATCAAAAAAGGACAGGTGAGAGTAAACGGGGAAATCTGTAAAAGCCCGGAACAGAAAATAGAAGAAGTGACAGCAGAGGTTGACTGTAATGGTCAAAAAGTTGTTTATGAAACGAATACATATCTGATGTTTTACAAGCCTCAGGGAATCGTCTCCGCTACGGAAGATAAGAAGGAAGAGACGGTGTTGGATTTTCTGAAAAAGGCGTGGGAGGAAAAAGAGGACATGCCCTTTCCCAAGGGGTTGTTTCCGGCGGGCAGACTGGATAAGGATACGGAGGGGCTTTTGCTTGTGACAAACGACGGCGCGCTCTCGCATGAGTTGTTGTCTCCAAGAAAGCATGTGGTGAAGACCTATGAGGTGACGCTTAAGAAGCCGCTACATGCGGACGAAATACTGACGTTGGAGTGCGGCGTGGATATCGGGGATGAGAAGCCCACGATGCCGGCGAGGGTGAATGTACTACAGGACGGGAGGATCCATCTTGCCATTATGGAGGGGCGTTACCATCAGGTAAAGCGGATGCTTGCCGCCGTTGGAAACCGGGTGATGCATCTGAAACGGCTGCGGATGGGGACGCTGTATCTGGATGAGGATATGCAGCCCGGGCAGTATCGGAGGCTGTCGGAGCAGGAAGTGCTGAGCCTTCGGGATAAGGTGCCGTCTCTGGAAAGTATCGAGGCGGTGATCTTTGACGTGGATGGTACGGTGGTGGATTCCATGTGGATGTGGAAGCGGATCGACAGGGAATACCTGACAAGGTTTTCCATACCGCTGCCGGATACCCTGCAGGCAGAGATCGAGGGGGGGAGTTTTTATGAGACGGCGGTCTATTTTCGGGAGCGTTTCGGTATTGCCGATCCGGTGGAAAAGATCATGGCGGATTGGAACGAGATGGCATGGGAAAAGTATGAGAAAGAGGTGCCTCTGAAAGCCGGCGTGCGGGACTTTATGCAGCTTTGCAAAAACAGGGGGATTAAAATGGGGATCGCCACCAGCAATTCCCGGGAACTGATGGAGACCATTGAGCGGGTGCACGGGCTGACAGAGTATATCAGTTGTATCAGGACAGGCTCGGAGGTGCAGAAAGGAAAGCCTGCGCCGGATATTTATCTCGCGGTGGCGGCTTCTCTGCAGGTGGACCCGGCAAAGTGTCTGGTGTTTGAAGATCTGACAGCGGGGATCATGGCGGGAAAAAGCGCAGGAATGAAAGTCTGTGCCGTGCAGGATGCCTATTCTCTGGATTCGGACCGGGAGAAGCGGAAACTGGCGGATTATTATATTGAGGAGTTCGGACAGATACTGGAGCGGGAAGGGCTGCGGCAAGGACAGGATTGAAATGCCAAAGGGAATGAAAGGAAGGATAAGTTTCAGAACGAAGATCAGAAGAACTGCCGCCGTACAATGTGCGGTGTTGACAGCCGCTTTGATCATAGAGATCGTTTTTGCGCACGGGTTAGATATCGGCGGAGGGATGCCGGAGCAAAATACCGGGGAGCGGATGCAAGAAGAGAACCGTAAGAGCGTATCGGAAGAAAAAAGCGATATCTCCGATCTGCAGGATGAAGAAGACCCGGGAGAGACAGAGGCAATACAATATGTTTCAAAGCCGGGCGCGCCGGAGGGCATTGTGGAACCGGCAGAGATCGTCTGGGAGGAGGTTCCTGCGGAACTGACAGAGGAAGAGTTTGTCTTTGGCGGACTTCGGGTGGCTTTGCCGGAACAGAGTACTTGGGAATATCAGGAGCGGGAGGATGGAACCTCCTGCGCCTGTCTTTCGTCAACGGAAAAGCTTTATGAAAAAATATATTTTACACATTATAAGGTAAAGTGGAACGATAAGTGGGAACTGATCCTCGCGGCGCTGGAATATTTCAGCGGGGATGAAGAGGAAGTGGTATGGTTTTCCGTGACAGACAGCGAGGAGATCGGTGTGTACGGCAGGACGGAGCACGGGAAAAGTTTTTATATGCTTGTGTTTGATGAGGAATTGTATCTGCTGGAGGAAGAGAGGGCGGGGAATTTCAGTTTTGAGGATCTAAGCGGGGAAGGAAGGCTGAAATCAGACGATATCGGAGGCAGTATCTATATAAATATGAGGGATGGCATTCGACGTTCAGGGAAAGAGGAAGCGGTCTACCTGCTGAAAGAGAGCCGCTACAAGGATGACCGGATCGTTGTGTACCAGGGCGGGAATTTTGAAAAACCGGTGCAGGTACTGGATGGGGATAATATAGTGATCGAGGACGATATCAATTTTGACGGATATCTGGATATCTCCAAAAGAGAGGTCGGGGAAAGCGGCAGAGAGTATCTGCTCTGGAGCGGTGCTGACGGACAGTTTGTGAAAGCGGATGTACCAACGGACGGATATTGGACCGGAAAGATAAATGAGGAATTTCAGACGATCTGGGTGTATGATGATACTTACGGGATAGAGGAAATAACGGAAGAGACGGAAAAGATATATATCTGGGAGGGCGTTGCCCTAAAGGAAATACGTAATATTGTCTGCCGGATAGAAGAAGAGGAGGTTGTTGTAACGCTGACAGATACGGAGAGCGGCAAATGCCTTGCTTCCGGTACTTTCGAGAAGCGGGGCTGGGAGAATGATCCCGGGGTAAGGAAATTATATGAGCAGTTTTATGACGGATATGCGCCGAAAGAACTCTACTGTGTGGGACATGATGCGCCCGGGGAGGAGGAACTGATACCGGAGAGCCTTGTGGAGACGCTGTCACAGGCGCTTTTGGAGGGGACGCAGGACGAATTGCGGAAATCTTTGGAGACAGGCAGGGAACTTTCGGAGAGTGAGATGGCGGAGGCAGGCTTAGAAAGCGCTGATATCTCCACAGTGCTGGAAGGGGGTGAAGATTCCCATTTTGGACGTGTAAGGATGTGGCAGGCAGATCTTGACAACGACGGCTATGAAGATATTTTTTCGGAAGAATATGGCGGCGGCAGCGGAGGATTTACGGATTATATATTGTATCAGGGAAGAGAGGACGGCGAATATGTGAGAACGGGACGCGGGAGCAGTGATGTCCGCTGGCAGCACACGATCATCGGTTGGGAAGGGAAGAATTATGTATGCCGCGATGAGGTAGATTACGGCAAAAGAATATTGAGCGGGCTCGTTATAGAAGGGTATCGGGACGGAGAACTGACAGAAACCATCCGGCTGAATCTGATGCCGGAGAAACAGGAGGTGACCGTAACATTCTGTCAGGATGGCTGGCAGGAGACGGCGGAAAAGGAGAGAATGGCAGCGCCGGCGTTTCATGAACTGGCGGATAATCATGTGGTTGTCGGTAATGCGGAGCGGAAATCGGAAAACAGCGAGGGAGAAACCGTATTTTTCAGTGATATTGACAATGACGGTGTGGAGGAAAGCTATATAAAACGGATCTGGCTGGCTTCCAGCATGAACTCAGTGGACGGTCTGGAGTTTGGGATGGAAGAAAGTGCGGAGAGGGAGACGCTGGAGAGGGTGTTTTCCGACGGTTCCGATAAATGGGACATATGGCGGCCCATGATGCTATGGGTGGATACCCATAACGGGAAGAATATTGTGCATGTGATGTATCGGACCGATCTGTATGATTACATAGTTGAGGGGTATCTTCTGGAGGAAAACGGAAATTACAGCAATCTTTATACAATAGAAGGGAAAACGGAATTATCCGTGGAAAAGGTCAGGGCATGGGAGATACTGCGGAAACGGTGGAGGATGCCGTAAATAAGGAGATATCTATGTCCGGCAGATACTGATCGTGGAATTAAAGAGGAATGGGATGATATGACCAGAGAAAGATTTCTCCCGATATCTGGAGATGACATGAAAAGACGACATATCGGGCAGATGGAAATCCTGCTGCCATGGAACAGGGCGCAGGGAAAGAAGGCAGGCTGGAGATGAAGGTTACAGGGATTGCTGGTATACAATGTGCGATATTGCTGATGGTTCTTCTTGCGGCAATTGCTTTTACCGAGAGATATCATACCATTTCTGATTCTATGGAGCAGGATGCGGGTGTGTGGGAAGAATGTGCTTCTGATATACAGGAAAAAAGTGTTTCCGATATGTCGGATGAAAGCATTTCCGGTATGCAGGATCAGGAAGAAATTGCCCTTCAAAACGGAGATTATGCAGAGGCGTTGGAAATGCTGAAAGGGAAGGCAGAGGTTCTTGACGATCTCAACTTTGACGGTTATCCGGATATAGAAATTTATAACAGTGAAAAGAGTGAGAGAAGTTATTTTCTGTGGGATGAGGCAGAATCACAGTTTGTCAGGGCTATTATACCTGCGGAAGAAACGAAAGGTATTTCTATAGAGAAAAAACTGGATGAGTTTAAAACATTCTGGGGGTACGGCGATGTCAGAGACGATGATTACAGGCTGCTGGAGATGACGGAGAAACTGTATCAGTGGGATGATATTGTTCTGAAAGAAGTCCGCAGTATTTCCTGCCGGTTTGAGGAGGAAGAAGTCATGATCACCCTGACAGATGCGGAGAGCGGAGAATGTTTTGGCGAAGGGACGTTTGCGGTAAAAGGCTGGGAGACAAATTCCGAAGTGCGGGAACTGTATGCACGGTTTTATCAGGGATATGCGCCAAAGGAGTTATACTATATGCGGCATGATGCGCCCGGGGAAGAGCAGGTGATACCGGAGAGCCTGGTGGAAGAACTTCTGCGGGCATGTGAGGAGGACACAGAGATTGAGCTGCTTGAATCATTGGAGACGGGCAGGGAACTTTCGGGCAGTGAGAAAGAGGCTGCAGCAGTAGAGAGCGCCGATATTGCCCGGGTCATGGAAGACATGGACAGCGCGCATGTGAAAATGATATGGGCAGATCTGGACAATGACGGCGTGGAAGATATTTATGCGGAGGTGGATTTTGGCGGTTCAGGACCATTCGGGGAGTATATATTGTATCAGGGAAATGAAGCCGGTGCGTATAAAAGGACAGGCCTCGGTACGGAAGAATATGTGAGAAAGCCGTTTTATGTGATCTGTTGGGAGGGGAAAAATTATGTGTGCCATCATAAGACGGAATCAGGAAAGATATGGAACGGATTGATCCTGGAGGGCTATCGTGACGGTGAACTGGTGGAGACCGTTTCGCTCGACCGGGTGCCGGGATCGCAGACGGATTCGGTCATATTTTGTCGGGACGGCTATCGTGACATGGCGCGGAAGGAGCTGGGAAAGGCGCCGGAAATCTATGATCAGAGAAAGAAGTATATCGCATCTGAAGGAGATGCGGAGCAGAGGGTTGAAGAAGGAACAAATATTTTTGTCAGTGATATTGACAATGACGGGATGATGGAAAAATATATAAAGCATATCATTGACCATCCGACAGACTTTTTTGGGTTGGAGATGGATAATAAGACGGGAAGAACAGAGGCGGAACCGGCAATTCCCGACTGCCGTGATGAGGCAGGGGTGCAGATCATGATGTGGGTAGATGCCTGTGACGGGAAGAATATTATGAATGTGATATATCGGACAGGACTGTATGATTATATGGTCGAGGGGTTCCTTCTGGATGATGCGGGCGGCTGCAGTGATCTCTATGCCATAGAGAGAAAAACGGAACTGGAGGTGGAGACGGTGCGGACGTGGGAACTGCCCGGGAAGCGGAGCAGGATTCCCTGAAAAGATATCAGTGGGGAAATCAGATGAAGGTATCCGGGATAAAACTGCTTGTCAGAGCGTATCAGTTCTGTTATACTACTTTTAAAAGCATATATTCTCTTAAATTCTATCAGCGATGTCGTTTGATAAAGCCAAAAGACCTAGCTGTTTCTGTTGGGGATCACCCCTGTCTGACTTCATATGAAATCTATGCTTTTTCAATCACAAATTAAAATTGCATGGGATTTCGGGGGAGTAAAAGGTGATAAATCTGACAGAACGGACAGCACTATCCTCTTTTGGGATCCACCCACAAAGGAGGAAAACATATGGAAAGTGTAAAGCTGAGAGAACTGAGGGAACTGAATTTATTGGATAAGTTTCTGTTTGATGAAGCAATGGAGGACAGGGAAACGTATCAGATGGCTGTCAGTATTTTGATGGAAAATGAAGTGGAGTTTTTGGAAAAGCCTGAAACGGAAAAAGAACTGAGGGTGTCATCCGAAATACGGCAGGTCAGGCTGGATGTGGTAGGGATGGACAAGAAGGGGAATATCTACTATGCGGAAATGCAGAAAAGAAATACGGGGAATCTGATCCGCAGAAGCCGTTACTATCAGGCGCAGCTTGATGTGTCACTGCTGGAGCCCGGCAGTATGGATTTTAATCTGCTCAATGACAGTTTATTTATTATGATAGCGCCGTTTGATATTTTCGGAAGAGGGCTTTATCGCTATACATTTGAGGAAGTCTGCCGGGAATGTCCTGATTTAAAACTGGATGATGGAGCAGTCAGGATATTTATCAACACAAAGGGGAACAATCAGGAAGATTTTTCACAGGAATTTTTAAATTTTATGAAATATTTGGAAAATACGACAGATGAAAATGCAGAAAAAAGCGGAAGCGAAAGGATTAAAAAAATACATGAAAAAGTTTGCCGGATCAGAAAGTCGGAGAAAGCGGGGATAAAATATATGCAGAGATGGGAAGAACTGGAGTACGCAAAACAGGACGGAAGAGAAGAAGGAATAAAAGAAAATGCATTAAATACCGCTAAGAGGATGTTGGAGGACGGAAAGCTGACGATGGAAAAGATTGCGGAATATGCAGGGCTTTCTTTAGATGAAGTGAAAAGACTATAGGATGAAAAGACAGGATGATATGACCAGAGAAGGATTTCTCCCGATATCCCGGGAAGACATGAAAAAACAGCATATTGAGCAGCTTGACTTTGTCTATGTGATCGGGGATGCCTATGTGGACCATCCTTCTTTTGGGCATGCCATTATCAGCAGGGTACTGCAGGCGCACGGGTTTACGGTGGGCATCATTTCCCAGCCGGACTGGAAAAGGGATGAGAGTATTGCTATATTAGGGCGTCCGAGGCTTGGATTTCTGGTTTCTTCCGGCAACATGGATTCCATGGTGAACCATTATTATGTCTCAAAAAAGAGACGCGGGGAGGATGCCTATACGCCCGGCGGGAAGGCGGGGAAGCGGCCTGATCATGCGGCTGTGGTCTACAGCAACCTGATCAGGCGCACTTATAAGAATGTGCCGATCATACTGGGAGGTATCGAGGCATCCTTAAGACGGCTGGCACACTATGATTACTGGTCGGATTCCTATAAGCGGTCGATCCTGCTGGATGCGGGGGCGGATCTGATCAGTTACGGGATGGGCGAGAGAAGTATCGTGGAGATTGCGGAAGCGCTGGATGCGGGGATCGCGGTGAAAGATATCACTTTTATTCGCGGGACCGTATATCGGACACAGGATATTTCTTCTGTCTATGAGGGGGTGGCGCTGCCTTCCTATGAGGAATGCAAAGCGAAAAAAAGCCTGTATGCGGAAAGCTTCATGAAACAATATGAAAATACGGACCCCTTTCAGGGAAGGACGCTGATAGAAAGCTATCCGAACAGGGTGTTTGTGGTGCAGAATCCGCCTGCGGAGCCTCTTTCCATGCAGGAGATGGATGATATTTATGGTCTGCCCTATATGCGGGCGCCTCATCCGGATTATGAAAAGCAGGGCGGCGTGCCCGCCATGTCGGAGGTGAAATTTTCACTGATCAGCTGCAGAGGATGTTTCGGCGGCTGCAATTTCTGTGCCCTGACTTTTCATCAGGGGCGGATCGTGCAGGTGCGGAGCCATGAATCGCTGCTGAAGGAAGCAGAATGGATGACCGGGCAGCCTGATTTTAAAGGGTATATTCATGATGTGGGAGGGCCGACCGCTAATTTCCGGCATCCGTCCTGTCAGAAACAGCTGCAGGCGGGGGTATGTAAGAACAGGCAGTGCCTGTTTCCGGAGCCCTGTCCGAATCTGGACGGCAGCCATGAGGATTTTGTTTCACTGCTGAGAAAGCTGAGGAAACTGCCCGGAGTAAAAAAGGTGTTTATCCGTTCCGGCGTACGGTTTGATTATCTGTTGGAAGAAAAGAGTGACAGATTCTTGAAGGAAATGATACAATATCATGTGAGCGGCCAGTGCAAGGTGGCACCGGAGCATATATCCGACAGGGTTTTGTATTATATGGGAAAGCCGAAGCGGCAGGTATATGACAGGTTTGTCAGAAAATATGAGGATTACAATAAAAAGCTGGGACTGAAACAGTATCTTGTTCCTTATCTGATGAGTTCCCATCCCGGCGCATCGTTGACGGAAGCAATTGAACTGGCGGAATACCTGCGCGATACGGGACATAAACCGGAGCAGGTACAGGATTTTTATCCGACGCCTTCTACACTTTCTGCGGTGATGTTTTATACAGGGATCGACCCGCGGACCGGGAAGAGCGTATATGTCACAAAAAATCCCCATGAAAAGGCAATGCAGCGGGCGCTGATGCAGTATCAGCAGCCGGAGAATTATGAACTGGTAAAAGAGGCTTTGCTGTTGGCACACAGGGAAGACCTGATCGGGTTTGATAAAAAATGTCTGATTCCGCCGAGGAAGATGGGAAATGGCGGGAAGAAGAAAAAGAGTGCCGGAAGCGGAAGAGAAACAGAGCCCGAAGGCGGGAGGAAAAACGCCTTGAAAGTTAGAAAAACTGCCGCTCCAAATGGGAAGAAAGTTGTCGGAAAGGACGGCGGAGGCAGCCGGAGGAATATATCAAGGAATAGTAGTACTGCCGCCGAAGGGCGAAGATAGTATGGAGGCTGAGGATCATAATACTGCTCTTAAACGCAGAAGATAGTATGGAAGTTAAGAATCATAACACTGTCCCGGAAGGCAGAAAATAATACAGGAGTTTATGTAAAAGGAGAGGCTATGCTCTGGAAGAATAAAAAAGGAACTTACGGATATATCGGAAAACAGAGAAGATGGGAGATCATCAAGACTTTATTGATGTTCGGGATTTCCATAGCGCTTTATACGGCGGGCTATATAGCCACAAAGAGCAATAAAAACCTGCTGACGCTGGTGGCGGTGCTTGGATGCCTTCCCGCCAGCAAGAGCGCGGTCAATATGATCATGTTTTTGAAAGCGAAGGGCTGTTCTGCCAAATTGAGAGAAGAAATCGGTGAAAAGGCGCAGGGACTCAGCGGGCGGTATGATCTGTATCTGACCAGTTATGCGAAAAACTTTCAGATCAGCCATCTTGTGATGAAGGGGAAAAATATAGCCGGCATTACGGAGCAGGATGGGTTTGATGAGAGCGCCTGCCGGCAGCATTTAAAAACCTTGTTTGCCCGGAACGGTTTTCATGATATTACGGTGAAGATTTTCCGGGATCGGGAAAAATATCTGGAGAGAGTAAAGTCCCTGCAGGAGTCTGCGGCAGACGATAACAGGGAATTTAATGAAAAGGTACTGGAACTGATGGAAAATCTGTCTCTGTAGAAACGGAAGCTTTTTCGTGGTCAGAAGATGCGGATCAGGGAAAGTTCGCATACGGAACAGGGTGAAGGACTGTATTTTTTAGACAGAGAAGGCGGGCGGGAGGTATAATGCAGGAATTTGTGGTAGCAAGGGCAGAGGCAGGGGGACGTTTTGATAAATATCTGAAAAGGCTGCTGCCTTTGGCATCTTCCGGTTTTCTGTATAAGATGCTTCGGAAAAAGAATATCACTTTAAATGATAAAAAGGCGGAAGGGAAGGAAATACTTGCCGAGAAGGACGTGGTGAAGCTGTTTTTTTCGGAGGAGACTTTCTTGAAGTTTACAGGAAGATCCGAAAGCGTTTCAATTTCCGGGCGGGACAGGGCAGACGAGGGGAATAAAGATTCTGTGAAAAAATCCCCCAAAGACTGCCTGAAGGCATATCAGCAGTTGGGAGAAATCCCTGTTATCTATGAGGATGAGGATATTCTGATCTTAAATAAACCGGCAGGGGCTTTATCCCAGAAAGCGAAAAAGGAGGATGTTTCGCTGAATGAGTGGATGATCGGTTATCTGCTGAAGAAAGAGGAGATAACCGGGGAGGAGCTTTCACGGTTTTGTCCGTCCGTATGCAACAGGCTGGACCGGAATACGAGCGGGCTTTTGCTTTGTGGTAAGACTTTGCGGGGAAGCCGTTTTTTATCGGAGGTTTTGCGGGACAGGAGTCTGCATAAGTATTATCTCACTTATGCAGAGGGGAAGATAGAATATCCGATCACTTTGAGGGGATATCTGAAAAAAGAGGCGGAAAAGAACCGGTCGGAGGTTATTTCAGAGGAGGCGTATCGGAAGAAGGTTTTGACGGCGGAAGCGGAGAGAAAATATCAAAAAGAATATCACAGAATCGAAACAGTGATAAAGCCTCTTTCTTATTCTGAGGGGATGAACTGCACAAAACTGGAAATTCTGTTGGTGACGGGAAAAAGCCATCAGATCAGGGCCCACCTTTCGGAAATCGGACATCCGGTGCTGGGAGATATCAAGTATGGCTGGAAACCAAAGAGGAAAGAGGAGATGGGGTTAAAGCATCAGCTGCTTCATGCCTACAGAGTGGAATTTCCAAAACTGGAAGGAGAATTTGCTTATCTGTCGGGAAAAGCGGTGACGGCGCCGGTGCCGGAGTTATTTGAAAAACTGGAGAGACGGTTTATGGGAAGATAAGAAAGGCAGGGAGCAGGCCCTGGGGTGTATTAAAAGTTTAAAGGCGGTAAGGTTTGAGCAGCCGATGGAAATGTTTATGAGGAAGATTATTAGATAAAGGATAACAGATGATGAAAAAAGGAAACACAAAGGATCTGACAACAGGAAATGTATTTCAGACATTGCTTGCCTTTTCCCTGCCTTATTTTCTGTCTTATTTTCTGCAGACGCTCTACGGGATGGCGGACCTGTATATCGTAGGACAGTTTAATGCGGTGGAAAGCACTACGGCGGTGTCCATCGGCAGCCAGATCATGCATATGATTACGGTCATGATCGTGGGGCTTGCTATGGGGACTACGGTTTCCATCGGTCATGAAACGGGGGCAAAAAATGAAAAGCAGGTGCTTTTGACGATCGGAAATACGGTGACATTGTTTTTTACTTTATCGGTGGCGGCGGCAGTGGTGCTGACTTTGTGCATCCGCCCTATTGTGGCGGTCATGTCCACACCGGCGGAGGCGGTAGACAGTACGGTTTCCTATCTGACGATCTGTTTTATCGGGATTCCGTTTATTACGGCTTATAATATCATCAGTTCCGTTTTCCGCGGGATGGGGGACTCCAAAAGCCCCATGCATTTTATTGCGGTGGCATGTGTCTCCAATATCGTTCTGGATTATATCCTGATCGGAAGAATGGGAATGGGCGCTGCCGGGGCGGCGCTGGGTACAACGCTGGCGCAGGCGGTCAGTGTTGCGGCGGCATTGATCCGGATCAGGGTGGATAGCGGCATGCGGCATATCAGACTGACTTCAGGGGATTTAAAGCCAAGACGGGCGGTGATGGGAAAACTGCTGTCTATCGGTGTACCCGTGGCTGTGCAGGACGGGTTTATCCAGATTTCCTTTCTGCTGATTACGGTGATCGCCAATAAAAGGGGGCTGTTTGATGCAGCGGCGGTAGGCGTGGTGGAAAAGATCATCGGTATTTTGTTTTTAGTGCCGTCCTCTCTGCTTTCTTCGGTATCCGCGCTGGCGGCGCAGAATATCGGTGCAGGGAAAAAAGAACGGGCAAGGCAGATCTTGAAGTATGCGATGGCGGCGGCGGTTGTTTTCGGGACGGTTTCTGCGCTTTTTATGCAGTTTAGCGCACAGTCCGTGGTCAGTATCTTCCGAAATGAACCGGAGGTGGTGCTACTCGGCGGACAGTATCTGAGGGGGTATGTCTGGGACTGTGTATTTGCCGGCGTGCATTTTTGTTTCAGCGGTTATTTTTGCGCCTGCGGTATGTCCGGGATTTCGTTCATACATAACGCCATTGCGATCGTATGCGCCCGGATTCCGCTGGCTTATCTGGCGTCGAAGCTGTTTGCGGAGACTCTGTTTCCGATGGGGCTTGCAACGGTGACCGGGTCGGCAGTTTCCGTGGTGATCTGTGTGATCGCCTATATATGGCTGGCAAGAAGGGAGATGTATTCCAAAGCGGCAAAAGGAAGCGCCTGATCCTGCGTGGGGAAAGGAAATGGTGCATTTTAAGAGTCAGGGAGGGTTTATATATGAAAAGGGTGAAAATACTGGTCATAGTATTTGTCTGTTTCCTGTTGGCGGGAACGGCGGTATTTGCATTTACTTACAGTAAAATGCCATATAAGGATCTGGAAGTGTCGGAAATAACATCAGCGACAGTAAGGCTGATACCGCCGGATAAAACCATTCAAATCACGGAAATCGAAGAATTGGCGGAATATCTGAAGGATGTGGTGATATATCGCAGGGATGATTCCTATGTGGAATATACAGGACAGGGCGTTAGCTTTACCCTGAAGATGTCCGACGGAACACAAACAGAAATCACGGCATATAATCCGTTTCTGATCATTGATGGTGTCGGCTACCGGACAAAATATGAGCCATGTGAGGCGTTAAACAGTTACGCAAACGAATTATTGCGTGATGAGGATGCCTGGATCGTTTTGGAGAAACCGCCGGTATTGGATGTGATCAGCGATAACACCTGCAATAGTACGCTGTTGGGTGCTTACTCATGGCAGAGTAAGAATGATGACGGGACTATTACGACAATAGAAGCCGACAGCGCGCATCCCTTAGACTGTGAAGGACTGATGGACGAATTTGAAACTGCGGAAACGACAGCAGTGCTTCGTTTTAAAGAAGATCCCGATCATATTTTAAGTGTCTGCTGCTGGAGTGATGCGTACTGGTCCGATCCGGAAGCGGAGGGAGAGGATCTGGATGTAAACGGGAATGAGATAGAACTGAAATCCGGCGGATATATTTACGAAGTCACTGCCGAATGGGATACCGGTAAAAGCGGTTACGGGGGAACGGCACACTATTCTTTCTATATAAAGGTTTTGGAATAGAAAGAATATGGAACAAAAAGGTAAAACAGAACAGATAAAACAGAGCAGATAAAGTAAAATAGATAAAACAGAACAGGTAAAAGTTATTGCGCGGAAAGGGGGCCATATGCCCACATGGAAGAGCAGAGGGCTCCGGGGGTCCGCTCTGGAGGATATGATCAACAGGACAAATGAAAAATATGCGGAGGCGGGACTGGCGCTGATCCAGAAAATTCCGACCCCGATTACCCCGATCAGGATGGACAAGGAATCAAGGCATATCACGCTGGCATACTTTGACCAGAAAAGTACAGTGGACTATATCGGAGCAGTGCAGGGGATTCCTGTCTGTTTTGATGCGAAGGAGTGCGCGGTGGATACGTTTTCCCTGCAGAATATTCATGATCATCAGGTGGAATTTATGCAGAAGTTTGAAAAGCAGGGCGGAGTGGCGTTTTTTTTGATCTATTACACCCATCGGGATGCTTTTTATTATCTGCCCTTTGAAATGCTGTACTATTTCTGGGACAGGAAACTGAAAGGGGGCAGGAAGAGCTTCCGGTTTGACGAACTGAATCCGGAGTATTTTATTCCGCAAAAGCATGGTGTTTTGGTGCCGTATCTGGATATGCTGCAGAAGGATCTGGACGACAGGGCTTGACAGAGATGCGGCAGTTTCATATAATATGGGTTGTGCTTTCGTGTGATATCGCGTTACTATACGAAAGCGCGGCGGGGGACGGATGCAGCGTTTCTGTACGGCATTCTCTGCACAGATTTGTGTCGCTGTGAAGCAGCGACATGGAGGTTAGTGTATAGTGATTCAATCAATTAAGGACATTATTTTGATAAATAGCAGGAAAAGCGAGGACATATGAATCAGAATTTATTACATACACCCGAAGGGGTGCGGGATATTTACGGAGAAGAGTATGCGAAAAAGCTGAAGCTGGAGAAAC
This sequence comes from Lachnospiraceae bacterium, assembly GCA_910573755.1. GTDB lineage: Bacteria > Bacillota > Clostridia > Lachnospirales > Lachnospiraceae > 1XD8-76. The sequence continues at coordinate 30,759 of CAJTBO010000018.1, read as the reverse complement.
TGATCCACAAAAAACTGAAAAGTTTCGGATATCAGGATATCCAGACACCTTCTTTTGAATTTTTTGATGTGTTTTCCAGAGAGATCGGCACGACGCCGTCGAAAGAACTGTATAAATTTTTTGATAAAGAGGGAAATACGCTGGTGCTTCGTCCGGATTTTACGCCTTCTATGGCGCGATGTGCGGCGAAATATTTTATGGAGGAGACGTTTCCGATCCGGTTCTGTTATCTGGGGAATACCTTTACCAATATATCCAGCCTGCAGGGGAAGCTTTGCGAAGTGACGCAGATGGGGGCGGAGCTGATCGGGGACGGCAGTGTGGAAGCCGATGCGGAGATGATAGCCATGCTGATCGAATGCCTGAAAAGCGCGGGACTTGAGCGGTTTCAGGTGACTGTCGGGGAGGCGGATTATTTCAGGGGGCTCTGCGAGGCGGCGGGGCTGTCGAAAGAGACGGAACTGGAACTTCGGGAGAATGTCAGCGGAAAAAATATATTCGCTGTGGAAGATCTGTTGAAGGAACAACATATCGAGGAAGAATACAGGGAGGCTTTTCTGAAGATAACGGAACTGTTCGGAGCCTCGGAGGTGCTTGAGAAGGCGGAGGCGCTGGTTTCAAACGCGCGGTCTCTGCGGGCGGTGGAACGGCTGAAACAGGTGTATGAACTGTTAAGGATCTACGGGGCGGAGCAGTATATATCCTTTGATTTCGGTATGCTCAGCAAGTATCATTATTATACCGGCGTGACGTTCCGTGCCTATACTTACGGTGTGGGCGATGCCATTGTAAAGGGCGGGCGCTATGATAATCTGCTGAAAACCTTCGGGAAGGATGCGCCGGCTGTCGGTTTTGTGGTAGTGCTGGATGATCTGATGACAGCTATGGCAAGCCAGAAGATCATTCTGTCTGCAAAGGAGGAACATGGGATACTGGTATATGAGAAAGCGGCTTTTGAGAGGGCGCTTTTGCGGGCGGGAGAACTGCGGAAAAGCGGCGTCTGCACGGAACTGATACTGAAGGATGACAAGAAGGCGAAGGAGGAATATCAGGAACTGGCAGAGAAGCGGGGATATTTTCTGGAGTATTTCGGCGCGGATATCTGATATCTGCAGATATGGCCCGACGGGAAGAAAATGTTATGAGGAATGATAGATATCGGACTTTTGCAGATGCGGAAGCCGGCGGGAAGGAAATGTTATGAAGAATGATAGATATCGGGCTTTTGCAGATGCGGAAGCCGGCGGGAAGGAAATATTATGAAGAATGATGGGTATCTGACTTTTGCGTTGGCAAAGGGCAGGCTTGCAAATAAAACGCTGGAATTGCTGGAACAGCTTGGGATTACCTGTGAGGAGATGAAGGATAAGGATTCCCGGAAGCTGATCTTTGTCAATGAAGAACAGAAGTTGAAATTTTTTCTCTCCAAAGGACCGGATGTGCCGACCTACGTGGAATACGGCGCGGCGGACATCGGGGTGGTGGGGAGAGACACCATTATGGAGGAAAACAGGCGGGTTTATGAAGTGCTGGATCTGGGATTCGGCAGGTGCAGGATGTGCGTCTGCGGACCGGAATCGGCGGGAGAGCTTTTACGGCATCATGAACGTATCCGTGTGGCGACCAAATATCCGCTGATTGCGAAGGAGTATTTTTATAATAAGAAGCATCAGACCGTGGATATCATTAAGCTGAACGGATCGGTGGAATTGGGGCCGATCGTGGGGCTGTCGGATGTGATCGTGGATATTGTGGAGACCGGCGGGACGCTGAGGGAAAACGGATTGGGCGTGCTGGAGGAGATCTGCCCGCTTTCTGCGCGGATGATCGTGAACCCGGTGAGCATGCGGATGGAGTATGAGAGGATCAGCGGATTGATCCGCCGGCTGAAGAAATTTGCCGGTGAGAAAGAGCATGGATGAATCGGTATCTGGAATTTATGACAAGACCGATCGGATATCGCTCAGACGGCGGATCACTAAAAAAGATATTAAAGGATGACATGAAAGGGGACAGCCGCTCATGAGAATAATAGAACTGACGAAAGAGACAAAGAACAATATATTAAATGACCTGCTGAAAAGAAGCCCGAACAACTACGGGGAATATGAAGAGACCGTAAACAGGATCATCGAACAGGTCAGGGAGCGCGGAGACCGGGCGGTTTTCGACTATACGAGACAGTTTGATAAATGTGAACTGACGGCGGAAAATCTGGTGGTGACTGAGGATGAGATAAAGGAGGCCTATCAGGCGCTGGATGATGCGCTGATCGGGACTATGAGAAAGTCGGCGGAGAATATCAGGGCTTTTCATGAAAAACAGGTCAGGCATAGTTTCTTTACGACGAAACCGGACGGTTCCATTTTAGGACAGCGGATCACACCCCTTGAGAGGGCGGGCGTTTATGTGCCCGGCGGCAAGGCGGCTTATCCTTCCAGCGTGCTGATGAATGTGGTGCCTGCGAAGGTGGCGGGCGTTTCGGAGATCATTATGACGACGCCGCCGGGAAAGGACGGAAAAGTAAATCCGGGAACCCTTGTGGCAGCGGATTTAGCAGGGGTTGACAGGATTTATAAAGTGGGCGGCGCCCAGGCAATCGCGGCGATGGCGTTCGGCACTGAGTCTATTCCAAAGGTGGATAAGATCACCGGCCCCGGCAATATTTTTGTGGCGCTTGCCAAAAAGGCGGTGTTCGGGTATGTGAGCATCGATTCCGTGGCAGGGCCCAGTGAGATCCTTGTGCTGGCGGACAATACCGCAGATCCAAGATATGTGGCGGCGGATCTTTTGTCTCAGGCGGAGCATGACGAACTGGCAAGCGCGATCCTGATCACGGATTCCCGGGAACTTGCCGAAAAGGTTTCCGCTGAGGCGGAGCACTTTACAAAACAGCTTTCCAGAGAGGAGATCATCAGGAAATCGTTGGATAATTACGGTTATATTCTTGTGGCTGAACATATGGACGACGCCGTGGAGGCCGCCAATGATATCGCTTCGGAGCATATGGAGATCCTGACAAAAGATCCTTTCCGGACCATGACAAAGGTGAAAAACGCCGGGGCGATCTTCCTCGGGGAATATTCTTCAGAGCCTCTGGGGGACTATTTTGCGGGACCGAACCATATTCTGCCGACGAACGGAACGGCGAAGTTTTTCTCCCCGCTGGGTGTGGATGATTTTATCAAGAAGACGAGCATCATCTCATATTCCAGAGAGGCGTTATTGCGCGACCATGAGGATATTGAGAGATTTGCAAAAAGCGAAGGCCTGACTGCCCATGCCAATTCGGTGGCGGTGCGGTTTCAATGAGCGGCTTTTCCGACAGATATATGACGGGAAAACGGAAAGAGAAGGAGAGATGCCGCTGCGGTTCGGGCAATGCTGATTTCGGGAGAGAAAGGTTTGACAGGTATGATTGAAATTTTGTTTGGTGAGAGTGAAGCCGGCGCTATGAGAGCGGCAAAGAATAAGGTGGTCATCGGTACGGTCAGCGGTCCTGTGTCAGTTTGGATGGCGGGAAAAAAAACGCCGCCCCAAAAGCCCTTTGGCGGATGGATAGAAGGGACATCCGCCGAGGTTATCTGTCTTGGATTTATGATGGATATCGGGAATATCAGGGAGCCGATGGAAAGTGCATACCGCGGGGAGTTGATCTATTCCATGTACGCACAGGATCAGTGGGTACAGGATGAAGGAACAAAGAACGCATTGAAAGAAACCGTCAGTTTTTATGCAGATGAATTGCGCCGTCTGAAAAATTATCTGGAGGAGGGGGAAGCTGTCAGGATATGGTACTGCGATGCTCCCTACTCCAGATGCGGTTTTTACAGTCTGTGCCAGATGTTAATGGGATATGAGAATGAGATATCGGCAGTGAAGCTTCCGGAGTATGTTGTCCGTGATAAAACGATCATCTCTTATCACAGTTGGAATGAGGTTTCGGCGGAGGAGTTTGCAGGATTTTTGCCTTACGAGAAACCGCTTTCGGCAGAGGAAATCCGTATGTATGCCATGCTGTGGGGCAGTCTTGTTGAGGAGAACAGCCCTCTTCGTGCTGTGGTGGGCGGCAGGGTTCTCAGTGTCCCGGAAGATTTCTATGACTTCCTGATTTGGAAATGGCTGGGGAATGTTCCGGTAAAGCAAGGCAGAGTGATCGGAAATATACTTGGGCGTACACAGCTCGGGGTGGGAGACTGGTGGTATGCCGGAAGGATTGAATACTATATTGAGCAGGGGAAGATCCTTGTTGTGGAGGATTCAGAGAATAAATATGGGAGGATGATCTGCAGCAGAGGGCGGAGCTGATCGGGAAGCTGCTGTTAAGACAGTGCAGGAGGATAACCGCAGGGCGGGTTTTTTATAGGAAGAACGGCTTTAGCTGTTCCGGGGAATACCGGATGGATGGCAGCTTCAATGCCGAAAAATTTATAGATACAGGAGCGGATATGGAGAGAACGGCAAGTATTGAACGAAACACAAAGGAAACAAAAATAGTTCTGGAACTGAATCTGGACGGAACAGGAAAAGGGGATATTTCCACCGGTATCGGCTTTTTTGACCATATGCTGGAGGGATTTGCAAGGCACGGTTTTTTTGATCTGAAGGTGCGGATCGACGGAGATCTGCAGGTGGACGGGCATCACAGTGTGGAGGACTGCGGGATCGTGCTGGGAAGGGCGATCCGGGAAGCGGTCGGTGATAAGAAGGGTATGAAGCGCTTCGGGCAGTGTATTCTGCCGATGGATGAGGCGCTGGTTCTCTGTGCCATCGATGTGGGCGGCAGGCCCTGGCTTAATTATGACGCGAAGCTTACGGCGGAGCGGGTAGGATATCTTGAAACGGAACTTATACATGAGTTTTTCTATGCGGTGAGTTACAGCGCCGGTATGAATTTACATATTAAGGTATTGGATGGGCAAAATAACCATCATATCATAGAAGCCATGTTCAAGGCATTTGCGCGGGCACTGGATGAGGCGACAAGACTGGACGGGCGTATCACGGACGTGATGAGTACGAAGGGGACGCTGGGATGAGCAAAGAAAAAGAGAGGGTAAGGCAGATATGAAAAGATTAATACCATGCATTTATCTGTATAAGGAAAAGGCGGTAAAGAATTTTAAGGATATAACAGTTGTGTCGGATAATCCGGTGGAACTGGCAAAAACCTACAGTGAGAACGCGGCGGATGAACTGATCGTTTTTGATATGTCAAAGGGAGATGAGGAACATGAAAAGGCACTGGATGTGATGAAGGAAATCTGCAATGCCATTGAGATTCCCGTGATTGGAGCAGGAAATGTGATGCGGATGGAGGATGTGAAAAAAATCCTTTATACGGGCTGTGAGCGGGCTGTACTGAATTATGACAAGGAAGAGAATATCGAGATCACCGAAGAGGTTTCCAAAAAGTTCGGGAAGGAGAGAATATATCTTTCTTTTACAAAACCGGAGACGCTGAGCATCCACAGGCAGCTTATAGATGCCTACATTTCCGAGACGATCTGGATCGTCCAGTCCGGCAGTGTGAAAGAGACGATGCAGTGTTTAAACGATCCCACGATCATTGTGATGGATGTCTGTTCGCTGGAGGGCATGTCCTGGATCTTCCAGAATCCGGCGGTGGACGGCATCTCAGGCAACGCTATCAATGACAATTACAAGGATCTGTATTCCATGAAATCGGTTTTTCAGGAGAGCGGTGTGGAGGTAAAAGTACCGCAGGGAAAATTGTCATGGGCTGATTTCAAGTTAAACGGCGACGGCATGGTGCCGGTGGTAACACAGGACTATAAGACCAGCGAGGTGCTGATGGTCGCCTATATGAATGAGGAGGCTTTTGAACATACGCTGCGGACCGGAAAGATGACCTATTACAGCAGGAGCCGGCAGGAGCTCTGGATCAAGGGAGAGACCAGCGGGCATTACCAGTATGTGAAATCCCTGACGGCGGACTGTGATTATGATACGATCCTGGCTAAGGTCAGTCAGGTGGGTGCCGCCTGCCATACAGGAAGCCGTTCCTGCTTTTTCAATGAGATCATGGCACAGGATTTAAAGGAGGCGGCGAATCCGCTGAAAGTATTTGAGGAAGTCATGAAAGTCATTGAGGATCGGAAGATCCATCCGAGGGAGGGTTCCTACACCAATTATCTGTTTGACAAAGGATTGGATAAGATACTGAAAAAACTGGGGGAAGAGGCGACGGAGATCGTGATCGCGGCAAAAAACCCCAATAAGAACGAAGTGAAATATGAGATTTCGGATTTCCTGTATCATATGATGGTGCTGATGGCGGAAAAAGGTATCAGCTGGGAGGAGATCACGAAGGAACTGGCGAACCGGGAGTAAATCTTGAAAAGCCTTATTCTGATATGTTCCCCGCAGGGTGCTTCAAAATATCCGTCTGTTGTGCCTGAAGGATAAAACTCTTCTTTTGTACGGGGAACATATTCCACGGAGATTTCCATTTCACAGGAAATTATTACAAATAGCAGCCTGCAACAATAAATAAGCCAGCCGGGATGGGGCTGGCTTGTAAGGACATATCACAGCAGCGATTTTAAAGAGTAAGTCAGTTCAATTATTTTTTGCGGTACTCTCTTGGCAGGACTTGATAAAAGGATTTAAAGGCTGCGGTAAATTTACTTTGACTATCATAGCCGACAGCTTGTGCAATTTCCGCTATAGTCATATTGGTTTCTCTTAACATTTTTGCCGCTTGTTCCATGCGGTGTTCTTTGATGTGTGCGGCAAGGGAAGTTCCGTAAACGGATTTAAAAGCACTTTTTAAGGTTGTCGGATTAATAAGATACTGTCTGGAAAGTTCTTCTATGGTGATCCTTTGTTCCATGCGCCGCAAAAGCCGGTCATGGATCTTGCGGATAGTTTCTATCAGTTCCGATTGGTATTCAGCCAGTTTGTTTTGAGGAATAAACTCCATTTTAGAAAGATAAAGCAATAATTCCAAAACCTTGATTTTTTGATATGGTAATTTAAGCATTTCGGGCTGATCATAAAATGCAGAAAAGATATTTTCCGTCTGCTCGTTTCCGGCAAGAAAAGCCGGACAGTCATTCTGACAAAATTTTTCTGGTAATATAGTTTCCAATATATTACTGCCTTTCAGCAATTCGGGAGGATTGTCAGAGCTTTTTTGTAAATCAACATAAATGGTAAGACCCTGATATATGCCACTTGGAAATCTGAGTACAGAATTTGTACAGACTTTCATAGCGTGTACGGAAAAATCTCCCGGATTCAAATAGATACGGTTCCCGTTCTTCATTTCCCATACAATCTGCCCGGCTTTACAATAGTTGATCTGAATGATGTGCGGCATGGCTTTATGCTGCACAGAAAACGAATCGGATGAAAATGTCAGATAACATATTTCAACACCGGGATAAAGCGGAATGATACTATCTGCAATTTCGGGATAAAACGATTCCACATTTTTTTGTATTTTTATTAATTCGTCATTCATAGGGCAGACCTCACAATTCGGGGCAGGTGATTTCCATGACCTGCTCAATCATCTGGTGCAGCAGGCGTCCCTGTTCCGTATCGGCAGCACGATAGTAAACTTCTTTTCCCTCCCGGCGGCAGACGATCAGGCCGCTGTTCTTTAGTGGCCGGAGGTGATGGGATACAGCCGGGCTTGACATATCCAACATAGCAGAAATGTTGAGGACACATTCCTCCCGGTGGCAGAGAAGCCAGAAAATCCGGATTCTGGTGGTATCGCCAAGCTGCTTAAAAACTTCTGCCACAGTCTGAAAATAATCCACATGTTTTAGCTGTTTCTGTATCAGTTCTGTTTGCTGCACATCTCCGTGCCGGTGTGGTAATTTTGCGTGTTCCATATTATTTTCCTTTCTTTTTCGCTTGCATTTCGCCCAAACGGAAATACTTTTCGCCCATTTGGGAGGGAATGCCTGAGAGGTATTGACCAGTGCCTTTTTGTGTATTATACTGCAACCATGATGATTAAACAAGTACTTAATCATTAAATTTGAAAAACAGAAAACAGCAAGGAGGACTTTTCCAATGAAAAAGACTTACAAGATCGAGGTAGACTGTGCCAACTGTGCCAATCTGATGGAGGATGCGGCCCGCAAGACCGCCGGTGTTCAGAGCGCAACGGTCAATTTTATGACACAGAAGATGATCGTGGAATTTGACGAGGGACAGGAGCCGAAGGATGTTATGAAGAACGTGCTGGATGCCTGCAAGAAAGTGGAGCCGGACTGTGAAATTTTCCTTTAAGCGGCAGCTGCCAGTGATGGAATGACACCCTTAAAATGTACCGCTGCAGTTTAGGGGTGTCATTTTTACCAATAACAATTAAACAATTAAGCATATTTTGAAAGGAGTTTTACTATGCAGGAATTAGTGATAAGCATACTGCTTACAGTTGTTATCATAATGGCTGCTGTTCTTCTTATTTTTGCCGGCAGCCGCAAAGATGGCATGACAAGAAAGCAACGGGTTATGATGGTTCGTATTTTAATCAGCGCCGGAATCTTACTGGCGCTCCAGTTTATTTCCGCAGAGATGTTTGATACGGCCTGCGGGTATTTATTCCCGTCCGCAGGAAGATGGCTTCGTTTTGGGTGCTATCTGATTGACTATCTGATCATCGGATATGACATTCTGAGGAAAGCTGTAAAGGGAATTAAAAACCGTCAGGTATTTGACGAAAGTTTTCTGATGGCAGTGGCTACGATTGGGGCAATGGCACTGGCTATTTATGAGAATGGTGAATATCTGGAAGCAATCGCCGTTATGCTGTTTTACCAGATCGGGGAGTGGTTTCAGGGGTATGCGGTCGGAAAGAGCCGCCGCAATATCAGCAACCTGATGGATATCCGGCCCGATTATGCGAATGTAGAGAGGAACGGAAAGTTAGAGCAGGTAGACCCGGATGAAGTAGGGATTGGCAGCGTGATTGTTGTCCGGCCGGGAGAGAAAGTGCCGATTGACGGTATGATTGTTGAGGGCAATTCCAGCCTGAATACCAGTGCGCTGACCGGGGAAAGCCTGCCCAGGGAGGCAAAGGTTGGCGATGAAGTAATCAGCGGATGTATCAGCATGACCGGTGTATTGAAGATACAGACCACCAGGGAGTTCGGGGAATCCACGGTTTCCAAGATTTTGGATTTAGTGGAAAATGCAAGTTCCCGCAAATCAAAATCAGAAGATTTTATCTCGAAATTTGCAAAGATATATACACCTGCCGTCTGCTATGCGGCATTGGCGCTGGCGTTTCTTCCCCCTGTCATCCGTATGCTTTTTATGGGCTTGTCTGCGGACTGGGGTGTGTGGATTTACCGGGCGTTGACATTCCTTGTGATCAGCTGCCCTTGTGCGCTTGTAATCAGTATTCCATTGAGTTTCTTCGCGGGAATCGGCGGCGCAAGCAAGGAGGGCGTTCTGGTGAAAGGTTCCAACTATCTGGAAATCCTCTCCCGGACTAAGTATGTTGTTTTTGACAAAACCGGAACCATGACAAAAGGTGTTTTTGAAGTAAACGGGATTCACCATTCCACCATAGAGAATGAAAAACTGTTGGAGTATGCGGCCCTTGCAGAGAGCGCGTCTTCCCATCCGATCAGCAAGAGCCTGCAGCGGGCATACGGGAAAGAGATTGACAGAACCCGTGTATCGGATATACAGGAAATCAGCGGAAACGGCGTGACTGCGAAAGTAGACGGCATGGAGGTTGCAGCCGGAAACGATAAACTGATGAAACACCTGAATATCCCTTATCAGGACTGCCATCAGACCGGAACGATCATCCACATGGCAGTGGGTGGGAAATATGCAGGGCATATCGTGATCTCCGATATTATCAAACCCCATTCGAAAGCAGCGATTGCGGAATTAAAAAGAGCAGGCGTAGAAAAATGCGTCATGCTGACGGGCGATGCAAAGAAAGTGGCAAATCAGGTCGCTTCCTCTCTTGGGATTGACGAGGTTTACAGTGAACTTCTGCCGGCAGATAAGGTGGATAAGGTGGAGGAACTTCTGCGGGTGAAGCCGGGCAAGGCGAAGCTGGCATTTGTCGGTGACGGTATCAATGACGCACCGGTGCTTTCCAGAGCGGATATCGGTATCGCTATGGGAGCAATGGGTTCCGATGCGGCTATCGAAGCGGCGGATATTGTGCTGATGGATGATGACCCGATTAAGATTGCAAAAGCGATCAAGATTTCAAGAAAGTGTCTGCGGATCGTTTATCAGAATATTGTGATGGCGCTTGTTGTAAAGTTTGCCTGCCTTGCGTTAGGGGCTGTGGGCATTGCGAATATGTATCTGGCGATCTTCGCAGACGTAGGCGTTATGATTCTTGCAGTGCTGAATGCGATCCGCTGCCTGTTTGTGAAAAAGCTGTAAGGAAGGAGGGGTTCCTTTGGCGGAATATCAGGTCAGCCAAATTTATGTCCGTATCCTGCTTCTTTTAATGGAGCAGGATACGAATGTCAGCGTTCCGGCAGGGGCAGCTTGTTATTACAAAGGACAGAACAAGGGCAGATTCAGAGGAGTAACGTCTTATTGCAACTAAATGAATTTTTGTAATGTCTATTCCATCAGGAAAGTTATTGCGGTATAATGGAGCTATTGATAAATTGGAGTTTGGGAGGTATTCATTTTGAAAAAAATCGGTATTACAATTTTAAAATCCATAGGCTTTTTTCTGGGATGGGCAATACTGGTTTCTATATTGCCGTTATCATCTTCAAAGGAACAAGCTATATGGAGATTATGGGCAGAAATTACACCTCTATTGGCAGTGGCAGCTTTTACTCTCATCTTTTGGCTTGTTGAAAAGAAAAATGTAAAGTTACATTTATTCGATAATCCGGTAAAGGGAATGGTATTGGGAGTGATCGCAGGGATTGTATGGTTAGCTATTCCTGTTTTGGTAATGTATGCAGCAAAAATTATCCATGTTGACGGAGCTAACTTAATTAGCCTATTCCCTGTTTGGGTGCTGGCAGTATTTCTAAATACCATTATGCAGGAACTTCTTGTTCGTGGTTATTTGTATCAAATGCTTAAGCAAAAGCACAATATAATTGTTGCTGCGATTGTGACAACAATACTTTTTACAGCATTGCATGGAGGGGCATTTGAAGCGGGTATTATTCCCGTTTTAAATATATTTACTATGAGTTTGCTTATGATAGTAGTCCTTGAATATAGTGGCTCTATTATAGCGCCAATTATTATGCACTTTTTATGGAATGGAATTGGTGCATTGGTTTTAGGGGGTGTGTCACTTGCTGATGACTATCCAAATCTGTTTGTTACGACTTTTACCGGAAGCGATATTTTGTCCGGCGGTATTTGCAAAATTGAAGGAAGCATTATTGTTTTAATTGTCAATGTGATTTTGATTGCATTTTTTATATTTATGCAAAAGAAAAAAATATAAGCATAGATTCCGGTTTATCGAGCCGCGCTCCCGACTAAATACTATCAGAAGCGGTTTTCTTATTTCGGCTTCTTTCTCCGGCCGCATAGCTTTTGAAGAATTTCGATTTTTCAAGGATATGTACAAGCTGGCGGAACTCCGCATCAGACAGTTTGTTATAATGAAAGCAATTTCTTATACTTCCTGTTCATCAAAACGAAACTAATCGCCCCATAGGCATACCGCAGCATTGACAAAATTTCTGATTCATTTTCGTTACCTCTTTCTTTCAAAATTTTGTTTAAATTTTTTGTATAACTGTATTGCTATGGTCATTAGTATAGCACATATATCTTGACACCTTTTAATTGTTCTTGTAGAAACTTCAAATTCAGCTGCCAATTCAGGAGCCGTAGCACGTTTCCTGTCTAAAAGATAATATAACATTTTGAATAAACGACTATCTGACATCATTTTACCTCCCGAAATAAGAATATCATAAAAATCTTGACATAGCTTGACAAGTTTCGTTTTTTTAGTGATATATACGGAATCCCTCTCACTCACTCACTTATTCATACATACATTTTTCAAAATGCTTTTCCCGGATAAAAGTTGATATTGTTCCTTAAAACTGCTATAATTAAACTATAAGTTTAATTATAGGAGGCAGGCAATGGCACGGAGAAAAAAAGAGCCGAGAAGCGTACACCGAGAAAAAATTGCTTCCGCTGCGTCAGTATTATTCATGGATAAAGGCATTGTAGCAACATCTATGGACGATATAGCAAAAGCAGCCGGATATAGTAAAGCGACTTTATATGTGTATTTTGAGAACAAAGAGGAAATTGTTGGTTTCTTAGTGCTGGATAGCATGAAAAAACTTTATCATTACATCGTTTCTGCGCTGGAACAACAAGAAACCACAAAAGAACAGTACAATTTCATTTGCCGTGGGCTGGTTCAGTACCAAGAAGAATTTCCATTCTACTTCAAAATGGTATTAGATAAAATCAATATTGATTTTGAAAGCCACGATTATCTTCCCGAAGAAAAAGAAACTTATCAAATAGGGGAAGAAATAAATGAAAAGATAAAGGAGTTTTTAATCTCCGGCATAGATAAAGGCGATTTGCGTGGCAATCTGAAAATCATGCCTACTATTTTTAATTTGTGGGGTATGCTGTCCGGGCTTATTCAGTTTGCAGCAAATAAAGAAGAATATATTAAAAAAACAATGGGCTTATCAAAAATCCAGTTTTTAGAGCATGGTTTTTATATGCTGTATTGCTCTATTGCAGTAAACAAGTAGGAGGAATGAGTATGAATGAAAAAAGGTTACTTGCTATTTTGGGAAGCCCTCATACAAGCGGAACAACCGCAACTATGCTAAATTATGCAATTCGTAGAGCCGAAGAAATGGGCTATACCGTAACGAAGATTAACCTATACGAAAAAAATCTTTCTTACTGTACGAGTTGTAGGGCTTGCATGAATACGCACACTTGTATTCAAAAGGACGATATACAGGAAATTGTAATGTGTTTACAGAAATGCCAAACGGTTCTGCTTGCAGCTCCTGTCTATTGGGCGAATGTGCCTGCTCCTGTTAAAAATTTATTTGACCGATTATTGGGAACGGCTATGGAGGAAACAAGCACATTTCCTAAGCCACGTTTAAAGGGTAAGAAATATATGCTTTTAACTTCCTGCAACACGCCTTTTCCTTTTTCATGGATATTCGGACAAAGCGGAGGGGCAATCCGCAGTATGGACGAGTTTTTTAAGACAGCGGGAATGAAACCGATAGGCAAAATTGTATGTGCGGGTACAGCGAGTAAAAAAGAGTTACCAAAACAAACAATCAAAAAAATTGAGAGGTGTATGAAATGAGAATGTCTAAAAAGAAAGTAGTTTTATTGGTTATTATGCTCCTTTTGCTTATTGGTTTAGTTTGGGGAATAATTTATCTTAAAAGTGTTTCAGATTATAAACAGGCAGTAAAGGAAACCACTTTTGAAGAAATAAATATTTCGGATATTCCCGACGGAGTTTATATTGGTGAATATGATGTGAATTTTATATATGCCAGAGTGGAAGTTACCGTGCAAAATGGAGAAATCACAAATATTAACATTTTGGAGCATAGGCATGAACGTGGAAAAGCCGCAGAAGCCATAACTAATAAAATAGTTGATGAACAGAAAATAGATGTAGACGCAATATCGGGCGCAACAAATTCAAGCACCGTCATAAAAAAGGCTGTTGAAAATGCCCTAAAAAATGGGCTATAACATTTCAAAGTACAGTTTACAAGGGACTACACAAGGTAACGGTCTGACGGGCGCTGATATGCCCGTCAGATTTTCCATGTGATGTTTAAGCTGTCGCTTGTGGCGGCAATGGTGGTAATCATCAAATCCACCACCCGCCGCTTGTCGTCAAAGGATACGTTCTTCCAAGTGTCGAGGTAGCCGGAAATCTGGCTGACCTGTTCCGGGCTGATGGCTTCCACGGTCAACTCCGCCATCTTCGCCAGAAGTTCCTGCTTGCGTCCGTCCAGTTCGGCTATCTTCACATTCACATAGGAGAGCAGCACATTATTTGCGCCTGTCAGACTGTCCAGCAACTTTTCAATCTCGCTATCCACATGGGCAAGTTCCACTTGCAGGGCGGTGATTTTGGGATTGGCCTTTGCCGCTTTCTTCCTGCCCGTCAGTGTCTTGTAGCTGTCCAGCTTTTTCACCATCTGCCGATACACCACCGCTTCCAGTTCCGCCGTGATGATTTTCCCACAGCCGGGACAGCTTTTGTTGTCCAGCCGTTTCGTACAGCGGAGGTACTGTCTGCCGGAGGGATTGAAGATACTCATAAGGGCGTACCCGCAGTTCCCGCACTTGATTTTCCCCGCCAGCCATGTATGGGTTGCTTTCCGGGCGGACTGGATTTTCATGTTGTTCATCAGCTTCTTGCGGCAGGTCAGCCATATATCCGAGGGGACAATCCCCTCATGGGGCGCAAGCACCAGCATTTGGTCTTTCAGGCTTTGGGCCTTGCCCGGCTTCACATCCCGGCCTTGATAGAGATAACACCCGTTCATGCCCGTGAAGTCGGCGACGTCATTGACAAGCACCGTCCCCTGGCTCTTGAAAAACTCGTACACATCCAAGTCCGCCTGCACATAGACGGGGTTGCGTAACATCTGCGCCAGCGTGGGGCGTATCAGTTCCCGGCCATTAAATAAAATGCCCTGTTCCGCAAAGTGCCGGGTAATGTCCCCATAGGAAGTTGTCGGCTCGGCGTACATTTCAAACATCAGCCGGATATTTGCCGCTTCCTCCGGCTTCACTACCAGCCGCTTTGTATTGATACCGTCCATCTTGATAGGCTCCGCATGGAAGCCATAGGGGGCTTTCCCGCCCATCTTGAAGCCCCGCTGACTGCGGGAATAGTAAGCGTCCGTCACCCGCTTCTGTATCGTTTCCCGTTCCAACTGTGCGAACACGATACAAATATTCAGCATGGCCAGGCCCATCGGGGTTGAAGTATCAAACTTTTCCGTGGAAGAAACAAACTTCACATTGTACTGCTGGAACAGCTCCATCATGGTTGCGAAATCCAGAATGGAACGGCTGATACGGTCAAGTTTGTAGACAATGACTTTTGCTATCAGGCCCTTTTTAATATCCCGCACCAACTCTTGAAATTTCGGGCGGTCTGTGTTTTTGCCGCTGTATCCTTTATCTGTGTATTCCCTGCAACTACCGCCTTTCAATTCGTATTTGCAAAACTCAATCTGGCTTTCAATGGAAATGTTGTCCTTTTTGTCTACCGATTGTCTTGCATAGATTGCGTCTATCCGATTATTCATATTGTCGCTCCTTTTCTTAAAAAAGAAACGGAGCTGCTGACAGTCTTATTATACCGCTAACAGCCCCGTAAATCAATGATGTGGCTGGAAAAACTTACGCCCCGGCTTCCTCTTTCTGCCGCTTGTCGGCGTACTTGCGGAACACCTCATAAAGCTGCTGTTCCAGTTCCCGGCGTTTGGCCGCTTCCTGCTCCGGTGTAAATACCGGGGAGAGATTTTCCAGCGTGATTTCCTTTCCTTGAAAAGTCACGATTTCTGTTTCCTTTTTGTATCTGATATTCGTTATAAAATCACCTTTCCTTTCCATAGTTCGGTTGCCGCTTCAACTCTGCCAGCACTTCCGGCGGGATACGGTCAACCAGCCGTTGAATGTTGTGTAACTCGCTTTCCAGCTTTGCCCGTTCCATAACGCCTTTCATCTTGTCCTTTTCGCTGGCCTTTGCCCTTGCCTCCAGTTTTTCATTTTCTGCCAAGAGGTCATTTATCGTGACCTTGTATTTCTTCAACTGCCCGGAGAAGTTCTCCATCTGCGGAAACCACTTTTTGAGCATAGAGAGGGCTTCCTCTTTCTTCTTTCCGGCGTTAATTGGATTGATACCGTCCAGCGTGGCTTCAATCGCCCTCGCCTGTTTGGAGAGGGAAACCGCCTGTTTGAAAAGCCGGGTGGGGATATGCTTTCTTCCCGTTTTGCTTGCGCTCTCCCCACGCTCCAAGCTGGGGTACTTCTCCAACATATAGGCGTGAAAATCGTCCTGCCACTTTGTCAGATTGGCCCGGTTGCCTATGATTTCTTTGGCGCACAGGCGGTTGTCTTTCGTCAGCGGAACAAAGGTCAAATGCAGGTGGGGCGTTTTCTCGTCCATGTGTACTATCGCCGACACGATATTTTCCCGGCCTACCCGGTCAATGAGGAAGTCCGCCGCTCTTTTGAAAAACGCCTGTATTTCCTCCGGGGATTTCTTCTTGAAAAACTCCGGGCTGGCGGTTATCAGCGTATCGACAAAGCGTGTACTGTCTTTCCTCGTTCTGCACCCAGACTGTTCAATGCGGCTCTGAATGAAATGGTAGTAGCGCCCCTCCGGCTTGACGATATGGAAATTGTACTTGCTCCGGCTGGTGTCAATGTCCGGGTTGCTGGCGTACTGCTCCTTTTTCCGTTCGTGGTGGGCTTCCAGCGGTCTTGCCGGGTTGCCCTTGTGTTTCTCAAATCGCAAAATTGCGTGTTGCGCCATTGAACTCCTTTCCCCATTCCATTCCTTTCCGGCGGGTTTTCCCGCCGAAAATATCTCTGATAGGATTGGAATGGAATCGATATAAATAGATGGTTTTAATCTCTGTATTTCTATATATCGTCCGGTTTCCGTACTCCAAGAGGATTGATTTTCGTACTTGTAGGGTACGGTTTTCATCCCTCCGGCGTACCGCAGCCGGACTTCTTGAAGTCGGTGTTTGGAACCGCTTCATAGGATTTTGGGTAAATGCGGTTGGGTTTTCCACAGCCCTGTTTCTGTATTTCCACCAGCCCCGCATACTGCAACTCCCGCAGGGTATTCACCGCCTTCTGCCGCCCACAGTGGAGCAGGGCGACCACCTCGCAGATGGGGTAATACAGGTAAATCCGCCCATATTCGTCCGCCCACCCGTTTTTCCGGGATAACTCCGCCCGCCGCAGGATAAAGGCGTACAGCACCTTCGCTTCGTTGGACAGGGGCTTGAATGATGGGGCTTCAAAAAGGAAATTGGGGAGCCGGGTGAAGCTGATGGCTTTCTCCGGCTGGTGAATGTAAATCGTGTTTGTCATAGCGTGTTTTGTGGACGGTTAGAAGCCCGTTTTCCGGGGTGGGTGATAAAACATACCGCCCGCCCCGGTTTTGGGCTTGCGGAGCCTTGCAAATCAAGGCTTTTCCCCGCCTTAACTGTCCACAGCAGACCTCCTTTTCCGTTCACTTTCTGTTTTCTGCCGCCTGTGTACTCTGGCGGCGCAGTTCGGGCAGTATTTGCCCCGGTTGGATTTTGGCACATAGGGCTTTCCGCAGACCGAGCAGCGTTTCAAAGCACAGTCACGGTAAATCTCCGCTTCCAGCGTCCTATCCAGCGGCAAGACCGCCCAGCGGAACCACTTGCAGCAGACGGAGAATGTAATCATCTGCGGACAGGTGCAGGTGTCGCCATCGTCCAGCGCAAAGCAGTTTCCACCACCACAGTTGCAGCACTCCCGGCGGATCAGGCTGCTGGCCCGCTTCCTCTGCGCCGGGGTCATGCGGTAGGGGAAGCTGTCCGGCCTGTGTTCCAGCGGTGGCAAATGTTGATAGGGTCTTTCTTTCATGCACTCCCTCCGTTGTTCTTCTTGCTGCCGTTTTCCCCGAAAAGGCTTCCTGCCCCATTCCTGCGGCGTGTTCCGGCGTTGGTACGCTCACCCTCTCTGGTCACGGTGTCCAGAAGCGGGGTCACAGCACACTTCCCCAGCCGGGGTATTCCTTTTCAGACGGTCATTTAGTTTTCAAGAGGCTTGTCCATCGATGAACTATCTCAAGTGTATACTTTTTTGATTGCCTGTGCCGTATATCCAAGAGGTAGGAAATCAGCCCGGAAAACTCGCTATTTCCACGCTCTCGGAATTGTGGTATAATGGGAAAATACAGAACAGTAAATTGAAAGTTGACGCCGATGAAAATAAATGAAAAGAGAGAACATCTATGCTCAATGCAGGAAGCAGGATAGTAAATAATTGGATATATCCTATTGACAACGGCTATGTACTGATTGATACAGGGTATGAAAGAAGATTTGCACATTTCAAAAAGCAACTGGCAAAGATGCAAATAGCCCCTCAACAGATACGATATATTTTTCTGACACACGCTCACGATGACCATGCAGGCTATTTGAATGAAATACTCTCGGAATGCTCTGACATTCAAATCGTTATGAGTGACAAGGCGTTAGAAAGATTATATAAAGGGCAAAACTCTTTTCATGGCGGTTGCACAACCAAGATTGCCTTGCTCTTTTGTTTCTTAATGAAATTTGTTGGCAAGGGCAAGCATTTGTTTCCTCCAATAACGCAAGAATATTCATGTAGATGTATTCAAGTGACCGAACAAAACCGTAAGCAAGTGGAACTTTTATTGCAAGGAAAAATCATTGATACTCCCGGTCACACCGCCGATTCCATATCTCTTTTAACTAATGACGGTTCTCTATTCTGCGGCGACGCTGCTATGAACGGATTGCCAAGTTTACACAGAATAACTATTTGGGCGGAGGATAAAACGGATTTCCTAAAATCTTGGGAAACAATCATCGCACTTAGACCAAATCTAATATATCCGGGACATGGCAAGCCGTTTGGATATGACGACCTTAAAATAAATCTAAAGCGGGCAAAAAATATGGAATTATTACCGATTCACTAACTTCCGATTTATCGAACAGACAAGGAGGGCGAGAAAATGTCTTTATCCATTCAAGAACGCTTGAAAGACCTGCGTGTGCAGCGTGGCTTGACGCTGGAACAGCTTGCAGAGCAGACGAACCTCTCCAAGTCTGCGTTGGGCAGTTATGAAGCGGACGATTTTAAGGACATCAGCCACTATGCTCTTATCAAGCTGGCGAAGTTTTACGGCGTGACCACCGACTATCTGCTGGGGCTGTCTGAAATGAAGCGTCACCCAAACGCTGATCTTGCAGACCTGCGTTTGAGTGACGGAATGATTGACCTGCTGAAAAGCGGGCAGGTGGACAATGCTCTGCTGTGCGAATTGGCGGCGCACCCGGATTTTATCAAGCTGATGGCCGACCTTGAAATCTATGTGAACGGAACGGCGGTGAAGCAGGTACAGAGCGCAAACGCCATTGTGGACGCTATGAGCGCAATGATTATGAAACAGCACAATCCCGGCTTGACCGACCCGCAGTTAAGACAGCTTATCGCTGCCCATATTGATGATGACAGCTTTTGCCGTTACATAATCCAGCAGGACATAGACGAGATAGCCGCCGGCCTGCGGGAAGCCCACAGGGAGGATTTTTTCAGCGTCCCGGAGGATAACCCGCTGAAAGGATTATTGGAAGCCGCTACCGAAATTACCAACCCAGACAGTGACCCGGAGCAAGCGTCTTTGGCGTTTATCTGCAAACGGCTGCGGCTGAACTTTAAGAAGCTGTCTGGGGAAGAAAAGAAGTGGCTGAAAAAGATTGCACAGAAGTCGGACTTGCTGAAAAAACCAACCCCATAGCGGGGACGGAAGTAAGAAAATAAAAAATCGCATTTTGTAGGAGGTATATTATGTCATTGGAAAAAGTTTATGATTATTTCCATAATTATGATAAGCAGACTTATCAGGTTGTAGCTTGTATGGGAAATGAGCCATCGGAGCAGGATATAAAGGATTTTGAAAATCAGTATGGGATAAATCTTCCTGCTGATTTTAGAGAGTTCACTATGTCCCCATTAGGTGGGCTTTATATGGAGGTTCGAGAAGAAATATGGCCACAAGCGAAACAATATGACATAGGCCCATTTTGGTCGTTCTGTCGAGGAATTATAGTCTATGGAATTGCCGATGGAATACCCGATTTTTTGGATATTCGTGAAAAAACGAAAGAACTACACGATGAAGGTTTTACTGATTTTATCCCATTCTTGTCCATTATAGGGAATGGTGATGAAATATTTTGTTTTGACAAGAATAATAACATAGTCCTTCTTGACTACTACACAACAGGAGAAGCTACACCGATTGAGGGGACTTTTTCAGATTGCTTGATGAACCAAATTGCGGAGTTAGAAGAACGGAAAAACAAGAAAATCCGGGGAGAGGATAAAATCAACTAATTCTGATTTGCGAGGAGAATTGTGACTATGATAGAGTTGAATACATTCAAAAAAATATTGGAAGAAAATGAAGAACGCTTGCCATTACTAACGCTTGATGAATTTTTCGATGGAAACACAGAGGAGGATTCCATTGCTCCGAACCAATGGGAATTTGGCCGTCCAACGCTTTCTGAAATACGAAATATGCTACAAAAGATTGAGTTAATGCCTGACATAGCATGGGTGCGTGTTGCTCTCCACGATGATACAGAAATCGTAGAAAACAATGGGAAAGAAGAATTAGTTCTTGCAGGAGATACAATCGTGATTTGCACAACCATTTTGCCTGCGGAATTAGAAAAATTAGTAAATTGCGAATGGCTATGCTCTGATGGAGTAATTACAATAGAGGCATTTGAATTAAATACTTATTCGTGCGTACCACCAATTCCAGATAACTTCGATTGTTTGGAAATCGTGTGGGACTAATCTAAAACTTTCAGTTTATCGGGGGAGATAGCAAAGGCAGCCGAGCCAGTCAACGGTCAAGATGAACGGCGCACAAATGCGCCGCCGTTGACAGCCCCGCCTGCCTTTGCTGATGGGCAATCAAGGCGGGAAAGCCCTAAAATGGCTTCCCGCCCATTTCAATTTTGAGAAAAGAACGACCACTAAAATAAATGAGTGTGGCCACACATATAGTCACGGTGTCTAAAGGTTTGGGACATTTTGTCCCATAGGCTGAGGACGGTGGACGAGGGCTATCATATACGCCCTGTCTGCTGCTGAAACCAGCCCTTTGTTTCCGGCTTCCCAGCCCCAAACAAAGCCCTGTTTTCCTGCCGCTTCAAATGCCCTTGCCCTCCCCGGCGGCAACGGCATTTTCACGGCAACGCCGACAGAGCGTATAACACACTACACTTTGCTTCGCAAAGTCGTGTGCCAAATGGGGCGTTGCCCCCTTTGGATACCCCCACAACAAACAGACGCTATGCCCCTTGCCGGGAGCATAGCGCCTGTTTGTTGTCAGCAGCCCGTTTCACGGTCTGCGTGTAGTTCCTTGTAAAATGACCTAAAAGCAACTGTAAACCATGCACCGCCCCATGTAGGAGAAAGGGGGAATCATTTATGCCTTGCACAGAAGCATACAGAGAACACATCATGTATACTTTCAACGGCTATTGCAAGACTGTCATACGCTTTGCTGCTATCACCGCATGGCGTGACAGGAGCAGACGGCGGCAAAAAGAAATATCCCTTGAATACATCACAGAAGAAAAGTTTTATCCTTTAGGCACAACAGACGAATATTTTGAAGCACCCTATGAAGAACACCCCATTACGATATGCGGTCAGACAGTTATCCTCACGAATGGGGAGCTATATACGGGAAGGGTTCATAGAAATGCTGAAATATTATCCACTGGTAATGCCGAAGATATATGTCAGCTTATTCTGAAACTGTAAATGTTATTATGAAGAGCCGTGTGCGGGAAAGCCGCACGCACGGATCTGTGAGGGGCTGGCATCGTGAGGTGCCTGTCTACTCGACTATGGAGAAAGAATATGAAAAATTTTTCTATGCCAGAGCAAGTTTCTCCGACATTAGAAATAGATGAGTTAATGAGGTTGAAACATAGTTTGGAAAAGAATGTATCAAGGGAAGTTGCAGAAAGCATAATAAAGGAAATTCCATTATCTATAAATTCAACACCAGACATTCGAGCCGAGTGGGTAGAAAAGCTATCTGCTATTCTTGAAAATAGATTTGATAAAAAAACGGTAAAAATATTCGCCAAGAGTGCTATTGTAATGAAAATGGTAGGTTAGAAGATACAGCAAATAACTTGAAACAACTCTATCTCTCTTTGGATAAGGATTTGCATAGACTTGTCAATGCTCTGAACGAAAATGGTGCCGGTTGGTTTATTAAAGATAATCAACTGTATACAAAAATGCTTTCTTGTGAATGCCCTATGTTAGAAAAAGCAAAAAATTCAAATTCATTAACATGGTGTCACTGCACTGCTGGATATAACAAAAAATTATTTGAGATTGTTTTTGAAAAACCTGTCTATGTAGAAATTGTGCAAAGCATACGGCAAGGATTTGATTTTTGCCTTTTGAGAATTACATTTCAATAATAAGCTCTGAAATGTATCAAAAAGGATATAAAATTAAGAATATGACTATCAATATTCGACAAGCTTACAACGGCGAGGCTACCCGGTAGAAACGGCTTCCACACTGAAAGAAGCTCGGACAGCCATCCAAGAGGAAATGCCTCTGGTAATCTGCTGTGATCTCGATCTGCCGGACGGTTCCGGCATGGACTTTCTGGACGAGGTGCGGGTCGCAGACAAGGAACTGCCTTTTATTCTGGTGTCCTGCCATGATAAAGAGAACTACGAACAGGAGGCCAAGCACCGGATTTTTGAGAATAAGGAAATAGAACTGATTTTGTGTGATGTGGAACTGCCGGACGGTACAGCAATAGAGTTGTTTCATGTGCTGCGGCGGGTGGCGGGGATGTTCCAAATGAAGAGTCTCTCTGTCCGGCTTCTGCCGTTCTTTATTCTCACCGAGAACAGCGACCTTGCCACGGAATATGAATACCGGCATGAGGGCGTGAACGACTATATTACCGCCCCAGTCAATATCCCGGAGCTGATCCGGCGGGTTCTGTTCTTTGTGGAATGAAACGAGCTTACATATTCAAACATCTGCCTCCACAGCGGGGAAAAGAAAAAAACCGCTGACGGGCAGAGGATTTTGTACGCTTTCTTGCACAGCCGATTTCTTCGGCGGTTTTGAGTAATCAAGGCCGCCATTTCTTTTTGCTAAAAAGCAGACCTCCGGATGACCCTCAGCAATCAGCAGAGCGACACCATAGACCGATTGCAGGAAAAAGCATCTGATTTGGGGCGTTTGGAGCGTCATTTGGGCAGGGAACAGGTGCAGTCGATAGTGGAACGGTTACAGAACTTTACGAAACGGACAAGGAAGTGCAAAATCTGATAGACTGGGTATGCTTGTCGGAACAGATAAAGGAAAACAACAATACAATCCGCAATCTGACCGGGGAATATAAAAAGATAGAGCCGGATTGCCGGGAGGGAGTACGGGCGCAGTTTGAGCGCATGAAAGAACTCTGCAAAGAGCGGAATAGTCTGTATGAGAAGCTGAATGACTTGAAAGGGCAGAAATACAAAATAGAAAAATTGTTGGAACGATAAGAAATGTGGGCGTGGCGGTTGCTGTGCTCTATATTTAGTGGTAAATGAAGTTGGGAAGTGGTATAATCTATCGTAAATAAAAGCAGTTTGTTGAAGTACATAAGATGAAACAAATTGCAAATTTGCGGAGGTTTGAAGATGAAAAAACGAATTAACTACTCAGTACAGTTGAGATAAACTGTTAGCAGATTGTGCTGAGGGAAAATAACTTGCTAGCAGTCTTAACTGTACTGATTATCTATTATGAATAAAATTAAAGATAATAAGAAAAGGAGTACAGTTATGCGCTACATAAAACAAATTCTCAATAGAAACAAAAAACTGGTATTTGTATACCTTATAATCGGCTTGTTTAATGCTTTTATAGTAAATTTCAAAGCGGATTATTTCCAGAAAGTCATTGATGCACTGGCAGAACATACACTTTTACCTTATAGAGTTATAATTTACGGGAGTGTCCTTTTTATCGGTTATCTCATGGACTATGTAGATGAGTATCCTGCGAAAAAATTAGAACATGGTATTTTTCTTGATTTCAAATTGATGGGACTTGAGAAAATTAGCAGGATAAGTTATCAGGAATATCAGAAACTTGGAACGGGAAAGCTGGTGCAACGGATTGAAAACGGAGCAAACGCAGGAAAAGGTGTTGTATTCGATTTTGGATTTGCAGTGATTAGGAATTTAGTTTCAACAGTTTTGTTTAGTATTTTATTCATTTGGAAGATTGATAAAAGAATAACTATTGTTTTACTATTGGGCTATATTATCATTTTCTTTGTATCCAATATTCTTTTAAGATTTTTATACCACATGAAAGAACAAATTTTGAATAATGAGGAGGAGTTAAACCGCTTTTTAGTGCGTGGCTTTATGGAAATGGTGGCATTCCGAATGGCGCATCAGTTTCCAAATGAATTACGAAAGGCACAAGGAGCAAAAAAAGAAATTGTTGATACAAAGGTTAAAATGAATATGATTCATGAAGCCTTTTTTACGATTTTTGCACTTCTTGTTGCGTGTCTGGATATTGCGGTTTTAGTGTACGCTTGGCAGACAAAAAGTTTATCTGTAGGCTCGGTTGTTGCTTTAATAACATTGATTGATAATGCCTATACGCCGATTGCGATTTTTAATGTAATTTATGTACAGTATAAATTGAATAGGGCTGCTTTCTCTAGGTATAAAGAATTTTTGGATATGCAAGATGATGAGCAACTTGCCAATGGGATTATTCCTCAAACTTTTTCGGGGAAAATATCAGTTAGAAAATTGTCGTTCCGGTATGGAGAAAGACGGGTATTGAATAATATTTCATTTGAGATATACTCGGGTGATAAAATAGCTCTGGTGGGTGAAACGGGTTCTGGTAAATCAACAATGATAAAGCTGCTTACGGGTTTATTAAAATATGATGAGGGCGAGATTTTGTTAGATGGAGAGAACCTTGCCAACATATCATTAGAGGCTTTGTACGGAAGAATGACTTATTTATCACAGGAAGCTCCAGTTTTTGATGGTACGGTAAAAGAAAATATTGTATTTGATTGGAATATTCCAGATTCGGAAGTTAAAGATGTATTGGAACAGGTAGAACTTTTATCTTTAGTTGATAAGTTGCCGAATGGAATAGATACGCAAATTGGGGAAAAAGCATCTTTACTTTCTGGTGGAGAACGGCAGCGCCTTGCATTGTCGCGTATTTGGTTTAAGGATTCGGATATTGTCATTTTTGATGAAGCAACTTCTGCGCTAGATAATTTGACAGAGGGTGTTGTTATGAAGCGAATATTGGATTACCTGTCGGATATAACAGTCCTAGCGATAGTTCATCGCTTTACAAATATACAAAATTTTGACCGTATTTTGGTATTCAGAGACGGGGAAATTGTAGGACAAGGTACATTTGCTGAGCTAATGAAAAATAATGGATATTTCGCAAAACTTTATCGTTGTAGCATGGATGAACAGGTAAAATAGTTATGCCTTTTCCTTAGTCAATTAAATAAACATGGTGCTGGCACCATGTAAAAATAGGCGTGTATTTGTATAAAACTTAAACAAATATGGTTAATGGCAACAAGGAATACGCCGAGTTCGAGTGATATTAATTTAGTATAAGCTATTAGGTATGGCAGGTGGTCTATGAGATGTCCTGCCATATTTGTATTATTATGTCAAAAGGAACAACACTTCATACAACATGAACCTTCCGGTTTGGAGGGCTATTTTTCTGCCTTGCCCGAAAAAGCCTGATTCTGCGGGTTTTGCCGCCATGCAATAACTTTTCTTATCTGTGGCAAGAAAGCCCAACAAACACAGATTGCCGCTCGCTAAGATGGGAGCAAACTGGATTATGCGAATTTGAACACCGTTTTGCGGCATAAGCGCAGAGCATTTATATCATGCACCAGATTGTAAAGATGGGCCATTTCATGTAAGAGTGTGGCCGCCAGCTCGAAGATGGGCCGGTCAAGGTATTCGGCGCAAAGGTTGATCTCCCGGTACTTCTCGCCGCTGGCGTTCCAGATTTCATTATACATGGAGCCGTCATGGTTCAGAATATAGGTCTGGAAGTCATAGGCGAAGGTTCTGCAGGTTTCCGCCCGGTATGGCGCGTCGGTTCCGTCCTTCGTCCAGTCATAGCGGCACAGCTTGGATTCCTTGTATTCCTCTAACTCGTCTATATAGTAGTATCTTGTAAAGCCCTGCGTGGTCTGATAGCTGGCTATTTTGCGCTGGAAGTTTGTCACTGTCCGGTATTCGGCGGAATGGCATTTTTTCTGGCCGTCGATTACGGTATAGCTGTAACCTTCGGGGCGGTATGGATTCTCAAATTCCTCTCGGTCAATCTCCATATAGATGCCTTTCTTTTTGCGTTGTTATGGAAAGCTATACATAAGCCCTCCTTTGATATTCCGAAAATTCATAACATGATATAAATTATAGCCATTAGCGAAATGGAAGTTAAGGGGATATAATACGAACATAGCAGGAAGGGAGGCGGTCATACGGATGATCTTATTCAGAATCTAAAGGATGCAGGCTGTGGCGCACAGACCATTGAGCAGGTCTGCAGGCTGTATGGTAACGGTCAGGTTCAGGATGCTATTAAAACATTGCGGAAGCACCGCTGTAGCTTGATGGACAGCCTGCATGAAAGTCAGGGGAGAGTTGATTGTCTTGATTTTTTAGTATGGCGGATGGAAAAGGAAAAGCGATAATTAAAAAATAACAAAAAAGAAAGAGAGGCATTACAAAATGGAAAATATTGCAAAACTGGAATTGACAAAGGAATGGGATAAGACTTTCCCGAAAAGTGAAAAGGTAAACCACCATAAGGTGACATTCCCTAACCGTTACGGAATCACGCTGGCGGCAGACCTTTATGAGCCGAAGGGGGCTGAAAAGAAACTGGCTGCGATTGCGGTATGCGGGCCGTTTGGCGCGGTAAAGGAGCAGTCAGCCGGACTGTATGCGCAGACGATGGCGGAGCGTGGTTTCCTCACCATTGCTTTTGACCCTTCCTTTACTGGTGAAAGCGGCGGCATACCCCGTTACATGGCTTCGCCGGATATTAACACGGAGGATTTTCAGGCAGCGGTTGATTTTCTTTCCGTACAGGAAAATGTTGACCCTGAGCATATCGGCATTATCGGCATCTGCGGCTGGGGAGGCTTGGCCCTGAATGTGGCGGCACTGGATACCCGCATCAAGGCGACGGTTGCTTCCACCATGTACGATATGTCCCGTGTCAATGCCAACGGATATTTTGATGCTGATAATTCTGCTGATGCGCGGTACGCGAAGAAAGAAGCTATGAACGCCCAAAGGCTTGTTGATTACAAAAATGGCAGCTATGCGCTGGGCGGCGGGGTTGTCAATTCACTTCCGGAGGACGCGCCTTTCTATGTGGCAGATTATCACAATTATTATAAAACGGATCGCGGATACCACAAACGCTCGTTAAATTCCAACGGCGGCTGGAATGTGATTGGGTGTATGTCCTTTATGAACCAGCCTATTCTTCAATACAGCAATGAGATCCGCAGCGCAGTCCTTATTATGCACGGAGAGAAAGCACATTCCTGCTATTTCAGCCGCGATGCCTATGATGCAATGGTGAAGGATAACCCTTATACAGACAATAAGGAGTTGCTGATCATTCCCGATGCAGTCCATACGGATCTGTATGACGGCGGCGGAAAGGATGCAATCCCGTTTGATAAGCTGGAACAGTTTTTTGCGGAAAATTTGAAATAGTATAAAAAACTAAGAGTACGAGGAGAAAAACAATGTTAGGAAATTTTATGTATTGTAACCCGACGAAGCTTTATTTTGGCGAGGATTCCCTTGCCGGCCTGAATGAGGAGCTGCCTAAGTATGGACAGAATGTACAGCTTGTGTATGGCGGCGGATCGATCAAAAAGAATGGTATCTATGATAAAGTCATGGAGATTTTGAAGGCCAATGGAAAGAATGTGTTGGAAGATGCGGGTGTCATGCCAAATCCAACGGTACAGAAGCTGCAGGAAGGCTGTAAGATTGCCAGAGAGGGTAAGGCAGACCTGATCCTTGCAGTCGGGGGCGGTTCTGTCTGCGACTATGCGAAAGCAGTTTCCGTATCTGCATACTGCACGGAAGATCCCTGGGAAAAATACTATCTCCAGATGAAGGATGTGGACAATGAGATCATCCCGGTGGGATGCGTCCTGACAATGGTTGGCACCGGCTCTGAAATGAACGGCGGCGCGGTCATAACGAACCATGAGCAGAAGTTGAAGATCGGCCATGTATTTGACGAGAGGGTGTATCCGAAATTCTCCATCTTAAATCCGGTATATACCTACACGCTGCCCCGGTATCAGATGGTTGCAGGAATCTATGACATCATGAACCATATTACAGAGCAGTATTTCTCCGGGGAGGATGACAATACCTCTGATTATCTGATGGAAGGTCTGCTACGGTCTTTGATTCATTCCAGTCGGATTGCTGTAAAGAATCCTACAGATTACGAGGCAAGAAGCAACATCATGTGGATTGCGACATGGGCGTTAAATACCTTGGTGGCAAAAGGAAAATCCACAGACTGGATGGTGCATATGCTTGGGCAGGCGGTTGCGGCGCATACGGACGCAACCCATGGCATGACCCTTGCGGCGGTATCCATGGCCTACTACCGCTTTATCTGCCCGTTTGGGCTGGCAAAGTTCAAGAGGTTTGCCATGAACGTATGGGACGTAAATCCGGAAGGGAAAAGTGATGAACAGATTGCAGCAGAAGGTCTGAAAAAAATGGAATCTTATATGGAAGAACTGGGCCTTACGATGAACCTGAGAGAGCTTGGGGTAACAGAGAAGATGCTTCCGGGAATTGTTGAAAGCACGCTGATCATGGATGGCGGCTATAAAGTGCCGGATAAGGATGAGATTATGGAAATCTTTAAGAACAGCTTATAAAAACCTCAGCCTGCCAAAGCGTTATAATGCGGCAGTGGGATGCCATGTGCCAATTGACATACGGCATCCCTTTTTAACAGGGATATTGTGGTGTCTGGCATGAGATAAGTGAAAATCTGGAGGTAACAGTTATGCGCATTTTAGTATTAAACGGAAGCCCCCGTCCAAAGGGCAATACGAAACAGATGGTGGATGCGTTTCGGAAAGGCGCGGAATCTGCAGGACATAGGGTGGATGTGATCGACGTATGTAAGAAAAAGATTGCGGGCTGTCTGGCCTGCGAATACTGCCATACAAAGGGAAACGGAGCCTGCGTGCAGAAAGATGATATGCAGGAAGTCTATTCCCTGCTGGGGGAGGCAGATATGCTTGTCATTGCCTCGCCGATTTATTATCATGGCGTTTCAGGGCAGTTGAAGTGTACCCTTGATCGCTTCTATTCTGCCGCCTATCCGAGAAAGCCCCGGAACCTGAAAAAAGTGGCTATGATATTGAGCTCCGGTGATCCTGCAATGTATGATGGGGCAATGTTCTCCTACAAGGGGGATTTTTTGGAATACCTTGGCCTTGAGGATATGGGAGTATTTACAGCATACGGCATGGAAAATGGTTCTGCCTCAAAGTTGAAAGAGCTTCGGGATTTTGGAAGAAATCTGAAATAACGTAAGGGAGACTGTGAAATGAGTAAGATATTCAGCCTTATATTTGTTTTCTTATTGGCATTTCCCATGACAGCGTGCGGGCAGAACAAGGCAGAGGAAAGTAGGACAGCCGGAGGCATTGAAACAATCCCGGCAACAGATACTATTGGATCTGTACGGGAAACCGAGATTGCGCCCGGCGATATAGGCAGCGAACCAGTGGCAGGGGAAGAAACCATTGTTAAAACGGAGTTTGATTTTGAGAGAAGGACAGTCATGTTAAATAGTGGATATGAGATGCCGGTTAACGGTCTTGGAACGTACAGCCTTCATGGGGATGAGTGTATCAATTCTGTGAAATCCGCGTTATCAAACGGTGTCCGCCTGATTGATACTGCCTCTGCCTATGGCAATGAGGAGGAAATCGGGCAGGCAATCCGGGAAGCAATCGACGAAGAAATCATACAGCGGGAGGATATTTTTGTTACGACAAAAATTTATCCGGGCAGCGAAATGAAAAATCCGGTTCAGTCGATACAGGCTTGTCTTGACCGGCTGGATATTGGATATGTAGACTTAATGCTTTTGCACCATCCCGATCCGAATGATGTGGAAGAGTACAAGGCGATGGAACAGTTTGTGGAGGAAGGAAAAATCTGTTCCATCGGGCTGTCGAACTGGTATGTAGAGGAATTGACGGAGTTTTTGCCGCAGGTGGATACTGTACCCGCAGTGGTTCAGAATGAAATCCATCCGTATTATCAGGAAAATGATGTAATCCCGTTTATTCAGGATTTAGGGATTGTGGTGCAGGGCTGGTATCCGCTGGGTGGCAGAGGGCATACGGGAGAACTGCTTGGCGATTCCGTGATTTCTGAAATAGCCGAGGCGCATGGCGTGTCTTCTGCACAGGTGATTTTACGATGGAATCTGCAAAAGGGTGTGGTGGTCATCCCTGGTTCCAGTAATCCCAGTCATATCAGGGAAAATACGGAGTTATACCATTTCAGCCTGACAGAGGATGAAATGGCACGGATCAATGCTCTCGACCGGGGCGAAAAACATGATTGGTATTAGGTCATCCCTGGTTCCAGTAATCCCAGTCATATCAGGGAAAATACGGAGTTATACCATTTCAGCCTGACAGAGGATGAAATGGCACGGATCAATGCTCTCGACCGGGGCGAAAAACATGATTGGTATTAGGACAATATGAAGTGACCCCACATTTGTAGCAACGTGGATTTACCTGTATACTAAGTTTTGGAAAAAAACGATGGTAACAGGGATTACCGCATACAAAAGGAG
>CAJTBO010000017.1 GCA_910573755.1 Lachnospiraceae bacterium | reverse complement strand
TGAGAAATCTGTCAGCCGTTTTTTAAAAATGAGGTAGATTTACATCCCCACAAAATTCGTTACTGGCTTCATTCTTCGGAAAAGGCAGAAGCCCCGGAATCTTTTGCGCGGAAAGTAAACGAAATCTGCGGCCTCTACCAGAGTGCCCGGGAACAAAGCCGGGAAGGCGCGCACATTGTTTCCACGGATGAAATGACCGGGGTACAGGCGTTGGAACATAAATATCCCGATAAGCTCCCATTACCCGGCCAGTGCGCCAAAATGGAGTTTGAGTATATCCGCCATGGCACGACCAGCCTCATCGGATTCTTTGATGTTGCGACAGGCCGTATGGAAATGCCGTATCTAAACTCCACACGCACAGAAGATGATTTTGTGGAAGCCGTAAAAGCATTGACAGGGACAGACCCGCAAGCCCCGTGGACATTTATATGCGATGGCCTGAACACCCACAAATCAGAAGCCCTTGTGCGCTTTGTGGCAGAAGCCTGTGCCCCTGGCGTGGAACTGGGCAAAAAAGGGAAAACAGGTATCCTTAAAAGTATGGAAAGCCGGGCGGATTTCCTGCATGACCCTTCCCACCGGATCCGCTTTGTCTATACTCCGAAACACAGTTCCTGGATGAACCAGATTGAGATATGGTTTGGCATCATTAACCGGAAGCTGCTGAAGCGGAAAAGCTACCTGTCAATAGCAGAACTGGAAGCCAGCATCCTGCGCTTTATTGAACAATACAATCTTACGGCACATCCATTTAAGTGGACATATGCCGGTATACCATTGGCAATTTAATCACTGATATTTAAGCAATGCTGTACTAGTGATGTATACTATGTCATCACCAGAGACTTTATTGTATGTGATTATAGATGATCTCTTTTCTTTTTTTATTTGCTTTCCAATCTTTATTTTGCTATAATTCTTTTTGAATCGGGCGGCTGGTCTGCCGCCCTTTTTAGTTTTGTGTTTGGGGCTGTTCATTCAGCCCTTTTCTTTTGTTTCAGTTCTGGAAATTCAATTCCCAGAATGTCCGCTAATGCCTTCAAAGCTTCATATTCTGTACTTCCCTTTTCTGCTTCACGGTTCAAGAAACGTTGCATTTCTTCTTTCGTCATATCTTCCATCTGTTCTCCTTTCTCCCCTTTCGAGGTATTACCAAGCTTTGCTTCACTTGATAATACAATTATAAACTATTTTTGGTTTATTGTCAATGCATTTTTTAAACTTTTTTTGGTTTATCTTCCACATATTTAATAATGTTACCTGGCTGCATATCTAATAACTCACAAAGTTGCTCTAACGTCTTTATGCCCACCATATCCCCTTTTCTCAGCTTCTGCATAGCGGACTGGCTAAGTATGTTTTCCCTTAATATCCTGGTGCTATTATATCCTGACTCCTTCAATGTTTCTATTACATCTATTTTATATACGAGCATAGCAAAACCTCCTTTTCCTTATTTTAATTTGACTTCTAAAAAAAGTCAACAAAAATAATCCAAAAAAAGTTTAAAATCCCCTTGATATTAAACTAATATTGGTTTATAATGAACTTATCAAAGGAAAGGAAGGAAAATAAAAATGACAGATAAAAACGGAATCGAAATTAAAACGGGCGACATTGTAGAAATCACTGGATCATATTTCAAAACTGATAACGGGCTTTACTTCGTGGAGTATTCAAACGGGGATCCGGGCTGGTCTGGCTCTGACTACTGCCTTCGTAAAATATCGAAGCGTGGCAAAATCAGCCAGGCGAAGAAAACCCTTTGTTTCTGGCCGATTGCGGTTTTTGTAAGTGACCGGGCGAAAACGGCGGAAGCTAACAAGTGGAACAAGGAACACGCCGAAATTGAAGTCAAGACCGGAATCAGCCGGGCGGAAGTTGTCGAATTCTTCAAAGAGAAAGCCGGAGAACTTACCGAAAGGATCTGCCGCGATTCCTGGAATTTTGGAGAAGATAGCGAAATCGTGAAGAAGCAAATCAATATTCAAGGATTTTATAAAAGCATTTCGGCCGCTATCCTGGCAAAAGCATAAAATAGTAAGGGCCGGCGGTCTGAAGCCGCTGGCCGGAAAGGCGGAAAATATGAGAACCAGAAAAGGACAAAATTAAAAACAGAACTTCCAAACGGCTAGGGATTGCCGCTTTCGCTCCGTCAGGCTATCCTCACGATATAATTATAAAACAGATTGCATTGGGAGTTGTACCAAAGTTAAGCGCAAAAAGAGCGGCATCACTGCCGCCCCTTGTCGTGGGAGATTTTATATAATAGGCTCCCCAGTTTCTTTGTCAATAAATGAAATTTTCAATTCAGCATCCAATGCCTCTGCTATTTTCTCCAATTCAGAAATTTTGAATGTATTCCGCTTATGCTTATTATTCATATTTTGCGGCGTCTGCCCCGTCCGTCTAGCAAGTTCCGCTTCTGATATATTTCCTTTTTTCACACAACATAGTTTAATGTATTCCCTCACGTTCATGCCGTACCTCCTTTGCAATAGAATACACTATAATTTATATTTAGTCAATTATTCAATTTATTTCATATAAAATTATTTATAAAAAAGTGTTGACAGTATATAAAAAATAGTGTATATTAGACTTATAAAAGGAACGGAGGACACGGAACATGACAAAAGAAGAACAAAAGCAGATGATAATAGCAAATGAATTACAGGATATCCTCGGAGATAAATATGTGGTTCGGTTTGATGATTGTGAAAGCTGTCTCACAAGAGTATTTTACAGGGCTAAAGATGGTCAGATGATTTTTGTAAAAGAAGTCCCAAACGAAGAGATGAAAAGCGGGATATCAATCACATCTTTTGAATTATCAAGAGATCAGAGAATGTATTTACTGGCAACTAATAATTTATAAACTTATGGAGGACATGGAAATGACAATACAGTATAAAGGAAGAAATATAGAGGAAGAACGAAAGAACCCAGAGGCATGGATTTGGTATGATGAGGATAATAAGGAAGAAACTAAAAAAGCAGATGATCTTGCAGAACTACTCAAAAAAGAAGGATGGAAGTGTTTCTGTGAAGAGGGATTTATAACTATACCTTTATATTTGGGAAAAGATGAATATCTTGATCTCGTTTACGATTATAAAAAGGCAAAGAAAGTGGTGCATGCAAGATGAAGAAAAAAACAATATATAAAATAACTTTAACAGGCATGCGAGGGATATTCGGAGAAACATATCTTTTTTATAAGACAGAAGAAGATGCTTTAGGAGCATGCAGGATTTATTCTGCATTGTGCGATGTGACAATGCCAGAAAATCTTACAATTCCGGATGTATGTGCAGAAGAATTACTTGAAAAACATTCTATTTTTTAACAGGAGGATATAATGATAACACAAAGAATTACATATAATTTTTTGGCCAATTTACAGAAAAGCGATAATGTTCGCGATACTGAATATTGGCATTTCCAATTATTAGCAAATGATTCTTTTGAGGCAGAAAAAATGCTTTTGGAATACCTTTCTAGACCAGAAAAAACTGGGATAAAATACAAGGTATGCGTTGGATTGAGACCTTTGGAATCTGGGGAAATAATCGTTAATGAATAATCACCCACCCGGCGGGGATGCGCCGGGAGAAAGAAGGGAAGATATGACAGATAATGAAGCATACAAAATTTTAGGAGCTAGAGTGATGGAGCTTACCGAAAAAGAGGAAGTCCAAAAGAAAATGCTTGAAATACTCCATAAAGAAAGCAAAGAAGCGGCAGAAAAATGGGTTTACAGCCTCGCTATTGCCACCCTTTGCATAACACCGGAAGAATTTGCTAATTATGCTGTAAGCAGATAATTTTACCCCGTTCCTGCCGGGTAATGCAGGGAGAAAGCGAGAAGGATATGACAAAGTATCCAATGAAAAATAAAACTGATAGACCGCTGTTTGAATACCTTGTGAGGGATAATATGCACTTCGACTATTATCTCTTTGATGAATTTGACAAGGCTCTTAAACAAGCTGAAAAGATGTCCATTTCTGGCAATCGGCACATTCTCATTTATGAAAATTATTTTAATACTAAAACAAGAGAATGGCATGGATGCAATACATTTGATGTGGTTGAGGGCAAAGTCAGATATGATAAACACGCAATGCCGGATTTACACCTAGAATTTTATATCAATGCCGGAGAATGGATGAACCCTAATCAGAAATGGATTGATTTACTTAAAGAACAGGCGGCAGGATAACACCTACCGCCCTTTTTTATGATGCCACTTACAACGCCTTTCGTCCTTCTGCTGCGCCAAACCGGATATAGTGCTGATAGTAAAGCGGAAGATTCTCTCCAAAAGCTTTCTGCAGATCCTGATATCTGGCTTTGTAGGCCTGTACACTGAATGTATCAATTGCCTGTCTTCCTTCGCTCATCCCGTGCGCTATGAAATGGTAAAACAGCAATGCTCCATCCGTGCCGTAAGCGGCTTTCAGATCCCTGTATCTTTCAGCGTAATATGACGCATCGAATACCAATGCATAGTCCAGACCGCCATATACTGTAGATACTGTTTTTGTAAAATATTTCTCTTCGTACCAGAGGTTGATATCTACATCCCCATTGATACCCGATATCCTCGCCGTACTGCCGAACTGCCATCCTTCCAGCGTGTGCATGATAGCCGGCATATATTTGTCTTCCGGCATTGATGTTACATATAATTTCTTACTTGACGGATAACGAGCAATCCAGAAATTACAGTCCAAAAGCGTTCTGTACGGTTTGACGTAGCTGTTATAGAACGAAAGACCTGTATACACACCGAATTCCAGACCAGCACTTACTATTGTTTTCTGGTACTCCTTGATGATGCTGATCAGCTTCATTCCGAGTCCTTTCTGGCAAGAATCCTCTACATCCAGCCATACTTTGGTCTTTCGCCCATTCAAGATCCGAACAACGTTTAAAGCATCGGCCATCGCTTTTGCCTCTGTGGTCGCATAAGAGTAATTATATACTCCTATAACAGGCATGCCTGCTTCCATACATTCCTTCCAGTTTGCTTCAAACTGTTTATCCGGATTAAGATCCTTACGAATGACCTTGAGGATAGCCCCTTCAATCCCTGCATTCTTTACACTTTTCCAATTGATACTTCCCTGATAACTTGATACATCAATTATTTTTCTCATATATGCTCCTTTCCGCTCACTGTGAGCAATAAAATTGGGGGCCTAAGCCCCCATATCATTTCTTTTTATACTTAGTCCTGTTCCATATTTCCGATGCCTTCTCCCAGCCCCCGGTCGCAATCACATACACCACAAAAGCTGCAAGAAAAGCGGCGAAAACATAATACCAAACAATAACTATCTTGTAATACTGACAGGCAATGATTACTGCCAACGGGCACAGAACCACAGATACCACCAGTGCCACCACACTAGTCGGGATCTTATTCAGTCTTGGCAATTCTTTAATAACCTGAACAATTACCGCCACCAAAAAAGACAGCACCCCCAATGCCATCAGCCCATAAGTAATATACTGCACCATAAGTTCCATATTCATTTTTAATCCTCTCTTTCTCTAAAAAATATTGTTTTTGTTCATAAAGCACATCAGTATATAGCTTCTATACAATGCTTCGTGAGGAATTCTTTTTGATCATGTTTCACTTTCCGCGCATACTCCAGCGCTGAATGCATATCCCCGTTACAGTGTGCATCCGGAATTCTGGCAACTGCTTCTGCCGTTGCTTCGCCAAGAGCAATAGCGGCTCCAATGCTTTTGACCAGAAGATATTCCTGCTCTTCCCTGATCTTTTCTTTCTTTTCACGATTTGCTTCTCTTTTGTCCAGTTTGCTTTGTAAAATCCAGAAGCAAAAACCTGTAATCCCTGACGGGATGCACATTGCTGCAATAAATGCTGCTATCATATTCACCTGTCTCACCTCCTTTCTCTGCTCAATTTAAAAGAGCCAGGTGCATCTTCTGCCCCGACTCATTTTTACAATATTTTATAATGCGGTCGCTCCTCATCCCACCGCCAATACCGGAGCCAATCATCCAATACAATTGCCACCAGTGCTATCGGCACCCACAACAGAAAAAACTGTGGGCATATCTGGCCAAGTATATTTCCCGGAAGACCGCTGTAATCCCAGACATCCCATCCGAGCCACAGATTGACTATGCATCCTGTCAGAAATTCCAACGCTGTAATGATGCCGGCTCCGATGATGATCTGCTGCCACAATGGCATATCCCACGGTATGATCTCATTGATCAGACCGATGCCTATAAAACACAATCCACCCAGCAAAAACATTGTCCAGTGACTCCTGCCGCGCCAGATCAGTTCCACCAGCACATAGAGTCCGCCTCCGGTAAGCAGCAACGTCATATACTTACATATCACTTTCTTCATCTTCTTTTTTTCCTCCCGCCATCTCGGCTATCTGTATAAGATATGCCTGCAAGACCTTTGATTTGTACTCCTCTGGTACATCTGCACCATAATAGATCTCCTGTACTTCCTCCACCGTATGGCACCCCGCAATCCACATATTGAGTGCGTTACAATATGTAGTATGGTACGACACATACCACATCGCAGATCCAATGATATTTTCCATGTCCTCTACGCTGTAATACTGGCACGGATGGCCGTCCGCATGATACTCCACCTTCTCTACCCCTGCCGCCAGCTGGGCCTGCTTGCCGAAAAGGTTGACCTGATCCCTTATTGTCAACGAAAAATGATGTAACTCTCCATCTGATAGAGTCACATCACATCCCGAATAGATAACCTGCTCACATATTGGCGATATTTCCGCTTTCTTTGCTGCCTTAACCTCTTCTATCGTTGGCACATACGGTTCCGGCTCCGGGACCGGCTCTGGCGGCGCGGGCGGGACATATACGCTGCCATCGTTGGACAGGTATACGGTCTGCCCTTCCTGCAGGTATACAGTTTCATATCCTGATTTGACTGCGTACGGGATTCCTCCGGCCGTACAGATGGAGATATCACCGTTCCACTTCTCAGGAATCTTCATTCCTTCTGGAAAGATGATTTTCAGGATGCCATGATCATGCTGCATGATACTTTCAATCTCATACAGTTCTTTCCTTTTTCCGATTTTAATTTTTTCCATAAAAACCTCCTTAAAGTATATTTATATATTAAAAAAGACCAAAATGGTCTCATTTTTTTCGATTTTATTAAAAATTGCCCAGAATATAGTGAGATAACTCCTGTTGTAAGAACAAAAGATGATGGCATCCTCACATACTTAGTATCTGGTTTGGAATACACTAATTGCACGTTTGTCAAGTATGGTCCTATTATACATGCTCATTTACACGGGACATGTCCGTATCAATTAGGCGTAAATATTTATGCTAAAATAACAGATCCCGCTTTTATCCCAAGCGTGGAAATAACTGCAGTAGCCGCTTTTGCGTCTGGCACTGCGAAAAATGGAACTGGCATCTTGAAAATTAAGCAGGATGGATCTATAAATATCATAGCTACAGAAGAGGGACTTAATTGGATTTTTGCTGATGTTTTTTATGTGGTTGGCTAAATATCGCGATACAAATAAAATGATAATAGCCTTGCTACTTATGGGAAATATTAATTTGCAAAATCGCATAGTGCCCTTCATATTCAGGATCTATTACATTTGTGTACGCTACTATATAATGACCACCAAGCGCTAATCTCGGGTTTTCATCAATTGAAGATGTAATTCCAGAAATATATGCCCGAACGGGAACAATGTTATATTTTTCCATGTTGAAATACCGAACCGGAAAAAATAAAATACATTTTTGTATATTTGAATCCCACAATGTCATTCCAGGCAATGAACTGAATCCAATTTTAGGTTCTGCAATCTCACTATATTCAGGACTTTTTCTCAGACCTCCTCTTTTCAGTATTTTTTGATAATTGCTTTAAAAATGTGTAAACTTAATAAGACAGCCGTTTCCGCCTGCCTCTGGCTATACTACCCGCTATATTAAGCGCACTTTCTATGAGATGCCTTAACCTCCTCTGCCTGGACCGTGCAATAAATCAGCGTCGTGTCCAATTTTTCGTGTCCCAGAAAGTCACGGACTTGCTCGATCGGCATCCCCCGGCTGAGCAGATCTGTTGCTATCGTCCGGCGGAACCGGTGCGGATGAACCATCTCCACGCCTGCTCTCCTGCCCAGCGTTCGCAGCATGTCTTGCACTCCGTTATCAGTTATTCTTCTGTGATTCTTATCATTGCTCACAAATAATGGTCTCTTCTTTAATTCTTCATATGTAATCCGCTCGCGCAAGCATCTTTCCTTCAGGTATTTATCCAGATAGAATTTTGCATTCTCGGTCAAATATGTTTTCCGTTCCTTGCTCCCTTTTCCATACACTACCATTTCCAGATGCGCCATATCTATGTCCCCTACATCAAGAGCAACAGCCTCTGATATCCTAACTCCAGTCGAATACAGAAATTCAATCAAGGCCCTGTCTCTTACTCTTTTGCAGCTACTTCTCAGGGCTTCCATGTCCCTTACGCTGAAAGGTTTTTTTATGATTTTTTCAACCTTAATCTTCCCTATTTTTTTCATAGGATTTCCCTGCGTAAGTTCTTCCGCTGTGAGGAAATCCCAGAAACTGCTAAGATAATGCATTCTGGTCTGAATGGTAGACATTTTCAGTTTCTTAATTTCTCGCAGATATCCGAAATAATACCTTACATCTGCCGCTTTGATATCACTGATATCCTTTCCAATAAAATTCAGTGCTGCCCAAATTTCTCTGGCATACTGCTTCATGGTGCCGCTCTGCCGATTCACTGCCAGCTTACTTTTCACAAACAGATCCAGTTTGGCAGCATTCCCGCTTAATCCAGTAGGTTTCAGTTCATAGCATTCTTCCTTCACTTCAATGCCATGAAAGTTTAGGTACAGCACATTATTCAGTTTTTCAATTTGTTCATCGTCCAGATGCGGTGTCATCGCATCTAGCACTTTTTCCAATATTTTTTCTATCATGATGATATCCTCCTCCGTCTTTATTTTAGAGCAAATCATCACTCAATGCAGAAAAAATCTTGAATCTTACTGCTCCATATGCTATATTAAAAAAAGGAAAGCCAGAGAAGCGGCTACCCTCAAGTATAATTGACTGTTATTTGTAAACAGCCGTCACTATCGGAAGTAGTGGCGGCTATTTTCTTCCCCTGAAAATCTGATAGATCAGACCAACAAGGGCGACAATGAAGATACAAAACTGGATCAGATCCGGATATGTAACATACATTGACATCGCCCTCCTTTCTTTCGTCTGGAGGGTAGCCCCTCCGAGATGGAGGGTAAGCCGCCTTTGGCTCTCTGGTTTTCCCATACCGGGATTATAGCATATCCGCCACACCGCATACAATATCTTTTTTCGACACCAAATACTCCGTTATATAGTGATATCGGATATAAAAAACTACAGTTTGGTCAATATGTATTTATTTCACATGCACCTGGCGAATACGAAATAGAAATACCATATCCACATCCATTTAACACAATGCCAGTTATTGTAATTAGTTTAGGGATACCAAATAAAAATTTTGAAGGTTACGGTATAACACACCTCTCTATATGCGACCAAAAAAAAACCAAAAATAAATTTGTTGTTTATTTGAAAACGGAATATGTTAGTGACTGCCCATATTCCATAAACTGGGTTGCTATGACATAAAAACTACGCTACACAAATCGCTATAGGTTTTTGGAGCGACAAGATTGCAATTCGGCGACAAACAGTCAAATAACTGGTACTACAAATTGGACAGCGTGGAGATATTTAACTTTTTCCTAATATTACACAAAGCGGATGGTATTATGGGCATATAGTATATGTGATTAGCTAATATCGCGATACAATATAGCCAAATTTAAATTAATTGCTGAATGCAAATCAGATTCTCTGGTTACTGCATACCTGAATATTTTACGCCCACTCCCTATATAGTAGTACCAACACATCTGCACTGGATTTTCGATGTACGAAATATAAGGAACTTCATATATAGATTTTTTTCCGGACATACGCTTATTATATAAATCAGTAATATCGACATCTATTAATGTGTTAAGCTTATCAGGGCGTACTTGTTGCCCAACCAATAATGTTTTGAAATCTATCTCACTATATAACCCAGTAATCTGGTCCTGCAAGGTTTTCCCAAAAGCGGCGTCCAGCGGGAACATACCCGGCGTTTCACACATACCACTGTTGACAAGCTGACCGGCGTGCAAGACGTAATTCAGCCCGGCCTTCAAGTTCGAAAAAAACTGATATATATTTGTCCCTTTCACAAACGAAGACATAAAATCTGTAAAAGATTCTATTCCTTCTATCTCTCCTGAATCGTCAAAATCAATCTTTTCCAGTCCTCCTTTTATTTCTTCTTTAAAATTTAAAAGCTGTTTTTCAAATTCTTGTCTTGTAACCAAACTATCCGGATTTATGTAAGCGCTAACCTTAGTGGATTCTTCTATTGCTACTTCAAGCGTTATTTCAATGTACTTTTCCGCGTCTCCTCCTTCTGCATAGATATACTGTGGATCTTCCTGCAAGTCCAAATACGAATACAGGATCTCTCCCACATCTGGATCTTCGGCAAAAATTCCTATTTCGGTCATTGTAAATCCTGTTTCTACACCGATTGAACTAACCTGCATAGTTATTTTAGCAACATCTGAATCTGCTTCACACCTTGATATAGCACCATCCATTTTATAATTAACAAGATCTATCATGCTTGCCGGATCATATCCTGTGGGAAGGAGCCCGATTCCGATGCCAACACGATTAAATACAAGTTCTCCCTTTGTTGCCATCAATTTTACGAGTAACTGTATTCCCTTTTTTGTTATTATTGTCCCAGTCAATTTTACACCTGCTTTCTATAGATAATTTTTATATATCTCATACTTCTCGATATAATCTTTACCACTGCTGTTCTCTTAATCTCTCTTTGGCGAGGATATACCTTTATATTGGATTTCACAAAAATTTCTGTATTATTAGCAACATATAAGATACCTTTCCTGACTTTTCTAATATTAATCGAATCAAGATGTGCGCTCAGCCGCTTATACAACTTAATCTTATGTTCAATATCACTCATATCTATCATGATATTTTTGTTGGAGGAATCTATTAATATCCTGAAATGATATGGATCTCCTCCATACATATACCATTCTTCGATTGCTGTATTTTCATTATCAAAAATAATATTAATGATCTCTTCCATAGATTGGCGCGTGCCAAGAATCATGTGCCAGTATACAGAATTTTCTATCAGTTTACGCTTTGTATCCGCAGGAAAACTTGAGTCATAAAATAAAACCCGATTTTCTACTGCTAAAAAATCGAGTTTATTTTCATCTACATTACTAATGTCAGCCCACAAATACACGTTTTTTATATGCTCCAGAAATTTTTTCTTCTGTATATCAAATGCATATGCCAAAGCAATCCTTTCTGGAGATTTCATTTCTGGCGGAAAAGCTGTTTCTGTAAGATAATCCGATAACTTAATCATCTTCTATTCCTCCGTATGAGAATGTAACAGTCCTCTCCATTGCAATAGAAGTTTCCGGTATAACTGTAAAAGAAGGAGATTCTATTACAATCCTCTTTCCTCCCGCTGCCCTGACAAACTCTGTAAGCGCATCTGGATTTATATCTCGCCCAATCCTCGTCTTCTGCCACAAAATATAGGTATCTTTTGCTTGATCGATAGACTGCTGAATTGCTCCCATATTCCGGATATCGCTACGTGAGATATAGTATGTTGCCTTCAAGTCATACTCTACAACATCCGGAGCAGATACATATACTCTATCAGTTAACGGAATAATAGGATTTTCCTTCAGATACTCCAGAACCTTTGTACAAAACGTTTCTGTCGGAAGCCTTCCTCCATTTAGGAGAATTCTTATATCAACGGTACAGTCGTCTGGATCATAAATCTTAACATCTTCTATTCCTGCGCTGTTATATTCTTTCACCCAATATTCATATGCGTCCCCGGGGCCTGCCACGGAATATGATGAGGGTGCCAAATATACCTGTTCCCTGAAACTGTTATCCGTTTCCTCCTCTGCTCCACCTTCTGATACAGTGATATTCTTAACGGATGCAACATACGGAACAGGATCTACGATAACCTCTAGCTGGCCAACCGCATAATCGTTTCCAACTTCTCCCGCAGTTTCACAGGTACAGTCAACATCGACATATGATTCGCCCGCTTTCACTTCTGCATAATCATCTGTCTTAAAGTATATTCCATCGCCTGCCGTAATCCTCGTCCCCTGCGGAATATAGACAACGTCCTTTCTGATTTCCGAAAGGATAAACCTTGCCGTGACAACGGCCTCCTTTGGTTTCTGCCGGAATGTTTTTTTAAGAGCCCCCAAATGATCCAAAAATGAACCATTTGAATATTTCAAAAGGTTCATTTTCGCAGCATTATCCAATATATGATACATCTGGAAATACTGACTTGCCGCAATCCTTAAATGGATATGTTCTTTATCCCCAGGGCGAAGAATTATCTTCTTCTTCGTTATTTCCTGATATTTTGATTCATAGTCCTTAACCATTTCATCCAATATCTGCTCGTAACTTATTC
Organism: Lachnospiraceae bacterium; assembly: GCA_910573755.1. GTDB lineage: Bacteria > Bacillota > Clostridia > Lachnospirales > Lachnospiraceae > 1XD8-76. The sequence goes on along the minus strand of CAJTBO010000017.1, from coordinate 91,589 downwards.
CTTCAATGAAAGATATTTCCGGCAGATCGTACAAATTTTGAATATCATTCGCCATTATATGCAAGCACCACCTTTGGAATCATTTTTCCGGATATTCCGGATATTTCAAACTGAACTTCTTCAACATATGCGCGCGGTTCGTATTCATTTATCAGCTCTATTGCTCCCATTGTATATTTCTGCTGCGCGATATAAGATGGCTGAGAAATGATATCTGGATCCAGCCCTATATTTCGGTTCATTGGAACCGTCCCTTTTATCATCGTCAAAAGAAATTTGCATTTATCCAATATCTCATTTCTCAGCGCGATTTCATAGACGCCGTTTAATACTATCTGAATTCCATCAATAACTAACATATATCCCCTTTCTAATGATACTCTGTAGCTTTTACAGTGATTTCCACAGAAACAAGCTCACCGTGGTTCCAGATTTCCCTGTAATCTTCATCGATATCATCAATAGTCCATCTCCCGTCCCCAATCTTGTGTCCGCCGATCACAAATGAACATACCGTTCCATTTTCACAATAATCTTCCACTTTCTGTACCATTTTCCTCGGGCTCACACCATACCCCGCGATAAATTTCATTTTAAATGAAACCGTTTGGTTTTCAGGGCCTTCAAATTCACGTTCCGCTTTCTTTTGGTACCGTTCATGGACAGAATATTTTCCAGATATGGAACGTGTCAGACTATGAAAAGTACATATCTTCTGACTTGACGTTTCAAAGATCACGCCTCCAAAATATCCTATCACCTGTATCTCCTCCTTTCTATCCAGGGTAACTGCCATCAACAGTAAGATCTCCGCCAATATGCACATTCCCTGAAACAGTCAGGGATTTCGTCTCAAGTGATTCACACTCTATCGATTCGACTTGAAGAAAATCACACACTATTTCAAGCTTTTTTTGCTCATAATCATACTTAATGTAGGATCCGTCTCCAAAATCCTTTCTCCAGATACCTTTTTTCCCCTCAACAGGCGGATTTTCATTTGTGTATGGTGGAACAAGGATCATTCCTCTGGTAGCACCATTCGGCAGATGCAAGACATACACTAGCGTATCTATCTCCGGCATATTGTATTCATTCGACCATAATGGCATATATGGGGACACGGCATCATCCCGGTCTTTATATACCACCTGAGCCGTTCCTTCTTCGTAGTTGATGGCTGATATATAGCCAGTTCTTATCAAATCAGACATTTTCTTTCTCCTATGGAATAGCCAGCGTCGTGCCGGGATATATCCAATGTCCATTACTAGATGATGACTTCCCATGTGATTTTGCCGCATCTTCAATCGTCCCAGAGTTTGCATTATATATCTGCATATACTTTGCGCCGGATCCCAGAAACTTTGCGCTGATTTTCCATAATGTATCTCCGGAGACAATTGTATAGGTTTTCTCCCCGGAATCAGCCTTTTTAATCTGGGTGACCGTGGCTACTGATACCCCGTTTATAACAATGCACAAATGCATATCCAGTGTACACGTATATCCACCGCCCGGATCTTTCACATGCTTGACTGTATCGATATAGTATTTTCCATCCAGTTTCCCAAATCCAGAAAGATAACAGCATTTACTTGATATATACTTCGTGTCACCTTTTACATTCAGTGTTACAGTCTGGCATGAGCGGTTATGTTCCAGCAATCTTGCCTTCGCTTTGATCTCTGCATCTTGCAGGCTCTCTGCCGACTCATTCATTTTCAAAATACGGTTTCCATTATTGAGCATAAATTTGTATTTCAACGTTTTATCTTTTTTGGAATCCGTATAGCTGATCAATACACCATCATAGGCCTTTGTCATTTTCCTTTTAAAACGCCAGTTCTTGCAGTCCTTCTTATTGATCGTCAGATTTGTCTCTTTCTTTTCATATTCCGTCTGATCAAAAACTACAATCTTTTTGTTATACAGTTTCATCGCAAGGTTATAAGAACTACAGACTTTAAAAGCAAAATTCTGATCGGTTTCTCCTGACTGTTCCAATTCATCTATCAGATAGTCCTCCCCTGAAAAATACAGACCGATTCCAGCCGACTCTGCTATTTTTTCCAAAATTCCTTTCACAGTGGTCTTTTTCCACGTTTTTGATTTCTCTGTTACGTTAAAATCAGCATTGATTGGTGTAGATATGCCGCCAATAGAAGCCACAGAAGGCGGACCTGAAAATTCAAGGTCATCTATCATAAAAAAGCCACAATTATACTTTCTATTTTCTCCTTCTTTGCTCCAGTTCGTCAACCGGATCGTTGTTTCCACATAATCCTCCTGTACTGGAATCCAACTCCCAGACCATTTTCCACTTCTGTCATTCAGCTTCAATGTTACTGTATCCGCTTTTCCCGAAGCATTATCTATATACGAGAATCCTTCTATATAATCTGTTATCGTCTTCGATATATCTTTCCCGTTGTATTTTACTACAACATATGATCGTCTGGCCTCCATTACAGCCTCCATTCCGGCATGTCCTCCGCCACTTCTTCTGGAAGTATTGGAATGTATACTTTTGTCCCGGCAGAGAAAACACTTATTTCCAAAAGATCCGGATTCCCTGCAAAAAGAAAGCTGATATACTTTTCATCTCCATAAAATTTCCAAGCGATATAATCCCACATATCGCCCTGAACTGTTGTATACATTCTGTTTTCATCCATATACCAAGCTCCTTACCTACTCATAGATGTCCTTCCATTCTGCCAATTATATTCATCCATCATCCGGTTAAATTCCTCCTGTGATCTGGTCATTGCCGACTGTACCTCATTCTTATCCGCATTTCCCTGGATTATTATCTGAGGAGAATAAACTATTTTTGATGAATCAGCCGTCCGGTTATCATTCAGCACGTTTTCTGCCATACCTCCTGCTGTAATCTCCTGATAAATCTCTTTTGCTCTGGATCCAGTCCTGTCTGTCTGCAAACCCATCCCTGATAACGCTTCTGCGTCCTGTGAAACTCTGGATAATCCGCCAATGTTTCCTGCAACAGCAGCCGCAATGCCACTGTCCAGATGATTCCAGAATGGATCTAATGGAATAATCCCTTCCGGTCCTTTTTCTCCTCCAACCATGCCGAAAAGTGTTGGATCTTTCATGATCGCTCCATCTGCATAATAAGATACAGAAAACTGAGGCACTCTTGTCTGCACACCTTCCATGTTCTGCGTGCTGAACGAAGTTGATACATGTGGCAGGCGCGGTTTTGGCACAGTGATCGTCATCTGTTCAAACGCTTCCTTGATCTGCTGCGCCGTATCCTTTGCTGCATTTACAGCATAGGAATGTACACTGCTCCATGCGCTGGCAAAAGATGTACGATAGGACAGCCATATTGCAGTAATCTGCTGCTGGCTCGCACGCCATTGCACAACAAGCATAGAAATGGATGCCCCTACCGGCGCAAATGCAACAGCTAATTTCCCCATCGCAGTTATCATGCCAACAGAAGATTCCCGCAATGAATTGATACCATCAGCGCCTGCTCCTGCACCGGCTGCTATCACTGCTATTGATGCTGCTACCGCAGCCGTTTCGATAGCCAATGGAGCAAATGCTGCTGTTATAACTGCAATTCCTGTAGCAAGGACCACAGATGCCGCTGCTGCCATCGCCATAGACGGTACAAGGCGTAAGAAAGCCGCTGCTGCAGGCACTGCTCCTGCTGCTGACAAAAGTAATGCCTGCATAAGTATAGCAGCGGATGCCCCCATACCAATTGCTGCGTTCCGGAACACCATGAGCGCAACAGTCATTATTTGAAATCCTGCTCCTGCTGCTGTTGCTGTACTACCTACCAAAAGCAGAGCCGCTCCTGTTCCTGCGAGGGACACAGAAAGGGCAACCACCGCTGCTGCTGTTACTGTTGCCACCCCGGCAAAAGGAGTTATCGCCGCTATAGCAGGCACAAATGCCACTGCCAGTTTCCCCATTTCTACGACTATGCCTGACGATGATTCTTTCAGGGAGCGGATTCCATCTGCTCCGGCTCCTGCACTTCCGGCTATAACAGCAATGGCCGCCGCTACCGCCGCCATTTCGACAGCTAATGGAGCAAATGCAATGTCTGCCGCTGCTGCTGCAATGGCAAGTGTTCCGAATCCAAGCCCTGCCGCTGCCGCTCCAGTTCCTGCAAGGGCTGCTCCGGCCGAAAATACTGTCATGGCCGTTCCCAGTCCCAATATTGCTACTGCTCCGGACATGCCATATTCTGACAACACCGGAAGAGATTTTGCCACGATAAGTAATGCGGCTGATCCTATAACAGCCGCTGTGCTGACAATGACAAGAGCCGCGCCAAATGCCGCAAGTCCGGCTGCTCCGGCCAAAAGAAGTGGCGCCAGTGCACCGGCTGCCGCACCAAATGCAAGCAAGCCCACCGCCAGAATAGCCATTGTTATCTGCGCTGGTGCTCCTGCCGCACTAAGCTGTATTGCCGCCTGAGCCATAACATAAATTCCTGCAGAAGCAAGTGCAATCCCTGCACCAAATGCAATTAAACCGACTGATGCAGCTGTCATCTGCGGTCCCATCAACGCCACAATTGCCATAAATCCGGCCAATCCTGCCACCATAAGCCCCAGAGTAACGACTGCCCCTGTCCCGGCCGATCCTAACTGTGATGCTGTTACTGCCATTAATGACATCCCGGCAGCCGCCATCAGAATAGCGGCTCCGAACGCTAAAAGTCCAGGAGCTGCGTTGGTCAGCTTTTTCCCGAATGTATCTGCAATAACCATCATTGCGATCATGCCGCCTTCCATAATAATAAGCCCCGCCAATGCAGAAGGACCAGCTGCCGCTAATTGCCCGGCAGCATATGCCATCAATGACATCCCTGCAGATATCATCAGAACCGCAGTCCCAAATGCAATCAGCCCACTCTTTGCAGAATTTAATTCCGTTCCCATCTTCGATGCGATTACCATAAGGGCACCAATTCCTGCTGCCATTGCTGCAAGAGCGATACCCGCCTCCGGTCCTGCCTGTGTGATCCGTACCGCCGCATCCGCCAATAACCAGAACCCTGCTGCCGCAAGAGCAATCCCCGCACCTACGGCTGCCATATTTTTCGCAGCTGCTGACATCTCATTACTGGTCTGCGTAAATCCTGATACCGATTTTCCGGCTTTTTTTATGTTTCCAATAAACCCGGATATTTTTTTTGTTACACCGCTGATCCCGCCAAATACAGCAAATCCTGCTGCTACAGCCGGAAGCAATGCTATAAATTTTTCGAATGGTTTTACTTCATCATTTCCAAGAAAATTCGCATAATCCGCAAAAGCCTCTTTCGCCGCATTCATCAGATACGAAATTGCTTCACTGGCAGCTGATTTCAATTCCGGAAGATTGGATATAATTCCTTTTGCAATCTCTACCAACAGATGTGCCCCCGCTACCACAAGGCGTGGTGAAAGCCGTATAATCGCAGAGCCGCAGATAGTGATAAGCCTTCCTATAGAAGCACCGATCTCGGAAGAATTCTTTTCTATCCCTTCTACAAAGTTGTCTATCAATACCGCCGCAACCTCTATAAATTCCGGCGCATTGTCTGCTATATTCAGCATGGCATCTGATGCAATATTCCCTATCTCTTCCGCCATACCGGAAAATCCGCCTTTTTGGAATGCCTCGTTCATTTGTGCAATATACTTCGATGCCTTCTGCGCCGCTTCCCTCATAGGGGCATTCATTCCCTGATAAATTTCAATTCCGAGCCCCTCCAGCCCGCTCTTTAAAAGAGTGATATCCCCTTCCAGGTTATCCAGCCGGACTGCCGCCATCCTCTCCGCTGCGCCTGCTGAATCATCTATGGCAGCCGTCAATTTGCCAAAATCCGTTTCACTGGCATTGATAATGGCAAGCATTCCGGACATTGCTTCTTTCCCAAAAATCATGCTGGCAGCCGCTGTCTGTTCAGATTCGGACAATCCTGCGAAACGTGTACGCATGTCCATCATGACTTCACGCAGATCTTTCATGCCGCCTTCACTGTCCAATAGGGATATCCCCAATTTCTGCATTGCCGCCGCCTGTTTTGCTGTCGGTGCCGACATATTTGCAATCGCCGTCTTCAGTGACGTCCCGGCTTGGCTTCCTTTGATGCCGGCGTTTGCCATAAGCCCCAGTGCGATGGATGTATCCTCCGCTGTATATCCCAGTGTCCCCGCAAGCGGCGCAACATACTTAAAGGATTCACCTAGCATCGATACATTAGTATTGGCATTGGAGGATGCGGCCGCCAGTACATCTGCAAACCGACCGCTCTCTGATGCGGTCATTCCAAATGCCGTAAGAGCATCTGTTACGATATCGGATGTAGATGCCAGGTCTTCTCCTGATGCTGCCGCAAGGTTCATGATACCCGCTATGCCATCTACCATATCAGATGATTTCCATCCGGCCATAGCCATATATTCCATAGCCTGTCCCGCTTCTGTTGCCGAGAACTGCGTTGTCGCCCCCATTTCTTTTGCTTTTTCTTCCAGTGCTACAAACTCGTCCCCTACAGCGCCGGAAATGGCAGCCACAGTCGACATCTGCGATTCAAAAACCGTACCGACATTGGCGGATGCCGCCGCAACTCCTACGATAGCGGCCCCGCCGATCATCATTCCCTGTGCTGTTAATTTTGCCGCCTTTGTTGCCACCTTGCCGACCGTGGCCATCTGCTTATTGACATTACCGATCGCACCGCCGAAAGAAGATGCTATCTTACCGGCAATTTCTATCATTAATTCGTGCTGACTTTTGCTCCCTGCCAATTTCGGCCACCTCCTGCGCTATCTCCAGAAAATCAAATACTGGAAGATCTATAAGTTTCATGTAATCTGTACTGAGCGACAAAGAAAGACGGACAGCGCTTTTTTGAATAGCCTGTCCGTCATCATATCTTAATCTTCTCCGTAGAAAAAACGTGTTACAGCAGTTTTCATTTTCCGAAGTTCCTTCCCGGGGAGATCTTCAAAAAATTCTGCCGGAAGGCCCGTTACCGCAGCCGCGGCAATTTTGGCATAAGTGTTGGTTGTTTCCGGCACGGATGCTATTACACTGGTCTTTCCATATGCCTTCTCGATTGCCGTAAGCTGCCTTCCCTTGATATCTTCCAGCCCGGAAAGATCAATGGAGTCATACATAGTCCCTTCAAAATTGTAAGGTTTCTCAAAAATAATATGCAGATAATTCTCTTCTTCCTCTGTTCCATCTGCCGGAAGGAGTTTGTCAGCCTCCCCTTCTGATACCTGCGCTACCGGAATCTCCGTTGTTCCCGGAAAGTCTTCCCTGTTCATTTCTTCATAGTTTTCCATATTTTTTTTCATCTCTTATATCCTTTCTCCTTATATCTGTGAGCGGACTTTCTCAAGCCGGTCCACACCGTTTACCTTCCAGATCATGTTAAATTTATCCAGCTCCAGCACATTCTGTCCGCCAATCATTATCTTCACATAAGTCAGTTCCCTGACAATCTTCGGTTCTCCTTTTCCTCCCCGCTTCAGGGTTCCTAATTCAAAGGATTTTACTCTGCCTTTGGTCGTGACAACAACACTCTCGAAATCATTTGTCTGCGTTGCAGTGTTCAACACCTGCATTGAACCACGGTAAGTAACAATCCCCGTATTGGCAAGGAAATGAAAGTATTCTTCCCCAATATTCTGAAAGGATGTTTCAGATTCTAAAGAATCAAAACATCCTTCCACAGCTTCTTCTATATTCCCTGCAATACCGGCGCCTTCCAGTGTCTCAGTCAAATACTCAAACTCCGGGAGTGTTGCTTCTGAAGATACGCCTACATATTTGTGCCCTGCAGTATATGTGTTAAAATTATTCAGTAACGTAGGAATCTTATAACCATTCATATTATTCAGCACCTCCCCTCAAAGCTGCCTCAGTTATAGTAGGATCAAACTCAAAGTCATTTTCAATATTTTCTGCCGGAATAAATCCCCCTATCCTGGTGTGGAACTTAATATGTCCATTCAGAATCTCGGTTATCGGATTTTCTTCATGGTCAAATATAATCTCCCCTCCTGCTATATCACCTGATCCCTGCAGCCCGTTAAGCTGCATATTGTATCCAGAAACAACTTCGTCTGTCATCCGGTAACTTGTCAGATCTCCGACATTCTGAAAAAACGTCAGTTTGAAATTATTTTGGATATAATCAAAAATTGTTGCTATATTGATCCACCTGTCTACCGGATCTGAAGAACCCGGATAAGCCGCCGTATTGCTGCCCCAGCATTTCCACCCGTTCATGTTGATCGCCGTTACAACGCCGCAGGCGTTCAGATAATCATTCGCCTCATCCATATCCATGATAGCTTCTTCCCCATCAGCGGTATAGAGCCCGGTTATCTTTAAATCTTTATTGTCAGGAGATTTTGAGGGAACTCCCCCATTACTGCCGGCCATATACTCCATCATGGCAGCAAGCTGTGCGCTGAAATAATATCGATATTCACCGACACCCACCATCGGCCAGACTGCTATAGTATCACGGTCCGAATATGCCGATTTATCTTTGTATTCCCTGACATTTTCCGCAGAATCCGCTTTCCCCTCAGATGAGTCTAAGTCTGATATTACCTTTGCCGTAAAAAGGGATGATATGAGCTTTGCTTTTGCATTCAGTGCAAGGTTCACTGCTGGTATATGAGACCAGCCGGGAGCCAGAAGCAGCGTCGGCACAATCCCCAGTTTTTGGTATATGCGCCCGATCAGTTCCATTCCAGTCCTTTTCTTTGTTGCCACATCATAGGATCCGATCACATCTTCGTAAGTTACTGCTGAAGGATCTATCTGCACATATGTCGCTTTCAGGCTTGTCTCTGCAGCCGCAGCTGTACTGATAAGTGCGACCGTCACTGTCCCATCCGAATTGAATGATGCCACATAATCCTCTTCTGCTTCATATACTGTCCCAGGCTCCCCTGCTGATTCAATCTTGAGCTTATCCAGAAGGATTCCCGCTTCATCAATGCGGACTCTTTTGTTGGTAACCTCATATGTCTTGGACAGCTCTGCTTTCACATGTTTTTTGGGATCAAGGACATTAATCATAACAATGGGCGAAACCGCAAAAACATCAAAAGAAGCATACATAGACTGACATAATGTATAATTTTTGAAATCTGTGCTGTATCCAAGCCCTGCTGTTGCTGCTGACTTATTAGCAAACATAAACGGCTTGTTCACCGTATCATAAGGATCTTTTGCCAGATTAATCGGTGCCGTACCTACAATACACTGGATACATCCATCTGATTTAATCGGTACTGCTATATTTGTTGCTAGAAGCTTTGTACTAATACCATGATCATAATTAGACATTTACTTTTTCACCTCCTTCATAATCTCCTCAATCTCCGCTTCAGATAATGCCAAAACGCGGTCATATGCGACTGCAATAACTGATCCTTCCTCTCTGGAGGATCTGACAGCTTCCTCCATCTCCGAAACGGGAACTATTAATTTTTTAATAATAGGTTTCTTCTCTACCAGCTTTTCCAATCTGGCAGGAATCCCGCTACTGAATACGGAACCGTATCTCACGACACTCCGTATAGACGGTCCTATATACAACATATTAGTCATACTCTGTTTCCTCCATTTCTGGTGCTTCTACCGTCCAGACAGTAGACAGCCCGCCCAAAAATTTGGGCCAAGTATCCTCTTTCTGGAATATCTTTGTCACCGGAAAATTAATCCGGTATCTTTCTGCTACCAACCGTTCTTTTAAAAAGCGCATTGTTATCCTGTTCAGGACTTCTGCCACATCGAAATGCCCCTGATTATTCGTATTCCTATCGATGATTCCGACAAGGAAATACACTGCAACGGCCCAGTTATCATATTCACTGCTAATCTCCTCTTCATCCAGACATACCAGAACATATGGAAAATGGCTGTCATCGCTTTTTGCCATTCTTTTTGATACTGCGCCGTTTTCAGCTGTAGGAGGCATAGCACGAGCTGTTTTCGCCGGAAGATTCTGTGGATATACATTGAAATAAAGGTACTCTCCCTCATTATTGATGGATGTATAATTTTTCAATTCATCCTTAACAATTTCAACCAGCCTCCTCTGTAAATGAACATCTGTCTGCATTTTTAACCTCCCTGCAAAATATTATTAATTTCCGCATCAATGCGTTTTTCAAGAGTCTCTGATGCTTCCTTCTGAATCCTTCCTATTATTTCTTCATTTTTGATCATCGAAGGAACTGCTGGCCCATAAAGTTCTTTTAACGGAAGCCTGCGGCTTGAAACCCTTTCCATCACCCCCTCATGCCCAGAACCTACAGACGTAAAAAAGGCTTTTGGATTCCCATCTAATGGTTTTAATCCTCCTGCCCTTTCTACCCCCGCTTTATATACAGACGGGCTTGCTTTCCCTCTTTTTGTCCTCGAAACTTGCCGCCGCTGCGATACTCTGAATTTTGACAGAGCGATAGGGCTTCCTCTGGATATCATTTCTGCAGACAATACCGCTTTTGAAGCCTTTTTCAAACGTATGGTTTTCAGGACATTTTTTTGTGATATGAAATATTTCTCAGAAACTTCTCGCTTGGCTTCCGTCCTGGCCTTTTCTGACGCTCTATTAATCGCTCGGCTCAAAATTACTGGCGCTTTCTTTTTCAGGCCGTCCAGTTTCTCTTCTATCTCATCAGCACCGATCACCCTGATCTGTTCATGGATCACCCTTCATTCCCCCTTAAAATAATGGTATAGCCGCCGGTATCTGAGAGGACATTATCGATCGGATACGTTACACCGTCAAATTCCATGATCTGCCCTATCACCGGTTCATACTCCATATGCTTTTTTTGCACAAAAAGAACTATGCTGTCCGTAAAAATACCGTCTGAGTGTGCTGTCTTTCCCAGATTTAACTGCATAAGGGTTTCACTGTCTTTGACAACAGGGATTTTCTTCCCATCGATCATATGCAATTCTGCAAACTCATCCAGATTGAAAAAAGTATCATCAAAATCCTTTTCTATCTGCTCTTCAAACGAAATCATAACTGTTACTCCCGTCCTGTTCCATTTTCTCCTTCACCTGCCATCTGTTCATCCTGAAAATTGATCAGATCGTTCTGCAGGTCTTTCAGGCTCCTTCCTTCGTAATCCTCCCCCAACAGAAACCCAATGCGTTTTGCATATGCCGCGACCATCTTTTTGGACTTCATCTTCCGGATCTCTTCCGGGCTCTTCAACCTTTCTGGATCAGCTATATCAAATTCCTCCTGTTCTTCCTCTGCATCATCTGCATCTTCCTGCAGGACATAATCTACCCCGGCATTATCAATCGGCTCCAAAAATCCCTTCCGCTTTAAAAACTCCATATCTGCTTTTGAGATATCATCAGGAAGGATGCTGCCCGGCCCATATGTCCTGCCGCTTTTTACAACAGCTACCTTTGTTCTGTATTTCATTACATTCTCCTTTCATTAAGCTCCTGCTGTCTGTCTGGCGTAAATAACTGCCCATGAATCTACGTCAAAAGGGCGGGGAAGCGGCCTTGATGTCAGCCTTATTTTTTTCACCTCGTCTTTTTCATCTACCCAGATTTTAGGCACCAGCGTACCTTCATAGGAGCGGAATTTTTTATCTTCCATCTGTGTGACAAGCCCATATTCGATCTGCCCTTCACCATCTGAGTGTCCCATCAACACCGTTCCGGAAGGAACCATATCCTCTTCATCGCCATCATCATTCAGGAAGCTTTCATCATAAGTATAGATATCCATATTAAGCTCAAAAATCCTGCCGTAAAATGTCAGTGCAGAATCCACGACACGGGGTTCAATAACAATATTCTTCATGTTCCGCACATCCATCGCTTTCAGAATAAACGGATTTTCGAGAAAATCTTCGATGATATCAGATGAAAAGATCATGATATCCGGAGCTTTCCCTGTATTTTTGATGATTTTTTTCCGGATTTTGCGCAAAATCTTCATCGGATTTACGCTCGCAAGAGCAAACTGCTGGTCCGCAGTAAGGACATAGATATTCGTAAATCCAAAGTCAATCTGGATATCAATCCCCTCTTCTTCATCAACAACATCCAGTTTCCCCTCATACAGAACCTGACGTGCCATCCATTCTTTTCTTCTGTCAATGGATTCTTCCAGATCTGTCATATCTTTTGCCAAAAGCTCATCTTCTCTCTCTTCCGGGGTTTTCTTGGAATAGATATTCTCTCCGATCCCACGTTTGTTGACATCGTCAATCGTGAGTGCTCTTTCTGGGGCAAGTTTCGGCGTTGTGAATTCATTTGTCCGGAATCCCTGCCTGGTAATCACCTTTCCTCCTTTGCGGGGGCTGACAAACGGCGCCATAATGCGCTTTCCTTTTCTCACATCAAATTCCACTTTTTCTGAAACATGTGTCTGATTGCCCGGAAAAAATGTCTTCTGAAAAAAACTCCTGACTGGAGGCGTCTGATCGTAAGCCTCCATCATCTCTCTTGTAGTGTAATCAGGCATCCCTTAATCCTCCTTATTCATATTTCTGAACCTTCCGAAGATAGATGTTGATCTTCTTCAGGTCATCCTCATAGCCACTTACTTCTGTTTCCCCAGAAACAATCACTGCATCTCTGTTAAATTCTCCTGACTGGTATACTGTGGTCGGTATGTTGTCCGCATTTTTTTCGCTTCCAGTATCAATATCATCTGTCAGAATACCGAAAACAGCCATTACCATATCGGATTCTTTTGCCGATTCTCCTTCTGTGACAGTCACTTTGGTTCCGGCTATATAGCCGGCCTTGTCACTCCCTTTCATGATCAGGGAACCGCGTTTCAATACTCCATATCCGGCTTTCAGTCCGATCCCTTCCGTCAATATCGGAAAATCACCCGATACGATCAGGGAATCCGGCTTAAACTCTCCGATCTGTCTGTACATGTTCATGATCTGCCCCTCCTTTTGTCAAGATTCAATTTTGCTGCCAGCCTGCTGACTTTCTGGGCGTCTTCAGGTCCTTTTTCTGCCGGATCATACCCTGTATTCGGCTCTGTTCTGATTGCTTCGGCACCTGACGCTGTAAGATCTCTTTCCAGATCATCCATAAATTTTGCTCCGGCGCTGTTGTTAGCCCTCATCTGCGCCAGCGCAAGATCCGCTGCCGTGACAGGCTTGGAATATTTTGCTTTTTCCAAAACATCCGCAGGAATCCCTGCCGCAATCTCATCAATGGCTTTCAGCCTGTCCCGCTCTTCGTTAACGGCTTCTTCCGCAACCTGTGCACATAATGCAGGATATGCCCTTTTCAGAGCCTGCACATCCGTGATATCCTGTGCTGTTGTTTTTGTTTCTTCCTCCATGTCCTCATTTCCTTTCTTTATTTTTTTTGTATTAAAAAAAGTCCCTGATGCTTTCTGACTCAACTCAGAAAGATCCTGAACCTTTTTCCGTATGTTCTCCGGGACAAATGTTTCCAGATAGTTATTAAACGTATATGGTATCCCATTCACGATGAACTTGTTCAAAAGTGCGCTGTTCTGAAAATCCCCTTCTATCAGCTCATCACAGAATCCTGCATCAACCGCCTCCTGTCCCACATACCAACTTTCATCATCCATCAGCCTGCTGATCTCATCTTCTGTCTTGTCAAGCCGTTCCATATAAGCTGTCACTATGCTTTTTTTGACTGTATTAGTGACTTCAGCCAGCTTCATCAGATCATCAGCCTGATAGGAACCCCATAAACTTATCGAAGGATTATGCGCCATCAGGATTCCGTTTTTTGCAATTCTTCTGTTATTGCATGCCATAAGGATGATAGTTGCTGCACTGGCACAAATTCCTATCACTGTCCCTGTGATCGCTGCCGAATTCATTTTAAGAGCTGTATATATCGCATTGGCTGCAAACACATCCCCTCCTGCACTGTGTATCATGACATTTATTGCCTTTTTCTTTCCAAGCCCATCCAATTCATTGATGAAATTCCGGTACGTCACACAGTCATCTTCCCACCAACTCTCCTCCGATTCAATTGTCCCAAAAAGCTGTAGTTCTGCCGTATCTCCGTTATCCACAAAGTTCCAGAATTTGTCAGGATTAGAACTTCTGGCTTTTGCCAGCGGTGCCTGTGCTGTCACCCTCATTTTCCTCATCATCCTCTCCATCTTCCTTTTCCTCACTTCCTTCTTTCTTTTCATTTTCTTTCCTGCTGGCCACGCCTGCCGTCAGGCCTGCAGCTTTCATCATTTCATTCTCCCTTGAAAGCTGTACCACATTGCTCTCAAAATCTCCCCCCATCATTTCCGTTGTTTCACGCTGCCTCGTAGAAATGCCTATCGCTATCCGTTTCTCCGCCGCCGACACCTCTTTGACCGGATCCACCATCCCCTGCGCCGGCCCGTTCCACTGTGCGCCACAATATGCCATCCGAATAACAGGATCCAGAAAAAAACCAGGTGCATGTATCCTTCCCCTGGCAATTGCCTCACTGAGAAACAATTCATATACAGGTTGGCAGAGATCAGCCGCTATCCATGATCTCCGCATGCGGAATGCTTTCCACGCTTCCAAAAGCGCTGCACGCGAAGCAGAATAACTGGAAACAAAATTCTTTGTGAGGACTTCCACCGGAATCTCAAGCGCCGCCCCGACATATTTTGCAAGAGCTGTCACAAAACTGTCAAAATTTGTAGATGGACGTTTTGCATCCGCGATCTCTATCTTCTCGCCGGGTTCCAGTACGTTGACCATTCCTGCACCAATCTCATAATTCACGTCATCGTCAGATACCCTTTCATCTTCATCCACAACACCTGTAAATCCAATCCCTGATGTTCCTTTTTCTGATGTCACAAACACAGTAAAGATTCCATTAATAACAGCAGCCATCATCTCTGCTTCGCTATAACGCGTAAGCTGTTTCAGGGATTCTATGACTGGTGCAAGATAGGGGACGCCTCTGTACTGTTCAGGCCGCTCCGTCTCATATATCATCAGTACACCCGGTTCTCCTGTCCTATCTCCAAAAGCTGTAATCCTTGTCCAATTCTTTTGAGTATAAAGATTACTATTTGGAAATGTATTGCATATATGGTATGCCACAACCCTGTTATTATCGTCCACTTCCACACCGTTAAAGATCCTGTTACCAGTATCCGGATTTCTGGCATATAGATATACGTTATTTCCTGTACTGTGCGGTGTAGATATCCGGTCTGACTCAATGAGATGAAGCCGGAGCCCGTATGGAAACTTACATGTAGGCTTCTCATACTCCAAAAGGACACAAGCATCGCCGTTCATCAGCCATGACATACATGCAACCTGTTGTATTTCGAAAAAATTATTAACCCGTGTCGCGTCACAGAATTTTGACGTCGCCCATAACCGGAACTCCCTTTCCGCTGTCCTCTGCCACTCGGCCGCCTGCTCTGTTGTCATCCCCAAATAATCAGCATCAATGGAGCTCTTCAGCTTCAGCCCTTCCCCAATGACGTTCGTCCGGTTTGTTTTGATTGCTGATGTTCCCAATGGAGCAGACATGTAAAGGCTTCTGGATCTCTGTCTCAATACAGGAATATTTTTATCAATATCCTCCTGCGGCGTTTTGCTGGATGCCAGCCATCCCCTCATAGAATTTTTACTTCTGGATGCACCGGACTCGTCATATCCAGAATTTCGTATTAACCGCACTGTTTCCAGCTTATATCTGTCAGCCTCCCGCCTAAGCGCTGCAGATGGGCTGAATACCTCTACAACCTTATCAATAAAATTCATTGTTTCTCCTCTTAGATGTCCCTCGGAATAAATCTGCCAGCTTTGTTTTTGCCGTCCATAATCTCAAGAGATGTGATCTGTCCCTCCAAATCCTTTATTGCCGTCCGTATCGTTGACAGATCTGCCCGTTTCAGGCTTTTGGTTCCGATCGTATATTCCTGATTCAGAAGCACTGCCTCTTCTGCTCTGTAATACATCTCAAGTCGCTTTTTATAGCGTTCCAGTCTTTCTTTCTGCAATTTGTTCAGCATGATCTTCCCTCTATAACTGGATACCGCGATTCACGGCTCCTGTTCTTTTCTTTTTTATGGCCGATACCGGTTTTTTCTTCATGTAATTTATTCCCGCCTTTACTTTTTTCTCCAATACATCAAAATCAGGCCGGAGAATCTCAATAGCCGCCGTGTTATATACTCTCAGGTCAAGCGGCTCATTCCGGGTTCCTGCTTTCTTTTTCCATTTGATCACTGCACGGCCATCCTTTACTTCTGTCACCCTCTGTTCACTGTTCAGTCCCTTGATATAGGTTTCATCATAGCCAAGTTCCTTATTGATTGGAAAATGGCAGTATCCCGGTCCCTCATCATTCGTTGCAAGCCGTGTTGTGACAATCTCCTTTCCATTATCCACGCCGAGAATAAATATCCCCACTTCATACTGATTGTTCTTTGACAGCATATGGATCAGCGGAATACCCTCTCCTGCCTTCTCTCTGCTCATGCCCTTGATGCCAAAGATCCTTTTTCTCCTTTTTTCCATCCGTTTCAAAAACTGATAGCATTTGGTCGTATGGTGGCCGCCTGTATCGATACAGGTAGCAGCGATCAGGAGCCCTGATCCGGAGGAAAAAAAGAATTCTCTGTCCAGATATTCAGCGAGTTTGTCCCATGTCTCATCCAGTTCCATGTTGCCGGCAAGTTTCTCATATTTAATGCCCCATGATTCATACCCCTTTCCCCATCCCATGACTTCCACTTCAAATCGGTCATCCTGAACGTCTACTGCTGCTGTCAGAACAAGGACACCATCTGGGATCTCTGCCATATATCGCTCCCTTCTGGATATCAGGGCATCATCATCCGCTCCTTTTCCCCGCTCTTCCCACGGTTCCCCGAGCGTTGTATTGACGAATGTCTTCAGCTTTTGTGTGTCCCCATACTCTTTATAAGCTTTATTGGCATCCCGCCAATCGGAAATGATGTCTTTCCAATGCACCCACGGGGACGCGAGCTCATTCAAATGAAAAGAACGGCGTCTGTGCCGCTCCGGATGCTGTGCTATATATTTGGATTCGCTCTGCTTCCAGTCAATTTCGGATATGAACTCATCGCAATACATGCAGCGCATCGTCGCATCGGAAAGCCGTATCCTTTGCCACTCATAAGGCTGGAATTTCCCGCAGCATGGACATTTTACGCTCCATTCCTCCATAGTGCCTGACAGCCATTCCTGATATATCTGGCTTGTGGATTTATTTACCGGTGTGGAGACTTTGATCTTTTTCCTGTTCCAAAATGCTGTCGTTCTTTTTTCTGCCAGTTTGATCGGATTCCCTTCTGATCCGGCAGATGCCGGATAACGATCGATCTCATCCATCAGGACTATACGGATCGGACGCGATGCAAGGGATGATGCCGAATTTGCCCCGCCGATCGTAACGTGTCCTCCCGGAAATGTTTTATGCAGGATCGTATTCCCGGATGTTCTGGATTTTACATCATGCACCTTCCCGGAAAGAACCGGGGTATCTCTGATCATTGTTGCAAGCCTATCCTTCGAAAAATCCTGTGCCATCGGCGTGACTGTCGGCTGCACCACAAGGATCGGCGCAGGATCATAGTCGATGTAGTAACCAATGATGTTTAAAATGATCTCCGTCTTTCCTACCTGCGAAGAACTCATGATGATGATATGCTCACACACCGGATCGTTTACTGCATCCATGATATCCCTCTGGTACGGTGCCCTGTCTGTGTTCCACTGCCCCGGCTCCGCCGCACTCTCTGCCGACAGCCTGCGGTACCTGTCTGCCCACTGGCTCACCGTCAATACTGGGGGCGGTGCAAGAATCAGCGCAATGGATGCGAATAATTTTAATGTTTTATAATCAGGCTTCCTACTCTCCATCCACATCACCTTCTAAATAGTCATCACTGTAAAAATCCTTCGGGTTATAATCTTTCAATTCGTTCAAAACCTCTATGACTTCTTTTGTCAGATGATCTTTAATGTATGCCGCGTCCCTGTTCTCAAGCACCGGCGCTACCTTTGAAGGAATATTCATCACCCTTGTTTTAAAAGAAGCAAGCATATCCATCATAACCTGCTCCACATCTTCCGCCTTATGCAGTTCACCCTTCATTACCTGCAGCTTCATCTCCGAAATGTGCCTTTTTACCCTCTCATGCAGTGCTTTTTCTTCGTCTATACTGACATCACCATCAGGATTATCCGTATTTACACCTTCTGCTGCCAGCTTCAACGCTAATATATAATTTTTCAAAGATTCCACAAGCTTATAACGTCCTTTTGCCGAACGGACGATGATTCCCTCCTCTGCCATCTGGCGGATCCGGCGCTCTGATAGGCTGAACATATTTGCCATCACGCCAACCGATACCGTCATGCTGTCAATATCTGTTACTTTTGTCGATTCTGTTTCTTTTCTCGCCATAGCATTTTCCTTTCTGTATTCTTACCCCTAAATCGGAAACGGCAACTTTCATTTCTGCTGATTGTTATCTAGCCAGTTTTTGGGGTTCACCGGCTCGCATAAGATTTTGGAGCGCCAGAAGAACCTAAATCTTTTTCCCGTCTGGTCTGGGCTTTCTTTTGCATTCAAAAAGAACACACATTCGATCCATTCACTTGTTATATCTTATAATTGTGTCAAGCCCGCTCTGCGTGTTCTCTTTCAATTATATACAAACAAAAAATCAACACATAAATTGACACGCCTTTTTATATGTCAAGTCAATGGCATAGAGGAATATGGTTTCCCATTATTGCCCCATGTATAAGCATGCAATAACGCCCCTTATCTCCTTCCCCTGCCCGCCTTGCGATAGCTCAACCCGTCTATGCTTATGTCTTGTATATCCTGGTTGATGCCTATATATCTGGCTGTCACGGCTTCGCTTGAATGATTGAAT
This sequence comes from Lachnospiraceae bacterium, assembly GCA_910573755.1. Classification (GTDB taxonomy): domain Bacteria; phylum Bacillota; class Clostridia; order Lachnospirales; family Lachnospiraceae; genus 1XD8-76. The sequence goes on along the minus strand of CAJTBO010000017.1, from coordinate 72,658 downwards.
ATCTCTTTGAGCGTTGCCAACGATACCCCTTGTTGGTGCATATGATAACCGAAAGTCTTTCGTAATGTGTGCGTTCCTATGTTGTCCTTGATACCCACCGCATCAGCCGCCGCATTTAATATGTTGTAGGCCTGCTGCCTGCTGATTTCCTTATTCGGATAGTCCGGAGACTTGAATAAAAATTCAAAATCTTTTTTATCCCTGATAAAGTCCTCTATGATAGGCTTTAGCTCTGCATTGATTAGAAAGCGCTTTTCCTTGCCAGTCTTTTTTTCCCGGATATATATATGATTCCTGCCCCGAACATCTCTAACTCGCAATTTCAGGATGTCAGAAATCCGGAGCCCTGTGTATATGCCAAACATAAAAAGGACATAATCCCTCTGGTTCCTGGCTTTCAAAAAATCCGCCACATCCCAAACGAGATCCATATCCCGGATCGGCTCCACAGTATTCACAGAAAATCCCTCCTTCCTGGCATGAAAAAAGCGCCGCCTGTGGCGACGCCTTTTTTCGGCTTTGCATAACTTTAACTATACTTATTATAACACATACCAACACGACATTTCCACGACAAAAACACGACAAAAACACGACATAAAACACGACATGAAAAAATGGATCAAACCCGCATAAATTCTAGATTTCCTTAAAAATGGCATGTTCAAATTTTAGAATTTTTTTATAATTAAAAAATTTTCTTTTTGCTTGCATCAGAACAGGCCTCGCTCCCTCATTTCACTTTCAATTCTCTGCAGATGACGGATCGAAACAGCCATCTTTCCTGCCGCTTCTGCCTGCGTCATTTTCCGGATGATCCTGTAATAATATGCTTGTGATTCATAACCGGTCAGGTTTTGGTATATCTTCTTGATTCGTTTCTTACTTTTCCGGAGTTCCTTTCGATCCTCTTCCAATTCCCTGATTCTCCTTTCGTCCAGTTCAATCATCCTGATCCCTTCCGCAAAGGAAATATGTACTCCTGCAGCCGGTTCCCGGCTGTAATCTATGCCGCTGACTTCCCCCGGTCCATTCCATCCCGACATTTTTTTCACTTTTTCAATAGATCTTCTGTGATTCCTTATCCGCTCATTGATCAGCATAATATCCAGGTCGATCTCGTTAAAAATATTCCTTTCTGTTTTCTTTTTTACAGGATCTGCCATTTCTGCTTCCCCTTGAAATTATACTGCATATGCAGTATAATGATTAAAGGTTGGGTGGGGCGCTGGAAACGGCGCTTCATTCTTTTTCATTTAGAATCATTCTTGAATTTGATATATTTACTTTTTAAAATTTCTGCCTTTTTATATGATGCAAACATACTCTTTAACATTTCATATTCTTTAGTTTCCTTTTTCTCCACAAATGAATCAATTTCATCATCAGTTAAAAATAAGTCTACGTACTCAATATCAAAAAAACCACCATAAATAGACATACCTGTCAGTGGATCTATAACATGGCAAAACCCATTTTCTTCCTGATAGATATATAACAGTATCCCACTTTTTACAAATTGAAATCCATCCTGTTTTACAACGTGTATTATGTAACCACTTCGAAATAGAGTATAGAATACTTTTTCTTTCATGTCATTTTCCTTTCTGAATACCTAACTCAAAGATACACTTACAATTAATCTCACCTGTCATAGCGATCTGTTTCTTCCATACTGCACCATATATTTGATAATCTTTTTTCATGCAAATATAATATCTCTTTTCCGGGTCCTTTGAATGTATCCGGATCAGCTTATCGATCAGATGCTCTGTTATCCCAGAATCAATAATGGTTACTTCTATCCTACCGTTTTCTCCAAGCTCCTGGCAGATGATTATGTGTTCCATAAACTCATTCTTACTTTTCCTCATAATCCACCTTCGCAATTATATTTATCTTCAAATATACTTTCTGCGCATAGGCATTCCATGCATTTTTCTCCAGTTATTGGAACGAAATAAACTATCTCGTTCTAAATAATTTGGCATCATCCCACGCATTTTAACTGCATCTTCAATTTTTATCCCATAATTTGATAAATAGGAATTCATATTATCTTCTATGTCATTTATGGATAATCCCGTAGCCATACTTATTTTTTTAATTGTCTCAAATACTTCCTCTCCATATCTTGTTTCTATTTCCTCTATTTTTTTACAACTATCCAAATAGTTACTATGTATTTGAATAATCGAAAGTAGTAATTGATGTACGCCCATTCTTTTTTACAACCTCTGTCCCAACTTTAATTTCTAACTCCAGAACTTCATTCGTCCGTGCATCAAATACAGTCAGACACTTTCCGGCTTCCACCGCGACAGAAATCCCGGTCTGCTCCAGTGCTTCCTGCATAAGCTTCATAAATTCTGCTATCCTTTCTTCCTGTTCCATCCTTTCACCATTACCCTTCATTTCGCTGATCTGACTTGAAGATCAAAACCTTCTTACCTTTGCTGTATTTCAGCAGTTTCTTCCTCTTCCGCTCAGCATCTTCTGCCGTATTCCGGATGATCGCTCTTTCGTCCCCTTCAACAATGACAAAATATTTTTCTTTGCACATCTTGAAATCCACTTGTTGTCCTCCTCACTTTTATCTGGCACCAGTCAGCCTTTCTTTATCCCCGGCATTCTGAAACGATTTCCCATCCACATACCCATACCGGCGCAGCAGGTAGTTCTCCCTGTTTCTTTCAAAATCATATTCTTTCTGTTCTATCAATCCAGGCAGTGCATTTACATAATCATTAACTGCCTTCGGTACAAGCAGAGCTAGGGCAAAAAACTCATTTTGATTTTTTTGCTCTTTAAAATTTTCCTCAAGGCCCTGACAAAATCCTGAAACATAATTCATTTTTTCATTTTTTTCAAAATTTCGCCCCGCCTCTGCATATATCGCCTTCAATGTCATAAATCTTTTTCTGATGACTTTTATAGCATAATTAAAAATATTGACACATATTTCAGCATCTTCTTCATACCCGTAAAACCGGATCCTGAATGTTTGTTTATTTTTATAAGCCGAAACACTATGACAACGAAAATTATCTGAAATCACTGCTGATAGCATGCTTGTCCATTCTTCCTTGAATGGTCCAGCAGATAAGTATATAACAGGATTTTCCTCCTGTTCCCTTCCCACAAGCTGCCCTTTATCGATCTTATGTTTTGCCAGAAGCTCCTGCGCCTTCATCATAGCAGCTTTTGCTTCATTCTCATTATCTGATCCAGCAAGAGCTAACAGTTTTTCAATTTTATCAATAACTCTATTTTTTGATTCTGTCATTTCCCTATCAAGCGGTCCAGAAGATCGCTATTCTCCTTTTCTGCATATAATGTCCTTATGGATTCAGCCGGAAATTCTATCGGCAGCGCCATTTTTAAAATCCTGTTTACGATACGTTCATCAAGCCTTAAATCTTCAATACTGCAGTTTGACGTAAAAAATGTGATGCGTTTTTCAATCATACGCCCATTGAGTATATTATAAAATCTCTCATTCACCCAACTGCTCACATTTTCAACCCCTATATCATCCAACACTAATACAGGAACCGAAATGATATCCTGAATCAAATTCAGTTCCGATCCGCCGGATCCTTCCTCTATCTTCTTCTTTTCCCCATAAGTCGCCTTTATCTGATCCAATATCTGGAGTGTTGTTGCAAATTTAACCTGTATCATTTCTTTGCGGATCAGATCATTGGCAACAGATACGGCAAGGCGCGTCTTACCGGAGCCCTTCACGGAAGAATAAAAATATAACCCTTTCCCAGTGTCTTTAATTTCCTGAAACCGCTCCACATATTGTTTCGCTATCATTTTTGCCATCTGTGCCAATTCCCGGTAATATGGCGTGGAATAACAATCTATCTTGAAACTATCGACTGTCAGATCTTCAAATTCTTTCGGTATCGCTGCAAACTTCAGCTTCCTCTGCATTTTCAATTTATGGCGGTCTAATAATCCACATGAGCACTCACGCATGAAGGAATAGCCCCCATTTTCACCATCCACCTCTTCCCAGCCTGTGTCACGGCACTTCTGACACCTGTACATTGGCTCCTCCGTTGTTCCGGCGATATCTTTCAAGCGCATCTGACGTAGTTCTTCCAACCTCCGGCTGACCAGTTCTGTCATTCCCATGCCCGCTGCTGTCTCTCGCACTATGTCCATCCCTTACGCCCCCTTTATTTTTATAATTTCCTTCAAGGATCTTCAGAGCATTTGCTTTGTTTATCAGCCAGTCAAAAGAACATCCATGCCATTTCTGATTTCTGCCGGAAAGAAAATCACTTTCCTGTGCCATCATAAAAATCTTATGCAGCTTGTCATAAGGTGTAAGATCCGAAAGCAATTTCAATCTTTCCAGTTCATTTAAAAGCGTTTTGATCTTTCTTTTTCTGGCATCTGAAACAGCCCTGATTCCCGGCATATCAGTACAGGTACAGTTATAGTCGTCCATGATCATCCCATAAATAATGCGTTCCATGCCTGCTTCTGGAGGTTTCGTCGGCCTGCCGCCGACAATATCTTCGTTAGAAGATATATTATATATTTCTTTCTCTTTATTCTTATTCTCTCTCTGTTGCGTGACATCACGTGACATGTCACGTGACAAATTTGTGACATCACGCGACTCGTCACAATCACCATGCATGGCGCTGTCTGAAACATCCTGACCATTATTCCGATCTGATCCAGAACAAAGTTCTTTTCCCTGTCCTGACTCTTCCAGGAGAAGCATCTTTTTCTGTTCCCGTTCTCTTTTCTTTCGAAGTCTGTTCTGCTCCCTTATCCGATCCATGCCTTCTGCATTTTGATGTTTCTCAAAATTTGTTATGTATATTCCTTTCTGCGTGGTTTCAAGCATGTGGAATTTCTCAAATGTCTGCAGGGCAAGCCTGATCGTCGGCAATGGTTTCCCAAATATAATCGACAACATTTCATCACTATACGGAAATTCATCATCGACCAATATAAAGCCATTAGCATTGCATTTGCCGGCCAGCGCTATCAGCCGAATCCAGATTACAAGAATTGCATCTCCATCTGGCATAGATTGAATAATCTTTATTTTTTCATCGTCGAACATGTCTATCTTGAGTTTTATCCAGCTTATATCTGCCAACAGAACCACCTCCTGACTATAAATATTTGCTCATGATATCCCGCCTTGATTTCGGCCTCTGGATATCCTGTTTTCTTTCAGGTTTCATTTCCTCAAGAAAATTTATATCCCTTTTCATGCCACTCTCATGCGTGGCAGCCAGATTTTTCTTGATCAGGTCTTTATTTTCAGATACCTTTTTGTAGATATCATCAAATCGTGTCTGCGGATACGTAAGCCCCGACATGCAGCAGATAGTCTCTTCGTCGTTGTATGTCTGAAAATTATCAATCGGCATCCCGACTGCCTTTTCCAGATCAGCCATCTTTACATTTCCAGCCATAGACGCAGTAATATACTTGACTGTCCTGTCCGCTTCCAGCGGAGCAAAAATATTTTCTTTTACAGAGGCTATCATTTCTTCACTGCTATCAGACTTTTCCCTCATCACAACAGCCATCCCATGTGCCTTCAATGTTTCCATTATTTCTGCTTTGTCAACATTCCCTTTAATGCTTCTGTGTCTATCTGGTATTTCAAGAAAAACCGTGAAAGTATCCACAAACCGAGAATTCAGGTTTATCTTTTCTCCTCGCGCATTATCGAGAATAAAACAGGCACCGGTTCCTCCTATCTCGGTCAGTTCTATAAAGCACTCATATGCATTGATATGGGATTTTACGCTTTCCTCCGGAGCAGGAAGAATTGTTATCGTGCCGATCGTCTTGCCTTCATCCAGCAGGAGATCTGTCAGCATCGGTCCCGCACCTGATCCGGTCCCACCGCCACTTGCAAAAATAATAAAGATTATGTCCGCTTTAAGCTTTGATTCGATTTCTGAGACAATATTATCAAAGTCATCGACAATAAGCTGCTTTGCCTTATGACGGTCTTTATTGCAGCCTTCGCCGCCAGTAATATGATATTTGAATTTTACATGCTCCAGCGTGTTAAGATCCTCTTTAGATGTGTTCATGTACAGTACAGAAAATCCCTTTTCCTCTAAAAGTTTTCCGATATTGCCACCGGCCTGTCCGACAGCAACAAAAGCAATTTTATTTTTCATGATCTTTCCCTTTCCAGACATTCGATGCCTTCCGGTGTGATAAAATATGTATCTGCCCTTCCCTCTTTCAGTCCGCGGCATATGTAACCGGATCTTTCAAAATCTTTTAATTTTTTGTAAATTGTATTTTCTTTCAAATCAAGATTCTCCAGAGAGGCTATCTCATGAACTGCCATAGATGATAACTTACTGATAGCCTCTTCTTTGAATAGAATCGATAAAATGATAAAACCAAGCCTGTTCACAATTCACCACCTTCTTTAATTCTGATAAACTCTGATTTACTCTGACTAACTCTGATAAATTCTGATTAATTCTGATTTACTTTGATTTACTCTGATTCAGAAAAAACGGTTTTACCTCTCTCCTCAACAATCTGATCATAAGGGACACCACCAAGCCACCTGTCAACATCCATACCACCACATTGAGGACATTCTGTAGTGGAAAGACACGCCAAATATGTATGTCCACATTTTCTGCAGACAGATTTCCAAAAAGGATCTGTTACTTTCGTGATGCCATCGATGTAATATAGCTCTCTTCCCCAGAATTCATCTGTTGACATTTTTTCTTTTAACCTTTAAAATTATTAAAGGCTTCAGATTAATTCAAAATCATCAAGCCAGCACAGTATGCCAGGGTTCCAATCTTTTGCACGCTGTGCTTTTTATTTCTAAACATATGCTCATACCCCCTTCCCATTTTTACTCTCTGGTCTTAGGACAAACTTTATCTTCTCTGTGGCTGCAACCGTTTTTTCCATCAATTTATCTGATATTCATCAAACATTATATCCTTTTAATCTCCTTGCCCATCAAATATTCCACGACTTCCTTGATATATTCCATTTCTTATCCCATTTTTCATTTCTTCTGACAACCATTCATCATAGTCATATATATTCATCTGGCCTGGTATTTCATCTTCACCCCCCCAGATATATATACGTCGTTTTTCATTATTCTTTTCTGATAAATCTCTTTGCTCGCCATTCCCTCTCACCTCAATCAATCTTATATCCTCTCATTATCAACGCCTATTTTATGCAATCTCTGCAAGTTTCTAAATCTTCTGCATCAGAATGCTTATTTTGATTACACAATTCATTTTATCTCTTATTAGCGCAAAAAATCTTTCAATACATTCTCCAGCTCCTCTCTGTCTCTGTACTGTATTGCACAGATAATTTCATCATCGGCCTGCACAATAGCATCAATAATTTGCTCTATTGTATATTTTTCTTCATTCATTTCCATTCTCTTACCTCAATCTGCAAATGTTTTCTGCCTGTCAATCCAACTCATAACCTGCCATAAGCAATGCTGTTTTTATATAATCCCTGCAATTTTCTAAATCGTTTGCATCTGAATGTCTATTTTGATTACACAATTCGTTAATGTCCGCATTGACAATGATTTCAATTTCTTTCCATGCGTCATTAACTGTAAATTGATTGTTCTCTATTTCCCCTATCATTTATTCCTCTGGCCTCTCGCATTTTTCAAACTCTATTACCCATACCCACGGATTTGCATCCCATCCATATGTATCCTGATCCGGTTTCTTGACTGTAGAATCCCAAATATGTTTAAATTTGTTTTTTGCCTGCTGATAGGCATTTTCAGGATCATTTAGTGCCTCTGGCCGGAGGACTACTCCTTCTTTTAGGAAATCATCCAATGACATGTTCTGTAACTGCTCAACGTATACATTTGTTACTTTGAGCCATATATGGGCAGCTTCCTTCGGCATATGGATTGATGGATGCCATGAAACTTTTTCCGGACATGAACAATCTGCCCTATAAACAAAACATCCGTCTAAAATACTGTCTCCATCATCATATTCAACCGCCTGATATTCATAACAATTTATAGGATCTCCTTTTCTTCTGTATTTCCCGTCACAGCCTATACATGGAATAAATGCCCATGTTTCCCTGACATACATGATATCCTCTGGATTATATGGATGTTTATATGTGCTTTCTATAAGTTCCGCATCCGGCATGATATCATATGGATAGTACAAATCCTTTTTTTGTAAATCTGATGGTTGCTTCTTTGTGAAAAATGTACACTGTGACTTTTTAACCACGCGCCTTGTGACCGTCTTCCGGTCATCCACAATTGCCCGCACCATCTCTGTATTAAAAATAATCGGTAATACTCTGCTCATTTACATTTCTCCCTTTATTTCCTCCTGAATAATCTCCTGAACCTCAACGTTACTTAGCGGAATACAAAATACTCCTTCCGGTTCCCATTCATCCCAATGTTCCCTGAATTCCTCCAATGTATCATATAGACACATACCAGCTTCTGTTTCGGTCACAAACATAGTCTCAATGACCGCCTCTTCAGATCCTTCCGTCCAGTCAGTCAGATGGTAAGCCTCATGATCATCATAATCCCACAAAGACAATATCAATGTATGTCCATCCATCGGCCATCCGGTATTTTTTATCTTTCCCTTAATTATTTTTGGTCTGTAACCCATCGCTCCCTCCTTAAAATAACGTCATCTGCTGCTCCATCGGATAATTCATCCATAGGATTTCAGTTCTTTTCTGTCCGGCTTCAGCTACTGTCGTTTTATAAGCCTTATGCCAATTATGTAGATAATCGTTATACATCTCATTATCATATCCAGATATAAGGATTCTCCCGGGATGAGATATGATCTCTTTCAACAGATCCTCATGCTCATAGTCATCCATTTCATGCCTGTATAAGTAATTCTTTCTTGTTCCATGCAGATATGGTGGATCAAGGTACATGAATACATCCTCTGTATCATATCTCCTGATCAGCTCTAATGCCGGCATATGCTCTATCTGCACATTTTTCAGCCGATCTGCCGCCTCTTTCATTATGTCTGAAAGCTTCGCCCAGGCCTCTGCCGGATTTGGTGATTTAGTCTGCTGGCCAGTCTTGAATCCATTTTTGTATAAATTTCCACACCCAAACCCCATGAAACACCTCACGCAGAACCGCCTCGCCCGTTCTACACTTTCCTTCGCCGGATCATATGCATTTTCATACTCTCGCCTTGAGTATGGAGTCATCCTGATCAATGTTCGCAGCGCTTCCGTATTTTCCCGCAAAACTCTGAAATAGTTAACGATCTCGTCATCCAGGTCATTCACAGTCTCTATATGGCAGGGAGACTTATTGAAAAATACCGCAAGGCTGCCAGCATATGGCTCCAGATACACATTATGCTGAGGGATATAGCTGCATATCCACTCAGCTATTCTGTTCTTTGCCCCCGGATATTTCAGCACAGTTTTCACTTATGAAATTCCTCCGCCAAGAGTTCTGGGTTGTCAAAAATGTTGCCGACAACTTCCATCACCTTATAGTCTGGCACTTCATATGTGTCGATACATGGAAACAATTCATACCCGTTCCATTCAAATACTATGCCGGTTATCTCAACTCTTAAAACTTCATCTTCAAAATCCGGGTGACACAAAACCTTTCTTACAACGCTTTTAATGGATACCTTGAAATATCTTATCTCTCCGCTCGGAAGAATCAGCTTCATAATATCCCCCTCAAAAATCTTTTTACCATTCTTGTCAGTTAATCCGGTGTACTGGCAGACAGTGTCTTGATCCACCAGAAATTCACCCTCCAATTCTGACGAATTGATATAGTTTTTATCACACAAATAACCATACACCCATGTCCCGTTAAGATGTTCGTTCTGTGGTAATTTGTGAATATGTTTTGCCCTGAACAAAATTTCTCTCATATCCTCATCTCCTTCATAAGTCAATAATCAGTTACTCCCATTTTTCGATCATCAATGATTTTATACTCATCCGGAACGCATGATGCCGCAGTTATTATCCGAGCGATTTCTATCATCGGATTCCTGAAATCGATAATTACCTGATCTGCATAAAGCCCCATATAATTGTCCTCATTCCCACAATTTACAAATCTATATTCCATATTTTCTGTACGAAATACTCTTTTGTTTTCGTACAATATATTTTCTGTCTCCATCTCCGCCAATATCCGTCTGGAATTCATTATCCGGCGCTCATTGTCAGATAAATAGCAAATTTTTAACATGGCACCTCCTTGCAACAGTCACAAATCGACGTTACCATATTGATCTTTCCAATCGGATAATATTGCCCACATATTTTACATTTCCTGTAAAATGCATCTTTGCAGTAATTGCACAACGGGATATGTTCGCATATGTTCGGTTCCCAGACTATATTGGTCGTCTCCGCTCCACAATCGTGACATTTGGACATCTCCTCTCCTCCTTAATTACTGAACATCGGCAACATTGCAGGCATCTGCCCGGTCTGATATGCCTCCTCGATCTGTGGCGCCATCCATTCCCCTGCGGTACGGCCGTCAGGAAGGACGATATCATAAAAAAATTCCCGTTCCACTGTGCTGATTCCCGCTTCTACTGCTTCCAGCTTCGCTTTCACGATCAGATACAGGGCCCGCCACCGGCTCCTGCAGGCCTGTTCCCATGCCGCATACGCGCCTTCTTCTGTCCGGCGCTGTCCCCGCCCGGGCGTATGCCAGTATTCACTGGCATTCTTGTCTGGCAGAGGCAGGAAAAACCGTATCTGCCTTCCTTCCATTGAAAAACCTATTACAGCAATATCCCCCTTATAGCCACTTACAAATTGATCTGCTCCATGCTTCTGTACCAAATCTTCTATATCTGCTTTTGTCCTGCTGACTGATACGGACGTTTTTTCAGCATAAGCCATATCTTTTTCTCCTCTCAATTGTATTACATCCACGCTTCCACAATAACTGGATCATCTTCCACTGCCCTCTGTATACAGTGTATAAACCCTGCGGACTGTACATCTTCTCTTATTTTCTCCAATGTATCCATCTTGATGAATGTATTGGTCGGAAGATTTCCTTTCATCTCCCACACTCTCGCTACATATGCATCCGGATAATCCGCCGGATGGTCATACACTACGACCATAGGTAGTTTCATATCCGAAAAATCTAATATAGTCATACTCTCTACCAGTTTGTCTTTATTTTCCATTTCTGTCTCCTATGCAAATTTAATCTGGGGTTCACTTGTATCCAATTTAAGGGATGGTGCCCTGTTCCCCACCTTCAGATATCCGCAGTTCGCCTCCACCAGTTTCTGCGCCATGATCGGCACCACACTATTTCCGATCCTTGCTACCTGCTCTTTTGCCGGATATGGTCTGTAATTAATGTCGCGGTCTATGATGTAGTCTGCCGGAAACCCCTGCCCCAGCTTTAATTCTTCCGGCTTCAGCATTCTTAAGAATATATCCAGTATCACATATTCGTTCCCAAGTACCGTGATCAGCGCAAACCTGTCTTTTGTGACTACAGTATGGAGCGGTTCTGTCAGGCTCTGACCGGTTCCACAGCTATAATATTCCATCACGAACTGGCTCACCCAGGTACATTTCCGCGCTGCTTCTTCATCAATTCCTGCTTCCTGCAGTTCCCTCATGTTCATCGCCAGTACAGATACTGTTCCAAAATGCCCCGGGGATGTAGTGATGGTATGTATTGGTTCTGCCAGGCTCTGACCGGTACCGCTTTTATAAAATTTAGTCACAAAGGACATTACCAGACCATAACGGTTGCTGGTGTCTATTGTCTGGATTGGATCTGTAACTTTCTGCCCTCTTACCCCGCTCTTTGTGGTCTCCGAGTGATACTGGATCAGCAGCGGAGATACCAGATGGTTATGGTCTACAGTAGTGATCGTATGAACCGGTTTTTCCACTCCGCTTCCAGATCCTTTATAATTTCCGCCATATGATTTTTCTATAAATGGCGCGGTTTCCACTGTTACCACGCCGAATCCATGCTTTGATGTGATGGTCGGCATTGGTTCATGGATGCTCTGTCCCCGGAAGTTATCACCTCCATGATCCACCTGTACGATGAATGGCTCCGGATTTTGGAATACAAACTTGTCAAGCCCTCTTGCTATCCGATTCATGGTCTTTTCTGCCAATGGCTTCTTACGCCCAAAGATTGATTTTCCAAAATCCCATAAATCCAAATATTTGCAGATTGGTTCCCATGACATTAAGCCATTTACACCTCCTTTGCTGTGTGTAGGCTCCGGCCAGGCTATTTCCCTGCCATCCCTGCGGAACACAGCATACCAGCGCTTCCGCGTTGTCGGCGCCCCATAATCTGCCGCTACCAGTTCCCTGCTGTCAAATATATACCCAAGCGACTTCATCGCAGTGATGAATTTCTTATAGTCTTCTCCCTTTCTCTCTGGTATCGGATGCCCGGCAGCATCCAGCGGTCCCCACTGCTGTATCTCTTCCACATTTTCCATGATTATCACATCCGGAAGGATTGCCTTTGCATGTTTATACACCGCCCACGGAAGGATGCGCAGGCCATGTTTTCTCGGCTTGCCTCCTTTTGCTTTGCTGTGGCTTGTGCAGTCCGGACTTGCCCACATCAACGCCACTTGGCGTCCATTAACATACTTCTGCAGATCAACTTTGAAGATATCTTCCGTCAGATGCAGCGTATTCGGATGGTTGACAGTATGCATCCTGATTGCCTCAGGATCATGATTCACGGCGATATCTACATATCGTCCCAGCGCCATCTCTATCCCGACGCTTGCACCACCGCCGCCGGCAAAGCAGTCAATTATGATATTATTTTTCATGATTTTCCCTCTAATAAGTCAAAGAAATCCATCTGCCCTTCAATATTTGCCCTTCTTTTTTTCTCTTCCCTCATTCTGGCATCCTTATAGTCATTGTATTTTTTCCGGTATTCATAGCTTTTCCCAAATATGTTCCACGCCGCCTTGACAACATTTGGCTCGTGTGGCCGTATCAGTTCCAGATCATCAACCGCTTTATACGAGATTGGACACCCACAGCATCCTGTCCTCGTAAGACCATAAACTTCATAAGCATCTGAGTATCTGATTTCAAATCGTTCTTTGTACCATTCTTTATCTTTGTCCGTAACGTAGTAAAGCGGCCTGAATCTATATTGCCCGTCACTGGTTTCCGTGAAACAGAGCGCAGTGTTATCTTTCCGCGGCACCGACCTCATTCCACCCTCGTCCCGGCGTTCTCCCGTGATAATCATCTCGTAGTCTTTTTGTACTTCATGCGCCACTTGCTTTTTGCAATAATCGCAACACTTTGCGCTGATCCGAAAATCCGGCGGATTCTCGCTGATAAATTCTCTCATATACTTTGATGAATTTATCACTAGCTGAATATTAGGCCGTGGCTCTCCCGCGGAATTGCAACAGCATAAAAAATTGATTATGCTCTCACACTTGGGAAACCTCTCACTTAATTCCAGCCTTTTTGTCGCCTTATCCTCTGCCTGCGCATATTCATCAGCTATTGATAGCGGGATTCCCTTTTTCTGCCATCCTTCCAGTCCTGATGACATTATCTTTGATACAAATGGAACACCATGCTCCCTGACCGCCTGAACGATGCCGACTTTTGGCCTGACTTCCTCGATTTCCACTCCATATTTCTCCGCGGTAGCTTTTACATGGTCTTTAGTGGCTTTCATTTCCAATCCGGTATTGAAGAATACATACTTTACTGGTGGAAGTGATGGTACGATCTCCCGTGCCGTTTCAATCAGATCGATCATGATGTCGCTGTCCGCCCCCCCGGAATAGGAACATATGGCTCTTGGATGCTGCCTGAGATGCGTCATTATGATGCCTAATATCGCCTGAAATTTTTCTGGTGCATCCAGATCCGCATAATCCGGCCTGTCTGTATATACCCTGCTTTTATATTGCTCACTCATTTTTTCAAGAAGCCTGTGTACACGTTGCCCCGGCCGGAGGCTGGCTCCTTTCTCAAAGTGTCATTAAACGAAGAATCTCTTCCCCTGTAGCTTCCAATTCTTTGAAAATCACATATAACTGCGTATTATCAAAAACTCCTCTTCTGAGCCTGCACCCAAATGCCTGTTGGGTAATATTAAGTTTTTCTCCCATGTAAGCCTGATTTTTCCCCAGAGTGTCCATTCTGCCTTTCATCCACTCTCTCAAATCTGTCTGCAGATACTTTTTTTTATTGATTGATACCCGTGGCATCCCTGTCCCTCCTTTCTTTCCGCTTTTCTATTGCCGGATCAGGAGAGATATGCTAGAATCTACCTATATCCGGTATGTTGGTTTACTGGTTACTGCTCCTTTGGTGCGCTACCACCTTTGGAGCATTTTCATTGCCTTTTTCCGCTTTTTCCCTTATACTTTCCTTACAGGCCCCTGCCAGAGCTGATTACAAAAGAAAGGAGAAAGTACATGCAAATTGACAACGAATGTGTGCGTGATATTTTGTTTACTATTGAAGAAAAAACTACCTTTGAAAAAGGATGTTTTATGATAGGCGCTGCTAATAAGTACCAGAAATTGGAAAAGTATAAGGAAACAGGAAAAGTTTTATATCATGTAAGATACCTTGTAATGAAAGGAATGATATATCTCCCTGACAAATCAATTCCAAATACTTATGACTTAACACCAGATGGCCATGAATTTCTTGCAAATATCAGAGAAGATAATAATTGGAAAAAGATTAAAGACATTTCTTCTAATGTCGGATTTGCAAGCCTCAAAATTATATCTGCAATAGCCGAAGGTGTTGCAACCGCCGCAATCAATTATGAGTTAGGATTTTCTAAATAAATCCTGTATGTACTTCTTGGCGCACCATCCGATAAGCCGTTGTATGTCTTTTTCGGATGGTTGCCGGAAGTGATTTTCTTCCATCCACGCCACATAGGCTGTCAAGCCTAATTTTATGGAAATCAACATTATTACCAAAATAAAAATGATAATCAACAATACTACTGTCATTTCCCTCACCTCTTCATATCATTTCGTTTCTTACAATCTCCATTGCTCTTCTTTTTCAAATATGCTATACTTCTTTAAAACATTAGGAGATACTTTTATGTTTAAAAACCTTCACTCTCTTAAAACAACTATGCGTTCTATACTTATTAATCTGAAAAAAAACAATGATTTACCCGATATCGAACATGATAAAGATATGGCATATGCTCTTTTCTGTTGTTGTGAACACGGATATGTTTTAAATCTTCCGTGCTGTCAAACAGTTAATGGTAACTATCACTTTCAAAAAACAGGAAACATCATCGTCTCTGAAGCCGGTCTTGCTTTTATTAAGCAAACCTCTTATTTTTCTTTTTTTATCAAAAAGCTATTTTCATTGCTTCATGGTATGCTTGGCTTTTTACTTGGTATCCTTAGTGCTCTTATTATTTCTTACCTCCGCCAGTATCTTGGATTATAATTTATCTCCCTCACCCCCTTTCCTCCTGCTCTGCAAATTCTATATTGTCATTTTCTTCCTTCTTTCCTATACTGTACTTACAGGGTACTGGCATACCTGAGTATGAAAGAAAGGAGAATTATTATGTCCAACTCGGAATTTTACAACGACAACGATCATGCTCTTAGAAAGCCTGCAGTAGTAACCAGAGACAGTTTAGGCGTTCTTGCCGCTTTGATTGTTGCTCATAGTCATGACTTATCCAATCCAAACTATGATGAAATGGTAACTGACTTATATGATGTTGTTCAAAAATTGCAGTATTCTTACCATTCTCGTCATATCAGTGATGGATGAAACTAAGCCCAACGTGGAAATACGTTTTTGAGTGATGACTTATTCAGAAACGTATCTCCATCTCTAAAAAGATCTGCCTCAATCGATTGGATAATAGTCTTAGCCACCCCAAAAGTAATATCCTCTTCCATAAGAATCTTCTCAATCTGCTGTATCTTATCCTCAATCAATTCTGCTTTATCTGTATACTTTTTTGCATCTATCATTTCCTCTCTCACCTCCCTTCCTCATGCTCTGAAAACTTCATTGGATCTACTCCGAGGAATTTGCATATCGCTAATGCTTCTCCAAGTCGCAAATCTCTTTTTCTTTTTGGACTAAGCAGGCTATCATAAAGTGCTCCATATGGAATTCCAGTGCATCTTGACATATTCGTCAAAGTGATTCCCTTCTCCCGAACATATTCCCCTAAGTTTTTTGTAGGAATATCCATCTCTCTTTCTCCTTTCATTAGATTCTTGTGATATTGCACATATTATCATTAGTTTCTTGTGATGTCAATACTTTTTTTGAGATTCTCGTGATTTTTTGTTGACTTGCCAAAATCCTTGTGATATTCTCCATTTATAAGGTGGTGTTAATATGAATAAAAACATTGGAAAAATCTTAAAAGAATCCAGAATTTCATCTGGAATTAGTGTAAAAGAAATATCCGATATACTGGTAAGCAAAGGATATAAAGCATCTGAATCAACAATCTATAGTTGGGAAAACGAAAATAGTCAGCCCACTCCTGGAGCATTTCTTGTAATGTGTGGAACCTACGGTATTAAAAATGTACTTAACACCTTTGGGTATAACGGGTATAATGAAGATGGAAGTATACAGTTAAATATTAAAGAAATTGATATAATCGAAAAATACCGTTTTATTACTGAAGAATCTCCAGATGGCGCAGTCGTGGTCGATACCGTTTTGAATCGTGAGTATGCTATTGCTGAAAAACTAAAACAGGCACCTGCTGCCATCGTCGAGTTACATAACGGCTCCAATGAAAAAGGCCGCCTCATAGATTACTATCGCAGCGTGTCTGCCGGATCTGGAGAAGTCATCTTTGACGATGTGTACTCTGAACGCATCACACTGCCGGACATCCCTGAGTACCGGCGTGTGGCTTATGCTGTAAAAGTGGACGGAAGGAGCATGGAGCCACTGTATAATGATGGTGATGTCCTTCTGATCGAACCTACCTGTGAGGTTCAGATCGGTGAGATTGGTATCTTTAACGTCAATGGACAAGCATATGTTAAAAAACTTGGGAAAGATAAGCTTATATCGCTGAATAAGGGATATGGTGATGTCCCACTTACAGAGGACTCTCTGTGTATGGGCAGGGTTGTTGGAAAATTATAACTGTTGCGACGTCGCAACTAAATATAAAAAATCCTAAAATTGTATAAGTTCTAATACATTTGAATACTTGACAAGACATTTGAACGGCTTCATGAGTTCTTGTCCATCAGAAGATATGGCTGATGCAAAATGGTTAAGTTTGGCAATGTCAATGCCTGCGTAAATCATGAGGTTGTACCTCCCTTTCATAAAGTCTGATACCGTGATATCCACAGGCAATTATCATTGTAGACTTGATTGAAATAAGAACTCAGGAACAGACGCTCCGGCTCATCCAGCAGATAAACAATTCAGATAAAGACAGTGGCAATACACTCCTGTTGAGTAGTCAAGCTACAGGGCAATAATCAAAAGTCCACAGTATCTGAGTTGTATTGAACCACGATATTAAAAAGAAAGGAAGTTATGGTGTTTTGCTTCTATAAACATCATACAAGTAAAAATGAGTTATATACCTATACTGTGTCCGCATTGTGGAAAACCAATAGTAAATCCTGAAAATTTTTGCCCGAGATGTGGATATAACCTCATAACACATGAAGTAAATGACGCACCTACAAATGTAACTAATGAATCTGTTTTATCATCTTTTAAAAGTGCCGAAGAAATATATATAATTGGCGAAGAATACTTTTATGGCAGAAATGGGAAATCTCAAAATGATGCAATGGCATTTGAGAAATACGCTGAAGCATCTACATTGGGATACACTGAAGCAATTTTTTCGCAGGGCTGGATGTATTATTACGGTCGCGGAGTGCCACAAGATTTATCAAAAGCATTTAGCTTATTTCAAATTGCTGCTGAAAAAGGTCATCGTTCTGCCCAAAGATATATGGGAAATTGTTATACGAATGGCTATGGAGTAATGCAAGACAATGAAAACGGTCAAAAATGGTATTATAAATCAGCTCTTCAGGGTGATCACGAATCAGAATTTCGGGTTGGTTCTCATTATTTTAATAAAGGTGATAAAATAGCTTCTTTTCAATGGCATTTAAAATCAGCTGAAGGCGGATATAGAGAAGCACAAATATCAGTTGCTTGTGCATACATGATGGGGCAAGGTATTGAAAAAAATTATACGCAATCTAAATATTGGTACAATAAATTTTTAGATACATATAGAAACTCAAATAACTCCCTTTCAGAATTCGAAACAACTTTACAAACACTTTTATTAGATATATATTCACGGTATGATTTTAAAAAATTTAGTTACCTAACACCAGTAACTGGAGACTATTTCTTGCCTATGTCTGATGGATACTGTCGTAATGAAGATAATATGAATGTTTGCCAATTCTGTTCCAGAAGAAGTTGGAACGGAGCGTATTATGAAAGTAGTTCGCGTTGCCAGTGTTTTTGAAAAGTGGCAAAAATGTATTTTATTAAAAAATAAAATCCGCCCCAGTGTTACCAGCACCGGAGCGGATCGGAACTATACCGGGAGTACCGATATAACTCACCCTAAGCAAGTGAATTATATCATTCTCCCGGCAAAAACGCAAGTGCCGGGCATTTTTATGCCCTGCTGCCAGATTACAGGAGGATGATACTATGAAGATTGAAAAACTACCGTCCGGCTCTTACAGAATCCGGAAAATGTACAAGGGACAAACCTATACTGTTACATTCGATGGAAAGCCAACGCAAAAAGAAGCCGTAATGGCTATGGCTAAAGAACTGGAAAAAATAAAAACAGCAAAAGTAAACATGGATTTTCAAAAAGCCGCTAAAAGCTATGTCGATATGAAAAGAAATGTACTTTCCCCGAAAACACTAAAAGAATATTCAGAAAAAATAAACAGATTACCCGATTGGTTCTGCAGGCTTCCGATATCAGATATATCTCAAGTAGAGATCAATAAGCTTGTAAATGAATTATCATGTGGCAGATCACCAAAGACTGTACGTGATTATCATGGACTGATAACTGCTGTGATGGGGACCTTTTATCCTTCACTTAGAATTTCTACTACTCTTCCACAAAAGGTTAAATCTGATCCTTACACGCCATCACAGGATGACGTAAAAAGAATATTGGAAGCGGCAAAAGGAAGTGCTTTTGAAGTGCCAATAACTTTAGCCTGTTATGGGATGCGCCGATCAGAAATCTGTGCTCTCACGATTGATGATATAGATGGCGATATAGTACACATAAACAAAGCGCTGGTCCAGAACGAAAAAAAGGAATGGGTATTAAAAAGCACAAAGACTACAGAGAGTACAAGAGATATCATCATAGCAGCAGAACTTGCAGAAAAGATAAAGGCCCAGGGGTATGTATATAAAGGGTATCCTGGATCTATAACACATTATCTGGAAAGAATCGAAAAGAAGCTTGGAATAGAAACATTTTCGTTGCATAAATTGAGACATTATTTTGCAAGCCAGATGTCTGCCCTCGGTGTACCGGAAGCGGACATCCTCAAAATGGGGGGATGGGAAACCGATCATGTTATGAAATCTGTATACCGCCATTCTATGATGGATAAAGAAGAAAAAGCGAAAAGAGAGGCTTCTGAAAAGCTGAGGAATGCGCTTTTTTCATAGTAATTCTCATGACAAATTCCATGACAAAAAATTGTAAAAATATCAGTTTTACACCAAAAATAACACTTGTTAAGAACAGATGAAAAATACCCGCAAAGCCTTGATTTTGTTGAAAAAATCACGCTTTTATGGGTATTTTCGTTCTTACACTTCTCAAGTTCGAATCTTGTCACTCCGATAAAAAACACCGCAGAGATGCGGTGTTTTTGAGTTACAGGGATTCTCCATTTTTTGCTTTTCGCCTTAAATTCCCAATGTTTTCATTTATGTGAGACCAAACCTGACATTTCGTTCAGCAAATACTACCGGATTCTCTGTTACGGCTTCACCCGGTCCATACTCCCGGAGCGGAACCCCTCCAGGTCAACTGTCACCCTGTTAAATCCCAGTTTCTTTATCTTCTCAATCAATTCTTTCCGGACATCTAAAAGTTTTGGCAGATCTTCCCGGTCAACCTCAATACGGGCAAGCCATTCTGTCCCTTCGTTTGTTCCATTTTCCAAAACCTGTGCGCTGCAGGGTATATTTTCCGCAGCCGCCCCGCCTTCAGCTTCCGTCTCTGTATTGACTACAGAAGTCAAACCATGCACCCGCAGCCGTACATTATAAAATCCCAGATCACGCAGATAACGTTCCCCTTCGTCAATCCTCTCCAGCAATTCATAACTGATCCTCGTCCCGTAAGGAAGCCTTGTGGCAAGGCAGGGGGATGAGGGACGATTTGCCGCGGATATCCCCAGATATCCCGCCAGTTCCCGGATCTCCGCCTTCGTCAGCCCGCACTCACACAAAGGACTGATGATCTGAAGTTCCCGCAGCGCCCTGATCCCGGGCCGGTACTGATGCAGGTCATCCGCATTGGTTCCTTCCAATACACAGCCTGCCCCCAGTTCTCCGGCAAATTTTTTTATTTTCCGGAAAATTTCCCGTTTACAAAGATAGCAGCGGTTCAAAGGATTATCCTCTATACCGCTTTCTATCAGTTCATCGATCTGCAGCACTTTGTGTACCGCCCCTGCTTCCGCCGCACAGCGCCCTGCCGACTCCAGATCCCCTGCCGGATGAAGCTTTGTCTGCATTGTGACGGCATATACCTTTTTCCCCTTCCCCGCCGCCGTGCTGCATGCCAGCTTTAACAGGAGCGCCGAATCCACGCCGCCGGAAAAAGCCACAACGATTCCTGCCGGAAGATAACCTTCCATTTTTTTCTGCAGCTTTTCATATTTTTCTGCCAGCTCTTTCTCCATCCCGTCTCACTTTCTACTTCTGTGCTTTTCCGAAAAAGCGATGTACTTTCGCGTTCCTCTTTTCCGTTCTTTTTATCCCGCCGTTTTTCCCCGTTTTACACTGCTCCAGTACCAGATGATATACTTCCTGATAAGATTTCCCGCTTATCCTGCACAGCTTCACTATACTGTCATATTCCGGATAGTATCTTACTCCCGCATCTTTCGGCAGGCGGCATTCCTTGACCACCGCTCCTCCCAAATCCGTCATGATCTCCACGCTGCGGCGCGGCAATACGGAACGTTCCATTCTCTGCCTTCGGATACCTATTGTTGTGGTCTCCGCAAAAATAATGTTTTCCAGTTCCGGGATCTGCTCCTTCCTGCAGATCACATTAAGCTGATAAGCCGGACGGTTCTTTTTCATATAGACCGGCATATAATGCACATCCCTCGCCCCTGCCTCCAAAAGTCTGTCCATCACATACCCCAATGCCTCACCGGAACAGTCATCAATATTGCTTTCCAGCTTGTAAATGACATCTTTGCCGTCTGAATCTTCTCCGCTGTATTCTCTGTTCTTATCCGCCTTTTCCGCCTTATCATCCACCTTCTGACCGGCTGATTCATCCAGATCCTCTATCAGCATCGCTCTCAGAATGCTCGGTCTTTCATAGGCGCGTTTTCCGCCCCCCATACCTGTCTTTATAATGCGAAAACTCTCCGGAAGATCATCCGCCGTTTTTACAGCCGCCACGATCGCGGCGCCGGTAGGCGTCACAAGTTCTCCTCTGATATCGGTCACGGAAAGTTTCAGCTGATGCGCCTGTACAATATTTACCACAGCCGGCACCGGCACGTTCATAATACCGTGCTGACAGCGTATGGTTCCCGTTCCCTCACAGAGTCCCGGCACGATGCACCGTGTTATTCCCAGATTATCCAGACATACCGCAGCGGAAATGATATCCACGATGGAATCCACCGCACCTACTTCGTGAAAATGCACTTCATTTTCAGGCAGTCCGTGGGCTTTCGCCTCCGCACCCGCCAGAATCCTGAAAATACGTACCGCAATTTCTCTGGCGCCTTCTGTCATATGCGTGTGCCTGATAATATGCAGAATTTCAGGCAGGCCCCTGTGCTCATGATGATAGGTATGAGCGTGGTCGTGATCATGATGATGGGTATGGTCGTGATCATGACCGTGGCTGGCATTGCCGTGGTCGTGATCATGGTCATGTCCATGACCGGCATGGCCATGATGAACATATTCGTATTCATGATCGTGATGGTTATGCCTGTGCTCATGGCGCCGTTCTTCTCCTGCAGGGATATGTGCTTCTGTGCTGTAAGTATGCAGCCCTGCTGATTCACACTTTTCACTATGATTTTGCTCACCGGCATACGCATGCCTCTCTCCATGCCCATGCTCCTCCGTATACCCATGCCTTTCACTATGAGCCTTCTCACCGGCATACGCATGCCTCACTCCATGCCCATGCTCCTCCGCATGCATGTGTCTCTCTCCGAATAAATACGCCATATCATGATCGTGATTTTCATGGGCCTCATCCAGAATAACATGAAAATCACAGACATCCAGCCCCGCTTTTTTCACTCTGCTGATCTTTATCCGAAATCCATGGATCGGAATACTCTTCAGCGCTTTTTTCAGTACTTCCTTATCCGCGCCCAGATCCAGCAAAGCTGCCACCGCCATATCCCCGCTGATCCCGCTGTTACATTCCAGATATAATGTGTTTTTCTGTTGTTCCATCTCATTTCCCCCGATCACTTTCAAATTTATTCACATGTTCAAATACTGCTTCTGACCGCCGCATATCGTTATTGCCTCATTTCCACGCATCCCCGCACCGCCAGCCGGTTGATCTGGGACGCCATGTATCCTGCGCCGTAGCCGTTATCGATATTCACCACCGCGATCCCATTCGCACAGGAATTGATCATCGTGAGAAGCGCCGATATCCCGCCCATATTCGCCCCGTATCCCACGGATGTCGGAACGGCAATCACCGGCCTCTCCACCAGACCGCCGATCACACTGGCAAGGGCGCCCTCCATACCTGCCACCGCCACCACACAGTTTGCCGCCCGGATCACATCGACTCTTGCCAGCAGGCGGTGTATGCCGCTGACACCCACGTCATAAATCCGTTCCACCTTATTCCCGAAATATTCCGCCGTCTGGGCCGCCTCTTCCGCCACCGGTATATCCGCCGTGCCCGCCGTACAGACCGCTATATTGCCGGTATGCTCCTTCTGTGCCTTTTCCGTTTTCAGAATGCGGGACACCGCATCATAACAAATATCGGGAATGCTCTTTTTCACCAGTTCATACTGTTCTTTAGATGCCCTTGTCCCCAGCACTTCCCCGTTTTCCCGATACAATGTCTCAAAAATCTTCAGCAGATGCTGATCCGCCTTTCCGCTGCAGTAAACCACCTCGGGATAACCGGAACGGATCTCCCGATAAGTGTCCAGTTTGGCATACCCCATATCCTCGAAGGATTTCCGCGCAAAATATTTCTCCGCTTCCTCTACGGATACCTCGCCCGCCTTTACTTTTTCAAGCATATCCCGTAATTCCATTGTTCCCTGCCTTTATTCCCTTCATTCTAACCTCCATGTCGCTGCTTCACAGCGACACAAATCTGTGCGGAGAATGCCCGTATTTTGGGCATTCTCCTGTGTGAGACTTAGTACTTCTTAACGAAGCAGCCTCTGCTGCTGAGTTCTGGAAGTACTTCTCACACTATTCCCGCAAACCGCCGCTATGTATCACACCGCAGACAAATTCCGCATTTCAGCCGTTCCTGCCCGCATATCCGAAACATTTCTTTTATCTTTTATCCCTCTTATGCGCAGATCTTCCTATCTGCCGTACAGTCGCGCCTGCTTGTCACAATAATAGCCCTTCAGGATCATATATTCCCCGGAAAACGGAAAGACAGCGGAAGCCGCAGCCCGTTCTCCTCCAAAAGCGTTTTATCCCGCAGCAGTCTTTTTGTATCTCCGTCATAGACAACCTCTCCCCCCGAGAGCAGTATCGTTCTCTCACAGGTGTCGTAGATAAAGTCCAGATCATGGGATGCCAGAAGTTTTGCGGCCTTAAGTTCCCGTATTACCTCTATCAGATTTTCCCGGTTTGCAGGATCTAAGGAGACCGATGGTTCATCCATCAGGATAACACCGTCATCCTGCTGCAGCGCCAGTATCCCCGCTATTGCCGCCAGCTTCTTCTCCCCGCCGGAAAGCCTGTAAATATGCCGCCCCGCCAGTCCCTCCATATGCGTCTTTCTGAGCGCCTCTTTCACAGACCTATCCGCCTCTTCCCTTGAAAACCCGTAATTCAGCGGCCCGAACGCCACATCCTCCTCCACGGTATTCATAAAAAGCTGGCTGTCCGAATCCTGAAATACATATCCCAGCCTCCGCCGGATCTCCCCGTAATTTTTCTTTTCCAGCAAATGATCCGCGATCCGGATACTCCCCTCATATTCCGGCAAAAGCCCCGCCAGAATCTTTAAAAACGTGGACTTTCCCACACCGTTCGCGCCGATCACGCCAACCGACTCCCCCGGCGCCACGGCAAGGTTGATGCCATCCAGAACATACCTGTCCGCATGATAACAAAACCGCAGATCTTCTATCTCTATGATCGAATCCATATCCCTTCCTGCCTCATTAAAGTTATGATCGAAAACATGAGGGCCGCACGTTATCATATAAAAATCCGCCCGACCAGTTCAAACACCGGCACCAGCCGAAATACCGCCAGCACCAGATACCAGATGACCCCGTACAAAACGCTCTGCCGCAGCGGGATAAAACTCCCCCGCAGAAAAAACTCTCCCCGAAACCCTCTCATCGTCATACTCTCATACACTCTCTGCGCCCTGTCCATACTGCGCAGCAGCATCTGCCCCGCCAAAGGCCCCCAGGCGCTCTTTTTCACTCCTTTTTCACCGGGCGCGCGCAGCATATAAGCCTGTGTGATCCGGTCCGCCTCTTTCAGCATCAGCACCAGATAGCGGTATATCAGCAGCAGCACCGTCACCAGTATCTGCGGCATATGGAGTCTGCGCAGGGCATAACAGATCTGCTCCATCGTTGTTGTGGCAATCAGAACATAGGATGCAAAAACCGCAAACCCTGTCTTACAAAACAATGTCAACATGGAAAGCATCCCTGCCGTGACGGTAATCCCTCCCGCTTCCAGAACAGGCGTCCTGTCAAAAAACGGATTCGCCGCCCCGATCAGAAACACCATAAGCAGCACCGGTTTCAGACGCCGCACTGCCTGTCCTATGGAAATATCCCCTGATATCATCAGGATCAGCGGATAAAGGCACATCCCGAAAAGTCCGGTCACATCATACTTTCCGAAACTCATCACCAGGATCAGATACCAGATCGTCACAAGCACCTTTGCCGTCGGATGTATCCTGTTAAAAAACGTATTCCGCTCTGCCAGATTCTCCAGACTATGTATTTCACGGATCGCTCTCCCAAGCTTCGCCATTATCCGTTTTTCCCTTTTCTGAAAAATTTCATGCCATAACATACCGCTATACAAAGCGCGATCACCAGCACACCTCCGACAAGCCCCGAAACGGTCGTCCCCGCTGCGGAATCACTGAAAGAAAACGCATAATCCGGCAAAATAGCCGTTGTGCCCTGAATACTCTCCGCCAGTTCATAGGCACCGCCGGATGCCGCCAGTTCCGACGTACCGGCTGTCCGTTCCATTGACCACTCCAGTCCATCCGGCAGAGCGGACGCAAACAGGGATACCACGCCCCCGATAAACGCGGCTGCCGCCGCCAATATAACAAGCGTCCTGCGGAAACTGAACCTTCCTTCCTCTTTCGCAGCAGTCTCCGCCCACAGCATCCCGGGCCTCGCTTCATAAACAAACAAAAGCACTGCCGCCGTGATCAGCCCTTCCACCAGTCCGATCGCCAGATGGATCGGCTGCATGGCGCCGATAAAAACAGAGAACGGCAGCTCCGTGATCCCGGAAGCTAGGGTTTCCAACGTCACGGAAAATGCCCCCATCTGCAGCGTTATCACACAGGCTGCAACGGAAACCGCCGTGATCCGTCTTTTTGTCATATTCCGTTTCATAAAGGGTTTCCAGATCAGAAGCCCGCCGACAAAACAGCCGTAAAATGCCATATTCCAGATATTGCACCCCAGCGCCAAAAGGCCGCCGTCCGCAAAGACCAGACACTGGATCAGCAATATTCCCGTCATTGTCAGAAAGCCCGCAAAGGGCCCCAGCATGGCTGTCAGCAGCATACCGCCGCACAAATGCCCCGACGAGCCTGTTCCCGGAATCGTAAAGTTGATCATCTGCGCCGCAAATACAAAAGCACCCATGACTCCCATCGCCGGA
Source organism: Lachnospiraceae bacterium (assembly GCA_910573755.1). Classification (GTDB taxonomy): domain Bacteria; phylum Bacillota; class Clostridia; order Lachnospirales; family Lachnospiraceae; genus 1XD8-76. The sequence goes on along the minus strand of CAJTBO010000017.1, from coordinate 46,255 downwards.
ATTTTTTTCGGTTCATTCTCCAGCCGTACCTTCCTGATCGAATAAGCTGCCGCCGCCGTGGAAGCAGCATACATAGTGCCCGCCACAGCAGGCACTACCAACGCATCCGCCATATGCATAACTATTATCCCTCTTTCTTGTCTTTTTTAAAAACTCCCCCTGCACGCTTTTCGTGCCGGGGGAGCATCGCTCTGTCTTATACCGCCATAGCGCAAAAACCTCTCAGGCAGTATCTTTCCGCAGGATCACAATGTCTTATACGATCACAACGCCTTTTCTCAAAATGATATTCGCGTAGATCGCCGTCTCCGTGGACATGATAACACAGGTGGATTTCTCCTGCGTCTGTTTGTAGAAATCCCATTTATTGATTTCCTGAAAACAGTCGGCGCCTCTGTCGTCATATTTTTTTACGATATCTTTATACTCATCCCAGATCGGTGTTTTCGCGTCATCCCCCGGCTCCACTGCCATCAGCGTACAGGGCGGATCAACTTCGCCCTTTGCGTTCGGATAGGTATCAAGCGGCATTAACTGCAAAATAGCATCCAGAATCTCCGGTACGCCGTGTCCGTCCAGACGGATCACCTTTTTTCCGTAGGTATGTCCCGGAAAATTGCCGTCTGCGATGGTGATCTCATCCGTATGACCCATCTCGTCCAGAATTTTCAGTAATTCCGGCGATATAATAGTAGGAATTCCTTTTAACATGTTGTAACCTCCTTCGTGGTGTACCGGCGGCAGTCATTCAGCTCACCGGCAGTTTTTGCTGTTCCGGACCTGCCAGCCCCCTGTCAGATCCGCCCTGAATACTATCTTACCAGAAGTTTCCTTATCTCACAAGGGGATTTTTATCGCTGATAAGCCGCGCCGCATGACCGGGAATATATCCTGTGAAAACTATGGAAAAACACCGGCACTCAATCTTTCAAAAATATCAGGCTATTTCTCCGCAAGCACCCTGCACACATACTCAAATACCCGTTTAGCGGAAGAAATACTCAATTTCTCCTCCGTCGTATGGATATCCTTCATGTCAGGCCCCAGAGAGATGCAGTCCAGATCGGGGCGTTTTTCCAGAAGGATACCGCACTCCACGCCGGCATGGATCGCATGGATCTCAGGTTTCTTTCCGTACATCTCCTCGTAGACCCTGACGCACAGATCACGGAACGGAGACTCTTTTCTATAAGCCCAGCCCGGATAATCGCCTGTCACCTCCACACTGCCGCCCAAAATGCCGGTCAGGGCGGAGATTTTTGTGATCAGCGCCTCCTTTTCACTGGCAACGGAACTTCTGACGGAAGTTACGATTGTCAGATCCTGTTCTTCCAGTTTCATGATTCCGTTGTTCAGGGAAGTCTGCACAAGGCCGGGCATATCCGCACTCATCGCCTGCACACCGTTCGGCATCAACAGCAATAAATTTTTCACTTTATCGCAGGACGCCCGGTCCAGACAGGAAACTTCCTCCGTTTTTTCCTTTGTCAATACTATTTTTACGCCCGGATCTTTTGTCGAAAATTCCGACTGTAATACCTCTTCCAGACGTTTGACTGATTCAGTTAATTCTGCTTCCTTTCCGGAAACAACAAATCGAAGCATTGTCTCTCTTGGGATCGCGTTGTCCGCCAGACCGCCCTCTATCCCGCAGATACCGATATCCGTTACGGCAGACATTTCCGCAAGAAGCCTGCCGGCAAGGCTGTTGGAATTCCCCCGCTCTTTATGGATCTCCCCGCCGGAGTGCCCTCCCGCAAGCCCGCAGATCTTACAGGTATAGAGCGTTCCGGTTCTTTTCTCCCATGCCACCGGCAGAAAATGCTTTACACTGGCTCCCCCCGCGCAGCCTGTCAGAAAATATCCTTCATCCTCCGAATCCAGATTCAGCAGCCTTGTTCCTTTTATCTCCGACAGATCAAGGGCTTTGGCGCCGTCCATTCCCACTTCTTCATCCACCGTGATGATCACCTCCAGACGGGGATGGGGGATGCTGTCATCGTCCAGGATCGCCAGCGCATAGGCAACTGCGATACCGTCGTCTCCGCCGAGACTGGTATGTTCCGCGTAAATATAGTCGCCATCCACCGCCGGCTTTAATCCTTCCGTCCTCATATCGATATCACAGTCCGGCTTTTTCACCGCCACCATATCCATATGCCCCTGCAGGATGATACCTTCCTGCTCCTCATAGCCCGGTGCCGCATCTTTGGATATGATGACATTTTTCATCCCGTCCTGCCTGCAGGCGAGCCCTCTTTCTTTTGCAAATGCAACCAGATAATCGCTCAGTCTGTCCACATTCCCGGAACCGTGAGGAATCGCGCAGATCTCCTCAAAAAACCGAAATACCGCCTTGGGCTCCAATTCTCCTAATACTCCCATACAAATAATCCCTTCCTTTCCATCAAATTTAAAATCCGGCAACATTCCCGTATTGCCCTGCGGTCCGCGCACCGCTTTAGCGCACATTCCTCTGCACGGACCCGCACATAAAGCGAAAATCGAGTGGCTGCCCACCCGATTTTCCTCTATTCTTATCTTATGATAGAACTTTTCCCGCCTGTCTGTACCACCTGAAAAGCAACAGACAGTTTTATCCGCCCTCCGGCAGCCCCGCCTTACAGTTTGCTCTTTGCAAGTTCTGCAAGGGAAGCAAAGCCTTCCGCATCATTTACCGCAAGCTCCGCAAGCATCTTTCTGTTGATATCCACCTCAGCCAGTTTCAGGCCATGCATAAATCTGCTGTAGGATAAACCATTCATTCTTGCCGCCGCATTGATACGGGCGATCCACAGCTGTCTGAACTGACGTTTTCTTTCTTTTCTTCCTGCGTAGGAACTTGCCAGTGCCCGCATAACGGACTGCTTGGCAATTCTGTACTGTTTTGATCTTGCGCCTCTGTAACCTTTCGCAAGTTTTAATACTCTGTTATGTTTTCTTCTGGCGCTCATGCCGCCTTTTATTCTTGCCATCCTTTTATCCTCCTAACCGATATTACTTACTGTTCTGCCAGTTTCCCGAAAAATACACCCTGTATTCCATTTCACAGGGCTTGTCTTTTTACAGATAAGGCAGAATTTTCTTCATATTCTTTACATTTGTTGCATCTGTCATTGCAGCTTTTCTTAAATTTCTCTTATTCTTTGTGCTCTTTTTGGTTAAGATATGGCGCTTATAAGCTTTATTTCTTTTCAGTTTCCCTGTTCCGGTTACTTTGAAACGCTTTGCAGCCGCTCTGCTTGTTTTCATTTTTGGCATAATTCATTCCTCCTGTACTTTCATTATTTTCCATAGATGGAAGCTACCTTTTCTGTGTCAAGAACATGGTCATGCTTCGTCCTTCCACTTTAGGCGCTTTGTCAACTACCGCGATATCCGCAAGCGCCCGGGCAAAATCGTCCAGAATATGCTTGCTGCTGTTCATATGCGCCATCTCACGTCCCCTGAAACGAAGGGTGATCTTCACCTTGTCCCCTTTGCTCAGGAACTTCCTTGCCGCATTGACTTTGGTATTCAAGTCATTTGTATCAATATTGGGAGACAGCCGCAGTTCCTTTACTTCCGTAGTCTTCTGCTTCTTCTTAGCATCCTTTTCTTTTCTGGTCTGCTCATATCTGAACTTTCCATAATCAACAATCCTGCAGACCGGAGGCTTTGCCGTAGGTGCAATCTTTACCAGATCCACACCGGCTTCTTCCGCCAGTTTCATAGCATCTCTGGATGACATAACGCCAAGCTGCTGGCCGTCTTCACCTATGACACGCACTTCTCTGTCTCTAATCTGTTCGTTAATGAAATAATCGCTAATGGTCTTTCCCTCCCCCTTGATCTGAAGCCGGCTTCGCCCGCCCCAGCGACTTTTCTTTTCTCTATACGCAAAAAGTGGACAGCAGCGCTATCCACCAGATCAAGCTTCTCAATAAATCCGGCATTCCTTACGCCGGACCCGGAAAATCAAAAGTCTGAACACCTGCCAGCAAAGCCGCAGGGTGAGAGTGGATACTCTGCTTGTTTTTATACGACATCCATATAAACATTGTTATATGGCTCACATCGCACTTTGATATCTTAACACCGCTTCTGCTAAATGTCAATGCTTTACGGGAATATTTTTTTAACATGCATGCAGTCCGGCATCCTTTTTCCGCTTACTCCTCCGCTTCCTTTTTTCCGAAACATGAAGCGTTTTGTCAAGTGTTTTTTTGAGTTATTGACGCAAAACACTCCATTCTGTTCTTTGGGGGATGTCAGGGGCGCAGGGGCAGAGCCAGAGCCACCGCAAAACCTACCGGCAGCCGCTGCAATAGTCGGAACGGACTTAGGGCGGAGATTGCTTTTCATAATTGAGCATGCTATAATTTTTCTCGGCGCAAACCGATAAATCAAAACTTATAGGTATAAAAGGAGTAACAGAAAATGAAACAAACAAATAAATTATTTCAAAAAAAATTTTGTTAAAATTCCCCCTGTCTGCCATAGATCGGAAAACTATCGTTTTACTGACTGGCTTTATACTGCTATTAACTTGTACCATAACAGGATGCGGAAGCAACAGTCAGCAACAGTCAACACTTCCTGTTACAGAACCGATTCCAATAGAAAATCCGGCACAGGAAGAATCAACACAGCAACATGATAAAACCGGCTCCAGGGTTTCCCCCGGCGCCGGTTTTATCATGTTGCTGTGTTATAAATGATATATGTTTTTATGCTTCTTCCTCATCCGCATATTTCTTATTGGAGAGCGCTACCATAACCGTCTGCACAATTGCGATGATCAGCATAACGATCGTATACTTATCAACAAATGCTGTCGGCAGGGTGATATCCTCTGTCAGAATGAATACGATAAGGGAGATGATCGCTACCGGAAGGCTGATAATTCGGAATATGCCTTTCTTTTTCAGTTTTCTCTTCTCCTCTTCTTCATCATTCTTTGTCTTTACAAAGTAACCGATCAGAAGCATTACCGATTCAAAGATTGCCAGATTCATCAATGCGAAGTTGATGAGTGCCCAGGCTGCTCCTTTGCCGCCTGCTAACGGTGTCTCTTCTTCATCCACCATTTTCATTTCCGGCTGTTTTTCTTCTTCCGCCGCAAGCGGTACCGCTTCATCCGCCAGCTCCACCGCTTCCGGTGTCGGGCTTGCCAACGCCGCAGTCGGTGTCGGTGCTGCCGGTGTAGCTGCTACAGGTGTTACTGTCGGAACGACCGGCGTAGGTCCCGCTGTGGGAACAGGTCCCGGTATGATCGGTGTGATCTCCGGTGTGGGAGGTGCGGGTGTCGGATCCGGTGTTCCACCACCTCCTCCGCCTCCACCGCCTCCTCCGGAAGGTGTAGTCGGGGTGGTCGGGTTCTCCGGTATCAAAGTCCACTGTGCGGTATAAGTTGCGTTACCTGTCACAATCTCCGCTACCGTCGGTGTCCAGCCTGCAAAAGTATAACCGCTTCGGCCGGGTGTTCCGCTAAATACAGGAGTCGTAACTCCCTCTTTCAAGCCCGTTGTCACTTGATCCGTAAACGCTGTGCCGTTCACACCGTCCGTATAGGTCACGGTGTACGTGATAGTCTTCACCGGAACAATGATAGTCTTGTTTGTGTCAGCGATGCCGGATACAGGATCGCCCATAGGCTCGCCGTTTTTCTCGTAGCCATCAGGAATCTTCTCGGTCTCCTCCTCCACATCGTACTCGCTGCCCTTCTTTACATTTTCCATCGTCACGCTTTTAACCACGTTGCCTTCCTCATCCACAAACCTGACAGTGATAGTCACCATATTGTCCTGCTCGTAGTTGTTGCTCAGACCGATGGATTTGTGACCGTCAGCGATGAACTGCGGATGACTGAAGCCGCTCATATTGGCATTGGGTATATCTGTCAGCGTTTCATCGATATTGTACCATGTCCAGCCATCAATCTCTTTGCCTGTCTCTGCAAAGGAAATCTCACCAGCACCGGAGTCCTTAGTAGAGCCATTGTTCATTTCGAACTCAACCGTCCATTTCATCACGGCTTCGCAGCCCAAAAAGAGTTCTTCACCCTCCACAAATTCAGCGTCCCTGCCATTCAGGGTGCCGGTCGTGGTCTTACCATTCAGCTTGTAGGTATAGGTGATGCTGAAGTTATCCTTAATCCTTTCAACTTCGTCCTTGCCAGGACCATAGAACGCTTTGAAAATATCAACGTTCTTCTTCACGGTGTCTTCCTTGAGCCACACTTCAGCAACTTCTTTATCTGCCGTCCAGGCGCCGTCCTCATAAGTGAATGTTACCGGAATTTCTTTTCCGCCGGTCTTCGTTTCGTCAAAAATGTGCCCAATCCCTTCGTTTTTCTTGATATTGGTAAGGGTCGGACCGTTGATACGCAAATTCGCCCACGGCTCAGCATGGAGGGTTACAATGCACTGGTAAGTGTCGTCAACCTTTGTAACCTCGCCGATGGTGCGCCACTCATCATACCAGGGGTGCAAATTACCATCTTTGAATTCACCGCCCAGCTGCCACCATCCGGTTCCACTGTCGTGTTCGGAGTTGTCGGAACATTTAACCATAACTCCTACCTGCTGGAGATCTTCTGTGGTTGGCTTTTTGGGTACAGCTTCCTTAAGAATCCATTCACCCGTGATAATTACCGCATGAGCGGGCATAACACATTGTCCTTTATAGTCGCCCTCGTTCTCTTCTGTGGCAACATCATCAGGTACCCGCCAGCCGGAGAACACATAAGTCTTGCCGTCGCTTCCAGTTATTTCATCGCCCGCTTTGTTCACGGTATCCACTATAAAGTGGGAACCCGCCGGCCGGCTCTTTCGTGTGTCGACAGGCAGATTCTTTACAGGACTCGCTCCCTCAGGCAGATTCCACTCATAAGTCAGAGTGTACTTAGCCGGAAGTTCGCCTCCTGCAGTACTGCTGCCGCTGCCGCTGACATCACCTCCGGTAGTGCTGGTAGCACTGCCATGAATATCCGGCTCATCGGGATACCCGATGTCGTCACCGACAGTTCGCGTCTTCATGAGGAAGACGGCTGCCACTTTCGCAAGCCGCGAAGTTGTGTATTCTTTAGACCAGGAATCCGCTTTCGCCTTGTTTTCCAGTTTCACCTCGGCCGGAACATCGTTTGTCTCGATTTCAACGGTATAAGTCAAGGTGACAATCTGCTGATCCTCAAAGATTGTATTTCGGGGCAGAATCCCAAGTTCATGCTCCAACTCACCAGCCCCGCCGCTTATAGGTGTGATCTCTTTTCCATCAACTTTCCAGTTGCTAAAGGTGTAAGCCGCGCCGGGCGTACCTTCGCCGTTCCCCGTCTTCGTAAGAGTCGGGGTCAGGGTATCAGTCAGCCTCAATCCGTAGATATCAAAGCCGCTGACATTCTTAATAGTTACAGTGTAGTCTACTTTAGCATTTCCGCTCTCCGGATCCACCTTAAAGTCCGTATTGGACTTTTTGACTTCTATTTTAGGGGTCTTAGTGGTCGTTTTAGGTTCCACATGGTACACTACATAGTTGCAAAAATAATCATCGCTGCCGTTCTTTTCATAAACAATCTCCACATCGGAATTGTGAGTCTTGAGATTCTCATAATCCCACTCGCCGTTCCTGTAGTAGAATGTCACATTCACGGTATCTTTGGTGTTCTCCACATATTTGTGGTCATCATTCTTATTATGTTGAAACCGGTCTGCAAAATCGCTCTTATGAAGGGTAACCGTATACTCCCAGTCGTAGCCGTACTTTTCAGTCTTGACCACTTCACCGTCGGTATACTCTGTAATCCCATTCTGCACCGTCCGCAGACGCAGTTTTTCCTTTTTGCCCCTGTGACCGCTTTCCACGCTGTCGCATGCCACCAGAACACGGAGTTTTCCTTTATCTCCGGGAATCACGGGCTTATTAGGTTTCTCCGCCCATGTAGCGTACAGGTATTCTGTTACGCTGTCTGCATACTCACTGCCCGTTACAGTAAGCTTGTCGCCGCCGTTCTTCGTCGTGCCCTGCACAGCCCAGCCTGCGAACTCGTAGCCGTCGCGGATAGGAATCTGCTTGGAGACAACGAAATCTACAGAACCGGGTGCGGTTCCCTGCTTACTCTCGGACGCAGGCAGATTGCTGACCTCATTCTTTTCACCGTCATTTGCCTTGTAGACCACGGTGTAGGTGATCGCCCTGCCGGTTTCGGGATGGCACTCTGTCTCAACCGTACGGGTATAAGAGGTGTTCTCATACGTCCATGCACTGCCGTTCCAAACCAACTTGATGCTGAAGCCACCTGATTTCTCGTCGTGCATGCAGTTGACATTAGTCTCATCATTGAACTTGCTAATAAATGTGTTATTGGTAGAGTAAACTTCAACTTCCCATTTGCCTGAATTGTTCTTCCTCACTTCAGAAATACCGGTAATATCCGCCGCCGTAATGCTGTAATCCTTCTCACCAAGAGTGTGCCCGCGTTTTTCGTTAGTACACCTCACCTTGACGGTATATCTGCCGCTTAAAATGGTCTCCGCTTCTTTCTCGGCAGGAGCACCGGGAATGTTCTCCCGCTCATACCGCAGAGTGATGACATTATCCGTTGCAGCAGTCACCAGCTTCAAAGAAGCGGGATCGGCGGACTTGTACTCATAGGTATTGTTGTTGTACTCCGGCTTCTTGGTAATATTTTCGGCATAGATCGTCTGTCCCGTTTTCACACCGGAAATGCTCTCCGTTACAGTTCCATCACACTTCCCGTTGGTATAGTACGTGTGATTAACGGTATAGGATGTGCCAGGGGCAGATTCGATTACATAAACCTCCAAAGAATCCGTATCGTAATCCCATTGATCCTTCTCAGCATTATACAAAAGAGTCATCGTTGTCTCGCTGGAATTCTGCAAGGTGTTGAGATAATGCGTTTTATTAATATTATTAGATTTGAGAACTTGGTTAAAATAATCAACCCAGTACTCTCTGTTCAGGGTCAGCGTACACGCATAAGGATATCTTGCCAATAAATTACCAGTATCAAGTTCTCCCTTATTTTCCCGAATGTCCGAACATACATAACCGTCGGGATGTTCGGACAATTTGCGAGGTACTTGATAGCATCCCTCACTATAGAAAATGTTATTGTTCGAGTTATAAGTACAACGGGTGGTAACCTTAATATCCTGCAAATTAATAGGTTTTGGGTAATCAGGAATAACCGGCGTCACCGTGCCGCCTCTACCGTTGGTAACAGTATAGTAGAGACACCCATTAAACCCCGCATATGTCTGATCGCTGGACGCGATGTTCGCGGTGGGCCGCAGGGTTGTAATCGTAAACTCGATCGTGATATTCGCTGTTCCCTCAACAGTTCCCTTCTGAAAATCCACAATCAGGCCATTCTCAGAACTTCTGGCTGTAGCGGTCGCAACATCAGGGTTGCTACTACTAGCAGTAATCATCTGAAAGCCGTTAGGCCAGCCGGCAAAATGAGCTCCCCAGTAGTGACAGAACGCTACATCGGTAGCGGTAGGATTCTCTTCGGTGAGAAGAACCGTCCCGTGGCCGTCTTCCGCCCAGTAACCACTTACCGTATTGGATGTTGAGGTATTGGGGTTAAACTTGCTGTATGCTGTCTCAGTCACATTGTCGGTTTTTACCACAGTACTGAATATGACACTGTCGTCAATCTCCTCCGCCATCAGCACCGCCTCAAAGACTGCATTGGCTTTTTCCATCGCCTCCGCCACGTCTTCGCGCTCTTCATAGCCGAGATCAACCTCAACTAACATGTCATACAGATCAAATACCGCTTTGACCTGTTCACCGGTCTCCTCAGCGTTCTCTTTTGTCACGTCCTCGGGTGCCGGCAGTTTCGCCACCGCGTCCAAAAACGCTTTCACCTCTTCCGGCACTTCATCGTTGACCGTTTCGGTCTCTTGCGTTTCTTCGTCTGTTCCCTCATCTGTGTCAACATCGTTGCCGTTGGCTTCGTTATTGACCGATTCGGTTACTTCTTTCGAATCTTCGTCATCATCTTTCCTGTCCGAATTATCCGGATTATTGGCATCGGCTTTCCCATCCGGATCATCCGGATGATCGGCGTCGCCTTTTCCGTCCGAATCAACCGGATTATCGGCATCACCACTGCCATCCGCCTCTATTACAGAGGATGTGTCGTCCGTCGGTGTCTCCGATGTCGTCGATTCTTCTTCCGCAGCTGTCCGCGCATCCGGCGTTTCCGTCTGTGACGGCATCGTACTCGTACCGTCGTCCGCGTACACAACTACGTTCTGGAGGAACATGGTCGCTATCATCAGCATAACAATCATTTTCTTCCATCTTTTGAACTTCATCATAATCTCTCCTTTCTTAGAATATAATTTTTGAACTTCCCTTCAGCACATCACCTCCGTTGGAAAGTCACTGCGCAGATATTTCTATCTTGAAATAATCGTATCAAAAAAGGTATCCCGCGAACTGCCTCATTTCCCATCAGACAACTTTCTTTTTCAATTTCAGGCAAAATTTTACCCGGAAAGTGCTTTCACACCTTCCGGGTATCTAATAATACAGGCTTTCTCTTTATCTGCTTTCACAGAATATACCGCCCATCTCCCGTATTTATTTCCGACTGTCCGTCAGACTTGCTTTTCCCATACACTGTCAAAAACTTCTGTGCCTCCTCCTAGGAGATATCCAGTTTTTTCTGCAGTCTTTCCAGAATATCCGTTTCGGATAAATTGAATTCATAACCTGACTCGACTATTTCCTCCGCTCTTCCCTCTATCTTTCCTTCTATCTTTCCTTCTATCTTTCCTTCCTCTTTCATATCCGCAAATGCTTTACACATGCTGAACTCTCCTTTCTTAAATTCTTCTTCCCCTATATCCGGCAATGCGTCAATACCGGACAACTGCATCAGCAGCACCTTCGCCTGATTGCTCAATTCTTCATACTTTCCTTTATGTTCCGTCATTTTCACCTTCAGGGCTTCCTTATCCTCCGAATATCTCAAAAACTCGAAAACAGCTTCCAGTTCCGAATGAAACTGCCTGACAGCTTTTCCCACGCCTTCTTCCTCCCTTATTCTGTTTTTTCATATAAGGGAGTCTTTTGATTCACGAACGTGACAGAAATGATACCATCAGAAGTTCCCAGATATGTATTTATATACTACTACAAATAATCTGCCGCCGCAACATTTTTTAATGAATTCCTCCCGGAAAACACATATTTGCACCTTCCGGGCATACATGCTTTACCCGCTACACCAGCGATCTTCTGAGTTCCTGCGTCATATCCGCATAATACCACAGATCACCTTTTCCAGCCCTTTTCGTATAAGCCGTCTCTACTCTTCTGAAAATAGTGCCGCAGTACTCCATCTCCGTATTCACAAGCATCAAAATAAAATGCCGGTTCCCGTATCTGGTGTAGGCATCCCCGACGCGAAGGCACCCTCCCAGAACTTCCTTTAAAAGCTGCATCTCCTCCGGCAGATCCACGGGCTTCTGCGCCTTCTTCTGGCTCAGGGTCAGAAACATCAATACCGCTGAAAACTCGTTTCTCACCTTCGCCCTCACCACAAGGTGGCAATAATCTACAAAGCTCGGATAATTGCAGTAGTATGCCCCCTCTACATCCTCCTCGGCAAGGAGCGTCCGCATGATGTCGCCCCGCTTCCCGCGGAATGCTTTGTCCATATTTCTCCAGCCTTCCACATCATCCGTGCTTCTCCTGTGATTTTCATCCATCAGTTTCAACGCCTCAAAACACTCCTGCATCTCCTCCGCCGGCGCAGTTCCGCCCATTTCCCGGGCATACAGCTCCATTGTTTCATTATAGATGTTCAAAGCCTCATCATAGCGGTACAGTTCCAGATTACAGCGCATCTGCCGAAGCTGCCAGTTCTCAAAAGGATAGATTGCCGCAGCCCTCGCATAAAGCAGCAGCCTGTTTTTATAATCCCTGTTTTTCTGAAGTTCCCTCTCCAGTTCCTCCACGGCCCAGACATACAGAGCCTTATAATATCTGCTCTTCTGAAAAAACCACACTTCTGACAGGTTCGCCGGGAGCAGTTCCCCGCGGTAGATCTCGTTCGCCCGCCAGAGAAGATTACTCCGCCCCGCCCCTTTTTCCCGTCTCGCCTGCTGGATCGTCTCTTCAAATTCAAGAATATCCATTTTGATAGGGATTTTACTCTTAAAACAGCACATTCCCTCCCTGATTTCCACATAATCCTGTTCCGGTAAACCCCCTGCCGCCAGCTGTCCCTTCAGACGGTAGATCAGGTTATTCAGATTTTTATTGCGGTTAGCCGTATCCGACTTTTCATTCCAGCCGTACAGATTATCCATGATCTCGATTTTGGAAATCCCTTTCGGCACAGACAAAAGAAGCATCTGAAGAAGCCTTACGGATTTTGAACTTCCTGCCTTGTTCATTACAACAGCTTCATTTCCATAGTGCATGGAAAATCCGCCAAGCATCTGTATCTGCAATACTTTTTCCGGCATAGCCGTATCCCCCTTTTGGCACGGCGCTAACCCTTGCCGCATGCCCTCATAAGTTCTACCATTTCTTCTACCATGCCAAAATCAGTATCTTCTGAATCATCAAACCAGTCCTGCCCGCCTGCCACAATATAAGGGGCATGCAGGCAGAGTTCTTTCAGCAGGGCGCCCGCCTCCCGGTCCACCCTGCCGGTCCCGATCGTCCATCCGAAATGCCGCCTGTCATAAACAATCAGATCCCCCTTCGTGCTTTCCGTGATATCCGCAAGTCTCGGCTCCCCGTGCTTTTCCTCCCCGTCTTTACCCGTTTTCACATACGCCCAGACAATATCCCGATAGGGAATCCTGCATTTTTCGTTCTGTGACACTTCCATCATGATCCCGCTGTTCCGGAAAAAGATTTTTTCCGGCTCGATTTTTATTTCCGATTCTTTCATACCGCTTTTCACCTTCTGTCCGGAAAATCTCCTGAATTTCCTCATGTATCTTGTAGACAGAATTCACATTCTGTCCACAAAAAACGGCATCAAAAAAGCAGCATTTGGGTCCGATACCCAAATGCTGCCATCTTTTGCAGCTGTCCGGTCATTTATTTTAGAATACGAAAAACAAAAGTCGAAATAAAACATTTCGGCTTTATCTCCCGTGCCCTGAAATATTCCCTGATACAGGAATATTATTGCCAATAAGCTGTCAGATATGCTATAATAACAAAAAAAATATGTTGTTGTGCGATTTCTTTTGTGGACAGAATGTGAATTCTGTCTACATCAACAGCCCCATATTATCCAGATAACGTGTATGTTCTTTTCCGCTGGTCTTCAGGTAGATTCTTGTCGTTTCGATCGAACTGTGTCCCAACACATCCGCGAGTTTTACAATATCACCGCTCACCCGGTAAAATTCCTCGGCAAACAGATGGCGGAGATTGTGCGGAAATACCTTTGCCTCCTCCAGGCCGGCATATTGGCAGAGTCCCTTCATCTCCCGCCATATCTGTCTTCTCGAAAGTCTCCTGCCGTTTCCGGTCAGAAAAATTTCTCCCGAGACGATCCCTGTTTTTTCAGCATATTCTGACAGCCTGCGGCAAAGTTTTCCCGAGAGGAAGATAATGCGCACCTTTCCTTTCAGTACAACCTCCGCCCGCCCTCTCCTCAGCGCTTCCACAGTAATATAGGACATCTCGCTGATCCGGATGCCTGTGCCGCAGATCGTCTCCATAAGAAGCGCCAGTCTCTCGTTTTTCCTGTCTTTCGCCGCCTTTAAAAGCCTTCTGTACTCCTCCCTGTTCAGTTCTTTTTTCTGTTCTCTAAATATCTGCCTCTGGATGCGCAGGAATTTTACTCTGCACTCCTCCCATCCGGCAAAGCGGAAAAAAGCATTTAAAGCCGAAAGCTTCCCGTTGATCGTAGACGGTGCATATCCCTTTTCCTGCAGGTCATTCTTGAATTCCGCAGTGATTTTTTTATCCACCTTCCGGTTTTCCAGCCATCGGCAAAAGTATCCGACCTCCCGCAGATATTTTTCCATTGTTGCCTTCCCATACTCCTCCTCTCTCAGGTACTGTCCGAATTCCGCTAATTTCCGGTTTGTTATCATGCGTCTTTTCATCGTTCCTTCCTCCTGCAGAATATAAAATTTTTGTACGATCAGATATACAAACCGACAGAAACGTTTTAAGTATGCCGGTCTCTGCCCGCAAAAATTATCCTACCATATCTGTCCTGCATATTACCTGTATAACGATTTCCCGGAAGAAAAAAATCGCCGCAGAGCTGTTTTTTTATTCCAAAAGCTTTTCCATATTTCAACAATTTACGGATATCCGGCTGACTTTTGAAATAATCCCTGATTGCCTGAACATAAAGCTGTTTTTCGATTTGACTTCTGTCTTTAATCAAATCGCAAAGGCAGCGTTCTTTATCATGCAGACGAATGACCGCTCCCTGCGGAGACTGCGTTTCCGTAATGCCGAGATTGTAAAAGCCCTTCATGACATAATGAGCCTTTATCTTTTGATTATCTCGAACTAATCTTGAAATATTTTCTCCCTGTGGAACCGAGATATGGAATGTATGCGGGATAATGTCTGTCAAGCCCCAAACATAAAGAACTGTACCATAAGAATATACAAGGCTGGAACACTGAACCTGAAGCAGCGCAAATCCATCAATATCCGCATCAATCGGAACAAAAATACCTTTTTTGATACTAGTATGTCCGTCATACACTAAAAGCGGAGAGCCATCAAACTCTCCGCCTCTTAGTCCATATCAAAACCGCTCCATGAAGTTTCCGCAGTTATCTCTCAGGCTTTCCCTTCGCTTCCGCAAAGCCTGATCTTCTCAGCTACCAGTTTTGTCACTTTCTTCATGCCCGGCGCCCCGTACTTCTTCGGATCAAAAGCCTCCGGATTCTCCTTCAGATACTCCTTCACGCCGTCGCTGTAGGCGATCCTGAGTTCCGTCGCAAAATTTACTTTGCAGATCCCTCTGCCGATACACTGCCGCACTGTTTCATCCGGCACGCCGGAAGCACCGTGAAGCACCAGCGGGATCGATACCCTCCTTCTGATCTCGGAGAGCCTTTCCAGATCCAGTTTCGGCTCCCCTTTGTAGATGCCGTGGGCTGTACCGATGGCAACCGCCAGAGAATCGATCTGTGCCTCCTCCACAAACCGCACCGCATCTTCCGGATCCGTATAGCCCGGATCATTGCACTCCAGATCGTCTTCCTTTCCGCCCACCTTGCCGAGTTCCGCCTCCACAGGAATTCCGGAGGGCCTGCAGGCATCCACCACTTTTCTTGATAACGCGATATTCTCCTCAAAGGCTTCTTTCGATCCGTCGATCATAATGGAAGTATATCCGGCACGCAGCGCCTGCATGGCAAGGGCAAAACTGCTGCCATGATCCAGATGCAGCGCCACCGGCACCTGCGCCTGCATGGCTGCCGCCTTCACATTGGCATAATACATATCGATTCCCGCATATTGGATCGTGGAAGGCGTGGTCTGTAAAATAACAGGCGCCTTCATCTCCCCGGCAGCCTTTACCACCGCCATCACCATCTCCATATTCTCCACATTAAACGCGCCTACCGCATAGCCGCCCTTCTGCGCATCCAGCAACAGTTGTTTTGATGTAACCAATGACATAATTTCATCCTTCTTTCTTTTTTCCGCTTTCGGGAATACAGTTCCTGTATCCTTCCGCCTAAAGTTCCTGTCTGTTTCTTCGCTGCCTTACCTGTTTTTCACTGCTTTTCACTGCATATTGAAACGCTTCAGCAAATCCTCCTGCATTCGACCTGCCCGAACAGCCTTTCACTGACTGCCGGATCAAAATCCCCGGTATTCGGCGAGAGCGCATTGGCGGACGCCACTGCCACCGCATACCGCAGCATCTTTTCCGGCTCCCATCCTCTGTGCAGCGCCGCTGCCACGGCACCCACCATGGAATCCCCGCATCCCACCGTATTCACCGCTTCTATCCCGGGCGGGACAGCCTGAAATACACCTTCCCGGCACGCCATCAGCGCTCCCTCCCCGCCAAGAGAAACGATCACATAAGGTATCCCTTTTTCCCGGATCTCCTTTGCCCGCTCTATCACATCTTCCCTGCCGCGGATCTTTGTGTGAAAAAGCATTTCCAGTTCCTCCTGATTGGGCTTTACCACCGTAGGGCAGCTTTCGATGCCCTGTTTCAGCAATTCCCCGCTGGTATCCAGGATCACCTGTTTTCCGGCAGTTTTGACCATATCAGTCAGTTCCTTGTAAATCTCTTTTCCTACCCCGGCAGGCACACTGCCGGACATGGTGACCACCGAACTTTCCTTTATGATCTCCGGAAACTGTTTCAGAAACTGCTGTATCTCCCATCCGGTCACAAGACAGCCCGGCTCCAGATATTCCGTGGAGCCGTAAGCTTCATCCAGAATATTGATACAGCTTCTTGTTTCTCCCTGTATATGCACGAAATCATGGGAAACGCCGTCTTTATCCAGAAGCGCCTCCAGATATTTTCCATTATAACCGCCCACCAGCCCGGTTGCAAGCACCTCTTCTCCGCAAAGGTGCACCGCCCTCGCCACATTCAGCCCTTTTCCACCGGCAGAATTATGAACGGCCTTCACCCGCATCACGGTACCGTTTTCGATACTGCTCTCCATATAATATGCTTTGTCGATCGATGCATTTAATGTAACTGTTGTAATCATATACCAACTCCCCGCATTCCGGTACACCGGACGCATAGCTGCACACGCTGTTCACGACTGTTGTCATCATACAAACTTTCCGCACTCAGGTACACGGCACCTGCACCGCCCTGCCCGAAACCGCCTGTGCCGTCCGTTTACTCCGCGTCCGAACAATCCACGATCACGCCGTCTTCATCCCAGAGGTCGTGCCAGTCATCTGCGCCTTCCCACAAGAACACCTGTCCCTTTACCAGACGATTATTCTTCTCAAGCCCTGCGATCACCTTCATCTCTTCTTCTGTCAACGGTTCCGTCATTGTGGATTCCAGATTGCTCGTATATTCCATCTCATGGATTGAGAACGGGATCGGAATCTGTCCCCTCTGCACGGCCCATTTCAGCGCAATGATCGCAGGATGCACGCCGTGCGCCCCGGCGATCGCCTTAAACTCCGGCACCTGCATATCCGCGATATCCGTAGGCTCCATATCCCGCTCCGGCCTCTGGGGTGAGCCAAGAGGCATAAAGCCGATGGGCTGGATATCATGTGCCTTCAGATAATCAAACAGCTCCTGCTGCTGGAAGCAGGGGTGAAGCTCCAATTCACATGCCACGGGTTTGATCTCAAATTTATCAATGACCGCGTTCAGCTTCGGGATCGTCATATTGGAGATTCCGATATGCCGGATCAGCCCTTTTCTCACCAGTTCCTCACACTGTCTGTAGGTATCCATGAATTCCGCCACGGAAAACGGTTTGGAATCCGGGTTCCTCGAATCCACCGTGCAATGCGGTGCATGGTAATTGGGGAACGGCCAGTGGATAAAGAACAGGTCGATATAGCCGCATTTCAAATCTTCGATGCTCTTTCTGCAGGACTTCTCCACCTCTCTGTGCATATCATTCCATACCTTTGTCATAATGTAAAGATCTTTTCTCTCCACAACGCCTTCCTTGAAAGCCGCCTCAAACACCTCTCCGATCTGGTCTTCGTTACCGTAACATGCAGCACAGTCAAACATCCGGTAACCGGCACGGATCGCGCCCGCCACCGCGTTCGATACCTGCTCCGCGGTAAATCTGTCGGAGCCGAAGGTGCCCATGCCGATGCACGGCACCTTATCTCCTGTGTTTAATGTGATTTGTGGAACTTTTGCTGCTTCTACTGCCATAGTAGTACCTCCTTTTTTATGTAGGACAATTTTCATCCCTGTTTCGGTTATTTCCCTTAAGCCTCGCTGTCGATCAGTATCTTTCCTTTGACCTTGCCGGGCGTCTTAAACATCTCAAATGCCGTATCGATCCGGGAAAGCGGTATCTTCTGAAAGATAAAGGAATCGTCAAATTTCAGTTCCCCTGTCTTAAAATAATGGGCCGCAAGCTCCCACTCATCCCCGGGGAAGGGCGCCGAGTAACTCATCCAGGAGCCGGTCAGATAAAACTCCTTTCGATTGATGTTCTCCCATTCCGCCACGCTGAAAGTAAGTTCTTTTGTAGGCGTTCCGATAAAGCACACCTGCGCCTTATTGCCCGCCAGCTCAAACGCCATCTTCATCGTGACAGTATTGCCTGCCGTTTCGTACACATAGTCAAAACCGCGGCCGCCCGTCAGTTCCTTTGCCTGCTCCTGCCAGCCTTCCAAGCCGGAATTTATAACGGCATCGGCGCCCAGCCTTCCTGCCAGATCCAGTCTCTCCTCCAGAATATCAAAGACCGCCGCAGTTTTTGCGCCGAAAATCTTCGCCCACTGCATGGTCAGCATCCCGATCGTGCCGCCGCCTAGGATCGCCACGGTCTTTCCGCCTTTATAATCCACTCTCCGCAAACCGTGCAGCGCCACGGTGGCAGGCTCAAAAAATGCCCCCATCTCAAAACTCACAGCATCGTCAAACTTTACCACGTTCTGCTCCGGCATCGCCACATACTCCGCAAAGCTGCCAAACTCCCTTGAACCGATAAAGCTGTAATGTTTGCAGAGAGAATAATCCCCCTTCCGGCAATCCCCGCACGCCATACAGGGCACCAGCGGCACGCCTGCCACCCGGTCACCCGGCTTTACTCTTGTTACTCCTTCTCCCACTTCCTCCACCGTTCCCGAAAACTCATGTCCGAGAACATTCGGAAAATAATGGCAGGCATCCCCGTTTACCCGCGGGATATCCGAACCGCAGATGCCGGTATATTTTACCTTGACAACCACCTTTCCCGGCTCCGCCGCGGGTTTCGGAATCTCCTCATACCGAATATCATTTTTTGCGTGAACAACTCCTGCTTTCATCTTTTCATCCTTTCTGTTACGGTTCCGGATATGCCTGTCCTCTGCATCCCCGGCTTTTTAGTATGTTTAATATATTTCCTGCATTTTTTCTGACAGTTCCAGATACCGCTCCATCATCTTTTTATAAACCGCATGCCGCTCCATATCCGGCTCCTGTATTCTGGTAATCCTGATGGTGCGGCGCACTGCCTCTTCATAATCCTTATAGATCCCGCAGCCCACCCCGGCAAGCAGTGCCGCACCCAGCGTGGTTGCCGTGTCGGATGCGGGCACCTGTATGGTCTTTCCCGTGACATCCGCCTTGATCTGCGTCCAGAGCCGGGAATTGGCGGCACCTCCCATCGCATTTAAAACACCTGCCTCGACTCCCGTTTCTTTCGCCGTCCGCAGATTGTGTTCCAGCGAAAATGCAACGCCCTCCAAAACCGCCCGGATCATATGCGCTCTCGTCTTATCATAAGAAAGGCCGTAAAACACTCCTTTGGCATCCGGATTCCAGACGGGAGACCGCTCCCCCGCCATATAAGGGAGAAACAGCACCCCTTCCGAGCCTGCCGGCACCTTTTCGGCTTCTTTTGTCAGCTCGTCGAAACTCATACCCTGTCCCAGTTCCTGTCTGAACCACCTCAAGGTACCGCCTCCGCCGACCGTCCCCCCCTGCAAAAGCCACAGTCCCGGCACCGCATGGGTTCCCAGTATCAGCTTTTTATGGGCTGAGGCTTTGTCGGTACAAATACTCATTCCGCCCGCCTGACCGCCCTGCTCCTGCGTTTGACCGACCTGGTAAACGCCTGCTCCCAGCGTCCCGCAGGCCGCATCCAGACCGCCTGCAACCACCGGCGTCCCCGCCTTTAAGCCGGTCAGTTCCGCAGCCTGTTTTGTCACTTCTCCGACCACCTCATCACACCTGTAAAGAGCCGGAACCAGTTCCTGACTCAGCCCCAGCTTATTCGCCAGTTCCTCATGATATGTAAGACGATTGATATCAAAAAAGTGTATCCCGTACCCTTGAGAGCAGTCTTGACTCATCCGGTCAGTCAGCTTATATACAATATAACTGTTGCTCTGCAGAAATTGATAAGTCTTTGCAAAGACTTCCGGCATCTCCTGCTTGAACCAGAGCATCTTCGGCGTTGTATAAGACGGCAGGAAATCATTACCCGCCACCTCAAAAATCTCCTCCGCAAACGCTTCCTGCTTTATCCTCTCACAGATATCTCTGGCTCTGGTGTCCATCCAGATCGGCGTTCTGCAAAGCACCTTTCCGTCCCTGTCCACCGGGATCGCCGACCAGCTCTGCCCGTCCACACCGATACCGCATATCTCATCCGCCGCCGCTTCCCGCCCGGACAGAACTTCCTTTATCCCTTCGCAGATCGCGCTCCACCACTCCTCCGGGTCCTGTTCCGCCCGGCCGCTCTTTGGATAGTATACCCGGTAATCCCTGCTCGCCTGCGCCAGCACCCTCCCGTCTTCATCAAAAACCGCCACTTTACAGGCGGAAGTTCCGATATCAATTCCCAACAACAGTTTCCCCATAGCCCCTCCAAAACAAACCGTTTCGTTTTATGCACTCACAAAATTCCATTGATTTACGCTTATATTTTCATTTATTATAATACTCCTTTCTTTCTATGTCAATACATTTGAAGCGAAACGTTTCGCTTTTTCGTACTTATATTTTTCTGATTCTGCGAAACCTGACATTCTGCCTGCACCGGCAGGAAAAAAATTATTACCGCAGCCTTCTCCCTCTCTCTTTTTTCCCTGCCGGCTACCCGATCTCCGCAACCGAATCCCCCTCACTGATACGCGTCCCCAGCACGATCTCCATCGCCATCTCCTGCTGCCCGCTCCCGATCCGCTCCAGCAGAAGTTCCGCAGCCTTCTCTCCCATCTCCTTCATCGGCTGAACCACCATATGCAGCCGCGGATGGATCACATGGGACATGATCAGATCATCAAATCCCATCAGTGAAATATCCTCCGGACAATGAAGGTTCGTCTTATTCAGCGCCATCACCGCCCCCAGCGCCACCTCATAATTTGTCATAAAAACCGCCGTAGGACGCTCCTTCAAAGAAAGCAGCCTGCTCATTCCCTCAAATCCGAACTCAATGGAATGTGTCCCCGATGCGCAATACTCCTTGCGCAGTACACACCCCGCCTCCTCCATCGCCTTCCGGTAGCCTTTGCAGCGCTCTCTTCCGGTGTATTCCGTGCGGGAACACACGATCCCTATTCTTTTGTGCCCGTTGTCCAGCAAAAACTTCACCGCCTGATAAGCCGCCCGGCAGTTATCGATCCTGACGCAGTCAAACTCCGCGTCCCGGGAGGGGCGATCCAGTAAAACCACCGGCACTTTCGCTTTTTTCGCGCTCTTCAGGGAATCCGTTTCGGTGGAAACAGGCAGCGCGATAATGCCGTCCACCTTTTTACCCAGCAAAAAATTTACATTCTCCGCCTCTATCTTCGGATCGTCGCAGGAATCACAGATCATCAGCCCGTAACCCGCTTTCCGCAGACTGTTGCCGATATGCCGAAGGAGCGTCCCGTTGAAAATGCTCTCCACACTGTAGGCAAGCACTCCCACCGTCCGCGTGCGGTTTGTCACCAGCCCCCTTGCGATCTCATTCACTTCATAGTGGAGTTCTTTGATCGCAGCCTCAATTTTCATCCTGTTTTCCGGAAGCACATTGCCGCCGTTTAAATATTTGGAAATCGTCGCCAGAGATAACCCTGTCTGCTCTTTGATGTCGCGAATGGTTGCCGCCATACCTGCTCCTTCTCTGCCTGCACGGGAAAATATAATCACTCCTGTGCCTGACACATATCTTCTTCATTTGCTGCAAAAACAGCCGGTTCTGCCCGAACATAAAGCGAAACGTTTCGCTTTATATTATATTATAGTCCGGACCGGAAAAAGTCAATGCTGTTTTTGTACCCTGAATGCCATTTTCCCGAAATTATTTACACTGCCGCGATTTGGCGCGGCAGCAGCCGTTTTTCTTATGCGCACAGTGCGCATTACCCGGAGGGTTTTGTCATATAGGACGAACTTTCCTATATGCCAAAGAAAGGAGCCGGAAATCTCTTTCCGGCTCCTTTCGGCTTCCGGAGTTATTTCCGTTAGCCATTCCCCTTTTACAAGAATCATCATACTGCACGGAGTGCTACCAAAGCGCTACTTCCAGAAAAAAAAACCACAAAATATTGATTTATTTTTCTTTAAACGTAGCACATGTAGTTTCTCCGCAATTATCTGCCCCACAGCCTTTAATATCCACGTGGTCCGCATAGCACTTATAATTTGTATTATAAATGCATTTATCCGCCTCGCAGTCAATACTAATGGTTCTGCTGGGATGCGATATGGCGCTTGTAAATGCTCCCATGTCGCTTCTGTCCTTAAAACTTCCGCAGCAGGTATCATCCTTTCGGCAGGCATGTCTGCCTTCTACCATGATATCCCCTTTGCAGCAGCACCTGTCGCAATTATAGGTACAGTTTTCCACAGAACAACGTAATTCAGCCATCTTTCCACCTCCTGATTTTACAGCAGGCCTGATGAATCCGGAATTCACCAATATACCCGCAATCTTTATACTCTCTACAAAATCAGTATGAGCAGATCCGGCATGATTTATGCTATTGTAATTGAACATTTAATTTTTTTCCCGGCACTCCCGCAATTTTGATCAGCAGATCAAGCGCGGGGTTATAATTCCCGCTTTCCAGTCTGGAAATATTGCTTTTTTGTGTTCCGATGCGTCTGGCTAGTTCTTCCTGCGTTATATTCTGCTCTTTCCTTGCCTTTACGATCTGCTCAATCGTCTCGTATCTTGGACGCAGCTTTTCATATTCCGCTGCAAATTCCTCATCCCTCAGCAGTTCCGCTCTTACTTCTTCAAAAGATATTCCCGCATATAAATACCGCAGTACGGTTTTCACCATACCGCGGTATTTTATTCTTTGAGCTTCCCCTGTTTGACAGTTATCCGTCCGATACTCACCCGTCAGGCGCTTACCCGTTTGACAGTTATCCTTTCGATACTTACCAGCCCGGTACTTACCCGTCCGGTAATTATCATAGCGATACCCATCTGTTTTATCCCGGATTTTCCACCCCGGATTTCATGCCTTTATTTCTCCTGCTCCTCCTGCCGGATCTCCTTCGTCCTGATCTCCTCACAGATCTGATCGATAAACACGGAAAGCGGCTTAACGCCTTCATCACCCGCAAAGCGGCTCCTCACAGACACCGTCTTATCCGCCTCTTCCTGCTGTCCCACCACAAGCATATAGGGCAGTCTCGCAAGTCTTGCCTCCCGGATCTTAAAACCGATCTTCTCGGAGCGGTTATCCACTGTGACATCAATATCATTTTTTGCCAGTTCCTTCCGGACTTCCTCCGCATAAGCCTCATACTTTTCAGAGATCGGCAAAATACGCACCTGTTCCGGACAGAGCCATGTCGGGAATTTCCCCGCAAAGTGCTCGATCAGCCATGCCAGCGTTCTCTCATAACAGCCCAGAGAAGTCCTGTGAATGATATACGGGCGGATCCTCTCGCCGTTCTGATCAATATAGTACATATCAAAATTTTCAGCGATGGCACAGTCAAGCTGCACCGTACACATCGTATCCTCCTTGCCGTACACATTCTTAGCCTGCGTATCGATCTTAGGTCCGTAGAATGCCGCTTCGCCTTCCGCTTCCACAAACGGCATATTCTCCTCAATCAGCACCTGGCGCAGCGCATTCTGCGTCTTCTCCCAGTACTCCTCATCCCCGAGATATTTCTCTTTATTATCGGGGTCCCATTTGGAGAGCCGGAAAGTCACTTCATCCTGCAGTCCCAGTGTCCTTAAAATATGAAGTGTCAGATGCAGGCAGTTTCTGATCTCTTCCTCCACCTGATCCGGCCGGATCACATTATGCCCCTCCGTGATCGTAAACTGGCGCACCCTCGTCAGCCCGTGCATCTCACCGGAATCCTCATTTCTGTAAATGGTGGATGTCTCGGACATTCTGTAGGGCAGGTCACGATAGGATTTCTGCGTATTTTTATAGCAATAATACTGGAACGGGCAGGTCATCGGACGAAGCGCAAAGACCTCTTTATCCGTCTCCTCATCTCCCAATATAAACATGCCCTCTTTATAATGATCCCAATGTCCCGATATCTTATACAGATCGCTCTTTGCCATCATAGGAGTTCTGGTGCGTACATACCCCCATTCCTTATCTTCCAGATCCTCGATCCATCTCTGCAGCTTCATGATCATTTTTGTACCGTTCGGAAGAAACAGCGGCAGCCCCTGTCCCACCACATCTACGGTCGTAAACAGCTCCATCTCACGCCCCAGCCTGTTATGGTCACGTTTCTTAATATCCTCCAGATGCACCAGATAAGCTTCCAGTTCTTCCTTCTTATTAAATGCGGTACCGTAAATCCTCTGAAGCTGTGCTTTTTCAGAGTCCCCTCTCCAGTATGCCATCGAAGAAGAGATCAGCTTATAAGCTTTAATGGATTTTGTATTCATCAGATGCGGCCCTGCGCACAGATCCACAAACTCTCCCTGATCATAAAAGGAAATTTCCGCATCCTCCGGCAGATCCTGAATCAGTTCCACCTTATAAGGCTCATTCCTCTCCTGCATAAACCTGATCGCTTCCGCCCTCGGCAGCGTAAAGCGTTTTAACTCATGTCCTTCCTTGATGATCTTTTTCATCTCGGCCTCGATCTTATCCAGATCCTCTCTGGAAAAGGGCGCATGTTCGAAGTCATAATAAAATCCGGTGTCAATGCTGGGCCCGATTGCCAGCTTTGCCTCGGGAAACAGCCTCTTTACCGCTTCCGCCATCACATGGGACGCCGTATGGCGTACTGTCTGCAGTCCTTCTTTATCATTCGCAGTCAAAATATTCAGTTCGCAGTCTTCACTGACCTCGGTCCGTAAATCAACCACCCTGCCGTTTACCTCCCCGGCACAGGCGGCTCTTGCTAAACCCCCGCTGATATCCTTAGCGATCTCCATAACACTGGTACCGGCTTCATACTCCTTCACACTGCCGTCTTTTAACGTAATCTTCATTCTGATCTGATCCTCCTTTATGCTTTTTCTTTGATCCATATACTGTTTTCATGTCTTTTGTCTATTTTTCGCAGCCCCGCTTTAATATATTATCTATATTTATTATACTTAACTATCGGCAGCGTCAGGTACTGCCGCCGTCATCGGCAGGCTTCTTTGGCACCGTCTCCGGCTCGCCGAACCGGATTCTCTGCTCTCCGGAAACCTCTTCCTTCTTTTCCTCCTTCCGGTCCCCGCCCTTTCCGGGATCAGCCGCTCCTCCTTCATACTCGCCCCGCTGCAGAGCGCGCAGGGAAGTAAGCACAATGCCGGCACCGACGATCACAAAGATAACAATAGACGCGATAAACGCGATCTTCTCCCCGCCTTCTACATTTCCGGAACCGGTATAAATACTATAGGCAAGATAAATCAGATAGGCTCCTGCCACGATCCGGAAAATCAGCCCCATATGTGTCGGAAGGCCGCTCTTCCTTTTTTTCACTTTCTTTTTGTCCTCCATTTTTTCCTCCTGTTTCAGTTCTTCAGATTTTCATAGAATGCACCGCTTCCGCGGCATACTTTCTCTGCACATAAAAAATCCCCTGCACTGCTTTTGCAATGTAAGGGACGTAATATACGCGGTTCCACCCTACTTGCCCTGACCGACGCACTCTTTCCTCCGTAAGATCCATCTTACGGGTTCCATGCCGCTGTTGTCAGAACCACTCAATTTGCCCATAACGCAGGCCTGCGGACCGGATTGGGGCCACTCCGAGGTAGTTTTCCCATATGCTCCCGCAAAGGAACTTTCAGCACAAAAATCCGAAAAGCAACGCTTCGACATTCCGTTTCCTCTCTCTGGGTACGTTCTGCACAGGTACTCGTCTCATCAACGCTTTCATTTCATTCTGTTTTATATTTATCTATTGTAACCCCAAACAGCCTTTTTTGTAAAGTGAAATTTCTGCCAGACTTCGGCCGGAGGCTGGCAGGCTGTATCCTGAAAGTTTTTCGTTGACACAGAATATGGAAATACCATATAATATTCAGTGTATATATACAATCGTAAAAAAGTATATTTTAAGAGAAAGGAATCCCACAATGAAACAAACTTTTGGAATGAGCATGTCCGGTGACCTGAAAGCAGCTTCCAAAGGCATTTCAAGGCCACAGTTTATTATGCTGTTTTCAAACAAAGAACAGTTTGAATCACATGTAATACAACTGGAACAGATCTTTCCCGGCGTTCCAAGCATTGGATGTATCGGTATGAGTTACGATACCAGAATGGTGGAAAAAGGCGTAGGCCTTATCGCCTTTTCAGACGGTGTCAGTGTGGCGGCCAATGTACTTGAAGAAGTATCTACCATGCCGGTAAAATATATTCAGCGTCTGGAACAGGATGTCCGAAATGTCAACGGCACAAAGGAAAATACCATCTGTATCGACCTGTGCAGCGGAAATGACGCCTGCGTACTTACAACTCTCTACAGTGTTTTAAAACACCGCAATATCTCGCTTGTAGGCGGAACCGGAGACGATGGAAAAGTATCTGCCAACGGAAGAATATATTATAATGCCGTCGCCTATGCCATTGTCAAAAATCTGAACGGTAAAGTGAAAGCGTATAAAGAAAACATTTATCATCCGATGGAAAATTACCGTTTTATTGCTTCCCGGACAGATAAGGCAAAGTATATGATCGGCGCCTTGAACGGTCAGCCGGCAAAACAGGTATATCAAGACATCCTGCATGTAACGGAGCAGCAGATCACAACGCAGACCTTCAAAAATCCATTCGGAAAACTCAACGGAGATGACACCTGTATCATATCCATAAAAGAAGTGACCGGAAATGCACTGACCTGCTTCCGGCAGGTAAACGATTCCGACGTTCTCCTCTTGCTGGAACTTGGAGACTATAAGGAAACAGTCAGAGAGACCATACGCCAGATACAACGGGATTTCTCAAGAATCTCCGCGGTATTTTCGGTAAACTGCCTGTTCAGATACCTGCTGTTTAACCAGAATCACTATATGCAGGAATATCTGAACGAAATGGGAAAACTTGGAAACCACGCGGGCCTTGTCGGATATGGCGAGCATTACAACAACTGTTTCGTAAACCAGTCCATGACCTGTGTCGTATTTGAATAAAAACCGACCGCGAAAGTTCCCGTACTTTTTAAAGTCAACCGAATTAGGAGGATAGCACCGTGTCATTCTTACATAAACCCAAACAGGAGGTAATCAAAGCTCCTGAAACTCAAAAAAATCTGTATCCTGTACTGCATGTCATGAGCAGCCTAAAGGACTACCATACAGAGCTCGTAGAGAAAGAAGTGTCTTCTCTGATCGAAATAGATAAAATAGGCAGTTCCTTCGGCGAGGTACTTACGGAAACGGACGAATTTCATGAACAGCTTCTGGATTTCGGCAGCAATTTTTCCAGCATTGAAGATGTATCTGCGGAATTTGTAACCGTAAAAAATACGATCACGGATTCCGTCTCGCAGGCGCAGAACGATGTGCAGGAACTCAAAGACAGTTCCGCCCGGGTAAAAACCTATTTTGAGGAGATGGAACACACCTTTACCGGCCTGCAGGAAGCCATTGAAAAAATAAAGCAATGTACCGACAAGATCGTTTCCATCACTAATCAGACCAATATCCTTGCGCTGAACGCATCCATTGAAGCAGCCCGTGCCGGCGCACAGGGACGCGGTTTTGCCGTTGTTGCGGAACAGGTCAGAAAGCTGGGAGATGAGATCAAAACCCTTACCATAGATGTCAACAACGGAGTCCATGATGTAGAACAGGGGGCAAATCATCTCTACGGCAATATCACCACTTCCCAAAAGGCATTGAGTGAAAGCCTTGAAAAAGTGGATAAGACCTATCAGACTTTTGATGAGATCACGCATTCTGCTGAAGGCGCAGGCGCAGTACATGATGAGATTTCCAACGTGATCGGAAACTCCCAGGACTCTCTGCAGACTCTCTGCGGATTCTTTGAACAGATCAAGGACAGATATCAGGATGTTATGGATCATATTACAAATGCCGAACGTCTCGGTACTACAAAAAGTGCTATGTTTGAAGATATTGACAACATGATGTCCCAGATTCCTCTGATCATCAACGAAAACAATCCCGGGAAATAAAATCCCGAAATCTCTTTTATCATTTATAAGCGCTGAACATATAACATGATATAACATTAAAAACGCTCCGCATTTTGCGGAGCGCCTTTTTAATTCTTATGCAATATTCTCATAATCCGTAAGGATTAGTCATACAGGTTCTGAGCGATCTCAGGATCGTCCATATTTTCAGCTGTGAACCACTGACATCCTGTGTCAACATCTTCTACAGTTGCGCCTGTTGCTGCATTGTAAAGCTGCTGGATCACTGCTTCACCCATAGCTACCGGAGCCTGTGTAATACAACCTGCGAATGTGCCGTCTTTTACAGCTGCCTTGATAACCGCACCGGAGTCAAAGCCAACGCCTACAACGTCCTTGCCAAGTCTGCCGATATTTTCATTTGCTGTTACCATACCTTCTGCAGAGTGCTGATTTGAACCATAGATGCAGATCGTGTCTTCTTTGTTCAGCAGAGTCTGGCAGTCGATAGCGGACAGTTCGGATGTAACCTGTGCAGGTACCAGAACTTCAATAACTACATCGCCGTCTTCGGAGTTCTTTGCCTCGATCTTACAGTCTGTAACATACTTGTCGTTACCGATTACGGAAACAGTCTTGCCGTCAGCTTCGATCAGCTCAGCAATCTTATCCATAAAGCCAAGACCACGGTTGATCAGGGATTCGCCTGTAGCATCCTGGTTCATAACACCGATTCTTACTTTACCTGTTGCGCCTGTGATCTGGTCTTTGATCAGCTTGTATGTTTCTTCTGCTGCCATTTCGCCTGCCGCATAGTTATCTGTGGAGCAGTTTGCCCAGATAGAACCTTCGGGAGCGCCCGGTACGCCGGAGTCAAATCCGATAATAGGAATACCTGCGTCCATAGCCTGCTGGATACCGTCAAGTGCTGCGTTTGTATCAAGTGCTGCAAGGCCGATTGCTGCGGGCTGTGCGTTAACAGCGTTGTTTAACATCTGTACCTGATCTGCGATATCAGATTCGGAGTTAGGGCCGACAAAGTTCATTGTCACGCCAAGTTCTGCCGCTTTCTGCTCAGAACCTTTTAATACTGCCTGCCAGAACTGATGCTGGAAGCCTTTTGATACGATTTCAAAATGAAGATCGCCTGCGGGTGCCGCTTCATCTGCCCCCCCGTCTTCCTCAGCAGGCTCTTCTGCTGCAGGTTCCTCTGCTGCGGGCTCTTCTGCTGCAGGTGTCTCTGTTGCCGGCTCTGAAGAATTGCCGCAGCCAACTAATGTTGCTGCTACCATTGCTGCACAGAGCAGGCTTGCTAAAACTTTCTTTTTCATTCAGTTTTCCTCCTGTTATTTCTGGCCGTAACGGCCTTGAATGATTTTTTATGTAAAGTGCGCCTCACCATACTGTGATGAGGGTGTGCACTTTCACATCTATTTCATTGTACCGTATTTTTTTTAAGTTGCAAGTACAATATATTACTAAAATTGGTAAAAATTTTCCTCAATTTTAGAAAATTTTCCTCTTGCTATTCCATTTTTTTGTTTTTCAGCACATCAATGTATACAGCCGCGATCAATACCAGTCCCGTGATGATCTGCTGCCAGTTCGCCTGCAGGCCGATAAACGGAAGTCCGGTCTTTAACATGGACATAATAAATACGCCGAGCAGTGTTCCCGCAACGGAGCCGGAGCCGCCGTTCATGGAAGTTCCGCCGATGATCGCGCCGCCGATGGCATCCAGTTCCAGACCTGCGCCGGTACCCGGTGCGATCGCCTGGAAGGTTGCCGCGTAAGCGATCGCCGCCAGTCCTGAGAAGAAACCGGAAATGATATAGGCAGACATCTGATACTTGATCACATTCACGCCCGAAAGCCTTGTGGCTTCCTTATTGGAACCAATCGCGATAATATAACGGCCCACTTTTGTCTTATTTAATACAACCGACATCAGAATGACCAGCAGAAGCACCCAGACAAACCCCAGCGGAATCTTTGTTGTACCGAGATCCAGCTTGAAGATACTTCTGAACCATCCTGTCTCGCTTCCTGCAGGCGGCCAGTTCTGGGAAAGTCCTCCGGTTGCGATGGAACCAAGACCGCGGCAGATCATCATCGTACAAAGCGTTGCGATAAACGGCGGCAGTTCCAGAATCGCCACCAGTGCGCCGTTTACAGTACCGACCACAAGCGCCGCAAGCAGTGTTACCAAAAGGCCGACCGCCACCGGCATCCCCTTATGGTTGATCAGAAAACCGCCCAGCAGACCGTAACAGATGATACCTGTTCCGATCGACAGGTCAACACCGCCTGTGATCAGGCAGAACGTAACGCCGATCGCCATCAATGTCGTATAATAGGAATAGTCCATTATACTAAGGATTGTGGAATACTGTCTGAATGCCGGGCTCGCGATGCAGAAAAATCCGAATAACACAATCAGAACCGCCACAACTACTATTTTCTGGGTACCTATCGCTCTTACGATCGGATTCTCGGTAAAAGCATTACCCTTTTTCTCATTATTTGCCATCACTCTCATCCTCCTATTTATAGTTCCGTAAACGGATCATTTATTTTCTCAGTGTTGCCGCATGCATGATGTTCTCCTGGGTCGCCTCGGCTATGTCGATCTCGCCTGTCTTCTTCCCTTCGCACATCACCACGATACGGTCACTCATTCTCAGTATTTCTGTCATTTCAGAGGAAATCATGATGATCGACTTTCCTTCTGCCACCAGTTCATTCATCAGGTGATAGATCTCGCTCTTCGCGCCCACGTCAATACCCCTCGTCGGCTCGTCGAAGATCAGGATATCACAGTTCCTTGCAAGCCATTTCGCTATGACCACTTTCTGCTGGTTCCCGCCTGATAAGTTCACCACAAGCTGGTCCACGCCGGGGGTTTTCGTCTTTAAGTCCTCCACGTACTTCTGCGCCACCTCGTTCTCGCGCCTGCTGTCGATGAAGATGCCCTTCATATAATCCTCTAAGCACGCCATCGTCGTGTTCTCCGCCACTGTCTTGGCGGTCACGATACCGAAGCGCTTCCTGTCCTCCGACAGGTACCCGATACCGTGTTTTACCGCATCCATCGGTGTCCTGATCTCTACCTTTTCACCGTTTACATAGATGTCTCCGCCTTCTTTCGGGTCCGCCCCGAACAGTGCCCTGGCTGTCTCGGTCCGGCCAGCCCCCATCAGGCCGGAGAAGCCAAGGATCTCCCCTTTATGTAACTCGAAACTAACATCCTGCACCATCTTCCCCGCGTTTAAGTGTTCCACCTTCAGGACCACCGGCGCCCCGGGCTTTACCGTGCTCTCTGTCTTCGGATCTTCATAGATTACACGACCCACCATCATGTTGATGATGTCGTCCTTTGTACATTCCGCCGTGATCAGCGTTCCCACATACCCGCCGTCACGCATCACCGTCACCCTGTCCGTGATGACCTTGATCTCATCCATCCTGTGGGAGATGTATACGATCCCCATATCCTTCGCCCGCAGGTCGCGGATGATCTTGAACAGTTCCTCGATCTCCGCCTCTGTCAGCGCCGCCGAAGGCTCGTCGAACACGATCACCTTCGCGTCGTGGGAGATGGCCTTCGCAATCTCGCACATCTGCTGCTTGCCGACCGTCAGGCGGCTCATCTTCTCCGTCGGGTCTATATCGATGCTCAGCATCTCAAAGAGCCTCTTCGCCTCCTCGTTCATCTTCGCATCGTCGATCAGCGCTCCCTTCATCGGCTCCCTGCCGATAAAGATGTTCTGCGCCACCGTCAAATGCCCCATCATGTTCAGCTCCTGGTGCACGATCACGATGCCTGCGTCCTGCGCCTCGCGGGGGTTCGTGAACTCGATCTCCCTCCCCTCATAGGTTATGGTCCCGGAATCCTTTGAGTAGATGCCTGTCAGCACCTTCATCAGCGTTGACTTCCCGGCGCCGTTCTCTCCCATCAGCGCATGCACTTCGCCCTTCCTTACCTCCAGGTCCACATGGTCCAATGCATGGACCCCCGGAAAGGACTTATCGATGCCCTTCATCGTCAATATCACTTCACCCACATCATCACCTTACCTTCTTTTTGCATTCCCCCTGCCATAAAACAGGTTTCAACAGCTTTTTCCGAAAAAACAAAGGGCAGCGAAAGCATATGCTGCCCACTGCCTTTAAGTATAGGAGAAATCTCTTTCCTTTTAAATAGAATATTTTCTGAAAAAGGGTGAAATTATTCCTTATCATTTTCCCGGAACGGAAACAGGAGTTTTTGGTTTTCCGTCGTGTAGATCGTCTCCTTTGTGATCAGAACAGAACCCGACTCAACCGTTCTTGGCACTTCCTGGCTTCTGGCTGCCTGATAAGCCATTGACAGGCCCAGATATCCCATATTCAGGGGCCTTTGCACCACGATCGCGTTAAATACACCGCTTTCCAGAAACTGGATCTCCTCCAGCGAACTGTCGAACCCCACCATAGCCACCTTGCCGCCCAGCCCCATGTCATGGACCGCTCTCGCCGCGCCGGAAGCAGAATCTTCGTTCAGGCAAAATATGACATTAATGTCAGGATTCTCCGTCAGCATTGCTTTCGTCTCTTCGTAGGATTTATCGTTGCTGGAATCACAATAACGCACATCCACGATCTGATCCCCGTATGTGCCGAGCGCCTCCAGAAGCCCCTGCTCCCGTTCCACGGCGGTGGATACGCCCTTGATATGTTCCATGATGCCGATCACACTGTCTTCATTCAAATAGGGCTTCATATATTCCCCCATCCGGTAACCGGCCTTCAGATTATCCGTTGCCACCACGCAGCACCCCGCCTCTTCCGCCATGACCGAGTCCAGAATGACAAGCTTGATCCCCGTCTCCTCCACCTTTCTTGCATAGGGCAGCGTTTTTACGTAATCGCTCGGCGCCAGTACAATGGCATCCGGCCGCATCTCTATGGCTTCCTCGATCATTTTATTCTGCACCTCCACCTCCGTCTCAAAGGAAGGCGCAAGAACGGTCAACTCCACATTCCTCTCCGATGCCGCCATCTCCGCCCCCTCGATCACATCGCTCCAGAATGTATTGGAGTCATTGAGTCCTTTGGGGATCAGCACGATCCGCACTAAAAGTTCGCTGCTCCCCTCCTCGCTTTCCCCGCTGGAATAATAAAATACACCGATCGCCGCCAGTATTGTTACGATCACGATCAAAACCAGAATATATTTGTGATTGTTTCTCTCAAGCATACCGACTCCCCGCGCCTGCAGGCTTTCCTATTCTCCTCCAGACTCCGTTTTCCGTTTTATCCACTCTCTTTCCATCTCCGGCAGCGGCAGATGGATACTGACGCACGTCCCTTTCCCTTCCTCACTCTCAAAGGACAGCCCGTACTCTCCACCGTAATACAACCGGATCCTGCGATGTACGTTCAAAACACCCACGCCGTTTTTCCGGGTATCCGTCACCCTTTCGTCAAATACATGGGACAGCGCCTCCTTCGTCATACCCACGCCGTTATCGCTCACCCGCAATACGATCCGGTCATCCTGAAACCCTCCCGTTATCCGGATAAGCCCTTTCCCTTCCTTATATTTAATGCCGTGATAGATCGCGTTTTCCACAATGGGCTGGATGATCAGCTTTACGATCTCCATCTGCAGCACCACAGGTTCCACATCTATCTCGTATTCCAGTTTATCTACATACCGCATCTTCTGGATGGTCAGGTAACTTCTGGTATATTCTATCTCCTCCTCCAGCGTGACCATTTCGTTTTTGTTGCTGATGCTCTTCCGCAGCAGCTTTGCCAGAGAGGATGTCATCAGCACCACATCCCTGATATTGCCTCCCTCCGCCATCCAGATAATGGAATCCAGCGTATTATACAAAAAATGCGGGTTGATCTGCGCCTGCAGGGCATTTAGTTCGCTCTTTCTCTTCTCCCGCTGTTCCGCCGTATTCTGCTCGATCAGTTCACGGATCTTCAAGATCATGTTCCGGAAGGAACGGAACAGATCGGATATCTCATCCCCGGTATCGGGTTCTTCAATCTCCACCTCAAAATTTCCGCCCTCCACCACCTTCATTGTCTCCCGCAGCTTGCGGAGCGGCTTTGTCACCATATCTGTCAGAAAAACAGACATTGTCAGCGCCACCCCTACCAGCACGACCGCCATCAGATAAAACAGATTCCGCAGCCTGCCTGTTCTCGACATCATCTCATCCAGATAAGTAACGCCGACCATCGTCCAGCCCGTTATCTCCGATTTCGAGACCGTATAAAGCTTCTGCCCGTCCCCGGAAAAGACCACATCCCCGTTCTGCAGCATATCCGGCGTGAACTCTTCCTCCAGCAGCCCGCTGTAGATCAGCCTCTGCTTCGGATGATAGATCAGATTTCCGGAATCGTCCATAATAAACACATAGCCCTTTGCCCCGAGATTTGTCTTTTCACAAAGGCGGCTGATCGAACTGAAATTCAGATCCACAAACAGAACCGCGGCCTCGCCGTCTCCCCTCCCCGGAATCTCCCTGCTGAGTGTGACTACCCAGGGAAACTCGTCGCTCACTACATTCTGGACATGGGAAGAAGTGATTACTTCCTCCCCCAGCAGAGCTTCCTGATACCAGTCCGTATTTTCGTATCCCGCATAGGGATTGATTTTCGTGGCGGTATCGTTGATCAGATAACGGCCGTTTTCACCGATAATGCCGATATTGCAGATATCGCTACCGGTATCCGTCAGCGTCTGAAACAGTTCCGCCGCCCTCTCGCCGTATTCCGCTCTCAGCCGCTCATCCCCCGTCTCCGTAAACAGGTAGCTTCTCACATCGGAATTTTCCACCACGATCCGGGCAATGCTCTCCATACTGGTGATATAGGAGTCAATGCTCTCGTTCATCATGTCGATCAACTGGGATGTATATTCAATTGCCGTATTCCGCACAGCGATCCTGCTCTGTGTGATGGAAATGATCATAAAGCTGACCACCGCCGTCGCCACAATAAACAAAAGGGAAATATTGATCTTTCCCTGCAGGCTTTTCGCGTAACTGCTGTTTTGTCTTGCCATACCTATCTTCCCAAACACCCCTCCGAAAGAGCGGGGCGTAATCATCATAATGTGCACACGGCTTCAGTTGAAACGGCGTTAGACGGATTGATGGAGCCGTTGCCATGTAATCATCACAACGCGCACAGCTTCAGTTTCTTAACTGCTTTGCATATTCCGTAGGCGTCATGCCCGTATGTTTTTTGAAGATGGAACTGAAATAGTGGGGATCATTGTATCCTACCGCCAGCGCCACCTCATAGCTCTTCATATTGGAAGTTTCCAGGAGTCCCTTTGCCTTTTCCATCCGTATTCTGGTCAGCGCCTCCACAAAAGTCTCCCCCGTGGCACTTTTAAAGATCGTGCTGAAATAACTGGTGCTGACGCAGAGATAACTGCACACGCTGCCCAGCGACAGATTTACATTATTGTAATTTTTTTCCATATAATCCAGGGCGAGCACCGCCTGTTTCTGGTTGGAACTCTCCCGTTTTCCCGCGATATCGGCGGACAGTTTATTGCAGAATTCCAGAAAACAAATCTCCACATCGGCAATATGCCTGTATTCCGGCAAATGGTTGATAAAATCCGCCTCTTCCGTCTCCTTGCCGATATCCACCTCATTATCCTCCAGATTGATCAATATGGTCAATACGATATTCTGGATATGCAGAAGAAGTTTTTTCCGCTCGCAGCCGGAATCCCTGAACTCCCGAAACATCAAAGAGGTTTTCTCCTTCAGTTCCGCATTTTGGTTTAATTTAATAGAAAGCACAAGCTTGTCCACCCAGAACGAAGTACGCAGATAGCCGTTTCCCTGTCTGCCCGAAAAGTCTTTTTCATAGACAAAAACACGTTCCTCCAGCAGAAATCTGTTTTCCCTCGCCCGAAGCGCCCCCGCATAACTTGCCGCCCACTTTTCAGGGCCTGAGACGGTCTGTCCCACCAGTATGCAGACTTTGATCTTCATAAAACGCCACATCGCTTCCACGATATTACCGCATACCTTCTCGATCTCTTCCTGCAGCGCCTCCTCGGAATCCTCCGCCAGAATGCAGATGCTCCGGTTTTCCGTATTCTGAAAGAAGATCACATGAGGGTTCTCCTGTATCAGTTCCTCGCTGATATTGGCGACGGAAAACTCCAGAAGTTCCCGGGTCGTCTCCGGATAGAGTTTTAGAAAAGCGGAAGTATCCTCCAGTTCGATCATCGTCACCGCCTGAAAGGCTCCTTTTGCGAATAGCCCGAAATACTCCATGCGGGATGCGATATCTCCCGGCGGGAAACTCCCCTCCAGAAGCCTGCTGAGAAAATGGCTGCGCAGGATCGGCATGTTTTTCCTGAACTCCTGCTGTATCTTTTCAAGCTGTCCCCGCTTTTGGCTTGAGGCTTCCAGTTTTTTGCGTATTTTATCCAGTTCCTCCACCAGTTCCACGGAAGTAATGGGCTTCAATATATAATCCGCCACCTCATAGGACATAGCCTGTTTCGCATAGTCAAAATCATCATAACCGCTGATGATGACCACCATCATCTCCGGATGATGTTCATGGACATAGGCAGCTAGCCCGATCCCGTCCAGCACCGGCATACAGATATCCGTCAGGATCAGATCCGGCTTTGTCTCTTCGATCAGGGCTATCGCCGCCTTTCCGTTTTCCGCGGTGCCCGCCAGCATAAAACCGGCCTCCTCCCAGGGGGTGTTTTTGCTGATGGCATCACGGGTTAAATATTCGTCGTCTACAAGGATTACTTTGTACATATTATGCTTCCTGTCCGGTCACCTTCAGATAGGTTTTGTATGCTTCCTCCCACACTTCCCCATCCTGCGGCGCATAATGCGCGATGGGCTCGGAAGCGGCGATGACGCGGCGTGCCTCGTTAATATCTTTGATCTCACCGGTTGCCATAAGCTGAAGTGCAATGTTGCCGTATACCGTGGCTTCGATGGGGCCTGCGGATACTTCGCGGTGGCAGGCGCTGGCTGTGAGCTGACAGAGCATGTGGCTCTGGATACCGCCGCCCAGCATGTAGATCACAGGATATTCCTTTCCGGTGCAGGCCTTGATCTGATCGATCGTGTTTCTGTACTTCATGGCAAGGCTCTGGTTGATGCAGCGCACGATCTCACCGTCGCTCTGCGGCACATACTGGCCTGTTTTTTCGCAGTATTCCCGGATTCTTCTCGGGATATTGCCGGCAGGGTTAAATTCCGGCGCCGCCGTATCCACGAAGCACTTCAGCGGCTCCGCCTCCTGCGCCATCTTTTCCATCTCGCCGAAGCTGTATTCCCTTCCCTCCCGGATCCACTGACGGCGGCTCTCCTGAATCATCCACAGTCCGATGATATTTTTCAGGAAGGAGATCCTTCCTCCATAGCCGGACTCGTTTGTGATATCCA
Source organism: Lachnospiraceae bacterium (assembly GCA_910573755.1). Taxonomy (GTDB): domain Bacteria; phylum Bacillota; class Clostridia; order Lachnospirales; family Lachnospiraceae; genus 1XD8-76. Next base: position 8,638 of record CAJTBO010000017.1, on the reverse strand, counting down.
GTCTGGAAGAGGTTTCGTTGATCAGGGGCTTATCCAGTTCTGTCCCGAATAAAGACCAGGTACCGCAGCTCATAAAGATAAAGTCTTTTTCCTGTGTCGGCACGCTGACCATAGCACTCTGGGTATCATGGCCCGCAACTGCGATGACATCAATGTCACCTTCCAGTCCCAGTTCCTCCTTTATGGCATCCGTCACTTTTCCTGCCTTTGTACCGCAGGGGATGATCTCCGGCAGGATCCGTCCGGGGATTCCCAGCGCGTCCAGCACTTCCTTCGACCACTTGCCGGTATAGGCATCCATCAGCTGGGTCGTGGATGCGATGGAAAACTCCGCATGCTTTTCCCCCGTCAGGAAATATCCCAGAAGATCCGGTGTCAGCAGGATCTTATCCGTTCTCTCAAACACCTCCGGTCTCTCCCTGACAAGGGATAACAGCTGGAACGCCGTGTTGAATTCCATAAACTGCAGGCCCGTGATGCCGTAAAATTTTTCTCTGTCGATCAACTTAAAGCTCTCTTCGATCAGCCCCACCGTTCTGGCATCCCGGTAATGAATCGGATTTTCAAGGAGCCGCCCTCCCTTGTCGATCATACCGAAATCCACGCCCCAGGTATCGATGCCGATGCTCTCGAAGCCGCCCGCATGTTTCGCCTTCACCATACCCTGTTTCATCTCAAAAAACAGGCGCAATGTATCCCAGTACATCGTATCCCCGATGATGACCGGATCGTTGGAAAACCTGTGTACCTCCTGTAATGTGATCCTCTCTCCGTCATATTCCCCGATGATCGCACGCCCTGAAGAGGCGCCGAAATCAAAGGCAAGTACTCTTTTACTCATATATCAAATACCTCCTATTCCAGTTCCGCAGTATCATATTCTGCACATACTCACCCAACTCGATCCACAGCCGCTCTGCGTCTGTAAATCGAGTTATGCGCTTCATCTGATACTGCTGTTTCCAGTTCCGCAGTATCATATTCTGCGCATACTGGTCCAACTCGATCCACAGCCGCCCTGCGTCTGTAAATCGAGTTATGCGCTTCATCTGATACTGCTGTTTCCAGTTCCGCAGTATCATATTCTGCACATACTCACCCAACTCGATCCACAGCCGCTCTGCGTCTGTAAATCGAGTTATGCGCTTCATCTGATACTGCTGTTTCCAGTTCCGCAGTATCCTTTTAACATACCAGTGCAGAAATCCCGGTACAGATGATACCTGCTGTACCGGGATTTCTTACTTCAGCAATTTTATTTTACTGTCTTGTACATAGGTCCATAGTTGGAGCATGCTCTGTAGTCCGCACCCTCTTTATCCATACCGAAAGCGCCCCATGCGGCCGGACGGAAGATATCGTCTGCCGGTACATTATGCATTGCCACCGGAATTCTCAGCATGGAACACATGGTTATCAGGTCTGCACCGATGTGGCCATAGGAGATCGCGCCGTGGTTGGCACCCCAGTTATTCATCACGTCATAAGCGGTCTTGAAAGGACTTCCCTCCCTGCCGTCCGTTCTCGGAGCGAACCATGTGCAGGGCCATGTGTAGTCCGTTCTCTTCCAGAGCGTGTCGGAAACTTCTTCCGGCAGAGCCACGGTCCAGCCTTCTGCGATCTGCAGTACGGGGCCAATGCCTTTTACCAGATTCAGACGGATCATGGTCGCAGGCATCTCAGCCTTTGTCTCAAATCTTGATGAGAAACCGCCGCCGCGGAAATATCCGTTGTCAGCCGCACACCATTCCGTTGCATCCATGATGGCTTTCTGGTCTTCCTCTGTTATATTGTACCACTCCTTCATAACAGCGTTGCCGTTCTCGTCCTTGCAGACGCCGGATGCATCCAGACAGCACGCGCCGGAGTTGATCAGATGGATAAAGCCGTTTGCATCTTTCGCATGGCCTTCGATATCGTAACCTGTCACTCTCTTCACGGAAGTGTCGCTCCAGCAGGTACGAACATCGGCAAACATCTGCGCCCTGTTGGTGAGAAGCTTCATAAACAGCATACCGAGGCCGTTCAGCACATCGTTCTCCGTCGCCAGAATGAAGGGCTCTCTTGCGCCGTTCCAGTCGAAGGAAGTATTCAGCATAGCTTCAGGAAAATCACAGTTGGGCCAGTGGTCCGTCCACTGTCTCTGTCCCTGAAAACCGCCGCAGATCGCGTTGTGGCCTACTGCCTCCTCTTCACAGCCTTCCGGCAGGTTCGGGTTGCCCTGATACAGATCTTCGATGATCACCGCCATCTTTGCGATGAACTCCCAGTCTTTTTCCTTCTTCTCATCGGAACTTCTTACGAAATCAGGATTCTTGTCCCAGCCTTCCTTGCAGTTTTCCTTGATCCATGCAAGAGCCTTCTGATAATCGTCTTCGTTATAAATATGTTCATCTATTCTGCGCAGGATCTCCACCTCGTCAACGGATTCCACACGCATGCCGAGATACTCTTCTATAAATGCCTGATCGATGATGGAACCGCCGATACCCATCGTAACGGAACCGATCTGGAGATAGGATTTATCTCTCATGGAAGCTGCCGCCACTGCCGCGCGTCCAAACCGCAGAAGCTTCGCTTCCACGTCAGCCGGGATGGATGTATCATCGGCTTCCAGCACTTCATGACCGTAAATACCGAAAGCGGGAAGGCCCTTCTGTGCATGGGTAGCCAGTACGGATGCCAGATAAACAGCACCAGGCCTCTCCGTGCCGTTAAAGCCCCAGACTGCCTTGATGGTCTGCGGATTCATATCCATTGTCTCGGAACCGTAGCACCAGCAGGGAGTTACGGTCAGGGTGATCGCAACGCCTTCTTTTCTGAATTTCGCTTCGCATGCCGCAGATTCCGCAACGCGCCCGATAGTCGTATCGGCGATCACGACCTTCACAGGTTCACCGTTGGAATATTTCAGATTTTCCTCAAATAATTTCGCAGCGGATTTCGCCATGTTCATTGTCTGCTCTTCCAGAGACTCCCTTACCTTCAGCGCACCCCTGCGGCCGTCGATCGTAGGTCTGATGCCGATTACCGGATACTCACCGATATATCTGTTTTTTGCCATAATACATTTCCCTCCATAATGAATTTGTGTGATGTTTACAGAAGCCATACTCGCTCAAATGCCTCGCATTTTTGCTCCGCATCTTCTCATAAGCTACATTCCAGAAAGCAAACTGCGCTTTCTGTCATTAGATTGCGGCGCATAATACGCGCCTTTTATGAGAATCTGCTCCGCATCTTCTCATAAGCTACATTATACAACATTTTTTCGAAATTGGTAGACATATTTACATTATCATATGGACAATTTTTGTGATTTTTCTGGACTATCCCTGTTGTTTAGGTTATAATTTCTTACAGAACAAAAAATTATGTACTGTTTTTGGCAATTATGCATAATTCCCACCATTCAACAACAGCACCCTCACTTTAAAATATTATGAAAGCCTTTCACGAAGTAAGAAACTACACTACCGACCTGATGGTCTGGCACCGGGCATACGAAAATATCAGCTTTGTAGCCCACTGGCACCGCGAGATCGAACTGCTCTACATCAAACGCGGTTCCATCCGGATGCAGGTGACAAACCATGCCTTCACCGCCCGGGAGGGGGATCTTGTGGTCTGCGATTCCGGCGAGATCCACTACAGCGATTCCTACAGCAAGGACTCCATACTGGACTTTATCATTTTTGATACCGGCCTGATCAGCAGCCACTATACATACCATTGTTTTGCAAAGCCCTTCCTGACTGCAGAAGAACTGAAAAAATCCGGTTTAAAAGAGCGCCTGCTGGCGCTGGAAAAGCTTATCGATACCGAATTGTCCGAAAGGGAAGCCTACTATCAGGATATTGTCCGCGCCGGCCTGCAGGACTTCTGGTTCCGGCTTTTGCGTGTTATGCCCGCAGATCAGGGCGGCGTTATGAAAAACCGCCGGATCGCCATGCTGGAAGACTTCCAGAACCTTCTCTCTTATATGGAAGAACATGCCGCCGAAAACATCACACTGGAAATGGCAGCCGAAAAAATGCACTTTTCTCCCAGCCATTTCTCCAAAGTATTCAAACAGCTCACCGGCACCGGTTTTATCCGATATTTAAATACGATCCGCATCACTCTGGCTTCGGAACTCCTTATCCGCTCCGATACGCCGATGACACAGATCGCTTTTTCCTGCGGTTTTCAGAATGTACGGAATTTCAACCGCGTCTTTAAAGAGATCGCCGGCTGCACCCCTTCCGAATATATGCAGATCGCAGGGAGCGAACCGATGAATTTTACCTATTATAAATCTAAAACCAACATTTTGGCAGAGGCGGAAAAAGACCCGATGACCATTGTGAAATAGCATGCCCTATCCTGCCTGTTGCCTGCAGGCTGTCCGTCAACCTGCCCTTTCCCTGACTATGATCCGGCAATAGTTCATTTGTCGCATGGAAAATGGAATAGCTCAGCCTTCGGCCTCTCTGTTACGAAAGCTGCAGCAGTTCCTCCTCCACGATCCTCGCCGCACATGCCACAAACTTCGCGCAGGGACGCTTTTTATAATATTCCGGCGTTCTCTCCGAAGGCCGCGCCGCTTTTTCACGCCCTAAGATTCCAAGCAGTTCCCGGCAGACCAAAGAGCCGTTTTCCTCCTCAAATTTCGCCAGCAGTTCCCTTGTCCTCTGATAGACCTTTTCTCTCGCCTTCAGATCCTGCGGATCTACATCCCCCTCCGCAAGCCCTGTCAAAAGAGCCAGTGCCGATACGGTGCCGCATACCTCCCGCAGCCTGCTGATGCCGCCTCCCATGGAATTGGTCATATTCATCGCCGTCTGCCTGTCGATCCCAAACAGATCCGCATAGGTGGAAAATACGGCCTGCGCGCAGTTGCAGCCATTCAGAAAGGCTTCCACCGCCTGTTCCTGTCTTGGCTCCTGTAATATCGCTTTTTTATCTTCTCTTTCGTCCCGGTCCATCTCTTTCCTCTTTCTGATCCTGCGCTGTTCTTTGCAGTCCTGCGTTCTTTTATACGGCAAAATACATTCGTTTCCGCCCGCTTAACCATTTCATTTATTCTTCCGCTCTGAAGCACTTTAATATTTGGGTACAGCCAAAGGCTCATTCCGCCTGCTGCAGCTTTCTCGCCCGGTGCCTTGCCATGATCTCCGCCTGCCTGCGCCGTCTCTCCTGTTCTCTTCTATAGCTGCGGTATATAATCAGCACACAGACTGCCACCGCTGCCAGGACCACCGCTATGACTATAATAGTCAATACCGGTATCCCGCCGGATTTCTTCTGCTCCGGTTCCCTGCTCTCTTCTTCCTGCCCGTCCGCTTCCTCCGGATTCGTTTCCCCTTCATCGTCCAGACTGCCTGCACCGTTTTCCATCTCCCCGGCCGTAAGTCCCCCGGACTGCTCCTCTGTCTGCGGCGTCTCCTCCTCCTGCACGGGATTCAGTTCTTCAGCCTTCGCGTCGATCAGCGCCCTTATGGAAGGATCTTCGTAACAGGCAAAGCCGTAATCAAACAGATGGGTAGAGTCTCGGTAATGATCCGGTTTCTCTACCTTCATCACCACACAGACCAGCCTGTGCCCGTCCTTCTCCGCAAAAGTCACAAGGGTCTGCCTTGACGTAACAGTAAATCCGTTTTTGCCTCCGATTGTATATTCATAAATCCAGCTTTGGCCGCGTTGTCCCCCCGGCAGCATACCATGATGATGCCGCAGGTCAATTTCGTCTTTTTGTGCAGGCGTAGCGGCAATATGATAAAACGGGGTCCCTGACATTTCCAAAAGTACTTCATTTTGGACAAACGCACGGCCGACCAACGCCATATCATAGGCGCTGGTATAATGCTCATCGTTATGCAGTCCGTTGGCATTCACAAAATTAGAATCGCTTCCTCCGAGTTCCTGTACCTTTGCATTCATCATCGCCGCAAACCCTTCTATACTGCCGCCCACATGTTCAGCAATCCCCGATGAGACTTCATTGGCAGATTCCAGCAATGCCGCATAATAGCATTCTTCCATTGTCAACTCTTCCCCCTCATCTATGCCAATATTGGAAGAACCTCTTTCAATGCCAAATACTGCATCATGCGAAAAAGTGACCACATCGGTCAATTCGCTGTGCTCAAATGCCACCAGACAAGTCAGAAGCTTTGTAACAGAAGCCGGGTACATTTTTTCATGAATATTCTTTTCATATAATATGACGCCTGTGTCAGCATCCATCAAAATAGCGCTTTCCGACACCACTTCCGGTGCCGTATCCATGTCTATCGCCCAGTCCGGTCCCGTGGGCAGCTGCTCATCCTCCTCCGTTGCCCTTACCGGCACGGTCTGCAAAAGCACTGACAATATCGTCAGAAACACTGCCGTCCTGAATTTTCTTTTCTTTATTTTCATAATCCGCTTATTCGTGATCTGTTCCTCTAACCATACAATTTGCACTCGCGCCCGGCTGACCGCCTCTTTGTCCTTACCTGCTTTCCGAATCCCTTGCCTGCCAGCTCTCAGAAGGCGCACAACTCCAGACAATGTCTTTTCCGTCGGAAACCGCCACAATGGTTCCCTGCTCATCGGTACGAAAAACCTTAATATCCGCTTCTTTCATCCGTTCCAGTACCTCTGCATCGGGATGCCCCTTCTCCCCCTGATAGTCACAGCTGATCACCGCGTATTCGGGAGAAACCGCACATAAAAATTTCTTTTTACTGGAACTTTTATCGCCATGATGCCCTGCCTGATAGACATCCGCTTTTAGGGAACGCCCTGGGTTTTCGCTGTTTTCCACCATATCTTCTTCCGCTTCTTTCTCTGCGTCTCCGGTAAATAAAAAGGTATTTTCCCCGAAATGCAGCAAAAGGGCAATAGAAGAATCATTCGACTCCTCATAAATACCGTTCGGAGCCAGGATCGTAAACCACGCATCTCCCAACTGATATTCCGCTCCCGGCTCAGGAGTCACGGCGTCTGTATTTTTCAATTTTAATGTCTGCTGCAGCCTTTCTTCCGTCTCGCTCCCTTTCTGAAACACTGACTGAAAAACCTGCCCTACGGAAAACTTTGTCAAAACCGCGGGGGCACCGCCGATATGATCCTTGTCCGGATGAGTCAAGATCAGATAATCCAGCTTTGTCACATGATGATCCGACAGATATTCCTGCAGCATCATCCCCTGTGCACTATCTCCACAGTCGATCATCATGGCATGCGCCCCGCAGATGACCAGCGTAGAATCCCCGTGCCCCACATCCAGAAAATGCACCTCCAAAGTGCCTTCAGGGATATCCTTTTTAACGATATCCCCTGAAACTTCCGTGCCTGCGTCCTGTTCGACCGTCCCGGTCAACCCGCCGGAAAACCCTTTTCCCTCCGCCAAAAATAAGATCAGTAAAAGCGCCAGAGATATCACGAGCAGGAAGACACCGCTTTTCTGCCCGCCCTTTTTATTATATGAACTAAATAATTTCATATTCCAGCCCTATTTCATCCGCCAGACGGCACAGCGCCTGATCCCAGCACTTTTCCGGTCCTTTGTCCATCGTAAATCCCTGATAGGAAATGCCGCCTGTCATGATGATACCACCGTTCTCATACTTCACCGTACACAGCAGATACTTAACAAAACTCCCGCTGCCTGCCGGCTGCTCTTCCTTTTCCAGCAGCGCTTCCGCCTTCCCGGGCATATAGACAAGCACCAGCTTCATCAGAAGCGGTGTACGCTTCCCCTTCACCATCTGCACTACCTGCGGACGCACAGACTCCCAGGCTGCAAATTCATAAATTTCCTGCAGTTCCAGCTCTTCTTTCGTATAAAATTCCCGCCTGATACGCCCGTCAATATCAAAACTGACAAACGTGTCAACTCTTGCCTCCATCAGCAAAAAGTCCGCAAAGGCTTCCGACATCAGAAACTTCTGCATAAATTCTTTTGTATTTTTTATCTTTAAGCTAATCATCGCCTTATATCCTTTTTACACTCTTGTTTATCATCTTAACATAAAAAAGCAGCCGCACGCAACTGCTTTCTCAGTATCCGGTTCTACCGGCGTTTTTATCGCTTTTTCTGCTAAATTTCTGCCTTATTATTGTCCGCAGCCATCAAGCTTTTATCTGCATTCCCCCTGAAGCTGCCGCTGCAATCCAACAATCGGAACCGTTCATTTCTTATGTTGCATTCACATATTCTTCAACATTATTTGATGCAGCGGCTATACCCAGCCAGACTTTCAGTATCTCTATATCCTTCTCCTCCAAAATCTCCGCTCTCAATTCCTCCGAAACGGAGCCCTTTTTTTCCAATATCAGCAGTATGGATTTCGCTATCCCTCTTGCCCCTCCTATTGTTTCACCTTACGCATAAGCCTCATCTCTGATCCCCCGGCGCACAGCCTCTTCGTTATAATCAACCACCCCGGTGCAAGCACTCAAGCACTGTGAGTGGCTCCTACGTCGCCTCTCACAGCACTTGACTTTTTCGCTCGCTCCGCTCCCTCAAAAGCGGGGTATGGAGGCTTCCTTGTCCCTGCCTCTACATATAATCATACACACTCAACTGTCCTTCCGGCACATCATTTCGATATAGTTTCTTATACTCTTTTCCTTGGTTCTTTACATAGTTCGATATTACTTTCTCATT
>CAJTBO010000016.1 GCA_910573755.1 Lachnospiraceae bacterium | reverse complement strand
ATGTTTGTGCTGACCCGTACTAATAGGCCGAAAGCTTGACCAGAAGGAAAGAGGTTTTTGGAAGAGGATGGATCAGGAGTTCAGTGTTCGGTTTTGAGGGGATGAACCCTCAAAGATGCAGTAATGGTGTGTGGATAAGGTTTCCACATGTTCCTCCATAGCTCAGTCGGTAGAGCATGCGGCTGTTAACCGCAGTGTCGTTGGTTCGAGTCCAACTGGGGGAGGTCATCTTTTAAGATGAAGGAGATGGAAAGAGGCTCCGTGGTCAAGCGGTTAAGACATCGCCCTTTCACGGCGGTAACACGGGTTCGATTCCCGTCGGAGTCAGTATATTATAAAAAATAAGGCGCAGTAGCCAAGTGGTAAGGCCCCGGTCTGCAACACCGTTATTCACCGGTTCAAATCCGGTCTGCGCCTCTCAGAAAACCTCGAAAAACGTTGATTTTTCGGGGTTTTTGCTTTGGGTGAATTTTTGGCTTGACACTTTTAGACCTTTGTCTCTGGTCAATTTTACCCACATTTTTTCATAATTCTTAAATTTTCAATGCTTCGTTTAAAACCGTTTAAAATCGAATAAAATCGGTTCATAAGGTGGTCATTAGGTGGTCACGGTAGAGCCCTTTGGTTACTCATTTAGCATATCTACCAAATTGTGCTTTCCGGTCTCATCTGTATGAAGATATGTTTTAACGACAACCTTATAATCATCGCCCAACAGTTCTGCAACAGCTTTGATTTCCTGATGACTTGAGGTTTTGCTTAAAAGCCGTGTTGCAAAAGTGTGGCGCATTGCATGTGTGCCATAGTGCTTTTCCCCTATTTTTTTTAAAATCCGGTCAAGAGAAAGCTGGATATTCCTTTTGGTAGGAAAGTTTCCATTTTTTGTGCTTATGATAAAGTCATTTCGGATTTTATTCTCATTATAAGTCTGAAGCATAATCTGTAAACACATTTCGGCTTCCTGGTTTAATGGAATTATCCTGTCACTGCGGGGGTATTTCGGAGGTGTAATCATCCATACTGATTTGGTTCCTACTTTTTCATCTCTGTTTTTGACAAGACTCAGAGTTTCAGAAATATGGATTTTCTTCCGCCCGTCCTCCCCTGTTATGATTCCGTTTTTGGAAAGGGCAAGCAATTCACCTTCCCTGAGACCGGTATTTAAGGCAAAAACCAGAGCCGGTCCATAACGGTATGCGAGAGTGCCATCAGGATTGTATTCCAGTGCAGCCTCTTTAAAACGTTCAAGACATTCTGGGGGAAGTATCTGTATTTCTTTTGTTTTTTTACCAACTGCAGTTTCGTCAGGAAGTTCTACTGTATTAAACGGATTATAGGATTCTGGAAAATCCTGTTCTTCCTTTCCATGCTTGATCATGGAATGCAGAAAGAGGTAAACTTTGTTGATTGTTGAGAGACTGTAATTTGGCTGCATCTCATCCAGAAGATTTTGAATATCTCTGGACTTTAAATTGCACATAAGTATTTGCGCAATGGGATGTAGTTCAATATGACTCTCAAAGGTTCGTTCGATTCGATCATAAGTAGTCTGCTTCAGCTTTTTGCGTATAACCTGCTGACTTTTAAAGAAAAGGAATTTTTTTGAATATTCCCCAACTGTCAGACGTGTATTCACAGCCTCCCCGGACTGAACCAGAAATTTATATTCATCCAGCTTAGCTTTAGCCTCTGTTTTTGTCTTACCCGAAAATTCTTTCGTTGTCACTCCTTTCTTTGTATAGCGTGCAATCCATTTGCCTTTGCTGTTCTTAAAGATTGTACCGTCCCCTTTACTGCGGCGGCTTTTAGCGGTTGTCTCATTCGACATAGATATTGCTCCTTTCTACGAAAAGAACCATCTCTATCTTGAAAAAGCCAATCATTATCGCACCCTCATTATATTATAGAAAGATAGGTATGACAGCGAAAATTTGACTTTAGAAGAATAGTTCTTTGCCTACGTTATCTGATAAAAACTCCTGTATTGCTGTCTTTGATGTAAAATAGTCGCGTCCAATCTTTGTAACAGGAAGCAAATGGCTCTGTAGCATTTCTCTGGTTTTTGTTTTTCCAATTCCCAGCATTAAAGAGATTTCCTCTACAGAATACTTGCGAAAATCTCCATAGGTGCTTAAATCTTTCTTTTTTGTATTCATAATGTTAAACCTCATTGGATTAAAATATGTACAGGTAATAAATATTACGCATACCCTTCCACCACCGTTTCCTGCGCCCTCCCCGGCCGCGTTGACTGGCTGCACTGTGTGCGATTTCATCTGGACCGGGCATACCCTGTGCAGGAATCCGGCCATCAGAACCCATATACATGATGGCGTATGCTCTTCAGTTTTCAAGGAGCGGAAAACCTCATCCGGATGCTCGGAGAAGGTTATATACAGAAATATACGTCTGGCAGGAAAATACTTGAAAATATTTTGAAAAAGATAAAAAGTAATAGATATGGTATTATCAAGTTGACATGATACAAGATATTGTGCTAAGATAAATCCGTAATTGATTTTTATACGAGACCTGTTATGGGGAACGGGGAGGGGCAGGACATACCCGATATGTCTGCCGGCTTTTCGTAAACCGCAGGTTCCGGTGCTGCCCTGTAGGGAGGGACCGGGATGCATACGCTGTTTATGATTGTATTTTGTGTCAGGAGCTGTCCGGGCATTAGGAAGAACAGAGGATTTTTCCGATGCGGCATGGCAGTCTTTTGGCATTTTTTTGTTTTCCGACAGAGATGCCGGAGACAGAAAGTTGATTTGTGGGAGAGCCACACGCAGTAAGGAATGGAAGCCTGTATGGGACCATTCCTTTTTTTGTGCCGTAAACATACCAGAAATGCTCGGATGGGCTTTGCCCGCATAAGCTTCCATGGTTCTGACTCGCTCGCCGGAGCAGGCTGCAAGGCTGTTTTTCCCAGACGGGGACTATAAAATCTATCTGTCCTCAGAGCAGCCGGAGGAAGAAATTATGGCTGCAGGCAATCCGCTGGATGAAAACTTAAGACAGGAGATTCTTTCTGTGGACGGGGTGACAGATGTGCTGGTCACCCGTTGGTCTCTGCACGGCAAATTTAGGACTTCCGAAAGTGCCGAAGCCGGTATGTGCGACATGCTGACGGACGCAAACCGCATGGATGTAGAAGCCGCGCTAATATCCGGCGCCATGCCGGCAGATACCCATAGCGTCCTTTTGAGTACTGGTTATCAGAAGCACCATGCCGATATGGATGTTGGGGCCACTATTGAGCTGATCCTGGGCCAGGAAACCGTGAAAGTTACCATATCCGGACTGTTCGATGCGTCGAAGGCAGCAAACGGACATGGTGCGCTTGCCATGGATTCGGCGGCCCTGTTCGCGCCGGAAGAGCTGTTTCGTGAGATACATCCTGAAATCGAAAGATTTGACTATTCCTGGAGCATTGTCAGCGACCCGAAAAAAACGGAATCTGTGGAAAGCAGCCTGCAGGAGCTGGTATCCGGTCGCAGCAATCTTGGAATGGATACCATAGCTACACATATCGAATATGAGAAAATGCAGAGCAGCATTATTTTTGGAAGCTTTCAGGATCTTTCCTGGCTGATCTTCCTGTTCGGCGTTGTGAATCTGATCAATACGACGCTTTCCAACCAGATTTCCCGGAAGCGGGAGAACAGTATCCTGCGCTCGGTTGGTCTGACCGGGAAGCAGCTGTGTCGGATGAGTGTCACCGAGGGGATGTGCCATGCGCTTTTTGCGGCGCTTACCGTCTTGCTCCTGGGGCTGCCGCTTTCCATGGCAGTCTGTGGGTCAGTCAGCAAGAAATCCTTTGTCGGCGCTGTTGTCCCATACCAGTTCCCGTTCCTGCAAATGGGGCTGTTCCTTCTGGTGTTGTTTGGCATGGAGGTAGTCCTGTCTGTCTGGATGGTGCGCAGGCAGAAAAAGCAATCCTTGGTAGAACAGATGAGGGCACAAGGTTAAAATTAACCTGGGTAAAATTTTCTGAGTGATTGATAGAATTTTTATACAGCATTTCGCGGCAACGGATAAACATTTCACAGCAATAAAATTGTTTTGGTATTTTCGGCAGGATATAACAAGATATTTTTATGGCAAGGAGGTGCGCATTGATCCGTATTGCAATCTGTGATGATGAAAAACATATGGCTGATCATATAAAGGAGATGGTCTCCGATTTTTTCCATAAAAAGAACAGGGAAATCAGCATTCGAACATTTTTAAGCGGCGAGGATCTGTTAAGCCATGATGGGCAGATCGACATCTTGTTTCTGGATATCCAGATGAAAGGCATGGACGGCATGGAGACGGCAAGGAAACTGAGGGCTTCTAAGTTCCAGGGATTCCTGATTTTTATCACGGTACTGAAAGAGATGGTATTTCAGTCTTTCGAGGTGCAGGCCTACGATTATCTGGTCAAGCCGCTGGATGAAAAACAGTTTGAAAAGAGCATGGAGCGCCTTTACGTTTCCATGCAAAACGTCGGCGAGGACAGCCTGCTGGTGCAAAGGGGATATGAAGGGCGCGTCATTCGGGAGGATGAGATTGTTTTCTGTGAGGTCATAGACCGGAAAATATATCTGAACCTGGCTTCCGGCGAGGTCGTTGATTATTATGAGCGGATTGAAAATCTGGAAACGAAGCTGGGCAGCCATTTTTTCCGGTGCCACAGGAGTTATCTCATCAACCTGAAGCATTTAAAAGGCTATAAAAACGGGACTGCCTGTATGGATAGCGGCAAAGAGGTTCCCGTATCACGGCTGCGGAGTAAGGAGTTTTCCGGTGTTGTTCTGCAGTATATGAAGAATATGTAAAAGTTTTTACATATGGGGCAGGTAACATGGCTGAGTATTTAGATTTTTTTAATGTATATATAATGGGCATTGTCGAGGTGTCCTTCCAGTTTTATTTCCTGGTAAAAATTTTAAAAAAGAAAATATGGACTCCTTTTTATTTCCTGTTTGCAGTAGGTGCAGTGATTATCAATGATTTTGTTCCGGCCAGCATGGTCACAGGCTTTGTGGTGCTTGTTTTTCTGCTCACAGCATATGGGACTGTTATCTGCCATGCAGATTTTAAGTATTCCCTTCTGTATGCGGCTCTGGCAGCGGAAATTATGCTGATCTGTGGCGGAATTGTAAACTCTATGATTAGTCTTCCATACCCATGGATGCCCGCCTTTTTCCATGAGACAGATAATATTGCGGCGATGCTGATCAGTGAGGCGGCATCACTGGCTCTGACCGGTTTTTGTTATTATATGGTGTACCGTTATTTTTCCTGGGATGATTTTGATCCCGTGGATACTCCTAAAACCACAATGGGAATGCAGCAGATGGTTTTGATTTTCATTCCGATCCTGATGATATTTATTATGAGCAGCTATATCAATGCGATTGAATATGATTTCCAGTTTGAGATCTCGGTGGACAAAGGGCCTGCGGAACACTTTTTCAGCCATGGGCAGATGCTGTCCATGTATTTTCTGGGACTTGCCAGTCTGTTCTGCATCCTGTTTTCCTATAAGAAACTGCAGCAGAGTTTTCGTTTTAGCACTGAAATTTCACTGATGGAACAGCAGGAACATTCCCTGAACCAGTATGTTGAGGAAGCGAAAACCCGTTACGATGAAACAAAGTCCTTCCGACATGACATCCGGAACCACATCGCAGTGGTAAAAAAGCTCCTGCAGAATGGGAAACTGGAGGAAGCCATAACCTATGTGGAGGATCTGGACGATATGGCGGAAAAAATGTCATTCCCCTGCAGTACCAACAACCCGGTGGTGGATATCCTGGTGGGGAACAAGCTGGGGATTGCAAAAAGCATGGGGATAGATGTGGACTGTTCCCTTCCTCTGCCATATCCCTGTGGCATCAGAGATATTGATATCTGTATTGTCCTGTCAAATGCACTGGATAATGCAATCCATGCAGTAAAAAATCTGGGTACCAGCATAGAAAAGTATATCCGTGTGTCCGGGCGGATCCAGGGAGATTTCCTTATGATGGAAATTCAGAACAGCTTCCATGGGAAAAGTGCGTTCAAAAAAGGGACAGGTCTGTCGAATGTAAAAAAAGTGGCTGAAAAATATGGCGGCGCCATGAGTATAGAGACACAGGAGAATGTATTTGTCCTCCATGTGCTGCTGATCATTCCACAGCATCCAGAAAACAGCACACAGCAAATGGATTAAAATGCTACTTACTACAGCCGAAAAAAGAAAAAGGAAGCTGTCTGCGGCGGGGAGCGGCTGCAAAGAAGTTTCCTGACAATATCGATTTGAAGGAGGAACACGCTTATGGCAATGCAGATTCAAGGAAATTATGATCATTCTGGCGCCGATTACGCAGAGCGGGTGAAGGAAAAACTGGCCGCCGAGAGGGCGGAAAAGGCAAAGGAAGCTGGGAAAGCTGCTGAGGAAAAAAACGCTGGTAAGTTGTCCGAACCACGGGATGAATACATCAGCAGTGAAAAATCGGGACAAAAACCTACGGGGCTGTACCGGGTAGGCCAGGACGAGAACGGAAACCGGAAAATCTTTTTTGATGATCCGAAAGCTGGCCATGCAAAGGAACAGGATGACCGTTCCGAGAAAAACGAAGATGGCAAAGCACCGAAGGTAGGCGGAGACAGCCAGGGAAAGCCGGCGGAGAAATGTGTCACAAATACGGATAAGGTTGACAGGGAGATCAAGAAGCTGAAAGAGAAAAAGCAGCAGCTCAAACAGCAGATCCAGTCTGCTTCCGGAGATGAAAAGAAAATCCGGGAGCTGGAGAAAAAGCTGGCACAGGTAGAAAACGAGTTAAGCCAGAAGGACAATGATACATACAGGCGGCAGAATGCTTCTGTATCAGAATAAAAGAGACTTAAGTTTTTAGTGTGGTATCAATACCGGGAGATGGTGGCAAATGCGCACTGTTTCCCGGGATTTTGGAAATGGATTATTTGGATTTCTAAAAAAGATTATATCAGGAAAAATTCAAAGAGGAACAATTATGCATACGAAAACAATGGAAGGCCTTACAGGGGCAAGCATGAGTATGAAACTGATGAATACACCGCTGCGAGTTTATAAAGAAGCGGAGCGAAGAGGAGATACAGCCGTCATGGAACGGGCAATGGGGTATGTAGGGGACTTTGCGGATAAAGCAGAAGACTATCAGAAAGTCACAGAAAAAGGTATGAAAGAGGATGCAAAGGAAGCGAGGGAAAAAGCGAAGACGGAGCAGGAAAATGCCATTCAGAAGCGCAAGGAAGAGCGTGAGGAACTGGAAAAGAGAATAGCGGAAAGCCAGAATGAGGATACTGATACCGTAAGCATAAGCGAGCGTGGAAAAGCCGCGTTGGATAAGAAGACAGATTCGGTTCAGACTGGTGCAGATAATGGCATATCTGCAGAAAAAACAGTGGATGTTGTTAAGATGGAGCCTGTAATCTATACGAAGACCGGGGAATCAGCCGGACCTGAACCTGACGCAAATCTCTCTGTTTCCGTATAAAAAGAATCAGAAAAATCATATTGGTTTTATATGAGATACAATTAGGAGTCAAATGAGTTACAATATATTAGTAGTAGATGATGAAAAAGAACTGGCCGATGTGATCGAGCTTTATCTCACAGCAGACGGCTGCACGGTTCATAAATGTTACACGGGCAAAGAAGCTCTGGAGTGCATCGCGCATACAGACCTGGATCTGGCAATTCTGGATGTGATGCTCCCTGATGTGGACGGCTTTCAAATATGTAAAAAAATCCGGGAGAAGTTCTGGTATCCTGTCATTATGCTCACAGCAAAAGGGACGGACGTGGATAAGATCATGGGGCTGACCATTGGAGCGGATGATTATATTACAAAACCCTTTAACCCGCTGGAGGTGGCTGCCCGTGTAAAAACCCAGCTGCGGCGGTACTGGCTTTACAATCATTCTGCAGCGAAGCAGGGGGAGCCGGCCCGCGAGTATGATATAAGGGGACTGGTAATCAACAGGGACAGTCATAAGTGCTTTCTGTTTGGAAATGAACTGCAACTGACTCCCATTGAGTTTGCCATCCTCTGGTATCTCTGTGAGCGGCAGGGCGTTGTAGTCCCTTCCGAGGAGCTTTTTGAGGCGGTATGGGGCGAGAAGTTCCTGCAGAATAATAATACCGTCATGGCCCATATCGGGCGGCTGCGGGAAAAGATGGAAGAGCCTGCCAGAAATCCCAGGTTTATTAAAACAGTATGGGGGGTTGGTTATACCATTGAAAAATAGAAAAGATTTTCGCCAGATCCGTATAAAGATTTTCCTCCGGACGATTGCCGCGCTGGTAACTGCCGTTTCTGTCATCTATATAACATATTCTGTATTACTGCGCGGCCGCTTCGCTGATGGGATGGTGGCGCTTTTTCAGACTGCCCTTGGAATAAAATACGATGCGGCGCTCCAACTGTACGAGCGGATATTTCGCAGCCATATGGATGCCATGATTCTGTTTTCCATTCTGCTGATATTCGCCGTATTGTTTTATTTTTATCTCCGTTGGCTTACACGGTACTTTGAGACGGTCAGTGAAGGAATGGATCTCCTGCTTGCGGATGCACCGGGAGAGATTTCCCTTCCCCCGGAGTTGTTCTCCATTGAGAGAAAAATGAACCTGGTAAAGCACACGATGCTCCTGCAGAAAAGTGATATGCTCATGGCAGAACAGCGCAAAAATGATCTGATCATGTACCTGGCCCACGACCTGAAAACGCCGCTTGCTTCCACCATCAGTTATCTGAATTTACTCCGGGATGAAAAACAGATTTCCGAGGAGCTGCGGGAGAAGTACCTTTCCATCTCCCTTGCCAAATCAGAACGGCTGGAGGACTTAATCAACGAATTCCTGGAAATTGCGAGATACAGCCTGTCGAACATAACACTGCAATATAAGGAGATCAATCTTACCCGCCTGTTGGAGCAGCTTGTATATGAGTTTCAGCCGATACTGGACAGAAAGGGGCTGACCTGCCGCCTTGCGGCTGCGGATGATATTCTGCTGAAATGTGATGCTGATAAGATGCAGCGGGTGTTTGACAATCTTTTGCGCAATGCCGTGCTTTACAGCTATGACGGAACCGAAATTATCATCGAAGCCGAACAGGGCAAAGACAGCCTGGTACTGAGATTTTCTAATCATGGCGGGACCATTCCAAAAGAACGGCTGGAGCGGATCTTTGAACAGTTTTACAGACTGGATACGGAGCGCGGATCTGGCGGAACCGGGCTGGGACTGGCCATTGCCAGACAGATCGTTACACTTCATAAGGGGGTAATCACAGCGGAAAGTGAAAATGAGCGGACGGTTTTTACTGTAACGCTTCCTGTTTTATAGGAAAATCGTAAGAAAATCCGTAGGGAAAACACAGAATAAGAACCAGTGGTTTTAGTATAATACTGCTAAAGCTGCTGATTTTTGTTTTGGGAGGAAAAACTATGTTTATGATAAGAGAAATTTTGGGCTACTGCATCATCAGTGCCATAGGAATTGCCTGTATGGCCGTTCTTTATGCACCTGTCTGCTTTTTACTGAGAAAACGGGTACCCCCAAAGAAGCAGATTGCCTGTTTTCTGTTTGGAGCCTGTGTAATTATGGTTCTCGCTGCAACAGTCGTGGTTGGTGCGACAGGAACGGCTGCGGCTGACCGGTCATTGAATCTTGTCCCTTTCCGGGTTTTTCAGGAAACCTGGGATATGCCACAGCCTAAGAAAATTACCCAGACCGTTGCAAATATTGTGATGTTCATTCCATTGGGATTTATGCTGCCAACTGCCTTTCGGGGTATGCGATATTTTTGGAAAACCGCTCTTTCCCTGACACTATTTTCCCTGGCGATTGAAACTGCACAATATTTTACCGGGAGATCAGCAGACATTGATGATCTTATGCTGAATGCGTCAGGCGGCATATTGGGGTATCTGGCATTTTTTATCATTTCTAAGCTGGTCCGGAAAAAACGTTCCCGCAAATCAAGGCGGAAACATAACCATTCCGTGTGAAAATCGTAAGAAAATCCGTAGAAAAAGAGTGGAATACCGTGTGAACAAACAAGGAAATGGTGCTTTTGTTTTTGGTACAATGAGCGTACTAAGGCATGGGCACTTTTTTAATGCCGAAGGGACTTTACCCTTCAGTGCCATCGCGCAGCGATTTTAATAGGAAAGGAGTTTTCACATGGAACTGCTGATTGATAAGGTTTCCAAAAAATTTAAAGACAAAAAAGCGGTTGACAACATCAGCCTGGAGCTGATGCCGGGCGTCTGGGGCCTTTTGGGCGCCAACGGCGCAGGCAAGACAACACTGATGCGGATGATTGCCGGGATTATGCAGCCCACCTCCGGCCAGGTGCTGTATGACGGTGTGCCAATTCAGACACTGGGGGAGGGTTACCGGGATGTCTTCGGTTTTCTGCCCCAGGAATTTGGCTTTTATCCGGAATTCACGGTGAAGGATTATCTGGCTTATGTCGCCGCCCTAAAGGGGCTGACCGAAAGGGAGAGCCGGCGGAGGATCCGCGAATTGCTGGAAAGAGTCTCCCTGACGGACGTCTATAACAAAAAGATCGCCAGACTCTCCGGCGGCATGAAACGCAGGGTGGGGATTGCCCAGGCTTTGCTGAATGATCCGGAGATATTGATTCTGGATGAACCTACCGGGGGACTGGACCCCGGCGAGCGGGTGCGTTTCCGCAATCTGTTGTCGGAGTTTGCCCATGACCGTATTGTTTTGATCTCTACCCATATTGTTCCTGATGTGGAGTACATCGCCACCTGCCATGCCATCATCCGGGGCGGGAGGCTGTTAGCCACAGGAACTACAGAGGAACTGGTCAGACTGGTGGAGGGGAAGGTATGGAGCTGTACAATCCCTGCAAGAGCTGTGCCAGAATACGAAAGCAGGCTCCAGATTATCAGCCTGCGGAATGAAAACGACGGCAGCGTTTCCATCCGCTATCTGGCGGAGAATCCCTGCAATGACATTTCCGTCCCGTCTGTTCCCCGTCTGGAAGACCTGTATTTGTGGCTGTTCCCACAAGGCGGCGTAGAAAACCCAAAAAGAACCAGCCGAAAGAAAGGAGGTATCCATAGATGAGAATATTCTATCTGGAATTAAAACGTGTACTGAAGTCAAAGCTTACTTGGATTCTGCTGGCGCTGGCGCTGCTACTCTCCGTTCTGCTTGCCTGGTTGCCCACTACTTACTGCTACAGTAATTACATAGACGAGGACGGAAATGAGGTGAATCTCACCGGCCTGGCATCCATCGCCCATGAAAAGGAACGGCAGGCGGAAGCAGCCGGAATCGTTACCCCACAGCGGGTGAGGGAGGCTGTGGAGACCTATCAGGCCTGCCTTGCATCCTACGGCGTGACGGAATCCTATGATCTGCCGGAGGGCGTCTATGAGCGGGAGATACTCCCCATTGCCCCGCTGCTCCACGGTGTAAAGGAGGCCTTTGCAGATCCGGATACCGGAATGGCCCCTGCGATTATGGAAATTGATCTGGAGCAGATTGACGACTACTATTCCGTCTGTGAGAGCCGGATTGCCTCCCTGATGCAGATGGAACAGCCGGACAGCCCCAGGGCACAAAGCAAAGCCGTAGAAATGTACCGGAATACAAAGAAGCCCTTTGAGGTTTATCCGGGCATGACTTCCGCGGTCATGGATTATCAGAACATCATGGGTTTTCTGGTGCTGCTGTTTTGTGTGGTCATTGCCGCACCAATATTTTCTGCTGATTATCAGTCCGGCGCAGACGATATCCTGCGTTGTACCCGGCATGGAAGAGTCTCTCTTGGTATTGCAAAGATGTTTGCAGCCCTTTTCATCAGCGGAGCTGCATTTGTGCTCTGTGCTGCCGTCCATATTCTGGTGGCAGACAGTCTGTTCGGCTGGGAATGCACCCGTACATCCATTCAGATGATGTACTCCATTGTGACCCTGGCAGACATGAACATAGGAGGCCTTCAGTTCCTTTTTGCTGTTGCAGGACTGCTTTCGGTTCTGGCTTCTGTGAGCTTTACGCTGTTTCTTTCCGCCAGATGCAGGACCACTGTGTCATCTCTGGCATCATCGCTGGTATTCTGTATTGCTCCGGTGGTTATTTCCATGACGGCGCCTGGGGCGCTGGGTGCATGGCTTTGCAGCATCCTGCCCGCCAGCGGAACGAGCATTCAGGCGAGCGTTCTCTACGCAATTACGGACTTCCAGTTTTTGAATCTGGCAGGGCTGTCCGTCTGGATGCCGTATGCCATGATTGGGGCCTGCATGATTGAGATTCCCCTGTTTGCATTCCTGGCTGTCCGCTCTTATTGCAGGCATGCGCTGAATTAAATATAGTTCATAAATTTTGGGGATGTCCGGGCATGATAAAAATTCGACCTTTTTTCAGGTGGATTTTGAAATGCCCGGACATTTCACGTCATTTAGAAAACCGTCTGCGGCAAGCAGGTTGTTCCGGTGTTTTTGGAATGATAAAATCAAGTTTTACAGGAAAGACGCATAAAAGAAAAATCAGCATTTTCAGAAGGAAAAATACTATGTGTAATAAAAGTCTTAAAATATTAAGCTGTATGGTTCTTGTAACTGGTGCTTTATCAGGATTGACCGGGTGCAGCTGTATGCTATCCGAACCAATCCGGACAGAAGAAAAAACAATTACCTCTGGCGTTGATGATATTACAACAGAATGCGATGCAGATGGGCAGAATCAAAAAAGGGACTTCGATGCAGAGGAACCGGATGCTGGAAGGGGTTCTGAAGGCCTGGCAGGAGACGATACCGGTTTGGGTGAAATGGAGATTGTGAACGCAGCCGAATTTGGCAACCCAAAAGAAGTGTTGGATCATATGCCGATTGCATCAAATGTTACAGTTATAAAAACAGGGGAGGATGAGTTACAGATTGAGTTCGAATTAGAGAATGTAGGGCTCTGCACTTTTGATGCCGGTAAAGGAGAGAAATTCATTCTGCCGGATGAAGTTTTTGTGGATTCCACCAAAATTGAATGGACGGCATCCACCGCAGACGGGGAATATCTTTTTCCTTATATGAGGGTTAATGAAACAGGGGATATGTTTATGATAGACTGGGCATATAACGGATACTGCTTTGCTATCTATGGGAAATCGCCCCAGAATACAAGTGACAGGGATATGGCCGGAAAGATTGCGTTGGCAATGATATACAATTTGGGGGATGCGGAATAATGGTGTTATCAGATTTGGAAAATTGAGACTGGAGGGAAAAATGAATCAAAAAAATGGATCCGCATTGTGTCAATTTATTCGGTGATATATACAGCAATTACATTGTTGAGCAGCGTTTTGTATCTTTATAACGGTATTTATGAAGGCCCAAGTGGCAACTGGCACGAATTAGACAGGGCTATCATTCTCCTGATCGGGATAGCGGCATTTGAGTTATGCACGAATCTGCCTGTTAAGCCTTTGGCGCTCAGATATTTTGAAAGATAACCCAGTACCGCAGAAGATTACTTTAAATTCGTCACCATATGGTAAACCATTTTATATTCATATAGGATTTAAGCCGCAATCTGATGAACAAGAAATAGACGGAATTAGGTTTACCCCTGTGAAGTACACAATATGATAAACTTCAGTTTATCGGAAATTTGCCGAGAACGAGAAATCGGAATTTCTGTAAGATTTTCGCATTGCAAGGTGAAATTATGATGGCGGGATACACAAATAAGTTGAAACTCACGTTATGGGTTTCTGCCGTATATGTTTTATCGTTTATATGCTATGTACCTACATTGCTGGAACAGAACGGTATTATCATTCCCAATGGATTATTGTACTTAAAATACTTATATGTGTGTATTCCTGGTTGCTATGGTCCAGTGGACCATGCTTAGCAACGACCGGAGCGGAGCGTAGACCAGCGGACTGTAAATCTGTTACGCAGAAACACCGCAGGTTCGAGGTCTCCATTCCACTTCGGTCAGCGCAGGACAAACGTCCACTGGACGTTTTGCGCCCTGCCCCATCCACTTTCCGTTTGCGTGTCCGAGCGGTCTATGGTGCCACTCTGCTAAAGTGGTGTGCGGCGACGCACCGAAGGTTCAAATCCTTCCGCAAACGCTTTTATCGGAAGATATATCATAGTTAAAAAGGACCGGTGAGGACCGGTCCGAAATCATTGCAAACACTTTTTATACCGTTAATAATTCATTTTGAAGATTGAGAAGTTCCTCCTCTGTAAGGCCGGTGGCTTTCATAATTTTTACGATTTCAGTACCATCTTCCAGTAAAGACTTTGCAATTTCTATTACTTTTTCCCTTGCTTTCTGATTACCATATTCAATTTTTTCCTTCTCGTAAAGCTGTCCTAACTGTGTCATGTTGATGCGCCTCCTTATTTGATCCATGTAATTCCTGTCTATAAATTTGTCACTTGCAACTATCACGCCGGACAGGGTAAAAATCCGCTGCCTTTCGTCCGGTATCTGTTCAGCCAGTTCAACGATCCTCTCCAGCATACTCTGTTTCCCTTCCGTACCGGGAACCGTAAGCGGCAGGATCACTAACCGCATCAGGTCATCATTTGCCAAAGGGATGCCGGTCTGGAGTTTGCCCTGAATTTCATGAAAGGCTGCCTCGCCGTCTATATGGGACAGGAAAGCCTGCTCGGTACGCAGGGTAAAACAGTCCGTTTCAAGCGTTGGTTCCGCGCTTTGTACATCGCTGGTGTAGATAACGACCAGGCGCAGGTTGAATGTTTCATTTTCCTTAAAGTATTTTTCCATTACCCGTGCGATATAATTCAGATATTTTATCTTATTCGCCTTTTTGTATACCGATTCATAATCTACAATCGCATAGGTGCCATCTTCCAGCAGAAACAGGTTGTCAATGCTTTTTTCATTTGCAGCAATCTTCGGCAGGTCTGTGGGAAGCAGTTCCCTGATTGGCGGCAGGTCGATGCCATATGCCGCAAAACTTTTTTCTTTATAAGTCTGGCCGAGGATCTTAAACAAAATATCCTTATTCTGATAAACGATTCCTTCTGACATTATATTCCTCCCTGCATCTGTAATAAAGTCATATACTGGAGTTCCATATTTTTGTCCGGCTTTATTTCAGTTACTTTTTTATGGATTGCTTTGACTAACGGGCTGGAGGTCTGCTGCACACAGGTGTCAGTGCTGTTTTCGATATAAGCCAGAAAATCCCTCATCTCGTCATCCACATCATCCTTTTTACCCTTAGTGCTGAGAAATATTTCAGTGGTTTCATCACCAAGCGTCAGAGACAAATTCTCCAGACACCGGTTCTCAAAGGTGTAGAGGTGCCGCTCGTCGGGAAATGGATCAAAGGTGCAGATAAAGATGATGTACGATTTCTTCAGTTTTGTGCTTTCTTCTCCGGGGATGATTATGCCTGAGTCAATATTACACTGAAAATATCTTGTTTTTCTGAGAAGCCCCTCATCTCCACAGCACAGCATCTCAATAGAGTATATGGTATCCTGCTCATCATTAATACAGGCATCTAAGCGGACGCCTCTGCTGTTAGGTGCAATGTCAGTAGTTTTCCGGGTAACAGGGAACTCTACCTTTTTAATGGGGATATTTAATATTTTTTCCAGTATCATGCGGCATATTTCCGAGTCGCTCATTACTTTCCCAAATAAAAAATTGTCTGCCAGGTTCAGTTCCTGAATCGTGTTCGTTTTGTCTGCCATAAATAGCAGACCCCTCTTTCTAAAATTATAGCATGATTCTGCCGCTTTGTCAGTTGCGATTTGAAATTGATATACGGATTGCGAACAGAATCCGTATATAGAATAAGTATCCTGTGACTATCTGATTATTATCAAGCTTGGGAGCCACCGTTCTCACACTTGAGAGCCATTGAAACCTATTACATTATCAAGCTTGAGAACCACCACTATATATAGGGTTATGAATAGAAGGGATTGATACAGCACCTTAGCTTCCTTTAAACTGTGTTTCATGAAAGATTTTATCTTTCAAATACATTTTTAAGGAGGTTTTCTTTATGTTTAAGAAAACAAGAGTAAGGCAGATTATAGAACTATTATCAAATTGCAGTCATGCCTGCTGAAGTCAGAAAACCTAAGCAGAAACCAAGCGTGGAAGGCTCCGTAGGCAAGATTGCAAGAAAAATTACAGGTATGTTAAGAACATGAACATTTTTTTCTCTGGAATTTTTGAATCGCGGCATAAGGAATGCTCTTACAAAGCTTAATTCCAAGGAATTCCAAAAGGGAAATGGCAGTAGAAAGATTCTTTTTGAAACCGAAGAGAAACCAATGCTGAGGGCCTTGCCTTTGCTCCCTTTTGAGATATGTGAGTGGTTCTGTCACCATATCTTGAACAGTAATTGGATCAGAAACATTTTAAAGGGAAGGTATCATCCTGTGCGCATGATACAGACCGGACTTGTATTATTGATACTTTGTGCAATGGCAGGTTTGATGATAAGCGGCAGTTTCCTGTCCCGTCATGCGCTGTCTTTTCTGCCAATAAAGGGCGGCCGCTCTTTTGCGAGGAATCTGCATATGATTTCGGCATATTGGGGATTTGTACTGATGTCCGTTCATCTTGGATTTCACTGGAGCATGATACTGGGAATGGCGAGGAAGCTTTTCCCGAGACCGTCTGCGGTCCGAAAATGGGCGGGACGTATTCTTGTGTTTATGATTGCGGGATATGGAATGTACGCTTTCATAAAGAGAGACATCGGAGTTTATATGCTGCTGAGGAGCCATTTTGTTTTTTCGATTATGAAGAACCACTGGTATTTTTCTATCGGGATTATATTGCGGTTATGGGATTGTTTATATTGATTGGAAATTATGCCTGTGCAGGTCTGAGAATGATTGGCAGAGGAGGGAAAAGCAGGAGGAACGGAAAATGATTTACAGGGATTTTGGAAAAACGGGGTTAAAAGTAAGCGCTATCGGTATGGGTTGCGAATATGTGTGGACAGCAGATGAAAAACAGATTTTTGATCTGGTGCGTGCCGCTGTGGATGCGGGTATCAATTATTTCGATTTGTTTGTAGGAACTCCGGCAACGAGAGAATATTACGGAAAGGCATTAAAGGGAGTCAGGGATAAGATATATCTGGCAGGGCATCTTGGATGCGCTGATAAAGACGGGCAGTATATAAAAACGAGGGACGAGGCGCTGTGCAAAGATTTCCTGCAGCAATTTTATGAAAAGCTGGATACGGACTACATAGATGTTTTATTCCTGCATAACTGTGACGATGAGGCGGATTTGAACGAAATATTAAATGGCTGGATGTATGCTTATGCCAAAGAATTGAAAGAGACAGGGAGTGCCGGCTTTATCGGTCTCAGCAGTCATAATACGAAAATTGCACTGGAGGCAGTCAAGAGCGAAAAGATTGATGTGCTGATGTTTCCGGTCAATCCACTGTTTAATCTGCTTCCACAGGATACGGCGGATGCAAGGATGAAGGGCCGGGAGGTAAAATCCATGACGAAGGAGGAAAAGGCGGCATATCCTTCAAAGCAGGAACTTTATGAATTTTGCGGGAAGCAGGGCGTGCCGATTGTGGCAATGAAACCATTTGCGGCGGGCAATATTCTCAGAAACCATGAAGAGGGAAGATTGAAAGGTCTTTTGAGCCTTACGCCGGTTCAGTGTATCAGCTATGTCCTTTCGTTCCCACAGATAGCATGTCCTGTTCCGGGTTTTGCAAATATAGATGAATTGAATCAGTCGTTAGCATATTTGACAGCAAGTGAGGAAGAAAAGGATTTTAGCGAAATACAGGAAAGTCTGGTGGGACAGTTCGCAAACCAGTGTATGTACTGTAATCATTGTCAGCCGTGTCCAAAGAAGATTGATATTGCTGAGGTAACGAAACTGGCTGACATGGCAGAAAAGGAAATGACAGATGAATTGAGAGAACGGTATGCAGCTTTGCTGGTGACAGGGGAGGACTGTATCCATTGCGGTTCCTGCGCAAGAAGGTGTCCCTTTGGTATTGATGCATCGGAAAATATGCGTAGGGCACAGAGGATTTTTGGATGTTGATGTAATAAATATGAAGGGAGTAAAACGGATGGCAGAGATAGATAAAAGGTTAGTATATGGAAAACTTCATATTTATCCTGCAAGCAGATCAGTTTATAAGAATGATCAGAAAGTGGAACTTACTTTCAATGCCCTCTATTTTTCGGGGTTTTTGCTTTCTCCTGATTTTTACATTGAAACTTTTAGACTCTGGCCTCCGGTCAGTTCTTTACTTATTTACTTAATATGCTCCCAATGCATTGATTTTAGCGGGAACAACAAGGTTTTGCAATAGAAGTGAGCTGAAAGAAAGACTGATTGACGTGCCGTGGGAAGGTGACCGGGAAGCGCCGGGTAGAAAACCGGCATTCCCCGGAAAAGAGATTGATATTCTTGTACCGGGCGAAATAACAGTGGTTTTGGCTCTTTTGTTTTTTGAGAAATTTCATTGTATATTTCTGCAAAATCATATATTATAGTAGTAAATATTCGGTAAGGAGGCTGGCCTATGACAGAACTGGAAACCTTGAAAAAATGGATCGATGAGAGTGATAATATCGTTTTTTTCGGCGGCGCGGGCGTCTCTACGGAGAGCGGGATTCCTGATTTTCGAAGTACGGACGGACTGTATCATCAAAAGTACGCCTACCCTCCCGAGACGATCTTGAGCCACACATTTTTCCGGACAAAAACGGAAGAATTTTTCAAATTTTACAGGGATAAGATGCTGTATCTGGATGCGGAGCCCAATGCGGCGCATACAAAGCTGGCAGAATGGGAGGCGCAGGGGAAACTGAAGGCTGTGATCACCCAGAATATAGACGGCCTTCACCAGAAGGCGGGAAGCAGGAACGTTTTGGAACTGCATGGAAGTGTACTGCGGAATTACTGTGAAAACTGCGGAAAGTTCTATGATGTGGAGACTGTTAAGGATGCAGAGGGGATTCCGAAATGTGGTTGCGGCGGTACGATCAAGCCGGATGTAGTGCTCTATGAGGAAGGGCTTGATAATAAGATACTGACATCTTCTGTGCACTATATTCAGGAGGCGGAAGTGCTGATCATAGGGGGTACTTCCCTTGCGGTATATCCGGCTGCGGGGCTGCTGGATTATTATCGGGGAAATAAACTTGTATTGGTCAATAAAACACCGACACCGAAGGATAAAGTAGCGGATCTTGTTGTACAGGGAAGTATAGGAGAAATATTCGGAATGCTGTAAATATTAAAGACCGGTATATTTTCCGGAGCGTCGGGCAAATGAAAGCAGAATAACGAAAGGGAGGACTATTATGAAAAAACCGGTACTGGTGATCATGGCGGCAGGTATGGGAAGCCGCTATGGCGGTTTAAAACAGATGGACCCGGTGGATGAGAACGGACATATCATTATGGATTTTTCTATCTACGATGCGATACGTGCGGGTTTTGAAAAGGTTGTATTTATTATTAAAAAGGAAAATGAGGCCTTGTTCAAAGAATGTGTCGGGGACAGAGTGGCAAAAAAGATGCAGGTAGAGTATGTTTTTCAGGACCTTCATAATCTTCCGGAAGGCTATATTGTACCGGAAGGAAGGGAAAAACCCTGGGGGACAGGACATGCGGTGCTTTCCTGCCTGTCGGCTGTAGACGGTCCCTTTGCGGTCATAAATGCCGATGATTATTATGGGAGGGAGGCATTTCAGATCATTTATGATTTTCTGACAACCCATCAGGATGATGAGAAATATCAGTATACCATGGTCGGATATTACCTGAAGAACACGCTGACAGAAAATGGCCACGTAGCCCGCGGTGTCTGTATCGCAGACGAAGAGGGGAAGCTGACCGGGATCACGGAAAGGACCCGCATCGAGAAACATGCGGCCGGACCGGCGTATACGGAAGATGACGGGGAGACATGGACAAAACTCCCGGAGGATACCATAGTATCAATGAACATGTGGGGATTCACATCCAGTATATTACAGGAACTAAACAACAGGTTCGCCCGGTTTCTGGAGGAAAACCTCCGGAAAAATCCCCTGAAATGCGAATACTTCCTTCCCTTCGTAGTAGATGAACTGCTAAAAGAAAATAAGGCCGAAGTCACAGTCCTGAAATCCCCAGACCGTTGGTACGGCGTAACATACAAGGAAGATAAGCCGGTAGTTGTAGAAGCGATCAAAAATATGAGATCCGCAGGATTATATCCACAGGGAAACTGGTAATCTGTTGAATGGCATAAGCGATGTTAAAAGGTATGATCATGGAGAGTTTAATTTTCGAAGGTTCGGAAAATTATTTGGGAAATTATTGATATAAAAGAATCCTGTTCCCCTTGATTTATTTCCCGATCCATGCTAGAATATATGTCCGTGATATATATTCCTTGCTCTCGCATTAGGCGAGGGCCAGAGACCAAAAGGAGGTAACTAACATGACAAAGTATGAATTAGCCGTTGTTGTTAGCGCAAAACTCGAAGAAGAGGACAGGGCAGCCGTTGTAGAAAAGGCAAAAGCTCTGATCGAAAGATTCGGTGGCCAGATCACAAATGTGGATGACTGGGGCAAGAAGAGGCTTGCTTATGAAATCCAGAAGATGAAAGAAGGCTTCTATTACTTCATTCAGTTTGACGCTGAAACGTCTGCGCCGGCGGAAATCGAAAGCCGTATGCGTATTATGGACGGAGTGATCAGATATTTGTGCGTGAAACAGGACGAGAAATAGAATAGGAGAACGTATGAATAGAGTAGTACTTATAGGACGTCTGACAAAAGATCCCGAAGTGAGATATTCCCAGGGGGAGGCGCCGTTGGCTATTGCAAGATATACACTTGCCGTGGACCGCAGGTTTAACAGGAATAATGGCGGTGATAACCAGCAGACCGCAGATTTTATCTTTTGCGTAGCTTTTGGAAGAAACGGAGAGTTCGCGGAGAAGTATCTGCGCAAGGGAACAAAGATCGCCGTAACCGGAAGGATCCAGACCGGCAGCTATACCAACAGGGAAGGACAGACTGTCTATACTACAGAAGTGGTTGTAGAGGATCATGAATTTGTGGAGAGTAAGAATAACGGTTCAGGATCGGATGGAGGCTATACCGGAAACAGCAGGCCTGCACCTTCGGGGGCGGGTGACGGATTTATGAATATTCCTGACGGAATAGACGAGGAACTGCCGTTTAACTAGTATATTGCTTATTATGATTCAGATAGGAGGCATTCAAATGGCTTATAATAAAACAGACAAAGCTGATTCTCCGATGAAGAGGAGAGGCGGCATTCGCAGAAGAAAAAAAGTTTGTGTTTTTTGTGGTAAAGACAATGTGATCGATTATAAGGATACGGCAAAATTAAAAAGATATGTATCCGAAAGAGGCAAAATTCTTCCCAGAAGAATCACCGGAAACTGTGCAAGACACCAGAGGGCGCTCACCACTGCTATTAAGAGGGCAAGACATCTGGCGCTTATGCCTTATGTACAGGACTAAAAAGCTTATGAAAAAAGACAAGCCAGCTGCCTGATATGCAGTTGGCTTATTTTATTGGATATTTTTCGCATCTTACGACAAAAAACGGCTGTTTTGCACAAAATATGGTGTTTCCCGACAGAAAGGACCCATAAAATGTGATGGCATATTTTGGGCAGAAATGATATACTAATCCTATATGAGTTTTTGTGAATAATGTGAAGGACAGGCTATGAAAAGTAAGGTTAAACTAAAAGGCAAACTGAAACTCCAATTTTATTTTATGCTTTACATGGGATTTCTGTTGCTGCTCATCGATATCGGTGTGTTCACGTTTGATGTGAAAGCGGGGCTTTTGCTGACGGCATTTATCGTTATTTATTTTATATCCTATGCAATGCTGTATTTCCACATTAAACCCGTTATTATGAATGAACTGGTCAGCTTTGCGACGCAATACGGACAGGTACAGAGGAGGCTTCTTCGCGATCTGGATCTGCCGCATGCATTGCTTGATGATCAGGGGAAGGTGATATGGACCAACAAGGAATTCGAAAAGCTGGTACATAAAGAGAAAGGCTACAGAAAGTCGATCGCAACATTGTTTCCGGCTATGACGAAGGATAAGCTGCCGGGGCGCAGCGGGGATATCTTTACGGAAATGGACGTGGATTTTGAGGGGCGTGACTTTCATGTAAAAGCACGTAAGATTTCCCTCAGGGAAATGGCGTTAAACAGTGATATCATTGAAGCGGAAGACTATGACGGTTATCTGGTCGCCATCTATTTCTTTGATGATACGGCATTAAAGATCGCCCTCAGAGAGATTGACGACCAGAGCCTTGCGGTGGGGCTTATTTATCTGGATAATTACGATGAGGCGCTGGAGAGCGTGGAGGAGGTCAGGCGTTCCCTTCTGATCGCCCTGATAGACAGAAAAGTCAATAAATATATTTCCGCGCTGGACGGCATCTCCAAGAAGATGGAGAAGGATAAGTATCTGGTGATTATGCGGAAAAAGGCGGTGGCGCAGCTTAAGGAGAACCGGTTTGATGTGCTGGAGGATGTGAAGACGGTCAACATCGGCAATGAGATGGCGGTCACACTGAGTATCGGTATGGGGCTTGACGGGCTGACCTATGCGCAGAATTACGAGTTTGCAAGAAATGCGATCGATCTGGCGCTTGGACGGGGCGGCGATCAGGCCGTTGTAAAAACGCCGGAAAATGTTTCTTATTATGGCGGCAAGAGCCAGCAGGTGGAGAAAAATACGAGAGTAAAGGCGCGCGTGAAGGCACAGGCGCTGCGTGAGATCATCACAGGTAAAGACCGTGTCATCATTATGGGGCATCGTATGGCGGATATCGACAGCTTCGGTTCGGCGGTTGGTATTGCGAGGATCGCGCTTACGCTGGAAAAGAAAGCGCATATTGTGATCAATGATGTGACAACATCCATTCAGCCGTTTGTACTGCTTTTTAAGGATAATCCTGATTATGAACCGGATATCATCGTAAACAGTACAACTGCACTGGAACTGGCAGGCAGCAATTCCGTCCTGGTGGTGGTGGATGTGGACAAGCCGAGTATAACGGAATGTCCGGAACTTTTGAAATCCTGTAAATCCATTGTGGTACTTGACCATCATAGGCGCGGCTCCGAGACGATAGAGAATGCAACGCTGTCTTATGTGGAAGCCTATGCTTCGTCAGCCTGTGAGATGGTTTCCGAGATACTGCAGTATATCGGGGATAATATTAAGATCAAACCTGATGAAGCGGATTGCATGTATTCCGGCATTATGATAGACACAAACAATTTTATGACAAAGACCGGCGTGCGCACTTTTGAGGCGGCGGCATTTTTGCGCAGAAACGGTGCGGATGTGACGAGAGTGCGCAAACTCTTCAGGGAAGATGCCGGTGAATATAAAGCGAGAGCGGATACTGTCAGTCAGGCGGAGATTTACCGGAATGCCTATGCGATCTCCATTTGTACCAGTGAAGACCTGCAGAGTCCGACTGTAGTAGGGGCGCAGGCGGCTAATGAACTGCTCAATATCAAAGGTGTGAAAGCAAGTTTTGTACTGACGGATTACCAGAATCAGGTATATGTCAGCGCAAGATCGATAGATGAAGTGAATGTACAGATTATCATGGAGAGACTTGGCGGCGGCGGCCATATGAACATAGCCGGCTGTCAGATGGAAGATGTTTCGCTGATGGAAGCAATTTCCATCGTGAAAAATACACTGGATGCTATGATACAGGAAGGGGCAATCTCATGAAGATCATATTAACACAGGATGTAAAAAAACTTGGCAAAAAAGGCGGGATCATCGAGGTCAGCGACGGTTATGCAAGAAATTATATACTGCCTCAGAAGCTCGGTGTGGAAGCCAACAGTAAGAATCTGAACGATCTGAAGCTTCAGAAAAGCAATGAGGAAAAAACAATGCAGCGCCTGTTGGAAGAGGCGCAGGCACTGGCTGAGAAGATCGGAAAGCAGACCGTTGTGGTCAGTATGAAAGCGGGGGAAGGCGGAAAGGTATTCGGTTCTGTTTCCTCCAAAGAAATAGCAGCGGCAATAAAGGCACAGAGTGATCTGGAGATAGATAAAAAGAAGATTCAGTTATCGGAGCCGATCAGAAGCTTCGGGGTGCATGAAGCGGGGATAAAGCTTCATCCGCAGGTAACGGCTACATTAAGGGTAAAGGTTGAGGAAGCGTAAATGGCAGCAGAGGAGGCTCTCTTAAAAAGGGTACTGCCCCATAGTATTGAGGCGGAACAATCCGTGATCGGCTGTATGATGCTGTCGAGAGATGCTATTACGATAGCGACGGATATTTTGCGGGAGGAAGATTTTTACAGCAGACAGTACGGGCTTGTATTTCAGGCGATCGTGGAGTTGAATGATGCCGGAAAATCCGTGGATATCGTGACACTGCAGAATAAACTGCGGGAGAAGGACGCGCCGCCTGAAGTGAGCAGTCTGGAATTTGTAAAGGAACTGATGCTTTCTATACCGACTGCGGCGCATATCCGGGACTATGCGGAGATCGTCGCACAGAAGGCTGTGCTGCGCAGGCTGATCAGGGCGAGTGAAGAGATCGCAAATGTCTGTTATGCCGGAAAGGACAGCCTTGAGGCTATTTTAGAGGATACGGAAAAAAGTATTTTTAATATTGTACAGCGCAGGAATACAGGAGATTATGTGCCGATCCGGCAGATCGTTTTAAACGCCATGGAACGGATTGAGAAGGCGTCCAAGACAAAGGGAAACGTAACCGGTGTGGCAACGGGGTTTCTGGATCTGGATTATAAAACGGCCGGGATGCAGCCTGCAGACCTCATTTTGGTGGCTGCAAGGCCCTCTATGGGGAAAACTGCGCTGGTGCTGAATATAGCGCAGTATGTGGCATTTAAGAGCGATCTGCCGCTGGCGGTATTCAGTCTGGAGATGTCCAGGGAACAGCTGGTAAACAGGCTGTTTTCGTTGGAATCGAGAGTGGATTCCCAGCATATCCGAACCGGAAATCTTTCAGACCGGGAGTGGGAGGACCTGATAGACGGCGCGGGGATCGTAGGTAGATCCAAGCTGATTATTGATGATACGCCGGGTATCAGTGTGCCGGAACTGCGTTCCAAGTGCAGGAAGTTTAAACTGGAGCATGATATCCAGATGGTGATCATCGACTATCTGCAGCTTATGTCAGGCAGCGGGCGGACTGATTCCAGACAGCAGGAGGTTTCGGAGATATCCAGAGCGCTAAAGGCGCTTGCAAGGGAACTGAGTGTGCCGGTGATCGCCTTATCGCAGCTCAGCCGTGCGGTGGAGCAGAGGCCGGATCACAGGCCAATGCTTTCCGATCTGCGTGAATCCGGCGCTATTGAGCAGGATGCGGACGTGGTGATGTTCATCTATAGAGACGATTATTATAATAAGGACAGCGAAAAGAAAGGGATCGCGGAAATTATCATAGCAAAGCAGAGGAATGGTCCGATCGGAACGGTGGAGCTTGCATGGCTGCCGGACTATACAAAATTTGCCAATATCCAGAGGTAACAGGGCAGATCAGGACTGGCTGACCAAAGAAAAAAGAATATAAAAATGATACGAAAGAGGATTGACGGGGATAGTCAACCCTCTTTTTGTGCATATAACAGTTACTTTTGCTGCTGCATGCAGTATGGCCGGAAAAACGGTAAGACAGGAGGACGTCTATGGAGAAAGAAAAGATCTATCTTATTTCGGATGCATCAAAAAAAGTGGAGGTGGAAAGCCACGTATTGCGTTATTGGGAAGATGAATTGAAACTTCCGGTAAAGAGAAATGAACTGGGACACAGATATTATACGGAAGAGGATATTACGGAATTCAGAGAGATCAAAAAATTAAAGGAGCAGGGCCTTCAGCTCAAAGCGATCAGAATGATCCTGAAAAACGGAAAGCTGACAAGGCTTCCGGATGGGGAAGGCTTTATCGGGGAGGATATGCAGCATCTGGGGCAGGGAGCTTTCTTTCAGCCCTGGCAGGAAGGAGAAGCAAAAGAGGCCGGTGAAAAAATGATGCCGGCAATGCAGGCGGCTGCGCTGCCGGAGGTACCATCCGAAAGGGAGATGGAAGAGAAGACAAAGCGGCTGGAATATTTGATGAAGCGTCTTATTTCGGAGGCAGTACAGGAGAGCAACCGGAAAATCTATGAAGAGCTTTCCGAAACCCTGACAAAGGAACTGGATTATCAGTTCAGGATGCAGGAGGAGAGAGAGGATGCAAGGGAGAGCAGGCAGCTGCAGCTGGAGGAGGAACATTATAAAAAGCTGGATGAACTTCTGCGCGGCAGAAGTAACCAAAAAAAGCAGGAGAAAATGAAAAAAGAAGGAAAAAGAAAATTATTCCGGAAGAAGAAAGCGTAAGGCGACTATAAAAAACAGATGCCGTAATTTTTACGGCATCTGTCTGAATCATCACAGGCCACACGCTTTTCGAGCAACCGCTTGCCAATATAAAGCTGCGCACTTATCAGGCGGTTGCTTGCCGGCATAAAACTATGCATTTACCAGACGCTCGCCGGCTGGTATAAAACTACACGGAAAACATGCGGATGCTGATTTTCGGGCTGATCCTGATTTAAGCCTCAGAGATAGCACCAACAGGGCAGCCGCCTGCACATGCGCCGCAGGAGATGCATACGTTTTCATCAATAACGAATTTACCGCCATCTTCAGAAATAGCGCCAACAGGACATGTGCCTGCACATGCACCACAACCGATACAACCATCATTAATTACAAATGCCATGAGATAATTCCTCCTTATGTATAAAGTTTGCAGGAGGATGGGATAGTCCCCATCCTTCAATCTTTTTTATTTTAATATAATCTTATGAGATATACAAGTCTAAAAGTATGAAAAATATCAGGAAAAATTATGAATTTACGCCTGTTCCATTTCTTTACGTGCTGCTTTTATTCCATCCAGAATAGCCTGCTTTTTTACAAGTAGAGTTTTCTGGTCCATTGCGGGAACTCCATGAAGCTTGTATTCCATACCGAGGCTTTCATATTTTTTCTCACCCATAGTATGATACGGAAGCGCATCGAGAGCCTTCAGGTTGGAAAGCCGGCCGATAAAGTGACCAAGCTGATACAGATACTTTTCATCATCTGTCACCCCGGGTACGATCACATGACGGATCCATACAGGGACCTGTTTCTTTTCCAGATATTTTGCAAAAGCAAGAATGCCGTCATTGGGCTGGCTTGTCAGTTCCTTATGCTTTTCAGGATCAATATGCTTGATATCCAGCATGACAAGATCAGTCAGCGGCATGAGTTTATCCAGTTTCTGAATGAAAGCAGTGTTATTTTCCTTATAGGCGATACCGGAACTGTCAATACAGGTATGGATATTATGCTCTTTTGCAAGCGTAAACAGATCGATCAGAAAATCTACCTGCATTAAAGGCTCGCCGCCGGTGACGGTAAGTCCCCCGTCATTTTTATAGAAGGGGCGGTTCTTTTCAAACTGCTCAATGATTTCGGCAGGTTCCATCATCGTACCGCCATCCATAGCCCAGGTGTCAGGGTTGTGGCAATAAGCGCATCTCATGGGGCAACCCTGTACAAAAACGACAAATCTTGTGCCCGGACCGTCTACGGTACCAAAACTTTCAAGTGAATGAATACGTCCTTTCATAGAGAGAAAACTCCTTTACAGACGGAATTTATCCGCCTTTGAAAAGTCCCCTGAAGCACAGCTCCAGGGGATTGGTTTATACAATACTGTTTCCCGAAAACCCTTTATCAGATAGCCTCATGGAATGTACGGGAGATAACGTCAGCCTGCTGTTCCGGTGTAAGCTTGATGAAGTTTACAGCATATCCGGAAACACGGATCGTAAGCTGAGGATAGTTCTCAGGATGCTTCTGAGCGTCCAGTAACATATCTCTGTTTAATACATTAACATTTAAGTGATGGCCTCCCTTTGTTGCATAGCCATCCAGTAAGTTTACCAGGTTGTCAACCTGAACTGTGTTTGCTGCCATTGGTTTTACCTCCATAGTATTAACATTATTTAAGATTATATACCAGAACCTGAGTAATCATCCAAACCCTGTTCCAGAGTCGGAACGCTGCATGCGAGCGGGGTTCTGGAACAATCCGTGCAGCCCATAGTCTGAACGGATCTGTCCTGTTCATTATTTTCATCATAATCGATGTTTACGTGTCCAACACCGCCAGCCATGCCGGAATCCAGCATTTTAACAAGATCGTCGATTAAAGCCTTATCATCCATTTATTTTTACTCCAGTTCTGCAGCCGCACCGCCGGCGGACCGGCCGGGCGGCTGCGGTTTTGGTTATTTTATTATTTCGATTCAGGTTCGATTATCAAAGGTGATATCGAACTATTCAGGTTTTATCGTGCTTTATTTCAGTTCAAGCTCGATATCACCCGAGAATACCTGATCTTCCTTACCGAGAGCGCCGGGGATGATCGTGAAGGTATTGGAGATACCATCCTGAGCATCTTTGAACGGCAGTTTGGATACGGAAGACAGAGAAGCAACCGCACCGTGGGTATCACGGCCGTGCATCGGGTTGGCACCGGGAGCGAACGGCTGGCCTTTCTTACGTCCGTCAGGTGTGTTGCCTGTAGCCTTACCATAAGTTACGTTGGAAGTAATGGTAAGAATGGAAGTAGTAGGAACGCCTTCTCTGTAGGTATGGTGTCTTCTGATCGCTGTCATGAATCTGTGAACAACTTCCTGAGCAATATCGTCAACACGGTCATCATCGTTACCATATTTCGGGAACTCGCCGGTGGTCTTAAAGTCTACGATCACGCCGTCCTCATCACGAACCACTTCAACTTTAGCGTACTTGATTGCGGACAGGGAGTCAGCTACGATGGACAGACCGGCAACACCTGTTGCAAAGTAACGTTTTACGTCTCTGTCATGCAGAGCCATCTCAGCTCTCTCATAGCAGTATTTATCATGCATATAGTGAATGATGTTCAGAGTATTTACATATACGTCTGCCTGCCACTCCAGCATATCCATGAACTTATCCCAAACATCATCATAGTCCAGAACATCGCCTGTTACAGGACGATACTTAGGACCAACCTGTTTCTTGGTAACTTCGTCAACACCGCCGTTCAACGCGTACAGCAGACATTTCGCAACGTTGGCACGAGCGCCGAAGAACTGCATTTCCTTACCGATTACCATGGAGGATACGCAGCATGCGATACCGTAGTCATCGCCGTGGGTAGCTCTCATCAGGTCATCGTTCTCATACTGGATGGAAGAAGTCTGGATAGACATCTTTGCGCAGTATCTCTTCCAGTTCTCAGGAAGTCTTGTGGACCACAGAACTGTCAGGTTGGGCTCCGGAGAAGCACCCAGGTTTGTCAGTGTGTGCAGGAAACGGAAACTCATCTTTGTTACGAGAGAACGTCCGTCAACGCCCATACCGCCGAGGGATTCTGTTACCCATACCGGATCGCCGGCGAAAATCTGGTTATATTCAGGAGTACGTGCAAATTTGATGCAGCGCAGCTTCATAATGAAGTGGTCAACAAATTCCTGAATCTGTTCTTCTGTGAATGTGCCGTTCTTTAAGTCTCTTTCAGCGTAGCAGTCAAGGAATGTGGAAGTACGTCCGAGGGACATAGCAGCACCGTTCTGTTCCTTAACAGCACACAGATATCCGAAATAAGTAGCCTGGATAGCTTCCTGTACATTGGATGCGGGTTTGGAGATGTCGCAGCCGTAGGAGGCAGCCATTTCCTTCATCATCTTCAGAGCAACGATCTGCTCGGAGATCTCTTCACGAAGACGGATCACTTCATCGGTCATCACGCGTCCTGTGGAGTTTTTCTGATCCTGTTTGTCTTCGATCAGTCTGTCGATACCGTACAGAGCGACACGTCTGTAGTCGCCGATGATACGGCCGCGGCCGTAAGCATCAGGAAGGCCCGTGATAATATGGGAAGAACGGCATGCTCTCATTTCCTGATTATATGCATCGAAACAACCGGCATTGTGTGTTTTTCTGTGTGTGGAGAAGAACTCGGAGATCTCGGGATCTACTTCGTAACCGTTATCTGCGCAAGCTTTCTCTGCCATACGGATACCGCCGTAGGGCTGCAGGGATCTCTTGAAAGGAGCGTCTGTCTGGAAACCTACGATAGTTTCTTTGCTCTTGTCAAGGTAACCCGGGCCGTGGGAAGTAATGGTGGAAACAACCTTGGTGTCCATATCCAGTACACCGCCTGCTTCACGTTCTTTTTTGGAAAGATCCAGTACCATTTCCCATAAGTCTTTTGTGTTCTGTGTAGGCTCTGCCAGGAAAGAATCATCTCCCTCGTAAGGGGTATAGTTCTTCTGGATGAAATCACGGGTGTTTACCTCGCGGTCCCATTTGTTGCCTACAAAACCTGTCCATTCTGGTCTCATTTTGTGTGCCTCCTGTTAATTAATATTTTGAATTGAAAAATTAATAGATCAATGATTCTATACGGCTATTATAGAGTACAAAACACAGTTAAGTCAAGGATAGTGATGTACTTTTTTCTATACAAAAAGAGCATATTTACAGACTTTTTATGGAATTTTTACAAATTAAAAGAAGTGTGGGTATTTACAGGCAAAACTGGAAAGTATTATACTGTATATGTTTTCAAATTAAAATGAAACTGAACAGGAGGCTTTTAATATGAGTGGAATTACCAAAGAAATGACGATCGGGGAAATCTTAAGAACAAATCCCGATGTGGCACCGATCCTGATGGAAGCGGGCATGCATTGTCTGGGCTGCCCGTCGGCACAGGGGGAGTCTTTAGAAGAGGCTGCTATGGTACACGGCATCAGTATCGATGAACTGATGGCAAAGATCGAACAGGCATAAACAGAAAAAGAAACAAAAAAGCCGGGACAGTCTGCCCGGCTTTTATTCTGATCGGTATACGGCTGCCGGTGAAGGGGACAGCCTCCGGTTTGTATATTCGGCGCAGGGACCTCAGATCCTTGCGAGTTTCTGCAATGCGTTTTCAGAGATGACACAGTCAAAATGTTCATCCATATAGGCGATGCCTGCCTGCATGGCTTTTGTTGTAACGCCATATTCGGAAATGGTGTTGCAGACCTTTCCGAAAGCTTCCGCGGAGAGAGCGCGCTGATTGACAACCAGAAGATACTGGTTTTTCAGATCGTTTTTATAAAGGCGGTTTTCGCAGATAAGTTCCGGACCGAAAATATGGGCAAGGCCGGTCAGTTCGTTCATGGAAGAGAACGTAAAGATACGGTATACCTCTTCTTCTTTTTCGGATTTTGCGGCTGTAACGGTATCTTTATCTTTTACGACCGTCTTTTCAGAAGAGGAAGCGTTTTTATGAATCCGTTCAAACAGATCCATCACTTCATCGGCAATCTCTGAATAATCGTTTTCCCCCTCTTCGCTGTCTTCATTCACGGAAGGGGCAAAACGGGCAAATCTGGTATCAAGTTCCTCCGGGTCCTCCACTTTGGTTACGATCAGCACGATACATTCGGCATTTAAAGGGATCGCCTCTATCATAAGAGGGATATCCTCAGCCTCAAAACCAAATTCGCAGGCGGCCTGCTGCATCATGTCGCGAAACAGATCCTTTGCCTTATCCGTACCGTAGGCGAGTTCACTTATTTTAAGTTCTCT
The DNA here is from genome assembly GCA_910573755.1 of Lachnospiraceae bacterium. Lineage (GTDB taxonomy): Bacteria > Bacillota > Clostridia > Lachnospirales > Lachnospiraceae > 1XD8-76. The sequence goes on along the minus strand of CAJTBO010000016.1, from coordinate 73,422 downwards.
GCTGAGCAGATCTTCTCTGGTCAGCGTACAGCGTATTTGATGGTCATTTACTTTTTCTATTTTCATAATAATCACATCCTTTAGGCGATTTTATACTTTGACGGCGGACAAGTCAAGAGTTTGGGAAAACAGTTTAAAAAAAATTAATAAAATAGTTGAAATTTGCCAATTTTTTTGGTATTATATAACTCTAAAGTGCCTTTGGACAATTTGTAACGGAAGGAGGCAGGACGTATTTTACCTAATCAGGCAGAGTTTTATCGGATCTGCCGCAAATGATTCAGAATTTTCTAAACAATGACTTCATCTCGTAATCTAAAATATAAAATTAGTATTAGAGATGTCTTATAGGCTTATGTGCCGGTTCAGAGTTTAAAATTTTCCAAATGATTTCCTAAATTAATAATCCAAAACTATTACATGATATTCTTGATTTTTCAAAACATTTTACACGTCCGGGTACTTTGGAAAACTGTTTCTATGGTACAGGCCGTTTTACGGTAAAATTATCTTTACGGTAAAGTCGCCTTTACTAGTATCGTCAACTAAAAAAATAATAATCTGCAATTTCAAAATTTAAATTTCTATATGAAACATCTCTTTAATATATATCACGATATAATAACACTCCTTTTGGAAAAGCAGAAATCAGGAAAGGAGGGATTATGCCGAATAACAAAAAGGAAATGATGGCCATGGAAGACAGGCTGGAGGATATCCTCAGTCGGGGTATTGAGCTTTATATGGACGGACAGCCTGCATCACCTTCAAGGATCGCGGAGCGGTTTGTCAGGGAAGATGCTGTGTATATGCCGGACTTTGTAATCGACGAAGAGGGCATCCTGACGCAGGTACGCTACGATAAGATCAAAGAAGGTTAGTCATTTGAGGAGCCGTTTGAATGCATAGTACATAGTATCTGGCAAAAGTATTGCGGAAGAGAAGCCCCTCATGGTGATATTATATGTCAGAAAAGAAAATTGGTTCTTTCACAGAAAATCATAATGACGATACGGAAATAGTTTGGTATAATAGGGACGATTGAAAGGAGTACAGGCATGAAAAAAATAATTCCGGTATTAATTGCAGTCGTCCTTATTATCATTATAGTGGGCGTAAGTTTCGGCAAAGAGTTCAAGGAGAAATATTCCTATTCTCAGGATCAGGCTGATCTGAATGAATATTTCGGAGTTTCGGGAGATGAAGGCGCTATTATCATGCAGGATGAAGTGATATTAGATAAAGCCCGGGTGGGGTCGGACGGAACCTTTTATATCACCTATGATACAGTCAGCGATTATTTTATCTATACCAGGCTGTATGTGAATGAGACGGAAAATACGATACGTTATGTGCTGCCGGATCGTATTATTTCTTATAATATAGGAGAAAGCAGCTATATGGACGGAGATAATGAAAATCTCTGTGATTATCAGATCGCATTTTATGAAGGGGATACGCTGTATATTGCGATTGATTTTATCAGGCTGTTTACGGTGTTTGACTTTGAAACGTTCACAGACCCGAATCGTGTCCAGATCTATACTACTTATGGCGAAAGACAGTTTGCGACAATAGAGAAAGACACACAGGTCAGGTACCAGGGCGGTGTAAAAAGCGAAATATTGAAAGAAGTTGCAGCCGGAGACCGGGTAGGCGTGCTGGAACAGATGGAAACCTGGTCGAAGGTAAAAACAGAAGACGGTTTTATCGGGTATGTAGAAAATAAGAAGCTGGGCGAGATAGAGAGCATGACGCCGAGCTTTGTCAATAATTCGTCTATGTACGGCGATCTGGAATTTCCCAGTATCTCAAAAGGACAGAAGATCAATATGGGCTGGCACCAGATTTCGGGTCCTGCCGGAAATGCCACGCTGGCTGAAGTCACGGCAAATGCAAAGGGGTTGAATGTCATATCCCCTACCTGGTTCCATCTGACCGGAAATGAAGGCGGGATCGTCAGCTATGCTTCTCAGGATTATGTAAACAGTGCGCATGCCATGGGCCTGGAGGTCTGGGCGCTCGCCGATGATTTTACGGAAGAGGTGGACAGGTATGCGATCTTTTCCTCTTCTGCGGCAAGAGAGAACCTGATCCGGAATCTGATGCAGGAGGTATTGAATTACGGAATTGACGGATTGAATATAGACTTTGAAAAGATCGACGAGAGGACCGGAAAACATTTTGTGGAATTTATCCGGGAACTTTCCGTCGAATGCAGGAAAAACGGGATCGTGCTTTCTGTGGACAACTATCCTGTTTCCGGCGGCGCTATCTGGTATAACCGGAGGGAGCAGGCTGTTTATGCGGATTATGTGATCCTTATGGGATATGATGAGCACTGGGGAAGCGGCGGGAAAGCAGGCTCCGTGTCCAGCATTGACTATGTGGAAAGCGGGATAACCGGTACTCTGGAATATGTGCCTGCCGAGAAGCTGATCAACGGAATACCGTTCTATACGAGAATCTGGAAAACGACAGGTACGGAAGTAGTCGGGGAGTCTGTTGGAATGCAGGCGGCGGCAGCTTTTGTGGCGGACAACGGGATACAGACCCAGTGGCAGGAGGCGGAATGCCAGCATTACGGCGAGATTCAAAAAGGCGATACGCTGTATCAGGTATGGCTGGAAAATTACGATTCAATAAAAGTAAAACTGGATGTGATGAAAACCTATGATCTGGCCGGGGTGGCGGAATGGAAACTCGGGCTCGAAACGCCGGATGTCTGGGATCTGATCACGGATTATTGTGCAAATTAACAGGTTGTTTCCATAACATAAGCCTTGCCTGTTCCTCATAAAATGAGTTAAAGAGGAATGGGCAGGCACGTTTATGACAGAAGAACAGTTAAAAAAAATAAGGGTCGGTATGGGGGCGGTATTTATTGCCGCGATGCTGCTTCTTTCCCGCCGGACGGCGGAATATGTGACAACAGGCAGCGGAAGTATTATCATTCATCGGGATACGGCGGGGCTGACGGAGGATAAGGAGAATTCCGCCGGCGGAGCGGAAGAGAAACTGGTGGTTGTGATCGATGCGGGACACGGGGGGATTGATCCCGGAAAGGTAGGCATCAATCAGGCGCTGGAAAAAGATATTAATCTGGTGATAGCCAGAAAAGTAAAACGGTATCTGGAACTTTCGGATGTGGAAGTGATCATGACGCGGGAGGGGGAAGAGGGGCTCTATCAGCCGGAGGATTCCAATAAAAAAGTGCAGGATATGAAAAACCGGGTGGCGCTTATTGATTCTTCCGGAGCGGATCTGGCAGTGAGCATTCACCAGAATTCCTATTCGGAAGAGTATGTGAAGGGCGCTCAGGTATTCTATTACGCAACCAGCCTGCAGGGGAAAAGCATGGCGGAAATGATGCAGAAGACCATGACGGAGGTACTTGATAAAGATAACAGGCGGGAAGCCAAGGCAAATGACAGCTATTACTTATTAAAAAAGACACAAACCCCGATCATTATTGCGGAATGCGGTTTTTTATCAAACTCTGAGGAAGCCGGGCTTTTGACGAAAGAATCCTATCAGGACAGGGTGGCCTGGGCGATCCATCTAGGGGTTTTACGGTATGCCGCAAGCCTTGAATAGTTTGCAAATCGGGATAGATGATGTTATACTACAAAAGAATCAGGAGGTAACAGGATGTTGCATAAAATAAAACAGCACGGCATGCACTTTGCGGTGTTATGTGCAGGATTTCTGGCGGCATCCGTGATATGGGGAAATAGTATGGCTGCTGTGGAGGCGAGGGATGCAGCGGCAAAGGTGCTTGCGCCCTCTGCGCCGGGAAAACAGGTCTACTCTTCCGGCGGCGCGGTACTCGATATTTCCAATGCCTCTCAGGGCTATGTGATGTTGAATTATAACGGTAATAATTCCAAAGTGAAATTCCGTATCACGGCGCCCGGGGGAGTAACTTATACATATCTGGTGACAGGGTACGGGAATTACACGGCTTATCCGCTCTCCGGCGGCAGCGGGAATTATACATTTACCGTTTATGAGGCGGTTTCGGCTCAGGACAACCTGTATTCAGCGGCGCTTTCACAGAGCGCTCAGGTGACGGTCACCAACAGTTTTTCGCCGTTTTTATATCCAAATTATTATGTGAATTTTCAGGCGGGTTCCGCCTGCGTGAGAAAAGCGCAGACACTGGCGGAAGGGTGCGCTTCCGACCTGGATGTGGTTACGGCGGTATATCATTATGCCACGGATAATATTACGTATGATAATAACAAGGCAAAGACTGTACAGTCGGGTTATGCGCCGTCTCCGGATTCCACGCTGGCCTCGGGAACGGGGATCTGTTTTGATTATGCGTCCCTGATGGCTGCAATGCTGCGCTCTCAGGGAATTCCGACCAGACTGGAGGTAGGATATGTGGGGAACCTTTATCATGCGTGGATAAGCTGCTATATAAGTGATGTGGGCTGGGTGGACGGTATCATACAGTTTAACGGTACCGGCTGGACGATGATGGACCCGACGATGGCGGCAGGACAAAGTCCGTCAAGTTTTCAGAAATTTTTGGCAGGCAATACTTATTCAGTGAAATATCTGTACTGAGTATCAACAGGAGGGAAGAGGAAATGGGAAAGAAGACCAGACAGGATATGTTATCGAATCTGGAGCTCTCTGCTTTTTGTGAACAGATGGCGATGGTGCTGAAGGCGGGAATTTCAGTGATGGAAGGAATTTCCATTATGAAAGAAGACGCGCAGACACCGGCGGAACAGGAACTTCTTGAGATGATCTATGACAAGGTGCAGGAAACGGGAACGCTTGCCCCGGCACTTTTGGAGACGGGGGTTTTTCCTGAGTATATATGTAAAATGACACAGATTGGTGAGGAGACGGGAACGCTGGACGATGTGCTTGCCTCTCTGGAAAGATACTACGAGAGACAGGAAGCGATCTCCAGAAGCATTCGCAGCGCCCTCACTTATCCCCTTATCATGATCGGTATGATGGCGCTTGTGATCGCTGTTCTTCTGACAAGGGTTATGCCGGTGTTCCAGCAGGTATTCAGACAGCTTGGAATGGAAATGAGCGGTTTTTCCAGAGGGGCGTTGCTGCTCGGGAACGCGCTTTCCAGATATGCGGTGGTCTTTGTGGGAATCATCGTGATTCTGGCGCTGGCATTTATCTGGCTTGTGAAAACAAAGAGCGGCAGGGTAAAACTGGAAAGCCTCGGGCGGCACTTTAAGTTTTCCAGAGAAATCTCGGACAAGATGGCAATATGCCGTTTCGCAGGCGGGCTGTCCCTTACGTTGAAGAGCGGCCTTACGCCGGAGCGGGGCCTGGAACTGGCAGATGAGTTGAATGAAAACAGATTTTTCGGAGAAAAAATATCTTCCTGCAGAAAGATGCTGGAGGATGGAAGCAGCTTATCCGAGGCGTTTCAGCAGACAAAAATATTTTCCGGTGTCTATGCGAGAATGGCTGATATTGCGGGGCGCACAGGTGTGATGGATGAGGTAATGGGAAAACTCTCGGATCAGATTGAGGGAGAGATCGATGAAAAGATCGGTTCCTTTATTTCGATGCTGGAGCCTACGTTAGTCATTCTGCTTTCCGTGATCGTCGGAACGATCCTGCTCTCGGTGATGCTGCCGCTTCTTGGCATTTTGGCGGGACTGTGATCATCCTGCCGGTTTCGGGATTTTTTATAAGGGATTGCTGCGGGAGATGACAGCGGAAACGAGGACAGGGATGAAGAGATTTTATTACGGCAGGACACAGACCAAAATACGGGGCGCCATGGCGAGCCTTATTGTTTTTTTTGTTGTGCTGCTGCTGTTTCTGGCGGGGCTTGACAGTGCTTCGGATAAAGCGAAAAGGGAACAGAAGGCTTCGCTGGAAACGTCGGTATGGCGGAGTATAACCCAGTATTATGCGATAGAAGGCAGATATCCGGAAAGCCTTGACGTTCTGAAGGAGGAATATGGCCTGCAGACGGATTATGAAGAGTTTTTTGTGGATTATCAGGTGTTTGGGGCGAATCTGATGCCGGATGTTACGGTGCTTGAGCGCACCTGATCAGAAAGGAATGAGCCATGGGAGAGGCGCGGAGAGATGTCCGCAGAGCGGAAAAAATAAGAAGAAGGCATGTGATAGATCTGCTGTTCCCGATCGCGTTGTTTCTGGTGCTGGCGGCATCGTCACTGTTTTTGGTGATTCTGGCGGCAAATGTCTATCAGAAGAGCGTGGCGTGGGAAGAGAGTAATTACGAGAGCAGGACCTGTCTGTCCTATGTGACGGAAAAGATTCGCCAGAACGATGAAAAAGGCGGCATTACTGCCGGCACTTTTGACGGGGTACCCTGTCTGATGCTGCATCAGACATTCGGGGAACAGTCGTATATTACTTATCTTTACAGTTATGAAGGGCAGCTGCGGGAACTTTTTGTGGCGGAAGGCGTCTCGATGAAGGCGTCTGACGGACAGGCGATCCTTACTGTAAATAATTTCAGTGTCACGGAGCAGGAGGATGGAATATTCAAAATTTCCTGCACGGATGAAAGCGGAAAAGAAGCGGTCACTTACGCGGCGGTAAAGAGTAAAGCGTAGAAAGGTTGAAGATATGTACAGGAAATCAGCAAGGCGCTCCAGTCTTTTTTTGCTGGAGCTTATGATATCGATCCTGATGTTCAGTGTTGCGTCGGCCTGGTGCGTCCGTCTGTTTGTAACAGCCAGATCGGTTGTAAGCGAGACGGAGGAACAGAACAGAGTGCAGAATCTGGCGGCCGGTTATGCGGAAGTGTTTCTGGCTTCCGGGGATTTTGACGCATTCCTTTTAAAAGAGGGCGCGGCGAAAGAAGAGGACGCCGGAGGGAGTTTGTACCGGTTCTGGTATGATGGAGACTGGAAGGTCAGCGGAGAGGAAGAGGCGGTTTATTATTTTGAGGCTGCGCTCACCCGGACCGGGGATTTTGAAAAATGTTCTTTCAGCTTCAGAAGGACGGAAGGGGAAGAAGCGGTTTATCTGTTGGATGTAGAGAAATATACGGGCGGGGAGGCGGCTTTATGAGTACAGGAACAGAAAAAGGCTATCCCGGATTTCAGGTAGGCACTTCTTTCTTGCTGGTGATCTTTGTGATCATCTGCCTGGTTCTTCTGGGGGTGTTGTCCCTCTCCGGAGCGCTGCGGGATAAGAGCTACAGCGATAAGGTGGCGGAGAAGACAGGACGTTACTATGCGGCTGTATCGGAGGCGCAGCATAAGCTGGGAGAAATAGACAAAGCCCTTTCGGAAATGGATAAAGCCGGTGATTACGGGATATATCTGGAAGATGTGGGCATGATAGTTTCGGGACTGGACGGAGTTGTTTATAGGAAAGACGGAGAACAGGCTGTATTGTCGTATAAGGTGCCGGTTACGGAAAGCCAGTCTCTTTTTGTAGAAGTGGAAGTGCTGGACCCTGAAAAAGGGGAAGGGAATTATAAAATAGTGAAATGGCAGGAGGATTCTGAACTTGTCTGGGAAGAAGAAGGGACATTGCCGGTTCTCCAGTTTGATGAGGAATAAGGAGATCGTGAGAAAGCGGGTAGTCAGTTTTTGTGTGATCGGTCTTTTTCTGGTGTTGTGTACAGGGTGCTCGCAGCCGGTGGGAGAAAAACCTTCTTCCGCACAGCCCGGAATGGTATCCACAGAAGAGAATATGGAATCAGATGACGATACTTCGAAAGAGGAAGAGGCTTCCGAAAGTGCGGAGGGCAGCAGGGACTGGGAAGCGGAGGTCCTCATACCGGAGGCCGCCGGCACGGAAGTGTACGGAGAGGGAGAGATCCTGCTGGATGTCTCCAACGCGTCGGAAGGCTATGTTATGCTGAATTATAACGGCAGTAATTCGAAAGTAAAATTTCAGATCACAACGCCGGAAGAAGTGACATATACCTATACGGTGTCGGAATACGGGAGTTATAAAACATACCCGCTGCCCGGCGGAGACGGGAATTACGGACTTACTGTATTTGAAGTGGCATCCGAGGAAAAAAATCTGTATGCGGTAGCGCTCTCGCAGGAGATCACGGTGAGCGTTGCGGATCAGCTTAAAACATTTTTATATCCGAATTGTTATGTGGAGTTTGATGCCTCTTCCGCCTGTGTAAAGAAGGGAGAAGAACTTGCAAAGGGCTGCGATACGGATCTGGATGTGGTGGCTTCGGTTTACGGCTACGTAACGGAAAATATTACTTACGATTATGATAAGGCGGAAACGGTGCAGCCGGGATATTCGCCTTATCCCGATAGTACACTGGCTTCAGGAACGGGAATCTGTTTTGACTATGCATCACTGATGTCAGCCATGCTCCGTTCTCAGCAGATACCTACAAGGCTGGAGGTGGGCTATGTGGGAGACCTTTACCATGCCTGGCTCAGCTGTTATATAGATGAGAAGGGCTGGGTGGACGACATCATTGAGTTTAACGGGAGCGGATGGACGATGATGGATCCGACTATGGCGTCCAGCGGCGGTTCCAAAGAGGTATTAAGACTGGAAGAGGAAAGCGGATATATAACAAAATATGTATATTAAATAAACGGGAAAGGTCTGGTTTGTATAATGGATATTTCGGGAAAAGATATTAGGGGAATATTGGAAATTGCGGTGAAAGAAAATGCTTCTGATATTTTTATTGTGGCGGGCCTGCCTGTTACGTGGCGTGCCAATGGAAAAATTCATCATATAGATGGTGAAAAGCTGATGCCTGCCCGGACTGAAAGCTATGTGCAGGAAATATATGCTCTGGCGGGGGAGCGAAGTATGGAGAGGCTGCAGAAGTATGGCGATGACGATTTTTCGTTTGCGGTGGGCGGTCTGTCTCGTTTCCGTGTGAATGCTTATAAACAGAGGGGATCTTTGTCGGCGGTAGTGCGTGTGATCACCTTTGACCTGCCGGATCCGGAGGACATCGATATTCCTTCCAGAATCATAGAGTTCGGTAAACTGTCGAAGGGACTGGTGCTGGTAACGGGACCGGCGGGGTCCGGTAAATCCACAACGCTTGCCTGTATCGTAAATGAGATCAATAATACGCAGGAAAAACATATTATCACGCTGGAGGACCCTATTGAATATCTGCACAGGCACAACAGAAGCATTGTCAGCCAGAGGGAGATCAATCTGGATACGGAAAGCTATGTGACGGCGCTCAGGGCATCCCTGAGGCAGAGCCCGGATGTGATACTGCTCGGAGAGATGAGAGATTATGAAACGATAGAAGTAGCAATGACGGCAGCGGAGACGGGGCATCTGGTGATCTCTACGCTGCATACAATAGGGGCGGCTAATACGATCGACAGGATAATCGACGTATTTCCGGCGAACCAGCAGAGACAGATAGCGGTACAGCTGTCCATGGTGCTGCAGGCGGTGGTATCCCAGCAGCTTGTGCCGGATACGGAAGAAAAGCTTGTACCGGCGTTTGAGATCATGACGGTGAATCCGGCGATACGAAATATGATCCGGGATAATAAAGTGCCTCAGATTGACGGAATTTTATATTCTTCCAGCAAGCCGGAGATGATCTCCATGGATTCGAGCCTTCTGCGGCTGTATCGGGAGAAGCGGATTACGGCCCAGACGGCGGCTGCATATGCGACGAATCCGGATATGCTTTCCAAGAAACTGTAGAGGATATTGAGAACGGGCGCTTTTGGAGGGATTTGCCGGGAATTGTATTTCCGCCTTGTCAGGCGTGCGCTATGAACTGAATAATTTATTACGGGAATGGCCGGTTTTCAGAGAAATGGTATTGGATTTTTTGAGAACCGGTTGTTTTTATGCCCGGGGCAGAACCGGGGGGATGACAGACTTAATAAAAATGTAAAAATTTATATAAATATTTATATTGAAAAGAGGGGAGAAAAATATAGGAAAATGTGGATTTTAACGCAGAAAAAAGTAAATTCAAATGAAAATTGTGCAATGTGTATAAAAAGTGAGCGTTTAAAATGTTGAAAACGACAAAATTAAATTTTTAACAAAAAAACTGTTGAAATATTTATATAAATATTTATAATAATATTCACAAACAAGCAATCAAAAGATTGCAAAAATATTCTCATAAGGAGGAAAAAGCATTATGAAAAAGAAAGTTTTAGCAATGTTATTGAGCACCGCAATGGTTGCCGCAACACTTGCAGGCTGCGGAAGCGCGGCTGATGAGACAGCTGCTCCGGCAGAAACGGAGGCTCCTGCCGAGGAGGAAGCTCCTGTGGAAGAGGCACCTGAAGAAGAGGCTCCTGCGGAAGAAACGCCTGCGGAAGAAGCGCCTGAAGGGGCATCAGGAGAACTGTTGCCGGGCGGCGGAAGCAACATTATTTACTGTATCACCCCTTCCACATCCAACATTTACTTTAAGACGGTTCAGGATATCGCGACAGCTACAGGCGAAGAACTGGGTTATGAAGTAAAATGCTTCTCTCATGACGATGACGCAGCTACACAGCTTGAGATGTTCGAGGCGGCGATCGCTGACAGCGCGGCAGCGATCATCTGTGATAACGCAGGCGCGGATGCATCCATCGAAGCGGTTCAGAAGGCATATGATGCAGGTATCCCGACCTTCCTGGTAGACCGTGAGATCAACCAGACCGGCCTTGCGGCAGCGCAGCTCGTTGCAGATAACGCACAGGGTGCGGCAGCGATCGCGGAAGCATGGGTAGAGGCTATGAACTATGAAGGCAAGTACGCAGAACTTCTCGGTCTGGAATCCGACACAAACTGTCAGGTTCGTTCCGATAATTTCCATTCCGTGATCGACGAGTATCCTGATCTGGAAATGGTAGCACAGCAGTCCGCTAACTGGGATCAGACACAGGCTTATGAAAAAGCGGAAGCTATCCTGCAGTCCAACCCCGATATCACGGGTATTATCTGCGGCAACGACACGATGGCATGCGGTGCCGTTCAGGCTTGTATCGATGCAGGACGTGACGATATCAAAATCATCGGCGTTGACGGTTCCGATGACGCAGCTGCTTACATCAAGGACGGCAACATGGTAGGTACCGCTCTTCAGCAGATCGCGCTGATCACTGAGACAGCAGTCCGCCAGGCGGATGAATACTTAAAGGGAACTGCTCCGGCACAGGAAAAACAGCTTATTCCCTGTATCGCTGTCACGGCTGACAATGTTGATAAGCTGTCCGGCTTTGTGTATACCGAATAATCCGAAAAAGTAATAGAAACACAGGAAGAGGACGATGAGCTTCATCGTCCTTTTCTATCAATAAAATATCAGGAGAAGGAAAATGAAGAAAAGAGTATCTCTTATTGTTGTATCGATATTGCTGGCGATTGGCCTTGCCGGCTGCGGCGTCGTTACAGTCGTGCCGATCGGTCAGGAATCTTCGTTTACGGGGAAAGAAGAGTTTGATTCCGGCGCGCAGTCCAGCGATGACTGGTCAGCGGTGGTAGAAGATATCAAGGGGAAGGCGGCAGATCTTTCCGAAGCGCTGGCAGGCGGGGGAGACGGAGCAGCAGTATCAGGCTCTGCAAAAATTATAGAGTTTAATACGGATACACCGAAATATTATCTCCTTGTGGAAATGGACGGATATTCCGGCGGAGAGATCCGTATTCAGGCAGGCGGCGTATATTCCGGGACGGCGGTCCGCGATGCACAGGGGGTAAAAGGGTTTGAAGATTTTGCCAATCAGACGGAATGGTCCCAGTATGCAAAGGCATTGAATCAGGAGGCGGACACACAGGTTGTTGCTCCATTGGCGATCGATGAGAGCGTTGCGGGAAAAACAGTGACATTTACGGGTGCGGCTGCCGAAAGCGGCGGGACGGTAACGATCACGCCCGTTGAAATGACAATAGAATAAGGAGGGGCATCATGTCTGATAAAGCAAATGTTGTTCTTCACTGTGAAAAGATCGACAAGATCTATCCGGGTACCAAAGCACTTGACGGTGTTTCGTTTGATCTGCTCAGGGGAAAGGTGAACGTATTGATCGGTGAGAACGGCGCCGGAAAATCGACGCTGATGAAAATGATAGCGGGTATCGAGCAGCCTTCAGCCGGTAAAATGTATATGGATGGAGAAGAAATATATTTTAAGGATACTACGGCTGCAAGGGCGAAAGGCATCGGTATCATCCATCAGGAACTGAGTCTGTTTCCGAATCTTACGGTATATCAGAATATTTTTATGCGGCATGAACATAAAAAGGGATTGTTCCTGAATGACAAGGAGCATATCGCTGGGGCGGAAAAGATCCTTAAGAGGTTGGAACACGAGATCCCGCCCGATACGCTGGTGGGGGATCTGAGAGTAGGCCAGCAGCAGATGGTGGAGATCGCCAGAAATCTGATCCAGGATGATCTGCGGGTGCTGATCATGGATGAGCCGACCTCCTCCCTTTCCGCGGCGGAAGTAAAAGTCCTTTTTAAGATCATGAGGGAACTTCTGGCGGAGGATATTTCCATCGTTTATATTTCCCATCGTCTGGAAGAGATCATGGAGATCGGGGACCATGTAACGATCCTGCGTGACGGTAAATATGTGGCGGATGCGGATGTCAAGGATATTGAACTGAGCTGGATCGTGGAGAACATGGTCGGAAAGAACACGCAGTACCATAGGTTTGAGCGCTCCATCGATCTGGATAAGGCGGAAAAGATCCTGGAAGTGAAAAATTTAAGCCTGCCGAAAAAGGGCGGCGGATATCTGCTGGACAACGTCAGTATGTATCTGAAAAAAGGAGAGGTACTGGGGATTTACGGTCTTTTGGGAGCAGGCAGGAGCGAGTTGTTTGAGTGCCTTATGGGAATGCGCCCGGAACATACCGGCGAGGTGGTCTACAACGGGGAAAACCTGAAGATAAAGAGTGTTTCCGATCAGATCAAAAACGGTTTTGCGATCGTACCGGAGGACCGTCAGAGACAGGGGCTGATCCAGACGCTGGATATCTGCAAAAACACGTCGATCGCGTCCATGCGCAATTATGTAAAAGGAATCTTCCTGAATAACAAGGAAGAGGAAAACGCAGTGGATGAACAGATAAAAGATATACATATTAAAGTGGCTGATAAAAAACTTCCCATCCTGTCCCTGTCAGGCGGCAATCAGCAGAAGGTCGTTATCGGAAAAGGTATTTTGACCCATCCGACAGTGCTTCTTCTGGATGAGCCCTCCAGAGGGATCGATATCGGTGCAAAAACAGAAGTGTTTGAGATCATCCATGATTATGCGGAGCGGGGACTCTCTATTATCGTGATCTCCTCCGAGTTAAAGGAGATCATGGCGATCGCGGACAGGATCTATGTTTTATCAAACGGGAAATGCACGGGAGAACTTTCCGGCGACGAGATCAATGAAGATACGCTTGTGCGTGCTTCTTATGCCGGACTGGGAACCGGAGTCAGTGCGTAGGACAGGGGAAGGAGCAAAGTAAAAAGATGAAAACAAAGAAAACAAATTCAAATCAGTTACTCATGACGATATTAAAGGGGCGTACTTTTATCGTGCTGGTCATTCTGGTCGTATTTTTCAGCGTCGTAAAGGATAATTTCCTGGATCCGACTACGCTTACGATGATCGCGAAGCATGTAGCGCTGTATGGTATTCTGGCGCTGGGTATGACTTTTGTTATCATTACCGGCGGGATCGATCTGTCGGTAGGTTCCGTGGTCGGCCTGATCGGTATGCTTGCCGGCGGCCTGATCCAGTATGGCTTGACACTGAAGTTCGCAGGAGTGACACTGTACTTCAGCGTACCTGTGATCGTACTGTTTATGCTGGCTGCAGGCGCGCTGATCGGCGCCGTAAACGGCCTGATTATTACAAAGCTGAACGTGGCGCCGTTTATTGCCACGCTGGGTACGATGTATATCTGCCGTGGTTTTGCAAACCTGCGTTCCGGCGGCGCGACATTCTCGGATATCGCGGGATATGAGGGGCTCGGCAATACAGGCTTCAAGACACTGGGGAGCAATATCGCAGGAATTCCCGCGGGCGTATATGTCTTTGCTGTTCTGGCGGTTATTTCCGTTGTTCTTTTGAAGAAAATGCCCTTCGGCTGGTATGTGCTGGGTGTGGGCGGCAATGAAAAATCAGCCCGTCTTTCCGGTATCAAGGCGGACCAGATCAAGATACTCGTCTATATTATTTCCGGTTTCTGTGCGGCGTGGGTAGGCATGATCAATACGGCGCAGCTCTCCGCGGCGCATCCGGCGTCCGGCGATGGCTGGGAGATGAATGCCATTGCGGCAACCGTTTTAGGCGGTACTTCCATGGCAGGCGGTTCGGGTACGATCCTCGGCACGGTGGTAGGTGCCTTTGTTATCGGTGTGATCAATGACGGTATGACCATGTGCGGCGTTTCCGAGTTCTGGCAGAAGGTGATCAGGGGCCTGGTTATCATCCTTGCGGTTGTGATTGACCAGACACAGAGAAATCTGCAGGCAAAGATGGCGCTTCAGGCACGTAACGAGAATAAATAATCAGTTAAACAGGAGAAGAGTATGAAGAAGACAGGTATTTTAAATGCGCAGCTGATCGGTCATATAGCGGCGCTCGGCCATAAAGATACTTTTATGATCGGAGATGCCGGCATGCCGGTTCCGAAGGGCGTTCCCATCGTAGATCTGATCCTTTGCGGCGGTGTGCCCACCTTTAAGCAGGTGATGGATGCGGTGCTTGCGGAAACCGCGGTGGAAGGCTATACGATAGCCGAAGAGATCAAAGAATATAATCCGGAACTGCTTGTATATATCAGGGAGAAACTGGCGGGGACGGAGGAAGAGATGATTTCCCATGTGGCATTGAAGCAGATGTCCGCACAGGTGAAATTTGCGGTGAGAACAGGAGAATTTACTCCTTATCCCAATATTATCTTAAGGGCAGGCGTAGCCTTCCCGGTATAAAAATTATAAAACAGGAGGTTTATCATGGCACATATTAAACTTGGCTACGCGCCCACAAGAAGAAGCATTTTCAGCGCGCCCGACGCCATAAAATACAGAGGGCTGACAGCGGACAGATTACGGGAGATGGGCGTAGATTTTGTGGATATCACGGATATCAACGAAGAGGGGCTTCTCTATAACGATGATGACAGGATCAAAATAGCGGAGAAATTCAAGGCGGAGAAGATCGACGGGCTGTTCCTGCCCCACTGCAACTTCGGTACGGAGTATGAGTGCGCAAGGCTGGCAAAGGAGCTGAACGTACCGGTGCTGCTCTGGGGACCGCTGGATGAACGGCCGGACGAGAACGGCGTAAGGCTCAGGGATACCCAGTGCGGGCTGTTTGCGACGGGCAAGGTGCTCAGAAGGTTCCGCGTACCCTTTACCTACATGACTAACTGCCGTCTGAATGATCCGGTGTTTGAGAGGGGCGTAAGGGACTTTATGGCAGTATGTAATGTGGTAAAGACATTCCGCAGCATCCGCATCCTTCAGATTTCCACAAGGCCGTTTGATTTCTGGACCACCATGTGCAATGAAGGGGAACTGCTTGAAAAATTCAATATCCAGCTTTCGCCGATCCCGATGCCGGAGCTGACGGATGAGGTGAAGAGAGTAAAAGAAGAAAAGACGGAAGTGGAAAAGGTTATCGCTTACTGCCGTGAAAATATGGAGATCATGATCAAGGATAACGAACTGGAGAATGTGGCGGCGCTGAAGGTGGCAATGAAGAATCTGGCTGAGAAATACGGCTGCAGAGCCATTGCGATCCAGTGCTGGAACCAGCTGCAGTGCGAACTGGGTATCATGCCCTGCGCGGCAAATTCCCTGCTGAACGAGGAAGGGATCCCGGTTGTCTGCGAGACGGATATCCACGGCGCGATCACGGCGCTGCTGGTGGAGGCGTCGACGCTGGACGGCACAAGGGGCTTCTTTGCGGACTGGACTATCAGACATCCTGATATTGAAAACGGCGAACTGCTGCAGCACTGCGGCCCGTGGCCGATCTCCGTGGCGCAGGAGAAACCGAAACTGACCTATCCCCTTGCTTTTGATCATCCGGGCAGCATCACGGCAGAGGCAAAATACGGGGAGGTGACACTGGCGAGATTCGACGGCGACAACGGGGAATATTCCATGCTGCTCGGAAACGCGAAGGGCGTGGAAGGGCCGAAGGGCATGGGCACCTATCTCTGGGTGGAAGTGGATAACATCAAGCGTCTGGAGGCAAAGATCGTGGAAGGGCCTTATATCCATCATTGTGTCGGCATTCACAAAAATGTAGTGCCGGTACTCTATGAAGCATGTAAGTACATAGGTGTTAAACCCGACCTGTATGACCCGATCGAAGAAGACGTAAAGGCATACCTGCGCGGAGAATAAATTATTTATGGAACTGGAAACAGCAGGAATCCGGACAGTGCACAAAACGATTTGCAGACGCAAAAAGACTGAAAATCTGTTTTAGAACAAAGTGCACCGGAAGGATGCCTGCGGAATTGGAATAGAGGAAAAGAGATGGAAAATTTAAAAGCATTATCTTATGACCTGCGGAAAAATGTGGTGGATATGATCATGGAGGGTAAAGGCGGGCATATCGGAGGGGACATGAGTGTCATAGACATTCTGGTCACCCTGTATTTTAAAGTGATGAATATCAGTCCTGAAAACCAGGATGATCCCGGCAGGGACCTGTTTGTGATGAGCAAGGGGCACTGCGTGGAAGCGCTCTATGCGGTGCTGGCGGCAAAGGGTTTTTTCCCGATCGGGGAAGTGATCGAAAAGTTCAGCAGGTTCGGTTCCCAGTATATCGGCCATCCAAATAACAAGCTGCCGGGCATCGAGATGAATTCCGGCTCCCTGGGGCACGGGCTCCCGGTGAGCGTCGGGATGGCGCTGGCCGGAAAGATGGATAAGAGGGACTACCGTGTCTATACGGTGATGGGCGACGGGGAACTGGCGGAGGGTTCCGTGTGGGAAGGCGCCATGGCGGCAGCCCACTATAAACTGGATAACCTCTGCGCCACCGTGGACAGGAACCGGCTGCAGATCTCCGGCAATACCGAGGACGTGATGGCGCACGGCGACCTGCACGAAAAGTTCCGGAGTTTTGGCTGGCATGTGATAGATGTAAAGGACGGCAATGATATCTGCCAGCTCACGGCGGCTTATGAAGAGGCAAAAGCGGTGAAAGGGAAGCCCGCCGTGGTGATTGCCAATACCGTAAAGGGCTGCGGTTCCGCCGTGATGGAAGACAAGGCGGCATGGCACCATAAAGTGCCCACGGCGGAAGAGTATGAACAGATCATCAAAGATTTTGCGGAGAGGAAGGAGGCGCTGTCAAATGAATAAGGTACCTAACAGGCAGGCAATCTGCGAGGTGTTAATGGAGCAGGCGAAAGAAGACAAGGATATCGTGGTGCTGTGCAGCGATTCCAGGGGGAGTGC
The DNA here is from genome assembly GCA_910573755.1 of Lachnospiraceae bacterium. GTDB lineage: Bacteria > Bacillota > Clostridia > Lachnospirales > Lachnospiraceae > 1XD8-76. The sequence goes on along the minus strand of CAJTBO010000016.1, from coordinate 56,043 downwards.
GTCCCTTGCGCCCTTCGCGAAGGAATTCCCGGGACAGTTTGTGGAGGCCGGCATCGCGGAGCAGAACCTGGTGAGCATCGGGGCGGGGCTTGCAAAGTGCGGCAAGAAGGTATTCGCGGCGTCCCCCGCCAGCTTTGTATCCGCCAGGAGCTATGAACAGGCAAAGGTGGACTGCGCTTATTCCGATACAAATGTGACGCTGGTCGGCATCAGCGGCGGGGTCAGCTACGGCGCCCTTGGCATGAGCCACCATTCCGCGCAGGATATCGCGGCGATGTCGGCGATCCCCAATATGAGGGTATACCTGCCCAGCGACCGTTTCCAGACGGCCTGCCTGGTCAGGGAGCTGCTGAAGGATGGGAAACCGGCCTATATCCGGGTGGGAAGGAACCCGGTGGAGGATATCTATACGGAAGATGACTGCCCCTTTGTGATGGACCGGGCGACGGTGGCGGCAGAAGGGGAAGACGCGCTGATCGTGGCATGCGGGGAGATGGTGCGCCCTTCCGTGGATGCGGCGGCACTGTTAAAGGAGCAGGGCATCAGCGCGGCGGTGCTGGATATGTACTGTGTAAAACCGCTGGATAAGGAAGGGCTTTTAAAAGCGGCACAAAAGGCGGGGGCGGTCGTGACGGTGGAAGAACATGCGCCCTTCGGGGGCCTGGGCTCCATGGTCAGCCAGGTGGTCGGGGCATCCTGCCCGAAGAAGGTGGTCAACCTGGCACTTCCTGACGCGCCTGTCATAACGGGGACGTCCAGGGAAGTATTTGATTATTACGGGCTGAACGCGGAAGGGATCGCACAGGCAGTGAAAGAAGCGCTGCGGTAAGCGGGAAAGGAAAGGATATGGGCAGATATGTGTTGGGAATCGACCAGAGCACCCAGGGCACGAAGGCCCTCTTATTTGATGGGGAAGGAAAGCTCCTTTGCAGGAGCGACCTTCCTCATGAACAAATAGTGGACGGGCACGGCTGGGTGGAACATGACCTGGATGAAATATACAAAAATACCATACAGGTTGTAAAAAACCTGGTGGAGAAGGCAGGGATCGACAAGGCGGATATCGCGGTGCTGGGCATCAGCAACCAGCGTGAGACGGCGGCGTGCTGGGAAAAGGGGAGCGGCAGGCCGGTATGCCATGCGATAGTATGGCAGTGCGCCAGGGGGGCGGCAATCTGTGAGGAGATAGGGAGGCAGGGGCATGGGGGCCTGGTAAGGGAGCATACGGGGCTCCAGCTCTCCCCCTATTTTTCCGCGGCAAAACTGGCGTGGGTGTTCCGGAATGTGGAGGGCGTGAAAGAGAAGGCCCAAAGGGGCGGGATCGCCTGCGGCACCATAGACAGCTTTTTAGTGTACCGCCTTACAAAAGGGAAGGTATTCCGTACGGACTACTCCAATGCATCCAGGACGCAGTTATTTAATATCAGGACATTATCCTGGGACGAGGAACTGCTGGGGATCTTTGGGATCGACAGGCGCTGTATGGCGGAGGTGACGGATTCAGACGGCGATTACGGCATGACGGACTTCGACGGGTACCTGGATAAGCCGATACCGATCAGGGGAGTGCTCGGGGATTCCCACGGCGCGCTGTTCGGGCAGGGGTGCCTGAAGAAGGGCATGATAAAGGCAACTTACGGAACCGGTTCCTCCATTATGATGAACATCGGGGAGGAGCCGGTATTTACAGACCTCGGTGTGGTGACATCCCTTGCCTGGTCCATGGGCGGGAAAGTGAATTATGTGCTGGAGGGGAACATCAACTATACGGGNGCCGTGGTCACATGGCTGAAAGACGAAGTGGGCCTGATCTCTTCGGCGGCCGAGAGTGAAGAACTGGCGCGGCAGGCCAGAAAGGGGGATGGGACATACCTGGTGCCGGCTTTTTCAGGCCTGGGGGCGCCCTACTGGGATTCCGGGGCAAAGGCCGTGATCTGCGGAATCACAAGGACCACGGGGAGGGCGGAGGTTGTAAAGGCGGCGCTGGACAGCATCGTGTACCAGATCACGGATATCGTGAGGGCGATGCAGGAGGCCAGCGGGATAGAGATCGGGGAACTGCGGGTAGACGGGGGGCCGACGAGGAACGCTTACCTGATGCAGTTCCAGAGCGATATGCTGGGCATACCGGTAAGGATCCCGGAGGCGGAGGAACTTTCCGGCATCGGCGCGGCATATGCGGCGGGACTGTCTCTTGGCATTTATGATGAGAAAATATTTGACAAAATGGGCAGAACAAGTTATAAAAATGAATTAGACAAAGAACAATGCGAAGGTCTTTATGCAGGCTGGAAAGATGCGGTCCGGATGGTGATGATGAAGTAAAAAGTTTGGAATAACTATAAAAAAACAGAGATAAAAGAAAAAGAATCTTGCTCTTGCCAAAGCAGGATTCTTTTCTTATTATTATAGTATGGACAGAAAAAAAGAAGTCCGGTTTTTACAGGAGACATGATAGTGGAGCGGCATGATATGGATAAAAAGCGTTTTTCCCGGATTGCGCTGATAATGGCGATAAGTCTGTTTTTGTCAGGGTGTGCCGGGAATATTCCTTTTACGGATAAAGAAGAAAAGGTGTCTAAGGAAACAGGATATACGGTGGAGACACTTGGGCTGGAGCCGGATTTTTCATATGAGAGACAGGTGGAGATCCCAAATGTTCAGGTGAACAGACTGGGATATCTGCCAGAAAGTACAAAGGTTGCATTTTTTCAGGGGAAAGAACTGCCGGAAAGCTTCCAGGTGATAGAAAAAGAATCGGGAAAGTGCGTGTATGAGGGAGAGGTGCGCCGGAAAGAGGGGGCTGCCGGTGATATTCTGACGGGATATGGAAACTTCACGGGTATAAAAGCGGAAGGCAGTTATTATATCCAATGTGATAAAATAGGCTGTTCCTATTATTTTGATATCGGAAGGACGGTATATCAGGAAACGGCGCGGGGACTGATAAAAGTGATAGAGGAGATGCCGGAGGGGACGGCGCAGAACGGGCAGGCGGAAAATGAAGATGAAGCGGTGGATGTCTGCGCGATGATCAGTTACCTTCTGGTGACTTACGAGTTGTATCCGGAACTTTTAGCCGAAATATGGGAACCTGCCGGTACAGGCAGCGAGACGCCGGAAGTAGTCGGAGAAGATTTCTTTCGGATGATCAGGGAGAGCACCGACAGGCTTCTGGCCCTGCAGGATGAAAAAAACGGCGGAATTTACAAAAGCATGGAGGCGCGTTCGCTGACGGAAGAGAGCGGTCAGAGTAACAACGCAAAAATCAGTGACGAGGCAACAGCCGCCTTTGCGGGGACTATGGCGAAGTACGGCTATCTGTATCAGCAGTATGACAGGGACTATGCGAATATCTGTCTGAAAGCGGCGGCAAAGGCGTGGAGGTATCTGAGCAGCCGGCAGAGCGGAGCGGAACAGAGCGCGGAGGATAGCATATCTGCGGGGGTAAGTGCGGCAACCGGTATGTTTTATGCGGCTTCGGAACTTTATCGTGCATCAAATGAGGTGGTATATCATAATTATATTTTACAGAATCAGGAATGGATGCTGGATCAGAAAGAGGATATCTACCTGTTGATGGCGAAGATCACTTATCTGTCTGCCAGAAGAAAGGTGGATCCTGTTTTGTGCGGAAAGATGATCGGCGGATTGATGGAATCGGCGGAGCGTATAACGGCAGAGGCGAAAGAGGGGCTGTTTTTGGTGGATGAGGAAGAGACGGATGCTGTTTTGTGGAATATGTCGGTTATGGCGCTGGCAAATTATGCGATCATGAATCAGGAATATGTGACAGTGATCGAAGATCATGTACATTATCTGATGGGAAGAAACAGAGAGGCGGAATTTTTGGCGGAAAACCCTGAAGGCAGGGAAGCGGCAGGCATGCTGCTTTTGCTGAGTGTGATAGAGGCAGAGCAGGAAATAGTGGAAGCGGCGGAAAGTGAGGAAGAATAAGATGAAAATTGTAGTATTGGCAGGCGGGATCAGCAGTGAAAGGGATGTATCCTTAAGTTCAGGAAGCCTGATTTATAAGGCGCTGAGATCACGCGGGCATCAGGCGGTATTGCTGGATGTTTTTTTGGGATATGAAGGGGACGATATCGAAGAGATCTTTGAAAAAAACAAGGACTGGGCGGCTGATGTGGGGCACATTTCGGAGGAAAATCCTGATATTGAGCAGATCAAGGCGCTGAGGCCGGACTGGAAAAAGAATTTTTTCGGTCCGAACGTGATCACGCTCTGTCAGGCAGCGGATGTGGTGTTTATGGGGCTTCATGGTGAAAACGGTGAAAACGGCAGAATACAGGCATTTTTTGACCTGATGGGAATCTGTTATACAGGGACGGATTATGTCAGTTCCGCGCTTTGTATGGATAAAGGGCTGGCGAAGGAACTGTTTGTCTGCCACGGGATTCCTACGCCTTGCGGGTTCAGGCTGAAAAAAAGCGGATTAGAGGAATATATTCAGAAAAGAAAGCAAAATGCCGGCAAAGAGGTTCCTTCGGAAGAGGGCGGGGCGATCCGGTTTCCCCTTGTCGTGAAGGCATGCTGCGGCGGTTCCAGTGTAGGGGTCTACATGGTGAAGCAGGAAGAGGAATATGAAAAGGCGCTGCGGGATGCGTTCCGATATGATGAAGAGGTTATTGTCGAGCAGTACATAAAAGGGAGAGAGTTTTCTGTAGGCGTTATGGAAGGAAAGGCGCTTCCGGTCATTGAGATCGCGCCGCTGCAGGGATTTTATGATTACAGAAATAAATACCAGGCGGGGAGTACAGTGGAGACTTGTCCGGCTGAAATTTCGGTGGATAAGACAAAGGAAATGCAGAAATGGGCTGAAAAGGCATTTCAGGTACTGCGGCTGAAAAATTATGCACGTATGGATTTTATGATGAATGAGGAGGGTGAGATGTTCTGCCTTGAGGCAAATACGCTGCCCGGGATGACGCCGACCTCCCTGTTGCCTCAGGAAGCGGCGGCAGCGGGAGTGGAATATGGTGATCTGTGTGAGAAGATCATAGAAGCGGCGCTGCGCGGCAGGGAGTGAGACCGGCTTAATAGCGGCGTTGCGCGGCAGAGAATGAAGCGGGCACAGGCGGCGGCGTCCGGGGCCCGGCCGGTGGTGAACCGGCGGAAATATGGCAGGAAGAACTTCGGGGATACGGCGAAAGTATAGGCGGCTGACAGGATACAGGAGACGGATATGAAAAATATGACATTAAAAAATATTGCAAAGGCCTGCGGCGGAAAGCTGTTTGGCGGCAGGGAAGATCTGGAGATAGCGGGGGCGGTGATGGATTCCCGCGAGATCGAAAAGGATTTTCTGTTTTTTGCCATTAAGGGAGAGCGGGTGGACGGACATCGGTTTATTCCGCAGGTGTTGGAAAAAGGGGCGGCATGCGCAGTCTGTGAGAAACTGCCGGAAACGGAAGATGCAGGAAAAGCAGTAGGATCTTATATTCTGGTGGAAGACGTGAAAAAGGCGATGCAGGATATTGCGGCTTTCTATCGGAACGGACTGGAGATACCGGTCATAGGTATCACGGGAAGCGTGGGAAAAACCAGTACAAAAGAGTGTATCGCCTCGGTTCTGGAAGAAAAATACAGGGTGCTGAAGACACAGGGGAATTATAATAATGAGATCGGCGTGCCGCTGACATTGCTGCGAATCCGCGGGGAACATGAAGCGGCGGTAGTGGAAATGGGAATCAACCACTTCGGAGAGATGCGCAGATTAAGCCGCATGGTGGCGCCGGACATTGTGGTGATGACGAATATCGGGGACTGTCATCTGGAGGCTTTGGGCTCCAGGGAGGGAATTCTGAAAGCAAAATCCGAAATTTTTGATTTTATGAAAGAAAACGGAACGGTTGTTATAAACGGCGATGATGATATGCTGTCAACGATAAAGGAAGTACATAAACATACACCTGTTACGTTTGGGAAAAATGAGAATAACACCTGTTATGCAACGGATATCCGGTCAAAAGGGTTATCGGGAAGTAGTGCCCGGATTCATTTGCCTTCGGGAAGTTTTCAGGCGGAGATACCCCTGCCGGGAGAACATATGGTATACAATGCGCTGACGGCGGCTGCGGTCGGGGAGGTACTGGGACTTTCCGGCGAGGAGATCGCAGCCGGTATCTCGGCTGTAAAGCCGACAGAGGGCAGAAGCAATCTGATGAAATGCGGGGATAAAGTAGTCATAGATGACTGTTATAATGCCAATCCGGTTTCCATGTGCGCGGCACTGGATCTGCTGGCGCAGGCGGACACCAGAAAAGTGGCGATCCTCGGGGATATGTTTGAACTGGGAGAAAATGCGGAAAAGCTTCACGGAGACGTAGGACGGCATGCTGCTTTGCTGGCGCTGGATGTGGTCATCTGTGTGGGAGAGATCTCTTCGGTGATGGCGAAGGAAGCAAAAGCTGCAGACACCGGAAAAAGTAAGATTTATTATTTCCCGGCGAAGGAAGACCTGTTGCGGGAACTTCAGCATATCATAAAGCCGGAGGATACGATACTTGTGAAGGCTTCCCACGGAATGGGTTTTGCGGAAATTGTGGAGAATTTAAAGCAGGCGTGAAATGTGCGGTACAGGAAATGATGTGGAATTTGTAACAGCATGACGGAACTTATATAAGGAGGACAAGGCGATGGAAAAAAGACAGATTCAGGACACGGAACTTTGGGTTTCCCCGTTCGGGCTGGGAACGGCGGATGCAGGGGTGGCATGGAAGGAGGAGGATGCGGACCGCATTTTCGGAACATATCTGGAATCGGGCGGAAATCTGATCGATACGGCCCATGTGTATTCGGACTGGATCCCTCCTGAGACCGCAAGAAGCGAGCGGGTGATCGGAGACTGGCTTACAAAAACAAAGAAAAGAAATGAGATCGTGCTGGTGACAAAGGGAGGCCATCCCAGTATGCTGGGAGAAAAACCGGACATGCACCAGAGCCGCATGGGACGGGATGACATGGTAAAAGATCTGGACAGTTCCCTGATGAAGCTGCGCACGGATCATATCGATCTTTATTTTTATCACAGGGATGATGTGAGGATTCCGGTGGAAGAGACGATAGAAGTGATGGAGGATTTTGTAAAGCAGGGAAAGATCCGGTACTATGGCTGTTCTAACTGGACACCGAAGCGGATGAAGGAAGCGGACCGGTACTGCAGGGAAAAGGGATACAGAGGCTTTATTGCAGATCAGATGTTATTTAATTACGGCAGCCGATATATGAAAGCGATGGCGGATGATACGCTTTGCATCATGGATGATGAGGTATACCGATACCATGATGAAAACAGAAGAAATCTGGTTATGCCCTATATGGGGATATGCAGCGGATTTTTCCACAGTTATGAAAAGAAGGGGGAAGAGGCGGTAAAAGAAAGCCCTTATTATACAGAGAAGAACCTGCAGGCGGCCGGGCGGCTTGAAATGCTGAAAGAGAAATATAGCGCAAATACAACACAGATCCTGTTGGGATTCTTTACCGTGCAGGATTTCCCGTGCGTGCCGTTGTACGGGACGGGGAAGCCGGAGCGGATCAGGGAAGCGGCGGAAGCCTTTGCGATTCCTTTTGAAAAAGCGGATTTTGAATGATAGGATAAAAAGATCAGGAACCGGGTCAAACCAGTTCCTGATTTTTATAATAAGTATCTTTGATCACCTTTTCTACCATATTTGATAAATTTTTTCGGTCTTCCTTCGGAAGGTCTTTCGGATAGATGGGTTTACAGTATTCTAAAATGATATGGGTTTTATGAATCCAGGGGATGTGTGCCTCAAAAATATCTTCCGTGTGGTTTAACGCCATGGGAACGATGGCACATCCCCCTTTTTCCGCGATTTTCAGGCTGCCGCTGTGGAAAGGCAGAAAATCCTCCTCTGTATCATTTCGGGTGCCTTCCGGAAAAATGCAGATGGAGATGCCGTTTTTTACTTTATTGACAGCGGCCAGAATAACGGCAAGCCCTTCTTTTATATTATCCCTGTCGAGAAAAAGGCAGTGAAGATATCTCATCCAGATATTGAGAAGCGGGATACGCTCAATTTCTTTTTTGGAAATATAGCCGCACAGTCCGGGGGTTCTGGCGTAGGTGATCACTACATCAAAGTAACTTCTATGGTTTCCGATATAAAGAACAGGTTCGTCCTTCGGAACATTTTCCTCACCGATCACAGTGATCTTGGTGCCGCTTAGAAAAAGAACACAGCGAAAGGCCCATTGCACGATTTTTATAGAACTTCTGTCTTTTACATCCGGGTTAAACTTTCCGATGATCCATTCGACAAACATGACCGGAATCGTCAATACAAGAAAAAAGAAAACAAATAAAACAACTAAAACAGTGCGCATATCTGAAGATCCCCTTAACCTAAAATTTATTGTTGAGACATCAGGCTGAATGTAAGTGAAGATGAATGACGGGTTAGTATCCGCCTGCTGACCCATAACATAGTTTACTATATAATAAGCGGTAAGGACAAGTAAAACTTATCAGGAATCAGTCGGAAAGAGAGTTGAACAATGAAAAAGAAATAATTTTACCCAGAATCTGAAAAAAGTACGATGGTTAAAAAAAATATGAGGTGCTATACTAGGTGCTATTCAAATTATGAAATCTTACAGGAGTATGGAGGAAGCTATGATCAAAACATTTAAGATGAAACTGTATCCGGGAATGGAGGAGGAGTATGAAAAGAGGCATAATCAGCTCTGGCCGGAAATGATCGATATGATCCATGAACACGGCGGAAAAAACTATACGATCGCGCTGGACGCGGAGACATTAGTGCTGTACGGCTATATCGAAATTGAGGACGAAGAACTGTGGAACAAGGGCGCCGATACGGCGATCAACCGGAAGTGGTGGGACTTTATGGCTGACATTATGGATACCAATCCGGATAACAGCCCTGTATGTAAAGATTTAAGAGTATTGTTCCATTTGGATTGACGGATAAAAAGATAACCGATGAAAACTCCCTGCCTGAAAACCGGCAGGGAGTTTTTTGTCAGCGGTAAAATGTGGAGAAGATTTCTGAGCCTGAAAAGTACACAGATTAGGAAATTCTATAGCTTCATGGATTATATGTGCCGCCGGTTTCAAAACGGAAAGCGCAACAAAGTGTTATTTTGGGACAATTATCTTTGATGTATTCTGAGAAAAGCGGGAGTATAATGTGGACATCAGAAGACAAAAGCGTTTATCGAAAAGGAGGACAAAATGAAGAAAAAAGTTATAAGTATACTTCTGAGCACAGCGATGACGGCAGTTCTTTTAGCCGGCTGCGGTGATGCGGCACAGGAAACGGCTGCTCCTGAGACGGCAGAGGAAGCGCCTGCAGCAGAAGAGGAGGCATCCACAGCCGGAACAGAGGAAGAAGCCCCCGAGACAACAGAGGGCGGAAGCGGTACATATGCCATTATCACAAAGGCAGCAGGTAATCCGTATAATGAGAAGGAGGCGGAAGGTTTTGCACAGGCTGTCGAAGAGATGGGAGGCACGGCGATCGTACAGCATCCGGAGGCGGCAACTGCTGATGCACAGATATCGGTTATCCAGTCTCTGATCTCTCAGGGGGGTGACAGTATCGCAATAGCGGGAAATGATATAAACGCGCTGCAGGCAGCACTGGAAGAGGCAGCGGCAGCAGGCATTAAAGTATGTTCTATCGATTCCGGCGTAAATCCGGAAAGCCGTCTTACCCATGTCAATCAGGCGGGTACTATGGAGATCGGTCAGTGCCTGATGGATGCGGTTTATGATATTGCAGGCGGTGAAGGCCAGTGGGCAATTTTGTCCGCAACTTCCCAGGCTGCCAATCAAAATGCGTGGATCGATGCGATGAAGACGATCATGGAGGAGGATGACAAGTATGCGGATCTGGAACTTGTAGAAGTGGCATACGGTGATGACGAACCTCAGAAATCTACTGACCAGACACAGGCTCTGCTGGCGAATTATCCGGATCTTAAGGTAATCTGTGCGCCTACTACTGTAGGGATCGCGGCAGCGGCAAAGGTACTGCAGGATCAGGGTTCATCCGTTAAACTGACAGGTCTTGGACTTCCGTCAGAAATGGCTGAGTATATCGGTGATGACGATGCACACTCCTGTCCGTATATGTTCCTGTGGAATCCTATTGACATCGGACGTCTGGGCGCTTATACATCCATCGCGCTGGCAAACGGTGAGATCGGGGGAGCGGCAGGCGATACATTTACTGCGGGCGATCTGGGAGACTATACGATCGTGGAAGCCGGAGATGGCGGTACGGAAGTGATACTTGGACCTCCATACAGATTTGATCCTTCAAATATCGAAGAATGGAAAACGGTATATTAAGAAAAATCCCTTAAATATTTGTTAATAGTTTCGGAATGCCCGGCCTGTACAGAAGTATACAGACCGGGTATTTCCAAAAAGGAGTTATTGTACATGCCACTGTTTCCGCCATGCCAGAGGTGTAAGGTTCTCACGGGTTTTGAAAAGCCGGATAAAGTGGCTGACATTCGGTATACCGCAGGAAAAAGCGATATCGTTGACGGATGCGTTCGTATATTTAAGCTGTTCCTTGGCATAGGTAATGCGCGTATTGATCAGATAGTCCTGCAAAGTGATGCCGACATAATGTTTGAATTCCCGGGAAAGGTAATATTTGCTGACATGCTGGGTGTCAGCCAGAAAAGAGAGGGAAAGTTCCTCCTGAAAATGGGTGTCGATATATTTCATACAGCCGCTTACATAATCCGGAAGTATGGAGTTGTCATATAAACCTTCGGAACGGAGCAGTAAAAGTTCTGTCAGCAGGCCGAGAATAAGATGGGAGGTCAGAAGTTCGCGGGAAACCAGTTTTTTCTGATTGATGCTGATGATCTGCCAAAGCATTTCTTCAAAGCGGGATTTGTTCCGGATGTCCAGAATGCTGAAGCCGTTACGCTCAAATTCCTGATAATAGCCGATGGAGGAAGAACCGTAAAAATGTACCCAGAGAAACTCCCAGCTTTCGGCGGGAGGCGTTTCGTAATCATGATGATTCATGCAGTTGATAAAGAAACACTGACCGTTTGACAGCGTGTATTCATCGTCTCCATAGTGGAGAATGCCTTTTCCGGACAGGGTATATACAATAAGAAAAGAGGGCAGGCCGGCACGCTCCGTAAAATAAGGCGGCGTAGTTTTAAAATAACCGGCTTCCTGCATATAAAAGAATGTGGATTTTGCCTTTGGGCTGGGGGTATTGATAAAACGTATGGAATCTTCCGACCAGTCAAAAGACGCCCGTTCCAGAAATTTTGCCATGACAGCCTCCGATCAGGTATACAATGTGTGTTCCGGACAGGGAAATGCCGGTGCAATAATCTGTTATTTTTAATCATTATAAAAGAGGCATATCGTGGCAGTCAAGAATAAAAGAAGACAGTAGAAGGATGAAAGTGAAACAGTGCGAGAAGGGTGAAGCGGAAATGAAACTAAAAGAGACAAAAAAAGCAAAAATAGGAATTTACACGATGGGTCTGAAGGCATACTGGGCACAGTTTGCAGGACTGCATGAAAGAATGATGGAATACGGAAACTTTATTGCGGAAAAAATCGAAAAGATGGATGTGGAAGTCTTTTTTTACGGGTTGGTAGACTGCGAGGAAGAGGGAAGAAAATGCGGAGAATATTTTAACGGCAAAGGAGTCGATCTGATTTTTGCCCATGCGGGGACTTATGTAACCAGCGATTCGGTTCTGCCGGTACACCAGATCTGCAGTGCGCCGGTTGTGATACTGAACCTGCAGCCGACGGCGCAGATCAATTATCTGAAGACATCCACGGGAGAATGGCTTGCTCATTGCGGCGCCTGTCCGGTTCCGGAATTGGCAAATGCTTTTAACCGGGCGGGAATTATCTATCGTTGCATCAACGGCCTGCTGGGGCTTGATTATACACCGGAAATTTCCGTGACGGATGAAAATACAGCAGATCGGCCGGAGGCGAAAAAGGCATGGAAAGAAATAGGGGAATGGGTACAGGCGGCTTCCGTAAAGGCGGCTCTGCGGTATTGCCGGTTTGGATTTCTGGGCAATAATTACAGCGGCATGCTGGATCTGTATTCCGATTATACGATGCTGCAGGCACAGACGGGCATCCATATAGAAGTGCTGGAGATGTGCGATTTAAACAGGATGCTGGAGGCTGTAACAGAGGAAGAGGCAGAGGAAAAAAAGAGGGAGATCGAGGAATTCTTTGTGATCAGCGATGATGTCTCTGCAGATCCGCTGGCAAAAAAGCCTACGCCGGAGCAGCTTGAGTGGTCGGCGAGAGTGGCGGCAGCGCAGGAGAAGATGGTTAAAGAATATGATCTGGACGGGCTCGCCTATTATTATCATGGTGCACCGGGCGGGGACTACGAAAAACTGCAGTCCGGTTTTATCGTGGGGCATTCTCTGTTGACGGCGAAAGGAATTCCCTGTGCGGGCGAAGGGGATTTAAAGACGGCTCTGGCAATGAAGATCTGCGATATTGCGGGAAAAGGCGGCTCATTCTGTGAGATTGTTGCGACGGATTATATAGAAGGGACGATTCTGCTCGGGCATGACGGACCGTTCCATCTTGCTATTGCGCAGGGAAAACCGCTTCTTCGCGGTCTTGGAGTGTATCATGGAAAGCAGGGAACCGGAGTTTCCGTGGAGGCGAAGGTACGTACCGGGGAAATAACCAATCTGGGGTGTACGCAGACTGTGGATGGCAGACTGAAATTTATCATTACGGAGGCGGAAGCCACAGATGCGCAGATCATGACGATCGGCAACACACAGACACATGTAAAATTCAAAAAAGATCCGGATTCTTATATGGATGAATGGTTTGCCGAAGCACCGACACACCATTTTGCTATGAGTGTAGGGCATAATGGCAGGCTGTTTGAAAAGGTATTTGACTTGCTGGATATACCCTGTGTGACATTGAATAAATGAATGCGATAGAGTAGGTAATAGGGGACAGCTCTCCGGTAAATGCCGGAGAGCTGTTTTCATAATGGCGGTTTGCAAAGCGCATTGTTTGTCGGCCGATAATGGCGAAAGCAACCGCAGAAGCCAGACTCTTAGGGTTAGATTTTGTAGATAAAAATGACAATATTGAAGGACTTCAGATTGCTGATTTTGTTCCAAACTGTTTTGCGAGAGACCATGCTGGGATTAAACAGTGTAAACCCAATATTTTTGGGACCTTAAAATACCATCGGTATGATGGTGGTACTGGGCAGGCGGATAGATTTGGCGTAAAATATATGCCATAGATGATGAAATACACGTAGGAAATGAAAAAAGAATATTGACAAACCTGTCAGCATATACTAAGATTGGTATAGGGATTGGGAGATGCCAATTACGTTTCTGTGTCCGCACAGGAGATAATCATTGGAATAGCCAAAAGCTAAGTATGGAGAAAAGTACAGTCGGCAACGAACCCTATATCAGAGAAGTCACCGTATCAGGTGGCTTCTTTGTGTTATGCTCTAATTTTTTATTGAAATAAAGGGGCATATAATAGTAAACTATCTGTAAGAAAATTTGACAAAAAAGAAATCTATCAGAAGGGACAGAAAATCCAATGCTCTATATCAAAAACGGTTTATGTATCGACCCGAAAACAGGAATGCAGAAAGTCTGTGACATTTTAACACAAGGAGACAGAATTTTAAGAATAGGGGAAGGTTTGGAAGGAACGGAAGAATTCAGAAAGCTTCCGCGGCATGAAATCCAGACGATTGATGCGGAAGGGTATATTGTGGCGCCGGGGCTGGTGGATGTGCATGTACACTTCAGAGATCCGGGATTTACAAAAAAGGAGGATATCCTGACAGGGGCAGCAGCAGCGGCAGCCGGCGGGTTTACCGGCGTTGTGATGATGGCGAACACGAAACCGGCGGCAGACAGGGCGGATACGCTGCGTTATATGCTGGAAAAGGGGAAGGATACGCTGATCCACGTATATACCTGCGGTGCGGTGACGAAGAATCTGGAAGGGAAGGAACTGACAGATATGGAGGCTCTGAGGGAGGCGGGGGCTATAGGTTTTACGGACGACGGGAAACCTCTGATGGATGAGGAACTTGTGAAACGGGCGATGGAAAAATGTAAAGAACTTGGTGTACCCATCAGCTTTCACGAGGAAGATCCGGCTTATATTAAGGAAAGCGGCGTGAACGCGGGAGAAGCGGCGGCGGCAATGGGGCTGACGGGGGCGGACCGGCAGGCGGAGATCAGCCTGATAGAGCGGGACATCAGACTGGCAATGCAGACCGGAGCCTGCGTGAACATCCAGCATATCAGCACAAGGGAAGGCGTGGATCTGGTACGGAGGGCAAAGGCGGAAGGGGCGGATATCCATGCGGAGGCAACGCCTCACCATTTCACCCTGACAGAAAAAGCGGTGGAAAAGTATGGAACCCTTGCAAAGATGAACCCGCCTCTGCGGACCGAGGAGGACAGGGAGGCAATCATAGAAGGGCTGCAGGACGGGACCATTGATCTGATCGCCACGGACCATGCGCCCCATACAAAAGAGGAGAAGGGAAAAACCTTTACGGAGGCGCCCAGCGGGATCATCGGACTGGAAACGGCGCTGGCGCTGGGGATCACGGAACTGGTAGAGAAAAAGAAGCTGACAATGGATGAGCTGCTCTGTAAAATGTCGTGGAACCCGGCAAAGCTTTACGGTATTGATGCGGGCTATCTGGCAGAAGGGGGACCGGCGGATCTGGTGATCTTTGATCCGGATTGCAGCCAGACTTTCTGGAAATTTTTATCCAGGGCATCCAACAGCCCCTTTGCCGGCAGAACCTGCCGGTCGGAGATTGAATATACGATCTGCGCGGGGAAGGTGGCATATATCAGGAACATGAGTATGTCCGCACTGGATGACTGATGATATGCCGCGTTTGAGACAGCGGGAAAGCCGGCATTTGAAGGAAGAGGAAAAAGGAGAAATAACGAATGTTATCGAAAAAAAAGGAAAAAGTACAGGTGTTATCAACAGCAAAACTGGCGGAAGGCATATACGAAATGTGGCTGAAAACAGACATGGCACAGGAAAGAGGGGCGGGCCGTTTTATTGCTCTCTATCCGAAAAACAAGGCGACGCTTCTGCCGAGACCGATCAGTATCTGTGAGAGAGATGCGGAGAGAGGGGCGCTGCGCATTGTATACCGGGTGGCGGGGGAGGGAACAAAAGAGTTTTCGACCTACCGGAAGGGGGATACGGCGGAAATGCTGGGTGTTCTCGGAAACGGTTATCCGCTGAAGGAGGCGGAGGGAAAGACAGCGTTGCTGATGGGGGGCGGTATCGGCATTCCGCCGCTTCTGGAGCTGGCAAAAGAACTGAGGGAGATTCCGTGCAACGTACAGATTGTTCTGGGTTATCGGGACGGAGATCTTTTCCTGAAGCGGGATTTCATGGAATTCGGAGAAGTTTTTATCGCTGCGGAAGACGGAAGCGCAGGGGTGAAAGGAAATGTACTGGATGCGGTGCGGGAACATAAACTGAAGGCTGATCTGATCTATTCCTGCGGCCCTATGCCGATGCTCAGGGCGATTAAAAGATATGCGGCGGAAACGGGAATTCCCGCATGGATTTCTTTAGAGGAGCGGATGGCATGCGGTGTGGGAGCCTGTCTGGGGTGTGTCTGTAAGACGGTGAAGGAGGATGCGCATTCCCATGTGCACAATGCGCGGATCTGTACGGACGGACCGGTATTTCCGGCGGAGGATGTGGATATCTGAACGGGGAAGCCGGCAGGCAGCCGGAACATCCGGACGAAGGAACTGACGGAAAAAGAAAATATTTGAACAGATAAATCGACAAGATAAATCGACAGGTGAGTCAAAGCAGCTGATCAGACGGTGCAGAGGAAAAATGAAATAACTGGCGGATAAAGAATCGGCGGCAAAATAAAGCAAACGGTCAGCATGCAGAAAATAAGGTCTGTTACGGAAAGAATGAAAAGGAGCAGGAGATGAATACAGAGGTAAAGATAGCAGGTGTTACTTTAAAAAATCCGGTAATGACGGCGTCAGGAACTTTCGGTTCCGGCATGGAATATAGCGAGTTTGTGGATCTGGATCAATTGGGCGCGGTGGTAACAAAGGGAGTGGCGAATGTTCCCTGGCCCGGAAATCCCACGCCCAGAGTGGCGGAAACCTACGGCGGGATGCTGAATGCCATTGGCCTGCAGAATCCGGGGATCGATGTATTTTTGGAGAGGGATATCCCCTTTTTACAGCAGTTTGACACAAAGATCATCGTTAATGTCTGCGGAAAGACGGTGGAGGACTATCTGGAAGTGGTGGAGAGATGCGGCGGTGAAAAGATCGATATGCTGGAGATAAATGTATCCTGTCCCAATGTAAAGGAGGGGGCGATCGCTTTCGGGCAGAAGGCGGAGGCATTATATCAGATCACACAGGCAGTGAAAAAGGCGGCAAAGCAGCCGGTGATCATGAAGCTCAGCCCGAACGTCACAGATATTACGGAGATGGCAAAGGCGGCGGAAGCCGGCGGTGCCGATTGTATTTCTCTGATCAATACGCTGACCGGTATGAAGATTGATGCGGAGAGCCGGCGTTTTGTGCTTGCAAATAAAACAGGGGGATTATCCGGACCGGCAATAAAGCCTGTGGCGGTGCGTATGGTTTATCAGGCGGCTCATGCCGTAAAGATTCCCGTGATCGGAATGGGGGGTATCATGACGGCGGCAGACGCGCTGGAATTTATCCTTGCCGGCGCATCTGCTGTGGCGGTAGGCGCGGCAAACTTTATCAATCCGTATACAACGGTTGAGATTGTGCGGGGGATCGAAGAATATATGGAGCGGCATCATGTGGAAAGGGTAACGGAACTGATCGGGGCTGTCTCATAAGTTCCTGTTTTCACTTGTATTTTCGAACCCGGATCCCGCTGCGTTATTTGGAGCGGGAGCATGCCGGCGGAGGATTTTATTGTCATACCGGCATCCGGCGTCATAAATACTCCACCACTCTCATACTTATATATAAAAGAAAGAGCGCAGGGGGAGGCCTGCGTCTCTCGGAGAGGACATATTCTGCCGGCAAGGCAGTTATGGCAAAGGAATGGGAGGTTTTCGTGGGAAAAATGGAGCTGGAGAAGAGAACAATTTATATGGACCGCATGAAATACAAGGCGGGGACGCAGATCGCGCTGGAGGATGACCGGAATCTGCAGGACAATAAACCGGATATTGCCCGCATCTTAGGGCAGAAAGGCTATATACGTCTGGAGGAACTGAAGCCCGCGGCAGACCATGTGACGATGCGGGGCAAACTGCACTATAAAGTGCTCTATCAGTCGGATGAGGAACGGGAGATCTGCTCTGTGGAAGGAAGCATTCCTTTTGAGGAGCAGGTACATATGGAGGGTATCGGTACGGAAGAACTGGTACAGGCAAGGTGGGAACTGGATGATATGACGATCGGTATGATCAATTCCCGCAAGCTGAGTGTTCAGGCGGTAGCATGCTTCGAACTTTTTGTGGAAGAATTGTATGAGGAACAGGTACCGGTGGAACTGATGGAGGTGCCTGCCGGTACCGGGATCGAATGCCGGAAAAAAGTGTTGGATATGGCAGGGATCAGTGTCCTGAAAAAAGATATCTTCCGGATTCGCGAAGAGATGGAACTGCCCCAGAGCTGCCCGAATATCGGAAGCCTGATCTGGGAGGATATAGAGTTATCGAATCTGGAATTTAAGGCGGTGGAGGAGAAGATCATTGTTAAGGGGGAAGCGAAAGCGTTTTTCCTTTATGTACCCCAGGGTGAGGACGGGAATGTACAGGTGTTCAGCACCGCGATCCCGATATCCGGTTCTGTGGAGTGTCAGGGATGTATGGAGGATTTGATCACGGATATCCGTTATCAGATCAGCCAGCAGGATATCGAGATTCAGGAGGATTTCGACGGGGAGAGGCGGGTCATCTCGCTGGAAATGGTTCTTGATCTGTATATTAAACTATATAAAGAAGAAAAAACGGAAATACTTTCGGATTGCTATGGGCTGCAGAAGGAAGTCAGGCTGGAGAGGCAGGAGACCGAGTACAGAACGAAGATGCTGCGCTGCGGCGGAAAATACAGGCTGGCGGAAGAGGTGCCTGTCGAGGGAGTGCCCGGCAGCGTGAAGCTTTTGCATTATCAGGCGTCGGTTCAGAAGGAAGGACAGACGCAGACCGGAGAGGGCATAGAGATTCTCGGGGCCGTGGAAGCAGACTTTTTATTACAGGACGAAGGAGATAAAAAGTTTTACAGGCTGCATGCGGGGATTCCGTTTAAGTATCTGCTGGAAACATCGGGGGGAACGGCGGATTTCGGCAACCTGAAGATATGTCTGGAAAACCTGACGGTGGCGGCGGCAGGGGATGTCTGGGAAGTGAAAGGGATATTGAGCTTTGAGGTGGCTGTTTTCCAGAGAGGAAAAGAAGAGATGATCCGGGAGATCGAACTGTGCGAGCCGGATGCGGAGAAGTACAAGAGGACGCCGGGAATGGTAGGTTATGTGGTGAAATCCGGAGACAGCCTCTGGGATATCGGGAAGCGGTATATGGTTTCGCTGGATAACCTGAAGGAGATGAATCATCTGACAAAGGATGAAGTCTGTGCAGGAGAAAAAATATTGATCATACGTTAGTTTAAGAAGGGGATATGTAAAGGAAATGTGCGCAGCCGGCAGATTATAAGCGGGAGATTTATAATCTGCCGGCTGCGTTTTGTCATAATGGATTGTTTCGGGGAGGCCGGAAATATATTTTAATATATTAATAGGATCAATATGAGCAGATAAGTTGACTAGAAAGGGCAGATTGTATATAATTAAATACAATATTGATAAAAATAAAACAGAAAGATTATATAAGGAATTATGGTCGGAACGGAAGATATGGGACAGGAACTGGTCTTTAAGGCATACGGAAAGATTAATCTGGGACTGGATGTGGTAAGACGGCTTGAGAACGGATATCATGAAGTGCGTATGATCATGCAGTCTGTGAAACTGGCGGATATCGTCACAATAAAGCGGATTTCGGAGGATAAGATCGTGGTCAGGACCGATCAGGAAAATCTCCCCTGTGATGAAAGAAATCTTGCTTACAAGGCAGCGAAGCTGATGAAGGAAAAGTATTCTGTTCAGGATGGAGTGGAGATTTTTCTGGAGAAACATATTCCGATGGCGGCGGGAATGGCGGGCGGTTCCGCAGACTGTGCGGCTGTGCTGAAGGGAATGAATGAATTGTTCGGATTGGGGCTGACGCTGGAGGATATGCAGAAGACCGGCGTAAAGCTGGGAGCGGATGTGCCGTATTGCCTGATGGGAGGGTGTGCTCTTTCGGAAGGGATCGGGGAGGTGCTGACAGCATTAAAAACCCCTCCGGCCTGCACTGTTTTACTGGCAAAACCGGATATAGACGTTTCTACGAAATATGTATATGAACATCTGAAACTGGATACGCTGGAAAGGCATCCCGATATTGATGGTATGATGCAGGATATAGAAGAGGGAAATCTGGAAAAGCTGTGCGGAAAGCTTGAAAATGTATTGGAGAGTGTGACCGGAAAAGAATATCCGGTGATCGGAGAAATCGAAAAGATAATGAAAGACGCCGGAGCGCCCGCAGCGGTCATGAGCGGCAGCGGGCCTACCGTGTTTGGAATTTTTAAGGGTACAAAAGCCGCTGAAACTGCGATGGCCGGGATTAGGGAACGAAATCTGGCGAAGGAAGTGTTTCTTTCAGCGTTTCAATAAATGTGCAGTGGAATAAACAGTCTGCATGTGAGAAGGAAAAAAGAGAGGGATGTTGCATGGCGTACCATGAATTTGACGCAAAGGTTGATGAACTTTTGCCTCTTAGGGATGTAGTTTATAAAAAATTGCGGAGAGCGATCCTGCTGGAGGAATTGAAGGCGGGGGAAAGGCTGACGGAGATCCATCTGGCGGACAAGCTGGGGGTCAGCCGTACGCCGATCCGTGAAGCGATCCGCAAGCTGGAACTGGAAGGGCTTGTGATCATGATACCCAGACGGGGGACTATTGTGGCGGAGATCACGGAAAAGAGCCTGAAAAATGTGCTGGAAGTGCGGCGGGTGCTGGATATGCTTAGTGCGGAACTTGCCTGTGAGCGGATGGACGAGGAGGGGAAGAAGGCTCTGGAAAAAGCCTGCCGCGATTTTGAGGAGGCGATCAGGACAGGGGATCTGCGCGAAATCGCACAGAAAGATGTTGAGTTGCATAATATTATTGTAGAAGCCAGCGGGAATAATGTGCTGCAGCATCTGGTCGGGAACCTCTCTGAGCAGATGTACCGCTATCGCGTAAAATATCTGAAGGATGACAGCAGATACAAAACGCTGATAAAAGAGCATCAGGGGATCTATGAGAGCATTGTGAGGCGGGAAGGGAAAACGGCGGCGCGCCTTGCGAAGGAACATATTGACAATCAGGAATCGGCGATCATGAGCCAGCTCCACAACTGGAACACTGATTAAAGACAAAAAAAACGGCCATACTTCTTAGAGAGATCAAAAGGAGTATGGTTTATATGATAGAGCGACAAAATGAAAAACTTTTTATGCAGGCAGCGGCGGTACTGGGAGGCTTACTGCTTTCTCTGGGGTTTTGGGGGATTGTTTTTCCACAGTACCTTTTTACGGGGGATTGCGTCAGGGTAGTAAATGAAGAGGGACAGGATGTCACGGAAGAGACGGAGGATGATAAAAATCTCTACAGTGAGATCAGCGAAGCCGGACCGGAACAGATTGAAGTCAGGATAAGTATTCTGGAATGGGCAAAAAGATAAAGCGTGTAGAACATCCGCAGAAAGACACGGCGGATAAAGAAAGGATATAGTACAGCAATGGACAACAGGAAGGAAGCGCCGATCGGTGTATTTGATTCCGGTGTAGGTGGACTGACGGTGGTAAAGGAGATTATGTATCAGATACCGAATGAAAAGGTGATCTATTTCGGGGATACGGCGAGGGTGCCCTATGGCAATAAAACAAAAGAAACCGTCACAAAATATGCACTTCAGATCGTGCGTTTTCTGAAGACACAGCATGTAAAGGCGATTGTGGTGGCATGCAACACGGCAAGTGCCTATGCCCTGGATGAGATAGAACAGGCGGCGGATGTGCCGGTCATCGGTGTAGTGAAGCCGGGGGCAAAAATGGCGGTGGAGGCCACAAAGAACGGAAAGATCGGCGTGATCGGCACCCGGGGGACGATCGGCAGTGAAACCTATACTACATATATCAGACAGTTGAATCCGGGTGTGGAGGTGATCGGAAAAGAGTGCCCGCTGTTTGTGCATCTGGTGGAGGAAGGGCTCTGGGAAGACCCGGTGACGGAGGAGATCGCAAAGCGCTACCTGACGGATCTGATCGATGTGGATATCGATACATTGATTTTAGGCTGTACCCATTATCCGATGATACGAAAGACCGTGCAGCGGGTCATGGGGGAAAAGGTGCGGCTCATCAATCCCGCCTATGAGACGGCGAGGGAGTTGAAAAAGCTGCTTGGAGAACATGAGATCCTGAATGCACAGGCGCCGGGGCTGGGCACGAATATGCATCGGTTTTTTGTCAGTGATGCGGCGGAACGGTTTCAGATTTTTGCGAATTCTATTTTAAAATACGGCATCCTGTCCGCGAAAGTTATCCATATCGAGGAATATTAGACAGTTATGATAAAAGAAAAAAGCAGAGAATGCCGGGTATGGGTTACCTCACATCAGGTAAACACAGAGGGCGAGAAGCAGGTTATGAAGACAGAGAATAAGGGGCGGCTTTCCGAGAGAGAGGGCGTCCTTTATGTGCTTTATGAGGAAAAGACAGAAGAGGGAGAAGTTGTAAAAAATCTGCTGAAAATAGAAAAAGAACTTCTCCGTGCCAGCCTGAAAAAATCCGGTGCGGTTTCCTGGAAAATGGTCTTTGAGCAGGGAAAATATGAAAAATCAGAATATCAGACACCCTATGGCACATTGGAGATCGGGGCTGAAACAAAAGAGGTAAAGGCAGAAAAAAAGGAAGAAAAAACCAGTCTGCAGCTTGTTTATACCCTTTTTATACAGGGGGAAAAACAGGCGGACTGCAGACTGGAAATAATGATCCGATAAAACCCGGCAGGATTTATTTTACCTGACCGACACCGGCTTTTTCCTGTGCTTTTTCAAGAAGCTGTTTGAATCTGCTTTTCTTTTTGGTGTTCTGAGGCGTGGTGTTCCTGCCGTGCATACCTTTCACAGAGGTGATGTAGATACCGCTGACAACGGCTTTTACCTCCTTTTTAACCGGAATATCATCAAAAATCTTTTCGTCCGCAACAAGGGAAACGATCTGAGGACCGACCTTTGCTTTTACGATAGGAAGCTTGGAGCGGCGCATCAGTTTCGGCGTCTGGTCGATAACTGCCTGAGGCAGACCGGATTCGGTCAGCTTCATCCGCTTTTTGTCTATGATCAGCATACTCACGTTTTGTTTGTATGCTTCAATCTGCGCCTGCTGTTCCGCTTGTTTCTTCTGTGCTTTTTTTCCGAGAAAATATAAGACAACGATAGCCGCGACTAAAATAACGAGTATGACGATCAGTACAATGGTTCCTGTGCTCATGAAATCTCCTCCTTGCGCGTACCCTGCGTGTACGCAATAAAAGTATTTTAGCATTTATTCTGTATGATGGCAAGATTTCAGGAGAGATTTTTGGGAAATACTTTGTAAGAACGGATAAGTTGTGATAAAATAAAAAACATGTTTTATCTAATTATTATTTGGGAAAGGAATCATATGGTATGAAGAAAAAGATGATGGCGGCTCTGATGCTGCTTTGCATGATCGGCATAGTGACAGGATGCGGGAAAAACAACGTTAAGATCGCGGATCTGAAGGATGTGGAGGTGGAAAAATATGTGACGCTTCCGGACTATAAGAATCTGCCGGTGACGCAGCCGGAAAAAGTGGAAATAACGGATGCCTATGTAAAAAGTTATATCAGCAGCCGGATCGACGCGGTGAGCGATCTGCGCGAACTGACAGGTACCGTGGAGAGCGGGGATGTGGTGAACATTGATTATGCGGGCACGATCGACGGAACGGCATTTCAGGGAGGAACCGCCCAGGGCCAGCTGCTGGAGATAGGTTCCGGCGGTTTTATAGAAGGGTTTGAGGACGGACTGATCGGCGCAAGCGTGGGAGAGACAAAGCAGCTTTCCCTGAAGTTTCCGGATAACTATGACGGTGCGGAAGTGGCAGGAAAAGACTGTGTTTTTGCGGTAAAGATCAATTATATTTTATCGGAACTGACAGACGAGAATGTAAATCTGGTGGACCCGGGTTATCAGAACGCGGATGCCTACCGGGAAGATGCCAAAAATATGCTGATAGAATTTACGGAGTATCAGTATGAGAGGGAACTGGAAAACGGTATTGCATCAAATCTGATCGCCGAAAGCACTTATCAGGAAATACCGGAGTCCCTGGTGGAGGATTATAAGAGCAGTTTAAAAACGGATTTTGAAAATGCGGCAGCAGCGGCAGGCGTGAGCCTGGAAGAATATATGGCAAATACGTACTATATTTCCGCGGATTCGCTGGAGGATGAACTGGGAAAGATCGCGGAGCGGTGTGCCAAAGAAGGGCTTGCGCTGCAGGCGATCGCAGACCAGGAGGGAATTTCCGTGACGGATGAAGAACTTGATGCGGCGATTGCGGAATATACATCTGCTGCGGGGGATACTGGAGAGGAACCGGAGAAGGAGAATGTGCGGGTGAATCTTTTGTATGATAAGGTGTACGAGTTTCTGACGGACATTTATAGCGCATAGAAGTAAGGGTTAGGTAAGAGTATCGGTAGGACAGATGCGGAACCGGAAAACGGCATATGTCCGACAGATGCGGAACTGGAATAGGAGGACAAGGACATGGAATTAACGGAAATCCGGGAGTTATACAGAAACAGGGAAGAATATATCGGAAAGAAAATAACGGTGGGCGGCTGGATCAGAAGCATCAGGGATTCGAAGACCTTCGGGTTTATCGTGGTAAATGACGGAACCTTTTTTGAACCTCTGCAGATCGTTTACGGCGATAAGCTGGCTAATTTTGAGGAGATCAGCAGGCTGAATGTGGGGGCTGCCGTTGTCGTGACAGGTACGCTGGTGGCAACGCCGCAGGCGAAACAGCCCTTTGAGATACAGGCGGAAGAGGTTTTGGTGGAAGGGGCGTCGGTACCGGAATACCCGTTGCAGAAAAAGCGCCACAGCTTTGAATATTTAAGGACGATCCCCCATCTGCGAGCCAGAACCAATACTTTTCAGGCTGTGTTCAGGGTGCGTTCACTGATCGCTTATGCGATCCATACCTTCTTTATGGAGAGGGGGTTTGTCTATGTGCATACGCCGATCATCACCGGTTCGGACTGTGAGGGCGCGGGTGAAATGTTTCAGGTGACAACGCTGGATATGGAAAACCTGCCGAAGAGGGATGACGGCAGCATAGACTATGACGGGGACTTTTTCGGGAAGCAGGCAAACCTTACGGTTTCCGGTCAGCTGAATGTGGAGACTTACGCCTTTGCTTTTAAGAATGTATATACTTTCGGTCCGACTTTCCGGGCGGAAAATTCCAACACCACACGCCATGCGGCGGAGTTCTGGATGATCGAGCCGGAGATCGCCTTTGCGGATCTGAAGGATGATATGGTTCTGGCGGAGTCCATGATCAAATTTATCATCCGCTATGTGCTGGAAAACGCGCCGGAGGAAATGAAGTTCTTTAACAGTTTTGTGGACAAGGGGCTGATCGAGCGCCTTGAGCATGTGGCAAATTCCGATTTTGCCCATGTGACCTATACGGAAGCGATCTCCATCCTGGAAAAGCACAATGATGAATTTGATTACAAGGTTTCCTGGGGCTGTGATCTGCAGACGGAGCATGAGCGCTATCTGACGGAAAAAGAATTTAAGCGCCCTGTTTTCGTGACGGATTATCCGAAGGAGATCAAGGCTTTCTATATGAAACTGAATGAGGATGGAAAGACGGTGGCGGCGATGGACTGCCTTGTACCCGGTATCGGTGAGATCATCGGCGGGTCTCAGAGGGAGGATGATCTGGGGACCTTAGAGAGAAGGATGGAAGAGATGGGGCTGAAAAAAGAGGATTATGATTTTTATCTGGATCTTCGCAGATATGGCTCTGTCCGCCACGCAGGTTTCGGGCTTGGCTTTGAGCGCTGCGTAATGTATCTGACCGGGATGGCGAATATCCGTGATGTACTGCCGTTCCCGAGAACGGTTAAGAATTGTGAACTGTAGGCTGAAGAAAGCGGAGGAAGGATAGAAATAAATTACCTTGCCCCGGACATTTTCCCTATCGGCTGACTGTGGTTTTAACCGGAGGATATTGCCTTTCGGGGCAGCAAGAGCATAACTTTCAGGAAAAACGGAAAAGACAGGAAAGTAAATGAAGAAAAGAATCAGAAATACAATATGCCTGCTGGTGTGTCTGCTGCTGTTATTGGAAAGCAGCGGGAGCGTTCAGGCTGTGACGATCGAGGAACTCAGGAAGCAGATAGAGGAGAGCCAGAATCAACTGAATAGTGAAAATGAAGTGATCTCCGGCTTGCAGGATGAGCAGGATCTGATCGACGAGGAGATCAGTGATCTGGATGCGGAACTGGTAAATCTGTATACGGAGATCAGCGTGCTGGAGGATCAGATTCTGGAACAGGAAGGGAAGATCGCGGAAAAAGAAGCGGAGATCGAAGTGGCGCAGGAAGAGTTCGAGGCGGCGGAAGCGGAGGAGAGACGCCAGTATGAGGCGATGAAGGAGAGAATCCGTTTTACTTATGAACAGGGTGAGAGTTCCTATATTGAACTGCTGTTGTCCAGCGGAAGCTTCAGCGAACTGTTAAACCGGGCGGAATTCATCGAAGAAGTTGCAGCATATGACGATAAAATGCTGGCGGAGTATCAGGCGATCAAACAGAAAGTGGCTGATATGAAGGCGAAGCTGGAGGCGGACAGGGAAGTGCTGGTGGAAGAGAAGGAAGCGCTGGAGGCGGATAAAGCCTCCCTGGCAGAGCAGCAGAGTTACTTGAACGGCATTCTGGCACAGAAAAAAGCGATAAGCGCCAACTATGATGCGGAGATCGCGGAGGCGAAGAGCCGCGCGGCACAGTTTAAGCAGCAGATCGCGGCGGACACCAAACAAATCCAGCAGATTCAGGAGGAGGAGCGCAAAAGACTGGCGGCGCAGAACAGCAGCGGTACAAAGACCACTGCTTCAAATCCCAACGCGGCAAATACCATAGCGGCGGCGCAGGGGATCGTGGCGCAGTCGAGCGGCAGCGGCAACGGAAAGTCCATTGCAAATTATGCCTGTCAGTTTATCGGAAATCCTTATGTGTCCGGCGGCACCAGCCTGACAAACGGGGCGGACTGCTCCGGTTTCATTTACCGGCTGTATGCGGATTACGGATACCGGGTCCCCCGGACATCTTCCCAGCTTCGGAGCGTAGGCACCGGTGTTTCCTATTCGGAGGCACAGCCCGGTGATATTATCTGTTATGAAGGGCATGTGGGGATGTATATCGGCGGCGGCATGATCGTCCACGCAAGTACGGCAAAAACCGGTATCAAGGTCAGTAATGCACAGTACCGGCCGATTCTGGCGGTGAGAAGGGTAATGTAGAGAGGCAGAAAATAAGAAGAGCGGAAGGCTGTATTATTTTCTGCCTTCTTTTGTGCAGGAAGGAATTTTTGTAAATATTAAATATAGGATATGGACATAGATGTAAGGAATGTGGTTATTTAGAAAACTCTCTTCAATTTCAATGCTCAAAATATTGTACAATTTGCACAATTGCAATTAGGAAAATAGTGGAAAAAACAAAAATCTGTTGACGAGTGGATTTTTAAATACTATAATAATAGAATTAAAACGTTTTAGTGAATGACAGGGACAGTTCCATGAATAATGCAAAAAGGGTAAAAAAGAGAAGCACGATGGAAGATGTTGCGCAGATGGCTGGCGTGACAATAGGGACGGTTTCCCATGTTATTAATGGAACGGCATCCATATCCGCAGCAACTACAGCCAGAGTAAAAGAGGCGATTGAAAAACTAAATTATATACCGAATGCAGCGGCACAGAATATGCGGCGTAAGGAGAACCGTCAGCTTGGCCTTCTGGTTCCGAAGCTGACAAATATGTTTTACTCGGAGATGGCTAACGCGATCATGAATGAAGCGGATCAGGAACATTATACAATGATGATATGCGGTTATGAGTATTCTTTGGAGCAGGAACGGAAGGAACTGTACAATCTGTTACAGAATAATGTGGAGACCATTATTATTGTGAATGGCCATGATGATGAAGAGTATATCCGGGAACTGGTAAGGCAGGGTGTCCATGTGATTCTGGCAGACCGGAGAAGTGATGAAAAAGGAATTTCCTATGTGGCTTATAATAATGTAGCGACGGCGGAGAGAATCGTAGGTTTTTTAAAAGAGAAAGGGTATGGGAGTATCGGATTTATTTCAGAACCGCTGGCGCTGAATAATCTGTGGGATCGTTTTATAGGATATAAAGCAGGACTGGAAAAATATGGCTATTCTTATCAGGAAGAGTATGTACATATTTCGGAAAAATTCCGTCACGGTCATGCAAGAAACGGGTATTCTTATGTGAAGGAACTTCTTAAACGCCATAAAAAGGAAGAGCTGCCGGAGGTGTTCATGGTTTCTTCGGATATGTTGGCGATCGGTGTGATCAAAGCGATTATGGAGGCCGGCTATAAGATACCAGAGGATTTCGGCATTGTGGGCTGTGATAATCTGGAAATTTCCGCCTACCTTCAGCCTTCGCTTACCACCATTAAGCAGGACCAGATGCGGCTTGCCCAAGAGTTATGGAAGCAGGTGACGGCTTATCGTACCGGAAGTCCGGTACTAAATACCATGTTGGAGCAGGAATTGGTAATCCGGAATTCCTGTTAAAATTTTTAAGTATTAAAACGTTTTAATAATCCGCAGGGAAAAATAAAATTGTAAATAAAGTGAAAGGAGGTTTTTGCGGGATTAAAACGATTTAATAAAAAGGATAACATATAATGTAATAAAGCAATCATGAATGGAGGTAGTTATGAAGAATATGAAAAAGTTTGCAGCCTTATTTATGGCAACAGCAATGATTCTTGGTGGGATAGTTGCATGCGGTAACAGCGCAGAGGAAAGCGCTCCGGCAGCAGAAGAGGCAGCGCCCGCAGCCGAGGAAAGTGCATCTTCAGAAGAGACACCGGCAGCGGAGGATAGTGCGCCCGCAGCAGCAGGGGATTATGAAATTGTGGTAGTACCCAAAGACTCTTCTAATCCGTGGTTTGTTCGTATGGATACCGGCGTAAAAGAATATGCAGAAGAGACAGGCCTGAATGTATACCAGAAGGGTACAGATGAGATTGATGCAACAAAGCAGGCACAGCTTGTGCAGGATTTGATTGCACAGGGCGTAGATGCGATTTGTGTTGTACCGGTAGATCCGGAATCTCTTGAGCCGGTTCTGAAACAGGCGATGGATGCAGGGATCGTGGTGATCGCGCATGAGGGTGCAAGCCTTGAAAATGTAAATTATGATATTGAAGCATTCTCCAACTCCGGTTACGGCGCATTTATTATGGATAATCTGGCAGAAGCAATGGGAGAAGAAGGTGTTTATACAACTATGGTTGCGGATGTAACGAACGCTTCTCATAATGAGTGGGCAGACGCAGGTGTAGAATGGCAGAAAGAACATTATCCGAATATGACGCTTCTGGAGGAAGAACCGAGAGTAGAATCTCATGATAATGGTGATACAGCGTATAATGTGGCAAAAGAGTTATTTAAAAAGTATCCTGATTTAAAGGGCATTATGGGAACTTCTTCCTTTGACGCACCGGGCGTTGCGCGTGCTATTGACGAACTTGGCCTGGTAGATAAGGCTTTCACATCAGGAACAGGTATGCCTGGCGATAACGCAGAACTGTTAAAGAGCGGTACGGTAAAATCTCTGACTCTCTGGGATCCGGCTATTGCAGGAAAAGCAATGATCAGTCTGGCGGTTAAGGTATTGAATGGCGAAGAGATCGGCGCACCGGTAGACCTTGGCGTAGAAGGTTATGAGGCTATGACATTCCGTGAGGGCAGCAGTACAGTCCTTGAAGGAGAAGGCTGGATCGTTATCGATGGTGA
The DNA here is from genome assembly GCA_910573755.1 of Lachnospiraceae bacterium. Classification (GTDB taxonomy): domain Bacteria; phylum Bacillota; class Clostridia; order Lachnospirales; family Lachnospiraceae; genus 1XD8-76. Next base: position 26,743 of record CAJTBO010000016.1, on the reverse strand, counting down.
TAATGTTGATTCATTCGGATTCTAAACTTTGCAGTTCGATCATGAATAGTTTGTGCCGGGCGAAATTTTCGACCGGCACAATATTGATAAAAGGCAAGGAGAAGGAGGCAATTTATGGCGGAATATTTATTCCGGGCTGTTGATATACGAAAATATTTTGCCGGCGTAAAGGCTTTGGACGGTGTTACTCTGGAAATCAAGCCGGGTGAGATCCATTGTCTTGCCGGTGAGAACGGCTGTGGAAAGTCCACGCTGATCAAGATTATTTCCGGCGTATATCAAAGAGATTCCGGCACCATAGAGTTTGAGGGGAAAGAACTGCAGAAGATCACGCCACTCTCTGCGATCGAAAATGGAATTCAGGTGATTTATCAGGATTTTTCTATTTTTCCGAATCTGAGCGTGATGGAGAATCTGGCTATCAACAGTCAGCTTGTAGCAAAAAAGAAATTGGTGAACTGGAAGGATATGAGAAAGATTGCCGAGGAAGCCGTGGCGAGAATCGGCTTTCAGGTGGATCTGGATGCCCGCCTTGGGGATCTTTCCGTAGCGGAAAAACAGATGGTGGCAATCTGCAGGGCTTTAATGTTCAATGCCAAACTGATCATTATGGATGAACCCACAACGGCTTTGACAAAGAAGGAAGTAAAGGCTCTTTTCAAAGTAATATTGCAGTTGAAAGCACAGAATATTTCCATTCTTTTTGTAAGCCACAAACTGGATGAGGTCTTTGAAATATCGGAGCGTTTTACGGTATTTAGAAGCGGAAAGCTGATAGCTTCGGGTAATACGGCTGATCTGGATGATAAGAAATTCACTTATTATATGACGGGCAGGGAGTTTGAGCAGAAAATATTTGAACCGAAGAAGATAGACGAAAATCCGGTACTGGAAGTAAAGAAGCTGTGTCTGGAAGGACATTACAGTGATATTGATTTTTCTATAAAAGGCGGAGAGATTCTGGGGATTACAGGACTGTTGGATTCAGGAAGAACAGAACTTGCCCTGTCGTTGTTTGGCATGAGGCCGGCGGACAGCGGAAAGATTCTCATTCATGGAGAAGAGGCGGAACTGAAAAGTCCACAGGATGCGATCGAAAAGGGAATCGGCTTTGTACCAGAGGATCGTTTGAGCGAGGGGCTGTTTTTGTCACAGAGTATCGGGGACAATATTATCATTTCAGAAATAGATAATCTGACAAAAGGGAAGCTGGTAGATAAAAAGAAGACAGAAGAAGAAATAGAGCGGTGGGTAAAAGAACTTTCCATCGCAACGCCGGATGCAAACAATGCGGCTTCTACGTTATCGGGTGGAAATCAGCAGCGTATCGTACTTGCAAAGTGGCTGGCCTGTGAGCCGAAGCTCCTGATTCTGAATGGTCCGACAGTCGGGGTGGATATCGGTTCAAAACATGATATTCATGCGATTCTGCAGTCGCTGGCGGAGAAGGGGATGGCGGTTATCATCATTTCAGATGACCTGCCGGAAATTCTGGAGAACTGTTCCAGGATCATGATTTTGAGAGATGGAAAAATGTCCGGGGAATTTTCAGCTGCCGAGGCAACTGAAAAACTGATTCTGGACAAAATGATGTAGGAGGGCGGAAGAATGCGAGTAAAAACAAATAAGCTGTTAAAGCAGAACGAAACCTACATATTTCTGATTATTCTGGCTCTGTCATTTTTGATTCAGATACGGTCGGGACAGTTTTATACATCCAACAATATCGTGGATATCATGTCGGCTATGATTGTGCCCGGTTTGTTTGCCATAGGAGAGTTCCTTGTTATTCTTTCGGGCGGTATCGATGTGTCTTTCCCGGCGCTTGCGTCTCTGACGGCCTATGCGACGACAAAAATGTTTTTGGATATGGGATATGAAGGCAGTGTATTTTTGCCGCTTGTTGTGGCGATTCTGATTGGAGCGGTTTTAGGGGCTATTAACGGATTTTTCGTAGGGTATCTGAATCTTCCGGCAATGATCGTTACACTGGGAACTGCCAGTGTATTTAAAGGCTTTATGCAGGGGACGCTGGAATCAAAACAACTGGCGGTGATTCCGACAGGAATGAAAAATTTTGGAACAGTGGCCCTCTATACGGCGACAAACTCACAGAGCGGCCTCTCATCCCGGCTGCCGATAGCATTTTTAATGTTTGTTGCGGTGATCATCATTGCTTTCTTTATATTGAAATATACGATGTTCGGCAGAGGAATCTATGCCATCGGCGGAAATGAATCAGCGGCTTATAACGCAGGTTTTCGCGTGAAATGGACAAAATTTTTGCTGTATGTATTTGCCGGGATCGTGGCAAGTATTGCAGGGATCATCAGAGTGTGTATGATGCAGCAATGTCATCCTACGAATATGCTGGGAATGGAAATGAATATTATTGCCGGCGTGGTGCTCGGCGGAACAGCCATTGTAGGCGGCAAGGGAACCATGACAGGATGTATTCTGGGAACGTTATTAATCGTGCTGGTAGAAAATTCGATGATCCTGATCGGTGTACCGGTAGTCTGGAAGAATGTGTTTGTTGGCCTGCTTATTGTGATAGGAACGATTATCAGCGCATATCAGTCGGAGCATTCCGGTGCGGGCAAAGGGAATCATAAGAAAAAGGAGGAGACGGCATAATGGCAGAAAAGATAAAAAGATCTATGAAACAAGATGTTCATATCTGGCGGCTTGTTGTGATTATGCTGATATGGTTTGTTTTCATAGGAATTACAAAGGGTTCCAAGTTTTATTCTGTAGTAAACTTTCAGACCATGTTTGCCCAGTTTCCCGAATTCGGCCTGATGTCCCTGGGCGTAATGGTATGTATGATCACAGGCGGAATCGACTTGTCGACGGTGGGTGTCGCGAATGTGACATCTATTACAATGGCGCTTCTTATGAGAAACCTCGGAAATGAAAGCGGGGAACTTGCAGTGGGCTTTATTCCTGTTATATTCCTGCTGGCAATTATGATGGGCGCTGTTGCGGGCACGCTAAATGGTATTCTGGTCGCTAAATGTAAAATACCGCCGATTCTGGCAACGCTTGGCATGAGCGAGCTGCTTACCGGAATCGGAATCGTTTTGACAAACGGCAGTGCTATCAGTGATTTTCCCAAGACCTACGCATTCATTGTGAACAACCGGGTAGCAGGGATTCCTGTACAGTTTTTGATTTTTGCAGTGGGAGCAGCCGGAGTGTGGTTTTTAATGAAAAAGACTACATACGGTAAAAAGATCATTCTTATGGGAAGCAGTCAGAATGTAGCGAAATACAGCGGTCTGAAGGTGGATTGGATATTGATTAAGACGTATCTGATTTCAGGAATATGTTCTGCTTTGGGCGGTATGATCATGCTGGCAAACTATAACTCTGCCAGAGCGGATTATGGTTCAAATTATACACTTCAGTGTATTATGATCGTAGTGCTCGGCGGTGTAAGCCCGAATGGCGGAAAGGGAAAGATCAGCGGCGTTCTGCTGGCTATTTTCCTGGTACGCGCATTGGAAACCGGTATCAATCGCTTCCCACAGATCAGCAGTTACTATATTTCGTTAGTTTGGGGGGCAGTTCTCCTGCTGGTTATGGTAATGAACTATTTTACAGATAACCATATTAAACTATTTAAAAAGAAAGCGGCATTATAAACGGAGGATGGTAATGGTAAATAGAAGATTTGGGCAGATTGGCCGGCTGAAAAAAGAGAAGATAGACGAATATGTAAAGCTTCATGCGGATGTCTGGCCGGATGTCAAGAAGATGATCACGGAATGTAATTTGCAGAATTACTCTATTTTTATCAGGGATGATCTGGTATTTTCTTATTTTGAGTACACCGGTGAGAATTATGATGCTGATATGAAAAAGATGGCCGCAGACGAGACGACGCAGAAATGGTGGGGATATACAAGGCCATGCTTTGAGAAATATAATGCGGACAGTGCAGAAGCGTTTTATGAGGATATGGAAACTATATTTTATATGGCGTAAGGGAGAAAAGAATGAAAACTATAAAAGACAAACAAATTTTAGTGGGTGCTGATTTTGCGGGCTATCCTTTAAAGGAAGCAGTAGTGGAACATTTAAAGAAAAAGGGCTGGACTGTGACAGATATAGGAGTCAGGGCAGACAGCGATGAAAATGATACGGATTTGATGTTTCATCGTATCGGCCTGCGGGTCGGCAGCATGATCAGTGAAGGAGAGTTTGAAAGAGCATTGATTTTCTGCGGCACAGGTATGGGGATTCATATTGCGGCGAGTAAATGTCCCGGCGTGCATGCAGGTGTGGTGGAGAGTGTTCCCGCAGCGCTGCGGGCTATTACCGGTAACGGTGTGAACGTACTTGCTATGGGAGCATTTTATGTGGCGCCTCAGATGGGCAAGGATATTGCGGACGCTTATCTGACACACGATCTGGGTGATACCTATGAATGGTGGCCGAATTTTTATGAGTTCCATAAACTGGCGGTTGACGAACTCAATGCTTTTGATTATGAGGAATATAAGGCAAACGGCTTTAAAGTGAAACATCTGGGAGATTATCCATTAGAGTTGATGGATAATCCAAATGTATGATGAGGGGTTAAAGTGCTATGGCGAAAAAAGTACTATTTGCAGGGGAGTCCTGGACGGCAACGGTGACAGAGGTGAAAGGCTTTAATGCTTTTTCGGCATCAAAATATGAAACCGGTCTGGGATGGATTGATAAAGCAATTGAGAAGGCGGGATATGAGTTTGTCTATATGCCGAACCATATAGCGGCGGATCATTTTCCCTATACGATGGAAGAACTGAAAGAATATGCGTGTGTTGTGCTGTCCGATATCGGTGCGGATACACTTCTGATACCGACAGAGACATTTTCGGCGGGCAAAAGATTTCCGAATCGCTGCCAGCTTCTGAAAGATTATGTGCTTCAGGGAGGCGGCCTGCTGATGATCGGAGGTTATATGACTTTCAACGGCATAGGAGGTCAGGGGAAGTGGTGGGCAACGCCTGTGCAGGATGTTTTGCCCGTGCAGCTGCTTACCTGTGATGACAGAATGGAGCACTGTGAAGGTGTTTCGGCGGAATCCGTGAATAACGATCATCCTGTTTTAAAGGGAATACAGGGAGAGTGGCCGCCTGTGCTGGGGTACAATAAGAGTACTTTGAAAGAGGGGGCGGAACTTGTGGCAGCTATTTGCGGAGATCCGTTTATTGCATTCGGAAACTATGGGAAAGGAAGAACGGGCGTATTTTCCAGTGACTGCTCTCCGCATTGGGCGCCGAAGGAGTTTTGCGATTGGGAAGGCTATGATCGACTGTTCAAAAATATCATAGATTATATTGTGCGATAGATTGTGCAGGAGGATTTTAGTCGTATGCCTGGCAAGGTGTTATGGTAATTAGAAAAGAGCGGGTACTTAAGTGGTAAATAAGTACCTGCCACGGTAAACGCATGATTTGATATCTTTGCATCAGGGAGAAAATCTGCTATATTGTATTTAATGACTGACAATCTCCACACAATCGTGTACAATGATTTCCATAACTTCTTGAAAGGAAATCATGATTATGACAGAAATGGGAAATGAACTTTCACTGGTCGGATGTATGAAGGAGGTTCCGGATCCAAGAGCCCCGTACAACCAGAGACACAAATTTCTTGATATTATCATCATTGCCGTCACCGCAATCCTCTGCGGAATGGATACCTGGAATGAGATTGAGGACTGGGCATACTCAAAAAAAGAATGGCTGGAAACATTTCTGGAACTTCCCGGCGGGATTCCCTCCCATGATACGATCAACCGGGTATTCCAGATGATCGATCCGGATCAGTTTCATGATGCCTTTTTTCGGTGGACCAGTGCAGTTGCGGGGAAAATCGAAGGAATTATTGCCATTGACGGGAAAACCATCCGCCGCAGTAAGGATGAAAGCAAAGGAAATCGTCCCTCCCATGTGGTGAGCGCATGGGCCTGCGATACATCCCTTGTTTTAGGGCAGTTACGGGTGGACGAAAAGACAAATGAGATCAAAGCGATTCCGGAGCTGTTGGAGATCCTGTGTCTGAAAGGGTGTGTGGTAACCATCGATGCCATGGGAACCCAGAAAGAGATTGCCGAAAAAATCATAGACAAAGAAGCGGACTATATCCTGCAGGTAAAAGGGAACCAGGAAACATTACTGGAAGATATATCCCTGTATTTTAAAGATGAGGTTTTCGATCGTCCCAAGAAGGAACTGGAAAAAGAAGGCCGGTACTGGAAAGAAAAGGACTTTGACCATGGGAGAATAGAAATCCGGGAATATTATGTGGAAAATGAAGTAGAATGGCTCAGGGAGAACCACCCCGGCTGGAAAGGTCTGAGTGGAATGGGAGCCTGTGTGGCAACTGTAACGGAAAACGGTAAGACAACGACAGCGTTATCATATTCGATCTACAGCCAAGAAGAGATGAAAGCGGAAGAATATGGGAAGGGCAAAAGAGCCCACTGGGGAATCGAGAACAGCCTGCACTGGGTGCTGGACATTGGATTCCGAGAAGACGAGAGCCGGATACGAGCGGGGAATGCAGCAGAAAATGTAAATGTGCTGCGGCACATAGGAACAAATCTGCTGAAGCAGGAAAAAAGCTGTCGAATGGGAATAGCAAGCAAACGGAAAAAATGTGGCTATGACCAGAAATATCTATATAAAGTTCTAAGCGGGCTGAACACGGGTATGAAATAAAAGCTCATAGCGGCGCCACATTTATAAAAATGATTAGGTAGACATATCATGTAAGTGATATGTCTACCTAAATAAAAAGCTTGCGTTTACCGTGAAGTACCTGCTCTTTTATGATCTGTCAAATCTATCTATTCTGATATAGTCCAAAAACCGATCTATATCATAACTCATCACAAGCCGGTCCGGAAAACCGAACACTTCCCGGCAGGCGTTCAGCAGAATCTCGGAACCTTTGACATTTCCCACATTTTTCGGACCGTGGCTGTCGCTCGAGAGCAGCACGGGCACTTCGTAGCGCATACACTGATACAGCATTTGAATATTATTCTCGATCGTATTGCCCCGGTAGCCGCCGGGCATAATGGAGGAGTTGTTGATCTCCAGCATCACATGATGGGCGGCTGCGGCTTCCGCCAGCGCCTTATAATCCACAGGAAACTTCACATCGTCACAGTGGCCGACAATGCGAACCTTCGGCTGATCCATAGCGCCGATGTAGGCATTGGTATTTTCCAGCATATTGCCGGGTTTTATATTTTTTGTGTGCATGCTGATCACGGCATAGTCCATGCCGCTTAAAATGCCCTGCTCTAAATCGACTCTGCCGGAATAATCCAGAATATTCAGTTCCACGCCATAAAGCATCCGTATTCCGCAGCGCATTTTCGGCGCCATCTGCAGATTCTTAAAATAAGAAGGGGTTCCCGCGCAAAGTGTGGCGGGACCGTGGTCCGAGATGCCGAGCAGGGAAAGCCCCTGCTTTTTTGCAGCCTTTGCCATATCCGCTATGGTGCAGGCGGTGCCGTGTCCGCTGGAAATAGAATGGGTATGTACATCAAGTTGGATCATGATGATCACCTCACTGCCGGGGGATGATGCCGTGGACTGCCCGGACAAGGTGTCCTGCAGTCCGGAAAACATGCTCCCTGATAACAGTATGCGCCCGAACCTGTGGTTTGTCAATGAAAAAAACAAAAAACCACAAAAAATATTTAGAAAACCAAAAAAACATTCAAAAAAATATGACTATTTTATTGACTTCATATAACGGGGAGCGTATAATGGGAACAAGCATGAGGTTTTATACTTGATATTAATCTTGATAAAAATCTGAGAGAAGGAGGGAGCAGAAAATGAAGTATTATTCGAAGGCAATTCCGAAGAGCGAGCGGATCACCAGACTGGTGGAGCATCTCTACGCTAAAATGCCGGAAATTGAAGCTTCGAGAGCCGTGTTGATCACAGAGTCCTATCAGCAGACGGAAAACGAACCGATGGTCATCAGGCGCGCAAAAGCGTTTGAGCATATTCTGGACAATATCCCGATCATCATTCGGGATGAGGAGTTGATCGTGGGTTCTACAACGATCGCACCAAGAGGCTGCCAGACTTATCCGGAGTTTTCCTGGGAATGGCTGGAGGCTGAATTTGAGACGGTGGAGACAAGGGCGGCAGATCCGTTCTATATTTCGGACGAGACAAAGAAAAAGCTGCATGAGGCGAACCGGTATTGGAAGGGAAAGACGACCAGCGAGCTTGCGACGGCTTATATGGCGCCGGAAACGCTGACGGCGATGGCGCACAACGTATTTACGCCGGGAAATTATTTCTATAACGGCGTAGGCCATATCACCGTAAAATATGAGCAGGTGCTGGCGATCGGTTTCGAGGGGATTATAAAGATCGCCGAAGAACATCTCGCAGAGTGCAAGGTCGGCGACGGAGATTACGCGAGACGTTCCCGTTTCCTGCAGGCTGTGATCATAAGCTGTAAGGCGGTGATCCGTTATGCGGAGCGCTATGCGAAACTGGCTGCAGAGATGGCGGGAAGATGCGGCGATCCGGCAAGGAGGGCGGAACTGTTAAAGATATCCGCAAACTGCGCGAGGGTGCCGGCAAAGGGGGCGGAGAGCTTCCACGAAGCCTGCCAGAGTTTCTGGTTTGTGCAGCAGCTTTTGCAGCTCGAGTCCAGCGGGCATTCCATCTCGCCGGGGCGGTTTGACCAGTATATGTATCCTTATTTTAAGAAGGATCTGGACAAAGGGGCAATCACCAGAGAGTTTGCGCAGGAACTGATGGACTGTATCTGGGTGAAATTAAACGACCTGAATAAGTGCCGTGATGCAGCAAGTGCTGAGGGATTTGCAGGATACAGCCTGTTCCAGAATCTGATCGTAGGCGGACAGGACGAAAACGGACAGGATGTGACAAACGATCTGTCCTTTATGTGTATTACCTGTTCCATGCATGTCTTTCTGCCGCAGCCGTCCTTGTCCATCAGGGTATGGAACGGTTCTCCGCAGGATCTGCTGATCCATGCGGCGGAGCTGACAAGGACCGGTATCGGACTGCCGGCTTACTATAATGACGAAGTGATCATCCCGGCGCTGATGAGCAGAGGGCTGACGCTCGAAGATGCCAGAACTTACAACATCATCGGCTGTGTGGAACCGCAGAAAGCCGGAAAAACGGAAGGCTGGCATGACGCGGCGTTCTTTAATATGTGCCGTCCGCTGGAATTTGTATTCACAAACGGTTATGACAAGGGTGAACTTGCGAGTATCCAGACCGGCGATGTGGAGAACTTCAGGACATTTGACGAGTTCTATGATGCCTATAAGAAACAGATGGATTATCAGATCTCACTGTTAGTCAATGCGGATAATGCCATCGATCAGGCGCATATGGAAAGATGCCCGCTGCCTTTTGAATCCTGTATGGTGGACGACTGTATGGCAAGAGGGATGTCTTTGCAGGAAGGCGGAGCTATCTACAACTTTACAGGGCCTCAGGGCTTTGGTATTGCCAATGTGGCGGATTCCCTGTACGCGATCAAAACGCTGGTATTCGATGAGCATAAGGCGACATTGGGAGACTTCAAGCGGGCGCTGGCGTTAAACTACGGAAAGGGCTTTGACGAGATCACGGTGGCGGAGATGACGGCGCAGATTGTGCAGGAACTGAAGCAGGCAGGAAGAAGTGTTTCGGACGAGGATATCGCTGTGATAGCAAAGACTATCATGGATACAAAACTCTCCGATGCGGATCAGGCGATGTGTGATAACCTGTACGATATGATAGACGATCTGCCGAAGTTCGGCAATGATATCGAGGATGTGGACGCTCTGGCGAGGGATGCGGCATATACCTACACAAAACCAGTGGAGAAGTACAAAAATCCCAGAGGCGGCATGTTCCAGGCGGGCGTATATCCGGTATCGGCGAATGTGCCGCTGGGCGGACAGACCGGCGCCACACCGGACGGCAGGTTGGCGCACAGGCCGGTGGCGGACGGCGTTTCCCCGTCTTCCGGCAAGGATGTGCACGGGCCGACGGCGGCGGCAAACTCCGTTGCAAAGCTGGATCACGGCATTGCCAGCAACGGTACGCTGTTTAACCAGAAATTCCATCCTTCCGCATTGAGCGGTGAAGAAGGACTGAACAATTTTGTCAGCCTGATCCGTTCCTACTTTGATCAGAAGGGGATGCACATGCAGTTTAATGTGGTATCGAGGGAGACACTGCTGGATGCGCAGCAGCATCCGGAAAATTATAAACATCTTGTAGTCAGAGTGGCAGGGTACAGCGCGCTGTTTACCACACTGTCAAGATCCCTGCAGGATGATATTATCGCCAGGACGGAACAGGGCTTTTAAGGAGACAGCTTATGGAAAATGTCAGAAATACCACTGCCGCAAAGGCCCCATCTGCTGATACTGCATCCGATAAGGCGTACCTTCATACAAAAGGAAGGATCTTTGATATTCAGCGGTATTCCATCCATGACGGAAAAGGCATCCGGACCATTGTATTTTTAAAGGGCTGTGTGCTCCGGTGCAAATGGTGCTGCAATCCGGAATCTCAGGAGTATCAGATCCAGACGATGACGGTGCAGGGAAAGCCAAAGACCATCGGCCGGGATGTCACGGTGGAGGAAGTGATGGAGACCGTCATAAAGGACGAACCCTATTACCGGCGTTCCGGCGGCGGGCTTACCCTTTCCGGCGGCGAGAGCCTCTGTCAGGCGGAATTTGCCAGAGACCTGCTCCGGGCGGCGAAGGCGCGGGGCATGAATACGGCAATGGAAAGCATGGCGGGCCTGCCTTATGAGAAGATCGAGATGCTTTTGCCCTATCTGGATCATTACCTGATGGATATCAAGCATATCGATTCCGAAAAACATAAGCGGTTTACCGGAAGAGGGAATGAGCTGATGTTGGAAAATGCCAGAAAAGTGGCGGAGTCCGGAAAGACAAAACTGGATATCCGGGTGCCGGTGATACCGACCTTCAACGATAAGCCGGAAGAGATCAGGGCGATCGCACAGTTCGCGGATAAACTGCCGGGGGTAAAGAAGATCCACCTGCTCCCGTATCACAGACTGGGACAGGATAAGTACGACGGACTCGGCAGGAAATATGAAATGGACGGCATACTGCCGCCGGACAATACTTACATGGAGATGCTGAAACAGGTGGTACGGCAGAATTCTTCCCTGTATTGTCAGATCGGAGGTTAGTGTGGGATATACAGATAATTTAAGCCCGGAAACAAAGCAGCGCATTGTGCAGGAACTGGTGCCGGGCAAGCAGATCACGCTGGCGCACATCATCGCCAATCCGGACCGGATCTTATATGAAAAACTGGGATTGGACCCGGCGGTGGATTACGCGAAATCAGCCATCGGCGTGCTGACGGTATCGCCGGCGGAAACAGCCATTATCATTGCGGATATCGCGATGAAGGCATCCGGTATTGAACTGGGCTTTGTGGACCGCTTCAGCGGCTCACTCATTATCACAGGCACGGTATCCGAGGTGGAGGCATCGGTACAGGCTATTTTGGAGTATGCGGACGAGACGCTGCACTATACGATCTGCGGGATTACACGGACATGAAAAAAATAATATTGGTTGGAAGAAGCGAAGCGGGAAAGACCACCTTGACGCAGGCGCTGAGAGGGGAGAAGATACAGTATCATAAAACACAGTATGTCAATTATTTTGACGTGATCATCGATACCCCCGGCGAATATGCCCAGACAGCGCATCTCGGAAGAGCGCTGGCGCTCTACACATACGAGGCGCAGGTGGTGGGACTGCTGCTTGCGGCAACCGAGCCCTACTCCCTGTATCCCCCCTGCATCACCTGTATGACAAACCGGGATACAGTGGGCATCGTCACAAAGATCAATGATCCGAAGGCGAGAGTGGAACGGGCGGATAAATGGCTCCGGTTGACCGGCTGTAAAAAGATTTTTTATGTGGATTCCAAAACGGGAGAAGGCATTCCGGAGATTCTGGAGTATCTGGCAGAGGAGGGGGATGTCCTTCCGTGGAAAATGTGAGAAGATTTTCCGCGGTGCCCAAATACACCGCCTAAGAAAATCCAAGTCTCACACAGGAGAATGATCTTTTGGACATGCTCTCAGGTTTTGGATTCATATGGGGAATAAAACCAACAAAAACAACACAAAAACATGTTGACTTTGTTGTGCAACAACCTTATACTAAGGATATAAAGCAACAAAATCGACTGAAATCAAGGAGGAAAGATTTTTATGCAGAACGAATTTGAAATCAAAAAACAGATTTGTGACATCGGAAAGAGGATCTACAACAGAAACATGGTTGCGGCAAACGACGGCAACATCTCCGTAAAACTGAACGACCATGAATTTCTGTGCACACCTACCGGTGTTTCCAAAGGTTTTATGACACCCGAGTATATCTGCAAAGTGGACGAAAACGGTAATGTGATTCAGGCAAACAAAGGTTTTAAGCCTTCTTCCGAGATCAAGATGCATATGAGAGTCTATGCGAAGAGACCGGACGTAGGGGCGGTTGTGCATGCGCATCCTACTTTTGCAACCTCTTTTGCAATCGCGGGTATTCCGCTGACACAGCCGATCATGCCCGAGGCGGTTATCGCTCTTGGCTGTGTGCCCATCGCTGAGTATGGCACACCTTCTACAATGGAAATCCCTGACAATGTAGAAAAGTATCTTCCTTATTATGATGCGGTTTTGCTTGAGAGCCACGGCGCGCTGACATGGAGCACCGACCTTCTTGCTGCTTATCATAAGATGGAATCCGTAGAATTTTATGCGGAACTTCTGTACAAGTCCAAAATGCTGGGCGGACCGAAGGAATTTGATAAGAACACGATCGAAAAACTGTACGAGATCAGAAGACAGATGGGCCTTCCCGGAAAGCATCCTGCAAATCTCTGCATGAACAAGGATACCAAGAACTGCCATAACTGCGGCTGCCATTCTCACAGTGATAACGGCACAGGTTCCGTATCTTCCGTGGCAAAATCCGCAAGCCCTGAAGTGGTGGCTGAGATCACAAAGAAAGTAATGCAGCAGTTAGGGCTGTAAACATATGAATCAGGAAGAACTTATTAAACAGACAATAGAGTCCGTTCTAAGCGGCGGGAGCACACTGCAGGATATGAATCTGAGAACCGCCAATGCCCTGATCGGCAGAGTGCAGGAAAAGGCAAGAGAAATGGGAATCCCTGTGGTGGCGGCAGTATCCGATAAGGCCGGCAGGCCGGTGGCGGTGCAGTGCATGGACGGCGCGTATATCGGAAGTTTCGATGTGGCGCTGAACAAAACCTACACCTGTGCGGCATTTAAAATGTCTACGGAAACCCTCGGGAAGCTGGCACAGCCGGGCGGATCCCTCTACGGCATTCAGTTCACCAACGAGGGAAAGATCGTGATCTTCGGCGGCGGGGAACCGCTCTATCTGGGCGGCAGGCTGATAGGCGCATTAGGAGTGAGCGGCGGCTCGGCAGAGCAGGATACGGCTCTTGCGGCATATGGAAAGGACATCTTGAAGGAGGTAGTAACGTGCCTATAAGTGAAAGCATGGTACAGGATATTGTATCAGAAGTTATGGCAAAGATGCAGATCGCTGACAACCCTTCCGGCAAACACGGTATCTTCAAAGATATGAATGAAGCTATCGAGGCGGCAAAGAAGGCACAGAAGATCGTCAGAAATCTGTCCATGGATCAGAGAGAAAAGATTATCTCCAATATCCGTAAAAAGACACATGAAAGTGCGGAGATCCTTGCAAGGATGGGCGTGGATGAGACAGGAATGGGAAATGTACCCCACAAGATCTTAAAGCACCATCTGGTGGCAGACAAGGTACCCGGCACAGAAGATATTACAACAGAAGCATATACGGGAGACCGCGGGCTTACCCTTGTGGAAATGGGACCCTTTGGTGTGATCGGCGCCATTACGCCCTGCACCAACCCTTCCGAGACGGTACTCTGTAATGCGATGGGAATGATCGCGGGCGGAAATACGGTAGTATTCAACCCCCATCCCCAGGCAATCAAAACATCAATGTATGCCATCAATCTGGTAAATGAGGCTTCTTTGGAAGCGGGAGGACCGGACAATGTGGCATGTACGGTGGAAAAACCGACACTGGCATCCAGTGATATCATGATGCACCATCCGGCGATCCAGCTGATTGCGGCAACCGGCGGCCCGGGCGTTGTGACGGCGGTACTTTCCTCCGGCAGACGGGGCATCGGCGCAGGGGCAGGCAACCCGCCCGCACTGATCGACGAGACGGCGGATATCAGAAAGGCGGCGGCGGATGTGGTAAACGGCTGTACCTTCGATAACAACCTGCCCTGTATCGCGGAAAAGGAGATCGTGGCAGTGGAGAGCATTATCGATGAACTGCTGCATTACATGGTAAATGAACAGGGCTGTTATCTGGCTTCCAAAGAGGAGCAGGATAAGCTGGCGGCTACCGTGCTCACACCGAAGGGGGCGCTGAACAGAAAGTGCGTGGGACGTTCCGCGAAAGTACTGCTTTCCATGATCGGCGTGGAGGTGCCGGATAATATCCGCTGTATCACCTTCGTCGGCGAGAAGGAGCATCCGCTGATCACGGAAGAGCTGATGATGCCGATCCTCGGTATCGTTCCGGCAAAGGATTTTGACGATGCCGTGGAAAAGGCTGTATGGCTTGAGCATGGCAACCGTCACTCCGCACATATCCATTCCAAGAATGTGGACCGGATCACGAAGTATGCGAAAGCGATTGATACGGCAATTCTTGTAAAGAACGGACCTTCCTATGCGGCGCTGGGATTCGGCGGCGAGAGCATCTGTACATTCACGATCGCCAGCAGGACGGGTGAAGGCCTGACCAGCGCGAAGAGTTTTACGAAGAAAAGACGCTGTGTGATGACGGATAACCTTTGCATAAGGTGAAAAGATTTTCGGAATAAATACCATTAGCCCGGCAGGGCTGATGCGGAACTGGAATGGAGGTATAGATAGAAATGGCAGTAAATTCAAATGACGTGGAGCAGATCGTCAGACAGGTACTCGCCAGCATGACTGACGGCAGTGTCAGAAGCGCTGCGCCGGCGGCGGCTCCCGCGGCGGGCAGTATCCCCAAAACGGGAAAAGTAGCAGTGCTGACACAGTTGAAACACTTTGATATTATGGAATATCCGATCCCCGAGGTGGGCGATGACGATATGCTGGTAAAAGTGGAAGGCTGCGGCGTATGCGGTACGGATGCCCACGAATATAAAAACGATCCTTTCAGCCTGATCCCTGTAGCACTTGGGCATGAAGGCACCGGTGAGATCGTAAAAATGGGTAAAAACGTAAAGAAGGACAGCGCGGGAAAAGATGTAAAAGTCGGCGACAAGATCGTAACCTGCATGATCTTCAAAGACAACCCGGATATTACAATGTATGATTTAAACAAGCAGAATGTCGGCGGCGCTGACGTATACGGCTTACTGGCGGAAGACGCATCCAACTTTAACGGCTGGTTTGCGGAGTACATTCTGATCAGAGGCGCGTTAGGCTCCACATTCTTCAATGTGAGCGATCTGGATCTGGATTCCCGTATCCTGATCGAGCCCTGCGCGGTACTGATCCATGCGGTAGAGAGAGCGAAAACAACAGGCATTCTCCGGTTTAACAGCCGGGTGGTGGTACAGGGCTGCGGCCCCATTGGTCTGATCTGTATCGCGATCTTAAAGACCATGGGCATGGTGAACGTGATCGCTGTGGACGGCAACGAACAGAGGCTTGAGTTTGCAAAACGTCTCGGCGCGGCAGGCAGCGTGAACTTCATGAACTACAAAGGCATTGAAAATCTGACAAAAGGCGTGGAGGAAGCCTTCGGCGGACATCCCGCGGATTTCGCGTTCCAGTGTACCGGCTCACCGGTGGCACATGCCAATATCTATAAATTTATCAGGAACGGCGGCGGCCTCTGCGAACTGGGATTCTTCATCAACGGCGGAGACGCGACGATCAATCCGCACTTTGACCTTTGTTCCAAAGAGATCACACTGGTAGGCTCCTGGGTATACACCCTGAGAGATTATGTGACCACCTTTGATTTCTTAAAGAGCGCAAAAGCGATCGGTCTTCCGTTGTCGGAACTGATCACAGACAGATATCCGTTAGAGCAGATCAATGAAGCGCTGGAGAAGAATCTGGCAATGACAGGACTGAAGATCGCGATCATAAATAAATAAGCATAAGCGCTCATTTATTTATGACAGGAGAAAAATGGAAACAAAAAGCGTGTTTCAATTTTCTTCGAACTAAGTCGAAGGAGTATAGGCGATGGAAGAAAAAAAACTGGAGGAAGTGAAAGACGAAAGAGCCGTGGGTATTCTGGAGGTATTCGGGCTTACAACAGCTTTTCTGGCAGCCGACGCAGGCTGCAAGGCGGGCGATGTAACGCTGGAAAACTTCGATAAGAACAAACCGGCAAATGCGGATGCACTTCCGGTTCCACTGCTGGTAACCATCAAATTCCGCGGAACAGTGGCAGACGTGGAAGCAGCTATGGAGGCGGCAAAAGAGGTGGCCGCAAGCGGCGCGGGGATCGTGCAGAGCTACGTGATCCCGAGGCCCACACCGGACTGCTGCAAAATGCTCAAACTGAACGCATTTGATAAACGATGAAAATTACTTAGAATGAGTAATTTTCAGATACTTCGGAATTTTTGTAGAAAATTGCGAAGTTTCCCGGAATATCTGGGGATTTTCGTAAAAAACTGCGAAGTTTCCTGGGATACTTTGGAGATTCGCAGGAAGTTCCGGAGAAGCCCGAATAACATATTAATTTGTGAAAACGAAAAAGGAGAAATTCATTATGGCACAGGAAGCTTTAGGAATGATCGAAACAAGAGGACTTACCGCTGCAATCGAGGCAGCAGATGCAATGACCAAAGCGGCAGAAGTATCTTTGGTTGGTACAGAGAAGATCGGCAGCGGACTTGTAACCGTTATGGTTCGCGGTGACGTAGGGGCCGTAAAGGCAGCAGTGGAATCCGGCGCATCTGCGGCAAGCAGGCTTGGCGAACTGGTAGCACAGCATGTTATTCCCCGTCCTCACAATGATGTGGAAAAGATTTTACCGACTGTTTAAGGAGTAACTGATGGGAAACGCATACGGCTTTATTGAAATACAGGGTGTCGTACCGGCAATGACCGCACTGGACATCATGTGCAAAACGGCGGAAGTAGAGCTGGCAACCTGGGAGCGCAAGCTCGGCGGACGGCTGGTGACGCTGGTCGTACAGGGGGATGTGTCAGCAGTGACACAGGCCGTTGAGACAGCCGCAAAAAACGGCATAAAGAAGCCGGCGGTACAGGGCGTTATTGCAAACCCTCATCCGGAGATCGTGAGGCTGGTGAGAAAATCCGCCAGCAGGTTCAAGGATGCGGAAGCACTGGAAAAAATGTGAATAAAACAAAATGAAGGAGGAAATTCATTATGGCACAGGAAGCATTAGGAATGGTTGAAACAAGAGGTCTGGTAGCATCTATCGAAGCGGCGGATGCTATGTGTAAAGCAGCTAACGTTACACTGATCGGCACAGAAAAGATCGGCAGCGGACTTGTAACTGTTATGGTACGCGGTGATGTAGGGGCTGTAAAGTCTTCTGTAGAAGCAGGCGCAAACAGCGCGGCAAAATTAGGCGAGCTGATTGCTACCCATGTAATTCCTCGTCCTCATAACGATGTTGAGATGATCTTACCGAAGGTAAAATAGGACGGTACAGCATAATGACTCAGCCGGGCGCAATATGAATCAGCACGGAATGCCCGAAGGCGTGTGCTGGAAAAGGCGCGGCTGAGTATCAACAACGGAATGGAAAACAGCACAGGCTATGCAGCGCACAAGACGATCTGCAGGTGCAGAGCAGCCGTAGGCCGTCTTTCAGGCAATGTGCGCGGCAGGGTTTGTGCGGGACTGGAATAGAGGTGTCAATTTGGATACGAATAATATAGAACTGATTACAAAATTAGTGATTGAAGCCTTAAATAAGCAGGAAGCGGAGAAGAGCGAAAAAGGTTATCTTGTTCCTGTAGGGGTATCCAACCGCCATGTCCATTTAACACAGGAGCATGTAGAGACATTATTCGGGGAAGGCTATCATCTGACAAAGAAGAAAGATCTGATGGGCGGACAGTTTGCATCGAATGAACTGGTAACGATCGTCGGTTTAAAACTGCGTGCCATTGAAAATGTCAGGATTCTGGGGCCCTGCCGCAGTAAGAGCCAGGTGGAGATTTCCGCAACGGACGCAAGAACACTGGGCATTAAGGCGCCTGTCAGGGAATCCGGCAATGTTGCGGGCAGTGCGCCCGTCGCACTGGTAGGCCCGAAAGGGGTTTTATATCTGAATGAGGGCTGTATCGTGGCGCAGCGCCATATACATATGTCCCCGGCGGATGCGTCGGCATCAGGCTGTAAGGACGGCGATATTGTATCGGTTATAGCAGATAACGAAAGAGGAACGGTTTTCAATCATGTGAAGATCCGTGTGCATGATTCTTTTACGCTGGAAATGCATATTGATACGGATGAAGCGAACGCGAGTAAGATCGCGCAGGGTGATACGGTGAGGATCATCAGATAATAAGAGTGCCGGATAACCGGACGCCATGGCGGAAATAGCCTGTGCCAGACAGGGGCGGTGCAGGGATATTTTTGCCATGGGCGGCGGTTACCGGTGAGAAGGATGCCCAAAGGCGGAGGTTGAACCGGAAAAGGCGGGATAGGAGTCGGATATGATAGCGGCTAAGGTGGTAGGAAGTATCGTTTCTACGAGAAAAAGTGAAAATCTGATCGGGAACAAGTTCATGATCGTGGAGCCGGTGGGGGCCATGAAAGGGCACGGAGATCAGTTTGTGGCTATTGATAATATAGGCGCAGGAGTTGGCGAGTATGTGCTGGTCGCGCAGGGCAGTGCGGCGAGGATCGGCTGCGGGCTGGACAGTGCGCCGGTGGATGCGGCAATCGTTGGCATCATTGACGATGCCGGCGGGCTGGAGTAAGATGAAAAAGAGGTAAATATCCAAAGTTGATTGGGAAGTCAGGCGGATATGCGTATAGATCTGTTTGATATTGAGGAAAAAACGATGGAATTACAGGAATTGAAGGACCTGCTGCAAAAGAGCGGTATCGTGGGAGCCGGCGGAGCCGGGTTTCCTACTTATGCAAAACTGGATGAGCGTGCGGAGACGATTCTTTTAAACTGTGCGGAGTGTGAGCCTTTGCTAAAGCTTCACAGACAGCTTTTGAAAGAGCATGCTTACGAAATATTAAAAACATTCAGCATGGTTGCGGATACTGTTCGGGCGGGCAGCGGTATAATCGGTATTAAAGGTGAATATAAGGAAACAATACAGGCTTTGAGGCAGTATATCGGGGAGTTTCCGAAGCTTTCCATAAAGCTTCTGGACAGCGCTTATCCGATGGGCGATGAAGTGGTATTGATTTATGAGGCAACCGGCAGGGTGATCAGGCCGGGCGGGCTGCCGATAGAAGCCGGAGTGGCGGTATTTAATGTAGAGACGATATATAATGTATATCGTGCAGTGGAATTCAGCGCGCCGGTGACAGATAAAGTGGTATCTGTCGTGGGAGAGGTGGAACATCCGGTATCCGTCAGGGTTCCGGTTGGATGCAGAATAGAAGATGTGGTGGCGCTGGCAGGAGAGGTCACGACAAAGGAGCCGGTCTATTTTATCGGCGGGCCGATGATGGGATTTATCGGTGAAAAGGATATGCCGGTGACAAAAACCACCAATGCGGTGATCGTACTGCCGAAGGATCATCAGATCGTACAGCGGAAAAAGAGCAAGGCTTCACTGGAATTAAAGCGGGCGGCGTCTTCCTGTTGTCAGTGTGAGACCTGTACCAGCCTTTGCCCGAGGCATGCGCTGGGCCATCCCATTGAGCCCCATCTGTTTATGCGCTCGGCTGCAAATCAGGATTTCCAGCATATTGAGGCATTTTTGAATACCTCATTCTGCAGTTCCTGCGGCGTGTGTGAGATGTATGCCTGTCCGCAGGGGCTGGCGCCGAGGAACCTGATCGCGGAGTGTAAGGACGGCTTAAAGAAGGCTGGTGTCAGACCGCCGGCGGATGTGAAGGCGGCACCGGTGAAAAAGTCCAGAGAGTATCGGAAAGTGCCGGAGATGCGGCTGGAGGCACGGCTTGGGCTCTCCAGGTATAATGTACCTGCGCCGTTGCGTGATGAGACGGTATCCATGCCGAACGTGACGGTGAAGATGAGCCAGCATATCGGGGCTCCGGCATCCCCTGCCGTGAATGTCGGGGATATGGTAAAGACAGGGGACGTGGTCGGAATGCCGGGGAATGGCCTGAGCGTTGCGGTTCATGCATCGATAGACGGGAAGGTAGTCGCAGCGGATAAAAATGCGGTAACGATTCAGAGGGTAGTACAGTAACCGGCTCTTACGGGGGCTGACGGAGAGTAAGACCCGAGACAGTATGGAGGATAATGGAGAAGATGGGCAAAGCGATTGGAATGATAGAATTTAAAACGGTTTCTTCCGGTGTGGTTGCTGCGGATCATATGGTAAAGACTTCGGATGTGGAACTGATCGAGGCGGAAACAGTCTGCCCCGGTAAGTATATAGCGATCATTGCCGGAGATTTAAGCGCAGTGGATGCGGCGGTGAACAATGCCATCGCCCAGAGCGGGGAAAATCTGATCGACAGTTTTGTGCTGGGAAATCCTCATGAGTCTATTTTTCCGGCGATTTATGGCACAACACATTTGGAGAAGGTGAGAGCGCTGGGAATTCTGGAAACTTTCGATGCGGCGGCAATCATTCAGGCGGCGGATGTGGCGGCAAAGACGGCTATTGTGGATCTGATCGAACTTCGTATTGCGAAGGGGATGTGCGGAAAGTCCTATATGTTCCTGACCGGCGAGGTGGCGGCGGTGGAAGCTGCCATCGACAGGGCTATCGCGGAAGTGGGACCTAAGGGAATGTATCTGGATTCTTCTGTTATTGCGCAGCCGGATGAGCAGGTTTGTAAGTCGGTGCTTTAACAGGGTTGTATCGGAAAAAGTGCCATATCAGGATGCGATGAACTATCTTAAATGTAGCAGGGAGTATTTTTTAGGAGAGAGGCCGTATGCTTGCACTGGAAAGACGTAATTTGATACTGGAAAAACTGCAGGAAGAGAAGCGGGTGGTGGTCAGTGAGTTAAGTCAGCTTTACGGGGTGTCCGAGGAGACGATCCGCAGAGATCTGGATAAGCTGGATAAGGACGGGCTGGCGGTGAAGAGTTACGGCGGCGCGGTGATCAATGAGAACACCAGCATTGATATGCCGTTTAATATCCGGAAGAAAAAAAATGTGGCAGGGAAACGGAAAATCGCGGAACTGATCGCGGAGATGATTCAGGACGGCGACCATATTGCGATAGATGCATCGACGACCAGCGTTTTTATTGCGAAGGCGATCAAGCAGAAAGAGAGGATCACGCTTGTTACAAATTCGATTGAAATCGTGATTGAACTTGCGGATGTCAGCGACTGGGATATTATTTCTTCCGGCGGCAGGCTGAAGGAGGGGTATCTGGCGCTGGTGGGGCCGAAGGCGATAGAGGCGTTGGATACCTACAATGTGGAGATCGCCATTGTCTCCGGAAAAGGGTTTGATCTGGAGCGGGGGCTGACGGACAGTAACGAAGAGTTTGCGCAGCCAAAGCGTATTATGATGAAGTCGGCAAAGCACAGGATCATTGCGGTAGACAAGACGAAGTTCGGAAAGACGGCATTTGCGCAGATCGCAGGTTTGTCGGAGATGGATATCGTGGTGACGGACGAAAAGCCGGGGGATGAATGGCTGGAGAGATTTAAACAGATGGGAGTGCAGTGTTATTACCCGGGGAGATAGCGTCATATATCAGAATAGTGTTTTGGGATTTACAGAGGCTTTGGATTTCAGAGCCTCTGATTAGTATAAGACTGCCTGCAAAGCGCGCAGCTGCGGTTGTATATTTACTCTTTTTCAGAGGCAATTTCGATATTCACTTCTGTAACATCTTCCAGATTCCAATATTTTCTGAATAATTTCAAAAGATTACGGTTGCCGGTCAGTTCTATTTTTTGGTCATCCAGAATGACATAAACAGGATGCGGGGAATCTTCTATCATATCTGCAAGTAGTCTTGTGTGCTGTGATTTTTTGATGATCATTGATTTGCTCCGATTTTTATTATTTTCTTTATTTTATAAAAAAAACGGCATAATTAAAACACAGATATGGACATATATTATGATAAATAAGCCTTTTTTATGCATAATAATAGTAAAATTCAGACATATTTGAAAACGCAAATACTTGCGGAAAAACAGGAGGCGCAGTATACTGAATATAAATATAAAGGCAAAAGGGATAGATAAATGATTGCTACGCCTTATTTGGAGTTAAAAAGTAATAAAGAAGAGGTGTTGCCGGGATATACAGAAGAATTTCCTTATGTATGTATGCTCCGCCATATGGATGATTGTATCGGGAAAAAGATAGCCTGGCATTGGCATACGGCGTTGGAGATAGATTATATAGAGGAAGGGGAAATAGAATACAGAATCCCGGAGGGCGCATTTACGGTACATAAAGGAGAGGCAGTCTTTATCAATTCCAATACGCTTCATACAGTAACCGCGAAGGGCAGAGGAAGCAGGCTTTTGGCACATTTATTTGACAAATATCTTATTTCCGGTATGTTTGACAGTATTTATGAGCGGAAATATGTGATGCCTGTTCTGGAAAACCCCGGAATACAAGTATATATCATTCGTCCGGATAATGCGGTAAGGGTTCGTTTGATAGAAAAAATGTTCCGGTTAATAGATGTTTATGATTTAAAGCAGGAAGGGTATGAATTTGAAATACGCTCTTTACTTTCGGAAATATGGTATTTCCTGTATAGGGATGTCACTGCGGTTACTTCGCTGAAGAGGATGGGCAGTCAGCCTGATGCCGCAAGGATATTAAAGATGATGCAGTATATTCAGGAACATTTTCATGAAAAAATATCCATGAATATGATCGCGGAATCAGCGAATATCAGTGTGCGGGAATGTGACAGGTGTTTTCAGAATAAAATAGGAATGTCCCCGGGAAATTATTTGAATGATTACAGAATAAGAACAGCAGCGGCATTATTGCTGAGAACGGAGGACAGTATAACAGAGATTGCAGAGAAATGCGGATTCAGTTCCAGCAGCTATTTCGGAAAAAGTTTTTTTAAAATGATTGGCTGTACTCCGAAACAGTACCGCAGAGCGGCACAGGAAAAAACGATAGAAAACAAAGTTTGACAGTGCCTGCATGCCGACGCCTTTATGTGCATCAAAAAACAGGAAATCAAGCCACAGGGAGCCGGAAGTCACCACTTTGACATTCCAGGGAAAGGATTCAGAACGTGCAAACTGGCTTAATATAAAACAAAGGGTGCATGGATCATAGTATTGTTTCATGCGCCTTTATCAAGTACAATGCTTGATGATTTTGGGGAAAATTGATATACTATGCAGGAAAGCAGGAGAAATATAAAATATTGGATCGGAATACAAATGTATGATCTGTGATATACTTTGGAGAATATAATATATAGTAAATTTGACAGATATGTATTTTTCGGATGCCGAAGAATGCCGGTGATCTGCAGAGGCAGTATAGTGAAAAGAGAAGCAATAAGCGAAGGTCTATCAGTGGTTTATTTTATGAAACTGTTGGTGTTCTTCACAGAAGGGCGGATATAAATATGACAATTAAAGAACTTGCGGAGATGGCGAATGTTTCTGTGTCTACCGTGTCAAAAATAGTAAATGGGAAAGATGACAGTATCAGTGAAGAAACCCGTATTAAGGTTTTGCGTCTTGTCAAAGAGTACCATTACACACCGTATGCTTCTGTGCTTTCCGGAAATTCCAAATCGTTGGTAATAGGTGTAATGCTTCGGGAACTTCAAAATATTGATCGAACATTGCAGGGAATTATTTATATGGCGCAGCAATCAGGCTATACGCTTATGCTGTGCGTCAGCCACAATGATGCGGCTTTGGAGTACAAGCATATTTCCTCTTTGTTGAAAAATAGGGTAGATGGTGTTTTGTGGGAACTTGTAAGCGATGAAAATCTGAAACATGCTAAAGGGTTTGATGACGCAAAAGTACCTTATCTTCTTTTTGATTCTCACCATCCTGATGCAGTTAATATTGATTATCAGGCATTGGGATATCAGGCGACAAAGCTTTTAATTGAAAATGGGCATAAAGAAATCGGGTGCCTGCTCACAGAAGGACATGTGCCCAAAGAAGTGTTGCAGGGGTACAGACGCTGCCTGTTTGATCACGGTATTCCTTATCATGATAACAATATTTATTATGACATCAGTCAGAGTCTTTTAAGTAAAATTTCTTCCCGTCTTATGAGTGCTGTGGTTAGTTCTGATTATATTATGTCATTGCAGCTTTATAAGGTGTTAACAGCGTTGCACTATGCATTTCCTTATGATTTTTCTATGGTATCTTTGCAGGATGAATCACATGGGCCATCTACATATCCGGATATTTCAGCATATGAAATCCCCTTGTACAGCTTTGGAAAACATATCTGCACAAAACTGATTTCTAAAATGGAAACAAAAGCGGATATGCAGGATATATTTCAGCCGCAAATACGGGTCAGCAGTATGGCGACAGTAGGAATTCCTTATAAGACATTGGGGAAAAAGGTGCTGGTTGTTGGAAGTATTGGCATTGACAATTATCTGCTTACGGATTCTCCGATTGAGAAAGGCGGCGTTGTAACATATTCCATGCTTCATCAGCATCCCGGTGGAAAAGGTTTAAATCAGGCTGTCGGAATAGCGAAGATGGGACATAAGGCTGTCCTGATTGGAAATATGGGAAATGATGCAGACTCGGATATGATATTTAATGTGTTGAATCAGTATAACATTGATCCCAAAGGTGTGGTACGGCAATTGGGATCAAAAACAGGGAAAGCATATATTTTTCTGGATAAAAGCGGCAGTTCTAAAATTGTCAGAATATCAGGAAATGTAGGTACGCTGACTCCTAAGGCGCTGACGGACAGGCAGGAGCTTTTCGAGCATGCAGAGTTTTGCCTTGTTCAGACAGAAATTTCTTTGGAAACTGTAGAAGCTACCTGTAAAATTGCGAAAAAACTGCATATACCGACAATTGTAAAACCATGTGCCTGCGGGCCTCTTTCTCCTTCGTTATTAAAGCTTATCGATTATCTTGTACCTAACAAGGATGAGTTAAGAGATATATGCCCGCAATTTGAAAAGTGGACAGAACAAATAGACTATTTGCTTGATGCCGGTGTAGGGACTGTGATCGTTACACAGGGGGCGGAAGGATGCTATGTAAAAAACAGAGATATAGAAAAAGCGTTTCCGGTTGAGAGAATGGAATCTGTAGATACAACCGGAGCAGGGGATGCGTTTATCAGTGTGTTCGTATCGTATTTGTTATATGGGTATGAGCTTGAGAATGCTATAAGGATTGCAGCGAGCGCAGCCGGTCTGTGTACCACCCGAGAAGGGGTGATCTCGGCTATGGTCGAAAAAGATTCTTTGGAATTTTATCTACGTCAGAAAGGGATTTTCCCAATATCATAAGTATAAAAAGAAAAAAGCCGGAGAAAATGCCCAATGTCATTTAGATAAGGACGATACAAAGAACAGTGTATGTAGAAATATGTACCCTGTTCTTTTTTTGTATAATTTCATAAATCACTTGACAGGATAAACTAAATGTGTGGCCGCTCTGACTATCTAAAAAGAAAGATAGTCAGAGCGGCCCTTGTAATCAAGAAAACATCTCGGTTGCAAGGAGGATTACACAATGAATTATTCTACAGAGGTAAAGCAAAAACTATTATCCATTATTACAGAGATGGATTCTTACCGTTGGTTGTTTACAAAGAATCCAGAAACGGATTTTTCACGTAAAAAGAAATGGTCATTTGAAGAGATAATGAAGTTTATGCTTACAATGGAGGGCAAAGCATTAAGAGATGAATTGTTGGAATATTTTGATTTTGACAGTTCCACGCCATCGGATTCAGCATTTAACCGGCGCAGGGCACAGATATTGCCAGAAGCATTTGAGTTCTTATTTCAAGAATTCACTAAATCTTTTAATGATAATGCTACATATAAAGGACTTAGATTAATTGCCTGTGATGGTTCGGATTTATGCATTGCCTGCAATCCTAAAGATGAAACAACCTATTTTCAACCGCTTCCTGACAGCAAAGGCTTCAACCAGCTGCATTTAAACGCTTTTTATGATTTATGCAGCAGAAGATACACAGATGCAATTATCCAACCTGCCCGATTGAAAAATGAAAATAGTGCTATGTGTGAATTGATTGACAGATACCGTGGCCAGCCTGCTGTTTTTATCGCAGACAGGGGCTATGAGAACTACAATATATTTGCTCATGCGGAACATAAAGGAATGTATTACTTAATACGCGTCAAAGATGTAACAAGTAATGGAATAGCTTCGAAACTAACAATGCTACCAGAGAGTGATGAATTTGACGAATGGGTTAATCTTACACTCACAAAAAAGCAGACAAATGAAGTAAAAGCAAATCCCCAAAAATACAGAATTATTATGAAAAAAA
>CAJTBO010000015.1 GCA_910573755.1 Lachnospiraceae bacterium | reverse complement strand
ATGATGTTGGGGTCAAAAGAGTTTTTAGAAACTCTCTGACTTCCTATATAGTACCTTGAAAATTTTACACAATCCTTATGAGGATAAGATTTTGCATATTTATCTGTGATATTGGATAGTTGGCTTCAGCTTTATCATACCAATACCAGGTTTTCGGCATAGTGCCCCAGGCCCTTCCGATATGTGAAGAGCTTTTTAAAGTTCAATGCCCCGATTTTGCAGCCAAAGAAAAATCTTCCGCTTATCAGTCCTCTGACTGGCATCCTGTCAGTATGGTAGATTCTTCTCAAAATGGAGGGTACTGTTTCTACTCCATTTCGGATTTTTAAAAGATTGTGGAATTCTTCCGTTCCCATGTACCGTTGTTGCTTTGCCCGTTCATGGGCTTTTACCGATACCGTTACTGAACTGACTCGTTTATGAATCTTCGCTTTGCACCGGTCTTTGTTCGGGCATCCTGCACACTGATCTCTTTTAAACGATATATGGAACTGCTGGGATTTACTTCCTGTATATCCACAGGATTTTGGTTCATATCCTGCCGGACATCTCAGAACCTTTGTTCCTGTTTCGTTAAAGACGAAATCTGCAAGGATATCATCGACAGGCTTTCCGGATAAATCGGTATTAACCAGACGGATGTTCTTTTCTTTGGCAAGATCATGGTTTGCTTTTCCTGAATAAGCACCGTCTGTAACAAGGATCGTTTCTTCTTCCTGTACTTCCTTGCGTCCCAGGCTGTCTTTCAAAAACTGGCTGTCGCTGTAGTTGTTCTGCTCGTACTGATAATCCGTGATGACAGAGCCGTTTTTACCGACTGTCTCTTCCAGATTGGCAGCATACCCCCGATGTTCTTTCCCGGCTTTTTCCCTGAAAGTTGCATCTGGGTCAGAAGGATTCTGAAGGATTCCGGAATGAAGCCCACCGTCTTCTTTTGTGCGGAGACGGCGAACCGCTTCTTTTACAACGGTTTGTTCCGAAAGGCAGCGGACCAGAAGCTGATATTCCGTAACGTCATCATAGTCGGAACCGCATATAGACAGTAGTTTATCTGCGTCTTTGAGGATGTTCTTTAATCGGTTATCCGTTTCAGAATCATTATTGTAGTAAAAGGTTCTGTTGTAATCATTCGGGTCACAATAATGTCCAAAGTCTTCCGGCAGGACATCCGGATTATTTTTATGGAAATAAACAGCTAGCTTTGCCACGCAGGTATAAAGCAGCTCTGTACGGCTGAGTTTTCTGATATTTGCAGCAATCATCATAGAATCCATCCGCTTGATTCGGGGATTAAGATCCATCATTTTTGCGATTTTCTCACTCAAGCTTGTAATGCAGTTATGGAGTAAATCTATTCCGTAAGCAGACTCATAATCATAGCAGCGTTTGCGGAAGCGTGAAAGTGTTTTGTCACTCAGAGGCTGTTCTTCACAGCTTGTAGTATGAAGAGCATACTGATACCGGGGATCCAGCATTAAATTTTCAACGATTTCATCATCCGAAATGCCGAAAACTTCTTTAATGATCAATGCACCAATACAGACATTTACTGGTGTATTTGGTCTTGAGGCATTAGAAGAATATAGAACTTCAAATGGTTCTTCATTTATGAAGGGGAAAATATCCTCTGCAAATGATTTTGCCCATGAGTGTTCTAATGCCTTTTGCTCCCGGAACGTCAGCCCGGAAAAACTGTCTGTAAGAGATAACTGCTGATAAGAATTTGTTCTAAATGACATATGTATTTACCACCTTCACTTGATAGATACAGTATATCACAGCGGGAGGAAAATAGTGTGTTTGTGTAAAATTTTCAAGGTACTATAGGGACTTTTGACCCCAACATCATGTCATTATCTTATCATAAACGCGTACACGATTCCAATAAATACAGTTTTTAAATGTTTAAGACATAATTTATTCTCCCAATTGCTGTTTTCTGTAAGAGTTATCTTTTGCAGCATCAAATCCTACCGGCAAGTATTCTTCAGGTATCATACTTTCATAATCTATATCCATAAAATAATTACAAAAAATCAGTTCAACATATATATAATACTATTTTTATCTGTTCCAAGCGCATATACAAATCCATAATAAGGATCTGCTTCCATTGCAAGCAGTTTATAGCCGTTCATAAAACTTTCAGAACCATAATATCCTATATATTCTGTAGATGCATAATTATTAAGCCTCTTCACTTCTGTTTGATAATTATTCTCTTCATATTCTACAACGAGATAACTTAAATATTGCGCATCCCAAGGATTATAATATACCATCTTATAATCTGTAACCCGCATTTCATTTGTTATTTCCTCAGGAAAAATATCTTCCTTCATCCCCCATTTCTCTGCATATTCCTCTCCGGCATTTTCACCAATATACCATGAATAATGGCTTATATCTGTATCTTCAAGCACTTCGGCTTTTTCTCCATCCAATGCCAGAAAGGCAACCAACGCACCAACTGCTATAAGACGTATCATCACTATAGTCATAACTACCAATGCCGTAATAACAGCTATTTTAATTCCCAGTCTTCTTTTTTTATTTTTTACATATTTCCGGAAACTTTCAGCAGGCTCTCTACTGTATTGAATAGATTTTGCATGAATTAAAAGAACCATATAAGGAAATTTTTTCTATGCGGAAGTATTTGGAACGCTGTTTCTCTGTCTTCCAATATTTGCATAAATAGTTTTTCTTCCGCTTCATAATTTTCATATGTTTCACCATATGTCACATATTTTTGTTTCTTACGATATGTAAAATACAAATTTTTAGCAATAGAGCAAAGCCATACACGCATGTCTGAATCGCCTTTGAACATATGAATCGATTTTATTGCCCGATAAATCGTTTCCTGTGTCAGTTCTTCTGCCAACTGTTCATCTCTGGAAAGTCCTCTCAGGAAACGCAGCACATCTTCATAGTATTTTTCTTCGCCTGTTTTTTAACTTCAACATCTGATGTAAATACACTGTTATCCAGCTCTTATTTTGGATTTCTAAATCTGGCTGCGTTTACTATCTCTACTTCACCCAAAATTTTTGACCGTGCTTTTTCTACTTCTTCCTCAGTCATATAAGAAATTCCCGCGATTTCTTCTTCTGCATTTCGTGTAACCTTAATGCTGACGGTTCCTTTTGAATCTGTATTTAGCAAATAAACAGAACTATCGGCATGCTGATCCTTGATAATATATACTAACTCGCCTTGATAGTAATAGAAGTCTTCAATTTTTACGATGCCATAGGTTGCATATTCTTCCCAAAGCGCCGTATCCTCCCAATCTTCCTCATTGTCTGACTCCTGTGCTTCACTTGCTGCATTTCTTATGGAGTCTTCTGTATCTGTCTGTCCGGCATTTTCCACATACGTCATCTTTATTTGATTGTCAGCTCCAGTGAAATCTTCTGCTCCGTTTAAAGCTCCACATCCCGTTAATTCTAATAAAGTACCGATTACAAGAACCATACAGCTTAATTTTCTAATATTTTCATTATACATAATATATTTTTTCCTTTCTTCTGAAAATTCAGATTTGTCCAATTCTGAATTGCCAGTTCCTATTATATGATTTCAAAACTCAAAATGCAATGGTCTTGTGACATTATCCGCGCTCTGTCTGCCGTTCCCGTTCCGGCTGTTTCTCTGTCTGTAAAATATTGTCTATGTTCCGCTTTATAACATCATACTCCTGTACCTGTTTTTTCAGCTTGCCATAGTCGGCATTTTTAGAGCTGATATGTTTTAATGTTGCCAACGGCTTCACCTACTTATAGAAATTTCCCCCTTTCTCCCACATGGGGCGGTGCATGGTTTACAGTTGCTTTTATAATTCAAAGGGGCAACAACATTGAGGCTGTCTCCCCTTTGATTATTGATTACAAAAAAAGAACCGATAACCGCATTTCTTTACTTCTGCGTGTTATCGGCTCTGCGTCTGTGCGTCCGGCTCTTTGATAACCGAAATATGAAATTGTGTTACACTGATTAAGATTTCCTGCTTACATTTGGGGCAGAACAGCGGGAAATTCCTAAGTTCTGTATCTGACCGCATTTTAATGCGTGTCTTGCTTCCGCAAACAGGGCATAATAACCATTTGAATTGCTCGTTTTCGTCATGATTCATGGTTCTTATTCTTGCTTTCCTTTCGCAGTACAACGCTGCTGATAACGCTGATGCCGCCCAATAACGCACAAGATTTTGACGGGAAAAGGATTCCTGCCGCCACCAGACCAACACCAACAACTAAGTTATAAGCCGCTGCCGTTTTTAACGCTTTCTTTTTCGGGTTGGGAAGCTCTACGGAAATCCCCAATCTACTATTCAGCTTTTCGCAAGCTTGATTTACTTCTTTAATCATTTTGTCCTCCTTAAAATAATAACTGTATGCCATGATTTACAATAAGCAACACGCCAATGCCTATGACAATCCATAGGGCTGTGGCTTTCTTTTCTTTCCCTTTTCTCTTGTTGCAGAAAAAATTTCTTTTACAAAGAAATTGGAAAAGCAATCCCACACCCACAAGACAGATACCGACAAACAATGATACGATTGAAATAGTCTGCATGATTTCCGCACTTGGAACGGGTACAAAATCGGGAATTGGAAAATTCATGTTATCGCCCCCTTTCTTTTAATTGCTTAAATCTGATAAAACCATTTTTCTCATTGTGACTGCTGAAAAAATAATTCCTATGATACTGAAAATAACTGCCACAACAGGAATTGACAAAAGTCCTGCGCTGCTTCCCTGTGAGTTTGACGCTATGGCAACAATGACAATAGACGAAACAACAGTTGCAATCGTCGACTTCTTTATCATTCCAACATACAGCGGAAGAAGCCCCAACAGGATAGCGGATATTGTTGTAACTGCCTGTGCCAGTATGTTTCCAAAGCTGAACGTGACAAAATCAAAACATTTTGCCGCAAGAAAGATTGTGGCATATTGGAAGATATTTGACAGCACATGGAACGTAAAACTAATGCAGCATATCAAAATGAGTTTTGCCGTAATCAGTTTCGTGCGGCTGATCGGGTAAGTGAAAAGCAAGCCGATTGTCTTGTTTCTGTATTCTTCAATCACAAATACGGAAATCAGTACCGCTTCCCATACAATCAGAGTAGCCCTTACAAGCATTGCCGCTAACGTAACCGTATCTAACTGGACTGGGGCAAATCCCGGAAGCGTGGATATATTGCCGCTTGCAGTTAAAAGGCTGGACGTAAAGGCGGAAAGCAGAAAAATGATAAAGTTAGCGATTAACAATCCGGCGATATGCGGCTTTAACGGTACTTTCTTAATTTCCATGCGGATAAGATTCCACATTTTTTCCACCTCCTCCCAATAAGCCTAAATAATAGGATTCAAGGTCTATCCCTTTCGCCGTAAGCTCTTTCATAGATACTTCCGCAAGCATAGTCCCGTGGTCAATAATTCCGATTGTGTCGGCAATTTTAGACAGCTCGTCAAGGATATGGCTGGATATTAAAATGCTTGTGTGGTATTCATGGTTGATTCGCAGCAGCAGCTCCCGCACTTCGATAATTCCCCGTGGGTCTAAGCCGTTTATAGGTTCGTCTAAAATGAGCAAATCCGGCTTTGTGAGCATTGCCCTTGCAAGCGCAAGCCGCTGTTTCATTCCCAAAGAGAATTTCCCTACGGCTTTATTGCCCGTTTCTGCAATACCCAACAATGACAGCGTTTCCATGATGTTTTCCGAAGCGCAGCATTCGTGGCCTGCGCCCATGTACCGGCAATGGAGTTCCATGTTCTCATATGCGCTTAAATGGCTGTAAAAAACAGGGCTTTCAATCATGCTGCCGATACGGGAGAAAACGGGATTGTTCCCCTTGTTGATCGTTTCGCCTAATAAACATACCGTACCTGTATCGGGGAAAATAATGTGGTACAGTGTTTTCATCAGCGAAGTTTTTCCTGCGCCGTTTGCGCCCAGAAATCCGTATACTTCCCCTTGCCTTACATTTATGCAAATATCATTCAGTATGGGGCTGCCCTCTATGGATTTTGATAAATGCCGGACTTCAACCGCATTTGTCATTCGCTCGCCCCCTTTCCGGGGCATAGCCGCCTTTTAAATATCAAAGTCGCTTTCTGTGCGATTCCGATAAGGGAATACCCCGAGCTGCCTATACATGGATAAGAAAAACAAGTAACCAGTTCCCAGCCGTCCTTACCGTAATGGTTCAGTTTATCAGACAGCGACTTTTCGGAATGTTCTGTTTCCTTGCTGTCAATTACTATCGTTTTGTACTCAAATTCTGTCATAAAAATCTCCTTTACTCAAAAATATCTGCCACAAGGCTATCCACCATAAAATCAAAAACAGCGAAATAATCACAAGTGACGGAAAGCGTTTCTTTTGCATTGATTGTTGACAGCAGCGCACTTAAAATTCCATAAGCCTGTGCTTCCTCCATTTTCAGATTGAGGTCTGCGGCATGGATAACCTGTCTGAAAAAATCGAAACTGTCAAACTTGATTTTCTTAATCGTTTCTTCCGGCAGCTTTGTCACAAAAGACTGAAAATCCGGCGTATTGACATTGTAGAGGAACGGCTTGCTGTCGTATTCCCGGAAAAGCCTTTTCATGGACTGTGCAAAGCCCTCTTTCGTCCGGCTGTTCCTGTTTATGTCGATAATCTTTTCTGTCAACCTCCTTTGTATGTCTGTGATTGTTTCAAGGAATAAATCTTCCTTTGTCGGGTAGAGCGTATAAAAAGTACCGATAGATATAACTGCCTTGTCGCATAGATTCTTAATACTTGTCTTTTTGTACCCTTGCGCTATCCAACATTCCTCGCATAGTTCTTCCAGCTTTTTGCGGATTGCTTTTTTATCAGCGTCCGAAAGGACTGGCTTTGACGGCATAGTTTCACTTCTCCTTTCTCCTGAACTACATTTGCGAATATTCGTAATAAATATTCACAAATAAAATAATAGCACGATTGGTAACTGTTGTCAAGTAGGGAGCTTGATTCAGCAATGCCGTATTTCTCGACAAAAAATAAGTTTTCCTCACCTATATGCCCTTGCCGCTATTGGCGGGACAACGGGCTATTATAATCCATATGCCGCCTGCTGTATAGCAGGAATCGTATTGTATTACAGCCGGTTGGACGGCGCATCCACACAGGGATTTCTGACAGAAAAAAAGCTTGAGATGTCAGAGGGACTGCAGGCAATGTGTTTGTATACGCAGGACGGGCCACAGGTGCCGGGGAATGGAACGTGGGTGAACACCATGGTGGATGTCCATGCCCCCGCAGACTGTAAACTGTTTTGTGCGTCTATCAGCGGCGGTGCAAGAAACGCCCTGTCGATCTATTGGTGGTGGCAGATAGAAGATTTCCTGTTGTCGTTGGGGCCATATGGTATGGCTGCGGCGGTAGTGTTGGGGATATGCATTACAATCGGCATTATCATTACAGTCTTGCGTAAAGGCGGCGGCGTAGACGATATCAGAGACGAACTGCAAAAAGAAATGAATAAAAAGCTGCCCTGGGGAGATGCACCTGCCGGAACCCCGGGAGTGTATGATAAGGTGGGCGAGAATGGATACCTCCCCTGCATTCCGGATAATTCTTTTTATGAGGTGGACGGGGATGTTCTGGACTTTTATAGAACCATATTCAATTTTTATCAGCGGTTAGATATAACCGCTGATTATTTGAGTGTGTGAAATATTTAGGCATCCTGACTGTTCCGTGCAATATCTTCCCGGGTGAGTGCCTTTTCCTTGTGGGTGACTTCGTTCCTGCAGGGATAGTATTTCTGCTCTTGGCCGTATTCAGAGAACAGCTTTTCACCGCTCTGGTGGGCGGCGGGTTATTTCGTTTTTTGATAGTCTGTCAGTTCGACAAACCGGAAATTACCTGAAAGCATTGTCAGCTATCAAACATACCCGGGAACTTAAAATAGCCAAAAGTTCCATTTTGTACTTCTTTGACCGGGCCGTAAACGAATGAAATCCCCCTGTACCCCAGCCGAGAATATCACATCCGATCGACGCGTGGCGATCCGGCTTAAATATTTCGGCATATCTGACACTTCACTTATGTAATAGCCGATCACTCTGAATTCCTCAATATTGGCTATATGGCTCAATCTATCACCCCTGTTCTTTCTCCGCTTTACTTCTATTGAAATCGGGGTGCCAAAAAGTTGGAAAACATATCCCCTTGGCACCCTGATCCTGTTATACCTTATGCATACCTTATGCTTTTTACAGCCGTTTCCCTGCGGCAAAAATCCGTTTCTGTTTTATTCCTGCAGCATCTCCTCAATAAATATCCCGTATCCTTTTTCCGGCGCGTTTACCAGCACATGGGTCACGGCGCCGACCACCTTACCATCCTGCAGGATCGGGCTTCCGCTCATCCCCTGCACGATGCCGCCTGTCAGATTCAGCAGTTCCTCATCCGTGACCAAAAGTTCCAGTCCCTTGTTTCCGCCGTCATTTCCCATATGGATCGCGGTGATCTCGATATCATATTCCTTCATCTCTTCATTTATCGAAGAGATCATGGTGGCAGCCCCTAAATGGATGTCCTGTTTTAAACCGACCTGCTGTGTATCCAGTCTGATCCCGCCCTCTGCCAGCTTTTCCATATTCAGTTTCCCGAATATACCGTAGGATGTATTTTTTGTAATCTCCCCGATCACATTCTCATCGTCATACTCTATCATACCGGTCAGTTCCCCGGGCACGCCGTCCGTCCCCTTCCGCACAGCCACGATCTTCGTGCCGTAGAGGGACCCCCGCCCGAGTTCCATCAGTTCTCCGGTATCAGAGTCTGTAATACCGTGTCCGAGCGCGCCGAAATTCCCCTGTTCATCGACAAAAGTCAGCGTGCCTACCCCCTGGGCATTATCCCGTATCCAGATGCCCATTTTATATTCTCCGTTCTGATTCTGAGCAGGCGCTATCCGCTCTTCTAAGTACGCACCATCCCGATCGATGCCAAGAAGGACCTCCGTTCCCTGATTTTCTGACAGCAGGCTCATAAACTGCTGTTTGCCGGTAATTTCCTCACCGTTATAGCTTACGATATAGTCTCCCTCTTCCAGATGATTTTTCGCAGGCTCACGCACCGCTCCGTTTATATCATTGAAGCTGCCGACGCCTACCACCATAACGCCTTTTGTTTTCAGAAATATTCCGATGGGCAGGCCCGCGGCGGAGACTTCCCGCTCTCCCATCACCTGGATCTCCACGCTCTTTAACGGGATCAGCCCCAGCCATTTTACATCCATCTGATAAGTAGCTTCCGAAGCGCCCGCCACCATTGTCACCGGGCGGTACAGTCCTGTCTCCATCCTGCCCTGATCCGTCTCGATACTGGCGCTTGCCGGCACCCTGAAATTCATCTGCTGCTCCCGCTCCGCGATCAATCTTACCTGAGAGGGCATGGAATCATAGCACACATACCAGCCTGCAGCAAGCGCTCCGGCAAGGGCAAATGCAATAACTCCTTTATAAAAATTTTTGATTACCATACGCATACTTCTCTTCCTCCGATGTCAACGTCCTTTTTAGTATGCGTAGGTAATCAAAATTCACTACATTCATTTTTTGTTTTATATGGAATTTTTTGCCATTTTGATCAGTTCTCTGGCATTTTCAAGGGCTGCCTCCGAAATCTCATCTCCGCCAAGCATCCTTGCAATCTCCGAAATCCTCTCCTCTTCCGCCAGAGGGGAGATCGTTGTCCTTGTCATACCCTTTCTGACATTTTTTTCAATATAAAAATGGGTATCCGCCATCGCCGCGATCTGGGGCAGATGAGTAATGCAGATCACCTGCCTCTTCTTTGAGAGCATTCCCAGTTTTTCCGAAACCTTCCACGCCGTCTTGCCGCTGATACCGGCATCGATCTCATCAAAGATAAGTGTTTCCACCGCGTCCTTATCTGCAAGCACCGTCTTTAAACCCAGCATGACCCGGGACAGTTCGCCGCCGCTTGCTACCATCGCCAGCGGACGAAGCGCCTCACCCGGATTGGTGGAGATCATAAATTCCACATCATCCCATCCCCGCACGCCTGCATGTTCCCTGCCGCTTTTTACCTCTACCCTGAATTCCACATGCATAAAGTTTAAGTCAAAAAGCGCCTGTTTCAGTTCCTTTTCCAGCACCTTTGCCGCCTGCTTGCGCACTTTCGAAGCTTTTTCGCAGAGTTTTTCAAATGTTTTCTCCGCTTCTGCCAGCTGTTTTTTCAGCGTTTCCTGATAGGCGTCAAAATCAGCCAGTTTCTGTCTCTCCTTATCCCGCTTTTCCCGATAAGAGAGAACCTCCTCTATGGTTTTTCCGTATTTTGTCTTTAAATGATTTAAAACATTTAACCGTTCTTCCGTCTTTGCAAAATCCGCTTCCTCAAAATCAAGACTCTCCTGATAGTCTGCCAGATCTCTGTTGAAATCATGCAAAAGATTGTCGATCTCGTCAAGCTGCCCTGTGAGGGACGCAAGTTCCTCATCCAATTCTGACACGGATGTCATTTCTCTGAGGGCATGTCCGATCAGGTCCGCGGCGCTGTCATCGCTCCCCGCCCCAGTCAGACGGCAGGCGTGGGAAATGCTTTCCAGAATCCGGCGGCTGTTAGCCATCTTCCGGTATACGCTCTCCAGTTCTTCATCTTCCCCCGGTTTCAGATGCGCCTCTTCGATCTCCTGCACCTCAAATTCCGCAAGGGAAAGCTCCCTGAGCCTTTGGGTTTCGTCCAGCCCTGCCTCCTCCAGTTCCTTTTTCAGACCGGAAAGCTTCTGCCAGTTTTCCTTCAAAGCCGGAAGATGTGCCTCCAGCTTTTCTCCGGCATATTCATCCAGTATCTCCTGATGTTTCTTTTTATGCAGAAGCGACTGATGCTCATGCTGTCCGTGTACATCCAGCAGAAGTTCCGAAAGCTGCTTCACCTGCTTTGATGTCACCGTCTCGCCGTTAATGCGGAAAACGCTTCTCGCAGGCTGAATCTTTCTGGAGATTGTCACAAAGCCCTCCTCCCAGGGAAGGTCCATATCCTCCATCAGCTTTTTTACCTGCGGGGAATCCTCCTGAAACAGCAGTTCGATCAGGGCATGCTCTGCTCCGCTCCGGATAATATCCTTATCCGCCCGCTCTCCCAGTGCAAGGTTCACCGAACCGATCAATATGGATTTTCCTGCGCCCGTCTCACCGGAAAGAATATTCAGCCCACTCCCGAATTCCACTTCTTCCTGATCGATCAGCGCCAGATTTTTTACATTTAAACTTACTAACATGCTTTACTCCTATCTCTCTCCGAGCAGGATTTTCTTATTCCAGTTCCGCAGGATCTCCTACAGCACATCCTCACCAAACTCGATCAGCCGCTGCTTCCCGTCTGCTGATCGAGTTATGCGCTTTCTGAGATCCTGCTGATTTTTAACTCCGGTTCCGCAGGATCTCCCACGGCACATTCTATTTTTTCAGTACGTAGTTAATTTTCTCCCGGACGATCTCCGCGTCCTCTGCGGAGCGGACCGCCAGCATGATCGTATCGTCCCCGGCGATCGTCCCCACGATCTCCTTCATGTGCATGGCGTCCAGTGCGGCAGCAACTGCCATCGCCATCCCCGGAACGGTCTTAACGATCAGAAGGCTCTGAGCCATCCCCATACTGCTCATGCCCTCCTGCAATACCCTGATATATTTATCGCCCATTTCCCCGTGGGCTTCCCGCAGCAGTACATATTTCTGTCTGCCGTCCCCGAGCGGTACTTTGGATAATTTCAGTTCCCTGATATCCCTCGACACCGTTGCCTGCGTCACATCATAACCATCCTGCCGCAGTTTTTCCGCCAGTTCTTCCTGCGTCTCCAGATCATATTTCTCGATCAATTCCACAATTTTTGCATGACGGTTTTTCTTCATTTCCCGATACCCTCTCTTTTATATCCTTACTCTTTTCCTGTCTTTCTTCTGTTTCCTCTGCCCGATTTCTTCCGGTTTCTTTATTCATCCGCCTCTGCTCTTTTTATACGGCTTCTTCCGGTTTCTTTACCCGCTCTCTTCTGCTACTTTATCTGCCTTCTTCCTTTTATACCGGCTTCTTCCACTCCTCTATCCATCCGCCTCTTGCTCTTATCCGGCCTGATACGATTATCCCTGTCTGCTCCCGCTTTCTAGGCGTCCATCTTTTTATGTAAGACCTCCACAAAACTGTCCTGACTTAACTTCAGCATTTCCGTCACTTTCCCGGCTCTCCTGATCTCCATCCTGTCGCCGGCAAACATCGCCATTTTCACACTGCCGTCAAAACAGGCCTCCACTTCCTGAACAATCCCCTTTTTATTTTCTCCGATCTCGATCACCACCTCATCCTCCGCCGAGAGTACGATAGGCCTCGAACTCATCGTGTGGGGACAGATCGGCGTCAGCAGGATCAGCTGCGCATGGGGCTCCACGATAGGGCCTCCGGCAGACAGATTATAACCGGTGGAACCGGTAGGTGTCGCCACCAAAATACCGTCCGCATGACAGACGTGGAGAAGCTGTCCGTTCACATAAATATGGAACGAAATAATCTGCAGGGAACCTCTTCTCGTGATCGCGATATCATTCAGCGCACAATCTTCCCGCCGCTCCGCTTCCGCTTTATCCGGCTTCCTCCCGGCGTCTTCGCCCTCTGACCTTATCGATATCTCCTTTGCTCCCCCCGCGGGTATCACCCTGCCGGAGAGCATCATGCGCCTCTCCCTCGTAAAATCATCCGCCATCAGCTGATCCAGCGCTTCCTCCAGATAATCACTGTCCACCTCCGCCAGATAGCCCATTGTTCCAAGGTTTACGCCGATCAGCGGTACTTTCGCATCGGCGGCATTCCTCGCCGCCCGCAGCAGCGTCCCGTCCCCGCCCAGCACGATCACGCACTCTACGCCTTCCGGGATTCTCAGTTCCGAGACATCCCCGGTCTCCGTCAGACAGGATTTTCCGTGCCTCTCCAGATATCCCCTGATCCGGTTGGTACAGGCAAAAGCGGAATCCTTCTGTTTATTTGTCACCACAAGAAAATTATTCATCTCAGTTCCCCTTCGCCCGCCGGGTCGGATACCCGTCCTCCCCGCACTTCACCAAAGAATTTAATGATCATAGCCTCTGGGCGCTTTCCACCACATTTTCGATCAGGCGTTCCATCCCGGCATCCGCCGAAATCCCCTCTCCTTTATCCTGCAGCGTCAAAAGGCGCTCCTTCGCCTCCAACTCCGTCAGTTCCGAAAGTTTTGCCGTCCTCCCCGCATCCTTTTTCAGATACAGAAGATACTCGATATTCCCCTCCGGCCCCCTGATCGGAGAAAAAGACAGATCCGGTATCTGAAAACCGATACCGTCCGCAAAATCCATGACCTTGCAGATCACCTCCCGGTGTACCTCCTTATCCCGCACAACGCCTTTTTTTCCCACTTTCTCACGCCCCGCCTCAAACTGGGGCTTGATCAGGCAGACCATTTCCCCTGCATCCTTCAAGAGATTTCTCGCAGGCAGAAGAATCTTTGTCAGCGAGATAAAAGACACATCGCAGGATGCAAAATCCACCTGCTCAGGCATATCTTCCGGCGTCAGATAGCGGAAATTGGTCCGCTCCATACATACCACCCGCTCATCGTTTCTGAGTTTCCAGTCGAGCTGCCCGTGCCCCACATCCACCGCATAGACTTTCTCCGCCCCGTTTTGCAGCATACAATCCGTAAAGCCGCCGGTGGAAGCGCCGATATCCATACAGATCTTTCCTGTCAGCGCAAGCGGAAAAACCTGCAGAGCCTTCTCCAGCTTCAACCCGCCCCGGCTCACATAGGGAAGCTCCGCACCTTTTACCACCAGCGTTTTTATCTTCTCCGGGTCAAAGCCTGCCCCGGCCTTGTCCTCCCGCTGTCCGTTGATAAAGACTGCCCCCGCCATGATGACCGCCTTTGCCTTTTCTCTGGAAGCCGCATAGCCCTGCTCCACC
Organism: Lachnospiraceae bacterium; assembly: GCA_910573755.1. Taxonomy (GTDB): domain Bacteria; phylum Bacillota; class Clostridia; order Lachnospirales; family Lachnospiraceae; genus 1XD8-76. The sequence goes on along the minus strand of CAJTBO010000015.1, from coordinate 92,237 downwards.
AGCAGCATGTCAAGACGCTTCTTTTTCGTTTTTTCTCTTCTGCCCTTTATTTCATCCATTTGTTTTCCTGTTTCGCGATCCTGTCCTTTTTCAGATATGTCTCACTTATTTTTCCCCGTGTCCGTCATATTCGGCCGCATGTATTGCCGCCGGAGAACAGTTTCCCACATATTCCGTCACGATCCTTCTGGCAATACAGCCGTCCGTAATCCCCAGTTCCTCCTCCAATATATTCACACTGCCATGTTCCACATACAGATCCGGCAGCGCCACACAGAGTACTTTCATCCTGCATCCCGGCAGGGAATCCGCAAAGCTTCTGACGCTCTCGCCGAAACCGCCCTTTGCCACATTTTCCTCCAGCGTCACAAGCAGCTTGTGGCTGTGCGACAACTCTTCGATCAGCGCCTCGTCAACGGGTTTCACGAACCGGGCGTTCACAAGGCTGCAGGCATAGCCGATATCCTTCAGCATCCTTCTGACTGAAACCGCTGTTTTTACCATACTGCCCACCGCCATGAGGCAGATATCCTCCTCCTCATAGAGCACTTCGCTCTTTCCGTATACCACCGGCGTCCGGAATTCCTGCAGGCCGTCGTAAGCTTCCCCCCTCGGATAACGGATCGCGATGGGCCCCTCAAACTGCAGGGCAAACTTCAGCATGTCCGACAGCTCCCACTTGTTTTTCGGCGCCATCACATGCATATTCGGTATATGCGACAGATAGGACAGATCGAAGATGCCCTGATGTGTCTCCCCGTCGCTCCCCACCAGGCCCGCCCGGTCGATGGCAAAGATCACCGGCAGATTCTGAATGCAGACGTCATGGATGATCTGGTCATAAGCCCTCTGCAAAAAAGAGGAATACACGGCAACCACCGGGCGCAGCCCGCCCGCCGCCAGTCCGGCCGCGAAGGTCACGGCATGTTCCTCCGCGATACCCACGTCATAAAACCGCTCCGGGTAGATGTTGCGGAAACGCTTCAGTCCCGTTCCGTCCGCCATCGCCGCCGTGATCGCCACCACCCGCTTATCCCTCGCCGCAAGTTTGATCATCACCGTGGAAAAAATATCGGTATAGTTCGCTTTGGTGCGGGGATGTGCCGGCAGCCCGGTCTCGATCTCAAAGGGCTCCGCGCCGTGGAATCTCGCCGGATGTTTTTCCGCCGGCATATAGCCTTTTCCCTTTGTCGTCAGCATATGTATCAGGACGGCGCCCTTTACTTTTTTCGCCTCCCGGATAAACCTCGCCATCTTCAGCGTATCATGGCCGTCCACCGGCCCCATATAGGTAACGCCCAGATCCTCAAAATACATCCCCGGCACCACCAGACGCTTCACGTCGTTTTTCACCCGGCGGATACCCTCCACCATGGTCTCCCCGTGGTGGAAACCGATCAGCGTATTATAGACCGTATTTTTCAGATCCAGATAATTTTCCGTGGTGCGGATCGCGTTCAGATACTTGGATACGCCCCCCACATTTTCGGAAATGGACATATTGTTGTCGTTTAATATAATGATAAAATTGGTATCCAGCTTACTGGCGTTGTTGATCGCCTCATAAGCCATGCCGCCGGTCAGGGCGCCGTCCCCGATCACCGAAACCACTGTGTGATCCTGTCTTAGCAGGTCCCTCGCTTTCACCATGCCGAGCCCTGCCGAAATGGAAGTGGAACTGTGCCCCGTATCAAAACTGTCGCAATCGCTTTCCTTGCGCTTCGGGAACCCGCTCATGCCGCCGTACCTGCGCAGCGTATCAAAGCCCTGTACCCTGCCGGTCAGCAGTTTATGGGTATATGCCTGATGCCCCACATCCCAGATGATCTTATCCTTCGGCAGATCCAGTGAAAGATGCAGCGCCATGGTCAGTTCCACACAGCCCAGATTGGACCCCAGATGCCCGCCTGTCACGGAGATCTTCCGGATCAGAAACTCCCGGATCTCCTGCGCCAGATCGCCGAGATGTTCTTTTTCTATTTTTTTGATATCGTTCGCTTTTTTAATCTTTTCCAAATACATAACGGCTCCGCCCCCATGATAACCTGCTTATTTTATTTCCGCCTCGTGATCAGGCTCACCACAAGTTCTTCCAGAAACACATTCCTCTCCCGCCCGCTTCGCAAGATATCCAGAGCTTGCTTTGAGAGTTTTTCCACATCCTGTACGGCTTTTTCCATTCCATAAACCGACACATATGTCAGTTTTTCATTTTTCTCATCACTTCCCACGGGTTTCCCGAGTTCCTCCAGCGTACTGGTGATATCCAGAATATCATCCTGTATCTGGAACGCGACACCGATACAGTACCCCGCCTTTTCCAGTTCCTTCACGGCTTTTTCATCCGCCCCTGCAAGACGGGCGCCGATCATCATCGCGGACTCGATCAGGGCTGCCGTCTTATGCGCATGGATGAACAGCAGTTTTTCCCCGTCCAGTCTCAGTTTTTGCTTTTCCGCCTCCACATCCACTGCCTGTCCGCCGATCATACCGTAAATACCGGCTTTCTCCGCCAGTATCTTCAGCGCGCCGCCGACCCTCCCTGCGCGCGCTTCCGCGTCAGGATCCGTCCCGGCCGAAAAAGCTTTGCATGCCGTTTCAAAAGCAAAGTTCAGCAGCCCGTCCCCTGCCAGGATCGCCATGGCTTCCCCGTAGACGGCGTGGGTCGTCTTTTTCCCCCTCCGGTACAGATCGTTGTCCATTGCCGGCAGATCGTCATGTACCAGAGAATAGGTATGGATCATCTCCTGTGCCGCCATAAAAGGCTCCACGATCTGTCCGCTGCCGCCGAACATCCTGTAGCATTCCAGCATCAAAAGCGGCCGCAGCCTCTTTCCGCCCGCCAGAAAACTGTAATTCATCGCTTCTAAAAGGCTTTTCTGAAATCCTTCCTCTTTCGGCAGGTATGTTCCGATCACTTTCTCGGTGTACGCCACCCGCTCCTGCAGTTCCTTTTGAAAATCCATGTCATAAACTCCCATTCCGGTTCCTCTGCTGTTTAAAATTCCTCTAATTCCCCGTTTTCATTCAGCTTCAGCACGCTTTTTTCTACTCTGTCAATGGTTTCATTGCACTGTTTCAACAGTTTCATTCCCTCCTGATACACCCGGAAGGATTCCTCCAGCGAAATATCCGGAGATTCCAGCTCATTCAGCATTTCATCCAGTTTTTCAAAGGATTCCTCCAGACTGATCTCTTTTTTTGTTTCTTCCATGTGTTCCATGTGTTTTCTCCTCCGGGAAAAGTATTCCCATTACTCTTATCCAAAATTCACGGAATGATATACGTTTATTTCAGCCTGCCTATACTCTTCGCTTCCGCCTCCACAAACCCATCCGTCACATAAATCTTCAGCCTGTCCCCGGCTTTTACCTGCTTCACAGAAATCAGCGTCTCCTCCTCCGTCGTACTGACATAGGAATAGCCCTGCTTTAGTTTTTCAAGGGGAGAGAGCCCCTTTAACCGCTCTATATAAAGAAGCAGCCTCTGCCTCTTTTCCGCCAGCTTCCGGTCCATCGCCTCCTGCAGCGCCCCCTCAAGGTTCATGGCGAAATTCCGTTTTTCCCTGATCTGGGAGAGCGGGCTTAAATAACGCAGCCTGGTCTTTCTGTTTTGAAGCTGCATGGCGGCCTCCCGCAGTTTCCTCTCCATACCGCGGCGGTACATCTCCCGCACCCCCGAAAAACGCTCCGACAGCTCCCTGATATCATAGACCGCCAGTTCCGCCGCCGCGGAAGGCGTCGGCGCGCGGAGATCCGCCACAAAATCGATGATCGTGGTGTCCGTCTCATGTCCCACCGCGGAGATCACAGGCACGGAACACTCAAATACCGCCCTTGCCACGGCCTCCTCGTTAAAAGCCCAGAGATCCTCGATGGAGCCGCCGCCCCTTCCCGCAATGATCACATCCACTCCCGCATCTTCCAGCGCGTGGATGCCGTTTATAATGCTTTGAACCGCCGCCTCCCCCTGCACGATCGCAGGATAAAGTATGATTTGTACATAAGGATTCCGCCGGCCCGCGATATTGATGATATCCCGCACCGCCGCACCGGTCTGTGCGGTCACTACGCCCAGCGTTCTGATATACTTCGGGATCGGGCGCTTATACTGCGCCGCGAACATCCCCTCCTCCTCAAGTTCCCGCTTTAACTGTTCAAACCGGGCATACAGATCCCCGATGCCCTGCCGGGTGATCTTCTGCGCATAGAGCTGATACTTTCCGTCCCGCTCATAGACATCTATTCTGCCGGTGACAACGACCTGCATCCCTTCCGACATCCGAAATGCAAGACCGGAACGACTGCCGGCAAACATCACGCAGGCAATCGTCCCGGAACGATCTTTCAGGGTAAAATAAATATGCCCTGAAGTATGATATTTACAGTTACTGACTTCGCCTTTTACGGAAATGGACTGAAGCATATAGTCCTGAGTAAACATATTTTTAATATAAGAATTCACCTGGGCAACGGTATAGACATTTCGCGCCATAATCCTACCTCGGTATTTCCGGCTTTGCAAATTTTGCCAGCACTCCGTTTACAAAAGATGCCGAGCCGTCCTGTCCATAGTTCTTTGCCAGTTCCACCGCCTCATTGATCGCCACACCGGTGGGCACCTGTTCATCAAAACAGATTTCATATACCGCAAGGCGTATGATCGTAAGATCCACCTTACCCATACGCTTCGTACTCCATCCGGTCGCTTTCCCGTCTATCATCTCATCGATCTCAGACAGCTTTGCCGCAATAGCATCATATTTTTCCGTAATTTCCAGCTTGTCCTTTTCCGGTGCCTCCTCCGGGAAATCTTCCGTATCTTCCAGAAACAATTCCTTCTGTTCTTCCATTTCCTCGGTTTTATAAAATTCCACACGGAACAACAGCTTAAAAATGTGTTCCCTTATTTCCCGTCTGCTCATATTATCTCCGGTTATCCCACATACTTTTATCTCATGTGCCTGAAAAGTAACTTTGTATGGATGTCTTGTCTATTTTGCCGCCTTCACCATATTGACGCCGGCAATCCGAATATTCACATCCGTTACCTCCAGCCCTGTCATACTCTCGATCGCGTTCTGTACCTTCGTCTGGATATTCCGTCCGGTAGTCGGAATATTATAGCCGTATTCAATATTGACGGAAATATCCACCTTTACCTTCTTATTGAATACTTCTACCTTCACGCCTCTGGCTATATTTTTATATCCCATTTTATTCATCAGTTCGTGGGTGATATTTCCGACCATGGAGGAAACCCCTTCCACCTCCGTCGCCGCCAGCGCCGCGATCATCGCCACCACGTCGTCTGCGATCTTCACAGAACCCATGCTGTCATCTTCTCTTAATTCCAGACTTTGTCTTTCCATTTCTTTGCTCATTTCGTCTTCTCCTGTTTTATTTGATATTTTAATTGTTCCGCTTCAAGATCCCGAACTGTTTCTCTCTCCAAACTGCAATCGTCTGACATTTATATATATCCATTCCGCATATACTTAAACCAGTATACCAAAAAACTCCCGTTTTGCAAAGCATATCTTTTTTGTCAGCGTCGCATATCATAACGGTTCTGCACCCGGCTTCTTCATCACCGTGCATCATAGCGGTTCTGCACCCGGCTTCTTTATCATCGTGCATCGCAACGGCCCGGCTGCCCGGCTTCTTTATCATCGTGCATCGCAACGGTCCGGCTGCCCGGCTTCTTTGTCACTGTGCATCGCAACGGTCCGCCCGGCTTTACTGTCACCGCGTATTTCCTTACTCCCAGAAACTGATCGTCCCCATCTCTTCATTTCCGGAGTAGGCGATCTTATATTCCCCGTCCGCCGTATAGGTTCCAAAATAATCAAAAATCTTCTGTTCTTCGATCAGATTCCGGAAAATCTCCCGATATGCCTGCCCGTCGGAAGCTTTGAGCGCCACGGTATTTTTCCCCTGTGCCTTCGCCGCCTCAAAGATCTCCCGGATCTTCCCTTCCTCGTATCCGTTCAGATAAAGGCCCTCTCTGACGAAATAATTATCCTTCGTGGAAGTACATGCGGGAAGTGCAAACTCCGGATCAACACTGTGATTTTTTCTGATCTCCGCATCCGTCACGCAGAGATAACTGTAATCGATATCCGGCGCCCCTTCTTTTTCACTCTCTGTCGATGAATAATAAGAAGGATCGCCCCAGGTAGTATCCATATGATAATATGCCCCGTCGACCTCCACAATATTCCATGCATGGGAATCACCGTTTGTCGTCCCGTTTACGATAATGCATGAAATGCCGAGATCGTTCAACAGATACTGCGCCGCTTTGGCGTAGCCGTTACAGACCGATCTCTTATCCAGAAAAACAGAGCAGATGTTCTGATTATCCGCAGAATCCATGCTGTAATCCGTAGAGAGGATCAGATCCTCATAAACCAGCTTCACCGTCTCGTACTCATCATACCCCGTCAGGGCGCCGACCCGTTTTTCCACCTCCGCATCGATCACCTTCTGCCGCCTTGCCACCTCTGCCGCATCATAAATATACCTGCCGGAAAAGGTAATATACTGTACTTCTTCATTTCTCGTATACTGTGTATAGGTATAACCGTTCAAATAAAAAAATTCCGGATGGTCATTGATAACACATTGATAGACTCTCGGCAGAACCTCCGCATCCGTTGTCGAAATAAGGATCTCCTCCGCCTGCACTGCCAGAATCTGATAACATTCCACATAAAGATTTTTTTCCGGGCCGCTCAACTGTTCAAAATAGTAGTTGCCGGACTGCGCCTCCAAAAGTCCTATCATACCGGCTTCCGAAAGCCCGATCTCCTCCCGCTTCCTCTCCAGTTCATCCCCTGAGAGGCTTTTATTTCCTTCCTCGACCTGATTTCCTTCGATCTGAATCCCTTCGACACCGTCAGCATCCTCCGCAGAAACCGCTTCTTCCGATACCGCCTCCTCATCTTCCGTTCCTTCTTCCCTGTCCTCCTCTTCACTCAGTTCCTGTGAATCCGTTTCCGGCGAACCCTCCGGAAAATCCGTGATCCCGCCGCACCCGGCAAGAAAGAGCATGCAGCACAAAAACACCGGCAGGACGATCAGCGCCTGCTTTATCCTCCCTCTCCTTTTCCTGTTTTCCCCGTCTTCCTTCTTTTCAATAAAAAAACGCATGTTATTTATTATTATACCTTTCCGTCACAATAACAATCGATCATATCTCCTAGTTCCTTCCGAACTCGGACAGTTTCAGTCCTTCATTGCGCTCGCAGGTCATCCGGATGCTCCACTCATTCACAAACAGGAGCAGCGGGTTCCCCTTCAGATCCTGAATCTTCTTCATATCGGAAGTTCCCTGAAGCCTTGCCACATCGACCTCGTCCTTATTCTCGATCCAGCGGATATATTCATAAGGAAGCTGCTCTAAGGCAATCTCGACCCGGTATTCGTTTTCCAGCCGGTATTTTAATACCTCAAACTGCAAGACGCCCACCACGCCAACGATGATCTCCTCCATACCGCCCGCCAGTTCCTGAAAGACCTGAATGGCGCCCTCCTGGGCGATCTGGCTGATCCCTTTGATAAACTGTTTCCGCTTCATCGTATCCATCTGGCGCACTCTGGCAAAATGCTCCGGCGCAAAAGTAGGGATCCCTTCATATTGAAAGTTCTCCTTCGGCATACAGAGCGTATCGCCGATGGAAAAGATGCCCGGATCAAAAACACCGATAATGTCCCCCGCATAAGCCTCCGTCAGTATCTTCCGCTCGTCCGCCATGATCTGCTGGGGCTGGGAAAGCCGCATGACTCTGCCGCTCTGCACATGCCGTACCTCCATCGCCGCATCGTATTTTCCGGAACAGATCCGCATAAAGGCAATCCTGTCCCTGTGCGCTTTGTTCATATTCGCCTGTATTTTAAAGACAAAGGCGGAAAATTCATGTTCCGTCGGCAGCAGCAGCCCGATATCCGCTTTTCTTGGCAGCGGTGTTGTCGCCATCTCCAGAAAATGCCGCAGAAAGATCTCCACGCCGAAATTGGTCAAAGCCGATCCGAAAAATACCGGCGTCAGATCGCCGCGCCGAACCTCCTCGAGATCAAATTCCGCCCCCGCGCCGTCTAAAAGCTCCAGTTCCTCCAGCAGCTTGTCCATGGCCTCCGTTCCCAGAGCAGCCGAAAGCTCCTCCCGATCCTCAAGGGAGATCTCTCTGGAGATCCCTTCCCTTGTCCCTTTTTCCGTGTCGGAGTAGGTGACAACCTTATTTCCGTCCCGGTCATAGACCCCCTTAAATCCCTTTCCCGAACCGATCGGCCAGTTAACGGGGCAGGTAGCAATCCCCAGTTCCTTTTCCACCTCGTCTAACAGGTCAAAGGTATCGTTTGCGTCCCGGTCCATCTTATTGATAAAGGTAAAGATCGGAATATGACGCATGGCGCAGACCTTGAACAGCTTCCTCGTCTGCGCCTCCACGCCCTTTGACGCGTCTATGACCATCACCGCGGAATCCGCCGCCATCAGCGTCCTGTAGGTATCCTCCGAAAAGTCCTGATGCCCCGGCGTATCCAGAATATTAATGCAGCAACCGTCATATTCAAACTGCAGCACGGAGGAGGTGACGGAAATACCTCTCTCCTTCTCGATCTCCATCCAGTCCGACACCGCATGTCTTGCCGTGGCTTTTCCCTTTACGCTGCCCGCCAGATTGATCGCGCCGCCGTACAATAAAAATTTCTCTGTCAGTGTTGTTTTACCCGCATCCGGGTGGGATATAATAGCAAATGTCCTTCTTCGGTTAATTTCCTTTGTATAATCTGTCACTTCGGTTTCCTCCGGTTTCTATATACTGAACAGGTACCCCCGGGTACACAGGCAAAACAGGGAGTAAGGCTGCTCCCTGTTTCCCTTTTCAGACGCCAGTATTGGTAGTATATCACATATTTATTCTAATTCAAAGTGGTACTGATCACAATATTTTCGATCGGTGTTCCCGTCTTTCGCATCACGATATCTTCGATCTGCGCCCGCTGGGAATCGGACAGATCCGCGCTGGATACCACCACATCCACCGTATCTCCGGTGATGCTGACCACCGCATCCTCAAATCCCCTCGCCTCAAGCAGTATTTCCGCAGACATTTCCTTTTCCGCCGTCTCCGTCAGACCGACGATGCTGTTTAACGCGACCTGTTTCTGATCATCCGCTATGTTCGTGCTGTTGATGATCTGCATGAGCGCCGCCTTGTTTTCCGCTCTGGTCTGCTCCTTCATCAGCTTTGCGCCCTGCAGGGTATTGACATTGACCGCAGCCGTAAACACCGCCTCTCCCGGTACTTCGCCTTCCTCTACATCCGAGCTCTCTGCCAGCATACTCTCTATGGAAGCCAGCTCATCCTCATAACCGTCATCGATATCCGCCACTTCACTGTCCAGACTCTCGATATCCGTCAGCATATCCTCATCGGAAATGTCCAGCATGGCCGCCTCCCCGTCGGTGGCGCTCATATCACTGTTCACATCCATCTCTGCCAGTTCATCCGCCGTATATGTATCTTCTACTGTATATTCTATCATATTCGCCGCCTCTGACGCGGTATTCTCTGCCTGTTCCTCGCCTTCCCCCTCTGATATGGTGATCTGATCCGATACGTCACCGGAAAAATGCAGATAACCTGCAACCGCGATCATCAGGGCTAAAGCCGTTATCATAAGCTGATTCTTTTTAAATATTTTTTTCAAACCTCTCTCCCCTTTAAGATTTCATTCTGATTACTTTTATTCTATGCTCGTTCAAATTAAATAATACTCCAACTGCACCAATTATATTTTCTTTTACCGTTTCATTTCCCGCTCCTTCCGCGATGACCACTACTCCCGTCACCTCGGGAAGCTTTCTCTGCACCACATAGGGTATTTCGTTTCCCTCTGCGTCCCTGAAATAAACGGCTTCCTCCCGCTGTCCGCTTTCCGTATTTTTTCTCCTGCCTCCGGCGTCATCCGTCTCCTCCAGATCCGCCGCATTGATCTCCGTGTCCTTTTCCAGTATCTCCGTACCTGTATCGGAGACAGTGATCATCACCTGTACCTTTCCCGCTCCCGCCATTCCGGAAAGCATCTCCTCCACGCGTTTTTCCAGGTTTTCCACATAAGAATCAATATCATAACATGTGTTTTTATTTAAACCCCCTGTCTTTTCCTCTGTTTTTTCCGTATTTTCCTCCGTACCGCTTTCTATTTTCGCCGCTTTCCCTCCTTCCTGCCCGTTTTCTTCCCCGGAAATACTGATATTTCCTTTCGCATCTTTTTCCCTGTCCGTGGGCAAGGAGATGATCAGAAGAAGCACTCCTATCAGCACAAGTACGATATAATCCTCTTTTTTCATATTGCGGAGCTTCAGCTTCCATTTCTCAATGACTTTTTCAGTCAATTAAAATCACCTCCAGTTTCTCCTCATCCATTGCAAAAACAAGGGCAAGCTGCCTGCGAAACACCTCCAGCCCGTCCTGGTCCGCTTCGGTATTTTCCTGTATTTCCTGTCCGTGCATCTCTGCAGGCGCCGGCTCTTTTTCCCCGCCGATATCAATCTTTTCGATCTCCACCCTCCTGATCCCGGCGGTTTCCTGCGTATCTCCCGCACCGGCAGCCTCTCCCTGCGCCGCCTCCCCGCCGGACGCCGTGCCTTTTGCTTCCGCGCCCGTTTCCCCCGCCCCGGAAAGATCACCTGTCTTTTTTACAGACACCCGCAGCATATCACCTGTCTGTTCCATTTCCTCTATCTCAAATCCATACTGCCCGGCAAACCCGTCATATTTTGCCTTCACCTCCTGCAGCGTATACTTTTCCACCAGACTCTCCATTGAGATCCCGGACATAAACTCTTCCTCCAGGCTGTCCATATCCAGCTGCTTCAAAAGGGCTTCCTCCATACTGCGCTGCATATTTGTCACTGCCCCGCCGGCTGCCGGCATATCTCCTTTCCGGATGCCGAGAGACTGAAGAAAATTCAGGATCATTCCCACGACCCCCGCCAGCACCAGAAGTTCCAGTATCATCCGGCAGATCTTTTCATACTTTTTCCCGCTCTGAAAATGAAGCAGTGTCTGCCCGCATATCATAAAAAGGCACAATTCCTTTATCTGTTCCCGCATAACCTTCGATCCCCCATCCTCCGCAGTCTCTGTTTTTCCCCGCAGTCCCATCCGCAGCCCGCATCCCTTTTCCGCATTTCGCCGCCCGTCACTTATTCCGGTTTACCTGCTGTTAAGCCGGGATACCTCACATCCTACCGGCATTTCGCTGCCGGTCACTTATTCCGGCTCACGTATGCGGGAAGCGAGACGACCGGGCAGTCCACGGCATTTCGCCGCCGCTCACATATTCCGGTTCACCGCCAGCACCGAAATGGCGATACTCAGTAAAAACAGCCCCATACCGGTCAGCAGTACCTTACACAGCAGAAAAGACGCCTCCGCCACCTTGTCCGAACAGGCAGTCATCCTCGAATGGTTCACTAACGCCCCCAGCGCCGAGGAAAGTTTCAGGCAGCCTGCCAGCACAAAAATCTTGCACAGGGGAACCAGACACAGAAACAGCAGCGTCACCGTAAAAAAAATGCCGACACCGTTTCTGATCAGAATGGCGGAACCCACAAAAATTTCCGACACACCTTCCGAAATATTTCCCACTCCCGGAACCATCCCTGCCACCTTCTTCGCAGCATTCCATTTCAAAGAATCAATAACAGGTGTTATCAATGCTTGCAGGATACCCAGACTGCCAACGATCCAGAGTACAGCCTTTAATAAAAATTCTATTCCCCGCTTCAGGCTCTGCAGAATCCCCGCCAGCCTCTCCCCGCTCCATATGCCGTTCATGACTGCCATCAGCATATACAATTCTATCCCCGGCAGGGCGATATGACAGAATATCTCCTCCACGCACCAGATCACAAACAGGATTCCTTCATAGTATACAGCCGCCGTCGCCTGACCGTTTGTCATCCCCAGCGCCGCCGCATAGGCAGGGATCAATATCTTGACAAAATCCGTTATGGACAATAAAATCTGCTCCGTCTCCAGATAAATACTCCGGAATACTCTGCTCAGCATGATACAGAGCAGTAAATACAGAAAATAAAAGCCCAGATGCGAAACCTGCCGGTTTTCCACGATATCCATCACCACCGTAAACAGAGCGGACAATACCGCAAGCAGCAGAATGTTCATAAATATCTCCCGTCCCGCCGAAAATTCGAAAAACAGATTTTTGATCGCCTGCATTCCAAATTCCCTTATACTCTCCTTTAAATTTCCTGCCAGTATCTCCCGCCATAATTTTCCTGTATCCAGTTCATTTTTTCCGTAGGCATCATCCAGATAGTCCGTGATCTCCTGCATATAGTTTTCATTCCAGAGGCTGCTCAGTTCCTCCGGAATCCCCTCCAGAGCCCCTTTCTCCTCCGCCGCCTGCGCTTCCTCCGGAAAGGCTGCCATGCATTTTATATCAGACAGGACAAACAACAGAAAAAACTCTGTACAAATAATAAATAACGTATGTTTTTTCATGCGAAATTCCCTATCGTCTGCAGCAGCGAGATCACGATCGGCAGACCGAACAACAAAATGCAGACTTTCCCGAATACCTCTATCTGTCCTGCGATCGTCTGAAATCCCGCATCCCTGCAGATACCGGCGCTGAACTCACAGATATAGGTAATACCGATCATCTTCAGAAGGATGTTCAGGTATTCCCGGTTTGCCGAAACATACTGCTGAAGCTGTCCGAACTGCTGAAACACTCTGGACAGATATTCCACGATAAACACACAGATCAGCCCGCCGCATGCCACACCGATATATGCGGCATATTCCGGCCTCAGTATTTTAAACTGCAGTGCTAAAAGCACCGCCAGCACGCCCAACAGACATATTTTGATAACGATCATCTCCTGCCCCCGCTTTCCATGCCCGGACCCCGGGCCCTTTTTACCCTGACAATTCTCCCGGCTCTTCCTTGTCCCATATCACGCCGACGCATACTTGAAGCAGGACAGGATCGCCGAGAGTTCACACAGCTCCTCACAGTGAAAACAGATTCTGGATAGACATAAACAGATCATAAATATAGGGCATGATCCAGGTCAGCACCAGAATAAGCCCTGCCAGAGATACCAGAAAAGCCTGCTCCTCCCTGCCGCTGTGTTTTAATACCTGTCCCAATATCGTAACCAGTATGCCTACCGCCGCTATCTTAAAAATCACACTAACTGTCACGTCCATCCTCCCATCTTGGCTCTCAGAGCAGAAGAATCGTAAGAAGAAGACCGCCCATTACTCCGGCGCACAAAGTCAGTTTATTTCTCTCCCTGCTGATATTCTCCTGCTCCTTTTGATGTTTTCCTATGTACTTTTCCATATCCTGCAGTATTTTTCTCTGCAGGCCGCCGTCCTCAAAGCAAAGCCGCCCGCCCAGTTCCTCCACCTCTTTTTCCAGTTCCTTTTTTACAGGTTCCTTCCGGAAGATCAGCTTTACCTCCCTCCGCCAGATCTCCCCCAAAGTCTCGCCGCCGTCTTCCTCAAAAGCCCTGCCTATCCTGTCCAGAAAAAGTTTCCTGTTTCCCGACAGGCGGGTGCCTGCCCTCTCGCATATCTCCGGCAGGGAAGACTTCTGAAAGGCGATCTCATGTTCCATCAGTTCGAACAGTTCCTGCCATGACCTGCACCTCTCCAGATATTCGGCACGTTCTCTTACAATGCGCAGGGCACAGCCGCTGCTTCCTGCTATGACCGCCAGAATCCCCAATATCCGCAGCATAAAAAGCCTCCCTCACTTATATATTTTTTTAACCACACAGCTTCCGTTCTCCTTCGCCATCACGATAAACCTCCGAAAAGCCCTCCCGGCGAGGAGCCCCTTCATAAACGATTTCTGCCTCAATTCCTCCATATCCTCCGCATGGACGGTCGCCAGTATATGGCATCCGCATCTCAGTACCCTTTCCACCGCATCCGCATCCGCAGGGCTTCCCAGCTCATCCACGGCAATGACCTCCGGCGCCATGGAACGGATCAGCAGCATCATCCCCACAGCCTTCGGACAGCCATCCAGCACATCCGTCCGGATGCCCAGATCGTTCTGCGCCACGCCGAGATAGCTTCCCCCCAGCTCCGATCTCTCATCCACCACACTGACAAACATCCCTCTCCCCCACGCATTTCCGTTGGATATCTCCCGGACAAGATCCCTGAGCAACGTAGTCTTTCCGCAGCCCGGCGGCGAGAGGATCAGCGTATTGCAGAACCTTCCCCCCTCATAAACCTGCGGAACGACTGACCCGGCGGCGCCTTTCACCTCGTGGGCGATCCTGATGTTTAAATAACGTATATTTTTTATTGTGCGGATTCTCATATCGTCTTCCAGCACCGCCTGCCCGGCCAGGCCCACTCTATGCCCTCCCGGCAGCGTCAGATATCCCTGCCGTATCTCATCGCCATAGGCATAAACGGAATATTTACAGATATGCTGTATGACCTGCTCCATTTCCTGTGCCTCCATGGATCTGGCTGCGGATATCTCTTTCGTAAACCGGCCTTCCCCCGTCAGAAAATATTCCTGCTGTTTTTTCATAATGATCACAGGCTTTTCCGCCCGCAGCCTTATTTCCTGCAGTTCCTCAGCCTCTGCCGCCGCCCTGTAAAAGACTTCCCGCAGAGAAGAAGGAAACATATGCAGTATCTCCTCTTTTTTCATATGGCTCCCCTCCTATACTGCCGCATGGATAAACCGCCGGAGGCATGGCCTTTTTACAGCCTGCCTATATCTTGTTGCCGTTTCTTTCCCCATGCCTATATATATGTACCTGTCCTGCTTTTCATCACCTTTTCCCATTAAAAAACATAAAAAATCTGCGGCCCGGATACAGAGACCGCAGATTTTGCAGGATCTTTCTTATAAAAATTTTTTCAGCAGGGAAACAACCTCATCCATGTTGATCGGCTTTGCCGTATGTGCGTTCATGCCGCTGTCAAGACACTTTTTAATGTCCTCCGAAAAAGCGTCCGCAGTCATGGCGATGATCGGGATCGTCTGCGCATCGGGCCTTTCCAACGCTCTGATCGCCCGGGTTGCCTCGTATCCGTTCATGACCGGCATACGGACATCCATCAGGATTGCATCATAATCCCCCTTTTTCGATTTTTCAAAATTCTCAAGGCATATCTTTCCGTTTTCAGCCCACTCCAGTTCCATCCCGAGATCCATCAGCAGTTCCCTGAGTATTTCCCAGTTCAGTTCATTATCTTCGGCAACCAGTATATGGCGGCCCGCCAGATCACTATCCTCTTTTATCCCGTCCGACGCCTCTTCAATGTTCATATACTTCTTCAGCCCATGGTACAGGGTTGAACGGAACAGCGGCTTTGAGATAAATCCGTTTATACCGGCCTCTCTGGCCTCCACTTCAAAATCATTCCAGTCATATGCAGAAATCAGTATGATCGGCATCTCCGTATCCACGATCTTTCTGATCTGTCTGGCAACGGAAAGTCCGTCCATACCTGGAAGCTTCCAGTCCAGCAGGACGATCTGGTAATCATCCCGCATCTGATGATGCCTGCGCACCATCTCCAGCGCCTTTTCCCCGCTCAGCGTCCAGTCCGCCTGAATACCTATGGAATCCAGCGCCTCCACCGCCGTATGGCATAAGGTCTCGTCATCGTCGACCACCAGCATCTTCCACGCCGGAAGCACCATCTCCAGTTCCCGCTCCTGTGCTTTTTCAAGATCCAGTATCACCTGGAACCTCGTTCCCTTGCCCTGTGTGCTTTCTACGGTAATGGTTCCTTCCATCGTGTCAATGATATGCTTTGTGATCGCCATCCCGAGGCCGGCGCCTTCCGTCTTGTGCACGCGTTTGGAGTCCGCCCTGGAATAGGAATCAAAAACATGCGCCATAAATTCTTTCGTCATGCCGATTCCGTTATCCTGCACGACGATATGTGTCCTGACATACCCCTCTTTCCCTTCGGGCGCCTCCTTCTCCTGAAATAAATAAAGCTGTATCGTACCGCCCTCCTGCGTATATTTCACCGCATTGGACAGCAGATTGAGCAGCACCTGATTTAACCGGACGCTGTCGCAGTATACCTCCTCCGACATAATTTTGTCGATATGCACGTTAAAATTCTGGCTCTTCGCCTTTACCTGCGCCTGTACGATGCCGACAACTCCTTCCACTACTTCCTGCAGGGAGATCTGCTCCGCCGTCAGCGTCATCTTTCCGCTCTCGATCTTGGACATATCCAGTACGTCATTGATCAGCCCGAGCAGATGCTTTCCGGACAGGGTGATCTTTCTGAGACAGTTCTGAACCTGTTCCTTGTCATCGATATGCGCTATCGCGATCGCCGTCATGCCTACGATGGCATTCATCGGCGTCCGGATATCATGGCTCATATTGGACAGGAAGGTGCTTTTTGCCTCCGTCGCCACCAGCGCCTCCCGCCTTGCCTGATCCAGATCCCTCATCTGCTGACGCGTCATTTTATAATATATATAGAAAATGGTTAGCAGTACAAGGAGCACGATCCCGCAGATGATCATCGTGGCAACCGTGCGGTTTTTGTTCATTGCCTCCAGCGTTTCATTCAGAACACCAAACGGCAGTACCGTCATCAGATTCCACTCCGAATAGGGAAGCGGCGTACAGTATATCTGCTGGTTGCTTTCGCCGAAATTCATAATGGCAGAATAGCTTTCCTTGCTTTTCATCGCATCGGAAAGTTCCCGGATATACCGGTCAATCTCATTCTTGTCATCCTCCTGATACCGCGCATGCAGGCCCGCAAAATAATCCGGATAATCATCATCCATATCGCTGACGATAAAACTTCCGTCGTCTCTGATGATATTGGAGAATATCAATACATTTTCCTCCTCCGTACCGAGCATCGTACTGATATATTCTATCGGGATAGCCGCGATCAGCGCCATGGATATCCCACCGTCTTTCATCGGATAATCCGCGTCCACGCCAAACAGGACCACTTCATTGCCGGACTGATCCTTTCCCACCGCAACTTTCTTTTCATGGTTTTTCAGCGAAGTATAGAAAGGTTCCGGATCGGCAAGTTCGACCTGTTCTCCGTCCAGCATTTCCAGCACGCCCTCTTCCGAACAAAGCGCAAGATAATTAAAATTTCTGATCCTTGCCCTGTAAACCAGTTCCTCATACAGATTCTTCTCCTCCGCCGGAACAATCTGCACTATCGTCTCGACCTGCTCCAGCTTCAGATCGATCAGTGTCCGAAAATGAGCCGTGACCCGTTCATTGATGCCCTCCATATACAGATCCCCGACCTTGCTGATGGAATCCTCACTCACTCTGCTCATATAATATCCCAGACAACTGAACGCCCCTATACTGATCAGCAGCAGGAAAATAAAACTTCCCACCAGAAAGTGTGTTGTACGACTCATTCCTTTTGCATTTTGACTTTCCATGCATATTCCTTTCTATATCTCCGTGTTACCTCTTTATAATACTTTATAATTTAAGTACGATTGTTACTTTCGTTTCTGCTTTTCTCCGCAGTGCCCATTGCCTTTTTGGACATTATACCACACTTTTTTTTATCTCACAATATTGCTGTCGCAATGATCCGCACCGCGAAAGCACACACCCATGCCACCGCGCACTGTCCGATCACCATCGTAAACGCCCACCTGCCGCCAAGTTCCCGCTTCACCGAAGCGACAGCCGCCACACAGGGCGTATAGAGCAGGCAGAATACAAGCAGAGATGCCGCCGATGCCGGTTCCAGTACCTCTCCGAGAAGTTTCCCGGAGCCGAAAAGGACCGTCAGGGTAGACACCACGCTCTCCTTTGCCATAAAGCCCGTGATCAGTGCCGTGGAGATCCGCCAGTCCCCGAAGCCCAGAGGCTTAAATACCGGCGCGATCACACTTGCCGCCAGGGCAAGGATGCTCTCTCTGGAATCACTGACGATTCCGAAGCGCGGATTAAAGGTCTGCAGGAACCAGATCACGATGGTCGCCATAAAGATCACCGTAAACGCCCGCTGCAGAAAATCCTTTGCCTTTTCCCACAAAAGCTGCGCCACGTTTTTTGCTCCCGGCAGCCTGTAGTTTGGCAGTTCCATCACAAAGGGCACCGCCTCTCCCTGAAACAGCGTATTTTTAAACAGCAGCGCCGTAAGAATACCCACAAGGATACCGAAAAAATAGAGCCCCACCATGATAAGCCCGCCTTTTCCCGGAAAGAACGCCGCCGTAAAGAAACCGTAGATCGGCAGTTTCGCGGAACAACTCATAAAAGGCGTCAGCAGGATCGTCATCTTGCGGTCCCGCTCCGACGGAAGCGTCCTGCTCGCCATCACACCGGGCACCGTGCAGCCAAAGCCGACCAGCATCGGCACAATGCTCCTGCCGGAGAGGCCGATCTTTCTGAGCAGCTTGTCCATCACAAAGGCAACTCTCGCCATATAACCCGTATCCTCCAACAGAGACAAAAAGAAAAACAGCGTGACGATGACCGGCAGAAAACTCAAAACACTCCCCACGCCGGTAAATATACCGTCAACCACCAGGGAATGCAGCACGCCGTTTACATGCCATGCCGTAAAGGCCTCATCCATAAGCCGCACAAGCCCTTCGATCACGGTTTCCAAAACCCCCTGCAAAAAGGCGCCGATCACATTAAAGGTCAGAAAAAATACCAGCCCCATAATGCCGATAAACGCAGGGATCGCCGTGTATTTCCCCGTCAGGAACCGGTCGATCCGCCTGCTCCTTATATGCTCCCTGCTCTCCTTCGGCTTCACCACTGTCTCCCCCACCAGATGCCGGATAAACGTAAAACGCATATCCGCTATGGCGGCAGCCCGGTCCAGCCCCCGCTCCTCTTCCATCTGCCGGATGATATGTTCCAGCATCTCCTGCTCATTCTCCGAAAGGGACAGGGCATCCATGATCCGCTTATCCCCCTCCACCAGTTTGGTGGCCGCAAACCGCACGGGAATCCCCGCCGCCTCCGCATGATCCTCCACCAGATGCATGATGCCGTGCAGGCACCGGTGCACCGCGCCGCCGTGGTCTTTTTCATCACAAAAGTCCATCCGTCCGGGCTTTTCCTGATAATTCGCAATATGCACCGCATGGTGCACCAGTTCGTCCACGCCCTCGTTTTTTGACGCGGAAATAGGCACTACCGGAATCCCTAAAAGCGCTTCCATTTCATTGATATAGATGGAGCCGCCGTTGCCCCGCACCTCGTCCATCATGTTCAGCGCCAGCACCATGGGTATCCCCAGTTCCATCAGCTGCATTGTCAGATACAGGTTTCGTTCGATGTTGGTGGCATCTACGATATTGATGATGCAGGCAGGTTTTTCATTAATGATAAACTGCCTTGTAACGATCTCTTCCGAACTGTAGGGCGACATGGAGTAGATCCCCGGCAGGTCCGTGATCTCCGTTTTCGGACAGCCCTTGATAACGCCGCTTTTCCGATCCACCGTCACTCCCGGAAAATTACCCACATGCTGGCTTGCGCCGGTAAGCTGGTTGAACAGCGTTGTCTTGCCGCAGTTCTGGTTTCCTGCCAGCGCAAAGGTTAAAACGCTCCCCTCCGGCAGCGGATCACCGTCTCCTTTGGCATGATATCTGCCGCCTTCGCCCAGCCCCGGATGCTCGGTTTTCGGCGCCGTCTTTTCCTGCGCCCTGTTTTTCTCCTTCTGCGGCGCCTTCGATGTTTTTATTTCTATTTTTGCCGCATCCTCCAGCCGGAGCGTCAGTTCATAGCCGTGGATCAGCAGTTCCATCGGATCGCCCATGGGCGCAAATTTTACCAGTGTTACCTCCGCGCCGGGTATCAACCCCATATCCAGAAAGTGCTGCCGCAGCGCCCCGGCTCCGCCTACCGCCACGATCTCCGCAGACTCCCCGATCTGCAGATTGTTTAGTGTCATTTCTCCTCTTGTCATATTCATACTGCCCCTGTCCGTATCTTTGCCCGAAACACCATGTCCTGCTTTTATACCGTCGTATACTCTCCGCGGATAAGCTTTTGTCCGCTTCTGTCACTGCTGCAGAAAAATATGGTTGCTCTCCGTAAATCTGTCATACTCGTTATGCACCCGGATACAAAGCTCTCCCGTGGCATCTTCCGGCAGGGTCAGTTCAATATACCCTGCTCCCGCGGGCCTCCAGCCAAACAGCCCCGACCAGGTAGCTCCGCCGTTTCCGCTGTAGCTGTAATAGATAATGCTGCTCTGGGCATCCGAAGCTTTCGCATAGAGCTGTACTTTTCCGGTACTTTTATCATAGGAGAGCAGTTCGATCTCGGCCACCTCCGGATCGGTCATATCCTGCATACGGGGCGTTTTCGCGTTCGGATACTGCACATACTGATAACCGCTGTAATCCACGCCGAGGACGGACGACTTTAAACCGTAATATTTCGCCACCGCCGTGGCATCCGCCTTTCCCAGTTTCTCAAGCGCCCCTTCCTTCATATAAAAGCCGCTGTCATGGGCTTCATCCATATGACAATGCTCTATGATTGCTGCCGTCACGCCTCTCAGCCGGGCGTTATTGATGATGCCGTAATAGTCTCCTGTCCCCTTGCTGCTCATCTTTGTCTTTACGCCCCTCGGATATACTCCCACATCCGTTGTAAGCTGCTGCAGGGCAATATTGCCGAAGCTCATTCCTTTTGCATAATAACTGTCATACGCCGAAACCCATACCTCGGAACCGAACAGATTATGGGAAGGCGAAGCGTTCAGATGAATGCTGTAGAGAAAATCCGCCCCGGCGTCCGCCGCGAACTGGGCACGCTGCGCCAGCGTCAAATCCACATCCGCCGTCCTTGTCATGATCACGGTAACTCCCTCATATAAAGACAGCTCCTGATACATGGCGGTGGCGATCTGCAATGTCAGATCCTTTTCCCAGAGCCCGTTGTATGCGGCGCCGCCGTTTGTGCCGCCGTGTCCCGGATCGATACAGACCACCACCGGTGTCTTTGCCTGCGCCTTCACAGCGGGAACCGCGCTGAATCCGGGAAGCAAAAGCCCCAGTGCCGCAGCAAATGCAATTACTTTTCTTCTGATGTTCTTTTTCATGATGTTTATCCTTTCGTATTCAAAATACTTCCGCCATAACGTATCCTGCTCATTTGCCCATGCATCCGCCCCCACACAAATACTGTCGTCCTAAACCGCACGCTGCCAGTCAATCCCCTCCTGATACCCTGCCACATCGATGCCGATACTGAGGTTCTCATTCTCTCCGGCGCCCTTCTGCACTTCGGACATATCCGATTCGGCGCCCTCCCCGGACTGCTCCTGCGGATCTTCCGCTTCCTCCTTCAGAGGATCTTCTTCCTGCGCTTCCTCTGAAAGTTCTTCCTGCATGGCGCCGGCAGTACCGGCTTGCGCAAGAACACAGATCGATCTCTATTCCTGCACCTCCTGCGTTTCGGCATTCCCGATCACTTTCCCGAGCTTCGCCTTCACGATCTTTTCCGTGCCGTCTCCCGGCACATAGTAAAGTTCCACCTGATCTCCCTCATTGAGCAGCACCGCTTCCAGATTTTCATCCGCCCGCAGCATAAAATACCGCTCCTGATCCATTTCCTTTAAATTTATAAAATAACATGTGTTATCATTTATAACCGCAGTCCGGATCTCTCCCGCTGTGCCGCTGATCTGCTCATACGCCTCTTCTCCCGGTTCCTCCTCCGCAGGTTCCCCGGCGCCTTCCGCCTCCTGTTTTCCTGCTTCCTCCAAAGCGCCCTCCTGCGGCACATTCAGGTTATCCGATATCCTGTCGTCCTCGATCACCTGATTATCGATCAGCAGATCATGGTAACTCTGCTGGCACTGCCTTACAGAATTGCCGGTCGCCACGATCTGATACTGCTGAACATTGACCATGGCATACATCTTTACCAGCCCCGCCGCATCCTTCAGCGCCATAAAGTAAGTGGGCTGATCCGAAATATTTAAAAGCAGCGGGAATGTCGCGTCATAGCTGAACTGCTGCACCGCGCCCTCCGCGGAAGACATGGCGGAATACTCCTCCGCCCCGGCACAGGAATAATAGCGGGCATCCTTTGTCCGCTGGTTGACCAGAATAAAACCGATATTGCCCCGGTCCCCGCTGATGGATGTAATACCTGTATAGAGGTATACGTCGTCATTCATCGCAATATAGTTATACCCGGTGGTAGCCGTCGTACAATCGCTCTGGGCGAACAGGGAATTGAAATATCCGTTATGATATCTGCCGTAGTAATTATATTGATCCACCACCAGCCCTGCGCTGTATACGCGGTCTACCCAGGTCGGCACATCCGCCACTTCATGGTAGACGCTCTCCCCCGTCACCGCGTTTAACAGCACAACGCCCTGAATATCGTCTCCGTTAAAGAGCCCGATCCGCTTTTTCACAACGGAAGCCACCCAGTAGGGCGTTCCCTCCTCGTCGATCTCGAAATTAATATTTTCAAAAATTGCCGTGGGATAATGGAACCGCAGATAGCGGACCAGATCCCTGTTAAAATATTCCGACGGGGAATATTTGATCCCCTCTGTCAGACGCACCACTTCCACATCCTGAGTCACCATATCCACCACCATATAGGCGGGAATCCCGTTGGAACGGTTGCTCCACCACTTAAAGAAGCTGTCATAGTGCAGATAGGTCACCCGCACCGGTCTTGCCTTATAGTTGATCTGCGCCGACGTATCGCTGACCACAAACTGGGATACCAGATCCGATAACTCACCCAGTTTCCTGTTTGCCAGCGTGTTGGCGGAATCCTCGTCCAGCATCGGGATCTGGTCCATGGATATCTCCGCCACATCCTCCGTGAAATCCCCGGTGGTAATGGACATCAGAGAAGAATACGCCGAAGCCCTGAAGATCACAAGCCCTGCCAGATATCCCGCCGCCGTCACAACAACGATCACCACAAACACGATAAACGGAAGTTTTACCTGCCGCCAGCTGAAGGAAATAAACTCCTTCACCGAATGGGTCCTGAAGCCTCCCAGAAAGATCATACATCCCGTATATACAATACACAGGATCATGATAAACCCGTACAGATCCTCCGAATGGATATTGAGCGCAGGCAGATAGATATAGAAATATAGAAATCCCACCAGCGCCGTCACGATCAGGCTGTAAAAGTTCTGTTTCAGTTTTCCTGCTTTTCTCATGATATTGCCTTCCTTTCCAACGGATGTCCCGTAACAGCCTCATATATTTTCCCCGTCTGCTTTTCCGAATCTGTCATGATCCGCCTTTTCGCGCCGCCTGCCATAAACGTCAGCGCCGGTGCATTCAACACAACGCCGCAGCACCCTTTCGTCGTCACAGTCATTGTCTCCACCTTCACCTCACTGATATCCGCCAGCGGAATGTACGTTCCATCCGCGTAATACAGGGCTTTTTGACTGATACGATACTGCCCGATCCGCTTTGCCGCCTTTCTGTCCTGCTTTGCTTCGGGAATCTCCCGACAGCCCGTTACCGGGGTATATTTCTCAAACATACTGCCTTTTCCCTTTCCTGATATTTAAATCCCTGATCGTTATAAACCCAATACCTGCTCCTGATCCGCTTTTGCCCTGCGCAGCACTTCAGCCTTCGGCTGAACTGTCATCATCGTATACATAATCTTTAAAATAGTCCGTTTCATCCTGATGATCCAGCCACAGTTCAAACCATCCTAAAAAATCCTGCCGCTCACAGCAGGGCTGGACGCCCACATCCGTAAAATTCCAGACCTCCCCCATGTTTCCTCTGCAGACCTTATTTTCCATTTCAGCTTCTATAATGTCCGCAACCCTGTCATCCCCTTCCCAAAGCCAGAATTTTTCAAGCATGAAGGGTTCTGACAGTTTCTGACACGGGCTGCTTTCGAGCGTGTTAAGACAGCAGCCTTCAAACATATGCTCACAGCCATTTCCCACCTTTTTAAAAAAAATGCGGTTTAATATGAAGCGCGTCTATCTTTCCCTGAATCCGCTTTATCGCTTTTTCATAATTTTCCGCTTCGTAAACAGGCATACTCTCCTCTCCTTTATAATTCCAATGTTCTGATACATTTTCCAAGACAATCTTTCAGCGGCTGCAACTCATCTTTTAAATACCAGTTATACAATACGGTATTAAACTCTTCCGCGTTTTCTTTTCCGATCGTCAGAATACCTTCCCCCGCCTCTATCAATATCTTGCTTGCCACGATCGTTGAAGTTCTCTTATTGCCGTCCCAAAACAACTGCTGCTTGCAGCCATACGCAAAATAATCCAATGCCCTTTCCACCGGCTCTTTTATACTTCCGATCCTTTCCAGTTCTTTCAACACATTTTCCTTCTCCGGAACAGAAGGGATAAAATCTCCTACACCGACTCTCCCGTTTCTGAGTACTCCCCACTGCAGACTCTCATTTCTTGATATATACTCATTAATTTTACATATATACCCCAGTGTAAGTTCTGCATCCACCGTCTCTATACAAAATCTCCATGCATCCCGTAAATTCAAAACAGTCTGTATATCATCCACTGTTACGCCATTGACCATCGCACCGTCAATAATCGTCTGTGTCTGCGGAAAGGTTACATTGCAGCCCTCTATATACGCTGTATTATACACCAGTTCCACGAAAGTTTTCTTTGCCAGAAATATGTTCTGTTCCCTTGTCATCATATAATCGTCTCCGTTTTTTATAATACTCTATCGGAAATTCTTCTCTGATCATATCTTTTTGTCTGTTATGCCTGACCTGTCATAAATATCCTGTCCTACTCATTCTCCTCGATCGTGCACTCCTCCATCGTCTTAAACCCGATCTCGTCAAGCAGATACGGTGTATTCTGATAAACATAGTAATTTAACCAGTTGCTATAAAGCGTATTACAGTGCGACCGCCATTCCATCATCGGCTTTTTCGTACAGTCATCCGCCGGATAATAATTAAAAGGCAGATGAATATCCAGCCCCCTATTCAGATCCCGCATATACTCGTTATGCAGCGTCACCCTGTCATACTCCGGATGCCCCTGCACAAAGATCTGTCTGCCGTCTCTTGAGATCGCCAGAAACACCCCCGCCTCCTCCGATTCCGCCAGCACTTTCAGCTTCCGGCAGGCTTTGATCTGATCCGCGGGTGTTTCCGTATGGCGGCTGTGGGGCGCATAAAAAATATCGTCAAACCCGCGCACAAGCGGTACTTTCCGGTTCGATACCCGGTGAGGATAGACGCCGAACAGTTTTTGGGGCAGATCCCTTTTGGGCAGACCGTAATGATAATACAGCGCCGCCTGAGATCCCCAGCAGATATGCAACGTACTGGTCACATGGGTTTTTGTCCATTCCATGATATCACAAAGTTCCTCCCAGTAGTCCACTTCTTCAAAGGGAATCTCTTCCAACGGCGCCCCGGTGATGATCATGCCGTCAAAATTTTTCTTTCTGATCTCATCCATCGTCACATAAAAAGTGTTTAAATGATTTGCCGATGTATTCAGGGAAGTATGTCCTTTTACCATCAGAAACGTCACATCCACCTGCAGCGGCGTATTGGAAAAAGCGCGCAGAATCTGCAGTTCCGTATCCTGTTTTAACGGCATCAGATTTAAAATGCATACCTGCAGCGCCCTGATATCCTGAGACATGGCGCGCTGTTCCGCCATCACAAATATATTTTCATTTTCCAGTATCTCCTTTGCGGGAAGATCATTCTGTACTCTGATTGGCATAATCTCATCTCCTGATGCTTCTTGTTTGTTTTTCTGTTAATCGGATACCCGCGGGAACCCGCCGCTGTCCTGCCTGCTATGCGCTTCATTCGCTTCCGGTCTGTCTTTCTGTTTACCGGATACCCGCAGGAACCTGCCGCTGTCCTGCCCGCTATGCGCTTCATTCGCTTCCGGTCTGTTTTTCTGTTTACCGGATACCCGCAGGAACCCGCCGCTGTCCTGCCTGTTATATACTTCAATCGCTTGCGCTCTGCCCTTCATGCATTTTGCCTGTAAAGACATTTCACTCCGCACTATATCATAACACTCGTTATGCTATTCCATATACTCTGCAATAAAATCCTCTTCCGTCATGATCGGAATCCCCAGTTCCTTCGCCTTCTTATTTTTAGAAGACGCGGAATTGATGTCATTATTGATCAGGCATACCGTTTTCTTCGTTACACTGCCTGTCACCCTGCCGCCCTTTGCTTCAATGGCTTCTTTCATGGCGTCCCGGTTTTCATACCGGGTAAGGCTTCCGGTGATCACAAAGCTCTTACCGTTTAAATCCCCTTCCTCCGCCTGCTCCCGCTTCTCGATCGACAACTCCTGATAAAGCGCTCTGGCTTTCCTCAGATTCTCCGCATCCTGAAAATAGGAGACAAAAGCTTCCGCCAGCACGCCTCCCACCCCGTCTATCTCCGCCAGACGCTCCGCATCCGCCTGCAGCATCTGTTCAAAGTCATCCCCGAATTCCCGGCAGATCATCTTGGCGTTTGCCAGCCCGATCCCGGCAATGCCCAGCGCATACAGAAACCGCGGCAGCGTCGTATGTCTGGCTGCATCGATACTCGCCGCTTTTCCGTCCGCCGTTTTTCCCCCGATCAGTTTCTGATAGGACTTCTCGCCAAAGCCCTCCATCTCCACGATCTCCTCCTGATACCGTTCCAGATGAAAGATATCCGCAAATTCATGGATAAAGCCCTTCCCGATGAATTTCTCCAGCGTTGCTTCCGAAAGACCGTCGATATTCAGCGCATCCCGGCTCACCAGATGGGCAAAGGATTTGATCTTTTTTGCGGCACATTCGCTGTTTGTACAGTACAGGGACATGGCATCCGCCACCTGACGGACCTCCGTCCTGCCGCCGCATGCCGGACAATGCTCCGGGATCTCGAGCGTATCGCTGCCCGTTAAATTTTCCGCAATCTGGGGAATGATCATATTTGCCTTATAGACCGTGATCCGGTCTCCCGGCCCCAGCTTCAGCGCCCGCAGAATGCTGATATTATGCACGGAAGCCCGGCTCACGGTGGTTCCCTCCAGTTCCACCGGCTGAAAGATCGCCACCGGATTGATCAGCCCCGTTCTGCTCGGACTCCACTCGATCTCCAGAAGCCTGGTCTCCCGGATCTCATCCTGCCATTTAAAAGCAATGGAATTGCGCGGGAATTTGGAAGTCGCCCCCAGAGACTCTCCGTAAGCGATATCGTCATAGGTCAGCACCAGTCCGTCTGAGGGAATATCATATTGTTCTATCTTCTTCTCATAATATGCTATTGTCTCCGCCACGGTTTCGGGCGTTACCTTCCGGTATTCCACCACCTCAAATCCCTGCTCCGCCAGAAATATAAACTCTTTTTCCCTGCTGTTTTCAAAGTCCACACCCCCTGCTTTGACGAGACCGAAGGCATAAAACCGGATATTCCGCTCCGCCGCGATCCGGTTGTCAAGCTGTCTGACCGATCCGCTGCAGAGATTTCTCGGGTTTTTATACCGCGCGGAAACATCCACGATCTCCTCATTCATCCTCTCAAAATCGGAATAGGTGATCACCGCCTCCCCTCTCAGTATCAGTTCCCCCGTATAGGAGATCTGCAGCGGGATATTTTTAAACACCTTTGCATTTCCCGTGATCACTTCCCCGATCTCACCGTTTCCCCGGGTGACTGCCTTTAAAAGCTTTCCGTCCTGATAGGTCAGCACAATCGTCAGCCCGTCCAGTTTCCAGCTGAGGAGTCCCTCTTTTCCCTGCAGCCACTCTGCCAGCTCCTCACGGTCCTTCGTCTTGTCAAGGGACAGCATCGGACGCTCATGGCGCTCCTTCGGCAGCTCCTCCACCGCCTCAAACCCTACCTTCACCGTAGGGCTCCCCGCCAGCACAACGCCGGTCTCTTTCTCCAACGCCTGCAATTCGTCATACAACCTGTCATATTCAAGATTACTGATGATCTCCTTATCTTCCGCATAATAGGCTCTGGAAGCCTCATTCAGCTTTCCCGCCAGTTCCTGCATTTTTGCTCTTTTTTCCTGATAATTCATAAAGCCTTTGCTTTTCTCCCCCTTTGATTTCCCGCCATTCGTTTTCCGGAAGGTCCCCGAGCAGAATGTTCATGATCCGCACCCTTTTAATGGAAGCCGTCGGATTCCCGCAGGCTTTGCACATTCTCCGGATCTGTTTGTTCAACCCCTGCGTCAGAACGATGGAAAAGGTACGCTCATCCATCTGTCTGAGCCGGCATTTTCTGGTGCGGATATGCAGATCCTTCAGATACACCCCCTGCGCCATGTTCTCCAGAAAATCAGGCGTGATCTCCCTTTTTACAGTGACAATATATTCCTTTTCATGCCGGTTTGCGCCGCGCATCATGGCATCGATCAGATCACCGTCATTGGTCATCAGGATCAGCCCGGTGGAATCCTTATCCAGCCGTCCCGCATAGGTCAGCCGCACCGGATAGTCGATCATATCCGTGATCAGTTTCTCCGCATGGGCATCCTTCCCGGAACAGGTCACCCCTGCCGGTTTGTGATAGGCAAGCACCACAGGCTCTCTTTCGCCAAAAATCCGCTCGCCGCCGACCGTCACGATATCCTCCTTAGACACGCTCTGCCCCGTCCCGCCGGGCGCACCGTTTACCGTCACCTTTCCCTGCATAATGAGTTTATCCGCTTCCCGTCTGGAACATACCCCGTGAGAGGAAAGAAACTTATTGAGCCGCATCCTGTTTTCCCTCATTTCCATATTAATCCCTGATTTTTTTCAGCAGTCTGTCCACATCCTTGTTGTGTCCAAGCACCAGCAGATGTACATCCTTATCAAACACATAATCGGGCCCCGGCAGAAGGCTTGTTCTCCCCTGCGCCTTAACCCCGATGATATTGATATGATATTTCGCCCGGCAGTTCACTTCCAGAATGGTCTTTCCGTGCCATGCCTGGATCGTCGGAATCTCGAAGATTGAATATTCCGGTGTCAATTCAATATAATCAAACACATGGTTGGCACTGAACTTCATCGCCGCCTTCTCCGCGATGTCACGGTCGGGATAGATCACCTCATCCGCGCCGTTCCGGAGCAGGAACTTTGCATGGATATCCCGGTTCGCCTTGCTGACCACGTATTTCGCCCCCATCTCCTTAAGCTGGCTTGTGATCTCGAGGGAACTCTGGAAATTCGTGCCGATACAGACAAAGCAGATATCAAAATTCCCCACCCCCAGGCTCTTTAACACATCCGGGCTCGTACAGTCCCCTATCTTCGCGCTTGTCACAAAGGGGATCAGATCGTCCATCACCGCCTGATTCGTATCCACGATCATCACTTCATTCCCCAGATCCACCAGATTCTGGCATAAATGATGCCCAAACTTTCCCATCCCGATTATTAAAATTGATTTCATAGCCGTACTCCTTACTTTATTTCAAACCGTTTTATTATATCTGTTCTATTCCTCATCTGTCTCCAATACTGCCGTCCTTCACAAAAAACCCTCTCACCCGACAGGCACCTCCACCTCCGGCAGCTGCACCTTCGGCACCGGCTTTCTCTCATAGAAGGAGAACGCAAAAGACATACTGCCCACTCTTCCGAGAAACATCAGTATCATGATCAGGATGCGTCCCACCGTTCCCAGATCCCTTGTAAGGCCGGTGCTCATCCCCACGGTCCCGATCGCTGAAAAGGACTCAAACACCAGATCCAGCATAGGCAGCTTTTCCACGCCGTTTATGATCAGGATCGCGCTCAGCGCAAGAAACAGGTTCAGCACAAAAACCGTTATCGCTTTCCGGACCGTCTCATCGCTGATCCGCCTGCCGAACACCTCCGCCCCGTGCTTCCCCCGCAGATATGCCAGCATATAGAAAAAGATCACCGCAGCGGACGTAGTCTTGATGCCGCCCGCCGTGGAGCCGGGGCTGCCGCCGATAAACATCAGGATTGTGTTAAACAGCTTCCCGCCCTCCGACATCAGCGCCGTATCCACCGTATTAAATCCGGCTGTACGTGCCGTCACCGAGGCAAACAGAGAAGCGTACACCTTTCCCTTCACGGAAAGCCCCGCCATCGAGGCCTCCGATTCCAAGAGCCAGAAGACCACCGCACCGCCGAAAACAAGCACTGCTGTCGTTGTCAGCACCAGTTTTGTATGAAACTGGTATTTTCTGAAACAAAACTTCTGTTTCCACACATCCATCCAGACGATAAACCCGAGACCGCCGATTATGATCAGCAGCATGATCGGTATATTGATCAGCGGATGGTCCACCGCCGAGACAAAGGACACATATTCCCCCTGATAGCCCATCAGGTCGAATCCCGCATTACAGAAAGCGGAGACCGCATGAAAGATACTGTAATAGATCCCTCTGTACCATCCCAGCCTCGGCACAAAATAAAACGCCATCACAAAAGCGCCCGCCCCCTCAAAAAAGAGCGTGCCGAACAGCGCCTGCCGGATCAGCCTCACGATACCGCCGATCTGCAGGCTGTTGATGGACTCCTGCAGCAGGTTTCTTGATTTCAGCGTGATATTGCGCCGCAGAAACGTCGCCACCAGGATCCGGATGGCTATGGTCCCCAGGCCGCCGATCTGGATCAGGATCAGGATCAGGATCTGCCCGAAAACCGACCAGTGGCTGAACGTATCCACCAGCACAAGCCCTGTCACGCAGGAAGCACTGGTGGCGGTAAACAGCGCCGTCATAAAATCCGTCCACTGTCCGCTTCTCGAAGAAACAGGCAGCGTCAGAAGGCAGGCGCCTATGAAAATGATCGCCATAAAATTCAGCGCGATCGTTCTTGTTTTATTTACGCCGTAACGTTTTGTTTTCCGTCTCTCCATTTTTTTTCTGCCTTCTTGCTTTCAGTCTTCTCATCGCGCTCTTATGCGCATACATATCCTTCCAGATAGCCGGATGGAACAGGATCAGCAGCGGAAACAGCTCCAGACGCCCCGCCAGCATATCAAAGATCAGCACATACTTGGACACGGGAGAAAAAAATGCGAAGTTCCTGCTCGGCCCTACCAGTTCCAGTCCCGGCCCGATATTGTTTATAGTTGCCGCCACCGCCGTAAAACTCGTTGTCATGTCCCACCCCTCTATTGATACGAGCAGGACGGAAAAGGAAAATAAAATAACAAATGTTACGAAATAAACATTCGTAGAACGCATCACCTCATGTTCCAGCGGTCTGTCGTCAAAGGTGATCTTCTTGATGCTTCTGGGGTGGATATAGGAATTCAGTTCCTTCCCGATCGTCTTGATCAGGATCACAAACCGGGACACCTTGATGCCGCCCCCGGTACTGCCCGCGCAGGCGCCGATAAACATCAGCAGCACCAGCACCGTCTTGCTGGTCTGGGACCAGAGATCAAAATCCGCCGTGGAAAAACCGGTGGTGGTGATAATGGAACCCACCTGAAAGGCGGAATGCCGCAGCGCGGTAAAAAAGCTTCCGTAGATCTTTATGGTATCCGCCATCAAAACGGCGATCGCCGCCGCAATAATCCCCAGATAACAGCGCACTTCTTCCATATGAAGCGCCTTTTTCACATTGTGGAACAATATAAAATAGTAAGCGTTGAAATTCACGCCGAAGGCGATCATAAAAATGGTCACGATCCACTGCAGGTACGGGGAATAGCCGCCGATACTGTCCTCCTTAATGCCGAAGCCGCCGGTTCCCGCCGTCCCGAAACTGGTGGTCAGCGCATCAAACAGCGGCATCCGCCCGGCCAGCAGCAGAATGACTTCTATCGCCGTCAGCCCCAGATAGATCAGATACAGGATCCTGGCGGTATGCTTCATCTTCGGCACCAGCTTTCCCACAGAGGGTCCCGGGCTCTCCGCCCGCAGCAGGTTTACCTGAGAGCCGCCGTTCAAGGAAATAATGGCAAGAAGAAACACCAGCACGCCCATTCCTCCGATCCAGTGGGTAAAACTGCGCCAGAAAAGCGCCGTATGGGAAAGCACCTCCACATCCTCCAAAATACTCGCCCCTGTCGTCGTAAAACCGGAAACCGTCTCAAACAGGGCGTCTGTCAATGACGGGATCTCCCCGGATATCCAAAAGGGAAGGGCCCCGAAAAAACTTAAAAATATCCAGCTCAGCGCCGTCGTGACACAGCCTTCCTTCAAATAATAAACCGTGTCCTTCGGTTTTTTGAAGGTCATCGCAAGCCCCAGGACCAGACAGGCAGCCGACACCAGAAGATAGGACAGCCCCGCCGTTTCCCTGTAACATACAGATACAATACAGGGCAGCAGTAAAAGGACCGCCTCTATTTTTAACACACTTCCCAGAATATATCGAATAATTGAACTGTTCATGATGCCCCCGCTACTTCAGAATATCCTGCAGATCGTTGAAACCCGTATGTGTTGTTACGATCATCACCGTGTCTCCCACCTCAATGGTATCATGCCCGCTGGGAATGATAATATCATTGTTCCGGTTGATGAACGAGATCAGCAGATTCTTTTTCAGGGACAGCTTCATCAGCGGGACACCCGTCACCGCCGACTCTTTACGCACCCTGAACTCAATGGCCTCCACCCTGGAATTGAACATATGGTAAAGCGTCTCGATATTGCTGTCCATCGAGTCCTTTTTCGCGCGGACATAGGCGATGATCGCCTCGGATGTAATATATCTCGGATAGATCACGCTGCCCAGATCCAGTGAACCGATCACCTCCCGGAAAGCGATCCGGTTGATCTTTGTGATCACCTTCGCGTTGGACACCTGTCTGGCATACAGGGTCAGCATGATATTTTCCTCATCGATGCCTGTCAGCGGAACAAAAGCCTCGGTCCGGGTAATGCCCTCCTCCTTCAGCAGTTCCTCATCCGTCCCGTTTCCGTTGATGACCACCGCTTTGGGCAGTAAAACGCTGAGTTCCTCGCATCTTTTCCGGTCATTCTCAATGATCTTCACGGAGATTCCCATATTCAGAAGCTGCCTTGCCAGATAATACGCCGCCTTACCGCCGCCGATGATCATGCAGTCCTTCACCTGATTGGTCTTAAAACCGATCCGCTGCAGAAAAGCCCTTGCCTGTGTTCTGGAAGTCACAAAGGATATGATGTCCCCCGCCTCTATCTTGAAATCCCCCGACGGAATATAGACTTCCTCCCCGCGCTCCACGGCGCAGATCAGTATCTTGTCTATATTGTCGACTTCTTTTCCCACCCGGGCGATCTTCATACCCGCCAGCATATTGCTCTCCGGCACCTTAATCTTGATCATCTCCGCCTGTCCGTGGGCAAAAGCGTTGACTTCCAGCGCTGTCGGCGCATATAAGATCCGCGCCGCCACCCTCGAGGCTTCCATTTCCGGATTGATGATCATGGCAAGCCCCAGCTTATCCCGCAGATAACCCGCCTCCATACTGTAATCCGGCGTCCGCACCCGGGCGATGGCTGCGCAGTTTCCCACCCTCTTCGCCACCGTACAGCACAGCAGATTCAGCTCATCCGAGTCCGTCACCGCGATGATCAGATCCGCATTCTCGATCCCCGCGTCCATCTGGACGCTGTAACTGGCGCCGTTCCCGGTCACTCCCATCACATCATAAAGACCGCTGATCGTCTGCACCTTCTCCGCGTCTTTGTCCACGATCGTTATATCGTTGCCTTCTTTGGACAACTGTTCCACCAGCGTCCTTCCCACCTTGCCGCAGCCCACAATAATAATCTGCAGGCCCTTTACCTTGTTTTTCTGCGACATGATACTCATTTCTTTCTTCTGCCTCCCGAAGACCCCGCTGCATTTCTATCCGTCTTCTTTTTTTATTCCGACCGCAAATTTCTTTGCCACCCCCTACTATAACACTAATCGCGCAAAAAATCCACAGGCAAACTGCATTCGTCTGCCTGTGGATCAAAATTTAATTGATAGGTATATTTTTATGCTTCCGCTGCTCTTTTATACGATTCCCTGTGCTTTCATCGCCTCGGCAACCTTCAAAAAGCCCGCGATATTCGCGCCTGTCACATAGTCGCCTTCCT
The DNA here is from genome assembly GCA_910573755.1 of Lachnospiraceae bacterium. Lineage (GTDB taxonomy): Bacteria > Bacillota > Clostridia > Lachnospirales > Lachnospiraceae > 1XD8-76. Next base: position 58,188 of record CAJTBO010000015.1, on the reverse strand, counting down.
TGCCGTACTTCTTGGAGGCTTCGTCCAGATTGTGGAAGATGTTTACCATAATCCCCTGCAGCTTGCTGTCCACTTCCTCAAAGGTCCAGGAGAGCCTCTCGGAGTTCTGGCTCATCTCCAGTGCGGAGGTTGCCACGCCGCCTGCGTTGGATGCCTTGCCCGGGCAGAACAGGACGCCGTTTTTCTGGAAATATTCCGTCGCTTCCAGAGTAGTAGGCATGTTTGCGCCCTCCGCTACCGCGAAGCAGCCGTTCGCAACCAGTGCCTTCGCATCTTCGAGGCCGAGTTCGTTCTGCGTCGCACAGGGCAGCGCGATATCGCATTTCACGCTCCATACGCCCTTGCCTTCGTGATACTGCGCGCCGGGCCTTGCCGCCGCATACTCTGTCAGGCGGGCACGTTTTACTTCCTTTACCTCCTTCAGCAGCGCCACATCGATGCCTTCCGGATCATAGATCCAGCCCGTGGAATCGGAGCAGGTCACAGGTTTTCCGCCAAGCTGCTGTGCCTTCTGGATCGCGTAGATCGCCACGTTGCCGGCGCCGGATACGGCGATGGTCTTGCCTGCGATATCCTTGCCGTTGCACTTTAACATCTCCGCCGTCAGATACAAAAGGCCGTAGCCGGTAGCCTCCGTTCTCGCAAGGGAACCGCCGTAGGTCAGTCCCTTTCCTGTCAGCACGCCCTCATACCGGTCTCTGATCCTCTTATACTGACCGTACATATAGCCGATCTCACGGCCGCCCACACCGATATCGCCTGCCGGTACATCGGTATCCGCGCCGATATGTCTGTAAAGCTCTGTCATAAAGCTCTGGCAGAACGCCATCACTTCCCTGTCGGATTTTCCTTTCGGATCAAAGTCACAGCCGCCCTTGCCGCCGCCGATGGGCAGCCCTGTCAGGGAGTTCTTAAATATCTGCTCAAAACCGAGGAACTTGATGATGCCGAGGTTTACGGAAGGATGGAATCTGAGTCCTCCCTTGTAGGGCCCGATCGCGCTGTTAAACTGTACACGGAAGCCGTTGTTCACCTGTACCTGTCCCTTGTCGTCCACCCAGGGCACACGGAACATAATGATCCTCTCCGGTGTCGTCAGCCTCTCTAACAGAGCCTCTTTTCTGTACTCCTCCTCATTCGCTTCGATCACTACTCTTAAAGATTCCAGAACCTCTTTTACCGCCTGATGAAATTCCGGCTGTGCGGGATTTTTCTCCACAACTTTTGCATAAACCTCGTCAACATATGACATGCCACATTTCCTCCTTTAATAAAATAAATATATCCCTTAGAATAAAAAAACAAAGGCAAAAAATAAAGCAGAAGAATCTGCGCCTTCTGCTTTTCAGACGCCTTTGTCCACAAATTATTATATTACGTTCCCGAAAATGATACAAGAGTTTTTTTCTGTAGAAACATACAAATTTTCAGCAGATTTTTGTATATTTTTTACAAACACGGGATCACTCCGCAAAATTCTGTCCGTATTTCCGGTACAGTTCCTCCAGCTTTGCCTGATCTTCCTCCGATATGCTCTCCTTTAAATACTCCTTCATCTCCGAAACGGTTTCCCCGTTCAGGCCGTCGCTTATCATATCCGTCACATCCGATATGGTATCTTTATTCACATATTTCCCGATCATCTCTTTTGCTTCCTGCCGGTCCTCTTCGTCAAAACTCTCAAGGATCTCCTTTGCCTTATCCGCCGCCTCCGGATCTCCTGTGCTCTCGAGCACCTGCTCCAGCGCTTTTTCCAGAATCTCTTCCTCAGCCTTCTCCTTCACCTTATCCGTCGTCATGCTCTTTAACTTCGCCGCAAAGGTTTCATTGGTCAGGCTAAAGAGCGTTACGCCCCCGGCCAGTATCACCACGCTCAAAAACAGGACCATACCTGTGCCTTTTTTCTTTTTCCTTCTTCTTCTGCTCATCCTGCACTCCTTTCAAACGTAACGGTTCAGCCCTGGCTTCACTGTTACAGAATCTGTCTTTTCCCCAACCGAAAAACCGTCTGCCAAAGAGGCCTCCGCCGCTTCACCGGCATCTTGCCGCCGTCAGTCCCCTTTCGCTGCATCACTTTGAACAACATCCCCGCTATAAAGAAGATGCCGGATCGCCCGAAAAAGTTCATTACAGATATTTTTTCAGCCTCTCCATATTTTTTTCCTCAAATCCCGCCAGTTCCTCCGCCAGTTCCATACATTCCTTCCCGGCGCTCTCATACATCTTCATCTTTTTCCAGATATCCGTCACCCCTCTGCTGTTTTCCTGAAACAGCACGTCCGCCACATGGCTGGTGCTTGAATCCAGCAGGGTGCTCATCTGCAGGCCGCTTCTCTGTAAAACCTCCTGCACCTGAGAGTTACGGTACCCCTCCTCCCTCTCCTTCGTCAGTTCTTTCAGCGCCCTGTTATGAATATCCGCAAAGGTAATAAATTCCCGGGACATCTCCACAGACAGATCTTTGTCGTAGACCCGCTCCGTCACCGCATCCAGCGCATTCATCGCAAGCTGCGTATTTCTCTGTATATGGTGGTACAATTTAATATCTTCCCTTTTCATTTATCTCTCCTTTTCACATGTTTTTCAGGATCTTTGCCAATATCCTACCTGTCCACTATACAGTATGGACTCCCCATATAAATTTATTCAAAAAATTTCTATATTTGTAACAAAAAAAGCATCGCATGTTTTATGCGATACTCTTTTGTAAATCTCTATATTCCAACCGGATCTCCGCCCCGGCAGGAAGCCGTATTATTCTGTTCCCTCTTCCTTCCCCGGCGGAAAGCTGCCGGATTCCGTTCCCTTTTCCCTCCTCAGCAGGATATCCGTTCATTCCGTTCCGGGATCCGGAAACAGCAGATCATAAAGCCGTCAAGCCGTCTCCCGCCCGCCTCTGCTCACTCCATAAACTCACTCTTCACATAAGCAGTCTGGCCCTGATATTTCACCTTGCACCAGCCGTCCGCCTGATTCATCACCAGCTCCAGCCTCTCTCCCATATAGATCGTCCCCAGTCTCTCTCCGTTTTCGCTGGCGCTCTTTCTGACATTCACCGTTGTCTTTGCCGTCACATAACCGTTGCTGCCAAGAGATGTATCCACTGCAGCAGGCGCCTCCTGCTGTTCCGGAGTCTGCGTCTCTTCGGACTGAGATGCTTCCGCGGACTCCTCGCTGATAATTTCCAGATACTGGGACTTGATGTAAAATTCCTGTGTGCCGTTGGAGAGTTTCGTCCATCCGTTGGCACGTTCCTCCAGCACATCAAACACATCGCCGATCTCGGCTTTTCCCAGTTTGTCCGCCTTCTCACTGTCGGAACTTCTCATATTCACCACATCCAGGGCTTTCGCCTTCTTTCCGGCCGCCGTCTGGGGCGTCTCTTCCTGTTCCGTTCCTTCCTCAGCAACGGCTTCCTCCGCCTGTTCCGCCTCCTGACCGACAAGCAACGCCTCCTGAATGCCCTTCGTAATGGATTCCTCCACCTTCAGAAAGGTCTGCGCCGCCTCGGAGCCGCTCTGCATCAGCTGGTTAAAATCCACCGATACTTTATTGCTGAGATCCTTCACATCGTCCTGAAAATTCAGTGCTTCAATATAATCCGCTTCCTCCTTGTCGATCTCTTCCTCCATATTAATATAATAATTTCCGGCATCGTTCTTACAGATAAAGAAACTTGCCATCCCCGGAACAGTCCCTTCATACCCCACGATCTGGATATCCGCCACAACATACGCAATATAGGAATCTTCACGGGGACCCGGTTTCGTATAGATATTCACGGCGGGACACGCCTCGGTGTGCTTTGCCCATTCCGTAAAACGGATCAGCACGGCTTCCGTCAGAGGGCTTATGATCTCGGTGAGCGCATCCGTATCGTTCTCTTCCATCGCCTTATAATATTTCATGATCAGTTCATTGATCTCCGGATAGGCGTTCTCCTCAAGCCCGGTCTCCGGCACCGCCAGCCCTTCCTGCACCTTTGCCGTCTCTTCCTGTCCCGGCTGCGCATTCGTCTGCACTTCCTCCTGCTGCTGTTTCTTCCGGTTTGCCGATATGCCGATCCCCATCGTGATCAAAATAGCCACAACCAGCACGATGGGCAGTACGACCTTCCGGTTCTCCGCGACCGTATCCTTCAGTCTTTCCGCCAGTTCCCTGATACTCATCCTCTCCTCATTCGTTCTTCCTTTTCTTTTTTCTGCCATATAAAAACTCCCTTTAAACTGCCTTCATCCGGCCAAACACAACCCGGAAGGCTTTCTCCGGCTTAAATGCTCAAACAAGAGGCAAGTAAACTTACCTCTTGTCAAGCGGTTTGATAGAATTCATAACAAAATGCACCCGACAGGAATCGAACCTGCATTAAAGGCGTCGGAGGCCTTCGTTCTATCCGTTAGACTACGGGTGCATGGAATGGTATGCTATCCAAATATTACGAAATTGTTACATCACGTTTGTTATCATACCATATCCTTTTCTATCTGTCCAGACCTTTATCTATAAAAAATTTTCCAGATATTATAATTTTTTATTTTATGTGACAGATACTGATCTCTCTCTTCTCCCGGTCATAATAATAAACCGCATCGGAAAGCACCTCTTCCGGTTCCAGCTGTGTCCGGTTTACCTCGCTGACCATCCGGATCAGATGATCCGCTTTCTTCACACAGTCCTCCGGCAGCAATATCACCTCATGTATGGAACTGGGCAGAATATACAGACTTTTCCCGGTTTTTTCCGCGAACCGCTCCAAAAGGCCCCGGTATAAAATACACGCCGCCCCGAAATACCTTCTGCTGTTTGTCAGAATGAAAAGCGGAATGCCCTCCTGCGCTTTCCTTTTCTCCGCAAACCCGTCCAGCATCGGGAAATCCTCCTGTTCCTTTTCCTTCCATTCCCAGGCCGGGATATCCTCCTCCAGCACCAGCCTCGAGAGCATCTCCTCCATCGTCCTGATGCTGCCGGGCAGCATCCGTTCCGCATTTTTCAGCGCGTCCTCATACAGCCGTTCCACCGTGATCCCCCATTTTTCCATATGCGTGTTTTTGATCAGTATTGCCGCCGTTCCTGTCTGCGGACAGTCCACAAGGCAGTAAAAGGTAACTGCCATATCCAGAAAGTCCCTGCTCGGCATCTCCGCGAGCATCGCCGCATTTTTTTTCCTGTTGACAAGCTTCAGCGCCAGTCTCCTTTTTACCTTTTCGTAATCCTGATAGAACGCGAAATCCGGCATCTGCGCAGTCTCCTGCTCCTCATATATTTCCATAAACTCTTCCAGAATGTCGTCCATATCCCTTCCTTCCAGATAATCCTCGTAAAATCTCTCCATATAGATCGTCGGCACGACTTTTTCCTCCGGCCTGCGCACTGTGATCCCCTGCAATACAACGCCGTTGTTTTTCGGCACATGGATTGCTTCCACCTTCACTTCCGCTCCCAGCCTTTCCTGGAGCCCTTCTTTTACTTTTATAATAAACTGAGAATAGTTCATAGTTACCTCTCTTTCCTTCCATTATGGTTTTCGTTTTTGGGAAATTTATGAATAAAATTTTTAAAAAAGAAAAAGACAACAGGAGAAACTCTCCTATTGTCCTATAGGTTCAACATAGTAAAGATGCAGAAAATACCTGTTGCATTCGGCAATCCGCCTACACACGGCTCAGATACTCGCCTGTACGGGTATCGATCTTGATCTTATCGCCCTGATTTACAAAAAGCGGAACATATACTGTAGCGCCGGTCTCAACTGTAGCCGGCTTTGTAGCGCCGGTTGCCGTATCGCCTTTAAAACCGGGCTCTGTCTCTGTAATCTCCAGTTCAACAAACAGGGGAGGCTCCACAGCGAATACGCTTCCGTTATGGGAAAGCATCTTCACCATTTCATTCTCCTTTACAAATTTCATGGAATCCTGAATGTCAGCGGCATTCATAGCCATCTGCTCAAAATTCTCCGTATCCATAAAATTATACAGATCGCCGTCTGCGTATAAATACTGCATTTCTCTTCTGTCAATACGTGCCTGAGGGCATTTCTCCGTAGGACGGAACGTTTTTTCCACTACGCCGCCGCTCTTGATATTTTTCAGTTTGGTACGGACGAAAGCTGCACCTTTCCCGGGTTTCACATGCTGAAACTCGATGATCTGATACACATTTCCCTCCAGTTCTATCGTTATACCGTTTCTGAAGTCACCTGCAGATATCATAAAATATTCCTCCTGAAGTCTCTCTTAATAATCCTTTTCCAGTTTATCCTAAAAATCCATCTTTTTCAACTGTTTTTTCTCAGAAAGTTAATTTTTTTAACAGTTCCTGACTCTGCTTTTTATCCGGGCGGCCGATTTTTATTTTCCGATTCTTTTATCTTCGTTCAGGATATGATTCACAAGCCAGTCCGTGATAAGGTTCAGCATATCCCCGATCGCCTCGTCCTGATCCTCGTCAATGGCATCCAGATCCCAGCCGCAGATCGTCTCCCTCAGCGCATCATGCTGGCTCAACTGCGAAAACATCCTTTTATAACTGATGGACTTCATATACGCCTCTTCATGCTCAAAATGGGTCATGGTATAGTCCCTGAGTTCCGTCAGGATCTCCCTGATATGATCATACTTGTCCGTGACGTACTCCCTGCATTTTAATTGATAGAGATTTTCCGCAATCTCAAACAGCCTTTTGTGTTCCCGATCGATCATTTCGATCCCGGTCAGGAACTCTTCCTTAAACTCATACATTGGTCTTTTCCTCCTTCATCTGTATTTTATTATTTTATTTTTTCGTCTTCCAGCAAAAAATCGATGGCAAGCAGATAGCCCTCGAGCCCTTTACCGAAGATCTGTTTATCACATGCAGGCGCCGTCACCGAAATTTTCCGGAACGCCTCCCTGCTTGTAATATCGGAAATATGTACCTCCACCTTTTTCATTGTCGTTACCGACTTAAGCGCGTCATGGATCGCATAACTGTAATGCGTGTAAGCTCCCGGATTGATGATCAGTCCTTCGGTCTTATCGAAATAGGCGTCCTGTATCCTGTCTATGATCGCGCCCTCATGATTGCTCTGAAATACTTCGATCTGACACTGCTCCCTTTCTCCCTTTTCTGCTATCATCCGCAGAAGACAGTCATAATCCTGCGTTCCATAGACATCCTTTTCCCGGATGCCGAGAAAATTAAGGTTCGGTCCGTTTATAATTAAGATCTTCATGCTTCATCTCCGTTCTGTTTCAATAATGCCAGGATCTCCTCCGCTACCTGCGGCGTTTTTTTCCCGTCCACGCATATCACCTCATCCGCCGCCCTCCGATACAGATCCTCCCGTTCATGCAGGAGTGTTTTTATCTTCCCCATAGGATCGTCCCCCTGCAGCAGGGGCCTTGTAACGTCTCCCTTCAAGCGCTCGTAAACCGTCTCCGGAGAAACCTTCAGATATACCACCCTGCCCAGTTCACCGAGCAGGCGCCTGTTTTCCTCTCTGAGAGGCGTACCTCCGCCGACGGAATAGATCTGCCGGCCTTTCTTTTCCTTTAATTTTTCAAGCAGCCTTGTCTCCTCTTTTCGAAAATAGGGCTCGCCCTTTGCCGCGAATATCTCCGATATGCTCCAGCCCTCCTGTTTTTCGATCATCTTATCGGTATCGTTAAGCGTACACTGCAGCTTATAGGAAAGGCTGATACCGACGGTCGTTTTTCCGCTGCCCATAAAACCGATCAAAACAATGCTTTCCATTTGTCCGCGCAATTTCTCACACCCCCAGTGCCTTTTCCATTTTCTGATAGATCTCCTTCGCCGCCTCCTCCGAAACACTGATGCCGTTCCACAGTTCATAGGCGATGATACCCTGATACAGCAGCATCTTCAGCCCGTGGAAGGCCTCTCCTCCCGCCTGCCTTACAAGCTGCATAAAGCGGGTATCCGGCGGATTGAATATAACGTCATAGCCTGCCTTTACCAATCGATAAAAAGCCCCGTCCTCTATCACGGCATGGCCTGTATCGGGATGCATCCCCACCTGAGTCGCCTGTATCACGATATAGCGCCTGCTTTGATCCAGCTTTTTGTAACCATCCAGCGGATACGCCGTGGCAAACTCCGTCTCCTCCCCGCTGCCGCACGCCGTGGCAGACTCCGTCCCTTTCCCGCAGCCGCATGCCGCGGCAGGCTCTGCCATCTCCCCGCTGCCGCACGCCGCAGCAGCCTTCCCGTTTTCCTTTCTATCCGCCCGCTGCTCCCGCGCCGCACGGTTGACCTCCTGCGCCAGCGATACGGCACGCTCCAGGCTCCTGTTCAGGATATAAACATGGCGCGCGCCTTTATCCAACAGCAAAAAAGCGATCGCCCGCGCTACGCCGCCCGCGCCAAGCAGTACGACCTCCTCCCCCTCTATCCGCACGCCGTCCGCGCACATGGCGCGGTAAAGCCCCGGCATATCCGTATTATAGCCCTTATATCCGCCTTCGGTGCGCACCAGCGTATTGACCGCGCCGATCCTCTTTGCCGGGGCATCGATCTCCTTCAGATAAGGGATCACCTCGCTCTTATAAGGCACCGTCACATTCATTCCCGGAAAATTAAAAGCCGCCGCCCCCTCTATCGCCTTTTCCAGCTTTCCCGGCGCCGCCTGCAGCGGCACATACACAAGATTCTGTCCGTAAATCTCAGCCAGACTATTATGGATCACCGGCGATACGGAATGTCCCACCGGATAGCCGATCAGTCCTAAGACCTTTGTTTTTGCATCAATCATCATCGGCCCTTCTTCTCCCTCCCGCCGAAGAAGCCAAAAGCCGCAGCAGCCTGTCCGGCCGGCCGCAGCCAAAAGCCTCCCTCCGGCGTTTATTTACTCTTTAGATAAAAATACAGCACGATCTTTTCCAGATACCGCTTGCATACGATCTGGATCTCCTCCTTCGGGTGGATCGGTTTTACCAGAATCGTGTAGATCCCGCTGCGCTTTGCGCCCCAGACATCCGTAAAAAGCTGGTCTCCCACAAAAAGCGTTGTCCGTCCGGTCGTCCCCATGCGTTCCATCGCCTTTTGATATCCCGCCCTCCCCGGTTTTCCCGCCTTATACAGATAATCCGTCTTCACCTGATCCGCAAAGGCTTTTACGCGGGGCTCTTTATTATTGGATAAAAGCATGGTCCGGCAGCCCGTCCGGCGCAGCCTCTCAAACAGCGCCGCAGCACGCGCGTCCGCCGGCGCATTATGGGGCACCAGCGTATTATCAATATCAAAAATCACACCCCGTATTCCCCGCCGGTAAAAAGCCTCAAAATCGATCTCATAGGCGCAGTCCAGATACTCGTCAGGATAAAAACAAGAAAACATCCTCTTTCCTCCCAAAAATGCGGCCCGGACCGTTACAGTTTCCGCACCGCATTATTATACCGCATTGCCGAAAACAGCTTTGCAAACGTGGCAGCCGCCAGCAGTACGATATCATACCATAAAAAATTATAGAGTTTCTGTCTGATATCGATAAACCACTGTGCCCCGTCAAACGCCTTGCCGCCCCAGAATATAAATACCAGCAGCACGACCGCCACAAACATAAACACCATACGCCATCTGTTGATCCGCTCCAGGCGCCTTTTCGCTTTTATCAGCTTCTGTTTCTTTTCCTCTTCCATTTTCCGGCTTTATCCTTTACTTATCCAGTACTTTTTTCAGTTCGTCCATAAAGGTATTGACATCCTTAAACTCCCGGTAAACAGAAGCAAATCTGACATAAGCCACCATATCAAGCCCCTTTAATTTCTCCATCACATACTCGCCGATCGTCTCGCTGGAGATTTCCTTTTCCTCTCTCTTGAAAACTTCCGTCTCCACATCATCCACCAGCCTCTCTATCTGCCCTGCGCTGATGGGCCTCTTATGACAGGCGCGCAGAACGCCCGCCTCGATCTTGGAACGGTCATAGGTCTCCCTGTTATTATCCTTCTTGATAATGATCAGCGGAATCGTCTCTACCTTCTCATAGGTGGTAAAACGCTTATCGCACTCGTCACAGACCCGCCTTCTGCGGATGGAATTATTCTCCTCCGCCGGCCGCGAATCGATCACTCTCGTGTTCTCATGACCACAAAACGGACACTTCATCTGCCTACCTCCTGCGTCCCCGCAAAAACCGTTTCTTTTCTTAGCAGTATAAGTTATACGCCCCTTCCTGTCAAGTCAAACACCGCTCGTATTCTCTCTGATTGTTCTCCCGATCCATACCTCTATGTCCTTTTTTGCCCCGTCGTCCTTTCTCCTTCGCGGCGGGCCGTCAGCACCGCTTGCAGTGTTCCTTCACGTCCACCAGTATAATGTCCGGACCCACCTGTTTGATGTCATGATAAGGGATCGTATAATCCGGTTCGCACTTAAACCAGTCGAAAAAACCGCTGCCTCCCGCCACGATGATCTTGCAGATCTGTCCGCTGCATTCATCGAACTCAAAATCAGTCACCCTTCCAAGCCTCTTGCAGTCCTTGATATTGATCACTTCTTTTGTTTTAAACTCCGAATAAAGCATCCGCCCGCCCCCAAAAACGCTTTCCTTTATTTTATGCACCGTCCCCGTCCCTGTTTCCATTTTCTTCCAGAAAACCGCCCTGATTTTATGAATAAATTCATACAATCCGTACAGTCTAAAAGAGGAGGAAGGATAAAATCCAAAACGGGAAAGAGAGGAAAATACCATGCAGGGAAAAGTCGAAATATGCGGGGTCAATACAGCGGATCTCCCGCTCTTAAAGGAAGAAGAAAAGGAGGCTCTCTGGGCGAAGATAGAGGCCGGCGATATGGAGGCGAGAGACCAGTATATCCGCGGAAACCTGCGGCTTGTTCTAAGCGTGATCAAACGCTTTTCCTCCAGCAGCGAAAACGTGGACGACCTGTTCCAGATAGGATGTGTCGGCCTGATCAAAGCCATCAACAATTTTAACCCCGCCCTGCAGGTGAAATTTTCCACCTACGCGGTTCCGATGATACTCGGCGAGATCCGCAGGTTCCTGCGCGACGGCGGCTCCATCAGAGTTTCACGCTCCTTAAAGGATACCGCCTACAAGGCGATCTATGCCCGGGAGCACATGACAAGGGCCAACTTAAAGGAGCCCACCATGGAGGAGGTCGCCGCAGAGATCGGCATCTCCAAAGAGGATATCCTCTACGCCCTGGATGCGATCCAGAGCCCCATGAGCCTTTATGAACCCATCTATACCGACGGCGGTGATACCCTCTATATCATGGATCAGGTCAGCGACAAGAAGAGCCGGGAGGAAAAATGGATCGAAACCCTCTCCTTAAACGAAGCCATCCGGCATTTGAGCGACCGGGAACAGGAGATCATCCATCTGCGTTTCTATGAAGGAAAAACCCAGATGGAAGTATCCGAGATCATCGGCATCTCCCAGGCACAGGTCTCCCGGCTCGAAAAAAACGCCCTGCGCATCATGCGCAGTTATCTGGTCGCCTAGCTCCCCGGTCAGGTCTCTTTGCTGATCTCCCTCTTTAACTGCTTCATGATCTTTTTTTCCAATCTGGAAATATAGGACTGGGAAATGCCGAGAAGCTCCGCCACCTCCTTCTGCGTCATTTCCCTGCCGATACTGGCATCGAGCCCGAACCGCAGATTGATGATGGTCTTCTCCCGCTCCGTCAGCTTACTGATCGCCTCCTTGAGCAATTTGTGCTCCACCTCGGATTCGATCCCCCGGTAGATCACATCCTCCTCGGTCCCCAGAATATCCGAAAGCAGCAGTTCATTTCCGTCCCAGTCCACATTCAGCGGCTCGTCGATGGACACCTCCAGCCTTGTCTTACTGTTCCTGCGCAGATACATCAGGATCTCATTCTCGATACACCGGGAGGCGTAGGTCGCAAGCTTGATATTTTTGTCCGGCTTAAAGGTATTAATGGACTTGATCAGCCCGATCGTTCCGATGGATATCAGATCCTCCACTCCCACGCCCGTATTGTCGAATTTTTTTGCTATGTAAACCACCAGACGGAGATTATGTTCGATCAGTGCAGTCTTTGCCTCCTGCGCATCCTCGCTTCCGAGCCCCTGGATCATCTCGTTTTCCTCGGCGCTCTCTAAAGGCGGCGGCAGGATATCCGCTCCGCCGATATAGTGGATGTCTCCTTCCCTCTCAAAAAAGTCAAACTGTCTGCCGCGCACCATCTTAAATTGAAACATCCCCGGTATTGCCATTTTAAAAACCATCTTCATTCCTCCAATCTCACGAATTCCGGATGTAAAATCACCTGATAGCCTCCCTTCCCCGTCAGTACCTCCTCTGAAAGCGCAGCCACCGCTTTGGTAAAGATCCTTCTTTCCTCTCCGTCATCCACTTCCATCCAGGGCAGTTCTACCGCCCTCAGCAACCCATGCTTTTTTCCGATGCTGTGAAACGGGATCAGGTAGTGTTTCTCCGGCGGCACCCTTTTTACAAGGTCTCCCGCCGCCTGCAGATCCAGCACGGATACCGGCCGTTTTCCGTAGGGTTCCCGCAGGCTGTTTCCGGAATCCGCAAACCCCTTCAGCGTCAGCACCTCCCCGTAAAAGTCAAGCCTCACCGTATAGAGCCTTCCGCACCGCCTGTCTCTTCTGCGGACATACAGATATCCGCTGATCAGACAGGTCGCCGCCGTACTGATCAAAAGGATCTGCCCCGTCTTTAAATTTCCCCGCATTCCCGGCAGATAACCGGATAAACACAGGATCATTCCCCCTAAAAGAAGTCCGTAACCGTTGATACAGGTATATGTTTTTACAACCATTTCTTTTGTCCGAAAAGAAAAAGCAGCCTTCAGCAGAAGCGGGCCTGCACACAAAGCCTGAAACAGTATCCCAGCCGTCATGCCGATCCCCGGCAGCAGCAGGAATCCAACAAACACCGTTGCGCCTGCCGCCGCACTTGCAAGAAGCCTGAGCGGCCTGCATCTCAGTCTGTATGTCTGTCCTGTCAAGAACAGTAAATATGTACCTGTGACAAAATCTATCAGCCATACTTTGTCAATATAAATGATATAGTGCACTGATACCGCCCCTGTCTGCCTAAGACCGTTTTCCTTCCGGTAGATATCAGTATACGCTTTTCCCGCCGTGGATTTTGTCGTTATGCGCGCTGCTTTTTAAAAAAATTCGGCATAAAAAAAGAATCCCGCCGTTACACAGGATTCTTTCGTTTTTTTATTTTTTCTGCAGGAAACTGGGGATGTTCAGGGACTGCTCCTTTACGGAGCTTCTGATATCCGCAGGCTTTGCTGCCGGAACCGGCCTGCTGACCGGTTTTACCGGAGGTGCTGCCGGAGCCGCCTTCGGTCCCGCGGAAAGATTCGCCCCCTGCTGCAGGCTTTTATTCTGCAGAGACGTGGGCGTAATGATATTTCCCGTCTTATAGGAAAAACTGTTTAATCTGTTCTGAGGCACATCCTCAAGCCCCGTGGCGATCACCGTAATCTTACAGTAATCCGTCTGGGAATCATCATACATGGCACCGAAGATGATATTCACCTCATCTCCCACCATATCCTGTACGAAACTCGCCGCCTCGTTGGCGTCTATCAGTGTAATATCACCGGATACATTGATAATCACATCGGAAGCGCCGGTGATCGTGGTTTCAAGAAGCGGAGACTCCACGGACATCTTCACGGCCTCTGTCGCCTTGTTGTCGCCCTTTCCTTCACCGATACCGATGTGCGCGATCCCCTTATCCTTCATAACGGTCTGTACATCCGCAAAGTCCAGATTGATCACGGAAGGTACGTTGATCAGGTCCGTGATGCCCTTCACGGACTGCTGCAGCACTTCATCCGCTTTTTTTAAGGCATCCGGCATCGTTGTGTGCTTATCCACGATCTCCAACAGTTTATCATTCGGGATCACGATCAGGGTATCCACATTTTCCTTGATCTTTTCAATGCCGTGCAGTGCATTCGTCATGCGGACCTTCGCCTCAAAACGGAAAGGCTTCGTCACAACGCCGACGGTCAGGATTCCCATATCCTTGGCAAGCTTTGCCACAACGGGAGCCGCCCCGGTACCTGTGCCGCCGCCCATGCCGCAGGTGACGAACACCATATCTGCGCCCTTGATCGCTGCGCTGATCTCCTCCGCGCTCTCTTCCGCCGCCTTCTCGCCGATCTCCGGCCTTGCGCCCGCGCCAAGCCCTTTGGTCAGCTTTTCACCGATCTGGATAAGTTTTGGTGCTTTGCAGAGCTGAAGCGCCTGCTTGTCCGTATTCACACCGATAAAATCCACACCGGTAATATTTTCCTCTATCATTCTATTTACAGCATTATTGCCTGCACCACCCACACCCACTACAATGATCTTCGCAGCGGATTCGGCATCGCTTGTCCTAATTTCTAACACAGGTATTCCTCCTTGCTCTCCACTAAGCCTTATCCTTATCTTATCTATCATATAATGTAATCTTCAAATTATCAACAACTTTTTTTACCGCAAGACAATTTTTTAATTTAATTTTTGTCTTCCTGAAAAGGGATAATTTTGGAATCCGTTGTAAAACCTTCCATCTGCAGTACGCCCTCTTTCCCGGCAAGTTCCGGCAGAATGCTCTTCAGCCTTGAAAACTTCTCGTCGATACTGCTGTTATCCCCTATCTGCACCCTGACCCCCTCAAAATAAAGCGTCACTTTATACTCCCTGTCAAAAAACAGCTTGTCCGCATTCAGCCCGTATTTGTCAAGAGACTGGGTAATATCCAGGATCTGCGCAAAAATCTCCTCATTTTCCACCGGCAGCTTTTCATACATCACCACATGGTCAAACTTGAGCCCCGTCACCTCCGGCACGCCCGCCGTCTGCATCTCGGAACTTTCCACGATCGTACCGTCCCTGTCAAAGTACATATACCGCCCCAGATAGGAGACATACCCCGCAAAGGACTTTTCATACACTCTGATCCGCACCGTATCCGGCGAAAGGATCTCCACCTCTATCGCCGAAACAAAGGGGATATCCTCCATTTCCCGGCTGCGGTATTTAAAATTCAGATAGATGGAGTTATGCCCCAGCCGCCCGACCATAATCATATCCGCGATCTCTTCATCCGTATAATGCGCGTTTCCCTCCACATAGACCGTGCTTACGGAATAGGTCGTCACAATATAATAGCATGCCCCGAACAGAATAAGAAGAAACAGCGCAGTAACCGAGATGCCGATCTTCAGTCCCAGATATCTTTTTAAATACACCGTCTTCTGCTTTTTCATAGATCTTTTAACCTGATGCTTCTGCCCACGTTCAGCACGATCCCGATCTCCACGAGAAGGAACATGACGGACGATCCGCCGTAGCTGATGAAGGGCAGGGAAATACCGGTATTCGGGATCACGCTGGTGCATACCGCAATATTCAAAATAACCTGGATCGCCAGATGCCCCATAACCCCCACCACCAGCAGCGCTCCGAACAGATCGGGCGCATTGTTGGCAATGATCATACACCGCCAGATCAGAAGCAGAAACAAAAGGATCACCGCAACGGCTCCGAACAGCCCGAGTTCCTCACAGATGATCGAAAAGATCATATCGTTCTGGGCTTCCGGCAAAAATCCCAGTTTCTGGATACTCTCTCCAAGTCCTTTTCCGAAAATACCGCCGGAGCCTATGGCGTAAAGTGCCTGCAGGGTCTGAAAGCCCTTTCCGTCCGCATAAGCTTCCGGGTTCAGCCATGCCAGAATACGAAGGCCGCGGAACTCCAGTTTTTCCATCATTTCGGGGGACTCCGCCATCTTGACGATGGCAAAGACCGCCAGCGCTATAACACTGCTGCCTGCCAGCGCCATAATGACAAACCTTTTATAATCCGGACTTGCCACAAAGATCATCAGCATCGCGATCCCCAGTATAATAATTGCGGAACTCATATTCTGCGTGATCTTCCAGACCATCACCGCGATAATGCCCGGCGGTATAAGCAGCGCAAACAGCCCCTTTGTAGTCCGTATCCGTTTCCCCATCTTACATACAAGGCATGCCAGAAAAATGATCATCCCCAGCTTTGCCACCTCCGCCGGCTGCAGGGAAAATCCCATAATCTTGATCCATCTTGTGGCGCCATGGGAAGTAATTCCCAGCGGCGTCTTTACAAGCACGATCAAAACCGCCGACACAATATAGGCGGGTACCGCAAACCCCTCCCAGACATGATAAGGAACCCGGGATACCACAACCATGCCTGCGATGCCGAACAGCGCCGCGACAAGCTGTTTTTTCAAAAAATACGCGCTGTCATCGTAATCCAGATTCGCTTTATAAGAACTGCTCGAATAAATCATCATCAGCCCAAACGCGATCAGAAATAAAACCGTAAACAACAGACTGTAATCAAAATAGGGTTCGTTATTCGATTGCCGTATGCCGCCCTGGACGGTTCTGAATCTGGTTGCCATCTATTCCCTTTCTTTTATCTGATATACCAACTCTTTAAAAAGTTTGCCCCGCTCTTCATAATTCGGGAACATTCCCCAGCTTGCGCAGGCGGGAGACAACAGTACCGCATCTCCGCACGCCGCATGCTTTGTACATATTTCGAAGGCTTCCTGAAAGCTTTCTGCAAAAACAAAATCTTCAAATCCATGCGCCTTTGCACAGGCTGCAATTTTTTCCTTTGTCTGTCCGATCAGCACGAGAAATTTTACTTTTCCCGCAAAAGCCTCTATCCATTCATCGTATAAACTTCCCTTATCGTACCCTCCCCCGATCAGGACCGTAGGCCTGCTCATGGCGTAGATCGCCTGCACCGCCGCATCCGGATTGGTTCCTTTGGAATCGTTATAATAGGCAACGCCGTTTACTTCCCGCACGAATTCGATCCGGTGCTCCACAGCCCTGAAGGTTCTGATCACCTCCAGATACTCCGCCCGCGGGATCTCCATCGCTTCCGCTATCAGGACGGCAGCCATCACATTCTCCACGTTACAGATACCCACCAGCTGCATCTCGTGAATACTCATCAAACGTTCCGTTTTTTTGTTCCGGGCAAGATATATCTCCTCCCCTTCCAGAAAAACGCCTTCCTCCAGCCTGCGTGCCGAGGAAAAATACAGAACCTGTGCAGGGCACTTTTCCCCCAGTTTCCTTGTATCCTCATTCTCATAATTCAGAATGCAGAAGTCGCCTTTATCCTGATTTTTTGTGATATTATTTTTCGCCTCTATGTAGTTCTCCATCGTATGATGGCGGTTTAAATGATCCGGCGTAATGTTTAAGACCGCCGATACCTTCGGATGGAAGCTTTCTATCGTCTCTAACTGGAAACTGCTGAGTTCCCCCACCGTGACGGAATCCTCTGTTGTTTTATCCGCTATATCCGTATAGGGGTAACCGATATTTCCCATCACAAAGGACGTCTCGAAATGCCGCTTCATGATCTCACCGACCAGCGTGGTCGTAGTGGTCTTTCCGTTCGTTCCGGTGATCGCTATCACCTTTCCCCGCTCCCTCTGGTAAGCCAGCTCGATCTCTCCCCACACGGGAATCCCTCTTCGCCGGAAGGCTTCCACAAAGGGAGTATCCACCGGGACGCCGGGACTCAGCACAAGAAGTTCCGTCTGATCCCTCTTCTCCCCGGGAAGCTTCCCCAGGACCACCTCCACCTTTGTCCCGTCGATTCCGGCGGGCGCAAGTTCTCTTATTTTTTCCGCAAGATGCTCTCTTACCTCTTTTTCTGTCAGCTTTTCATTTTCATCAAATAAAACCGGACAGGCTCCTTCCCCCACCAAAAATACGGCGGCGCCGATACCGCTTTTCCCGCAGCCCACCACCAATACTTTTTTCTCTGCCAGTTTCATAACATTTTATCCTTTCTATTTTTCTGCCGCTTTTGCCGCGCCGCCCCTTACGGGGCACGCCTGCACGGGATGCCGCTTTCCTTTTCCCGTATGTTCCCCGTGCCGTCTCAGATCCCCAGATATGCCACCAGACACAGAAGGGCTGTCACAATGGAAAATACCGCCACCACTCTCGTCTCCGACCAGCCGCCCAGCTCAAAGTGATGATGGATCGGCGCCATCCGGAAGATCCGCTTTCCGCCGGTCATCTTAAAATAGCCCACCTGCAGGATGACCGACAGCACCTCCATCAGATAAATAAAGCCCACAATGGCGATAAAGAGCGGCATCTGCAGCATATAGGCGGTTGCCGCCACAAAGCCCCCCAGCGCCAGAGAACCCGTATCTCCCATAAACACACTTGCCGGATATACATTAAATAACAAAAATCCCAGAAGCGCTCCCACCACCGCGCAGGTGATCGGCTCGATGCCGCTGCCCACTCCAATGGCTACCACCGTAAAAAAGGTGGCAACGATCACCGTCACGGAAGACGCCAGACCGTCCAACCCGTCCGTAAAGTTGGTGCCGTTTACGGTTCCGATCACGATAAAGAACAGCACCGGTATGTTAAAGATACCGAAATCCAGATAATGATCTGCCCAGAACGGAATTTTCATGGCAAGGGAAACATCCGTATAATTGATAACATAATAGGTAAAGATCCCGGTCACGACAAACTGTCCCAGCATCTTCTGCCACGCCCGAAGCCCCATGGAACGCCTCAGCACCACCTTGATATAATCATCCACAAAACCGATCAGCCCAAAACCCAGCGTTAAAAACAGGATCGGGATGATCTTCGGAAAATCCCTTACATAAAGGAGCGAGGTGATGACCACCGCTATCATGATCAGGATGCCTCCCATCGTCGGGGTACCGTTCTTTTTCAGATGCTCCTTCGGTCCCTCATCCCTGACCGTCTGCCCGACCTTCAGCCTGCGCAGAAATGGAATGATGACCGGTCCCAGAAGGGCACTGATCGCAAAAGATATGATTACCGGTAAAATAACAGTTTGTTTCATGACTACAGCCTCTCTTTAGCTTATTTATTATAATCGTACCTATCGATTATAAACTTATTTTTCCAAATAAGGAAGCACATTTTCAAAAAGCTGCCGAATCACCGGTGCGGCGATCTGCCCGCCATAATAAGTTCCCTGCGGCGAATGGATGACCACCAGTGCCAGAACCTCCGGATCGTCCGCCGGCGAAAATCCTACGAAAGAGGCGATATATCTGCCGCTCCCTCTGGGCAGCGTCTGGCTTGTGGCTGTTTTTCCGCCGATCCTGTAGCCCTCGACCTGCGCTTTTGCGCCGCCGCCCTCGGAAACCACCTTTTCCAGCAGCATCCGCATCGTCCCGGAAGTTTCCGCGGATACGATCTGTCTGCCCGCCTCTTTTTCAAAGCTTTCCACCTGATTTCCTTCCGCATCCACGGCCCGCACTGCCAGATGAGGCGTTATACGTTTCCCGCCGTTTATAATAGAAGATACCGTAGTTGCAAGCTGCAGCGGCGTGATCTGAAAAGACTGGCCGAAGGACATTGTGGCAAGTTCCACATTTCCGACCGCGTCTTTCTGATGCATGATCGTTCCCGCTTCCCCGGGCAGATCCACGCCGGTCTTATCCAGAAGCCCGAACTGTTTCAGGTAATCATAATAGCGTTCCGCGCCGATCCGGAGCCCCAGCGTGACAAATACCGGGTTGCAGGAATTGCAGATTCCCTTTGTGAAATCTTCCGCTCCATGTCCTCCCACCTTGTGGCATCGTATCCTTCTGTCATCCACAACGATAAAGCCCGGGCAGCTGAAGGTATCCGCCAGTGTCGCGCAGCCGCTCTCCAAAGCCGCGGCTGCAGTGACCACCTTAAAGGTGGAACCCGGCTCATAGGTATCATTGATGCAGCCGTTCCTCCACATCCCGTTCAGCTTTTCCTGCTTCAGTTCCTCCTGTGTCTTCTGCTCCTCCGGCGGCGCCTCCCCGGATGTTTCATCCGATGCGGCCGCCTGCTTTCTGGCTTCCTCCTTTGCACGCAGCGCCTCATATTCCGGCGTCAGCGTATAGGGCTCATTCAAGTTAAACTCCGGCACATCCACCATCGCCATGATCTCCCCGTTTTTCGGGTTCATCACGATCAGCGATACCCTGTCGGCCTCCTTTGTCGCCATAACCTGCTTTGCGAGCTGGGTGGCATAACTCTGGATATTATAGTCCAGACTGACGACCAGGTCGTTTCCCGGCACCGGCTCCTGCCTTCGTTCACTGGCGGCTTCTATCTCGATTCCCGCGGCATCGGTCAGGGTCAGGATCATCCCCTCCTCCCCGCTCAGATACTCGTCATAGATCACTTCAAGGCCGATGATCCCCTGATTGTCGCCGCCCGTAAACCCGAGCACCTTGGATCCAAGAGCGTCATAGGGATAATACCTTTTATAGTCTTCATCCACCTTCACCCCCGCCAGATCCGCCTCCCGGATCTCGTCTCCGAGTTCTTTGGACACATTGCTGCGTATCCTCTCCATGGATGAGTATTTCTCCACCCGCTTCCTGACATATTCCTCGGAAAGTTCCAGCTCTTCACAGAGAAATGAAATCACGGCCTCCTCATCTTCGATCTGGGAATGGATCACCGAGATCGTACATACCGTCTTATTATCGGCAAGCACCACGCCGTTTCTGTCCAGTATCCGCCCTCTTGCGGCTTTGATGGAGCGCTCTCTTTCATGAAGCTGCACACTTTTATCCGTATAATACGCGGACTGAAAGATCATCAGCTGGATCAGCCTCACAAACAGCAGAAAAAACGTGATCACACAGAAAAAAAACAACGCTACGACTTTCTTTCTGTTATAAGTCTTATTTTTGTTGGACATAAAGAAAACCATATATTTATCTTGTTATACTTTATGCCTGAACATCAAAAAATATGCGCCCTACCGCGGGTCTTTCGTTTCCGGCTGCACGCCGCCACCCGCCACTCCCACATGGGAACCGATCAGCGAGCCTGCTTCCAGGTCATGCCCGGTGTCCGGATCGATCTGGTGCCCGGTCTCCGGGTCGATATAATTGCCGGTCTCCGGATCTTTCTCAAAGGTCTTCCAGATCTCGCCCGGTGCGCCGCCTTCCGCGCCTTCCTCTCCGTTTTCGCCGTCATCCGGCCCGGCATCGCCTTCTTCTCCTGATCCCTCTTCGCCGCCTTCCGCTCCTTCTCCGGCCTCCTCCGGTAAAACGTCATTGCCGGATACCGCCTGCTGCCTGTAATAATTTGTATTCTCCAGCTGCAGGGCGTCCAGTTCTTCCTGCTCTTCCTCCGTCACCTCTTCCGTCATAAAAATCCCCAGATAAGGCAGAGCCTCCGTCAGAATACTGCGCACCAGCCTGGTGGCGAATTTCGCATCGTCCTGATCCTTCACATTGGGCCGGTCCACCACCACATAGATTGCGATCTGCGGATCATCCGCCGGCGCATATCCCATGAAGGAAACCACATACTCGTTATTATCACGGGGCTGCGTCTCAGCCGTTCCCGTCTTTCCGCCGATGGCATAGCCGGCGGGCCTTGCGGTAGTACCCGTTCCTTCCGTCACGACACCGTTGCAGTAATCAATAATCGTGTCGCTGACACTCGGAGAAATCGTCTGCTTCAGCACTCTCGGCTCAATGGTCTGTACCGTGGAACCATCCTGACTGACGATTCTGCTGACCATATGGGGTTCATAGTAATTTCCGCCGTTTAACAAAGAGCAGAATCCGGTGATCATCTGTATCATCGTCACGTTAAAGCCCTGTCCGAAGGAACAGGTTGCCAGCTCCGTAGGGCCCATATTGTCCGCCGTGTAAATCAGGCCCACCGTCCTTGCCTCCCCGGCCAGATCGATATTGGTCTTCAGCCCGAAATTGAAGCTGTGCTGATAGTCGCAGAAATTATTTTTTCCCGCCGCCTCGGCAATATACATCAGCGCCACGTTGCAGGACTTCTCTACCGCCTGTTTTACGGTCAGTTCCCCGTCTCCAAAGGTATTATGGCATCCGATGGGCCAGCCGCCGATCTCCCTTTTTCCGGTGCACAGATAGACTTCGTTTCCGGTGATCGCACCGCAGTCGATGGCAGAAGCCACGGTAAAGGGCTTGATCGTGGAACCCGGTTCGTAGGTATCGGAGATACAGTAATTCCGCCACAGCTGATTATAGGCATCATAGATCGTGCCGTCCGCTTCCATCTGCGCGATCTGCTCCGGCGTATACAGGGCACTGATATCCTTCGGATCATTCAGATCAAATCCCGGCGCGCTTGCCATGGCAAGTACATTCCCTGTATCAACCTCCATCATGATACAGGCTACGTTATCGGCACCTGCCCCTTCCGTATAATTGTCCTTATAGTCCTCCATGAACTTATTCAGATATTTTTCCGTGATACTCTGTACATTTGCATCTATGGTGCTGACCACCGTATAGCCGTCCACCGCCGGTTTCACAGTTCTCTCCAAAATGGAATCGTCGTTCAGATAGCCGTATTCCCTGCCGGTTGTCCCGTTTAATATATCATTATAATACTCTTCCAGTCCGTAAGTCCCTTTATTATCCTCCGTAATAAATCCGATCACATCACTGGCGAGAGAATTGTTCGGATAATATCTTTTATATTCCTTCTCAAACCAGACGCCCTTGATATTTGCGCCTTTTTTCTCGTCTTCCTCCAGTTTCAGGAAAGGCTCGATCTCCTCATAGGTAAGCTGCCTTAAAAAAATCTTGTACTGAGCGCGCTGGTTTTTATCTTTGTCCTTATTATCATTCAGATACCGGTTCAGTTCCGCCTGATCGATCCCGGGAAAACAGCTTCGCAGCGCATTTACCGTAGGCTGCAGATATTCCTCCTTGTCCAGCACCAGCTTGGCGTCCACAATCAGGTTATAAACCCTCTCGCTGGTGGCAAGAACCGTGCCGTTCCGGTCCAGGATATCCCCCCTCTTAAAGGGCAGCGTGATAGAGTCATACTGCTGCTGGGACAATACCTGTTTCTCATATTCCTTCCCGTTATCCTTTCCGATATAAAACAATTTTATGCTAAGTCCCACGAAAGCCAGCAGTACCAAAAAAAACAGTACCACCAGCTTCTTCTGCATCCGCAATGTGAATTTACGTTCCGTAGATCTTATCTTTTTCCGTTCTCTTCTTCCCTGTTCTGACAAAGACAATATTCTCCTTTATCTCTCTTTCCGCAGCCCCGGCCCGGATCCTTTGTTTTCCTCTCCGGTCACCGGCGCTGCCGCTCAATCCGGCGCTTTCATCCGCCGCACCCGACAGCCCTCAATAATTCTGCCGTTCTTCTGCCGCCCCTCAATCCAGCGCTTCCGTCTGCCTTACATAGTCCGTCTCCGAATCCTCCACACTGATGATCTGTCCTTCCCGCGCGTAGGTCATTCCCAGCTCGCCGATCGCCACCGCCTTGATCTGCTCTAAATCAAGCCTGCTGTTGATCCGGTTGTATTCCTCATCATTTGTCAGTTTCAGATTATTATATCTGGACTCCATTTCAGAGATCGTCTCTACCTGATTGGTAATGTCCGACTGCAGATTGATATAACCGCACAATGTTATCATGGCAAAAGCCAGTGCCAGTGATAAAAAGAGCACATATCCCAGATTCATGTGGAATGCCTTTTCCCTGTTTTTTCTGGTCGTGTTGCTGAGACGCTTTCTCTTCGGCACCTTCCTGACATCATAACCTTCCTGAAGCTGCCTTGCCGCGCTGCCCTCTAAATATGCTGTTTTTCTCGGAACATTGTATCTGCGAGTATTTGTGTTTGTTCTTCTTTGTGCCATACTTTATTCTCGCTTTCCGGCGCAGGGTCCGCGACTGCCTGTCGATCTGCTCTTTCAGGAATCTCCCCGGCGCTCAAATGTGCGCAGCTTCGCGCTCTTTGACCTGCTGTTCTCCTCCAGTTCCTCCTTAGAGGGAAGAACCGGCTTTCTGGTTATCACTTTTCCTTTCGACATCCTGCCGCAGGTGCACACCGGAAACTCCGGCGGGCAGATGCAGGGCGATTCATTTGTACGGAACACTGTTTTTACGATCCGGTCCTCCAGGGAATGGAACGTAATAATACAGATCCTTCCGCCCGGCCTCAGAAAGGAGATCATCTCATCCAGAGAATCCCGCAGCACCTCCAGCTCGTGATTGCACTCGATCCGGATCGCCTGATAGGTTCTCTTGGAGGGATGTCCGCCGCCCTGACGCATTTTGGCGGGAATGGCATTTTTAATGATGTCGTTTAATTCAAATGTTGTTGTGATCTCCTTCTTTTCTCTTTCTCTTACAATATGTTTCGCGATATTTTTGGCAAACGGCTCTTCTCCGTAGTCCTTTATGATATGAAACAACTCACTCTCCGGATAACCGTTCACGATTTCTTTTGCACTTAAGGAGCTGCGCTGATCCATCCTCATATCCAGCACTGTGTCATACCGGTAGGAAAAGCCCCTCTTAGCCGTATCAAACTGATAGGAGGAAACCCCGAGATCCAGCACGATCCCGTCAAGCCCGTCCACCCCCAGCTCTTTCAGCACCGTCACCGCATTACGGTAATTATTCCGGATAACGGTCACTTTATTCCCGAAAGAAGAAAGACGTTCTGACGCCGCTCTGACCGCCGCCTCATCCTGATCGATCCCAAAGAGGTGTCCTTTATCCGAAAGCCGCCTCAGCACCTCCCCGGCATGTCCGCCGCCGCCCAGCGTCCCGTCCAGATATACACCGTCCGGCCTGATATTCAGTTGCCCGATCGTCTCATTCAACAAGACCGAATAATGCTGAAACTCCACCTGCTCTTCTCCTGTTCCCGGCGGGATAAAAAAACGCCCTGTCTTACAGCCGGATTCCCATGCCGGAAAGTTCCTCCATCACGTCATCCATCTCTTCAAAAGAGGTTTCCATGCTCTCGTAGCGTTCCCTGCTCCAGATCTCCACCTTCGTGCCTACGCCTACCGATACCACCTCTTTCGTAATACCTGCGTATTCCCGCAGTTTCGCAGGGATCAGTATCCTGCCCTGCCCGTCCGCCTCCACCTCGGCGGCACCCGCGAAGAAGAAACGGATAAACTGCCTTCCGTTTTTACTGGTCAGCGGTAAGTTTTTAATGCCCTCTTCCACCCGGTGCCACTCGTCTTCGCCGTAGGCAAACAGACAGCCGTCGAGCCCTTTCGTTACCACGAATTTTTTTCCTAACTCGTCGCGGAACTTGGAAGGGACGAAAAGCCTGCCTTTTGCATCGGTACTATGGTCATATTCACCCATAAACATGCGGCATTACCCTCTTATCTCACCACTATTAGACACTTTTACTCCATTTCACTCCACTTTTATGTCATTCTACTCTACTTTCCCACATTTGGCAAGTCCCGGCTCTTCCCCGTAAAACCGGAAAAAAAGACATTTTGTAAGTTTTTTTACAAAATGCCTTTCTTTTTTCTACCATATCTTGTGTCGGATTTTCTTTTTTCTACAAAATACGCCGTTTTTAAAATCTTAAAAATTTCTAAAAAATATTTTTATATTTTGTTAATTTTTGCATCTTTTTTGTATCATGGCAGCCTTTTTTGGCTTTTGCCTGCTATCCGAGACGGATATACCCCTGCAGGCTCTCCCGGATCTCCTCCGGCGTCATGGACTCCGTCTGCCACAGATCGTAATTGCTCCCCACGGGGTAAAGCAGAAAATCCCCTTCACGGTCTTTGTCCACCACAAACAGCAGCGTATATTCCAGATCCTCCCCGGCTTTCATCTCCCGATAGAAAAAGTGGCTCCTTTCCGCGCCGTTTACATAGACCGCCTTGTCAAAATAAACCGAGCAGTCGTCCATCTGCAGATAATATTCCTCCGCCGGTACGGCCTCATAGAAATCCTCTGCCCAGGTAACGCCGCCATCCGGCGTTTTTGTCACATACTGCAGGGCGAAATGCAGCGGGATATCCGGATTTGCATCGTCATAGCAGTGTGCCTTTATGGTTACCCTGAGAAATTCCTGTTCTGTTTTTTCTTCTCCTGTGACTTCGCCGTTTTTATCAAAATGCTGTCTTGTATAAGGGCGGAGCGTCTGATCCGGATTCAGCCAGCCGTCGAATCTTGTAAAGTCAAAGAAATCCTCTTTATCAAATCCTTCCATGCTGTCCAAAAATTCATAGTCCACAAGGGTATAACTGCAGGAGCCGTTATCGTTGTACAGCTCACCCCCCGCCGGGATTATTTTTTCCTCCGGTATACCCAGCCCCATCAGCGTATCCCAGACCTTCTGTCCTTCCTGCATGGCAAGTTCTTCCTCCTGTTCTTCTAACTGTCTTTTGGCCTTTTCCTCTTCCGTCTCATAGCGCCCGTCGCCAATCCGCTCCACCTTCAGGCTGTCCGCAAATTTCAGAAGCTCTTTCCGGTCCAGTCCGTAACCCGCCGCAATATTCAGCACATATCCTTCGTTCTCATTAAACAGAAAGATATAGGTGTGGCTCCGGTTCTTTTCCGCCTCTTTCAGCGTGAGCACATCCGCCGGCATGCCGCTCAGTTCGGTGTGTTCCACTTTATCGATGCCGTTCACGGTGATCTGACTGTTTATCCTGTCCAGTTCCGCCGTGGTATAGACCGGCATAATGCTGATCCACTCCTCATTTTCCCCGTAATACTTTCCGTATCCGTCGTCATCCGTAAAGCCCTTTGGAATATACTCCGCCTTTACCCGGTATTCTCCCGGCACCAGTTCATAGTTTATGGCAAACTCATAGGTCAGGATGCCTTCCTCCAGACGTTCCGTTTTCTGAAAATATACCACCGCCGCGTAGACAGCCGAAGGTATCATGATGACCATCAGCAGCACCGCCGCCGCGCTCAGCCAGCTTCTCCTGCCTTTCGTTTTTTTCTTCCCCGGAACTGTGCTTTTTTTCGATACGGTTCTCTCCCCTGAAACGTTCTGTGTTTTCATCTGTCTGATCTCCCCTCTCCTGATCTTGTCATAAGCTTCCTGCAGTCTGTCCTCCACGATCTGCGGCAGCATCTCTTCTCTGTTATCTTTCATAAGCGCCCTCCTTTTCCCGGCTGTCTGTCATTTCGCCGCGCAGTGTTTCACGTCCGCGCTTTAAGCGGGTCACCACAGTGCTCTCCTTCATTTCCATACAGGCCGCTATTTCCTTCACTTTCATGCCATACACATAATATAAGGTAAAGATGCTGCGGTCCTGTTCCTTCAGCGGTTCGATCAGCTCCTGAAACTCCAGAACGCCGCCGCTTGCCGCTGTCATCTCCCGCTGCGCCTGCTCCGGTATATCCTCTGTCAGAATATTCCGCTTCTGCCTTTTCAGGATATCCTTGCAGTTATTGATCAGAATACGGATCATCCAGGTTTTAAAATAGCTGTCCTGTTTCAGAGAGCCTATTTTCTCAAAACAGTTCAGAACCGTTTCCGCCATGGCGTCCGCCACATCTTCCTGATCCCGCAGAAAGCCTCTGGCAACCTTATACATACTCTGTTTATTCTCTTCTATCAATGTGATAAAGGCTTCCGCATCGCCTCTTTTTGCTTTTTTCACAAGAAGCTCCACTTCTTTCATCTCCTTTCGTCTGCATGAAGGTTCCGGAATTTTCTTCATTCTTATCTATTAGACATCCGAAGGCGGAAAAATATTGCAGGAAATTAAAATTTTTTTATTTTGCATCGGTTTATATGTTACCTTTCATTTATCATTTTGGGAAACAGAATTGATTTATTGTCTGAAAAGAGCTACAGTATATAATACAGTATATAATAATGAAAGCATCCGAACGCCATGCTTTTCATGTTTGCTAAAAACGCATGGCATTTTGTATCATGATCACGCCTGTAGCATGACCTTGTAACAAAAATGAACGGTCAGGAGGCCTGTTATGCATTTACACAGAACACCAGAAAAAAACAATACCGTATCAAACGTACTCGATATGACATCCGGGAATCCCTGTTCCCTGATCCTTCAATTTACAATGCCTATCCTGCTGAGCCAGGTGTTTCAGCAGTTATACAATACGGCAGACGCCTTTATCGTGGGAAAATATCTGGGAACCAACGCCCTCGCCGCCGTTACCTCCTCCGGGAATCTGATCTTTCTTCTGGTCAGCTTCTTTATGGGGCTTGCGATGGGCGGCGGTGTGGTTATCTCCAGATATTTCGGCGCAAGGGATGAGCGGCAGGTTTCCCGTTCCGTACATACGATGATCGCTTTCGGGCTTGTCAGCGGCGTGCTCCTTACGATCGTCGGCGTTTTGTTTACGCCCGCTTTTCTGATCTGGATGAGAACGGACCCGGAAGTCATGCCGGAAGCCGTCGAATATTTCCGCTACTATTTTCTCGGCGCCATCGCCATGGTTATGTACAATGTATGTCGCAGCATTATGAACGCCCTCGGAGACAGCAAACGGCCGCTGTACTATCTGATCTTTTCTTCTCTTGTAAATATTATACTGGATCTGCTGTTTATCGGCGGCTTCCATCAGGGTGTCTGGGCTGCTGCCGCCGCCACCGTCATATCCCAGGCCGCCAGTGTGGCTCTCTGCATGATATACCTGCTGCGCAAGGGCAATATCTATACTGTGGAAATACGCAGTATCCGCTTTCATAAAGCGATCCTGTCCGAGATCCTCCGCTACGGGCTTCCGTCCGGCGTGCAGAATTCGGTTATCGCCTTTGCCAATGTTATCGTCCAGTCCCAGATCAATTCCTTCGGAAAACTCGCCATGGCGGGCTACGGCGTCCACGCCAAGATCGAAGGCTTTGTTTTCCTGCCCGTCACCAGCTTTAACATGGCGACCACCACCTTTATCAGCCAGAATCTCGGCGCACGCAGGTATGACCGCGCCAAAAAGGGGGCGCGCTTTTCGATCCTTGCCGCCGTGCTGATGGCGGAAGCCATCGGCGTCCTCTACTATATTTTTGCCACGCAGCTGATCGGCATCTTTGACAGCACCCCGGGCGTGATCGAATACGGCGCCACACAGGCGCGCATTGTCGCCCTGTTCTATTTCCTGCTCGCCTTTTCCCATTCCATCGCCGCCGTCTGCCGCGGCGCCGGAAAGGCGTTTGTGCCGATGATCATTATGCTTTCCATCTGGTGTGTGCTGCGGATCGGCTATATTATTGCCGTCATGAGGCTGATCGGCGAGATCCGGTATGTCTTCTGGGCATATCCGCTGACCTGGAGCATCAGTTCGGTAATCTATCTGATCTATTACCTGTTTTCAGACTGGGTACATGGGTTTGAACGGGGATGAAATGCTTTGTTTATAATCCCATATTCATTTGCTTCAGAATATACGTTTCTTTCATCTTCTCCGGGTCTTATTCGTCATTTCCAAAACATAATGATACCCCCTTATGTCCTTTGCTCTTGCCTATAAACAAAGCATAGCAAGTCTTCCCGCTGAAAACAATCCCCGTCCTATCTCCGTTCCGACTATCCAGACCGTCAAGGGACAAGTAGTATTTTATCGCAAAGAGCGTGCCGGTATGTGCGGCACAATGAAAAGAAGTTTATTCTTCATATTTCTTAACCAACAGCAACTTAAAGTTGCGGAATTGTCAGCGTTGAATGATAGACATTTTGAGCCATTATGCTACTATGGGCGGGAACAAGGAGGAAAAATATGATATTCGGAGAAAGGCTGTATAAGCTGCGAAAGTCACAAGGACTTTCACAGGAATTTACCGGTCTTATTCCATACTGCTCCGAAATCAGAGTGAAAAAAATATCTGATTTATTGGAATCCAATATTTAAGCAGAAGAAAGGAAGGGTGGGATATTATGGCGAGAAACCATTTTATAGAGGTTAAAAACCTTGTAAAGAATTATGGCACGGGAAATATAAAAGTTACCGCTGTTGACAATGTAAGTTTCTATGTAGATAAGGGAGCTTTTATTGGAATCATGGGTGCTTCCGGTTCGGGGAAAACGACCATATTAAATATTTTGTCTGCCATAGACAGAATGTCCGGCGGGCAGGTTCTTTATGACATGGCTGATATTTCCCAAATGACAGAGGAGGAATTATCAGATTTCCGGCAGGAAAACCTTGGATTTGTTTTTCAAGACTATAACCTGTTAGATACATTGAGTATTGAAGAAAATATCATGCTCCCTATGGCTCTTTGCAGGCATAAAACGAGCACAGCCCGTTTGAAAGAAGAAATTGAAAGCAGAGTAAAGAGTATATCAGAAACTTTACATATCTGCGACATTTTAAACAAATTCCCGTATGAAGTTTCCGGCGGACAAAAACAGCGGGCGGCTTGTGCGAGGGCACTTGTCAATAATCCCAAACTGATTCTTGCTGATGAGCCAACGGGGGCACTGGATTCAAACTCATCTGCTATGCTTCTTCAAACTT
The DNA here is from genome assembly GCA_910573755.1 of Lachnospiraceae bacterium. Classification (GTDB taxonomy): domain Bacteria; phylum Bacillota; class Clostridia; order Lachnospirales; family Lachnospiraceae; genus 1XD8-76. Next base: position 27,930 of record CAJTBO010000015.1, on the reverse strand, counting down.
TACAGATTATGAACAGGGAATTAGGCGCAACGATTTTAATGGTAACGCATGATGTGTTTTCAGCCTGTTATTGTGAAAAAATTTTATTTTTAAGTGACGGTAGGATATGCTCTGAATTGGAGCGGGGAAATATGGATAAAAAAGAGTATTTAAACCGTATTCTTGATATGCAGTCCAAAATCGGGGGTGATGATATTTATGCTGAATAAACTTGCATTACGAAATGCCCGCAGGCTATGGAAAGATTATCTGAATTACTTTCTAACCTTGTGTATGATAACAGCCCTCACTTTTTCCTTTCATTCTTTGCTGTTTTCAAAGGATATTTACGAAATGATTCATTTGGGAAACAATGGGGAGCTTTCTACGGCAGGAACAATGTTAGTCACATTTATGGCAGTTTCCACGGTGGCAATCCTTATTATTGCCGCATGGCTGATAAACTATATGACACGTTTTATTTTAGAAAAAAGAAGCCGGGAATTTGCGATTTACTTATTATCGGGAATGAAGAAAAAGCAGATTGCAGCCCTTTACATGAAAGAAAATTTATATCTTGGAATATCCGCTCTTTTTGTGGGACTCCTTTCGGGGAGCGGGTTACAGCAGATATTATTTTATGTTTTTTATAAAAGTATCGGGAAAAATTACAGGGTAAATATAGAAATATCAGCAGGAAGCATCTTATTGACAATTATCCTGTACGGGGCGTGTTTTATAATTGCCCTTTTTCGGAATAAGAAGAAATTCTCCAATATGGAAATCATAAGTCTACTTAACATGGACAGGCAGAATGAAGCAGTAAACGAGAAAAGAAATGCTATATGGAAGTGGTTATTCTATCTTTCCATAGGAAATGTATTGTTTTTATATTTTCTCATTTTTACCGGCAGGATGACAAAATGGGCGGCAGTATTTGAAATGATTGGGCTTGCCTTTACATTTTACTTTTTCTATTTAGGGCTTTCGGCATTTCTGATGAAATATATAAAAAGCAAAGGGAGCTTGATATATAAAAATGACTGTTTGTTTTTAATGCGCCAGTTTTCCTCTAAAATGCGGAATACGTGTTTTGTATTGGGAACACTAAGCCTGTTATTTATGTTTGCTTTAGTAGGAAGTTCACTTGCATTTATGCTAAGTGATTATCAAAACAAGCAATTAGATGTGGAATATCCCTTTGATATTATTTTAATCAGTGACAACACAGAAAACGATTTTGCCAAAGAGGAAACACTGATCAACGAAAATACCGTTCCACGGGCAACACTGAAATATTGTGTCTATCAAAACGGAACAAGTGAAATGGTTGATTATCTGTATCAGAATTTAAGGTTATTTTCCGATAAGGACAGCGATCCGGCTATGGCAGAGGGAAGAAAAGCCGCTGCTTATTACGATTATGATGTATATATGGGAATCACTGATTATAACAGTTTACGGAAAATGCTCGGCCTAACGCCAGTTGCCTTGCAGGATAACCAATATTTAATCCATATGCCAAACCGTGTATATCAGGAGATTAAAGACAGGAGCGAAAAGCCCCAGAACAGTTTACATACAGGGCTGGATTTTGCAGGATTTCAGACGGAGGGTTTTGCACAGAACGGACATAATGGAACGGATTTTTTACTGGTTGTGCCGGATAAAAAACTTGCAGGAATGAAAAAATATTTTTCACTTATGGCAGTTATGGCAAGCGGAAATGTGCCGGAAAATTTATCAGAAAGTCTGTATGAATCAGCCGGAAAAATAAGAGGGTATGACGAATTGGCTGATTATATAAAAATCGGAAGTGAGGAACTTTTTTTAATGCCCGCCACAATACAGGTTAAAAGCCGGGAAGTCCTGGAAATAAAGTTTTTAATGAGTACCCTGTCATTTCCGCTGTTTTATATAGGACTGGTATTTTTATGCGTAGCGTTTACTGTCCTTTCCGTCCAGCAGTTAAGCGATTCCAATAAATACAAATTCCGCTATCAGATTTTGAGCAAACTGGGAATGGGAAATAAAAAAATCAGAAACGTAGTGGCAAAACAACTGTTTATATATTACTTATGCCCGGTTATCTTATCGGTTATTATCAGTGCGGTATTTATATTGTATGCAGGACGGCAATTTGTGATATACACAGGTATCCACACAGAATGGATATTATATTTTGGTATTTCATTCGTTAGTTTTCTTGGGATATATGTCTTGTATTTTGCAGTAACGTATTTTCAATTTAATAAAAACATCGAGCCATAATCTAAGAATATTGAAAACCAAAGAAATAAATTTTTAATGGTGCTCAGAGGGGCAATGGTATTTCAAAATACAATCGCCCCTTTTCAGCATAAATGCAGCCGTAAACCATGCACCGCCCCATGTGGGAAAAAGGGGGAAATTTCTATGGATTGCACAGAAGCATATAAGAAACACATCCTGTATTCTTTCAACGGTTTCTGCAAAGCCGTCATACGCCATGCCGCTATCAACGCATGGCGCGACGGGAACAGGCGGCTGCAAAGAGAAATATCCTTTGAATGCCTCACAGAAGAAAGGTTCTACCCTCTAAGCATATCAGACGAAGCTCTCGAATTACCCTGCAAACAATACCCCGTTACAATCTGCAATCAGACAATCATACTCACCAATGGCGAGCTTGCTGCAGCCCTGTTTTCTTTGCCGGAGAAAAAGTTATACGGGCATGGTAAAAGTACGGCATGGCATTACATACACAGTGCCTTACAGATATTGCAGGAGGAAATGGAGGTGCTTTTGCGTGGGGAATCCTAAACTCATTCCGTATGAAACCATTGTCCGGGCGATCAGCGGCGGGACTTCCAGATCTCCTGTACTGACAGTTTCTTTAACTGCCAAAGGGTCATCCGGACGCATTAACACCCCACTGTTCTTTCCCTGCCAGACGGATAAAATCCATCCTTACTCCTGCAGCCTCTTCCCGAAATCCGCCATCGCTTCCGAAATTTTAATCTGCTGCGGGCATACTTTCTCACAGCTTCTGCAGCCTACACAGGCTGTGGGCCTCTTATCCTCCGCCAGGGTGGATACCACCATCGGCGCGATAAATCCGCCGCCGCTGAAACGATGTTCATTGTACAGGCTGATCAGATCCGGAATATTCAGTCCCTTCGGACAGTGGCTGGTACAATATCTGCATGCCGTACAGGGGAGAGAGCCGTCCAGCATCCCTTCGACCACCGACATCAGTTCCTGCATCTCTTCCTTATTTAATGGCTTTTCTGCCGCAAAGGTTTCGATATTTTCCTGCAGCTGTTCAAAATTCGACATACCGGAAAGCACCACCTTTACCTGCGGCAGCGTCTGAATAAACCGAAACGCCCAGGCAGGTACCTTTTCATCAGGCCGCAGCGCCGTCAGCTTCGCTTCGTCGTTTTCGGACAGCTTTGCCAGCCTGCCGCCCCGCAGAGGTTCCATCACCCAGACCGGAATCCCGTATTCCTCCAGCAGCTTCACCTTGCTTTCCGCATCCTGGAAAGACCAGTCAAGGTAATTAAGCTGTATCTGGCAGAACTCCATATGGTCGCCGTACCTTTCCAAAAACCGTTTCATCACCTCACAGCTCCCGTGCGCCGAGAATCCCAGATGCCGTATCCTTCCGTTTTCCTTCTGTTTTTTCAGATATGTATCGATCCCGTATTTTTCCTCATCCAGATAGGCATCGATATTCATCTCACAGACATTATGGAACAGATAAAAATCAAAATATTCCACGCCGCACTTTTCAAGCTGTTTTTCAAAGATCTCCTCCACCTTCGGCATATTGGAAAGATCATACCCCGGAAACTTTGTGGCAAGATAAAAGCTGTCTCTTTGATATTTTGAGAGAACCCTCCCCATCACGGTCTCCGAATTTCCGCTGTGGTAGCCCCATGCCGTATCATAATAGTTGATCCCCTGCTTCATAGCGTAATCCACCATCTTTTCCACAGCCGCCTCATCGATCTTCGCGTCGTCTCCATCCAGCACCGGCAGGCGCATCGCCCCCAGTCCCAGCATAGACAGTTTTAAATCCTGAAATTCCTTTGTTACCATATCCTTACCTCCAGTCTGTTTTTTATCTTTCTATCTTTTCTATTCTAAACGCCTGCCGCCAAAAATACAAATACTTCTTTTCTATCCGCGTCTATTCCTCAGACGCATAACACTCCTTTGACAAATCACCACTCGCTCACTGCATCATAAAGTATATAGGCGCGATTTAAATATTCCGCTTCCTTCTCCAGATACAATGCCTGTTTTTCCTCATTCAGAAGTTCATACATTTCCCGGATATATCCCTCTTCGTTCTCCTCATCAGTAAGCATCATCATCACCATACAATTCTCTGCATACAGGAACGAATCGTCTCTTTTCACCTCATCCATATCATAATCGTTTATAACCATATCTATCACTTCCAGTATCCTGCCTCCCCGAAATGTATACATGCATGTGTGCAGATAGTCCCCTTCATCCTGAATGGTCCAGATCATTTCAATTCCCTTTGTCTCCGGATGGTAATATACCGTCGTATCCATATACAGATCCTCACTCACTGAATACAATGTGCCGGTCATGGAATAATCATCATCCAGCACTGCGTCAGCCGTGCTGTTATTCAGCTCTCTCATTTCTCTTTCGCCGAGAAAATCATACGGATGAAACTCCGGTTCATAACAGACCAGATCAAAATTCACCTCATCACGGGAATCATTTAGCGCTTCTGTCTTAGGATCAGTCTCCTTATTCGGCTCCGCCGCTGTTGGTTCCTCCTCTTTTTCTTCCAACGCCCCTTCTTCTTGATTGCTGATCACCGTTTCCTCTGCCCTGACTTCATCTTCTTTATATTTTAAGGCATGCAGGACCAACTGAGCGGACACTGCGACAGCCAGTACCACCGCGCCGCAGATGCAGCCGATCAAAACCACCTTATTTTTATTATGATCAGAAGACACATTAAAATTATGTTCCTGTTTATTCATTTTCCCCTCCCTGCCGAACAGCTATAAAAATCTGTATTTTTGCACATTATTATAAAGTACCCGCCGTAAATTGTAAAGATACCCTTCTTTTCGGCACTATGCTGAAAAAGATTCCTGAAATAACCGTAAAATCTGTAAGTTGACGTTTGCCATTTCCCTCCGCATCTGATAGAATCAGTCTGAACATGCGGAAAACAGCATTTCTGCATATACGATATACTGGTCACCGTAAACAGAAACATATTTCAAACATCAGGAGACTTAAACCATGGCGATCACTGATTACACAGCAGCACTTAAAAAAGGAAAACGCAATTACCAGCTCGCCCTTGCCAAAGGCGCATATCCCTATCTGCCCGCGCTGGACGACATTTTATCTTTCACAGAAGTAACCGCTTCCGTCAACCTCGGACTGATGGATATTCCGCTCTCCAAGATTGTCGGAACAAAAACCGCAGGCAGAACAAATTCTTTTGCCGGCAACTTCATGCCCCTTCTGCCGGAAAAATCCGAATTTGCCGCAAAATGGGCATCGCTCTACAACCATCAGGTAGACGACGGCATCCGGGACCCAATCGTCGTCTATGAATTTATGCACCGTTTTTATGTACAGGAAGGAAACAAGCGCGTCAGCGTTATGAAATATCTGGACGCCTACAGCATCCCCGGCAACGTGACCCGTATCATCCCGAAAAAGACCGACGATAAGGAAACCTGCCTGTATTATGAATTTCTGGATTTCTATGAAGTATCCGAATCCTACGACGTCTGGTTCAGCAAAGAAGGCAGCTATAAAAAACTGATCAAACTGATGGGAAAGAAACCCGGAGAAGTATGGAGTAAAGACGACCGCAGCACTTTCCATGCTGCCTGTGAAAAATTTGCGAAAGCCTATCAGGAAGCCTACGGCGAAAAATTAAAGCTTTCCGCTTCCGATGCCTTCCTGATCTATGTGGAATTATACGGTTATGATAAGCTCAAGGAAGAAACCCATATCCAGCTGAAGGAGACTTTGGCAAAAACACAGAAGGAACTGCAGCTTGCGGAAAAAGGCTCCCAGGTGACACTGGTAAAAGATCCCGAACCGGCAAAATCCTCCCTCCTCGGAAAGATTCTTCCTACCGGAGTGGCGCCGGAATCATTAAAGATCGCCTTCCTCTACCGCAAGAGCCCCGAGACTTCCAGCTGGGCCTATGCCCACGAACTGGGACGGCTCCATTTAGAGCAGGCATTCGGCGGAAAACTGAAGACCCTCGCCATCGAACAGGTCAACACGGACGACCAGATGAAGAATGCCGTGGATAATGCCGTGGCTGCAGGATGCAATCTGATCTTTGCCACCGCGGTCCAGATGGTAAACCAGTGTGTGCGTTCCGCCATTCAGTATCCGAAAGTAAAGTTTTTTAACTGTTCCATAAAAATGCCCTATTCTTCCGTGCATACCTACTATGCCAGAATGTATGAGGCAAAGTTTTTGATCGGCGCCATTGCCGCCGCCGTATCCCGCACCGACAAGCTGGGATATGTGGCTGACTACCCGATCTTCGGTTCCCTTGCCAATATCAATGCTTTTGCGCTTGGCGCCCGGATGATCAATCCTTATGTAAAAGTATATCTGGACTGGTCGCGTTTAAAGGAACAGGACGGCAAAAAGCGGCTTCAGCAGGACGGATTGCTCTTTATGTCCGACGATGATATGATCACTCCGAGCAATCCTACCAGAGAATACGGCTTATATCTGAAGCAGGAGGACGGCACGCTGGAAAATCTCGCCACCCCGATCTGGCACTGGGGAAAATTTTACGAACGGATCATCACAAACATCTGCAACGGCAGCAGCGAAGCAAGTTCTTCCAAAAAGGAGACTGCCATCAACTACTGGTGGGGCCTGTCCGCAGACGTGATCGATGTCATCTGTTCTAAAAAGATGCCCCACGGTACGCACCGGCTGATCAATTTCCTGAAAGCTTCCATCTGTGCCGGCAGCTTTAAGCCCTTCGACGGCCTGATCTACTCTCAGGACGGCATTATCCGCTGTAAGGAAGGGGAATCCCTGCTGCCGGAAGATATCATTACCATGAACTGGCTTGCGGAAAATGTGGTCGGGGAAATACCAAAATATGAAGAACTTACGGAAGAGGCCCAGATGCTCTCAGGCCTTCAGGGTGTTTATAAAGATGAAGATGAAACGGGAACCAGACAATAAAAACGGTAAAGACATGATAAAAATTCTGCTCTTCGCAGACCATAAATCCAAACTGTTATATGACTATTACGATCCGGAAAGAATCAAAGATATCGATCTCATTATTTCCTGCGGCGATCTGCCGCAGGAATACCTGAGTTTTTTTGTCACGCTCTGCAATGTACCCCTGCTTTATATAAGGGGAAACCATGATACCGGCTATGCCGAAAAACCGCCGGAAGGCTGCATCTGCATTGAAGATGATATCTTTGTCTATAAAGGCATCCGCATTCTGGGACTGGGCGGTTCCATGCAGTATATCCCCGGCGCCAGATACCAGTACACAGAATGGCAGATGAGCCGCAGAGTGCGAAGGCTTTTCTTTAAGTTATGGCGGCACAAAGGCTTTGATATTCTTGTCACCCACGCTCCCGCTTCCGGGCTTAACGACCTTCCCGATCTTCCCCATCAGGGTTTTACCGTTTTCCGCACCCTGCTGGAAAAATATGAGCCGAAATTTTTCTTCCACGGCCATGTCCACGCCAACTATGACAGGAATTTCAAGCGCAAAGACACCTGCGGGAAGACTACCGTGGTGAATGCCTATGAGTTTTATGTGGTGGAGTATCCGTTAGAAAATTCAGACTCCTGTTGAAAGCAGACCTTCAATGGTAAAGCCCGGCTTTTTTCTATCCGTCCCTTTCGCAAATCCATATTTGCAGCAAAATCTCTCCCTGCAATCAAAAATGGTTTAAAACCCTGCAAAATCGTTGTTTATCAAGGTTCTAAACCATTTTCTTTATCCGGTTTCATATTAATTTCCAAAAACAGACTCCGCTCTCAGGCATTGCCCTCTGTCTCGAATAAATTATAACACTTCCCCGTTGTGAAGAATATGCTGTCGATGCAGCCTCAGGGCGTATAACCAGTTCATTGCCCTCTCCGCTTTATCAAAGCACCCGGTTCTTTCTGTACTATATCCTGTATCCTTTCCGCAATGCCAAGCGCTTTCTGATGATTCAGCTTTATATTATCCGCAACTGCTATAATATCTTTCATGCCCGGATTCAGGCCATTTCCGTTCACAGTTGTTGCATGTTCTCCGCCCGCCATGGAACTGCTGTAAGTCAGATAAGCGTTCCCACCTTCTTATCCTGTATAAAAACATCAAGATGTCTGTAATTGTTCATCGATTACCTCCTGAATCGACCTGTATTCTTTTCTGGCAAACAGTTCATCAAAATCTTTTTCACAGTCAAGCACAAAAGCGATCTTTACAAGAGATGTCAGAGAAATCTCCCCTGTCCGCTCAAAGCGTTTAACTGAACCGAGACTGACTCCTGACTTTCGACTGAGCTGCTGTTGGGTAAGTTTATGCTGTTTTCGTTTTCTTTGCACCCGCCGTGCTATTTCCATATGCTAAACAAAAGCTGCATACTTTACGAGCTGCCCTATGCTGACCAACGGCTGCACTCTTCCCGCGCTGCCCTATGCCGGCCAACAGCTGCGCGCTCCCCGAACCGCCATATATCAAACAGAGCAGTCCGGCATCCAAGCCGCCTGCTCTGTTTTATGTTTCCCGGTTTATTTATCTGTCCCTTTCATCACTCTTTTGCGGCTGATGCTCCCTGCTGCTTTTTCTTCCGCATCACATAAATATAAGCCGCCACGGAAAATATGACCAGTACCACCGCCAGAAGCTGGGATACCGGTATCTGCGTCCCCGGCAAATGGAGCTGATCCGTCCGAAAGCCCTCGATCCAGCTTCTGCCAAGCCCGTAGCCGCCCAGATAGACTAAAGCGATCTCGCCCTCAAACTGCTTATATTTCCAGATCAGGAGCATTGCCACGACCACCATCAGATTCCAGAGGCATTCATATAAAAATGTAGGATGCACCTGAATCGTGCCCTCTGTCATATGAGCCGCGATCGCCTCCGTGATCTCATTAGGACGCACCGCCGCCTCGGGAAGCCGCATGGCAAACAGGGAATCCGTATACTCTCCAAATGCCTCCCTGTTAAAAAAATTTCCCCAGCGCCCGATCGCCTGTCCCAAAGCCAGCCCCGGCACGCAGATATCTATCATGGCGAAATAATTTATTTTCTTTTTCCGGCAGAAAATAAATAAGGCCAGAAACGCAGCGATCACGCCACCGTAGATCGCCAGGCCGCCCTTTCTCAGATTAAAGATACTGGCGAGGTCATTTTTATAATAATCCCATGCAAAGACCACATAATAAATTCTCGCGCCGATCAGCCCGAAAATAATACCGTACAGGAAAAAATCCCATACCCTCTCCGTATCATAACCGTACTTTTTCGCCACCTGAAGCGCCAGAAAAAGTCCCGCTCCCATACCGATCGCAATGACCACACCGTAAAGCGCGATCGTAAAACCGAACACCGTAAAACTCTTCGGCACGCTGTCCAGATAAATCCCCAGATGGGGAAAGGCTATCGCCGTTTCACTCATTTGATTTCCTTCCTCGCTACACGTTAAACCGGAACAGGATCACATCCCCGTCCTGCACCACATACTCTTTCCCTTCCATACCGACCAGCCCTTTTTCCCTGGCTGCGGCAAGGGAACCAAGTTCCAGAAGGTCTTTGTAATTGACCACTTCCGCCTTGATAAAGCCTCTCTCAAAGTCGGTATGTATCTTACCGGCTGCCTGGGGCGCCTTTGTACCGATCTTAATGGTCCATGCCCTCGTTTCATCCTCCCCTGCAGTCAGAAAACTCATCAGGCCCAGAATGCGGTAGCTTGCCGCAATCAGCTTATCAAGCCCGGACTGCTGAATCCCCATATCCTCCAGAAACATCGCCTTTTCGTCGTCATCCAGTTCCACGATCTCCTGCTCGATCTGGGCACAGATCACAAATACCTCGCTGCCGTTTTGAGCGGCAAACTCTCTCACCGCCTGCACGCCGCCGTTGCCTGCCCCGTCATCGGAAAGATCATCCTCCGCCACATTGGCGGCAAAGATAACGGGTTTTGCCGTCAGCAGATTATAGGAATTAAACCATGCCACATGATCCTCATCGTCGCCCGCATCAAAACTCATGGCAAGTTTCCCGGCTTCCAGATGCTCTTTTATCCTTTGAAGCAGTTCCAGTTCCTTCCCGAGAGCCTTGTCCATTCTTGCGCCTTTGGATGTCTTTGCGATCCTCCTTTCCAAAATCTCCAGATCGGAAAAGATCAGTTCCAGATTGATCGTCTCAATATCCCTTAAAGGGTCCACGCTGCCGTCCACATGCACCACGTTCTCATCCTCAAAGCAGCGCACCACATGCACGATGGCATCCACTTCCCTGATATTGGAGAGAAACTGATTGCCCAGTCCTTCCCCTTTGGAAGCGCCCTTCACCAGTCCCGCGATATCCACAAACTCGATCACCGCCGGCGTCACCTTTTTAGAGCGGTACATCTCCCCGAGCAGTCTGATCCGCTCATCCGGCACCGCCACGATCCCCACATTGGGATCTATGGTACAAAACGGATAATTTGCGGATTCCGCCCCCGCCTTTGTCAAAGAATTAAAAAGGGTGCTCTTTCCCACGTTGGGGAGTCCCACAATGCCTAGTTTCATTTTATCTTAATCTCCTTTGGTTATTCTTATATTTTATAGGGTTTTCGCCTTTCAAGGTTTTGGTTATGTACCAATTTACGTACCAATTTTTCTAAACCACCTTGAGAGACGCTGCAATTTTTTTGATTTCCTTATGCTTTTCATCTTCTGTCGTGTGAACATACAGATTCATTGTGATGCCAATGTTGGAATGTCCAAGTATCGTCTGCAATGTCTTTGGCTTCATACCGCCCTCGATACATCTGGTGGCGAATGTATGACGCAATACATGCATGGAAAATCTCGGAATCCCTATCTTGTCACACTGCTTAAACAGCATAGTGTCATACGTACTGTTTTTGACCGGCGTTCCCTTTCTACACAGGAAAACAAATTCAGACCATTCCATTGGAATCACTTTGACTTCAAGATTCTTCTGTTTCTGTCTCCTCAATATTTTTATCACTTCCGCTGTCAATGGAATTGACCGATACCCCGACTTACTCTTAGGCTCTCCAATTCTCCATTCTCCAACAGAGTGGCGGTATTCCATAGAGCGGCTAATCGTCAAAATGCGATTATCGAAATCAATATCTGACCATTTTAATCCTACAAGTTCACCTGTCCTAAGCCCTGTCTGCAGCAAAAATTTGTATGGGTACTCGTACGCATTTCCTGCAATTCCCGTTACAAACCTTTTCTGCTGCTCTAACGTCAGCGCTTCTTTCTTCTGTGTAGGCTTCCCAATATCAGATTTTACCATTCCATTGCAAGGATTTTTCATAATCACATCGTTCTGATACGCATAATCAAGCATATTAAACAATGTTATCCTTGCCTGATAAATAGTAGATGTACGATACCCTTCATCTGCCATCCGATTCATAATCATTTGACATTGAATCGGTTTAACTTTTGACAAAATCTGTTTTCCAATCACAGGATGTATATTACGCTCATAACGCTCTGTATAATTCCTTACCGTGTTCGGACGTACGGTCCGTTTCTTCATGCTGATCCAGTAATCAAACCATGCCTTCACCGTCATTTCTTCCGGAAAATTCAGATTGCTATGCTCGTCCTGATACTGTGAATCTGCCAGCCACTGTCTGCATTCTTGCAGTTTACGAAATAATTTCTGTTTTCGTTGTCCATATTTGGTGGTAAATCTGCCAACATAGAACCCGTCAGTTCTTTGGCTTATTCCAACGCCAAGCTCCTTTCCTTTTAAGTCTTTTCCCATAGTAAAAGCTCCTTTCAAAAAGAGCCTTAACACCAAATACCCAACAATCTGAGCATTGTTAGTATAGCATAGCAAGGCTCAAAAGTAAATCGCAGGATTTTATATTTCCACTGTATCGCTTAAAAATTTATCAAATTCTCTACGCTTTACAAGTTTCTTTTTCCCCACATACAGTACAAAACTGCAACTTGGCATCTTTAACAATTCTTCTATCCTATTGATTCCGATATTGGAGTATTCTGCCGCCTCTTTAATCGTTAAGTTGGCTTTCTCCCAAATTGGAATTTTGTCTATATTGTTGCTTCTCATATCTTCAACAATCCCTCCCAAATTGTACGAAAAGGACAGTTAAGACCTTTTCCCCGTAGTCTGTAACTGCCCTTACGCTGTGTGAATTTACTTTCAAAATCTACCTTGATTTTTTCGTGTTTAGCCGGGAAATTTTCACGAAAATTGTTGAGATTTTGATATATGTATGAAGAGTTTTATTGTACAAAATATAACGCTTTTTACAAGCATTCTTATTCGCTTATGACATTATGCCAGAATCACTTTGACGAGGCAAGGGTATATAAACTGCTTCGCCGCCCTTGTCTCGTCAAAGTGATTCCGGAAATATTTAATCAAGCGACTAAGAATTTGTCTGCTGCATATTTTACACCAGCCATATAATCATTATAAAACAATAACCTGCAAAAATCTTTCATATATCTTTTAAAAATTTTATTTGCTATGGTATTTTCTTTTTATGCTGCTTAAAGCCATGCTTGCATACCTCCGTATACAATTATTCTTTCCTCCCCTCACCACCAGAAAAATAATTCTTGATAAGACCAGCAAGCACTGCCTGTGTTCCCACACAGGCTCCGATTCCTGCGGAATCGGGCTTGCAGGGGGATATCCCCCTGACCCCCTTTGCAATCAAAAATCACGAAATGTCCTGCCGGAATTTTTACACTCCTGTGGTTTTGCTCTCTATATTAAACAAACTATATTATAAAGCATCTTCCGCTACATAATCCCTTTCCCCACTCTTTATAAAGTCCATACGAAATGGCTGTTTGTTTTATCCCATGTTCATTAACAACTCCATCATGATTCGCCTTGGAAAGTATATGCTTATAAATTGCATTATGTTCAAGTTTTTCTTCTACCAGTTTTATCACATCCGGATTATTATCTACCCATATTTCAAATTCTTCCTGTTCCATCTTATTATGGAATAACAATATCGGCATTTCTACTCCGGAGCGATTATGGCATTGGAATTTCCCATAATTAAAAAACGGCAAAAGTTTTCCATTTACGCTGTCTTTTAAAATATAATAATAAAAAATATGTTGATTATCCATATGTTTACTCTCTGGCAGGGTAATAAGGCAACGTGCCTCATCCATATACCACAATTCCGTCTCATATAATGTAGTGGACAGATAATTAATTTTTAATGGAGCATAGAACATTTTTTCATTATCGTAAAAATACGCCAATTCTTCATATCCATTTTTTGACTCTTCAATTATAATTTGAAACTCCGGGAATTCCAGATTATAATTATGTCGGCAACTATCCCAGTTTGTCTCCGACCATCGTTCCGGTGTCTCCAATAGATTGAGCAGTCTCTGAAACGGAGTCAAATCATAACCAAAACGTTTTCTCCAAAGATATTCTGTCTGCTTAATACTTGCCGTCCCATTTGTCGGTGTATTTGTATCATATATACGAGTATAAATTGTACCCGGAGTTAAATGCTTTTTTACATCATGTCCTTTTCCGTATTTTTCCTGCAAATAATAGGGTGTGTGTCTGCTATTATATATAATAACCACATCCAGCTGATGCTCCCCTGCATTTATAGTCTTTACATCCGTTTGGGGATAATACCCACCTGCAAATGGTTTGGTTCTCAAAAATTCCGTTAATCCAGCTGAAGATATTCGTGACACGCTTGTATTCTCTATACCACATATACTTCCATCATTATTTGCTCCATAAATCAAATAAGCGTCTCTGTTTTCAAGATTATTTGCCATACAAATTATATCTTTTAACTTGTCCTCCGGGTAATCGGGATAATCACTTTTATAATCCCAATATGCTCCTTCATGACCTCTGGAAAGTAATTCCATAATTTCATTGTCAAATGCACGATCTTCCATGTTATGTATCCCCCTTGCGTATTTTTCATATCATCACATATTCTGTTTTCGTCAAATTTCCTTATATTCCGGCAGACTGTCAATTAAATCCTATGTTTTAACACTTAATGCAATTACCGAAACCAAAAGATTAAATATATACTTTTCTTCTCCATAAAGATTAGGATTATCCATGATTCCGCTCGCCTTGCCAACTGTCACTGCATAGTTCTCCATTACTCATTTTGCTCCAATTGAATTTCAAGTCCTTATGGTCTTTGTTGTATTTTAATTACTGCTGCATTTATAAACAATACTGATAAGGGAGACCAATGCAATTACTGCTGTAACCAATATCTCCATGCTCGCTTTATCATCTGTTTTGTTATGTGTCACATGTTCGGCAAATTTTATTGCTTTATCTGAATAGTTTCTTAAATCCTCATAGCTTTTCCCTTTAAGCACATACTTAATATAGCTGCTGATCATACCTTTGGCATCTGCAGGACCGATTTTTTTATCATCTTCACCGGTATCCATCTCTGGTCTATAAACCTTTTTTGCAAGCATAATATAAATCTCTCTGCCGAGAACACCCACTTGATTATACGACAAGCGATCAGAAGCATTCGAAGAATCTTCCAGCAATTTTCTTATCGAATCATTAATGTCTTCCCATGGAGTATCTAAATACTTTGCAAAATTGCATACAAAATCAGCAGATTCTAAATAAGTTAAAACAGCATCAAGCTTTCCGAATCGATACGGATTGATTCCTATTGTTCCATTAAAATTTGGAGCAAATAAACTATTTTGTATATCATCCAGCAACAAGGCACTGCTTTTGCTATATGGCTGTACTTTAACTTTTAGTTCTTGAATAAGCATTTTCACTGTATACGCTTTATCAGGTCTCACATTGACAAATCCGCCGCTATTTATTACCTGTGCTAAAGAATCATAAAACTTTCTCAATCTTTTTGTGATAGCTTGTATTTCTTTCATCTGCATATTAATCTTTACTCCATATCTGCATAGGGCACTACGCCAGAACATTAGCTGATATTTGTATCGCTCAAAAGTAAATCGCCGAATTTTTAATGAAGTTTTCGCAGATACTCTTTCAGCCTGATTGTCTCAGAAAGCACGCCAACTACGTTTTCAATATGATTGAAATTATCAATCGTAAGTTCTTCTCCCTTATGTTCCTTAAACCATTTACTCAGCACTTGGTATCCACCTATTTGATATTCCCATATATCTTTTGAAATACCCACAATACGCTTGCTGCTGTTCAGTTGAAGCACACCGTTTTTATAGTTAACCGCCCCAATTTCCATATCATCAGATGTATCTGACTCGAGCGTAAGTTCTGCCGGCGCCTTGCTCTGCATAAGATGCAGTTCTCTCAAACGCTTACCGACAGCAACATACTCTTTATACAATTCTTCACTCACATAGAATTCTCCTTTATCCCTTTTTTCTTCCGGCTCATTGATGATCGGCACACGTGGAAAATCCCGGCACAAATACTGCTCATACCTCTCAATGTACACTGGATCATGCAAAACACCGTATACATAGTCAAACAACTCAATAGGGGTTGGTTTCGTGAGAAGATATTGTGTCAGCCTGTTGAAAGCATCGTCATTTAAATTGGCTCTCCAGCCTTCTCCGGTTATTTCTGACCCGAAATGCAGATAGAGAGGTGCAATATATGTAATTTCGCACAACGCAGAAAAGAGACGGTGCGCAATGATATTCATCGAAACAAATGGTGAAAAAATCTTCTGGACGTTTTGTAGAAAACAAGACCAATATTTGCTCCGATCGGGCTGGTCGGTTCTGCCAGCAGATGTCCCATGGTGCTCTTTTCACGAGGTCGAAAAACCCAGCCACAGGAATTGCCTGAATAATATGTCCAGCGGGAATCAAACGGACGAAACGAAATCTGGGTTGCCACCCCTTCCAACAGCACATCATTTCGAATCTTTTCAGCGGTCTGCCCTGAGTGAAATGTTTCCAGAGATTACATATTTCTTCCTCTCCCACAGCACTCTTAACAATCTCCATCCGTCTGATCAACTCGGTTTTCGTAAGCGCGATGGCAGCCTCATCATTACCGGATGCTATTCCGGTTACATTTGTTGGAAATAATTCTGCAAGACTGACACCCTTATCATATTCTTCCTTGTCCTCACTTCCGAACGGAATAAAATATGCCATCTTCCTGTCTATTTTTAATTCGGAAAAAGACAGATTCCCTTTCGCCAGAGAATCCAACTTGGCTTCACGAGTCCCCCAGACATCTGCATAGTACACCTTCGCCCAATCAGTTCTTATCGTTTTCTTCACACCAATAAACAGAGCGATACCCTGCATAATGTTAAATATATTCTCATCTTTTCCGCCCTCAGGAGTCGTCTCCTTTTTATTTGCGCTGCCATGAAGGTTCACGATATATATTTTGTCAAAGGTTCTCAAAAGACTCCCTCTCATACCTCTGAAAGTCGGATTATCCAAATAGCCATTGTTGGAGACAAAGGCAAGAACTCCCTCTTTATTCCTGTTGATAAGCTGCTCCGAAAAGCGAAAGAACTTAACATAATCATCGTTCAGCCAATGTTTTTTCTCGCCAAAATCCGTTATACCGTCAGTTTCGGTTTTATACGCAGAAATATCATAAGGATTTGTAGATGCGGCCAGATAAGGAGGATTACCGATGATCACCTTAATAGGACGGCGAGCTTTCCATGTATCTGCCTGATACGCTTCTTCCGTAATCGCCGCGGAAAAATCAAATAATGTCAACTGTTCTCCACGTTCCAGCTCGGAGATAGGCGGTGCGAGCGTATTGGTCAGGAAAATATTCGTCGGCAATTGTGCATCTGGTAAATGTCCAAGTGTTTCGTCAATCGTGCGACGAATTTTTAAGTGGGCCACAACATAACTGGTCATCATAATCTCAAAACCGATCAAACGGGAAAGCAGACCATTTGCCTGTTGAATGTAGTTTTCGTAAAATGCCGCCCGTGTACCGGAAAAATATGTATTTCTGATATATTTGATAATCTCTGCGCCAAAAGAACCTGTACCGCACGCCGGATCAAGAATAGCTACACGAGGTACGGAAACAGTTCTTTCATTCACCCACTTGCTTCTGGTGGTAGGCTGATATGGTGCACATGGAACTTTTATAGTTATCTGCTCATTATTGGATAATCCGCCATTGATATTAAAATCCTCTGTCAAAATACTATCTACCATTAAAATCAGATATTGTACCGCCTGTACAGGCGTATAAAACACACCAAGTGATTTTCGCAAAGCCGGATCATAGAAAGTCAGAAATTCTTCATAAAAATGAATGATCGTATCTTTCTGTTCATCATGTTCCAGAAGTTCAGAAATATTACAAATTTTATATAGAGAGCACAGCTTATCGATCACGCTTTCAAGCGTAGGATGCTTTCTCCCTGTTCCGGCAATATGCATAAAGAACTGTTTGAGAAGTTCCGACTCCTCCTGAAGAAAATGAATAGCCTCGTATCGATCAAACGAATCCGGAGTTGTGTCGTTGTATCACGCAATAAACAGTCCATACACGATTGTCTGAGCATACATATCTGCAAACTCCCCGGTATTCATTAAGGGGCGAAGATCCGATTTAATTCTGCTATACAGGCCATACAATTCCATGAACTTCGGTATACTCTTTTGCTTTTCATTAACAAGTGGCTGTCCGCTTCCATCCTCTTTTAATATACCGGAAATGATACTGCGTATTGTGCAGGCATGTCTTGCCATATACTCTGCAAGTTTCGTGGATGATTTAATTTGTACAGGAGCTTTCAGCAGAAAATCTTCTACAAGACTAATAAACAGCTCAACATTATCTTCTCTCAGCACTAATCTCTCATCCACTAATTCCATAATTCGCAAACCGGTATACATTTCTGTATCACCGGCACACCAAAACCGCCACTCCGCATTATCTGTCAGAATAACATTACCATATCTTTCAGCCTTAGTTTTTATCTGCGCAAGCGCACGCTTATCTATCCCTTCAACACTCTTTACCCCAATTCCGGCAAATGGCTCCGTTTCTGTAACTTCATCTTCATTATGCCATCAATGTTTTCTCCAGTCTGTCCTTTACGCTCACCTGACAAATCACGTGCCGCACAACCAATACCTGTGAATAAATCCATAATTGGTCTGTTGTAGGAAGACTCAACATTCCCCAGCCGATATACGTCACATACAGCATCAAAATATGTTTTTACAATTTCCACTTTATTATTCCTCTCCATGGCAATCTCCCTTACAACGTCTTTATTTTTCTCTTTTCCCCATTCCTCATTTGGACTTCATTCGTTGTTCCTAACCCGGATAAACCGGAAATAGTTTACAGTTTCATTTTTGTACAATCTACAACTTTTCGTTCCTTGAATGGAACGGATTAAATCCATTTCTAATATCAATCAGATCGCTTTCATTGATGCAATTTGGTTTTACTTTTGAAACAAAAATTGTTTGTATTCCAATCTCATCAGCCACCTCCATAATTGTAGGATATACCTCTTCAAATGCGAAACTTTCCATCGGCTGATCTGGAGAATCCATTATTAAAACTGGTAAATAAATAAAATTTCTAAATTTGTCATGCAAATACTCCAGCATACATAGGTAAACCAATAACTGTAAATGATTGTGTCTCGCCATACTTCCGGGTGTACATGACACATCTGCGTTTCCCTCACGATGGTATGCAACTAACACCTGACTAAACGGGTCAAATTTCAACGAGAAATTAGGTTCATCACGGTCTTCTTTTAAATATTTTACATTCTTTATACTACTTTTAAGATACATTTCTGTCAGCCGTCTATTAAAATCATCAATCCCTTTTTGACTGTAATTATTCTTTAAATCCTTAATTTCCTTTTTTATCTCCAGTATTTGATCATAAAGCCGAGTTGTTCTGCTAATATCAATATCCGAATTTATAATCAAAAAGCAATTCTCAATAAGTGCCAGTTTTTTAATTGTTTCTTCATAATCCAATTCTAAAGCCTGATGCCGTAAATTTCTGATTTCGTTGTCTATTTTCCTCTTTTCCTTCATTATTATTTTGATTGACTTATCATAATCCGCAAGAGACAGAATTATTTTATCCTTTTCTATTTCTCCAATCATATTATTAATCGTTAATACTTCATCAGCATAATTTGGATTTTCCACAACAATAGCTCCAAGCGTTGACAAAAGCTTCTCTGTCCTATCTTTGCGTGACGAAGCAGCTTCTGATTGACTTTTTAAATATCCATATACCTTTATCTCCTCCGCTAATGAATGCGAGGCTCTGACAAGATATGCTAAATCACCTTTAGATTTTGTACTCTCTCTGCTAAATTGTTCCTTATAATCCAAGAATGATTTGTAATCCATTGACATATCACCAGAATAATTAAGTCCCAGATCACTGAATAATTTCTGAACATCACTCATGCTTTGCTCATAAGATCTTAACTTCTCGCTTAACTTTTTATATTCACTTTCCAACTTGTCAAGTTCCACACTCTTTTCATAAATCTTCTCTGCATTTTCATAATTAAAGAAAAAATCCATTATTTTCCTAATTCTTACTATATGTCGGATATCTTTCCCCCTTGTAAAAATTGATCCCAAATCTCCCTGTCCAATTTCATCCACAAAATTTATAAAAGTAAACGAGCGAAACGATGGATTCTCTTCAAACACCTTTTTATATACCTGAACTGCTTTTACATCTACATTATCTGTAATCACATCACAAATAATATCCTTATATGTTTCAAAACTGACCACGCAAAATTCACTGCCTTCCGTTCTTCTATACAGGAATTCTTCGTTTATACTTCTTTTAATCCAGAGTTGTGTTTTTTCATTTGTAATATAAGCCCCTACTTCGTCAATATTGTCAAGACCATCATGAGTTAACGATTCACTACTGCCAAGAACAAAATCAATAACTTTCGTAAATGCAGTCTTGCCGACACTATTATTCCCGTAAATGTATGTATTATCGGTAAAACTATATTTTTTACTATTTGTGCCTTTATATAATATAATCTCTTTTATTCTAAACATGACGAAGCACCTCCTCAGTAAACGCTCTACTATCAAGCTTATTTACTTCTATAATAGGATTGATTTGTTTATCCTTGCACCCATTCAGAAATTTATTTCCGCATGCCACATTCTCAAGATTCTTTACTACAGTAACCCAATCATCTTTGATTACAATCCATCCGGATGTCTTTAATTTATAAATAACTTCAAATATTGCCACTAATTCTTCTGGATGAGCTATAAGTTTTACATTTATATTATCCAATACGGCATCTACAAAATCTTTTTTTCTTGCACCATAGGAACCTCTTTTCTCATTCCTAATACAGAAAGCCATGAAAACAAGCTTAATCAAAGAATTTACTTTATATTTTTCTCCAAGTAACTCTGTAATTATTTCCAGATATTCTCCTTCTAAAACATATCTATTCATAGTCTTCTCCCCAAGATATCTGTAAATCAGGATCTACGTCATCTCCTGTCAAATACACATAACACCCATTTCTATATATAGGACTATTATCCAATATAGATGTTTCGATAGGCTTCCTTGTTGTTTTCACAAAAACTTCTTTTGGTGATGGAGTTTCATTAAATTCTAATAAAGCATCTTCATAGTTTGCATATGCCATATCTTCTATGTTCGAAATCTCAATACCACCATCCGCATAGACATCTCTAAAATCTTTATATAAAAGTTCCTTCACAAGTTCCCCTGTGACAAAAGCAGGATCATTCTGAACAAGTAATAATTGCCTAACTTCACGGATGTCCCTATCTTCCATTAACATTTCTGCCTCTTTTTTCTTTCGCTTCTTTAATTCCACTGTTTCTATAGTATACTTATTATCACTTATCTCCGCCCTAACCCTATTCACAATATCCATGAGTTTCTGAAATGTAATAGTGTATTTTTTCTTTTTCTCTATTGCGGCATCAATTTCTGCTACGATATATTCAATAAATCGCTCAAATCTTCTTTCTTTGGCTTTTTCGTATATTTTTATATCCGTACAATATGTGTCTGTAAAAGTTTTCAGCAATTCCTCTTTCAACTCATCAAAAGAACGAATTATTACGGTGCACCTTTGAGATAATTCCCTTATAATTTCCTTAATCGCATTTTCATCATTATCCACAAAAATCTTATCATTAACTTTTCTCGCTATAGATTTTTTACTTTTGGATGCTCCTTCCTCAAAATAAAAATAAACAAAATCTATAATATCAGCATCATTGGTCTTAAAATCCAACTCATTTTCACACAACAAAATAAAAGCAGCCTTCTGATAGTCCTCCGTCAAAATCCAATTACCAATAACTTTTGACCAGCAATCCTTACTTACAGTTCCGCTTTTAACCTGTATATATCTATTGTTTGAAACTGATGCCATGGCAAGCATATCTACCGCTTTAGCATCAGACACATCAATATCATCTACGCCTTCATAGGTGAAGAACAAATTCATAGCGGCATTATTAATGACATCTTCTATAAACGCATACCTTTGAAACAAGAATCCATATTGAGATATTATTCCATCTGACATAGTCCCTCACCCCTATATAAATATTTTCGGTTTGGATCATAATTCAAAAGGCGATAGCCCTCCGCTTTGGAAAACTACCGCCTCATAATATTCCATCCTTATAAATTTTTCAAACTATTCCCTACAACACATCATTCATCCAGCATTATCGTCCCCTTCTTCGCCTTCGCTTTCAATCTCGCCATCTGCTCTCTCTCAATCTCCTGGATGCTTTTCTCCGGTTTGGGCAAATCCTCCGGCATTGTTCCCCCAATTTTTTCAATTGCAGTGCGTACCTCTTTTCCGACATTATAATGAACGCTTGTCGCCACGTCGGCACCCTGTATGCTGTCTTTTCGCAGTTTTTCCTCTGTTTGTGAAATGCGGAAAAGATTAGCAATAAGCTCCGTACTTCCCATATAATCAAGAATCTTCTGCCCAACCTGAAGTTCTTTTCTTACATGAATATCTTCTACATCTAAACCGCCATAAAGTCCCATATATCCGGCATTTTGAAATATTGCAAATTCTTCATTCGTAATCACTCCGGCATCATGTGCTGTTTCCGCTAAAAGCTGGTTCCATTGCTTGATATCACCACGAACAACAAGGCGTCTTCTATCTTCATCTAACTGATTAAAATGGTCGGCAACTTCCTGTCGATACGTCTGTATGGCAAAATAGGTCTGTCCTAAAGCAATTACTTCCTTTCTCGGATCTCCGTTTTGAACAATCAGATAACAGGCATATCTTGAAAGTTCATAATCTTTTATCGGCTTGTTCGTTGCGCCTGCATCTACGATTTTCCTGACCTCAGGAAAATCGTCAGATACATTGTGTCCACTGTTCTCGCAAGCAATCATAGCACGCCCAATTACTTTGGAAAAATTTTCCCATTTAGAATATTCCAACGCATCTGCCAGCTCTCGCGCACTCCAAAACTCTGAACCATCTTCTCTGATATGTTTGATATCCTCAAATTTCTTATATTCTTTATCTTTCAATTCCGTCATATCATCAAACCTCCAACATTTTAAAAAGGACAAGACATTTTCTCTTGCCTTGTCCTTTTTCCTCGGTATTAAGGCTCAACCTATTGTTTCCAGTTTCATTTTTACGTACCAATTACGTACCAATTCCGTATCAAACCTTATGAAGATATAAAACTTATATAGAAATCAAATTGCTCCAAACCTCAGTATCCATCAATCTTTAAGCCATTTTATAGAGATACGTGGATTTACATGAAACAGCCCCATAAATTACGATGCCTAGTTTCATAATATTCTCACTTCTCCTTTATTTTCAAGGGTTTCAAGCATTTTTCATTTGACTTCCGCACCATTTCCGCACCATCAGCCAATCTTGAATGCCTGTTCAAACTTCTTAATTTCTTTTTCCTTCTCATCCTCGGTTATATGTACATATAGGTTCATTGTGACCCCTATATTTGCATGGCCGAGTATTTCCTGAAGGGTTTTAGGTTTCATTCCTGCTTCTATCGCTCTTGTAGCAAAGGTATGTCTTAATGTATGCATTGAAAATCTGGGAATACCTGCTTTATCCACAATCTTATAATATTGCAGAATCATAGGTAGAGTTTTTCATAGGCATACCCTTTTTATTAATAAACACAAAATCCTTGTATCTGAAATCCAATACTTTTATAGTATGTCTTTCTTTTTCCTTTGCTTTCAAAATATCATAAGCAGTTTGTGTCATTGGAATTGTTCTGTAACCAGCTTTACTTTTCGGTTCTCCAATGCGAAACTCCTGATCACCATAGCGAAATTCCATTGTTTGGTTGACGCTGATTGTTCTTTTTCGGAAATCTATGTCTTCCCATTTTAATCCAATCATCTCACCAGTCCGTAATCCCGTCTGCAAAATCAAGGCAAACTGATAATAATTGCTTGTCCCCTCTGCTGCTTTTAAAAACTTATCCTGCTCCTCTAAAGTAAGGAATCTTACTTTCTTTTCAATCTTTTTAGGCGTTTTTACTGATTTCACAACTGGGCTTATTGGTATGATCTGATTTTCCTGTGCATAGAAAAACATACTCGCCATAGTAATTCTGCATTGTTCGATGGTAGAGCCTTTGTAGCTGTCTTCCATAAGATTCAGTACCTTTTGACAGTGCATCGGTTTTACTTCTAATATAATCATGTTTCCAATCACATCCCGAATATTATGCTCATATCTTTCACGATAATTTCTTACCGTGTTAGGACGTGTAGTTTTTTCCTTTATCTCATGCAGCCAAAAATCAAACCATGCATTCACCGTCATTCTCGAAGATGCCCCGATATTGCTATGTTCATCTTCATATTTCGCTTCTGCTAACCATTTTTTTGCTTCTGAAACCTTGTCAAAATGCTTTTCTGTCCTTTTTTTAGTTTTGCCTACAAATCTTGCCGCATACTTACCGTCTTTTCTTTAGATAATTCCAGCACCTAATTCCTTTCCTTTAAGGTCTTTACCCATATTTATCAATTCCTTTATAGAATAAAAGAGTCTGACACAGTATATTATATTACCATATCCAGCCTCTTATTTCAACTTTATATTTCCTTGCTTGAGTTTCCGCAGTTCTATCAGTAATTCCCCGATTTTATCTGTACTATGATAAATAACTTTCAAAAAATGCCCAAAATATAAGGAATCCTTCCCTGATCTGTAGTAAAATTAAGGTGTCAAATCAAAATGATACTAAACAAAATCAGGAGGACTCCTTATGCCTAATTTTACATCAAATACTTACCAAATGAAACGAAAAATTTTGACTTTTTCAAATAAAATTTCACGGCGGCTTTCCAAACCGGAAAAGAAATTTGCTGTCGATATCACTTATGGCATTCTCGCTTCCGGAAGCTGCCTGCTGACTGATGTTGCCGACCAGCTTCACGAGCCTTCCAAAAAGATCAATACCGTTGACCGATTATCCAGACATCTTGAAAAAGGTATCCCTGCATCTGCAGCTGCTTCTTACCTCCGGTTCTTTGGCTGCCGCTGATGGGCGGCGGTTATTCTGTTATCATTCCCCGGAAGCAAACTTGTAGCCCACGCCTAAAACGGTTTTTATGTAAGTGGGCTTGCCGCTGTCCGGCTCTATCTTTTTCCGTAGATTGCATATCACATTTGACACGCTTGACTGGCAGCTTTCGCTTTCCATGCTCCACACGGCTTCAAAGATTTGCGCCTTTGTGAATACCCGCCCCGGACTGGCGGCAAGGTGGCAGAGTGCGCCGTACTCTAAACGGGTGAGGGGAATGTCTGTGCCGTTTTTTAATACCCGGCGTTGGTGCAATTTTATTTCCAATCCCGGAAAAGTAAGTGCCGGGGAGTGGGGCGGCTGCATGGCTTCCAGCGGTATCATATCCGCAAGGGCGGCTATGGCTTTCTCAACCGCTTTTTCTTCTGTGTCGTTAAATATAAGCATGACTATTTTTGCGACAAATCTCACCTCCTGTTAGGTAGGCTGTCCGTCAAAGCGGAACTGGAACAGGGCAGCGATAAGCCGCCGTTTGATATTGTCCTCGGTGTCCTTGTTGACGTGTCCGTTTTCAAGGGAAGCAAGCCGGATTCGCTTGCTGTAATGCCGCAAAACCTCGTCAATGGCTTCCGGCTCGCCGCTGGTCGCCCGGACAATCGTTTCATACGGCACAAGTTTAGGATTCCTCACGGAAAAGCACCTCCATTTCTTTATGCAGCATTTGCAAGGCACTGTGTATGTGATGCCACGCCGTACTCCGGCAGCGTCCGTACATTTCCCCGATTTCCTGTTGTGTATAATCTCCGAAAAAGTAAAGGAAAATAATTTCCCGCTTTCTTTCCGGCAGAGATAACAGGGCGGCGGCAAGTTCCCCATTGGTGAGGATAACTGTCTGACCGCATATCGTAATGGGATATTCTTCATAGGGTGCTTCAAAATATTCGTCTGTCGTGCCTAAAGGGTAAAACTTTTCTTCTGTGAGGTATTCAAGGGATATTTCTTTTTGCCGCCGTCTGCTCCTATCACGCCATGCGTTGAGTGCCGCAAAGCGTATGACGGTCTTGCAAAAGCCATTGAACGTATACATGATATGTTCCTTGTATGCTTCTGTGCAAGGCATAGATGATTCCCCCTTTCTCCCACATAGGGCGGTGCATGGTTTACGGTTGCTTGTTTATAATTCAAAGTAACAACAACTCTATGCGCAGGTCTTAACTCGTTTCGCTACTTTAATTATCTTCTCCCGGTATCACATTTTACCATTCACAAAAAACAATTTCAGCATTTTCGTAAATAGGACATATATCTTTCAAGATATTCCTTTTGACAGTTTGTATTTTTTTATAATCAATATTATTGGTAATATAAATGCAAACTTTTATGTGCATACCAATTTTATATATGTCACATTTTTGCAATGTCATAATACCGCTAAGATTCTTTTCTACAAATTGGAAAACTGTTCTTTTTAGTTCCTGATTCGTTGTCAACCCTCCTGACAATTCGCGGAAAGAAGATATGAAAACACTTATCGGTTCTTTTATTGCAGGCAAGACTATAATTGTCGTAATGAAAAAATCTCCAGTATAATGAAGAAAACCCAAACTTCCGTTAATATCTATCAGTTTTATCAAGAACGCAGACAGTGCTACGCCCAAAGATAATATGCCGTCGATAAAATTTCCTTTCGATTCTGTTGCTAAAAGTGTACTGGAATCATTAGTTTTACGGCTCTGGCTTCTGTTAAAAAAAGACAGCCCAAAACATATGATACACATAAGTATCTCATAAGGAATTACAGGTTCAATCATCAAAGGGGTTCCAACGCCATATGCAAAATACCCCCATGCTGCTTTTGCAGTACGAGCAACAGAAGAAAACAGCAGCACCAATGTTAATAAAGTTCTAAAAATAGAATATAATGGCTCTAAAAAATAAAGACCGTCCGGGTAATTCTTTGTCTTTTTATTACTAATTTTTGAAATTTCCAATGCTGCCAAACAAGAGCAGGAAGCAATCATTGAAAAGGAACAGTCTAAAAACAGAGCTTGAATATTTGTTATCGAAAAAATCCAAAACCCACCTATTGCCATTATTAAGTTTACAATGCAGCTTACTATCAGCGATTTGCGTTCAATTTGTTTTTGTGTCATGGTTACCTCCATTGTCTTGGAATTTTATAGTATTCAGATTGACATATCCGTACAACAAGCAGTATACTATAACATGTGTCGTTTTTCTATCTTCAATTTTATCTATAATTGTTGCCTAAACGACACTGCCGCTCGAAACTGTTGTTTAAAGGAGAAAACTATGAATAAACATGATAGGCGGGTCAAAAAGACAATAAAAGCATTACAGTCTGCTCTTGCTGACGCAATGCTTGATAAGGAACTTCAAAAAATTACAGTACAGGAATTAGTCAACAAGGCAGACATACATAGAGCTACTTTTTATTCGCACTACCATGATGTGTATGACTTATATGAGCAAATGGAACATGACGCTATATCTGAGTTCACTAAATTTATTAACGATAATCCAGCAGGTCATTACGAAAATATTTATAATTCCATTATTGATTATATTTATGAAAATCCTGCCCTAAGCCGTTTGCTTTTTTTCGGAAAGGGAATTGACCACAAATTTCAAGAGCATATGTATGACATCATCGAAGAAAAATATCTTGAAATATGGATGCAAGAAGAAAATATATCTTCCGTTTCAGAAGAAATGCTCTATATGGCGACATATCATATTCAAGGCTGCCTCTCAATAATCTCACTTTGGATTAAGAATAATTTTTCTACCCCAAAGGAAAAAATAATCCAGCTTATTTATTCTATTGACGCAAGTTGGAATATGCCATAAAAGAAATAATCTGTGTGGAGATAAAGAGGGATTCCGTAGTAGTCGGCACTGTGGGAATGTGCATAACTTGCTGTCTTATGGAGTTGTGGGAAAGTCTGTTTGCAGAATGTGGGAAAGCTGTGCTTTAGCTTTTCCATGTTCTGTGAACGGACTTTTCCATGACGGAATAGCAAGTTTATCCTTAAATTAAGATAATTTCTAAGGAAAGAACCGGAGGTGGGTTGAATAAGGGGGCAATCTTTTCTGCCCCCTTATTCAGCACACTTTCGGTTTTTCCGAATTGAACAAAGTCGCGTC
>CAJTBO010000014.1:0-102500 GCA_910573755.1 Lachnospiraceae bacterium | reverse complement strand
GCAAAAAGTTCCTTCTGTTCTGTTTTGCATGATGGATGCCCAGAACAGTCTCTATTTTCATCCATCCAATACCGGCAGCCTTTTTAACAGGCTGTTTATTCCAGACATTTCCCGATACCGCGGTGAGCGGTGACACCTTCGCCGCTTTCTTTGCCGGGGAGCGCGCCGCGATAACGACCGTCAGGATTCCCGTTAAAATCCCCATTCCTATCGCTCCTACGCTGACTCCCCAAACCGGCATTTGGGCAAAATACTCTTCGCTCAGAGCCCGAAGAAGCGCACAGGCAAGCCACGTCATAGCCACCCCCGCCGATACCCCCGCCGGAATTGCCAGTCTGCACCAGTAAAGCGCCTCCATCCGCACAAAACGCATCGTCTGCCTTTTATCCGCTCCGATACAATGCAGCATTCCGAAAAATGCCGTTCTCTGCGCAATATTACTGTTCATGCTGCTTGCGATCATCAGGGTTCCCGCTAAAAGCACCAGCAAAAACAGCACCACAGCCGCCCCGTAGATCGCCGTCATCTCAGTCTCCAGACTGGCGCCGGAAACACCCAGCAGCATGGTATTTTCCCCTACCTCTTCCTCTGCCATCTGATACTGTGTTTTCACGTCTTCTATCGCTTTTCTGAGATTAACTCCCTTTTTAAACCGGACATAATAGACCATATCGGCATCCGTCAGTCCATCCTGTTTTTCCTGCCTGTACAATTCTTTAAAATATTCTACCGGCAGACACAGTACCACTGCATCCATTTTGGATACCAGCGCTTCCGATTCCGCAAAACCTGTTATCCTGTACTCTCTCTCCCCGCCGGACGGCACTGTCATCGTCACGGTATCCCCGATCTTTATTCCCAGGGAATCTCTGGCATTCTCCAGAACCAGCGCCTCTCCTTCTTCTTTCGGGAACGCACCCTCCGTCAGATCTTTTGCCATAATTTCTTTCAAAAGCACTTCTTCCATACCGCAGACGCATACCTTTTGCCCGCTTATGACATAGTCTTCTCCCAGCCGGTAGTTCAGGGAATTATACCAGGAGGAAACTTCCACATCCGGCCTCAGCGCGATCAGGCCGGCCTCTTCCTCCGTGAGATTTCTCAGGCTGATATGCCAGTTTCCATATTCGGACACGGCCCTGATCTTCTGGCTTCGTATCTCCATATCCGCCATGCTGAAAATACCTGTCACAAGAAGCACCGCCAGAAAAATACAAAGCTGTGTCATTTTATTTTTTCCTTTATGAACTTTAGCGGAAACGGGGATCAAACTAAGATAACTTTTCATTGCGTTTTCCTCCCAGATCCGCCAGATGTCCGTCCGTCACATGGAATATCCGCTCTGCGTAAGAGGTCAGAGCGGTATTATGCGTGATCATCAAAATTGTCTGGCTGTATTTTCTCGATGCCGACGCCAGAAGTTCCATCACATCCCGGCTGTTTTCGCTGTCCAGATTGCCTGTGGGTTCGTCCGCCAGAATCAGGATCGGCTTCGTGATCAGCGCCCTGCCGATAGCCGCCCTCTGCTGCTGACCGCCTGAAAGCTGCCCCGGCAGATGTTTTCTGCGTTCTGTAAGCCCCAGTGTATCCAATATCTCATCCACCGCCCCTTTTTCCGGTTTCTTTCCGTCCAGAAGCAGCGGAAAAATGATATTCTGTTCTACATTCAGTTCGGGAATTAATTGAAAGGACTGAAACACAAAGCCGATATTTCTTCTGCGAAAGACCGTTCGCTGCTGTTCCTTCATCAGGAGAAAATTTTCGCCGTTCAGCCAGATACTGCCGCCGGTCGGAGAATCCAATCCGCCAATGCAGTTTAAGAGCGTACTTTTCCCGGAACCGGAAGCCCCTACCACAGCCGCAAATTCTCCTTTTTCCATAGAAAAGGAGACATCCCTCAGCGCCTTTACGGCATTTTCTCCGGCGCCGTAGGTTTTACATAAGTTTTGTACCTTTAAAATTTCCATATACCATCCTTCCCTTCCATGCGGTGTCCTATGAACATCTCCTGCACGGAATTTCAAATCAGGGCTCTGTCCGTCCCTCTTCTATACAAGATACAAAACTCATCTTACCTTCAGATGAATTTCAGCTTACATAATTGTAAGCTTTTACATTTCTGTAAGCTTTGATATTCACACAGTCCTTTCCCAGCACACCGGAAAAGAAAGCACAAATACCGTCCCGTTTCCTTTTTCACTCTGCACGCTGATCGTCCCTCCCTGTTCTTCTATGACGGATCCGGCAAGGGAAAGTCCCAGCCCTATCCCCTGACTGTTTCCGCCGCTTTTGCTTCTGTAAAACCGTTTGAAAATATGGTGGATATCTTCCTCCGATATCCCTTCCCCGCTATCCTTTACCGTAAAACGCGTCATAAGGGGCGTCTGTTCCCATGTTATAGTGATCAGATCTCCTTCCTCTGTATGGTCCAGCGCATTTTTTACAACATTCCCGAGAGCCTCCCTGCTCCATTCCAGATCACACCACACCCTGACCCCTTTTTCCCCGGAAAGGATCATTTTCTTTTTCTCTTTTTCAGCCCTGTATTCCAGTTCTTCCACGGCCTGCATAACAAGTTCCGATGCGTCAAACAGCTTTTTGGAAAAGGAAACATTCCCTGCATCCAGCCTGGTGATCTTCAAAAGCGTTTTGATCAGCCCCTCCATTCTCGCCAGTGCCGTTTCTGATTTCTGCGCAAAGGCGATGACCGTATCGGTTTGGTCCGCTTCCTGCATCATGATCTCCTGATACATGGACAGGGCTGCCAGCGGTGTCTTTAACTGATGTGAAATATCGGAAACCGTATTTTTCAAAAACTCCTTTACTTTATTTTCCGCCTCCTGTTTTGTTTTTAACATAGCAGCCATAAAATTGATCCGGGAAAACAGTTGATATAATGTACCCTCGTAAAGCTCCGGCAGTTTTACGGAAAAATCATTCTCTGTGTAATTTTCCACTATTCCGATCGCCGTCCGGTACAGGTTGTCCCTCTTTTTCAGATACCGGAAAACACTCGCAAAGATCAATACAAAAAACAATGCGCCGCACAAAGAGACTCTCGTTCTTTCTGCAGCACAAAACTGATAAACGCCCGGCACAAAACGGATATCCGTGTTTTCTGACATGCCGATCTGGTATAAAAGCGCCTCCCCCGGCACCAGGGACTTATCGGACAGCAGCGCCGTTGCCACAGCCTCTTTCTCTATCCCCTGTTCCAGCAAAGAAGAAGCGATCGCCGCATCATGCCAAAACAACAAATTCTGCATCCTGTTCTCCCTGTACCCCGTCAGCAGCAGCCCTGTTACTGCTGCCAGCGCAAAAATGCAAAACATCTCCGCCAAAAAAATTCTGGTATACCGTTCTTTCCAAAACATTACATTTTTACCTCATTCCATCGATATCCGAGTCCTCTCACTGTCACAAGGCGCTCCGGCCTGGAGGGATCTTTCTCTACTTTTTCCCGAAGCCGCCTGATATAAACGGAAAGCGTGTTGTCATCCACAAAATTACCTCCGTTATCCCAAAGCGCCTCCAGAATCATATTTCTGGTCACAACAATTCCTTCATTTCTGATCAGCAGGCAAAGCAGACGGTATTCCGCTCCGGTCAGTTCCAATATGCCGCCGCTGCGCAGCACCCGCCCTTTCTCAAGTTCTATTGTAATCTCTCCTGATCTCAGCTGGTTTCTTTCCTCTCCGGAAAGTCCCGCCCGGCGCAGAAGCGCGTGGATTCTGGAGCAAAGTTCCCCCAGTCTGAAGGGTTTTGTCACATAATCGTCCCCGCCGCCGTCAAGGCCTCTGACAATGCTCATCTCATCGTCCGCCGCCGTCAGGAAAATGATCGGTATCCGGCTGTCCTTTCCGCGTACCTCCCTGCATATCTCATAGCCCGTCCCGTCGGGAAGCGCCACATCCAGCAAAAGCAGGTCGAACTTTTCTTTCAGGCGCTCCTTCGCCTCCCTGACACTGCCTGCCACTTCTATTTCGTATCCGTTTTTTGAGAGGGCATACCGCAGTCCGTCCACCAGAGCGGCATCATCCTCCAATAATAAGATCCTGCTCATAAAAATATACCTATGATCCGCTGAATAAAATTGTATAACAGATTATGCCGGTACAAAAAGTCCAGAAACCTGTTTGCCGTGATCAGAGTGACTAACGGTTCCCCGTTTATCGGGATATTCAGGCAGGATATCACCGCAAAGCCTACCCAGACTACTACCGTCGCTTCAATTACGCCAGCCAGCGTTCCCAAAAACTTATTCAGCCAGTTTAAAAGCGGCAGTTTGGCGATCAGCCCCAGCGAGCAAAATACCACCCTGATCAGCTTTCTTGCGATCAGAATGACCAGAAAGATAATTCCCGCCACCAGAAATCCGATCAGGTTCTTTCCCAGCACAGACTCTATTACAATGATCCCTGCCACCACCATGGCAGAAACGATGACAATATCCGCCAGCGCTCCCACCTCATCGATCAATCCGTTGCGTGAGCCGTTGAATATCCGCCATATGTAGATCAATATCACAATTCCTAAAACAATATACATTTTTATCAATTCTTCCTTCTTTAATTCAGTTCTATCTCATCGATGGAATCCTGTCCCACCAGCGTAAATTTCCTGACAGAATCCCCCGGCAGTAAAAGGCTGATACTCGTATCCATTGTCCCGTTGAATTTCTCCACGCCGGAAAGATTATAGATACAGCATTCCGCCTCCCCGTAAATATAAATATTCTCCCCTTTCAAAACCACATTCCGGTACTCCGTATCAAATCCCTGACTGAGGCAGTTTTTTCCGGTGCTGTCATAGACATTTATCACATACTTACTGCCGCCTGTTGTATCATATGACACCAGCGCCACATATGTTTCATTGTGGTAGACCGAACGCACCTCCCCCTCCAGCATCACTTCCGATTTACTTACGGGCTTTTGCGCCCCTTCATAAAACGCCAGCCTGTCATCCGCCACCGCAAATGCCAGTTCCGAAGTCATAAAACTCACATAGGGAACAACCGACGGATAGTTATAACCACTCATATAATTATCCACCTCGTTTTGCCCGACTTCCCCGAAATTATAGAAGGCGACGCTGGATCTCACTGCCCCCTCCTCCTCAGCGATATAAGATACCATAGCTAGATTACTGTTTGGCGAAAGGGATATATCGACCGGATAACCAAACTGGCTCATGGTCGTCTTAAAACGGATCGCCACTTCTCCTTTGCTGTTATAAAAATAAATCCATGTAATATCCGAATCATCCAGCACCGCCGCAACCACACCGTTTTCCGCCACCGAAAGCGCCCGGATCGGCATATTGGTCGCTATTTCACCGAGAATGCCCTGACTGTTCATCACATAGATATTTCTTCCGTTATAATCTCCGAACGCTATCGTTGTATTACAGACCGCCACGATCGGATCCTGCATCTCATAGGTTTCATTCCAGACCGCTTTTCCTTTTGCGTCAAAGCAGCTTGCACCGTCGTTGCTGTAGGTCAGGATATAATCGCCGAGAGCGATTGTTTTTGCATTGGAAGATACGCTTCTCTCATAACTCGCTGTTGTTATATATTCCGTATAAACTCTGTTTTTCTGGGTAATCCAGACTGCCGCAGCCGCAGCCGCCACGGCCGCTATGACCAGCGCTCCCTGATACAGCCTGCGGAGCCGATGCTTGACGATCCTGTCCGAATAGTGTTCTCTTTTCGGGCCTTCCGCCTTTTCCTTTTTTTTGAACATAGTCCCACCTTTTCCCGTCTACAGCCATGGCAGGGGAAAATTACCCGGGCTGATAACTTTTCTAATCATAGCACATCGCCATATCTTATTCAAATTTTTTCTGATAAGCCGGCCCCCTTTTGCATCGCGCAAAACAGACTGTCATACCGATTCCCCCCTCCTGTTCCGCCTGATATTTCCACTTTAAAAAGTATGGAAATAAAAGCTGCCGCCCGCGATCTTTCACTCGCTAAAGCGACAGCCATATTGTAATATTTTTATTTTCCGTCTTATAACAAGTTCATCTGTGTTTGTTCAGGCATTGCAAAACCTGTAGACCGTACTGGATGTATACTGTCTGTCCGGTCCGAATACCGCATCCGGAAAATTATCCTTATGGATGGAATCCGGGAAGAACTGTGTCTCCAGAGCCAGCCCGCATCTGTTATGGTATTTTACGCCTGATTTGCCGTCCTGTTCCCCGATAAAGTTTCCGGCATAGAACTGAATGCCCGGCAGGGTTGTATATACTTTCATCGCGCGGCTCGTCCCCGGCGCCGTGACCGTTGCCACAAGCCGCAGCTGTCCGTCCACATCGTCCAGCACCCAGTTATGGTCATAACCGCCGCCGATCTGAAGCTGCTCAAACTCTGCACCTATCTCTTCACCGATCATTTTTGCCGTGGTGAAATCCATAGGCGTTCCTTTCACGGGAGCAATCTCCCCGGTAGGAATCGAGCCCGCTGCCGTAGGCGTATAGCCGGAAGCCTTCAGCCAGAGTACATGATCCTCTATACTGCCGCCGTCCTGTCCCCTTAAATTGAAATAGCTGTGGTTTGTGGGATTCAGGATCGTCCTCTTATCACTGGTAAAATGATAATCGATCCTCAATTCGTTTTCCTCTGTCAATGTATAGGTCATTTCCAGCTTTTTATTTCCCGGAAAACCCATCGCACCGTCCTCATCCTGCAAAGACAATTTTACGCTGTTTTCTCCCTCCTCCACGTTGAACACCCTTACATGATATCCGTTTTCCTTGTCACTGTGCAGATTATTTTCATTTTCGTTCACCGGAATCTGATATTCCACGCCGTCGATCGTAAACTTTGCGCCGCCGATACGGTTTGCGTTTGGTCCCACGGCAGCACCCAGAAATCCCGGATTTTCAAAATAAGGTTCCAGATTGTCATGTCCCAATACCACATCCGCTGTTTTCCCGTCATGATCCGGCACCCACAGTTCACGGATGATCCCGCCGTAATTCAGGATTTTCGCACACATGCCGTTCTTGTTTTCAATGCGGTACTCATATACCGCCCTGCCGCTCTTTTTATCTGTTCCGAATACTTTTTTTGTAAGGCTCATTTTATTCTCCTGTTATTCCGCTGCGCCGGTTACGGTTACAGCTCCACCCTGCCCTCCAAGGCGCGCAGCAGCGTTACTTCGTCGATATTTTCCAGATCGCCGCCCACCGGCACGCCGCTGGCGATCCTCGTCACTTTGATCCCTGTAGGTTTTACCAGTTTGCTGATATACATCGCGGTGGTTTCTCCCTCCAGAGAAGAATTCGTGGCAATGATCACTTCCTCAATATCGCCCTCCAGCCGCACCATCAGTTCCTTCAGCCTGATATCCCCCGGCCCGATGCCCAGCATCGGGGAAATACAGCCGTGGAGTACATGGTAGACGCCGTCATATTTTCCGGTCTTTTCATATGCCGCCAGATCTCTTGGATTTTCCACTACCATAATAAGCCGGTGGTTTCTGTGCGGATTTTCACAGACCGGACAGCTCTCCCGGTCCGTCAGCGTATAGCATTCCTTGCAGTAACGGACATTATCCCTCGCCTCCACAAGTATCCGGGAGAGCCGGCAGACCCTGTCCTTCGGCATATTGATAATATAAAATGCCAGCCGCTGCGCCGATTTTTCTCCGATCCCGGGAAGCGATGCCAGTTCCTCGATCAGTTTATTAATATGGCCGCTGTACAGTTCCATCAGAAAGACAGGCCTCCTGTCATCTTGCCCATCAGTTCACTGTTCGCCGCATCCGCCTGTTTCAGCGCCTCATTTGCCGCCGCCATGATCATGTCTTCCAGTGTCTCGATATCTTCCGGATCTACCGCTTCCTCCGAAAGTTTTATCTTTGTAATTTCCTTCTTACCGGTAACCGTCACTTCCACGGCACCGCCGCCTGCTTTCGCCGTAAATTCCTTTGTCTCCAGTTCTTTCTGGTTCTCCTCCAACTGACGCTGCATCCTCTGCGCCTGCTTCATCAGGTTATTCATATTTCCGGGCATACCCATCATCCCGCCCGGAAAACCGCCTCTCTTCGCCATATTTGCTCCTCCTGCGCTTTCAGAAATCTTATATGATGATTCTACATCAAAATCCGGGTTTCGTAAACCATAAATCCTCGCCGGAACAGTGAAATCGCATTACAACGGATGCTGCCCGTTCAACAATTTTCTGATAAACGCGGATTCCGACTTCCATACTGTTACAAATGATCTTCCCTCTTTGGAAAATACCCTGACTTCTTATTCTTCCTCTATTTCCATATGGATCACTCCCAGGTCGGGATAGTTTACATCCATCTCCCTCTCATCCGCCGCCAGTTCGAACCGCACCTCTATCTGTTTTCCGATCATGCCGGAAATATTTTCCTCCACCTCTGTTTTATGCTCCTGTGTGGAAAGCCAGTCATAATGTGTGCCGTCGGAAACGACCAGCAACAGCCGGTTTTCATTGTCCATACTCAGGCGGGCACTGCGCAGATAGGTTTTCATCGGCTGTTCGATATTGTTTATAAGGGCTCCCCATCTTTCCACAACCTGTCTGATGTCCTCCGGGATGGCAGCCGGAAGAGCCGCCTTTCTGACAGTTGTGTCGTTTTTCGTTGTGCCATCCTGTGCCGTGCTGCCGGCTGCCGGAGCCTGTATGCCCTGCGCCGGAATTCCTTTTTCCACTTTACGCTCCAGCGTTCTGATCCTGTCCGTCAGTGATTCCGTATCTGTTTCCATCTGCGGACGGCAGAGTTTGACCAGTGTCATTTCGATCATGATCCTTTTCTGCACCGAAAAACGAAGCTGTCCGGAAAGCTCGGAGAGCACCCGGATATAACGCATGATCGTCTCCATATCCGCCATCTGCGCTTCTTCCTTCAGCCTTATCAGATGGTCTGAAGAGACGTCTATCACATCCTCCATATCTCCCGCATCCGAGGCCC
Organism: Lachnospiraceae bacterium; assembly: GCA_910573755.1. GTDB lineage: Bacteria > Bacillota > Clostridia > Lachnospirales > Lachnospiraceae > 1XD8-76. The sequence goes on along the minus strand of CAJTBO010000014.1, from coordinate 93,546 downwards.
CCAACAGAAGAAGGTTACGCAGATACCAGGTAAAATCCGCCACAAACTGCACAAGTTCCCGCCCCTGCATGATCACTTCCTCCAACAGGGCGATACAGCCTGCCACATCCTGTTCCAGAACCCTGCGGAGCAGTTTGCTGAAAACATCGGTGTCTACCGCCCCCAGCACTTCAAGCGCTTTATCATAGGTCAGTTCCTGCCCGTAGTGAAACGCAATACACCGCTCCAGAAGGCTCAGGGCATCACGCATGGAGCCGTCAGCAGTCTTGGCGATATAGCGGAGCGCTCTCTCCTGTACCTGCACTTCTTCCTTTTCCATAAGTTCCCTGAGCCTGTCCGAAATGGTCTCAATGGAAATTCTTTTAAAATCATAGCGCTGACAGCGGGACAGTATGGTGATCGGTATCTTATGAACCTCCGTTGTAGCCAGAATAAAGATCACATAGGAAGGCGGCTCTTCCAGCGTCTTAAGAAGCGCGTTGAATGCCGCCGTGGAAAGCATATGCACTTCATCTATAATATAAACTTTATATTTTCCTTCAGCCGGAGAATAAGAAATATCTTCCACGATCTCCCGTACATCATCCACGCCGTTGTTGGAAGCCGCATCCATCTCGATCACATTCATACCGGTTCCCGCAAGGATATTTTTACAGGCAGCACATTCCCCACAGGGACTGCCGTCCACGGGATTTTCGCAGTTTACCGCCCTTGCCAGAATCTTTGCGATTGTTGTTTTACCGGTTCCCCTTGTTCCCGTAAAGAGATAGGCGTGCCCGATCCTCTCTGCCCTGATCTGATTTTTCAGCGTTGTAACAATATGTTCCTGCCCCTTTACATCCTCAAAGCTTAAGGGGCGGAATTTGCGGTAGAGCGCTGTATATGACATTGATCTATTCTCCATTCCAGTTCCGCAGATATCCGGAGCATACACCCTATCCGGCATCTGCTGTCTTTAAAATCCCGCAGCCACTCTTGCAGCTGCGGGACTTTTTCTACATTTTCTGCTATTCACTTCTGTTTCGGATTTTAATCGCCGAAGCTGATACCCAGCAGTTTTGCCTCCTGAATGATATCGGAATCCGGCTCAACCATTTTCAGTTTGCCTGCGACATCCTCCAACGGAACTTTTACGATCTCACGGTTTCTGTAGCCTACCATGAAGCCGTACTCGCCGTTTAAGATCATGCGGCCCGCCTGTGCGCCGAGACGGCTTGCAAATACACGGTCATAAGGGCAGGGGCTTCCGCCTCTCTGTGTGTGTCCGGGCACTGTAACACGTACATCCAGACCGGTCTTTTTCTGAATCTTCTCTGCGATCTCATAGGAAACGGACGGATATTTGTAATCTGCCATTTTCTTTTTGTATTCTTTCTTGGAGAGCGCCGCATCTTCTTTGGAAATAGCGCCTTCCGCCACTGCCAGGATCGTGAACTTGCTACCCCTCTCGGAACGTTTGTTAATGGCCTCCACAACCTTTTTGATATCATAAGGAATCTCAGGGATCAGGATAATATCCGCCCCGCCCGCCATACCCGCGTTCAGCGTCAGATAGCCGACCTTATGGCCCATAACCTCCACAATAAATACCCGGCCGTGGGAAGCCGCTGTGGTATGTATGCAATCGATGCAGTCTGTTGCGATATTCACCGCACTCTGAAAACCAAACGTCATATCCGTACCCCAAAGGTCATTATCAATAGTCTTCGGCAGCGTCACGACATTCAGGCCTTCCTCACGCAGCATATTTGCTGTCTTATGGGTACCGTTACCACCCAGAATCACAAGGCAGTCCAGACGAAGCTTATAGTAATTCTGCTTCATAGCCTCAACCTTGTCCAAACCGTTCTCATCCGGCTCTCTCATTAATTTAAATGGAGTTCTGGAACTTCCTAAAATCGTACCGCCCTTTGTCAGGATGCCGGAGAAATCCGCCCCTGTGAGCATTCTGAAATTGCCGTAGATCAATCCTTTATAGCCCTCTAAAAAGCCATAGATCTCTACAGGCTCTCCGCTGTAGGATAAACTTTTTACCACGCCTCTCATTGCCGCATTCAATGCCTGACAATCTCCGCCGCTGGTCAGCATACCGATTCGTTTCATTTGATTTCCTCCTTCATACCGTTAATTTTGCCATTTCCCATCACCTGCAAAATCATTTTGCCTGTCAGTTTATGGCTGCTATGCACCCTTAAGCTACATTATAGTATATTTTCCCTATCATCACAAGATTTCATTCTGCCGAAATTTCAGTATAAATTTCGTGCAAAATATAGTTTGACTGTTTCGCCGAAAGCCGTTATAATAGTTACAGCTTTTGGAGATGTACCCAAGTGGCTGAAGGGTCCGCACTCGAAATGCGGTAGGTCGGGCAACCGGCGCGAGAGTTCAAATCTCTCCATCTCCGTTAAAAGATCCGCCGGAGAGTATTGTCTTTGGCGGATCTTTTTTGTTTCGTGTGCTTCTGCTTCCTATATTTTATTTTCTAATATCATGTCTCTTATTTTACTTATCCTATATTTTTACTTCGTATTTCTTATTTTAAATATTCCCATCCTGCCCTTCTCAAATACCGTCATAGCCGCCCGTCCTTTTCGATGCCAACGCTCCCATAAGGTCTTAATCAGATCAGATCCGTTCTGATCCCGCCGTCTCCATAGTCCCCGAGTATCTTCCGGTGCCCTGACCATATACCGTTTGTTACGATCTCCGTATCCTCCGCGGTAAAGTTGTTAAATACGGCAACACCGCCTCCTTCACAGTCTCTTCGGCATGCAGGAATTCTTTCATTTTCTTTTTCCGGAAATGTAATATTGCCTTCAGATACAACCTTACTCCTTTTCTTCAGAGCGATCGGCAGGCTTTTACCCACATATATTTCTGAATTTAAGCTTTCCACAAACCCTTTGCTTCCCGGGTTGAGATAGCTTCCCATATGTCTGCCTCCTGCTGTTTTATCCCTGCATTTACTGCACCGGCTTCACACTGTTTTTACTTTTACTCAACTTCCACCATCTCATATTCCCTGCTGCCAAATCCCAGCTCCGCCGCGGCCTCAATCGTATGCACACCATGACGGGATTCCACCCTCTCTATGAAATGATCCCTGCCCGGATCATCGGACGCGTAGATCAGATCAAGACATGCCTGATCAATTGCCACCGGATCAAGGGATGACAAGATGCCGATATCCTTCATACAGGGGTCCTCCGCCACGGCACAACAGTCGCAGTCCACCGAAAGATTACACATGATATTGACATACACGATATTCCCTTTAAAATGCTCCGCCACAGACTCTGCCGCATCAGCCATCGCTTCGCAGAACGTATCCTGCGGCGCCATATGGCTCCAGACAATACTCTGGTCATCCGTATATCCCGCGGAATGAATCAGACATTTTCCAGCCGTTGACGCACAGCCGATGGAGAGCTGTTTCAACGCCCCGCCATAGCCGCCTGCCGGATGTCCTTTAAAATGCGCCAGCACGATCATGGAATCATAATTCTGTATATTTTTTCCCAGATAATTTTCCTTCAATACCTTTCCGTTCGGAATTTCCACCTTCAGATCCGTTCCCTCCGCATCCATCAAATCCACGGCAAAGTACTTTGTCCAACCATGATCCTCCATCAACTTGTGATGTTTTTTGGTGGAATTTCTCGCTCCGTCATAAGCCGTATTGCACTCTACCACAGTACCGCCCACTTTTTCAATCACCGGCTTCCAGAACTCGGGATGCAGAAAATTCTGGTTTCCCTCTTCTCCTGAATGTACCTTCGCCGCCACATTTCCCGTTAAAGGCTTTCCCAACAACTCATACATTTCCAGTACTTTTTCCGGTGTAATCGTTTTTGTAAAATAAACTTTAGATTTCATCATACCCTCCAGATTTACTCTATGCTACACTGTATTTTTTCTGTTTCCATTCTATCCCAATTCCCGGAAATTGTCATCCGCATTTTTCCTTTAAATATCCGCACCGGTAATTCCGGCTGCCGTCTCTTCTTCTTTATTCTTCACCAGTTCTTCCAGTTGTTTTTCCAATTCCTCTGATGTCTTATCGGAAACCACAAGATGTGTCAAAATGACGCATCTGTCATTTTTAAGCACTTCTTCTGCCGCTTCCATATATTCTTCTGCCGTAAATGTATGTCCCCCCGGTACCTCCAGCCTGCCGTCTCCATAATAGTCTGCTGCCAGTATAATATCTTCATTCATCCGGAAACGATGGTTTAACTTCTCTGCGAACGAAAAACTGAAAGAATTTCCAATACTGCCCACCGGGAGATTCACCGTAAAGGCCTTAAACGCAGAACTTGCGCCATCCGTCCCCTCTGCTGAATAATCCTGTATACTGTAAGAATTCGCAGACTTTATACAGCCGCCGGTTACTTCATCCGTTTCCACCGCCCTTGAAAAAAGCGCCTCCCCCTTTTTTATTTTCCTCTCCGCCCCTCCTTCCGGCTGCAAAGCCGCACAATCCAGAACTTCCGCTGAAACAAGCTCGCCATATTCATACTGTTCTACATAAAACCCATAACTTACAGCATCTTTACTCAGCCGATACTCCACCTCATAGCTTTCCTGAAGCATTGGTATACTCCCTTCCTGCTGCCAGATCTTAATCCTCTGCCACTGTTTCTCAAGACTTACAAAACCGCTTGTAACGCAGGCGCAGATTCCCGCAATCCCCAACATGCCAACACCTGTTCCAAGAATGATCCGGCTCTTTTTCCGGGATTTCTGTTCTGTAATCCGGCAAAGCCTCTCTTTCAGATCTCCGGCATTCCCCGACATTGCCGTTGTCATGGCGAAGCAGTCAGCCGGGGAGCCTTTTACCAGTGCAAACGCAAGAAGCAGTTCCCCATAGCGTTTCCTGTCTTCCCATTTCATATGCCGTACTGCCGATGCGTCGCAGGCAAGTTCACAGTCCTGCCTGGAAAGGTAAGCCGCCAGCCATACCAGCGGATGATACCAGTACAGGCAGACGCAGATCATCCGCACCAGTCCCCAGATATGATCCCCATGCGCGTAGTGACATCTCTCATGTTTCAGCGCATAGGACAGGAGTTTTTCATCTTCCGCCAACCCTGCCGGTATATAGATGCTTTTTCCAAACAGGCATGGCGTAGGCAGTCCTTCCACACTGTAGACCGCAAAGGGCCCTGTTGCTAACATCACACGTTTTTTTCTCAGATAGCTTCCCAGCCTGAAATGATATACAGCCATCCAAAGAGCGCATACCACGCTTCCCGTTCCCCATATCAAAACAGACCACATCGGCGCTTTCCATACATTTTGAATATATCTCTGCAGACGCAGCCCAATTATCTGAAACCAGCGCCCTGATCCCAAACCCCTTTTTCCTTCGACATCCACATACTCTGATGCCGTTCCCGTATCTGTCCCGCTGATCATTGCCCCCGCACCATTTACGCCGCCTGTATTTCCCGGATTCCCGTTACTGCCGGCATCTCTCTGCCGGTTTTCACTTGCAAATCCGTTTCCCTCCGCCTCCTGCAACGCCTCTTCCGATATCTCTTCTGTCGTAAAGCTTCTGTCGCCGCCATTTGCCACCAATCCCAGCACCGAGAAATTCCCTTCTATTTTAGGCATCGGAAAAACAAGAAGTTTTACCGCCACAAGAAACCAGATTGCATACCGCAGTCCTGCACTGATATGATTTTTGCATACGCAGCGCAAAAGTATGATAAAACCTGTAAAAAAAGTAACCGTAAAAAGCATCTCAAACATAGCTATCCTCCCTAATATCAGCTTCTTATCTTCTATCAGATCATGTTCCATCCTTTATGACCGGCTTTCCATCTCTTCATTTTATATTTTTATCATTCCTCAAAATCCGTCTCCGCCTGCTCCAGAATTTTATGCAGTTCCGCCACTTCCTCCCGGGACAGCGCCCTCTGCTGCACCATCGTATTTAACATCATCCCCATTCTTCCCTGAAAAACCCTGTCCAGAAAATCCTCCGTTTCCAGCAGTGCCGCTTCCTCCCTCATCAGGTCAGGATAATACAACCTTGCCTTTTCCCCATCCTCATAGTGCAACGCCTCTTTTTCCTCCATCCGTTTCAGAAATGACATCACCGTATGTTTCGTCCAGCCCGTTTCCTCTTTCAGCGCATTGGTAATCTGCATCATCGTCCGGGGAGCCTCTTCCCATAATAAATTCATGATCTTCCATTCCGCATCCGATAAGTTTACCTTTTTCATACTCCCTCCCTGTTCACCAGCCTTTATATAATTTTCTTATGTTCTTTTTCAGCACAGTGCAAAGTACCAGGCTGAATTTACGCTATTTAAGTTATTTGCCGCAAAAAGGTTGACAAATGCTTACCTTTCAAGTTTACTTTACAGGTAAGCATTTGTCAACCTTTTATTATATTTCCATCCTGCTACAGCATACTATCAGTACGCCATTACAATGTCTAACGTTACCACTCCTTTACTGCGCCACCCGCATATACGTAATAAACCGGTTCCCATTCTCCTCCAGCATCGCGGCGGCGTCATTCATCCCTACTTTATACACCGTCCCATCCTTCGGGTCCATCACTACGATATTCAGCTCGTTAAAGCCGGTGATCAGAAGCGCGCTTCCGTCTTCCAGTGTCGTCAGCACCGGAATATCCTGATTGGTATAATACAAAATGGCATCCAACGTACAGCCCGTTAAGTCCAGGACCCGGATATCAGGAATATTCTGCTGCAGGATATCCACCGTTGTCATGCCGCTGTCCAGCATATACTGCGTGCTTCGATTAACCCCCTCGAACTCCAATATGGTATTTAAGCAGACTGCAAGCTGGCTGGTCGTATCATCCTCCGTCTCCCCGCCGGTGATCTTCATGATCTGATTCCTTGTCACCCGGTTTCCCCGGTACCAGACATAATTCCCCGTATCATCCGTGACAACGCCCGCCGCTTCATAAGCCGCATTGACCGCCATCGCCTCCTCCGTATATACCCCCGTCAGCCCATGGATCGTGTAGACGAAAAATCTTCTCACACTTTCGCTTTTGTCCGGCAGTTCAATCTGGTTTATCCCTTCAAACAATACTTCCCTCGGTGTGAGCAGCTGCAGCGCATCTGTATTGATGTTGCTCTTCACCGCGATCTGCGTCAGGGTTTCCATCACATCCACAACAACTTTCTCTATCAGATTTTTACCCACATCCTCCTTTTTGCTGTACATGATCTGGTCATTTGTATCTTCCACATAAACCAGTTCCCCACTCACTTCATCGATCTCTTTTCTTACCCGGTATAACATGATCTGGTTTTCTTCCACACTGCAGGATGTGACATATATGTCAGGTACTGCATACTCCTTCAGGATATTCTCCGTCTCATCCTGTATCCGGACAGTGTGCATCGGGAAAAATATCCTGCCTGAACTGTCCATCGCAACATCCCGGCGGTTGGCAATTCCGTAAATAAGGTCATCCTCCATAAATCCCAGCGGCTGGACATATTCTTCGTAACCTGCTTCTATCGTTATATGTCTTCCGCTCATCAGATTCATAAACTGCATGGACTGCGCCTCATACTGATCTCCACCCTCTATCCATGCCAGCATCTTTCCGTCCCCGGAAACCCTGAAACTGTCTCCGTCCAGATCTGCAGCGATCACACGGCATTGTCTGGAAGAAAGATTCATCTCATAGATCGTGCTGTCCATCATCATATAAAACCTGCCGTTGCTTCCCGCAAAGGACAGTTTACTGATATCCTGCTCTAAAAGCTCAGGCGACTTCGTATAAGGAACAAAAACAAGTTCCTCTATCGTATTCTGGTTGCTGTTATAATAATTGACCTGTACGCCGTTCTCCCCTTCATGGCGCCCTCTGTTCATGTAACCGTATACGACAAACTGTACATTTCCCGCCTCGTCAACATTCAGTACCTTGATCGTATGCTCATCATATATCGTTCTCCTGTCATGGTTGCCCTCATCCTGAAAACTGAACAAAAGCGCCAGCTTATTATCCGCCACGTTGTAGGAAAACAACCTGTTTCCTACAACAAAAGCAAAAATATTTCCACCGTCGCACTCCATCAGTCTCACCTGATCCGTTCCCTGAATCCCTAAAGAAATCTTATTTCCGTTATAGATATTTTTCTTTTCATCAAAAAGCTGGGACATTTCCCGCTCAAAATCAAGCAGATAGATTCTGTCGCTCGTATAACGGATCCTGTAATATTCCGTGACAAGATAGTTTTCCCTTTTGCCTTCATAAGGAATCTCCACCTCGTAATTTATCTGAAACGAAGCCGTCTGAGGCATCATCTCCTTAATATCGACGATCTCCTCCGATACCTTTTCCACGGAAAGATCCCCCCACGTCACCTGATCCCAGCTGCTGTGTATATCCACTCTGCTGAAAGAACTGTTATCGCCCTCTCTGCTGGACTCCAGATACATGGCAAGGTTTTCTTCCACATTCTCCTTGTCAAAAGTATCCCTGTGGAACTTTCTTACAAATTCTACCTTCTCCCATACATGGTACTCTTCTCCCAGCAAGATTCTTGTATAATAACGGACATCCCGACCGGAATCAAGGTGCAGACAGATGATCAGATTATACTCCTTCCCCTGCTCCAATAGATCCTTCACCGTAAAATCCGCATTTAAAAGACTCTCTGTCTCCTCAAAATCCACGATCTCAGTCTCCTCGATCAGACGGCTCCCGTCACTGCTCCTGACCTGATACGAAACAGAAGCAATGCCTGTCCCGAATTTTTCCACAGTAATCCCAAGTTTTCTGCCATCTTCCAGCGGCGTAATCGTATCCCGCATATAGGCAGGCTCCATCTCCTCCCTGTACCCATGCAGGCAATTCACCATCTCACCCGACACATTCATATAGACAAGCGGATAAGATGCCGCCGGCATGTCCGCCGTCATATCCGTATTTCCCAGATTCATCACTGTCTCAAACAAAAACAGTGCCGCAAATAATACCACGCCAAAGAAAATTCCCTTTAAAACCGATTTTTTCATCTAAACTCCTGACTCTCTATAATAACCCGCAGTTTTTATCTCCAATTCCATACCCCGCAGCATGTCCGTCACTTATATAATGATTATTATTGCCGTCATCAGCCCGATTCCACAATATCCCGAAAAGAACTCCGGGCATATTATGGGAGCGGGCATCCGGGGTTTTTCAATACTATTCTACTTGTATTTCTCCAAAACCTCAACCGGTTTTATCCTGTTTTTACATGTATGCCGTCTTTTATACACTTCATAATACAGCAAAATCTGCACCATTTCTTCTATCCATGCCCATTTTTCTTCTGAAATCTCTTCCCTCTCATCCCCTGCTTCCCGTCTCAAAATCGCCACAACGCTCTGGCAGAGTTTAAACATCTGCCATCTGCAGGGATACTCGTCATAGATCAGGCTTCCGTCATAATCTATCTTATCCAACACCGCCGCAATTCTCTTCTGGTATTTTTTTGCATCAGCCGGATAGAGCTGCTGCATATATTCCAGATCCCGTATCATGGCCTCCTCTTCCTGGGCACCTAGAGGAAGCGGATAGATCATATAAAAAGGTAAAATATTATCTCTTGGCATAACAAAACACCTCTGCTGCTTTATTTTAGCATATGCAGCAAAGGTGGTTTTTGTTCTTTTACTTCAATACTTCTATTCTTGTAAGCGCACGCCGCAGTGCGACCTCCGCTCTCGCGGTATCCGTTTCAGGTGACTTTGTACGCAGCCGCTCTTCCGCTCTTTCTTTTGCTCCCTGTGCCCGGGCCTCGTCTATCTCTTCCGGCCACTCAATGATCTCCGCGAGGATCGTTATCTGATCCTGCAGGATCTCTGCAAAGCCTGCATGAAGCGCCGCTTCCTTCCGGCCCTCTTCTTCCGTGATCGTCAGCACACCCGGCTTGATGATAACTGTCATCGGGATATGACCCGGCAGTACGCCGATTTCTCCCTCAACAGTATTAAATTCCACCATCTTTACAGGATTCTCATAGAACATCCTGTCCGGGGTTATAATTTTCAGTGTAAAATCGTTCGTCTCTGCCATACGCTCACCCCTTATTTCACACGGGCCAGTACATCGTCGATCGTACCTGCATTCAGGAAGTAACTCTCCGGAATATCGTCATGCTTTCCTTCCAGAATCTCCTTAAAACCGCGGATCGTCTCACTGATCGGCACATACTTACCGTCTGTTCCGGTAAACTGCTCCGCAACGAAGAACGGCTGAGATAAGAATCTCTGCACCCTTCTTGCTCTCGAAACGACCAGCTTATCTTCTTCAGAAAGCTCATCCATACCCAGAATAGCGATGATATCCTGCAGCTCTTTATATCTCTGAAGGATTTCCTGCACGCTTCTTGCCACGTTGTAATGCTCCTCACCCAGAATTCTCGGATCAAGTATTCTGGAAGTGGACTCCAGAGGATCAACCGCCGGATAAATACCAAGTTCCACGATGGAACGGGAAAGCACCGTTGTTGCATCCAGATGGGCAAAGGTTGTTGCCGGAGCGGGGTCTGTCAGGTCATCCGCAGGCACATAAACCGCCTGAACGGAGGTGATGGAACCATCCTTTGTGGAGGTGATCCTCTCCTGCAGCGCACCCATTTCCGTCTGCAGCGTGGGCTGATAACCTACCGCCGAAGGCATACGCCCCAGAAGTGCGGACACTTCGGAACCCGCCTGTGTAAAACGGAAAATATTATCAATGAACAACAGCACGTCCTTACCACCCTTATCACGGAAATATTCTGCCATGGTAAGTCCTGTCAGTCCTACTCTCATTCTTGCCCCGGGAGGCTCGTTCATCTGACCGAACACCATCGTTGTCTTATCGATAACGCCGGATTCCTTCATTTCGTAGTACAGATCGTTTCCTTCCCTGGTTCTCTCTCCTACACCGGTAAATACGGAATATCCGCCATGCTCTGTAGCGATATTACGGATCAGTTCCTGGATCAATACCGTTTTACCTACGCCGGCACCGCCGAACAGACCGATCTTACCACCCTTCTGATAGGGGCACAACAGGTCTACTACCTTGATACCCGTTTCAAGCAGTTCCTGCTGGGTAGACTGCTCCGAAAATTCAGGCGCAGCCCTGTGGATCGGGGTATATTCCACCTCGGTAGGTGCAGGCTGATTATCAATCGGTTCGCCGAGTACGTTAAACATACGCCCCAGCGTATTTTCACCCACCGGTACAGTGATCGGAGCTCCTGTCGCTTCCGCATCCATACCTCTTACCAGACCGTCCGTAGGACCCATGGCGATACATCTTACTGTATCATCGCCAAGATGCTGTGATACCTCTACCACAAGCTTTCCTTCTTTTAATGGAATCTGGATAGCTTCGTTAATCTCGGGAAGTTTGCCTTCCGTAAACTTGATATCCAGAACGGCGCCGATAATCTGGGTAATCTTACCTATATTCTTATCTGCCATTATTGTTTTCCTTTCTGCCAAATACGGAAATTTTTATGAAATCGCTTCCGCACCGGCAATAATTTCTGTTAATTCCTGTGTAATGGAACCCTGACGGGCTCTGTTATACAGTAACGTCAGGTTACTGATCATTTCCTCAGCATTGCTCGTTGCCGAATCCATCGCCTGCATTCTGGCACCGTTTTCACTTGCCACAGCCTCCACCAGCGCTCCGTAGATCAGACTGGTGATATATTTGGGAATCAGAAGATCGAGCGCTTCCTCATCCTTCGGCTCGAAGTTCATCGGAATGGAGAGTTTTTTCTCCTCATCCTGCACAGCCTTTGCATCGGTATCCACCGGCTCCTGCTCCCCTGCCTCTACCGGCAGAAGCTTTATCATCTTCGGAACATGTACAACCGTATTTTTAAAATAAGTATATGCAAGATAGATCTCCCCGATATTGCCTGCCGCAAACTCCTCCAGAAGTTTATTGGAAAGCTGCATGGCATCGGCATAGGCAGGCTCTTCAATAATATCCGAACCGTCCCAGGCAATATGATAGCCATATCTGCTCAGAGAATCCTTACCCTTTTTACCGATGCTGTATATCTCCAGTTCTTCTTTCTTAAGCTCGCCCCTTGTGATCAGCTTAACGATATTGGAGTTATAGCCGCCCGCAAGTCCTCTGTTGGAGGTAATGACGATCACTGCCTTTTTTGCCGAACTGCCGGGCTGCAGATAGCGATGCTGCATGCCGCTCGTCTTTTGCAGAATACTGTTCACTGTTTCATACATACAGTCAAAGTATGTCTTGGACTGCTCGGCACGCTGTTTGGCTCTTTGCAGCTTTACGGTGGAAACAAGCTTCATGGCTTTGGTGATCTGCTGGGTACTCTGGATACTGCCTTTACGTCTTTTTATGTCTCTCATAGACGCCATAACCGTCACCTACCTTTTTAAGCAAATGTTTTCTTAAACTCCTCAATTGCATTTTTCAGCTTCTGTTCCACTTCATCGGAGATCACCTTTTCATCCGCAATGCTTTTCGGAATCTCAGGATATTTTGTATCTAAAAATTCAAACAGTTCTCTCTCAAATCTCGTCACGTCCGCCACCGGAACATCCAGCAGGTACTTATTCGTCACCACATAGATAATGATAACCTGATACTGTACCGGCATCGGCTGATACTGGGGCTGCTTCAATACTTCCTTGATCCTTTCACCCTGTGCCAGCTTTTCTTTGGTATCCGCATCCAGCTCGGAACCGAACTGGGAGAATGCCGCCAGCTCTCTGTACTGTGCCAGTTCCACACGGATCGGCGCCGCTATCTTCTTCATCGCCTTGATCTGTGCCGCACCGCCTACACGGGATACGGAAAGACCGGCGTTTACTGCCGGGCGGAAACCGGAGTTAAACATCTCTGTCTCCAGATAGATCTGTCCGTCTGTAATGGAGATAACGTTGGTCGGAATATAAGCCGACACGTCGCCCGCCTGTGTTTCGATGATCGGAAGCGCCGTCAGGCTTCCTCCGCCGTATTCATCGCTCATATGTGCCGCTCTCTCGAGCAGTCTGGAATGCAGATAGAAAACGTCACCGGGATATGCTTCACGCCCGGGGGGCCTTCTCAGCAGCAAAGAGAGTGTACGGTAAGCTGTTGCGTGCTTACTTAAGTCATCATAGATGACAAGTACATCTTCGCCGTTCTCCATCCATTCTTCACCGATCGTACACCCTGCGTAGGGCGCAATATACTGCAGGGGCGCCTGCTCGCTGGCTGTGGAAGCCACAACCGTCGTATATGCCATAGCGCCGTACTCCTCCAGCGTCTTTACAATAGAAGCTACTGTAGACGCCTTCTGGCCTATTGCCACGTAAATACACTTTACGCCCTGCCCCTTCTGGTTAATGATCGTATCTACTGCAAGTGCCGTCTTACCTGTCTGACGGTCACCGATGATCAGCTCACGCTGTCCCCGTCCAATGGGCACCATGGAGTCGATCGCCTTGATACCCGTCTGCAGCGGTGTATCAACGGATTTTCTCGTGATAACGCCGGATGCCACTCTTTCAATCTGACGGTATTTATCTGTCCGGATAGGTCCCTTTTCATCAATCGGCTGACCAAGAGCATTCACAACACGTCCCAGCATACAGTCGCCTACCGGCACTTCCACAACTCTGCCGGTGGTCTTAACGGTATCGCCTTCTTTGATATTCTGAGTGTTTCCGAGAAGTACCGCACCCACATTATCTTCTTCCAGGTTCATCACCATACCGTATACTTCGCCGGGGAACTCAAGGAGCTCACCCTGCATCGCTTTTTCCAGGCCGTGAATACGGGCAATTCCGTCGGCTACCTGTATCACTGTTCCTACTTCGGATACTTCCAGCTCTGCCGCATATCTCTTAATCTGATCCTTGATGACCGAACTTATCTCTTCTGGTCTTAAATTCATGAATCATACGCACCTTTCTTTAAAATTTAAAGCTAATTTTGAAGCTAATTTTGAAGCTGTATTTTCAGAAGCTGCTGCTCTAAATGATTCAGCTTTGTCCGAATACTGCTGTCTGCCACCCTGTCTCCTATCCGGATGACCATGCCGCCGATCAGCGATCCGTCCTCCTGATAGTGCATTTCCATTTCTTTAAATGCGGTGGTCTCAAGCAGCTTTGCTTCAACCTGCTTTTTCTGCTCTTCCCGAAGGGGCAAGGCAGATGTCACATACGCGACTCCGATTCCCTTGAGTTTCTTTCCCTCATCCAGAAAATACTGCATGATCTCCTGAATCTGGCCGTACCGGTCTTTTTCCACGATCAGCCGTATAAACCCTGTCAGTTCATCGGATACTCTTCCTTTAAAAACAGTCTCTATCACCTGAAGCTTTTCTTCCTTCATGATCTTCGGATGCTTCATAATATCCGAAAATTCCGGATTTTCCTCCAGCACCTTCAGCACGCTCTGAATCTCTTCAGTCAGTGCATCCACCCTGTTCTCAGAAACAGCCAGCTCGAAAATCGCTTCACCATAGGTTTTTGAAATTAACTTAGCCATGTATTTTCACCTATTTCTTTCAAAGTTTCTTCCACAAGACTGTCCTGAATGGAAACATCCACCGCACCCTCTGTGACTTTTCCAGCCATCATCGCTGCAATGGAAATCATTTCTTTCTTCACATCATCCGCTGCTTTCCGCTTCTCCAGTTCGGCTTCATTTCTTGCCTGCCTGATAATGGATGCCGCTTCCTGCTTCGCTTCTGTAATAATCCTGTTTTCATTGTCCAGAGCTTTCTTTCTGGCCTGTGTCAGAATGTCTTCCGCTTCTTTATCAATGTTTTTCAGCTTATCTTCATATTCCGCCTTTAATGCATCAGCGGATTCCATGCTCTCTTTGGCGTCTTCCAGTTCGCCCTTGATCTTTTCCTGTCTCTTTTTCAGCATATCCCTTGCCGGATTAAACAGGAAATGAGATGCGACCAAAAACAATGTAAACACTGCTATGATCATCAAGATCGTATCCTGCAGAAGCTGTCCTGTCAGATCGAACAGATAGTCAAATCCTTCCGCGCCGGAAAGCAATACAAGATTAGCATTCAGTAATGCGTTCAACCTGTAAACCTCCTTTCTCTGATTTTAAAGAATTTGAACTTTTTAAAAACAGTTCCTGAGGCTTATTTTATAATAAGGGGTTTAACAAACATTAACAGCATGGCAACAAGCAGACCGTAAAGACCTGTGGTCTCCGCTACCGCCTGGCCCAGAAGCATCGTAGAAGTAATATCGGATTTCGCACCCGGGTTTCTTCCTACTGCCGCTGCCGCATGTCCTGCCGCGATACCCTGACCGATACCAGGTCCGATACCTGCGATAACCGCAAGGCCTGCACCGATTGCTGAACAGCCTAAGATAAAATAATTGTTAAATTCCATTTGTAGTTCCTCCTTCTTAGTTATGGTAATTAATATTAATAATTTTAATAATTAACCTTTGTAACCGTTAATCCGTATTGCAGGCATCAGCGATATAAGTCATCGTCAGCATACAGAATACATATGTCTGGATGCAGCCCGAAAACAGATCGAAATAGACATGCAGCGCTGCCGGCCATATGACTGCTATCTTCCCGAGCAGCCCATAGATAAGAGCCATCATTACCACGCCCGAGAGCACATTTGCAAACAGACGGAGCGACAGAGAGATCGGCACTGCCACATCGCCGATAATATTGATCGGCGCCCAGATCGGCCACGGATCACATAATCCCTTGATGACGCCCTTTACCTTCTGATGTTTAAACTTGTTAAACGTTATTAGGGTAAATGTCATCAGCCCCAGCGCCAGCGTCGTACCGTAATCCGCCGTAGGGGGCCTTAGCCCGAACAGACCGGAAATATTACAGACCAGAATGAAAATGAAGATCGTCCCGATATAATTGCGGAACGCCGGTGCGCTTTTTCCCATTGTACTGTCTATCATGCCATCCAGTTTTTCCACAATCAGCTCCACCACGTTCTGAAAGCCGGTTGGTACTTCGCTGCCTTTTTTAATCGCCCGGTTCGCCGCAAAAATAAACAGCAGCAATACCAGAAAGACAACAATTGCGCACACATGCGATGTTGTGATCCATAGAGTCTGCCCGAATAATTCATAGGAGAACACGCCATGTATCATAAAATCAATCTCATCCGCGCCGGATAATAAAATACCCTGTCCCATACTTTCACCTCCTCCTTTTCATAACTTTATGTAAAACCGGCTGCAGGTATGCCGCCGCTTTTAGTCCCATTACGCCCAGAAAACAGCAGAGCGGATTTCCTGCCTCTGTTATCATCAATACCAGCAAAACCAGCAGGATCAGTCCGTAACGCATCATATTGCGGCTCATCACATATTTCTGGGCATCCTTCTCCGGAAGATCCAGTGCCAGATCCAGCGCTCTGTACATATGCACGGCACAGAGTCCCGCCGTTACAACCCCCAGCCACAATCCCAGACTGCAGCCCGCCTTATCTGCTACAAACCAGACGCCTGCCGCCTGCCAGATGACACCCCAGAGAAGAATGCCGATGAGCAGTTCCAGCAACGTCTCATTTATCTTATCCTTCATATTTGTCTTTTTCACTCTTTTTTTCATAGATGGTCTTTGCCATGCGGTAAATATTCCTGAATCCGGCAGCCGCACCCACAAAGAAGAGCAGTATCATCCAAAACTGCGTACCAAATTTTCTGTCTAAAAAGATCCCCAGAAAAGAGCAGAGGAAAATCGGAACCAGCATGGAAATACCAAACTGCGTGATCATAGCGAGGCAGCGGTATACATTTCTGTGATATTTCATCTTTCTTCTCCTTTTTCCTTCTCGGACACACAATTAAATTATACTCCTATTAAAAGAATCTGTCCATTGATTAAATAAAAAAGATTCTTTACTTGTACGAACTAAATAAGTATATATCATTTCAACAATTTGTCTATCAAAACCGTGAATCGCCCGAAAATTTTGTGTGAAATAATCAAAAAACACGTTGACTTTCCATAATTCACAGCGTAGTATCTATATTAAGACATTATTTCAACATGATACATAAATCATCACTTTTCATACTTTGACAGGAGACTTCCATGAAAACTCTTTCCCTCTACCGCAGACGCCTGATCCCCGACGAATGTATTCTGCTAAAAGACGATATCATTCTGTACGCCGACGATGACCACATCCTGACGAAATGGAACACTTTAAAACCTAAAAAAATCCTGCACCACGGCGATTCCTGCTACTACCTGAACAAGGGCGTTAAAGTCAGCAGGTTCTATACGGAAGATGATATATTAATATGCTGGTACTGTGACATCGTTTCTTATGAATGGAAAGAAGAAAAGACTGTTCTTCTGTCAACCGATCTGCTTTTGGATGTTCTTGTCTATCCCGATGGTTCTTTTAAACTGCTTGATATGGATGAACTGGCTGAAGCCAGATCCCGCAGCCTGATTTCCGATGCGCTCCTGCAAAGTTCTCTTTTGACTGCCAACCGCCTGTTACATGAAATCTATGATAATAAATTTCATAAAATCTATACATCTGTATTCAACAATATGGAAACGCCATACGGCAACGCCCGAAATGCCGTCTGAAATTCATAATTCTCTCTGAACTTTTCAGATGTTTCACAACGGAGGAACCATGCAAACGGACATTCTGACAAAAACTCAGAAAAAATATATGCGCGCCGCTCTGCAGCAGGCAAAAAAAGCGCTACTTCTCGGGGAAGTCCCCATCGGCTGCGTGATCGTTTATGAAGACAAAATTATCGCCCGGGGATATAACCGCAGAAATACAGATAAAAATACTCTCGCCCATGCGGAGATCACCGCCATCAGGCGTGCCAGCAAAAAAATCGGCGACTGGCGGCTGGAAGACTGTATCCTGTATGTGACTCTTGAACCCTGCCAGATGTGTTCCGGTGCCATAGTACAGGCGCGTATCCCGCAGGTGGTGATCGGCTGCATGAATCCCAAAGCGGGCTGTGCAGGTTCCATTTTGAATCTTCTTCAGATGCCTGAGTTTAACCATCAGGTTCAGATCACACGGGGCGTTCTGGAGGAGGAATGCAGCATGATCCTGAAACAGTTTTTTAAAGACCTGAGAGTACGCAATAAGCTGGAAAAGAAGCCTCCTACTCCCTCCGGAACACCCACTCCCGCTGAATCTGATAACTGAGCAGAAACAGGAAAACATCAATCACCGCCTTGATCAGCGTTTTTCCGAGGCTTCCCGCCGGGAACAGATAAGACACAAACGACACAAGCCCGGCAGATGCCGCAAACTGCAGGACACAGAGCATATAATATTTTATGATGGAATTCCTGCCGCCGGAACGAAACACCTTCTGACGGTTCATATTATAATTAAATAAAGAAGAGCATATCCTCGCCGCCGCCGTCGCCATCGCAATATTCCACGCCCCTCCCGGCATCGTATGTGCCAGAAAACTGATGCACAGATAAAACAGCAAAAGATCGATCAAAGAAGAGGCGAAGGAACTGGCCGCAAAAGCAAAGATCGTGCGGTAAATACGGATGGAATCCCTCAGCGGATTGAAATGGGAAGAATCATTTTCCTCCAGATAGATCGTCCGGATCGTTACTTCCTCAAACGGGATGCCGCGCGCTTTCAGCTCCAGCAGCATATTCGTCTCATATTCATAACGGCTGCCTTCTATCTCTATCATAACGGGAAGAAGCCCTGCGGGAATTGCACGCAGGCCGGTCTGGGTGTCCGTTATTTTAATACCGCACACAAGGCGAAACACTCCTTTTGTCAGAACATTTCCGAACCGGCTTCGGAACGGTACTTCCTTTGCTGAAAAATTTCTTGTTCCCAGAATAACACGATCCGGTTTTTCACTCAGTTTTTCACAGCATGCATATATATCATCCGCATGATGCTGGTTATCCCCGTCCACCGTGATCACGCCGCTGCATTCCGGGCGCTCCTTTATACAGTAGTCAAATGCCGTTTTCAAAGCGCAGCCTTTTCCGCGGTTCTCCGGATGAGTCAGCAGCGTCACGCCCGGAAAGCCGGAAACTCTCTCAAAAACCGGCGCATACGCCTCACCGCCGCCGTCATCTACGACAACGATGTCCCGAAATCCCTTTTCAATTAACCCCTCCACCACTTCCGCCAGTTTCCCGTCCGGCTGGTAGGAAGGAATGACCACTGTCATCTTCCCGATCAATTCATTCATATCCTGCCTTTAGTTTAAATGTCCCTTCTATTTGCTCCTACTGTCGTATCACAAATTTCTGTTTGCTCTTTCACATCGACTCGCAAACGCTCCGCTTTTTGCTCGTATTGCCGCTTGTAATACAGCGGCTCCATAAAGGATTTGAAATACCGACAGCAATATTCTATAATAAAACGGTAATAACTACAACTATAATTTATGAAAGGTATATGCTTCGGCACATGATATTTCTGCTTGCCGGGCATCGACAGGAACAGCTCATGAAAAAGCAGGAACTTTCCCATCTGAAAGGAATCCTTTTTATTGCTTTCTTTTTTTCATTATTTATTATGTTACTCGGTATGAGGCAGTATTCGCAAAAGCGCCTTTTTATTCTTTCCTTTTCCTTCTTTTTTGCCGCCGGCGTAATTTTTGACCTTTCAGCTGCCAGGCTTTCTCCCCGGATGCGCCGTTTCCTTTCCGGAGAAAAGCTTTCTGAAAAAATAAACGGCTCCTGTTCTGTCAGAATGCGGAAACGGTTTTTGTGGCTGCTTATTACGCTTTCCTTTGTACCCGCATATCTGGCACTGTTTCCCGGCACCTTCGGATACGATGCGCCGGTTCAGGCGGCACAGTATTTCGGAGAGATGGAACTTTCCGGCGCCAATCCGCCGCTGCATACCTACCTGCTGGGCTTTTTTCTCTCTTTCGGGGAAAAAGTTCTGAAAAATGCTTCTTTAGGCGTTGCCCTGTTCAGCCTGCTGCAGGGACTTCTTGTCACCCATGTATTGACAAAATCTTTCGTATTTCTGGAAAAGGCCCACACTCCCTTCAGCGTTATAGCCGCCGGGCTTCTCTGGATCTTATGTAACCCGACCCTTCATGTCCTGACCTTCAATGTGACGAAGGACATCCTGCTGGGCGTATGCCTTCTGCATTTTTTACTGAATTTACTGGACGTATTTCAATCCTGCGGTGAACTTCCCAAAACCGCACGGCACTCCTCCCCCGCTTTGGCGGCATCGGAAAAAACAGGCATTTTGCGCCTGCTTTTTTCCGGTATCGCGATGTGCCTGATGAGAAACGCCGCAATATATCTGGTTGCCGTATTGATCATCGCACTGCTTTTTTCCTTCCGGAAATACAAAAAAGCTTTTCTTTCTTTATGCATGATCTTTCTCATCTCCTGGCTGTTTTCCCGTTTTTCCACTTACGCGCTGCATATTGTGCCGGGAGATGCCCGGGAAAATATGAGCCTCCCGATCCAGCAGCTTGCGGCAGTTGCCCATTCCGCCTGCTATGGCACGGAACCCGTCGATATAACGCAGGAGCAGCTTGCCGCCATCCATGAACTTATCCCCGCCGGGTCTTTAGAGGTATTCATGCGCGACACCGTAGATCTGGTGAAAGCCGATTTTGACACAAAAACCTTTACCGGGAACCCCCGGAAATACATCTCCCTCTACCTTACCGTCGGCAGACAAAATCCCGGCATTTACATCCGCGCTTTCCGCGATATGACAGTACCCTATTTCGACATGACCAAAAGCCTCCGCAGGGACTTATGCCTTACGGCAACCTTCCCCGAGATCTCGCATATGCACATTTCCGGATACGGGCTTTTTCCCTCATACTATAACTTTCTGGAGGAACGAATCGGGACAGACCACTATTTTCTGCTGATGCAGCCCGGTATTTCCATCTGGCTGATGGTCATCGGTATCGGCGTCTCCATCAACCGCAAAGACAAAGAAATTTTTTTATGTATCCTGCCGCCCGCCATCTACTTCATCGGTCTTCTCCTCGGACCTATGGCGCTGCTGCGCTATCTGTATCCCATGATGCTCGCAACGCCGCTGTTGTTTGGAATTCTTTTCCGGAGTCCGGGAAAGATCCCGAAACCTGTCAAGCCTGCAGCAGACTCTCTTCGCCTGTGATCTTGCTATCATCAAATTTATAGTTTGTAAATACTTTGCCGTCGGAAAATATAAAACTGTATTGCCTTTTTCTGATCTTCCTTGAATCTCATTGTTTAAGCTAGCATTCATAACGGCGCTCCTTTTTTCTTGACTTTTTGTAAAAAAACCTCTATACTTGAATCCATAACTGTATCGGGCAGCCTGTTGCAGCCGCCCTTCGTAAGCAGCGATGAAGCCGGGTCTTACGCAATGGAAATCTGTGAACCGTGTCAGGTTGGGAACAAAGCAGCACTAAACAGAACCTTTCATGTGACGTAAGGAAGCCTGACGGAGCCGGCTGCGGAGGTAACGTGCAGCAGGCTGCCGGGTACAGTTTTCTTTTATCTTAAAGCACTTTATATTGTCTGTTATTTTTATTTTTCATGCAGCTCTCAACCATATTATAACTTCCGGCTTCTATGGGAAAAACGCCCGCAATCGTTCCACCAAGATCAAATCCTGATGAAATCACGGCATCAATATTATAATGATATCCCTGACAAAAATACTGCATGGCGCCCCCCTCGGATCCGCCATGCAATATATCAAAACACTTTATTTTACATTCCTCATCTATTCCACTTCCCGCAAAAGCCGGTCAAGTTTCTCTCTCAGTTCTCTGTCGACACCGTATCCGGTAAACGGTCCCCAGGTCATTTCTTCCAGAGTACATAACTCCTTCTCAAAGGTACCGCCGTCCAGCATATATTCCCTCTCCAGAATTTCACGGGTCTTCGGATTGGCTTTCAGTTCCTCGAAGGGAGTATCCAGACTGTATGTCTTCCGATAGGGGGTAGTCGGTTCATAACAGAATTCGCAGCTACCTGCCGTTGCGTGAAGCACTACATCTTTTCCGTTCTGACAGATATCCTGACAGCCGTTTTCCCGCCTGTCCGCCTCCCGGCGGATCACATCAGCATCCGCATCCGGAAGCACGATCTTGGCCTCCGTATCAAACGGAACCGTAAACCAAAATCTCAGCAGTTTTCCATCGATCTCCCATGCAGACTCTATCGTTCCGGATGCAGCACGCAGCTTTGCCTTTGCTTTTTTGATCTGATAATTCGGTGTCGGCGCAATCCGGAATTTCTTAAAGCCTGCTCCTTTTGCTCATGTGAGATAAAGAAGTAAAAGAAGTGTAAAAAATTTTGCCGTTCCCTGTCCGGCTGACTGCCAGACGGGTCGGGCTTTAGTCGGGCAACTCTACCTTGCCGACAAAAGAGTAATAGATTTCGATTTCCTGTCTGCGGAGCTTTCCCCGGCGTTTCCCGTCAAGGGCTTCCGATTCGTGGATTACGATTTTCTCCACAAACTCCCGCAACAGGGTAGGGGTGAGTTCCTCAAAGCTGGTGTACTTGCGTACCACTTTCATAAACTTTTCAGCGTTTGCCGTGGCTTCCAGCGTCTTAGAAAGCTCGCTCTGCAAGGCGGCGGCTTTCTCTTTCAGTTCCTTTTGCTCGGCTTCATAGTCTGCCGAAAGCTCCGTGAAACGCTCGTCCGATATGCGCCCGGTCACGCTGTCCTCATACAGCCGCTTGAAGATAGTGGAGAGTTCCGCAATCCGCTTTTCTGCCGCTTCCAGTTCTTTCTTCCTTGCGGTGTTCCGGCGTTTGCTCCCGTCCTCGGTCTGCTCGGTCAACAGCTTCATAAACCGGGCTTCATGCTTGGCGGCGTAGCTGGTGACTTTCCGTAGGTTCTCGGTCACTCCCTCGGTCAACAGGTCGGTGCGGATAAAGTGCGCCGTACAGTCACGGGTGCGCTTCTTGTAGCTGCCGCATATGTAGCAGTCCTGCCGCCGCTTGTCCGTCTGATACCTCTGCTGGTACATGACGCTGCCGCAATCCGCACAAAACAGTATGCCGGAGAACAAGCCCACTTCATCATAGCGGTTCGGGCGTTTGCGCTGCTTGCGTAGCTCCTGCACACGTTCCCATGTGTCACGGTCTATGATTGGTTCGTGGTGGTTCTCAAATACCGCCTGTTTCTCCACGGGATTTTCTACACTGTGCTTTACCTTGTAGGACACTTTCTCGGTCTTGAAGTTCACAAGGCAGCCCGTGTACTCCCGGTTTTCAAGGATATGCGCCACGGTGGTAGTCGCCCACTTGCACTCATAGCCGGGGTGGTAGCGGCGTGTGCTTCCCGTCCGGCGGTATTCCAGCGTTCCCGGCGTGGGTGTCTGCTGCTCCGTGAGCATACGGGCTATCTTGGTCGGTCCGTTCCCGGCAAGGCAAAGGCTGTATATCTGCTTCACCACGGGGGCGGCTTCCTCGTCAATGATGAAATTTTCGTCCTCGTCCATGAGGTAGCCGTACACGGGCTTGCTTGTGACAGGCTTCCCACTCATGCCTTTTGAGCGTTTTACCGCCCGGATTTTCTTGCTCGTATCCCTCACCAGCCATTCGTTAGTCAACCTTACATAAAGAATGACATCACAGCAGTGCATTGGTGGTCGATTACCTCCGGCGAGATGGTGTGGCACATTATCGGTAGCGGCTACCGATAATCAAACAAGACTATCACATAGGGGGAAAACACAATGAGCGAATTGAAACCGAGAATCCATGACGAGGACACTGGCATCGACTACATCCTTGCTGGCGACTACTACATCCCGGCCATTGAACTGCCGGAGGACGATTACCGTCCCATCGGAAAATGGGGACAGATGTACCGGGCATATCTGGAAGAAACGAACTTGCTTCTGCTCAACCACCTGATTTTGACGGGTAAGCTACACAGCTACCTTGCCGACCTTAACGAACAAGCACAAAACCGCTACCGTCTCATTGTCCAGCAGATGGCTGATACCGAAGGCGTAACTGAGAACTTGAAGCGGCGTTCTCAATGGGCGTGGGTACAGGCCATGAACAGCATCGCCAGTTGTGCTGAAGAAATTATCAGAGACGAGATATGCAATGCTTAGTGGGTTCAATGCCCTTGCAAATGCGCTACTGTGAGTGCGCAAATACCGAAAGCCGGCTTACTACAAGTAGGCCGGCTTTCAGCGTTTATGTGTGACAAACAACGAGATTGCTTGGAGGATTATTGGGGTTTATCTGGAAATCTGCCGTTCTATGTGGTATAGTAGTTTTTGAGGATATAAGTGCATTGAAGGACAGGCTATTTTCAATGTCCGATTGACGCTGAGGTGATAGTATGACTGATACGCAACAAAAGGTAGCCGCCAGGAAGTTCGCGGCTTTCTGGAAAGATAAAGGCTATGAGAAGGGACAAAGCCAGACATTTTGGCTGACGCTGCTCTCTGATGTGCTGGGTGTTGAGGATGTGGGCAGTTTTATCACGTTTGAGGAACAGGTGAAGCTGGACCATACCAGCTTCATTGACGGCATTATCCCCTCTACCCATGTGCTGATTGAGCAAAAGAGCATTGACAAAAACTTGAAAGCCGCCATCAAGCAGTCTGACGGTTCGCTGCTGTCCCCGTTCCAGCAGGCAAAGCGGTACGCCGCCGAACTGCCTTATTCCCAGCGCCCCCGCTGGATTGTGATTTGCAATTTTGCCGAATTCCATGTGTATGATATGGAGCGGCCCGGCGGCGATCCGGAAGTGATTCTCCTTGCGGATTTGGAGAAGGAGTATTACCGGTTGCAATTCCTGGTGGACACTGGGAGTGAACACATCAAAAAAGAAATGGAAATCTCCCTACAAGCTGGCGAACTGGTAGGGGTGCTTTATGACGCGCTTTTGAAACAGTACAAGGACCCCAGCAGTCAGTCAACGCTTCAAAGCCTGAACAAGCTCTGTGTCCGGCTGGTATTCTGCCTTTATGCGGAAGATGCTGGGATTTTCGGCGGCAAAAGTATGTTCCACGATTATCTCAGGGATGTTCCTGTCAGTGGTATTCGTAGGGCGCTGGTGGAGTTGTTCAAAATCTTAGATCAGAAACCGGAATCGCGCGATAAATACCTTGCGGATGATAATCCGGCACTGGCGGCATTCCCTTATGTTAATGGCGGCTTGTTCAATGACGAGGATATTGAAATCCCGCCTTTCACAGAAGAATTGAAAACGCTCCTTCTGGAAAATGCCAGCGAGGATTTTAACTGGAGCGACATCAGCCCCACGATATTTGGCGCAGTCTTTGAAAGTACATTAAACCCAGAGACCCGGCGCAGCGGAGGGATGCACTATACATCTATCGAGAACATCCACAAGCTGATTGACCCGTTGTTCCTGGACGGACTGAAAGCCGAGTTTGCGGAAATCAAAGAAATTACAGTTGACCGAACCCGCAAAGCCAAATTGGAATCATTTCAAATGAAGCTGGCTGGTCTGGAATTCCTTGATCCGGCTTGCGGCTCTGGAAATTTCTTGACTGAGACATACATCTCCCTTCGACGGCTGGAAAACGAGACGCTCTCCCTGCTCCACCGGGGGCAGATTATGTTGGATGTTGGCGATCCTATCCAAGTGTCCATCGGTCAATTTTACGGCATCGAGATCAACGACTTCGCCGTGACTGTGGCAAAGACTGCCCTATGGATTGCGGAAAGCCAGATGATGAAAGAAACCGAGGATGTAGTGCATATGTCCTTGGACTTCCTTCCTCTGAAATCTTATGCCAATATCACTGAGGGGAACGCTCTCCAGGTAGACTGGGCAAGTGTTGTCCCCAAGCATGAGCTGAACTACATTATGGGGAATCCGCCGTTTGTAGGTTACTCACTGCAAAGCAAAGCACAGAAAGATGATATTCTCTCCGTCTATGTTGATGAAAAGGGCAAGCCTTACAAAACAGCGGGCAAGATCGACTATGTTTCCGGCTGGTATTTCAAGGCGGCACAGTTGATGCAGGGAACCGCCGTTCGGACAGCGTTTGTGTCTACCAATTCCATTACCCAAGGCGAACAGGTCGCAGGAGTTTGGAAGCCGCTTTATGAACGTTTCGGTATTCATATTGACTTTGCGCACCGCACATTCCGTTGGGACAGCGAAGCCAGTATTAAGGCTCATGTCCATTGTGTGATTGTGGGGTTCAGTAATGAGCCTAATCCTGCGCCTAAGCGGATTTATACAACAGAGCGATATCAAGAAGTAGAGAATATCAATCCCTATCTGCTTGATGCCCCCAATGTATTTATTGATAGCCGAACCAATTCTATTTGCAATGTACCGCAGATGGTATATGGGAATAAACCAACAGATGGCGGCTTTCTATTCCTATCCCCAGAAGAACGTGACGAACTGCTCAAGCGTGAACCGGGAACGGAAAAGTTTATCCGGCAAATATATGGCGCAACCGAGTACATCAACAATAAAGCCCGCTACTGCCTGTGGCTGGTCGGCGCATCTCCTTCTGAACTGCGCAAGTCCCCATTCATCATGGAGCGAGTGGAGCAAGTAAGGCAGTTCCGACTGAACAGCACAAAAGCGGCTACACAGAGGAGTGCGGATACTCCGACTTTGTTCCAGGAAATCCGGCATCCTGACAGTGAGTATATCATCATCCCTCGCCATTCCTCTGAAACACGCCGTTATATTCCGTTTGGATTTGTGCAGCCGCAAATAGTGGTCAATGACGCTGTGCAAATCATCCCAGATGCTAAGATTTATCATTTTGGCATTATGATGTCAAACGTGCATATGGCATGGACAAGGGCTGTCTGTGGCCGCATTAAGAGCGACTATCGCTACTCCAAAGATGTGGTTTACAACAACTTCCCTTGGCCCACACCCACCGATACGCAAAAGGCCAAAATTGAGCAGACTGCCCAGGCAATTCTGGACGCCCGCGCCCGCTATCCGGAAAGCAGTCTTGCTGATCTCTATGATGAATTGACTATGCCCGCGGAATTGCGAAAGGCGCATCAGGATAATGATCGAGCAGTTATGCAGGCTTATGGGTTTTCTGTCAGGGACATGACCGAGAGCATATGCGTGGCAGAACTGATGAGGATGTATCAAAGTTTGACGGAGGGAATAAATGGCTAACGATTTTACACTGGAACTTTTGAATACCGTTCTTCAGCAGCGAGTGGAGGAACTTGGGGCTGACGGATTGTCTGATTCTGAAATAATAGATAAAATATCCGAATTGAAAATCGAGAATGCACTTATGAATGTTAGTGCGGTAATGGCCTCCGATACAGTTGCCTTGATGGAAAGTACAATGTATGAGCGAGTTTTGGAAGAACGAGCAAAGGCCGCTCAATTCATTGCTCACAACGAACAAATCTGGGGGAAAGGGTTTGTTGCTTCGGAAGCCTTATATATTGTTTCGTTAGAGTTGGCACAAACATTTAATGACTATGTTGCGAGTTTGCCTCAAGAAGATATTTCTGATAAGCAGTTTCAATATGCAGCGTTATGTGCAATTCATGGCAGGGCTTGCCAACAGTTTTTGGAGATCCTTCATTTATTGAAAAATGGATTTGCAGACGGTGCCTATGCTCGCTGGCGGTCGATATATGAGTTGAGTGTCATCGCCGAATTCATCAGCAAAAATGATGAAGATGTTGCGAAAGCATACTGCGAAGCTGCAAATACGGGAGATGACTATCATGACTGGGCAAAGGCAGCTCCTTTTTTTGCAAACAATAGACACGTATCCTTTGACAACATCAAAAGAAAGTGTACCGCCCAAAATGATGTGTGGAGGGGACAATATAAACTCTCCAACAAGGTTGTCCACGCATCACCCCAAGGAACGTTTGGGCGATTGGCGAATGGCCCTGGTCTTGAACATTTTATACCTGTTGGGCATAGTGATTATGGTCTTGCCATGCCAGCTGTCAACTCAGCTATTTCGCTTTCCATTATCTCGACATACTTTTTTAACTCAATACCGTATGGGGATGGACTGGTTTTCATCCAGACAATTCAAAAATGGACAGAAGTTATTCGTAAATATTACTCAGAAATTGAGACGTCCTGCTTTGATGCCTCTGGTAAACACAGCTGATAGATAAAAGGAAGCAGGTGAGCGATATGTCAATATCACCGTTATTCAAAATTCAAGTAGAACAGGACATCGGGAGATGTGAAAGCCAAAAATCGGTAAACGGCAGTGAGGGGCTTTATGCCGAGCTTGTTAATCGCTATAGTGGGCCAATAGATAACTTTATGCAAAATCTTCCTATCTATAGAAAGGTACCTACATTTGCCTGTGGCGCTGATTATCGACCAGAACTTCAGTTGATTGCTTCAAAGCTGAGGACATATTTATTGAAAAAAGAACGTGAGAATGCTGAAATCTCAGATAATCCAATTAAAGCAAAAGTAGATGAATTTATTCAGCGTGGTTTAGATATTGGAAGGATAGAATTTCATCCAGCTGGAAATGGGGTTCCCGTTTCAAGTGTCTCTGGTCCGTTGTATGATGCGTGGATGGGTGAAATCAACATTTTTAATGAGCGGCATTTAAAAAGCCATCCTTTGCATGATAGCATACACAATACATATTTTCACAAGAGGACATCATCTTATAAAGATATGATGGGACACTTGCGGGCTCTGTCCACAGATACAGATTTTTTTAAGGCAAACATAATTCAGATGCCGGATGGTGCAGGAAGGAGCATTATGAGTAATAAAATTTTCATCGTTCATGGTCACGATGAGGCTGCAAAACTAGATATGGCACGCACTTTAGAAAAGGCGGGGTTTGAGGCCATTATCCTTCATGAGCAACCTGATGCAGGGCGCACCATCATTGAGAAGTTTGAGAATTATGCGGATGTGAGTTTTGCTGTAATCCTCTATACAGAATGTGACCTGGGACGCGACAAAAAAACACCTGCGGGTTCTGAGAAGTATCGTGCGAGGCAAAATGTCGTATTTGAACACGGCTTCTTTATTGGAAAATTAGGACGCGACCACGTTTGTGCATTTGTCAAAGGAGATGTTGAAACCCCTGGTGATCTCAGTGGCGTTTTGTATGTACCTATGGATAGTTCAGGAGCGTGGAAAATGGATTTAGCAAAGAATATGAAAGCTGTGGGCCTTCCGGTTGATATGAACAAATTCCTTTGAAACTCCAAAGTTGAAATTAAGTGTTCGGAAAACCGAACGCGCAACCAGCCCCGGCAAGGGGCTGTTCAAAGGGTCTGGGGTGCTACCCCAGCAAGCAAAAACGGATTTCCGGCGGCAACGCTGGAAGTCCGTTTTGAGCGTTTGTATATACAAACGCCCTGCTTGCCCAGTAGCGCACTTCTAACATAAGACCACTTTGCCCCGAGAGGTTGTATCAATCTGGTGCGGGTCAAAATGACCCGCACCCAAAATATGGATTGATGGCAACTGGGCAAAAGAACTCGTTACTGTAGTGGGGTGGACAAATTCTGTCCATCCCACTTTACTACTCTAAAATCAATGGAAACACTCTGTCCATTGATGGAATTTCGCTATCCCGCAAGCAGTGTCTTTGTTCCCACAAAGCCTCGAAACAGCGGTTCCCGGCTCCGCCGGAAATCGCTGTTTCTGCTTGTTGGGAAGCGTCCCAAACCCTTTGAACAACCTCGTTACCGAGGTTGGTTGCGCGGCGTTCCGCCGCTTCTGGCTACCGCCCACTGTTGATTTTCCGTTCCCGTCTCCGCTTCGGGGACTGCGGTTTTTCAGAAGAGACGGGAGCATCGCCATCAAAGTTTTCTTCTTCTGTCTGCCCTGCCTGTTTCCGAAATTCGTAGAAGTCGCTCAGGAACGCCGGGAACTTGCTTTTCCAGAGGGCGTACTCCTCATCGGTCATTTCTCCGGCATCGTGCTGGGCGCAGGCTTTCATAAATCCCAGAGTACGGTATTGGAGCAACGCACCGGGACTTCTCGTGATGGTCTCTATATCCGGCTTGAAATCGTCCATTGCCACACTGTCCCTGAACACAAAATGGATATGCCCGCCCACCTCCGTCGGGTACAATCCGTAAATCTCCTCCAGCTTATATAACGCCTGCAGCGCCCCTTCCATATCCGAGATTTTTTCACCGCTGATGGCGGCGTAGTTGACCCGGAGTTTTTCGGCAATTATATGGAGCGTGAGAAAATCCGGCACTCGGTTCCCCAGTTCATAATTCCTGATAGCGGACTCGCTGACCTCGCATAGGGCGGCGAGTTCTTTTTGCGTCAGCCCCGCCTGCTGGCGGTAAAACCTTATTCGCTCCCCCAATGTCGAGTTAATTGACAGCAGTTCCATGCCGCGCCCTCCCTGTTCTGGTGTTGATTTGAGTATAGCCGTCCTGCCGGATATTATATCACACGCCGTTCAAAAATGAAAGGAATTTTTGCAAATCACTTGACAGCACATTTCTGAATGGCTATAATGATAATCACAGTTCAAAAGTGAACTCTATGAACTTCCGTAAATAGAACACCCCGGCATACATGCCAAATCAGCGGCCAGCCCGGACAGGAAGGAGGTCAGCCGGACCACCCCGCCGCTCCACCCACTGTCTCCGCCAGCGTTATGGTGTTCGCTGGCGGATGCCGTGAAAGGAACTGTGAATGACGGAAGAAAAAAGCAAAATCCCTGAACTGAAAGTGATCCCGGCGGAGGAACTGCTGGACACGACCTACGCCCCGTCCGGCACTTTGATTGACGGGCTGATAGGCCAGGGCATCTACATCCTCGCCGGTGCGCCCAAGGTGGGCAAATCCTGGCTGGTGCTGTGGCTGGCGAACCAGGTCAGCAAAGGCGAGCCGGTCTGGGGAATGAAAACGGAACAATGTGGTGTCCTCTACATCAGCCTGGAGGACACTTTCCAGCGGATGCAGCAGAGGCTGAACGATGTCAGCGGCGGAAAGCCCGGCAGCATCTGGCTGGCGACCGAGGCCCTGTATATCGGCGAGGGCTTCGAGGAACAGCTTACAAACTTCTTCGCCGCCCATCCCCATGTGAAGCTGGCGATTGTTGACACTCTCCAGCGTGTCCGCAAGGCCGGGCAGGAGCAATACAACTATGCCAGCGACTATGAGACAGTCTGCTCTTTGAAAAAAATTGCCGACCGCTTCCTGGTAACAGTGCTGGTAGTCCACCACACCCGCAAGGCCGGGTCTGCCGATTCCTTCAACATGATCTCCGGCACGACCGGCCTTCTGGGATGCGCTGACGGTGCGCTTGTCCTGCAAAAGTCCTCCCGGATGGAGACCTCCGCCACGCTGGATGTGACCGGGCGGGAGGTGGCCGACACTCAACTGAACCTCCGCTTTGACAAGCAGAGGAAAGTGTGGGAGTTTGTTTCCTTTGGGGGCGAGGCCTCACAGAAAGAGCCTGACCCTATCCTGACTGCCGTTCAGACCTTCACCCAGGTGCATGGCGTGTGGCGGGGTTACGCCGCTGTGCTGCTGGACGAGTTGAAGGCGGAAACGGAAATCAACGCCGAGCCGAACACACTGACCCGGCTACTGAACGCCAGCATCGGAGAACTTGAGCGAGAGTATGGCGTCCGCTACCGTTCCGGGAAACGCACTGGGAAGGGCCGGCTGGTCTCTCTGCTGGATTTGAATGCTCCCTGGGTCAGCACCGACATGGACGATGCAGATAATGTAGGTAATGACGGTATTTTGAGTGCCGGTGACGGTCGTAAAAATATCTGCAATACCTACACAACCTACACGCCCACCCCTGATGATTCGGAAGGGGCGTGACGGTATGGAGAAGCTGAACATGAACCGGAGGGCTGTTCCGTCCCCGGAACCTGTGGAAGGAAAGGAGGTCAGCCGCCTGAACGATTACACCGAAGTCAAAATCGGCGGCGTGGTCTACCGGGTCAAAAGTGTATTTTCTGACAAAGGACAGTTGGGTGATCTGCTCGACTTGGCGGCGATGGAAAAACTCAGCCGTATCGCGTAAAGGGCCTTTGCATCAGAGTGTGAGCGTGCTATAATGGCGGTAGGTAATCGACCGCCATTCGCACTGCTCTTTGGGAGGTAAAATCAAAGATGCAGGAAACCTACAATGTTGGAATTTATTGCAGGCTCAGCCGGGAGGACGAGAGAACCGGCGAGTCCGTGTCCGTGGAGAACCAGAGGGAGATGCTCAGCCGCTATGTCCTGGAGCAGGGCTGGAACCTCTATGCCGCCTACTGTGACGATGGGGTCTCAGGTACGACCTTCGATAGGCCTGGGTTCAACCAGCTTATCGCCGACGCCACCGCCGGAAAAATCAATCTGGTACTCTGTAAGGACCTCAGTCGTCTCGGCAGAGATTATATCGAAAGCGGGAAGTATACGGACATCGTTTTTCCGAGCCTCGGCTGCCGGTTCATCGCCCTCAATGATGGGGTGGACACCGCTCACAAAAACAATGAGATGCTGGTGATTCTGAAAAATGTCATGAACGACCTCTACGCCAGGGACACCAGCGCCAAAATCAGGGCAGTCAAACGCTCCTCGTTTCAAGCCGGGAAGTATGTGGGATGCTATGCCCCTATCGGCTATCTGAAAAGCCCTGATGACAAGCACATCCTCATTCCCGCCCCGGCAACAGCACCCCTTGTGCGGCGTATTTTCGATATGCGCTGTCAGGGACTCAGTTACCGTAAAATCGCCACAACGCTGAATGAGAAGAAGGTGTCCACGCCCCGCGACCTCTACTACTTGCAGAAAGGCATGGTCAATCCCCGGCAGGACGGAGGCTACTGGCAAGCCCAGACCGTGAAGGCCATCCTTCGCAATGAGGTCTATATCGGTCATACGGTGCAGAACAAAACCGGCAATATCTCCTACAAGGTTCACAAGCAGGTAGGCAAGCCGGAGGCCGAGTGGATTCGTGTCGAGGGTACGCATGAGCCGCTGATTTCGATGGAGGTCTGGGAACTGGTACGGACAATCGAGCAGCAGAACGCCCGGAGCCGGACACAGGCAAATGGGGAGACCGCTCTGTTTGCCGGACTGCTTTACTGTATGGATTGCGGCTCGACCATGCGCCATCATGGGGACTACCACAAGTGCAAGGACGGGACCCCGGTCAGGTCCACCTATGAAAGTTACCTGTGCAATCGGTACTGCTGCGGTGGAAAAGACATTTGTACGGCCCACACGATGAATCAAAAGGTGCTGATACAGGTTGTCCTGACCGACATCCGCATGAAAGCGAAACAGGCGAGGAACGACCCATCCGGGTTGATTGAGCAAATCCAGACCCAGCGCAGGGCATCGTCCGACGAACAGATGAAGCAGACCAGACTTCTTCTGACGGCTATTGAGAAACGGCTTGCGGAACTTTCCAGGCTGACCCAGGCCATCTATGAGGACAAGGTGATGGGGCACATCCCGGAGGCCGTCTGCGTCCAGCTGATGAACCAGTACGAAGCCGAACGCGCCGACAAGCTGGAGCAGAGGGCGCATTTGTCGGGCGAGTTGGAGGCGTACCAGCAGGAGACGGATGATGTCCAGCAGTGGATGAAGCTGATTAGAGAGTACGCAAAGCTGGAAGAACTCGACCGTCCCACCCTCCTGCGGCTCATCAAGCGAATCGAGGTTGGAGAAAAGAAAGTCGAGGACGGATGCACCGTCCGGGACATCAAAATCCATTACAATTTCGTGGGTTATATCGAAGCCTGACACAAAAAAGCCCCGGTTTTACACCGGGGTACATACCAGCCAAACTATCTTGCCGGTTGCCAATGTATACATCGTTCTTTATGTAAGGTTCTCATTAAAAATGTTACGCAAGGGGGCAAAATCGTTGTCGCCCTGTGCGCTGTCAACGCCGTCATTGATGGCAATGAAGCGGACGTTTTTCTGTGGGAAAATCATTTCTGTGTACATTCCCACTTGCAGATAATTTCGCCCTAACCGTGACATATCTTTGACTATGACTGTACCAACAAGCCCCGCTTCAATGTCGGCAAGCATGGACTGGAAGCCGGGTCTTTGGAAAGCTGACGTTAGATAACGATACTTTTGAAAACACTGGAAAATCAAGGTTTTTCGAGCGACGGACAAGCAGGGTATTGTACTAAAAACTGAATACGACGCAGAAGCGGCGTTTCTTACTCTCTACATGGGAGAACAGGAACGCCGCTTTTTTCATGCCCTTTGTTACGCAGTAGGGGCAGAAAAAGCCTTGCTACAAGCGGTTTTCCGGGCGCGTATCTGGCGCGGAAAGGGATTTATACCTTATCCCCCGAAACCGCGCTTCTACTGCGTAACAAATCCAAAGCAAAGGAGCTATGAACTATGGCAGTTTTCAGAGTGGAACGGAACAAGGGCTACACCGTAATGAGCAACCACCACCTACGCAACAAGGAGCTTTCCCTAAAGGCAAAGGGGCTGTTGTCGCAAATGCTGTCACTCCCCGAAGATTGGGACTACACCTTGAAAGGCTTATCCCTTATCAACCGGGAGAAGATAGACGCTATCCGCGAAGCCATTAAGGAGCTTGAACGCGCCGGGTATATCGTCCGTTCAAGGGAGCGCGACGAGAAAGGACGCTTGCGGGGCGCGGACTATGTGATATTCGAGCAGCCACAGCCGCCTACGCCGGATTTACCTACATTGGATAATCCAACGCAGGAAAAACCAACATTGGAAAAACCTACGTTGGAAAATCCAATGCAATTAAATAAAGATATACAAAGAACTGACTTACCAAAAAAAGAAAAAATAATTACTGATGAACAAAGTACCCATTCCATTCCTATCCTTTCCCCTAACCCCTCTCCTTGCAGAGAAGCGGCTACTCCGCCGGAACGGAAAGGAACGGAAGCGACAGCACAGAGCGCAGTTGATATATACCGGGAAATCATTAAGGACAATATCGACTACCACATTCTCAAACAGGACATGAAGTTTGACAGTGACAGGCTTGACGAGATTGTAGACCTCATGCTTGAAACCGTATGCACCGCCAGAAAGCGGGTGCGGATTACGGGGGACGACTACCCGGCAGAGCTTGTGAAATCTAAGTTTATGAAACTGGACGGCGAGCATATCCGCTTTGTGCTTGACTGTATGCGGGAGAACACAACGAAAATCCGCAACATCAAGCAATATCTGAAAGCAGCCCTTTTCAACGCCCCGTCCACTATCGGCAATTATTACACTTCCCTTGTCGCCCATGACATGGCAAGCGGCGCACTGTCACCGAAAAAGCCACAGTACGGCGACCCGGACTATTATTCATGCAACGAGGGCGAAAGCCTGTAACCACCCACAACCACAAAAGGAGGATTTTATTATGGCACAGAAAATGACAGGAGCATTGGTATTTGACGAGCGCACCGACCGTTACGACATCCGCTTTGACTTAAACAGCTACTACGGGGGCTTGCATTGCGGCGAGTGCTTTGACGTATTCGTGCGGGGCAAGTGGAAGCCGACCCGGATTGAGTACGGCGACAACTGGTATCTTGTGGGTATCAGAGCCGAGGACTTGAACGGGCTGCGGGTGCGTATCTGACCGCCGCCCCATAAAGAAACGCGAAAGGAGGACGCGACAAATTGCAGGACGAAGTAAACGAAAAGACCATAGCCTTTTACATCAAGACCGGGAAGCTGACCGCCCAGACGCTCCAAAAGGCAATGAAAGCCATACTGTCAAAGGGAAAAAAGCAGCTTGCAAAACCGCCACAGGGCAAGCAGAGCTTAAAGCAGCTTATGAAGCAGAACGCGGGCGTTTCCAACATTGAGATTACCGAGGGCAATATCAAAGCCTTTGAGAGTACGGCGAAAAAGTACGGTATCGACTTTGCGCTGAAAAAGGACGCGACGGAAAGCCCGCCCCGCTATCTGGTTTTCTTCAAGGGGCGGGACGCGGACGTGCTGACCGCCGCCTTTAAGGAATTTTCCGCAAAAAAGCTGACACAGGAGAAAAAGCCCTCAATCCGAAAGCTGCTCTCTACCCTCAAAGAAGCTGCACAGAGCAGAAACGCGGAACGGGCAAAGGTCAAGAACAAAGACAGGGAGGTATCGCTATGAAGCCGGAAATCAAGAAGCTGCTTATCTTAAATCTCCCGTATCTGCTCTTTGTCTGGCTCTTTGATAAAGTGGGCGCGGCTGTCCGGCTCTCCCCCGGCGCGGACGCGAGCGTAAAGCTGCTACATCTTGGGGACGGTTTTACCGCCGCCTTTTCCAGTATCGCGCCGAGCTTCCACCCGGCAGACTTAGCTTTAGGCATTGCGGGGGCGGTCATTGTCCGGCTGATTATCTACACCAAAGGCAAGAACGCGAAGAAATACCGCCGCGGGACAGAATACGGTTCGGCGCGTTGGGGAACCGCCGACGATATAAAGCCGTACACCGACCCGGTATTTGAGAACAATATCCCCCTAACGCAGACGGAACGGCTCACCATGAACAGCCGCCCGAAGCAGCCGAAATACGCAAGAAACAAAAATATCCTTGTAATCGGCGGTTCCGGCAGCGGCAAGACCCGGTTCTTTGTGAAACCGTCGCTCATGCAATGTACGTCAAAGGATTTTCCAACGTCGTATATCGTCACTGACCCGAACAGATAAGTATAATAAGGTTATAGGGAAGCGCGCACCCTCAAAGAAAGGAGGTTACACACCATGAAAAAGCAGACAGAGAAAGACAAACTCACCGCCCTGTACGAAAGACTCTCCCATGACGATGAGCGAGCCGGGGAATCCGTAAGCATTGAGAACCAGAAGCGGATTTTAGAGGACTACGCAAGGAAAAACGGCTTTACCAATATCCGGCACTTTACAGATGACGGAATCCGGGGAACTACGTTCAAGCGTCCGGGGCTGGACGCAATGTTGGACGAAATCCGGGCGGGGAACGTGGCAACGGTTATCATCAAAGACCAGAGCCGAATCGGGCGTGACGTGGTTGAAGTGGGGCTTTTGAAGCGCACCTTTGATGAATACCATGTGCGTTTTATCGCCGCAAATGACAACCTTGACACAGCCAATGGCTTTGATATTATGTCTATCTTCCGTGACGTGATAAACGAGTGGTACGTTGCCGACACCAGCCGCAAAATCAAGGCTGTTTTCAAGTCCAGAATGGAAAAGGGCTTGCGCTGTTCGGGCAGTGTCTGCTATGGCTACCGCGCTTCCAAAGAAGAAAAAGGCGAGTGGATAATTGACGAGGAAGCCGCCGCCGTTGTGCGCCGTATCTTCCAGAGCGTCCTTGCCGGGGAAACCATAGCCAGCATAGCAAAGGCACTCCGCGCCGAGAAAATCCCTATCCCGTCCGAGCATTGGAAACGGACAGGCGAGCCAGTCCGGGCGGCAAAATACACAGACCCCTACGCATGGTCAGCGACCACTATCGGCTACATACTGAAACGCCCGGAATACACAGGGCGCAAGGTACTGGGGAAAACCGTATGCGAGAACTACAAGACCAAGAGCAGCCGCAAGACCACGCCGGAGGAACAGTATATTTTTGAGGGCGCAATCCCCGCCATTGTGGACGTGGAAACATGGCAGACCGTACAGAAGATACGGGAAACCGTGCGCCGCGCACCAAAGCGGCAGAACGCCCCGAACCGTTTGACAGGGCTTCTCTACTGCGCCGACTGCGGCTCTAAACTCACACACCGCTATACCCTTGTGCAAGGGAAATGGATTGAGGACGCTTTCATCTGCTCCGGCTACCGCCACTTAATCCATGACTGCACCATGCACCATATCCCTACGGCGAAAATTGAAGCCGCTATCCTTGCCGTTATCCAGCGGGTAAGCTGGTATGTGCGGCACAATGAAAAAGAGTTTACAGAGCGTGTCCGGGAAGCGTCCGACCAGAACCAAGAGAAAACCGTCAAAGAGTGCAAGCAGAAAATCAACAAGGCACAGAAGCGGCACAAAGAGCTTGACGGGCTTGTGAAAAAGCTGTATGAGGGCAACGCCACGGGCAAGATACCCGATAAGCATTTTACCCGGCTTCTTGCCGAATATGACGAGGAACAGACCGGGCTGGAAACGTCCATAGCGGAATGGCAAAGGCAGATTGAAAGCTGGAACGCCGACAAGCTGAAAACAGACCAGTTTATCCAGCTTGTGAAACGCTATACCGACTTCTCCGAACTCACAACGCCCATGCTCAACGAGTTTATCGAAAAAGTGATTGTGCATGAGGGTGAGGGGCGGGGGAATGACCGCCGCCAGCGGATAGACATTTATTTAAACTTTATCGGCGCATTTGAAGTACCCGCCCATATCGTCACCCCGGCAGAGGTGGAGGAACAACGCCGCCAGCAGGAGGAACAGGCGGCAAAGGAAGCCCGTTCAAAGGAGCTTCAAAAGGCGCGGTATGAGAAGCGCAAGGCAGAGAAACGGGAATTTACCGCAAGGAAAAAAGCGGGGCTTCTCACGCCGGAGGAACAGGAAGCGGAGGAAAAACGGCTTGCACATAACCGGGAGTGGCAAAAGGAATGGAGGGAGAAACGAAAAGCCACAGAGCCGCCCAAGCCGCCTAAGAAAAAATCCATAAAGGAACTTATGGAACTGGAAAAGACCGGGGCAGAGCTTACGCCGGAGGAAACGGAACGGCTTGCGGAATACCGCCGGAAAAAAGCCGCACAGCATAAGGCATGGCGCGAAAGGCAGAAAGCCGGACAGCCAAAGACAAGGACGCTCAAAGAGCTTGCCGCCGCCCAAAAAGAGGGGGAAGCCTTAACGCCGGAGGAATCGGAACGTCTGGAAGCCCACAAGAGCCGGAAAAAGATAGCAAGGGAAAAGCTGGTACGGCAAGCCGAAACCGACCCGGCAGCGGCGGCAGAGCTTGCGAACAAGCGGGCGTATGCTTCCGAAGCCACCAAGAAATCCCGGCAGAAAATGTATGAGGAAGCCGCCACTGGAAACCCGGAAGCGGTGGAACGCTATGAGAATTATCTTGCCGCAAGGAGGGAAGCATACCACAGGAAAAAACAGGAAGCAGAGAGAACCGCATAGCCTCCCCGTCTGAACATCAAGAGCCGGAAAAGCAAGGGCGCATTGTGGAAATGTGCATAACAGGCTATGGAATCATGGATAACTCTGTTCACAGCACATGGAAAAGCAAAGAGCAGCTTTCCCACGTCCTGCAAACAGAGTTACCCACAATTCCATAAGACAGCCAGTTATACACATTACGGCACAATGCCGACTACTACGGAATCCCTCTTTTTCTTTATCTTTTAAAACATATTTTTATTTTACGGAATATAGGTTAGCCCCCATTTTGTCATAGCGTAAAAGACAGGCAATAATGCTGCGCCTTTATCAGTCAGAGAATATTCTACATGGGGAGGAATTTCGTTAAATTGTATTCGTGACACCAACCCGTCTTTTTCCAGTTCGCGCAAAGAAGAAGTGAGCATTGTATTTGTAATGCCGTCAATGTTTTTTCTCAATTCGCCAAAACGTATAGGGGATTTAATACACATTTCGTAAATAATCTGAAATTTCCATTTGCCTTGTAACATGATAATTAAAGATGTTACCGGGCAATTACCAGCTTCGGTGAGAATACCGATTTTAACTTTTTGTGTCCATTCGTCATAAGTTAAATCCTTATCCATACTGAATCGTCCTTTCTTTAGGATATGAATATATCAAATATGTGTTTAACAGTATGGTCTACCATACTATGTAAGAATATTCTGCGTACTTGAAGAACATTTCAAACTAAGTATAATTATCTTATCAGCAAAAGTCAACAAAGGCTCTGCTGTAATTCAAAAATTTTATCATAGAAAGGATAGTTTTATCATGAAAGAAATTAACATTGAACAGGCAACAGCAGTTACCTCACCAGACCCGCTTATGCTGCTTTGCACGACAAAGGAAAATGGAAGCCTTAATATGGCTCCGGTATCGTTCTTTATGTACTCATCTTATAACCCGCCTATGCTTGCATTTGCAATGGGAAAAGAATCTAATTCCGGCAGTAACATTCGCCGGACAGGAAAAGCGGTTTTTGCTGCTCCGGGTGTCAGCTTAAACAATGCAGTAATGGCATATGGTTCTTTCAGCGGCAACGAGCAGGACAAGCTGAAAGAAACACCGATTGTGTTACAAAATATTGAGGGAAGCAATATTCAAATTCCAGAGGATACACGAGTTGCCTTTGTGGTATCCCTTGCACAAACTATGGAATCCGGCGACCATTACTTGTATCTTTGCAACATTGAGAAAATCGTTGCAGATGAATCAAAAGACGCATTATTTGCATGGGACGGTTATGCGAAAGTTGCTCCGGCACAGGAAAAATAAATTAGTGTAACAAAAAAGTAGACAAATCAATCAACGGAAAACAAAAGTTATAAGCACCATTGTGGACAGCCTATTCAATTTTAGGCTGATAATTCAGAGGGGCGATAGCTTAAAGTGCTACCGCCCTTTTGAATATAATAGGCAATTAATAAAAATGTATATTTCTGTTTGTTTTATGGAGGTGATTTATCTTGAGCATAATAGAAAAAGAAATTGTTACAAAAGACTTGATTACAAAATCGAATTTACCAGCCAGTGATTATGTAATCAATCCTTATGTTGGCTGTCCTCACGCTTGCAAATACTGCTATGCCCGTTTTATGAAACGATTTACAGGACATACAGAAGAATGGGGAAATTTTATAGATATAAAGCGTTGTGATAAAACAATTAGTGTAAAAAAGCTGTATCAAAAATCTGTATTTATTTCTTCTGTAACGGATTGTTATAATCCTTTTGAAGCAAAATATCAAGTGACAAGAAATGTTTTAAAGCAGCTAAAGAAAGCGGATTGTTTGATTACTATTTCCACAAAGTCTGATTTGATACTAAGAGATATTGATATATTAACAGAGCTGAAAAATTTAGTAGTTGCAATTTCTATTAACACTTTAGATAACGATTTTCAAAGTGATATGGATAACGCCAGCAGCATTACACAGCGGATTACAGCATTAAAGGAATTACATAAACAGGGTATTTATACAGTTTTATTTATGTCACCCATATTTCCGTATATAACAGATTTTAAAAAAATCATTGAAGCAACAGCAGCGTTTGTATGTGAATATTGGTTCGAGAATTTGAATCTTCGTGGGAATTACAAACAGGATATTTTTCAATACGTTTCTGAAAAATACCCACAATATTTAAGTGGTTATAAAGACATATATAACAATAAGAACATGGAATATTGGAAACAATTATCCGCTGATATAGATAGTTATTGCGCTCAAAAAAATATCAAGTATACAAATTATTTTTATCATAGTTTACTTGTTGCAGAAAAAAAG
Organism: Lachnospiraceae bacterium; assembly: GCA_910573755.1. Taxonomy (GTDB): domain Bacteria; phylum Bacillota; class Clostridia; order Lachnospirales; family Lachnospiraceae; genus 1XD8-76. The sequence continues at coordinate 52,278 of CAJTBO010000014.1, read as the reverse complement.
CAGTCAAACGCTAAAGACAATCAGAGGGCGACAATATAAAATTGCCGCCCCTCTGGATTATAAATGCAACCGTAAACCAAGCACCGCCCCATGTGGGAGAAAGGAGGATTTTTCTATGGCTTGCACAGAAGCATACAAAGAACATATCGTGTATTCTTTCAACGCCTTTTGCAAAGTTGTCATACGCTATGCCGCTATCAACGCATGGCGCGACAGGAACAGGCGGCGGCAAAAAGAAATATCCTTTGAATACCTCACAGAAGAAAAGTTCTACCCTCTAAGCACATCAGACGAATTTCTCAAATCACCCTACGAACAATACCCCGTTACGATATGCGGTCAGACAATCATACTCACCAATGGGGAGCTTGCTGCCGCCCTGCTATCTCTGCCGGAGAAAAAGAGGGAAATCATTTACCTTTACTTTTTCGGGAATTACACACAGCAGGAAATCGCGGATTTATACGGGCAATGCAAGAGTACGGCATGGCATTATATCCACAGTGCATTACAGATGTTGCAGGAGGAAATGGAGGTGCTTTTACATGGGGAATCCTAACCTTATACCGTATGAAACCATTGTCCGGGCGACCAGCGGAGAGCCGGAAGCCGTGGACGAGGTTTTACGGCATTACAGCAAGAGAATCCGCTTTGCCGCCCTTGAAAACGGACACGTCAACATAGACACCGAGGACAGCATAAAACAGCGGCTTATCACCGCTCTGTTCCAGTTCCGTTTTGACTGAAAAGGACTGCATAACGGGAGGTGGTATTTGTCGGGAAAATAGTCATGCTTACATTCAGCGACACCGAAGAAAAAGCGGTTGAGAAAGTCATAGCCGCCCTTGCCGATATGATACCGCTGGAAGCCATACAGCCGCCCCACTCCCCGGCGCTTATTTTTCCGGGATTGGAAATCAGATTACACCAACGCCGGGTATTAAAAGACGGCACGGACATTTACCTCACCCGTCTGGAATATGGCGCACTCTGTTACCTTGCCGCCAGTCCGGGGAGGGTATTCACAAAAGCGCAAATCTTTGAAGCCGTGTGGAGCATGGAAAGCGAAAGCTGCCAGTCAAACGTGGCAAATGTGATATGCAATCTACGGAAAAAGATAGAGCCGGACAGCCGCCGCCCCACCTATATAAAGACCGTTTTAGGCATAGGCTACAAGTTTACTTCCGGGGAATAGCAACAGGATAACCGCCGCTATTGGCGAAGATACGAAACAGGAAATCAAGGAAAAAGGTTTCCTGTTTTTTTGCGCCCATTTTGCTTATTTCCGGCTTTACTGTATGGGAAAATACCGCCGCAAAATTGGCAGAATCCACGCCACGCAAGCCGGGGGAAAACGGCGAAAGCCAGCACAGCGGAATCCGTCAGTTACTAAGAGCCAGCACAGCGGAATCCGTCAGTTACTAAGAGCAAGATTCTACCACAGTACCAAATTTCGCCTACCGGCTCATTTTGTCCTGCGGGAATCTTGTTGGGGTTGCCACCCCAAGCCCGCCCTTTTGCGGCTTGCGCCGCTTGAAAAATCCACCCACGAAAGGAGGTTCACAGCCATGAAAAAATACAACACGCCACACCGCCGCCGGGTAATCAAAACACGCTTGACCGGGGAAGAATACGCCGAGTTTTCCGAGCGTGCCGCCCTCTGCAAAATGAGCCAAGCCGAGTTTATCCGGCAAGCCCTCACCAAGTCAAGGATATGCCCGGTAATCACCGTTTCCCCGGTCAATGATGAATTACTTTCTGCTGTTGGGAAGCTAACCGCCGAGTATGGGAAAATCGGCGGCAACTTGAACCAGATTGCCCGCTGTCTGAACGAGTACGGCGCACCTTATAACGCACTCTCCCAAGAAGTGCGAGCCGCCACAGCGGAGCTTGCCGCCTTGAAGTTTGAAGTCTTGCAGAAAGTAGGTGAAGCCGTTGGCAACGTTCAAACATATCAGCTCTAAAAATGCCAACTATGGAGCAGCCGAGCAGTACCTAACCTTTGAGCATGACGAGTTTACCATGAAGCCCACACTGGATAAAAACGAGCAGATAATACCGAGGACAGGCTATCTCATTTCCTCTCTGAATTGCGGCGGGGAAGATTTCGCCATAGCGTGTATGCGCTCCAATCTGAAATACGGCAAGAACCAAAAACGGGAGGACGTAAAGAGCCACCATTACATTATCAGTTTTGACCCCCGTGACGCACCCGACAACGGCTTGACCGTAGACCGGGCGCAGGCATTGGGCGAGGAATTTTGCAAGACGCATTTCCCCGGACACCAAGCGTTGGTATGCACCCACCCGGACGGGCATAACCACAGCGGCAATATCCATGTGCATATCGTAATCAATTCTTTAAGGATTGCGGAAGTTCCGTTACTGCCCTACATGGAAAGACCAGCCGACACAAGGGAGGGCTGCAAGCACCGCTGTACGGACGCAGCTATGGAGTATTTCAAAGCGGAAGTCATGGAGATGTGCCACCGGGAAAACCTCTATCAGATTGACTTGCTGAACGGGAGCAAGAACCGCATTACCGAGCGCGAGTATTGGGCGAAACGGAAAGGACAAGCCGCACTGGATAAAGGGAACGCTTCCCAAGCTGTCACAGGAGAGCCGCCCAAGCAGACCAAGTTTGAAACCGACAAGGAGAAACTACGGCGCACAATCCGAGCCGCCCTGTCCTCTGCTATCTCTTTTGAGGACTTCTCCGGGAAACTGCTACAACAGGGCGTGACCGTCAAGGAGAGCCGGGGGCGGCTATCCTATCTCACGCCGGACAGGACGAAGCCCATCACCGCCCGGAAATTAGGTGATGATTTTGACCGTGCCGCCGTGCTGGAAACACTCACCATAAACGCACAGAACGCCGCCAGAGCCGCCGAAACGCCCCTACCCCAACAGGAATACCCCCGCAGCATAAAAGACCGCTTACAGCGCAACAAAGCCGCCATAAACGCCCCGAAAAATGACGGAGTACAACGCATGGTAGACATAGCCGCCAAGAAAGCCGAGGGCAAGGGGCGGGGCTATGAAAAGTGGGCGACCTTGCACAACTTGAAGCAAATGGCGGCTACCATGAGCGTTTACGAGAAATCCGGCTTTTCTTCCCCGGAAGAACTGGAAGCCGCCCTTGCCGCCGCCAGTGCGGAACTGAACAGCGTCCATGCCAAACTGAAAGCCGTGGAAAGCACTTTACGGGAGAAAAAGGACTTACAGAAACAGCTATTGGCGTACATCAAGACCAAGCCAGCCCGTGACGGGCTGAAAGCACAGAAAACAGAGAAAGCCCGCAAGAACTACCGGGAGCAGCACGAAAGCGATTTTATCATAGCCGAAGCTGCCACCCGGTTTTTTAAGGCACAGGGAATCCAAAAGCTGCCAGCGTCCAAAGCATTACAGACCGAGATTGAGCAGCTTACCAAAGAGAAAAACGCCCTTTACAACGAGTACCGGGAAAAGAGGGAACGCACAAAGGAATTGCAGACCGTAAAGGGCAACATTGAGCAGATTTTAAGGCGCGAGCCAGAGCGCGGAAAGGGGCGGGTAAATGAACGGTAAACTCCCCTACATGGACTACCCACAGTACAGAGCCGCCCGCCGCCTTGTGCATGAGTGCTGTAACTACGATAACGGCAACTGTATTGTGCTGGATAACGGCGAGCCTTGTGTATGCGTCCAGAGTATCAGCTATTCGCTTCTCTGCCGCTGGTTCACTGCCGCCGTGCTTCCCCTTGACTGGAAACTGGAAGCCGCCCTTTTGCACCGGGCAGAACTGAAACACTGTACCGAGTGCGGCGGTCAGTTTCTCCCAAAATCCAACCGGGGGAAATACTGCCCCGATTGCGCTGGACGCATGAAAAGAACCAGAGCCGCACAGCGCAAGCGGAAACAGAGGGGGAAATGTCACGCTTTAGAAAACACAGAACCCCCGTAAATCAAGGCTTCCCGGCTACTGCTCAACGGGTATGCGGTACTTTTATCCTTTACCCCCAAAAAAGCCGTTTTAAATGCGTAACAGAAGCCACAGACAGGAGGTGAAAACCATAACCGAATACATTACAGCCAACACCACAATGCCGCCCTTTTTCCCCTATCCCCGATTTCTGCTGAAAATGGACTTGTCACAGACTGCAAAGCTGCTTTATGCGCTGCTCCTTGACCGTTCCACCCTCTCACAGAAGAACGGCTGGCAGGACAATGAGGGCAGGACGTATATTGTCTACCCCATAGCAGAGATAGCGGAAATACTGGATAAAAGCACCATGACAATACAGAACTCCCTAAAAGAACTGGATATTGCCGGGCTTTTAGAGAGGGAACGCCGGGGATTTTCCGCGCCGAACCGCCTTTATGTGAAAGTGCCGGAAGTAGTAAAGGTTTCTTTAGATATGACACAAAGAAATCTTGATGTCAGTCCTAAAGAAAACTGTACATCAGACACAAAGAAAACTTTACCTATGATACAAAGAAAACTTTACCCTAACCAACTAAATATAAACAAACTAAAAGAGAGCCAACGAATGGGAGCGAGTGGAGAGCCGCCCGCGCCCTATGGCAAATACCAGAATGTTTTCCTCACTGAAAGCGAGTATGCGGAGCTGAAGCAGGAATACCCGGACTGCCTTGAACGGCTTATTGAGGAAATGAGCCGGTACATTGCTTCCAGCGGGAATGACTATGCGAACCATGCCGCCACGCTTTACAGGTGGGCGGACAGGGAGAAAAAGGAGAACCCGAAAAAGGGAATCCCCGATTATTCTTTCAAAGAGGGCGAGAGCCTTTGACAGCGGAGATAAAACGCCCCGTAAACAGGGCGTGAATAAGACCATGAACAAGGAGGACGATTTTATGTGTGATTATGATAACGCCATTTTCCGGCTTGCCACAGAAACAGAGCCAGAGCCGGAGGACTACACAGGCGAGGACGGGCTTTTATATTGCGGGAGCTGCCGCCAGCCCAAAGAAGCCTATTTCACCGAGGGAAAGGGGCTTTTCGGACGTGACCGACACCCGAAAGAATGTGACTGCCAGCGCAAACGCCGGGAAAAGCAGGAAGCCGCCGACCGGGAGCGCAAGCACCGCGACACCGTGGAAGAACTGAAACGCCGGGGATTTTCCAACGCCGCCATGCGCCAGTGGACTTTTGGAAATGACAACGGCAAATGCCCCCAAATGGATAAGGCTTTATTCTATGCGGCGAACTGGGAGGAAATGAAAGCGGAAAATATCGGCTATCTGCTATGGGGCAAGGTAGGCACAGGCAAGAGCTATTTTGCCGGGTGTATCGCCAACGCCCTTATGGAGCGTGAGATTTCCGTGTGCATGACGAATTTTGCCTTGATACTCAATGACCTTGCCGCCAGCTACAAGGGCAGGAACGAATACATAGACCGCCTTTGCCGCTTCCCTCTGCTTATCCTTGACGATTTCGGCATGGAGCGCGGCACGGAATACGGGCTTGAACAGGTTTACAACGTGGTTGACAGCCGATACCGAAGCCGGAAGCCGCTAATTGTCACAACGAATTTGACGCTGGAGGAATTACAGCACCCGGAGGACACCGCCCATGCCCGGATTTATGACCGTCTGCTTGAAATGTGCTGCCCGGTATTCTTCACCGGGGAAAATATCAGAAAATCCACAGCACAGGGGAAAATGGAACGGTTAAAAGGACTGATGAACGGAAAGGAGAGCCTATGAACAATGACACCAGCAAGACCAGCCGCACCGCCGCCCCTCTGGATGCGAAGCCCGACCTTGTGAAGCGGATAGGGAATACCACCTTTGACATACATATCCATTTCAGCGAAACAAGCCGGGAAACCTTTACGGACAAGGTAGTGCGGCTTATTGAGAATGACAAGGACAGTGTAACCAACTGAAAAGAAGATACACTTTTTCTTGTTCCCTACTTGACATTACCAAAAGGAACACTGATTTTGGAAACCGGGAAAATGTTACAGCGGTACAAATACCGTATCAAAGTGCTAAATACGATTAACTTCAAAAAATCCATGAAATACAATCCCTTTGCCTATCTGCGGAGCGAAAAGGACATTTTGAAGTTAGTCAATACCATTATCGCCAACACCAAAGGCGACGGGGAAAAATCCGGCGAGGATTTCTGGGTGAAAGCGGAAAAGCTCTACTACGCCGCGCTAATCGGCTATATCTGGTATGAAGCCCCGGAGGACGAGAAGAACTTCACGACGCTGCTTGAAATGATAAATGCGTCGGAAGCCCGCGAGGACGACGAGGACTTCCAGAACCCGGTTGACCTCATGTTTGAACGTCTGGAAGAAAAAGACCCGGAACATTTTGCAGTCAAGCAGTACAAAAAATACAAACTTGCGGCGGGCAAGACCGCAAAAAGCATACTTATCTCATGCGGCGCGAGGTTAGCCCCATTCGACATTAAGGAGCTGCGGGAGCTTATGGAAACCGACGAAATGGAGCTTGACACCATAGGCGACAGAAAGACCGCCCTTTTCGTGATTATCAGCGACACCGACGACACCTTTGTGCGCCCAGATAGGGCATTTTGCATTGCAGATTATTGGTACTGTTCCGCATGATAACGCGGGAGGTCGCCTGCCTGACCGAAAGGCGAAAGCTGACACGGGAACACAGCACGGCAGGGAAGCGGTAAGTTGCCCAAAGGCAATCGGGCACGACTGAACCGCAAGACCAAGTGGATATGAGGTTTAAGTTGGATTTACTGAATGTGAGTTTCAAGTTTCTGTTGCGTCCAGACGGAGGAAAGTGCCTGTAACCTCTGACGTGTGGCGTTTGCTACTTGAACGTTAGTAAACGGTTATCACAATCACACGTGACAAGCAGGAGAACCTGTATTAACGAAACGAAAGCAGAGCCGACAATCCACACTTACCGAGGCAGAGTGCTAACTGGGGATACCCTAAACAGGAATGCCATGAACTGGCTATGGCGCAGAGCCTGAATATCCTGCATGGGTACGGAACGCCCGTAGTAGTCCGAGAACCCTGAACTGACAGGGATAGCCGTAAAACCGGAAGCGGTAACGCCGCTCACATGGCGAAGGGGCGTAGTCAATGCGTACTAAAATCAAAAATTGATTAGGGAGGAAAACCTCATAATGAAACCAACAATGGAGATTTTAGCAAGAATCAATAAGAACTCAAACCGTAACAAAGAAGAAGTATTCACCAAGTTATACCGTTACCTGTTGCGCCCTGACATCTATTATGAAGCGTACAGGAATCTGTATGCCAATAATGGAGCGGCAACAAAAGGGGTAAACCATGACACAGCAGATGGTTTCAGCGAAACAAAAATCGCAAAAATCATAAAATCGCTGACAGATGAAACCTATCAACCTAAGCCGGTACGCCGAACTTACATTGAAAAGTCAAACAGTAAAAAGAAGCGGCCGCTTGGGATACCCACATTCACAGACAAGCTGGTACAGGAAGCCCTTAGAATGGTACTGCAAGCCGTATATGAACCTGTTTTTCTAAACTGCTCACATGGATTCAGACCAAACAGAAGCTGCCATACTGCCCTGACTGAATTAAAAAAGAATTTACCGGGGCAAGGTGGTTCGTTGAGGGTGACATTAAAGGCTGTTTTGATAACATTAACCACACTGTATTAGCAAGCCTGATTAACAGTAAAATCAAGGACACACGGCTGATTAAGCTGATACACAAGTTTATGAAAGCGGGATATATGGAAGATTGGCGCTACTATGGTACATACAGCGGAACTCCACAGGGCGGGATTATCTCACCGATACTCGCCAATATTTATCTTCATGAGCTGGATAAATTTGTGATGAAGCTAAAAGCTGATTTCGATGTTTATGAAGAAAAAAACTACACGCCGGAATACCGGGCATTGTTAAGCAAACAGACGGTAGCCCGAAGGCACATCAACGAATCAAGCGGTGAGGAACGGCAGAACTGGATTAATGAATACAAACGTATCCATAAACTGGTGCTGAAAACTCCTGCTAAATCGCAGACCGATAAGAAAATCAAATATATACGGTATGCGGACGATTTTTTAGTCGGTGTGAATGGAAGCCGTGAAGACTGTGTGGAAATCAAGCGAAAACTTGCCGAGTTTATCGGACAGGCACTGAAAATGGAATTAAGTGATGAAAAGACGCTTATTACCCACAGCAATAATTATGCACGCTTCCTTGGCTATGACATTCGTGTAAGGCGTGACGCAAAAGTAAAGCGTGTCGGCAAAATGAAACACGCTAAACGAACAATGAGCAACAAAGTTGAACTTGTGGTTCCTCTTTCGGATAAAATCCACAAATTTATCTTTTCAAAAGGCATCGCAATACAGGAACTTAATGGAAATTTACGTCCAGTCCACCGGGCGGAACTATTGCATCTTTCAGACCTTGAAATAGTGTCAAGCTATAACAGCGAGTTGCGGGGGATATGCAATTACTACAGTCTGGCGAGTAATTTCAACAGATTATGCTATCTGACATACCTGATGGAATATAGCTGCTTGCGAACCCTTGCCAATAAGCATAGAAGTTCTGTACCTAAAATGATAAGAAAGTTTAAGGACGGCAAAGGCGAATGGGGTATCCCATATGAAACAAAGCAGGGGCTGAAAAGATGTTATTTTGCCAAATATGCTGACAGTAAAAACGTGAAGAACCCTACCAATAGAATTACCTATGCAACGCAGATATACAGAATGTCGGTAAATACGTTTGAAAAGCGACTAAAGGCACACACTTGTGAATTGTGTGGTACAACCGAAAGTGACTGCTATGAGGTTCATCACATCAACAAACTCAAAAATCTGAAAGGAAAAGAGGATTGGGAGCGTGCGATGATAGCCAAACGGCGAAAAACTCTTGTAGTATGCAAACAGTGCCATATCAAGATTCACAACCAATGAGTTTTTTATTGACCAAGCAAAGACGGAGCCGTGTACAGCGAGAGTTGTAAGCACGGTTCTGAGGGGGGACTGTGCAGACCTACCCTAGAAATACGGCAAGGCGGCACTTTCCTACCCTACAACTTTGTCGTGAGTATTCTCTACACACAGTTATTCAACCTTTTATGCGACAAGGCAGATGATGAATACGGCGGGCGGCTTCCCGTCCATGTAAGGTGCTTACTTGATGAATTTGCGAATATCGGGCAGATACCGAAGTTTGAAAAGTTCATTGCAACGATACGGAGCCGGGAAATATCCGCGTCAATCATCTTGCAGAGCCAGTCACAGCTAAAAGCCATTTACAAAGACAACGCCGATACCATAGTCGGCAACTGCGACACCACGCTTTTCTTGGGCGGCAAGGAGAAAACCACCCTTAAAGAAATATCGGAAATTTTAGGAAAAGAAACGATAGACAGCTTTAACACGTCCGAAACAAGGGGGCGGGAGCTTTCGCATGGGCTGAACTATCAGAAATTGGGAAAGCAGCTTATGACGGAAGATGAAATCGCAGTCATGGACGGAGGGAAATGTATCTTGCAGCTACGCGGGGTGCGCCCGTTCTTTTCGGATAAATTCGACATAACGAAGCACCCGAAATACAAGTACCTGTCCGACGCAGACCCGAAGAACGCCTTTGACATGGAAAAGCACCTTAAACGCCGCCCCGCCATTGTCAAGCCCGACGAGGTTTTTGACTATTACGAGATTGACGCGGCAGACTTACAGGAGGACGCAGACCATGAGGAAACGTAGCGCAGAGGAAAAACAAAAGCAGCTTGAACGGTTTTTAATGAATGTTGCGGAAGCCGCCGACGCTGCATTATGGGAGTATTGGCGGGAAAAGGAAGCGGAACACCGCCGTTTTGCAACGGAGTATGTCACGCGCCGGGGGCTTATCCCGCAACAGTGACAGCATGGCAGACCGCCGGGGGACAGGGGAAGCTACACTTCCCCTACGCTGCCTTGCGGCAGCTACCCCTTTGTGAACTTTCGGGAAGCGAACACCTTGCTACGCAAGCTATTCACTTCCCGAAAGTCTGAAAAAAACGTCCGGCAGCACAGCGGGACACAGAAAGGAGCGATTGAAGCAATCACATCTATCCATACCGGCTACATGATACGCGCCCCCACTTTCCGGCGCAGTACACAGCGGCAGGAGCCGCACCCCTTACAACTGAATACCGCCGCGCCGCAGGACTTACGCAGCGCGGGGACAGCCGCCTTTACCAGAGGGCGGTTTTTTTATGCGGCGGCGACCATACGCTGACCGCCTTTTGTCCGCTTGCCGGACAGCCGCAGACGCGGCAGAAAGGATATATTTATGGCATTTTTCAATAGCGCAGTAGACGTTTTGCAGACCCTTGTTGTAGCACTTGGAGCCGGGCTTGGTATCTGGGGCGTAATCAATCTGATGGAGGGCTACGGCAACGACAATCTGGGCGCGAATGCTCATGTACGGTAAAGAAGCAAGCAACCGAAAACAAGAGATAGACCGCCAGCACCACACTATTCCGAACCAAAGAAGCCAAAGACCAAAAGATAAGCATTGTGGAAATGTGTATAACTGGCTATGGAATCATGGATAACTCTATTCACAGCACATGGAAAAGCGAAAGTGCAGCTTTCCCACGTCCTGCAAACAGAGTTACCCATAATTCCATAAGACAGCCAGTTATACACATTACGCACAATGCCGACTACTACGGAATCCCTATCTTTCTCCTATCTATCATAAAATAATATTTGAATTTTTCACAACACTACTGCGGTAGTGTTGACAAAGGATCGAAAAAGGTGTAATGTATAATCAAGCAGAAACTACTGCGGTCTTGTGAAAAGGAGGATTAAAATGGATATTAAACTTTTCGATTCAGAATTGAAAGTAATGTGTGTGCTTTGGAGTGAGGGCGATACCACGGCAAAACATATATCCGATGTTCTGAAAGAGGAAATCGGCTGGAACATGAATACCACCTATACACTGATAAAAAGGTGTATAAAAAAGGGAGCTATTGAACGTTCCGAACCTAATTTCATGTGTCATGCACTTATTCCCAAAGAGGAAGTACAGGAAGCCGAAACGAATGAACTGATTAACAAAATTTATGATGGTTCTGCGGACAAATTATTTGCTGCCCTGTTGAGCAGAAAAAAACTCTCTGCCGAAGAAATCGAAAAACTGAAAAAAATTGTTTCAGATTTGGAATGAGGTGATAAGTATGACTTTGCTGGAAGTGAGCTTTTCAGGGGCTATTTTTATTATTGCGGTTGTGATGATTCGGGCAGTAGCAATAAATAGTCTGCCTAAAAAAACATTTCTTGTTTTGTGGGAAATGGTGCTTTTAAGGCTGATTATTCCATTTACTATTCCGTCTGCGTTCAGTATATATACGCTTATTAACCACAATATATCAACGCCCGCATTTTTTGAAGCAGAAACAAACAATGCTGCCTCTGCCGTATCACGGGAATATTTTATGATGATACAAGGCATGGGGCAGCCAGTAACAGATATTCCATCCGTTTCTGTTTGGTTTGTTGTCTGGTGTATTGGAATGATACTTTTTGCAGCATTTTTCATGGTATCTTATTTACGTTGCCGAATTGAGTTTCGGGCAGCTTTACCAGTCAATAATCCCTATGTAGAGCAATGGATTAAAGAACGCCCCTTAAAACGGCGAATTTCGATTAAACAATCGGATAGAATTTCTACACCGTTGACATATGGTATTTTACATCCTGTTATTTTAATGCCGAAACAAACAGACTGGGAAAATACAGAGCCGTTACAATATATTTTTTCACATGAATATGTGCATATATATCGTTTTGATACCATTACAAAGCTGATTGCTACATATGCCCTTTGTGTTCACTGGTTCAATCCTTTTGTCTGGGTAATGTACGTTCTCTTTAATCGTGATATTGAGCTTGCATGTGATGAAAGCGTTATAAAACAATTTGGAGATAAATCAAAATCTGCCTATTCGCTAATGCTTATCAGTATGGAAGCAAAGAAAAGCGGGCTGTCACCGCTTTGCAGCAATTTTAGTAAAAATGCCATTGAGGAAAGGATTACAGCAATTATGAACACAAAACGAACGACAATCACTGCTCTTTTATCTGCCTGTATTATCGTATTTGTTACCGTTAGTTTGTTTGCCACTTCTGCAATGGCTCAGGCTGATAATAAAGCAAATGATACACCAGTTATCAGTGAACGAAAAACAACTACAAGCGATGATATTACAGACAAAAAAAGCGCTATGACAATTATACATGAAAGCGCAGATATTCTCCATTATGAAGATGGCGCACCTTATATCCACGATATACTTACAAACAATACCGACAGTACCATTGTAGAAACCCAATATTGTATGCTGGCTTATAGCGAAAACGGTTCACCATTAAAGCTATATTGGAATTTCCTTGACAGCAGTACGGAAAGCAGCTTTGAAAATATTGTTCGGACAAAGGCGAACATTCTATCCAATCAAACCGAGGAATACCGTGGCGGATGGTCATTATATGATGGTGAAATCATGGGGGACTTTTTGAAAGTCGGGAACGGAGAAGCGAATCAAGTTGCATATTCATTACTTTGTTTAAAGCAGGTTGTTTTTGAAGATGGCACAGTTTGGAATAATCCAAATTATGAAAACTGGTTTAAGGAGTATGCAGGAAAAGAAATAGACATAGACGAATTGCAAAGCTATTATCCATATGAATATAAAATAGAATCAAATTGAAAACATAACCATAAACCATGCAACGCTCTATGTGGGAGAAAGGGGGAACTTCCATGACTTGCACAGAAGCATATAAGGAGCATATCGAATACACATTTAACGCCTTTTGCAGAGTAGTCATACACTATGCAGTTATCAACGCATGGCGTGACAGGGATAGGAGGCGGCAAAGAGAAATATCTTTTGAATACCTCACCGAAGAAAAGTTTTACCCATTCAGTACAACAGATAAGTATTTTATAGACCCCTGTAAGCAATACCCGGTTACGATATGCGGTCAGAGGGTTATCCTTACGAACGGAGAGCTTGCCGAAGCCCTGTCCTCTCTGCCGGAGAAAAAGAGGGAAATCATCTACCTTTACTTTTTCGGGCGTTACACACAGCAGGAAATCGGGGAGCTATACGGACGCTGCCGGAATACGGCATGGCATCATATACACAGTGCCTTGCAAATGTTACATGAAGAAATGGAGGTGATTTTCCGTGAGGAATCCTAAACTTGTGCCGTATGAAACCATTGTCCGAGCGACCAGCGGAGAGCCGGAAGCGGTGGACGAGGTTTTACGGCATTACGGCAAGCGAATCCGGCTTGCTTCCCTTGAAAACGGACAGGTCAACAAGGACACCGAGGACAACATCAAACGGCGGCTTATCGCTGCCCTGTTACAGTTCCGTTTTGATGAACAGGCGACATAACGGGAGGTGAGATTTGTCGGGAAAATAGTCATGCTTATATTCAACGACACCGAAGAAAAAGCGGTTGAAAAAGCCATAGCCGCCCTTGCCGATATGATACCGCTGGAAGCCATACAGCCGCCCCATTCCCCCGCACTGGTTTTTCCGGGATTGGAAATCAGATTACACCAACGCCGGGTACTGAAAGACGGTGCAGACATCTATCTCACCCGTTTGGAGTACGGCGCACTCTGCTACCTTGCCGCCAGTCCGGGGCGGGTATTTACAAAGGCGCAAATCTTTGAATCCGTGTGGAGCATGGAAAGCGAAAGCTGCCAGTCAAGCGTTGCCAGTGTGATATGCAATTTGCGGAAAAAGATAGAGCCGGACAGCAAAAATCCCACTTACATAAAGACAGTTTTAGGCATAGGCTACAAGTTTGCTTCCGGGGAATGACTAACACCAGACAACAGAATAACCGCCACCCATCACAGCGGCACACCAAGACAGGAAATCAAGAAAAGGTTTCCTGTTTTTTTGCGCCCAGAACCGAGCCGGATTTTGCGCCGGACTGAAAAACTTCAAAAAGTTTCGGATAATGTTGCCAAAATTTCATTTTTTCCCGTAGTAAGTTATAGAGGGGCAAATAACCGCCCGTATATTTCAGCGAAAAGAAATTTCAACAAAAGATAGAGAACTTATCCATTTCACGCCCGCCGTGCGTAACAAGGGAAAAGTGAAAATAACTGCCGCTTTGTCTGGCAGTTTTCTCTTTTTATGTGACGTGGAAGCAAAAAGAAAAATATTAAGATTTTATGAAATCTTTGGCAAAATCGCAAAGTGTGGTGTTGTAAGGATTAAGGGGAAGTTTACGCAAATCAACGTCCATTTTGCTTTGCGTGGTGTTGTAGGTATTAGGGGGAGAAATTTTTCCGCAGCTTTGGCAGAATCCCCGCCCCGTCCGTCAAGGGTATCAGAAAATTCCATGAGAAATTTTCGCCGGAACGCAATAAACCAGCCCCGGAAAGCTGGATAGTAAGTGAAGATACCACACAGCGCAGTTTCTTAGAGTTATACCGAAAAAAGACTTATCCCGATATTTACGAAAGAGTCTCCAAATACAAGCTGTTCTAAAGAATATTTCGGGATAATATTTATTCATCTGTCTTGAAGTGCTATACAAAAAATTCGGGATAACATTTTTTTAGTTCGCATATATTTATCACATTTTTGACGATTTTGATTGCCAGGTTCTCATTTAGCCATAAAAAATAAAAATTTTGTTCTTGTAGATTGAAACAAGAAAAATCTTATCCCGAATTTTTGTAGGCTGGCTACCATCTGTAAGAAAAAATCTTATCCCGAATTTTTGAATGGCGAGTCTCGATTTTCAAGGATATCTGAAGAAAATTCGGTATAATCTACTTTTCGGTATAACTCTAAGAAAGTGGCGGCTTCCTCTGTGTGGGCTTCCGTCAATACCTTTAGTGTTGCAAACGGGGATTTTGCCAAAGCTGCGGAAACATTTCTCCCTCTGATACCTACAAACCTGCAAAATGCAAAATGGACGTTGATTTGCGGAAATTTCCCCTTATTCCTTACAACACCACACAAGCCGGAATAGGCGGAGATTTACGGAAATTTCTCTTTGCCTGCCCTCCACGGACAGCTTGCGGATTTGCCAAATGGGAGAGGAAATTTCTTTCTATCCCCTTTGCACGGCATAATACTGGCGATTTTTCAAAATGCCAAAAATGGGCGCAAAAAAACAGG
Source organism: Lachnospiraceae bacterium (assembly GCA_910573755.1). Taxonomy (GTDB): domain Bacteria; phylum Bacillota; class Clostridia; order Lachnospirales; family Lachnospiraceae; genus 1XD8-76. The sequence goes on along the minus strand of CAJTBO010000014.1, from coordinate 37,114 downwards.
AAACCTTTTCTTGATTTCCTGTCTTGGTGTGCCGTTCCATGTAGCGGCGGTTATTCAGTTTACAAATAAGCCGGATTTAATTTGCCCCAGTGTTGTTCCTTTTCGCAATTACAGCAAGTAATTATTTTCCCGGTTTGCAATCTGCAAACCAACCAATTTGTAGGTTGCATATCCTCCCATAACCAGCGGCTCTGCTTTGCAAATTTCTTCTGCTTCTTCACGGCTCTCTGTTTTTAGGATATACATACCTGCCATTCCCGGATAGCCTTTAAAGACACCGCAGATTTCCAGCTTTCCCTCATCGTCCAGCTTTCTTATGTTCTCAACGTGTTCCATAACTACCTGTTTTGTCATTTTATTATAGGTCTTGCTTTTCTCAATCATCATCATATACATCAATTTTTCCATACGATTTTCTCCTTTACATTCTATGGGGATTCACTGAGGGTATTATATTATATTTATCCGGCAATAGCAATCTGTCTGTCATTCTCTGGAAACAAACTTATAGCCCACGCCTATAACGGTCTTTATGTAGGTAGGCTTGCGGTTGTCCGGCTCTATCTTTTTTCGCAAGTTGCAAATTACATTGGCAACGCTTGACTGGCAGCTTTCACTTTCCATGCTCCATACAGTTTCAAAGATTTGCGCCTTTGTAAATACCCTCCCCGGACTGGTGGCAAGGCAACAGAGTGCGCCATACTCTAAACGGGTGAGATTTATGTCTGCCCCGCCTTTCAGTACCCGGCGTTGGTGTAATCTGATTTCCAATCCTGGAAAAATCAGTGTGGGGAAGTGTGGCGGCGGCATGGCGTCCAGCGGTATTATATGGGCAAGGCCAGCTATGGCTTTTTCAATCGCTTTTTCTTCTGTGCCATTGAATGTAAGCATGACTATTTTCCCGACAAATCTCACCTCCCATTATGTAGCCTGTCCGTCAAACCGAAAACGGAACAAAGCAGAGATAAGCCGCTGTTTTATGCTATCCTCGGTGTCTGTATCTATATGACCATTTTCAAGGGCTGCCATACGGATACGCTTGCTGTAATGTCGTAAAACCTCTTCCACGGCTTCCGGCTCTCCGCTGGTCGCCCGGACAATCGTTTCATAAGGCAAAAGATTCGGATTCCCCATGTGAAAGCACCTCCATTTCTTTATGCAGGAGTTGTAAAGTCCTATGGATTTGATACCCGGTCGTACTCCGGCAGCGTCCGTACATTTCCCCGATTTCCCGCTGTGTGTAATGCCTGAAAAAGTAAAGGAAAATGATTTCCCGGTTTTTCTCCGGCAGAGCTAACAGGGCGGCGGCAAGTTTTCCGTTGGTGAGGATAACTGTCTGACCGCACATCGTAATGGAGTATTCTTCATAGGGTGCTTCAAAATATTCGTCTGTTGTGCCTAAAGGGTAAAACTTTTCTTCTGTGAGGTATTCAAGGGATATTTCTTTTTGTCGCCGTCTGCTCCTGTCACGCCATGCGTTGATAGCCGCAAAGCGTATGACGGTCTTGCAAAAGCCGTTGAACGTATACATGATATGTTCTTTGTATGCTTCTGTACAAGCCATAAATGATTCCCCCTTTCTCCCACATGGGGCGTGCATGGTTTCGTTTTAATGCTATATTGCATTTGGTACATGGATAGTTTATCATAGAATAGTGACAAGGGCTGTCACCATTCGGAAAGGAGTTCAAAAATGTCAAAAGCAGAACGGCTTATCGAGATGATGATAACAATAAATGCAAAAAAAGATTTTACTGTAGGCGAATTGGCAAATGAATTTTCCGTATCAAAAAGAACCATACTACGTGACTTGCAAGAATTGGAACAAGCTGGTTTCCCTCTTTACTCCGAAGTTGGGGCGGCGGGTGGGTATCATATCTTAAAAGAACGCATTTTGCCGCCTATTGCTTTTTCAGAAAGCGAAGCAAAAGCTATTTTCTTTGCCTGTCAAGCCTTGCAATATCACCGTGACTTGCCGTTTGAACAGGAAACCATATCCGTCCTAAAAAAATTTTTGAATTGTCTGCCATTAGATGTACAAAACAGTATTACGCAGATTCAAAACAAGGTAGTATTTTGGATTCCAGACAGACATTGCGATTCGCCATTACTTAAATCAATGTTCCTTGTTGTGATAAACCGTCATGCCGCAACAATACGGTATTCGTCAACATATTCTGAAAGTACACGCACAATTATACCTATCGGCTTATATGCTATGAATGGACTTTGGTATTGCCCCGCCTATTGTACAACGGCAAATCAAATCAGAGTATTCCGAGTTGACCGTATTAAAGAAATCATAGAGGAAAAGCCCTATCCAAAAGGGAAATACCCTATTCCTACGTCTATTCAAGAATATCTTGAAAAAACAGATGTTAGGAATGATTACCATATGAAAATCCAACTAACGGATATAGGCGTTAAACGCTGTGAAAGTGAATGTTTGCTTGCAAGCGGATTAACAACATTTCCAACGGGCGGCGGGATAATCGACATGGAAATAAATCATGCAGCTTTAGAATGGGTTGCCGATTATATATTGCCATTTGGGAACAACGCCACTGTGTTAGCACCATTGGAGCTAATAAAACTAATGCAGCAAAAAATATATGAATTACATCAGCATTATTGCAGTTTGGAAACAAGTATGAATGAATGAGAGGGATTCCGTCGTCATCGGCATTGTGGGAATGTGTATAACTGGCTGTCTCATGGAATTGTGGGTAACTCTGTTTGCAGGACGTGGGAAAGCTGCACTTTAGCTTTTCCATGTGCTGTGAATAGAGTTATCCATGATTCCATAGCCTGTTATGCACATTTCCATAATGTTTGTCTTTTGGTCTTTGGCTTCTTTGGTTCGGAATAGTGTGGTGCTGGCGGTCTATCTCTTGTTTTTGGTTGCTTGCTTCTTTACCGTACATGAGCATCCTCACAGGGATTGATGCCCGCCATATTGCGGAACATCCACTCTACGATCGATCCGTAGGAATAATGGTTCAGGGAATTCATCGCCGTTCCGCTCATCCGGCCGTCCGGTTCCACGGAATTCCAGCGCTCCCAGATCGTGGTCGCACCCATCAGCACTTCATACAGCCATCCCGGGTATCCCTTTTCCAGAAGCAGGTGATACGCCAGATCATTCATTCCGTTTTCAGACAATACACGGCATAGATAAGGTGTTCCTACAAATCCCGTATCCAGATGATAGAAATTCTTTTTCAGCCTGTTCAGAAGCCCTCTGCACACCTTTTCGTATGCGAAATCCGGCGTCAGTCCCATATACAGAACAACCACGTAAGCCGTCATGGTATCCACCGCCAGCCTGCCTGCCGGTGTGAAATACTCTTTCACGAAAGCATCACAGATCTCTCCCGCCAGTTTTCCATATCTCTCCGCATCCTCTTTTTTGTCCAGAACCTCAGCCGCTTTTGCCACAATATTAACAGAATAATAATAATAGGCGGAAGCGATCAGATTCGGATCTGTCGCCCCGTAAACGCCGCCGGGATAATTGCCGTCCAGCGCCAGCCAGTCTGCATAATGGGTGCCCGACTGCCACAGGTGTTTCGCCCCGTCCTTATCATCCTCCCTCTTCATGTAATCCACCCAGCCCTTCATGCTGTCATACTGGCGGCGCAGGATATTCTTATCACCGTAATGCAGATACACATTCCACGGAATGATCGTAGCCGCATCCGCCCAGGCAGTGGAGGCATCCCCCGGGAAATTAGCCACAGGCACAACATCCGGCACACTGCCGCCAAGCTTCACCTGCTCCGCGTAAATGTCCCGCCCGTACTTTGTATAGAACGCACAGGTATCCATAAAATAGCAGGCTGTACCGGAAAATATCTGCGCATCGCCTGTCCAGCCATAGCGCTCGTCGCGCTGCGGACAATCTGTAGGTACGTCCAGAAAATTTCCTTTCATCCCCCATTTCGCATTTAAAACCAGTCTGTTCACCAGCGGATCGGAGGTTGTGATCTCCCCCAGTTCCTCCATATCCGAATGGATCACCAGGCCGCGGAAATCTTCCGGATCTATTTCCCCCTCCCAGCCTGTCACTTTCACAAACCGGAATCCGTAGAATGTAAAGTGCTGCCGGACATCCCGCTCTCTTCCGTCCGAAATATAAGTAAACTCCGCCTCCGCACTGCGGAGATTTTCATTGTAAAAATTATCATCCTGCAGGATCTCGCCGAACTGGAAATACAGTTTTGTTCCGGCGGGCGCCTTACAGTGGAACTGCAGCCAACCCACCATGTTCTGTCCCATATCAAGAACCGTTTCTCCGGCAGGCGTTTGGATCACTTCAACCGGTTTGATCTTCTCATGTACCGTAATTGCAGGAGACAGCCTCGATGAAAGGCGGTCATATCCTAATTCAATAACCTCCGTTCCGAATGCTTCACTGATATCCAGTGTCGTATCATATACTTCGCCTGAGTAAATGCCGCTTGAAACAATCCTGCTCTTTCGCGCTTTCCACGTTTCATCCGTACCGATAATCTCTTCCGTACCGTCTTCATAACGGATATGAATCTCAACCAGCGCTGCCAGACTCTCTCCGTAGTTTTCAGATTTTACCCGCATTCCGTACCGGCCTTTATACCAGCCGTCTCCCAGCAGCAGTTCCAGACGATTTTTCCCTTTTGCAAGCTACAGTTCATAGGTCTGATACTGAAGCCAGCTGTCATAATCGCAGAATCCCGGAAGAAGGCATTCATCTCCCTGTTTTTCCCCGTTCAGATAAAACTCATAGAGACCAAGTCCGATCATATACGCCCTTGCCTTAGCCACCGGTTTTGTGATCTCGATATCCTGCCATACCGCCGCCTGCATGTTTTTTTCCGCCTGCGGTTTGATCCACTTTGCCTGCCAGGCACAGTCATTTCCCGTCACCGTTTTTGCGGTCTCAAACCATTGCACATCACTCCATGCCTCATCGCTCCTCTCATCCGCCACACGGACTTTCCAGTAATATCTGGTCATCGGACTCAACGCAATGGGCAGTTCAAATCCCGTACTGACAATACTGTCATTTTCTCCGCTGTCATACAATATTTCCGAAAAATCTTCTTTCAGGGAAACCTGCACCTGCGCAAAAGCCTGACGTTTTCCCGCCGCCTGCTCCGCCACATAGGAGATCGTGGGGTTCGCCAGATCATATCCCAACGGGTTTGTCAAATGGTTGATCTTTAAATGTTTAATCTTCATGATCGATTCCTTTCTAAGATATCTGTCTTTCTTAACTCTATAGCCGTTTTTTCTCTGTCTTTATCTTCTGCCCGACTGTCACCACAAATCCCTGTCCCTCCGGCACGTTATCCATCTCAAAGATCAGGTCTTCCGCATATAACAAAAGGCATCTCGTATATGTATTTACAATTCCCATGCCGCCTATTTCCATCTCCGCCGGGATAGCCCTCTCCAGAATATCCTTCCGCACTTCCTCCAGACGGCTTTGCAATTCCAGAAGTTTCTCTTTGGAAATACCCGGGCCGCCATCCTGCACCCGGATGATCCAGCGGTCTTTCAGTACCTTTCCCGTCACCGAAATATGGATAGGGGAATCCGTATTTTTAAAACCGTGTTTCACGCAGTTTTCCGCCAGCTGCTGCAGAGTCATCTTCGGAATGATCTGTCTTCCGATCTCCCTGTCCACATCAATATCCGCCTCCAGCCGGTTCTCATGACGGGATTTCAACAGGTAAAAATAATTATCCAGATATTCCAGTTCCTTTTCAACAGTAGCATAGCGTTCTTTATTATTTGTAGAATAGCGAAGCATATTTCCGAGACATCCGCACATTTCGCAGATAGTTTCATCATTGTCAAGCACTGCCCGGGAAGAGATCGTATTGAGCACATTATATATAAAATGAGGATTTACCTGCGCCTGCAGCGTATCAAACTGTGCCTGCAGCTGAAGCATCGCCGCCTGTTTTTCATTCCGCAGCGCTTTATCCAGCCGTGCCATCATCGCCTGATAAGCGTCTATCAGTTCCTGAAACAAATCAGGCATGCGCTGCCCCGGCGGCATATTTCCAAGTGTCTATGGCACTTTTGGTATAAGGCCGTATATTCAAAAGGAGACAGGTTCTCTGTCTCCTTCTGCCATACTCCCGTATCCGCGGGACTGTTTTTATATCTCCACCCTCCTGAGGTAATACCCGAAATCCCCGTTCTCCGCCGGCTCCCGCTTTCCGTCAAAGGCCTCAAAGCCGAACATTACCGCCACCGTCTTCTCTCTCTCATGGAACGTGCCTGGTACGCCCAGATAGTAAACCGTCCTGTTATCCTTTTCTTTTCTCCCCAGAATCAGATGCTTATAATTATAATAGCCGTGCAGCAAAAAACTGTTATGTACCAGTTCCTGATACTTTTCCGTGAAGATCACAAAATCTTTCGGTGCGATCTTCAGATATTCCTCTTCCTCCCGGATCGGATGTACCACAGGATAAGTCTTTCTGAGCTGCTCCCACTTATCAGTCCGTAATTCCCGTTCAGAGGAACGTATCTCCTCCGGGATCTCCGCGGTCTCCTCTCTTTCTCCTTCTTCCATTCCCTTCAGAATTTCCTCATCCAAAGTCCGCTGCGTCTCTTCCCTTAAGATTTCTCTTTCCAGCATCTCCTGCATGGAGTCCTCTTCCCCCGACGGCTGCCCTGTCATATTCTCTGTTTTTTCTTCTGCCGGCAGTTCCTCTTTTCCGCCTGCTGTATCCGCATTATTCCCGGCTGCGTCCACGGTGATCTCTTCCGCGATTTCCGTCCCCTCATCCACAGCCATAAAATCTTCTTCTATCTCAAACCTTTCCATCTCTTCGATGTCGATCACAGGCTTTTCTTTTACCACCTTTTCAACCCGCAGATTTTCTGACACAGGCGTCACTATCAGATTGACCTCTACGCGCCCATCGTCTGCCGGTTCGCCTGTCTTTCTCTGCCCTCTTCCCGCTGCCGCAGCGTCCGCACCGCTCTGCCTGCCTCCTGTCGATGAACTGTCTGTATTATTCCCTCTTCCTGCCGCCTTGTTATCTGCACTGCCCCGGCGGTTCTTTTGTCCCGGCATTAAGTTTACTACCGTCCATTGCGATTCCAGATACTGATATTCATGCATCTCAATCCTGATACCGCATATCTCATCGTACCATACCCCGGAATCAGCCATATTCTCCGCATGCATCCGCACCGCGCAATAGCCCTGTCCATTGCGGACGGCAAGTGTCCCCAGTAAATGCTTATTCAGATTATTTTTCCGGCCCTCATGATAAAAACTGTCCTCTCCCTTTTTCTCCGGCTTTTCCGAAAGCAGATACACTCTTGCCTCCCCGCTTCCCATCAGCCTCGGTCCCTTCACATAAATGATCATCTGGCAAAGGCTGTCCCTCACCTGAAATTTCACATAACCGGCATTCTGCAGTTTAATGCCGCTCTCATAATAACTCAGATATCTGATTCTTTTATCATAATACAAACCCCGTTTCCTCCTTTAGACAGTCATTTTATATACTTCCTATTGACCATCTTATGAGAAAACGGGGCTCTATATTCCTGTTTATTTTATTTGTTTTTTCGTAAACCGCACCGTATCGAACCAGCTTCACCTGACGGTTCAGCTGCGGGAAACGCTGCTATTTACTTTCGTAAACCGCACCGTATCGAACCAGCTTCACCTGACGGTTCAGCTGCGGGAAACGCTGCTATTTACTTTCGTAAACCGCACCGTATCGAACCAGCTTCACCTGACGGTTCAGCTGCGGGAAACGCTGCTATTTACTTTCGTAAATCGCACCGTATCGAACCAGCTTCACCTGACGGTTCAGCTGCGGGAAACGCTGCTATTTACTTTCGTAAATCGCACCGTATCGAACCAGCTTCACCTGACGGTTCAGCTGGTTCTCTTTTCCAGATAGTTCATGTAGCTGACTACCATCAGGGCTATCTTCAATGTCAGCGCATCGTCGAATACACGGATATCCAGTCCTGTCGCCTTCTGCAATTTTTCTATCCGGTAGACAAGCGTATTTCTGTGGATGAACAGCTGCCTTGAAGTCTCCGAAACATTCAGATTATTCTCAAAGAACTTCTCCACGGTTACCAGTGTCTCATCATCGATCTCATCCGGCATGCTCTCTCCGAATATCTCATGGATATACATCCGGCAGAGATTGATCGGAAGCTGATAGATCAGCCTGCCGATGCCCAGAAGCCTGTAGGAAATAACCTGCTTTTCCTGATAGAAGATACGTCCTACGTCGGAAGCCATCTTTGCTTCTTTATACGACTTGGACACATCCTTTAATTCATGCACCATCGTCCCGAACGCCACGCGGACATTGATCATCGCCTCCGCATTGATCATATCCATGATCGTTCTGGCAATGCGCTCAAGCCCTTCTTCGCTCACTTCCCCGTCCAGCGCTTTGATCAGGATCACGCTGTCCTCATCCACGGTCGTCACATAATCTCCGTTCTGCGGCGAGAACATCCCTTTCATCAGTTCACTTACGGAAAGTTCATCTTTATCTCCCGCCTCCACGATATAGACTACCCGATCCTGCTGGTCTGTAATATGAAGGCGTTTCGCCCTGTTGTAAATATCCACAAGAAGCAGATTATCCAAAATCAGATTCTGAAAGAAGTTATTTCTGTCAAACCGCTCTTTATAGGCGATCATCAGATTCTGAAGCTGGCATACGGCAACCTTGCCCATCATATAGGCATCATCGCCAAGTCCCCTTGCATCCAGAATATAATTTACCTCATCCTCATCCATCACCTTCAAAAGATGGTGGGCACCGATCACCTGAGAATCCGCAGGTGAAGCCACAAAATTCACTACCAGTTCCTTCTCCTCTTCCGATGTATCAAAAGTTGATGCCATGCAGCTGCCGTTTAAATCAAATACGCCAAAATCAATTTTTGTAATATTCTTTAATTCTTCTATGCTGTTTTGAATGATCTGGTTTGAAATCATGCGCTTCCCTTCCTTTTCGTAATTTAATGTATGGTTTTATAAAGCCTAAAAGAGGGATGCTTATCACATCCCCCTCTATGTTTTGATTAATTGCAACGGCCTGACTCGCAAACGCTTCGCCTCTGCAGCGCCACTTCGTGGCTTGACTCGCAAACGCTTCGCTTTTTGCTCGTAGCGTCGCTTGGAAAACAGCGACTTAATTGCAGATCGTCACTTCTGTTTCTTTGTCAAATACGTGGATCTTATCAATGTCAAATGCAAACTTGATCGCATCGCCAGGTCTTGCATTCGTTCTGGAGTCAACCCTTGCAGTGATCGGGAACTGATCCAGATCAAAGTACAGATATACTTCTGCGCCGAGCAGCTCGTATACTTTTACTTTGGATTCGAAGGTTGTCGGTGCATTTGCAAGGAACTCTTCGGAATCATATACATCCTCAGGACGGATACCGAATGTCACGGTCTTTCCGTTGTAGCCGCCATCAATCAGGGCTTTGGATTTTGCTGCCGGCAGAGGAATGCTCTTGCCTGCCACTACCAGATTTGCCACATTGCCTTCTACCTTAACGGTTGCGTCAAGGAAGTTCATCTGAGGAGATCCCATGAAGCCTGCTACGAACAGGTTGGCGGGTTTCTCATACAGATTCTGAGGTGTATCAACCTGCTGTACGATACCGGCTTTCATAACAACGATCCTTGTACCAAGAGTCATAGCCTCTGTCTGGTCATGTGTAACGTAGATGATGGTTGTTCCCAGATTCTGATGCAGTTTTGCGATCTCTATACGCATCTGCACACGGAGCTTCGCATCCAGATTGGATAACGGCTCATCCATCAGGAATACTTTCGGTTTACGAACGATAGCACGACCCATAGCTACACGCTGTCTCTGACCGCCGGAAAGAGCTTTCGGCTTACGGTCAAGAAGTGCGGACAGATCAAGGATCTCTGCTGCTTCACGAACCTTCTTATCGATTTCATCTTTCGGTACCTTTCTCAGCTTCAGACCGAAAGCCATGTTATCATATACTGTCATGTGAGGATACAGAGCATAGTTCTGGAATACCATCGCGATATCTCTGTCCTTAGGCTCAACATCGTTTACCAGCTTGCCGTCGATATACAGTTCACCGGAAGAAATGTCTTCCAGACCGGCCACCATACGCAGTGTAGTAGATTTACCACAACCGGAGGGACCTACGAAGATGATAAACTCTTTATCTTCGATTTCCAGATTGAAGTCTTTAACAGCTTCAAAGCCATTGGGATATTTTTTGCAGATATTCTTTAATGATAAGCTTGACATTTTTTCTTTTCCTCCTGAATTTTGTTTGGATTGCTGACAGGCTCTTTCCCGTCTCTAATTAGGAAGTATACAAAAAACAGTGTAGTTTTGCCATACCACTATTTCATAAATTTTTTCCCGCTTGCTTGGTCAACTTGTTTATGAAATCCGCTCAAAAATCCCCCGTCCGTCAGATTGCATAAAAGATCTTCACGTTTCTGTACATTTTTCACAAAGCCCGGGGACTCTGTTGTCTCAGTAAATCCTCTTCTCCATCGGTGTATAGATGATACCGTCTTTGGAAAGCTGCGGCGCTACATCTTCAAAGCCTATCTGATGATAAAATCCGACCGCATAGGGCGCGGCATTTACCGTGATCCGCTCTTCCTGATATTCCCTCCTGATATAGCGTTCCATGCTCTCAATAAGCCTTCTCCCTATTCCGCGATGATGGTGTCCCTCCTCCACAAACAGAAGCGAAATATGCTTTTTATTCCGCAGGGAGATCATACCTGTCTGCTTATCGCCGTCAAGTGCGATAAACACCGGATAATCCCCCATCAGAAACATGCGCCGCAGTAAAGAATCCGACAGAAAATCCCGGAAACTGTCCACGCCCTCCTGCCCGTAATCCTTTGCCTCAAACCTCAGAAACGTTCTCCAGGCAAGCGCGATCGCCTCATCCCAGTCATATATATTCGCCTGTCTGATCTTAATGTTGTTTTCTGACACCATCTTAAGTCCATACCCCCATCTGTCTGCTGTCGCTGATACCCTGTTACTTCCCCCGCTTCACATGTACCGATCCATCAGCTCCCCCAACCGTTTTTCATCTCTTCATACACGTTTTAAAGTAACATCTCAACAGATTTCCGCGCCCGCAGGCATCGCCTTCTCCGGTGTCATAAGCGCCAGATTTCCGTCCGCATCTTCCGCACAGAGCAGCATCCCCTGTGATTCCAGGCCCGCCATCTTTCTCGGCGCCAGATTGACAAGCACCATGACTTTTTTTCCGACCATCTCCTCCGGAGAATAATACTGTTTGATACCTGACAAAATCTGCCGTATCTCGGAACCGACCTTTACCTGAGAACAAAGCAGCTTTTTCGACTTCGGCACTTCCTTACAGTCGATGATCTCGCCTACCTGGAACTGACATTTCGCGAAGTCATCATAGGTGATCTCCGGTTTTGCCTCGATATCCATCGCCTCGGCCGCCGCTCCCTTGCTCTCTCCATCTTTCGCGGTATCTCCAGCAGCGTTCTCCGCCCCGGAATTCCCGGCATCTGTCCCGGAGGCAGCCTCCGCGTTCCGCCCCGCAAACATAGCGTCTACTTTTTCCATCACTTCTTCCGTTTTCAATCTCGCAAACAGTATCTCCGGCGTCTCCACCACCCGATTTCCGGACGGGTAAAGGCTTCCGATCTCCTCTGCGCTTCCCTGTTCCAGTTTGTCAAATCCGCATAGAGGCGCTTTGATCTGCTCCGCTATCCTCTGTGCTGTTTCCGGCATAAAGGGCTCCAGCAGGCTCGCTCCCACCAGTATCCCGTTTAACAGGTTATAGAGCACTGTACCGAGGCGGTCTCTCTGCGCCTCATCCTTCGCCAGCGCCCAGGGCATAGTCTCATCAATATATTTATTACATCTCTTAAACAGGGTAAATATCTCGCTGATGGCATCCGCTACCCGCAGACTCTCCATTTTCGCGGAAACTTTCTTATAGGCATCTGCCGCCGTCTGTTTTAAGTCCGCATCGATATCCGCCTGATCCCCCACTGCCTTTTTATCGGCGACAACGCCGCCGAAATATTTATTGCTCATGGAAACCGTGCGGTTTACCAGATTCCCCATAGTATTGGCAAGATCGGAATTAAAGCGCTCGACCATCAGCTCCCAGGTGATCACACCGTCATTTTCAAAAGGCATCTCATGCAGGACAAAATAACGCACCGCATCCACGCCGAAGAAAGAGATCAGGTCTTCCGCATAGATCACATTCCCTTTGGACTTGCTCATCTTGCCGTCGCCCTGCAGCAGCCAGGGATGCCCGAATACCTGCTTCGGCAGTTCCTCCTCCAGCGCCATCAGGAAGATCGGCCAGTAGATCGTATGGAAACGGATAATATCCTTCCCGATCAGATGAAGATCCGCCGGCCACAGCTTTTTATACTGCTCCGTGGAATTCCCCTCCGCATCGTAACCGATCCCTGTGATATAGTTGGTGAGCGCATCCAGCCACACATAAACCACATGCCTGTTGTCAAAATCCACCGGAATGCCCCATTTAAAGGAAGTTCTCGAAACACACAGATCCTGCAGGCCCGGCAGCAGAAAGTTATTCATCATCTCGTTTTTCCGGGCCACCGGCTGAATAAACTCCGGATGATCGTTGATATGCTTGATCAGTCTTTCCGCATATTTGCTCATCTTGAAGAAATATGCTTCTTCCTTCGCCGGCTTTACCTCTCTGCCGCAGTCCGGGCACTTCCCGTCCACCAGCTGGGACTCCGTCCAGAAAGACTCACAAGGCGTACAGTACAGACCCTCATAAGCCCCTTTGTAGATATCCCCTTTATCATACAGCCGTTTAAAGATCTTCTGTACCTGTTTCTCATGGTAATCATCTGTGGTCCTGATGAACTTATCATAGGAAGTATTCAGGGAATCACAGATCTCCCTGATCGTATTCGCCACACCGTCTACATACTCCTTCGGCGTAACGCCCGCCTCCTGCGCCTTCAGTTCAATCTTCTGACCGTGCTCATCCGTTCCTGTCTGGAAAAACACATCATAGCCGTCTTTTCTCTTAAATCTCGCAATACTGTCCGCCAGCACGATCTCATAACTGTTTCCGATATGCGGCTTGCCTGATGTATAGGCAATCGCCGTTGTAATATAATATTTTCCCCTGTTCATTTCCGCGTCCTCCCTGTCTTGTCATCTCTTTTTACTCTAACTCCCATTCGCCCGCTCCAGCAGGCACTCAAACCAGGATCATGAAATTTTATATTTCATACTAATACAAATCACTGTGGGGCACTGTTCTAATCAGCTTCAATATCAAAACTTTCTGTTCTATTTTATAAACCAACAGCCAGTCCGGTTCGATATGACATTCCCGCATGCTTTTATAATTTCGGGAATTTGTCAATGCGTGGTCCCTATATTGTTCCGGCAGTGGTTTCTCCTTTATCAACAAAGTGATTACCGCCTGCAGCTTATTCGGATCGCACCCGCTCTTTAATGCCAGTTTATAATCTTTTTTAAACTGCCCTGTGAATTCCGCCTTAAGCATTTAATGCCTCCATCAGGGAATCCACATCATCAAACGGTCCATACATATCCTCCTCATTTTCTGCTGATTCCATGGCTGCCATCGTTACCGCATTTGGAATATTTTTACTTATCATAAACGGCATCTGCTGCTCCCTCACGGATTGCCTCAAAAAAATATTAAACGCAGTTGAAAGACTCATTCCCAATTCAGAAAACAGAGAATCCGCCTGTGTTTTCAACTCTTCATCCACCCGAAAAGTAACATTCACACTTTTCATACCCATTTCCTCCAATTTTTTGCTATAATGCATTATATCCGCTCTTCCCTTTAAAGTCAACATGATTTGTGCATTTTACGTGCATTTTGTGTGCGATTATACATGATCCCATTTTTTAGGCCAACAACTCCCGTACTTTTTCCCGTGGCTTTATACATACATTGACTAAACAGACACAGGGCGCCCCCCACAGCAGCCTCCTCAGCCTTCCCCTCCGCAATCTCGATATACCGCCCGTACTCTGCGGACGAAAGGGCATCCTTTGCCCCTCCACAACGACTCTGTATCTTTCAAATTCCGTGCCGGCTGCGCTGCGGATTATATACACTGCCATACCGTAATCTTCCTGTTCTGCGTATTTCAAAGTCAGACTGAATACAGGATACTTTCCCGTCCGGTCCGCTTTTTACTCCTCTATCATACTCTCCAGATACCCCCTGTCCCAGAGCAGTATCTTCAGTTTCTTTGCCGCCTCCACGGCAGGCTGTGTAAAATACTGGTTCGTCAGCACGGCACCCACCATACAGTCATAATAATCTCTTCCTGCATAAGCCTCCTGCACCGCTTTTACACCTACCGGGGCACTGTAGCATTTACACTGGATCGCATAGGTAACGCCGTCCCGCTCCGCTAAAATGTCAATGCCGTAATCGCCGCTGCCTCTTGTCACTTCCACCTCCTGAAAGCCGCGCTTCATCAGAAGATCCGCACAGTAATACTCGAATTCATGTCCCTCCAGCAGGTCAAACTCTCTTCCGTATGCGCGGTTTTTTCTGATGCGCATCACGATAAGGAATATGATCAGGAAAACAATGGTGGATGCAATGATTATGGTAATGTATGCTTTTGTATTCATAAAATATTTCTGCCCTTTACTTCAAGATCGTTACTTTTTATTCCACCAGCCGCTTCACGGCAGTTCCCAGCAGCCCCTGAAATTCCTTTTTCCGGCAGTTCCGTCATCATGCCCGTGGGACAAATAACATACTTTCCCCGCTCCGCTGTTACTATACCATCCGGCAGAATACTTTTTCCCGGCTGCGTTTCAAACCGCCTTTCATTGTCCGGTGCCTCTCCATAAAAGTATTTTACACTTTCTGCCGTCAATATTCCAGCATTTCTTCTTTGCCGCAATATTTTGTGGTAATATTCTGCCCGCTATATTTATGGTGGATACATCTGACAGTCTTTCGCAATATGAACCAGAAATATGAACCCTCCGGTATACGCATTTAACATCCGGTGCTAATACATGCCCTCCCCCGCATATATTTTAAGGACTTACCTTCTCAGGAGTTCTTATGCGCATTCTAACCAAAATCCGTAACCTTTCCGCATGGAAAAAATTTTTATTGACCCTGTTTCTCGGCTCCCTGTTCTTTCTTGCCGGTTTTTTACCCGTTTTCTTTTCCCGCAATGCAGCGGTTTTTTTTGCCGATGCCTCCTATGATAAGCTCTGCCGGGAAATATTCCGCAGCGAGCTTTCCGGTAATACGCTGACTCTCCACTACACCCTGCAGAATCCTGCAGATTATGGTATTTACGAGGATGAGGCGCACCTTCCTGTCTATTCCGCGGATAACCGCGCCCTTTCCAATGCCGCCATCACCGGCTGGTCGGAACGGCTCGCCGCCATTGACCCGGAAAATCTCTCCGACCAGAACCGGTACAGCTACACACTGCTCACCCGTTATCTGGCGCTGCAGCAATCCCTTTCCGCCTACTCCTGTTACGAAGAGCCTCTTTCTCCAAACAGCGGCATGCAACAGACGCTTCCCGTTCTTTTTTCCGAATACCGGTTTACAAAACGGAAAGATATTGACGATTATCTCTCCTTGCTCTCCCAGACCGGGGACTATTTTCAGGGGCTTCTCGCCTTCGAACAGGAAAAGGCAAATGCCGGGCTGTTTATGTCCGAAAGCAGCGCAGATATGTTGATCAGCGGATGCGAAACCTTCCTTACGGAAGATTCCATAAACAACGGCTCCCACTTTTTAGTGGATTCTTTTGTCTCCCGCCTTATGGAATTTCAGAAAAACTACCCGGAACTGCTCAACGAAGAGGCTTTTGAGCATTATTATCAGGAAAATATCCGTATTTTAAAAGAAGATGTGATGCCCGCCTATCAGATGCTGGCAGAAGAAATGACCCGCCTGTCGGAAAGTGCCTCACATAACAGTATGTCTGGTGATCCCGGTCTTTCCGCGTATTCCGATACCCCCGAAATTTCGGACAGTTCCGACAAAGCCGCCTCAAAAAAGAAATATTATACCCTGCTGGTTCAAAAATCCACCGGCTCCTGCCGCCCTTTGGAAGAAGTGCAGGAAATGCTCTATATACAATTTGACACGCTTCGTGCAGAACTGATGAATCTCAGAAAACAGGACGCCGATCCCCAGATCGCGGACCGGCATACCCATCCTCTGTCTGTAGAAGATATCCTCACTTTTTTGCAGGAAGACATGAAGGAAGATTTTCCCTCCCTTCTTTCCGGCTCTCCGGATCAGTCAAAAAATCCGTTAAAAAGACAGCTTCCCGCTGTCTCCTGTGACATCAAATATATTTCAAAGAGCCTGTCCGCCTCCAGCGCGCCGGCTTTCTATCTGACGCCGCCGATGGACGCCTTCGATAAAAATGTGATCTACATCAATCCGGACTCTTCATTAGAAGGTGCCGCTCTCTTTACCACTCTGGCACATGAAGGCTTTCCGGGACATCTTTACCAGACCGTCTATACGAGGGAAAGCGGCATTGCGGACCGTAAAAATCCGCTGCGGGGAATCCTTGATTATCCGGGCTACTGCGAGGGCTGGGCCCTCTATGTGGAACTGGGTTCCTATGACTATGCCGCAAACTATTACGCCATTGATACCGATATCCAGAAAACCGCCCGCTCTTTGGAGCTTTGCCTATGCGCCCTGCTGGACCTTCATATTCATTATTATGGCCTCACCCTGCCCCAGACACAAGCGCTCCTCGCCGGCTTTGGAATCCCGGCGGACTCTGCGGAAAATATCTACTCCTATATCGAACAGGAACCGGCAAACTACTTAAAGTATTATCTCAGCTACCTTGAGATCCTGTCCTTAAAGCAGGATGCCGAAGCGCTCTGGAAAGAGGAATATTCCGACTACCGCTTTCACCGGTTTTATCTGGATGCAGGCCCTTCGGACTTTTCTTCCCTGCAGGAAAAACTGCAGAATGAAAAATGACCGTACCATATGCCCTTTACATATTCCACACCATCACCACGCTTGCCGCGATCCCCACTACCGTGGCAAGCAGTGCCCCCGGCAGCGTCCATCTTGTCTTTTTCACCTTCGCCGCCATATAGTATACGCTCATCGTGTAAAAGCAGGTTTCCGTACAGCTCATCATGATCGAAGTCAGAAGACCCGTGCGGGAATCCGGCCCGTACTGTTCAAAAATATCCAGCACCAGCCCGGTAGCCGCCGAAGAGGAAAACATCTTGATAAACACAAGTGGCACAAATTCAGCGCCAACCCCTGCCCTTTCGGTCAGCCCTCCGAAAATCTCTCCCAGCATGGATAAAAATCCGGATGCCCGAAGCACGCCCACCGCCACCATCAATCCCACCAGTGTCGGCAGCACCGATACCACTGTTTTCAGCCCGTCCATCGCCCCCTTCACAAAGGCATCATACACATCCGTTTTATTCAGGACTCCGTTTAGTACAATATAAAAAATAAGCGCCGGGATAATGATCACCGAAAGCCGCATCAACATCCGCTTTCCCTCCCGTATCTTATCTTAATATAGACAATGCCCGCCAACGTGGAGCAGCAGGTGGCAAGGATCGCCGGAAGGATGATGCCGGAAGGGTTCAGGGATCCGTATTTACTGCGGTATACGATCATATTCACCGGAATCAGCTGCAAAGAGGAAATATTCAAGATCAGAAAGCCGCACATAGCATCGCTGGCGGCTCTTCCTTCCTTTCTCTTTCCGCCCGCTTTATCATATCCCGGTGTCCCCCTCTCTTCCTCCAGCTTTGCCAGTTCCTCCATCGCCTTTAACCCTGCCGGCGTGCACGCCCAGCCAAGCCCCAGAATATTTGCCACAAGATTCGTCGCAATATACCCCCTTGCCGGATGTCCCTCCGGTACATCCGGAAAAAGGAAACTGATAAAGGGCTGAAGCTTTTTCGTAAATTTTTCGATCAGTCCCGCCTGTCCCGCTATTTCCATCAGCCCCACCCAGAGCGCCATCGCCCCCGACATCGTGATGCACAGCGTCACCGCCGATTCCGCGTACTCCAGACAGGCGTTGGAGACAGCCTCCATATTGCCGGTAAAAAGTGCATAAAGAATTCCGACGAGCAACATGCCTGCCCAAATATAATTCAGCATAGCATCCTCCTAAACTTCCGTTTTTATATCTTTATGCGCCTGTCCCTGAAAACTTGACCATCCGGCTGATATTCTTTGATACTTTTCTTTTTAATACCTTCGAGTTGATACTTTAATTTTAAAACTTTTGCGCTTTTATTATTTTATGAATTTTTTCCGCCGCCTCCTTCGGATCTTCCGCGTGCGTGATTCCCGATCCTACAATGATGACTTCCGGCTTATATTTTTGATATGCCGGCAGTGTTTCCGCACAGATGCCTCCCGCCACAGAAACTTTTGCCGTTTTAACCGTCTCTCTCACAACCTTCAGATCATCCAGCGGCGTTCTGCCCATCGCCTGCTGGTCCACTCCTGTATGGACCGAAATAAAATCGACTCCCATCTCTTCCAGCCGGCGGATCTTTCCCGCCATATCATCCACGCATATCATATCCGCCGCAACACAGCCGCCATATCTCCCCGCCGCTTCCATACACCCCTGAACCGTCCGTTCGTCCGTAACCCCCAGCACGGTAATATAGTCCGCCCCCGCCCGCAAAGCCACTTCCGCCTCGTATTCTCCGGCATCCATTATTTTCAGATCCGCCAATACCTTTTTATCCGGAAACAGTTTTTTCAGTTCTCTGACCGGCGCCATGCCATACTCCATCACCATCGGTGTTCCCACCTCAATAATATCTACATGGGCCTGCACGCTTTTTACCAGCGCCAGTGCCTCATCCAAAGTCATATCATCCAATGCAAGCTGTAACTCCACTTTTCCACCCCCGCTCTATTCCAAATTTGCATGTCTGCCGAACATCTCCTCCTCCGACAGCCCCATCCTTTTCATCAGGTACATGATCACTACATCATAAACGATCCACGTCATCTGTTCAAAAGCGTTTCCCATGATCTGCACCGTTTTACAGGTATCTGCCAATTCACTCTTCGGCGTTGCTCCGGGCAGGACAATACGGCATTCCGAAAGCCTTCCGATAGAAGCCTCCGGATGGATCGTGACAGTCGCTACCGCCGCCTTGAGCCTTCTGGCTTTCTGCGCCATAACGACAAGGCTCTCCGTCTCCCCCGAACCGGAACCGATGATCAGCAGATCCCCGCCTCCGACCGCAGGCGTTGTAGGCTCCCCCACAAAAAATACGTTAAGTCCCAGATGCATCAGCCTGTTGGCAAACGCCCTTGCCGCAAACCCGGACCTTCCTGCACCCGCCACAAAGATACGCTCCGCCTTTAAAATGCATGCCGCCATCTCTTCCACTTCTTTTTCACTCACCTGCTGTGCATTTTCCTTCAGTTCCTCCAAAATTTCCATTAAATATTGCACTTTTGCCATCTGAATAACCATATCCTTTCCACGCAGTCTTTCCAGACTGATCTCTCATGCGTCAGTTCTATTGAAAAAGCCGTATACAGATGAACCATATACGGCTTTTTATCCATTTGATCCGCTTTCAGACCATTGAAAGCTTAAAGTCCAAATACATGTTTTACAAACTGAAGAGAGTTCTTCGCATCCGCATCCAAAGCCGCCTCCGAGGTATCCTCCACCAGATTTCTCCAGACCTTCACTTCCGAACCGATCGTGCCTCCCGGCATGACAAACGGTTCCATAACCGCCGCATGCTGATAGTTGATGTCACGGAGCGCCTGCCCGATCTCATCCCAGGGCATGGTTCCCTTGCCCGGCACTTTACGGTTTCTCTCTCCCAGATGCAAATGGCAGAGTTTATCGCCCGCTTTTCTGATTGCTGCCGCGATATTGTCCTCCTCAATACTCATATGGAACGTATCCAGCATGATCCGTACATTTTTACTGCCGACTGCATCCACATATCTGATCGCCTCGTCACAGGTATTCAGAAGATAACCCTCAAATCTGTTCAGCACTTCCATACCGAGCACAACGTCACACTCTTCCGCTACTTTCGCAACCTTCTTCATGTTGGCAATGGATCTCTCCAGATCCCCTTCTTTATCCACCGGCTTCGAATAATCCACCGGCCAGTAGGAATAGAGCCCGCCGCCCAATGCCTTAATATCCATCTTTTTCAGCTTATGCAGTGTCTCTGTAAAAAACAGTATCGCATTCTCCTGTACTGCCGGATCTGCGGAGCCCAGATTCTGGGATGCCTGGGGGCCATACCCTGCCGTTAAGATAACATTTTTCTCCTTCGCGTAATCACGCAGTTCATACAACTGCTCATCCGTTGTGTATGTATTATTAAATGCACCGCAGGAAATCTCTAAAATGTCAAAACCCAGCTCTGCGATCTTATCTATATATTTTTTATAATCCGCAAACCACTCCTTCTCCCAATATGCAAAATAAATCCCATATTTCATATTCGTACCGCCTCCTTTTTGTTTTTTTAAGTATATCCTTTAAGAGCCCATCTTTGCAAGCTTATCTGATTTCTTTTTATTGATAACATGATTCAGGATCAATACGCCGATCAGCGCTATGCCCCAGATACAGTCCCTGTAATAGTTGCTGACATCAGGGAACGTATTTAAGTACGAAGATAATACCTGAAGTATCAGTACCGCGATCGCAATACCCGGTATCGTGCCAAATCCTCCGTTCGGATTCACGCCGCCAAGCACCGCGATCAGAATGCACTGCATGGTGTAACTGGTTCCGAAGTCCGCCTTCGCCGAATTGATCCTCGCTAAAGACAAAAGCCCTGCACAGCCGGACACGATGCCGGAGATCATATAGGTCTTAATGATAATTGACTTATTTTTAATTCCCGCAAAGGTTGCGCACTTCGCATTGGTACCTACCAGAAATACCCTTGCACCGAATTTTGTTTTTCCCATGACCACGCTCATAATGATGATGATCAATACAAAAACAAGGAATGCCGCGGGAATCCCCGCTACGGTCTTCATCCCGAAATCCGTATACTTTTCAGGCGCGCCGCTGACTGTGCTTCCGTTCGAAATAACGACGGATATTCCCTGAAAGAGCTGATAGGAGCCGAGCGTCGCCAGCATCGGCGGAATTCTCAAATAGGAAATTAAAAATCCGTTAAACGCGCCGCATGCCGCACCGATCACGATCGCCAGCAAAATAGCGGGCAGGATCGCGTTTTCGTTTTTCTGCATCAGAAGCGCCGCTGAAATACCGCATAAATTGGCAACATAAACACAGGAAAGATCAATACCGCCGGATATCATACAGATACCGCACCCCACTGCCATCAGGCCGTATTCCGCCATCTGCCTTCCCATCGTCTGAAAAATGGAAACCTTCAAAAACGAATTTCCTTTTGTAATTCCGGCAATCAGCAGGAAAACAACCAAAATAATAATCAACCTGAAAATATTATCATCTATTTTTAATTTCTTTTTCATGCTGCTTCACCGCCTTTCACTTTTTTCCCCTTATTCTTTCCAAAAATACTCTGGATCGCCGGAATCGCTGTTCCGATGATAATGATCGCACCGATAAATACCTTCTGCCAGTATACGGAAATACCTACCAGGATCAGGCTGTTTGTCACCATCGTCAAGAGCAGCGTCCCGAGAATACAGCCCTTCAAGGTACCGATACCACCGGTCATTCTCGTTCCGCCCAGAATGATCGCCGCGATAACCACCATCTCACCTCCCGCATACTCGTTCGGCAGATACCGCATGGACATAACCGCATAACAGAGCCCTGCAATGGAAGCGATCATACCGTTCACAACAAAGATGCCAAAACGGATCTTCTTTACGTTAAAGCCGGCACGTTCCGCCGAAATTTCATCACCGCCTATCGCGTATACGCCTCTTCCTACCATAGTATAATTCAAAACCAGATATGCCGCGATATAAACCGCCACCAGGATCAGGAAGGTCATCGGCAATGTGGAACCCAGTCCTGTTTTTTCATTTTTTACGGTGAGTAATGATAATTCCGCAAATCTCTGCAGCGTTGCCGGCAGATCCATACGGGCCGCCTCAAAAGTACCGAGCAGAATGCCGCTGAAAAGAGACGATGTACCAAGCGTAACGATCAGGCTGGGAAATTTATATTTCACGATAATAAAACCGTTCAGCGCTCCCATAAGCGCCCCGAAAAACATTCCGATCAGATATACGACAAACCACGGTCCGTCATAATTTATCTTGATGGAAATCGTGATGGCAAGATAGCTGCTCAATGCCGCTACCAGAGGAAAAGAAACATCCGGCCCGGTACTGACAAAAGCGAGCAGCGCACATACTGCATACAGTGAAGGGCAGATCATGGAACGCATGATGTCCACTATATTATTATTCGCAAAAAATGCGCCCGAACGCGCCTGAATGATCAGGGCAAGGAAAATAATAATGAGAAATACCCAGAACTCTGTCTGTCTTAAAACTTTATTCATCTGTTTTTTCATTTTATCCCGCTCCCCCTCTTATATCGCTGCTTCCGCCAGTTTGGCTTCCGTCAGGTCTTCCTTTTCCAGTATGCCGGTTATCCTCCCGTCATGCATAACGATAGCGCTGTCACAGGTTGCGATAACCTCCGCCGTATCGTCCGACACCACAATGATCGCCATACCATCCGCCGCCAGTTTATGCAGCAGTTTATGGATATCATATTTCGCGCCGATATCCACGCCCACGGTCGGTCCGTTCAGGATCAGTATTTTGGGATTGTTTGCAAGCCATTTCGCAAGCACGACCTTCTGCTGATTTCCGCCGGAAAGCGTCTGCACCGGAAATTCGTGGTTTTTGGTCGCCACCCCCAGCTCTTTTACCCATTTTGCAGATTCTTCCACAAGGGAATCCTCACGGATAAATCCAAGCCTGCCTGCCAGTGCGTCAAATCTTGTTACTGTTATATTTTTAATAATGGACTGCGGCAGGAAGAGCCCCTCCGTCAGGCGGTCTTCCGGAACCAGCGCAATCCCCAGTTCCTCCGCCTTTGATACATCCGTAAGTTTCGCTTCTTTTCCTTCCACCATGATCCTGCCTGCGGTCGGTCTATTCAGTCCAAATAAAGATAAAGACAATTCTGTACGTCCCGAACCCAGCTGGCCGGTAACACCCAGGATTTCACCTTTATGTAATTTAAAGCTGATGTCTTCAAATCCCGGTGCGCTCAGATTTTCTACGCTGAGGACTTCTTCACCATATGTTCTCTTTTTATTGTCCGCCAGCTCCTGATTATCAAAGTGGCGCCCTGTCATATAATAGGCGAATTTTTCTTCCGTCATTTCGGAAGCAGGACAGGAGATCACATTTTCTCCGCTTCTCAAAATCGTGATACTGTCTGAAATCTCAAATACCTCATCAAGTTTATGTGATACAAATAAAATGGTAATTCCGTTTTTCTTTAAGTCGGCAATGATCTCAAATAACCGTTTTACTTCCTTTTTAGTCAAGGCCGTTGTCGGCTCGTCCATAATAATCAGTTTCGCATTATCCAAAAGCGCACGGGAGATTGCAATAAGCTGTTTGTCTGCGACGGGAAGCGTCTCCACAAGTGCATCCATGTCCACATTAAAATTGATCTTTGCAACCGCTTCTTCCGCTATCTTTCTGAATTCCTTTTTATTTACAAACTTTTTGCCGTTTGCCAGAACCTGATTAAATGCCAGATTCTCTATTACTGTCAGATTCGGGAAAATAGAGAAGTCCTGATAAATCACCTGAACGCCTGCTTTGATCGCGTCCGCCGGGGTCATTACCGGATAATCTCTTCCGTCTACCTCGATCGTACCCCCATCCGGTTTATAAAACCCGGATATCACCTTGATGATCGTAGATTTGCCACACCCGTTTTCGCCGGCAAGACAATGTGTTTCTCCTTTTCTAATCGTCAGATCCACCCCTTTCAGCGCATGAACGCCGCCGAAAGATTTTTTAATTCCCTTTACAGAGAGTATATTTTCCATGATACCTCCTGTTCCTTCTTCCCAGGCAAAATACCTCTAACCCTGTTTTAAAGTAGGGGAGCCGCGCTGAATAGTTTCTGCAACGGCTCCCTGTCATTATTTTCTGTTTTGCTGTCTGTCTTTAGAAATCATACTCATCGATGTTATCTGTTGTCAGGGTGATATCTGCCTGACCGATAAGGCATCTGTTGATTCCGTTGGAGAGGCTCATGTTTTCATAGCCTTCCACTCCCGCGTTAAAGCCTTCACCGTCTCCGATGTCTTCGCCCGCAAGGATGTCTGCTGCCAGCTTACACATTACATAACCGGATACCTTCGGATCCCAAAGTTTAACCTTTGTGATCGTACCGGACATAACATAAGGCTTAAAGCTGTTCGGTGTACCGACACCGACAACCTTGACATCCAGGCCAAGTTCCTCGACCGCTTTTGCAATACCGGGGCAGTCTGTGGAAGCCACGCCTGTAAAACCTTTCAGGTCAGGATTAGCTTTTAATACTTCTTTTGCTCTTTCATAAGAGGTATCGATAGATTCTTCAGATTCGCAAGTAGGAATAGCGCCGTCGTTGATCAGCTCCATGTTCGGATATGCTTCCTGCTGACGATTGTACTGAGCATTTGCGTATTCCATATGCGTTGTGGATGTTGTATAAGCAACCATCATCGCATATTTGCCCTCTTCACCCATATCCTCTGCCAGTGCATCCATAATAGCCGCGCCAAAATCGTCAGCCGTAAATGCCTCTGTGTCGAATAAGGTATTTTCAAGGTTGGATGCCTCGTGGGAGATAACAACGATACCCTGCTCCATAGCTCTCTTTAAAGAAGCCTCTAATGCGCCAGGATCGATCGGTACTACGCAAAGAGCATCTACGCCCTGGTCGATCATATTATCCACTACTTCCACCTGAGAAGCCGCATCCGCATTAGCGGGGCCTTTCTGGATAACGTTGATGCCGGACTCTTCGCCGTACTCATTCACACCAAGTTCCATACGCTTGAACCAGTCTGCCGTGTTGTCCTTTGTGACAACCGCAATCGTCCATTCAGATTTGTCTTTGTCAGACTTGTAGTTTGCAACGTTAAACAGGTCATCGTCACCTGCCGCCGGTGCCTCCTCTACCCCCCCCGATTCTTCTTCAGCGGGAGCCGCTTCCTCTGCCGGTGCCGCTTCCTCTGCCGGTGCCGCTTCTTCCGTAGCTGCCGCCGGTGCTTCTTCTGCGTTGTTGCCGCAGGCAACCAGTGTGGAAATGGTCATAGCCGCAACCAAGAATAAAGCAATTTTCTTTTTCATGTTTCTGTTCCTCCTTTGAGATTTTTATATGTATATGCATTTCTGCATCCCTTAATGGGCTTTGTTACAGGTGCCGGTATTTTCCGGCGATCCGACAGGTCAGAGTTTCCTGATCACGATCTCGGAATCCAGATATACCTTCTGAACCGCCGCTGTCGGAAAGGCCATTCTGTGGATCAGCATCTCCATTGCCTTTTTTCCCATCTCGATCGCATCCCGCCTGATATAGTTAAACCCGCTTCCGACGATGTCGAGGGCTTCTATCTTGTCCAGACCGATACATACAATGTCTCCGGCAATCTTCATATCATGTTCCTGCAGGGCTTTTAAAAATCCCATACTGATATTATTGTTGCAGGTTACGACTGCTGTAGGACGGTCTTCCTTTTCCAGCATTTCGCTGGCGTGCCTGTAGGCCTGCGCAACGGAATAATCTCCCAGATAGCAGTATTTTTCGTCATAGGGGATATCATACTTCTCCAGCGCATCCCTGTATCCCGCCTGTCTGATGCGTGCCAGTCCCCGGTCCAGCGTGGCGTTTATGATACCTATCTTTTTATGCCCCGCCAGTATCAGTTTTTCAGTCGCTTCATACATACTCTTTCTGTCTTCAAAAAAAATCCCGTCATACCGTTCAAACGCCGCCGGCTCCCTGTCCATCAGGATCACCGGAATATCCAGGCTTTCGATCAGCTTTGTCACCGTTTTTCTCTGTTCCGACGTATCATAATCCGTTGCCGGTGTATAAAGCATCCCCCTTACCCTGTAATCCTTCAGCGTTTTTAATGCCTTATAATCCTTTTCCGCGTTATCATCGGAATTAAAGCACATCAGTGTCAGGTCATTTTTATCCGCGATGCTTGATGCTCCTCTGAGCAGTTCCCCAAAAAACGGATTATCGATCTCCGGTACGATGATTCCTACGATAGAACTGATTCCATAGGCAAGATTTCTCGCTACCGTTGAGGGAGAATATTTCTTTCTGCGGATAATCTCTTCCACCCTCTCCCGGGTGTTGCTGTCCACGGAAGCCGATCTGTTTAAAACCCTTGAAACGGTTGCTTTTGAAACACCGGCTTCTCTGGCAATATCCGTAATCGTAACATTTCCCATCCTCTCAGTACCTCTTGTCAATCCTGCTGCATTTCTGTTTCATATTGCTTTTATTACTGTATATTACTGTTATGCAGTCATTTTTTGCGTGAAACCGGTTACATTTGTATTTATAGTAAACACCTTTGAATAATTTGTCAACCGTATTCTCACATTCATCCATCACATTCTACGTTTTTACCGAATTTCAGCGTCCATTTTTGTTGAATATGTATAACAAAACTTTGATTCAGCTTTTGTTCCTCCGTGCCGCAGGATCTGCTCCGCATATCCGTAAATTTATCAATACACTGTTTTTTCAAATTCCACAAGCTGGTCAAACTCTTTTTCCACGATCGCCGCCATCCCGGGCGTAAGCCCCTGCATGTGTTCCGCCTCCAGCCACGCATCAGCCATGACGCGGCCCATCTCGGGTCCTATAATAAATCCGCCCATGCACAGTACATTGGTATTATTTACCTGTTTTGCCCTTCTCGCCTGATAAACGCTTTCGCACAAAGCCGCATAAACACCGCGATGTTTGTTGCAGATAATGCTGACACCCATACCCGTACCGCAGATGGCGATGCCCCTGTCATATGTGCCGCTCTGTACTCCCTGCGCCACTTTCACCGCTACATCCTGAAACAGGTCAGGGCTTTGGGGATCTACATCCGTCACATCATACCCTTCTTCGATCAGATGATCCCGGACCGCATTTTTCAGTTCAAACCCGCCCGGATCTCCTCCGATAATCACTTTTTTTACCTTTTCGTTTTTCATGATTTTCTCCTTTTTTCGACTATGAAACCGGTTTCTTGCCACTGTAAAAAAAATTATTCTATATTTCTGTGGTTCGCTTCCATATCATCATAGTCAAGTCCCATCTCGTCTTTTACAATGATAGCGATAATATCCATCAAAAGGTAGATATGCTGCTCATACTGATTTCCCATGGGCTGTTTTGTGGGAACTACATCATGCTGTTTCGGCGCATCCGGCTCCGCATGCTTTTCGTCCATATAAACCGTGGAGTGGACAAATAAAATAAGGTCCGCATAGTTCTTTGCAAGGTTTCCTTCCGGCAGCGCCGTCACCATAGCGATCCTGGCGCCGGTCTTTTTAGCCTGCTGTACGATCCTCCTGTGAATCCCGACATCTCCCCTGCCGTCACAGATAATAAACAGATCTCCCTCATGCATACCGATCGTCGTGTCATCCATCAGCCAGTAAGCGGGCTTTCCAAGATGCGCAAGCCTCATGGCAAACCCTCTCATGGATATGCCTTCCCTGCCGGTACCGTGGACAAAGATATGTTTCGCCTCAATGACAGCGTCAACAAATGCCTTGAGCTGTCCCATGTCCAGCTGCGAGAAGACAGAAGCGTGTTCTTCCACGATCGCTTTGGAAAATTTTTGATACGTTTCGATGTAACTCATTCTTTTTTCTCCTTTTCTTTATTTTTTGGACATATAAATGACCATAGTAAATTATATATCATTATTTTGCCCCGCTTGTAAACCGTTTCCATAATATTTAAAAAAGAAACTGGCATTTTATAGATCAGACACCTGTTCCTTTACCGTTCTATCCCCCCATACTCTAAACTTATAACCGGAATTGGAATCTTCCACAATAATCTTTTCAGGTTTAATCGGAAGCTGTTGATGATTTGAATAAATACGCTATATCTTATGGTATATCTTTTTTATATTTTGATATTTTCCTGACGAATATAAGCCGTAAATCTCCTCTGCGGCATAAGGGAGATTATAGAGATTTTCCCTTCCGATATTCTGCAGATTTCCAAAAAACATTCAGCATAACAAATCTCTCTTTTAACAAAAAGAACTTCCAAAACCATCCACTGTTTCAGAAGTTCTCTCATAATCTCTCTTTTCAATTCCTCTTAAGCATCAATCCCCTGCTCTTTAATAAACCGCATTACATCGCCTACGGTCTTCATATTCTCCAGATCATCAGAAGGGAACTCCACACCGTACTCTTCCTCACACTGCATTACCAGTTCAAACAAATCCAGGGAGTCTGCGCCCAGATCATCCTTAAAGGAAGTTTCCTCTGTGATCTCGCTTGCGGATACCGATCCTAACTGCTCTTCTATGAGTGCTGCAATTTTTTCTAACATCTTTTTTGTCTCCTTTTTTTAAATCTAGCCTTATCACATTTTATTATATTCTGCTTCAGGTTTTTTTCTCAAAGCAGACGGCTTTCTTACTCTGTACAGAGTATAGTTTAGTTAGACTTTCCTTATTTGTCAAGCATATACTGATAAATTTCTCGTTTACTGATACCTCTATCTTTTGCCACCATTTTCATTGCCTCTTTCCGCTCCATTCCCTCCCCTTCATAACGCTTCATATGCTCCTCAATACTGAGGTTCAAAAAGCCCTCCTGCCGTTCCTGCTTTATCTGCAAGAGGCTTTTCCCCTCTATCACAAGCACATATTCGCCCCGGGGTTCCTCAGTCTCGTAAAAAGCAAGCGCCCCTTCAAGGGTTGTAGGCATTACAGTCTCAAACTTCTTTGTCAGTTCTCTGCAGATCGTAAGTTTTCTCTCTCCCAGTGCTTCATAAAGTTCCTTCAGGGTGCGCACCAGACGATGGGGCGCTTCATACAGAACCATCGTCCTTGTCTCTTCCGCAAGCAGTCCCAGAATTTCCGCCTTCTCCTTTTTTTCCGGGGGAAGGAAGCCCTCAAAACAAAAGCGTCTCGTGGAAAGCCCGGACAGTGTCAGCGCCGTGATACATGCCGCCGCCCCCGGCAGGGAAGTTACCGTGATCCCTTCCTGCTGGCACAGCCTCACCAGCACCTCTCCCGGGTCGGATATCGCCGGCGTTCCGGCATCTGTGATCAGCGCCACATCCAGCCCCTCTTTCATCTTCTGCACCAGCACCTGTGCCTTTTCCACTTTATTATATTCATGGTAGCTTGTCATAGATGTCTTGATCTCAAAATGATTCAGAAGTTTGATGCTGTTTCTGGTATCCTCTGCCGCGATCAGATCCACAGAGGAAAGTGTTTCCGCCACCCGCGGCGTCATATCCTTCAGATTACCGATGGGGGTGGCGCAGATATATAATGTTCCGGACATTGGTACCTCACTGCCTTTCCGCCGTCAGCAGATTCCCCAAAGACGGAAACCCTGCTGACGGCTGCGCTTTTCAATCAGATTATCAATGAGAACTTCCAAAACCATCCACCGCTTCGGAAACTCTCTCCTAAATAAAATAACTCAATAAAAAAACATAAATATGATCCTGCCAGCTAATATCCATATATATCACAAATTTCGGGGGCGTATACCCCCGGACTTAGATAAACGATCAGAGGTTTTTCTACGCGCATACGGGACTTTCCGCCTCGCACCGCTTCGATCAGCACCATATTGGGCTCCTTATCGACAAAAGGATATACAAGCTGCATCCGCTTCGGCTCCAGCCTGCTATCTGTCAGTGTGACAAGGATTTCCGAAAGGCGGAAAGGTCTGTGTACAAGATAAAAATGTCCTCCCGGTCTTAAAAGCTTCGCCGCCATTTCCGCTATATCCCGAAAGGTACAGCATACCTCATGACGGGCGATGGTTTTTGCCTCACTGGCATTTTGAAGGCCGTGCTGCCCTATCATATAGGGCGGATTGCAGGTAATCACATCAAAAGAGGCCGTTTCAAATAACCTGTCGGCCTCCCTGATATCTCCTGTTATGATCTCAATTTTTTCCTCCAGACCGTTCAGCTTTATGCTTCTTTCTGCCATTTCCGCACTTTCTTTTTGGATTTCAAGCCCCCACAGATGCGGTATCGCTGTCCTTGCTTCCATCAGAAGCGGCAGGATTCCGGTCCCTGTACCAATATCGAGCAGCCGCTCTCCTCTTGCATCCCCTGCAAAACCGGCAAGAAGCACGGCATCCATTCCGAAGCAGAACCGCCCCGGGTCCTGAATAATACGGTAACCGTTTCTCTGCAGATCATCCACCCGCTCTCCCGGTCTGATCAGCTGATCTTCTTCCATGAACTTATCCTTTATCATTCGTCAAGCCCGGATAACTGTTCCTTTTTCTCTTTCTTTTCCAGTTTCTCCAACTCCTTCAGTTCCTTTAACTCCTCTGAAGAAGCATGTTCTTTTCTGTTTTTATGGCGTCTTTTAAAGCGGAGCTGTTCCACCTTGTATTCTTTCAATTCCTTTTCATCGTTAACTTCCACCAGAACTTTCACAAGCTGACGCAGTATATTGACACTGTGTACCTCGCCCTTCAGGCCGTCATCCGTTGTCACAAAGTCTCCCACATTCGGAAGCTTCCTGTTCAACTCTTCATAAATATTTTCTTCATTGTTCAGGCAGCACATCAGCCTTCCGCAGACGCCGGATATCTTGGTCGGGTTCAGGGACAGATTCTGTTCCTTTGCCATCTTAATGGAGACCGGTGCAAACTCCGACAGGTACGTATGACAGCAGAGCGGCCTGCCGCAGATGCCGATGCCTCCGACGATCTTTGTCTCATCCCTGACGCCGATCTGCCTAAGCTCTATCCTGGTCTTAAAGACTGCCGCCAGATCTTTTACCAGTTCCCTGAAATCGATCCGTCCGTCCGCCGTAAAATAAAACAGCACCTTATTATTATCAAAAGTATATTCCGCATCGATCAGCTTCATCTCCAGATTATGCTTCCTGATCTTCTCCAGACAGATCCGAAACGCCTCCTTTTCCTTCTTACGGTTTGCGGCCTCCTGCTCGATATCCTTCTGGGTCGCCAGTCTGAGCACCGGCTTTAAAGGCTGTACTACCTTCTCATCCTCCACTTCCTTCGGCGGCATTACCACCGTGCCGAACTCAATGCCTCTGGCGGTTTCCACGATCACATGATCATTCCTTTTTATTGTAAACTCCAGCGGCGCAAAATAATATATTTTACCCGCCGTCCTGAAACGCACACCTATTACCTTCATCTATAACCTCACATTCTGCCCTCAGGCAATTTTTTAGCAGGCCGGACTTTAATTTTCCCGGATGGTGATAAACAAGAGTTCCATGACCAGTTCAAAATTAACATTGGCGCGCAGCCTGCTCTTTGCGTTGTCCAATGCTTTTAAAATATTCTCAATCCCCTCATAAGCGCTTTTATCGGCCGCTTTTCTGATATACTGTATCTCTTCTCTGAAGATCAGATGATTCGTATCGTTTGTCGCTTTAAAAAGAAGCACGTCGCGGTACCAGATCGAAAGCACATCCAGATACTCGTTCACATCTATATGGTATTCGCGGATCTTCTTCACCGCCTCCATCACTTCATGAAGTTCCATACCGCGGATATTTTTCACAAGGCTGAGCGCTTCATTTCTGATATTCTCAAATTCCTCACTGGACGCAAGCTGCTTTGCCTGTCCGATATTTCCTCTCGCAAAAGCGACACATATGTCAGCTTTATAATCCGGGATCATCAACTCCTGCTTTAAATATTCTTTTACAAGTTCGTCCTGTACCGGCTTCATATGGAGCACCACACAACGGCTTAAAATGGTCGGCAGAAGTTCTTCCAGATTTGTTGTCAATATAATAAGCACCGCATAGGCGGGAGGCTCCTCCAGCGTCTTTAACAGGGCATTCTGGGCCTGAGGCGTCATCTTCTCCCCGTCGCCTATGATATAGATCTTATAGGGGCTGCTGTAAGGTTTGATCGCAATATCACCGTTGATCCGGCTGCGCACATCCTCCACACCGATAGAGTTCGGTTTTTCATGTCCTACAAATATGATATCCGGCTGGTTTCCCGTCTCCGCCTGCTTACAGGAGCGGCACTCTCCGCAGGGTTTCATCCCCTGCTTTTCACATTGCAGCGTTGCTGCAAAAGTCTTTGCTATAAACTCTTTCCCTGAAAACCGTTCTCCCTGAATAATATAGGCATGAGAAATTTTATTTTCCGATATCGCATTTTGCAGATACTCTTTTATATGTTCCTGTCCGATAATGTCGTCAAAGCTACGCATACTCTCACCTGCCCCTCTACGTAAAAATGTCCAGAAGCAACCCTTCTATCTCCCCTATTTTGCTGAGGATCAGAAGGTTATCCTTCTCGTCTTTCATAAGTTCCTGCGCCAGTTCGTCCAGATTCTGATCAATCAGTCTGATAATACCGTATACGCGATGCCGCCCTTTTCTGTCAAGAAAGTTTTCTCTGGAAAAATGATGGGAACGGCTCACTACTTCATTCATAAAATCTTTGATCAGTCCTCTGTACCGCTTCATATCCCTTACATCCCGACGTTTCCCGAGACGTTTTCCCTGCATCGTGATCTCTTCCATCAATGCCGTCAGCCTTGCCTGCAGTTCCTGCTCCTCCACACGGCTTGCCAATGTAAATTTAAAAGTACCGTCCGCCTGCGTCTTCTCCGCCGCCGGCGCTACTTGTGACACCTGTGTCAGTTGATTCACTTTAATATCCACGATGCCGCCTCCCTTTGTTTTCCCGTTTCATATAAAGCCTTAACCTCTTTGGTCATTTACCCTGCCGGATCAGGCTTTCTCTTCACATTTTTCTTTAATGTATTCCGAAATTTCCGAAAGGCACCTCTCCAGATCATCATTTAAAAAACGCTTCTCTATACCTGCCTGTGCAATCTTCTCTTCACTGAAATCCTGCATATCCGCCAGAAAACGCCTGCACATCTCCTCATACTGCGGGACCTCCTGCATCCGCTCGCGATCCAGCGCCCGCTGAAGCCTCTCCCCGTCATCCAGATCGATAAATACCGGAATCATTTTTTCTCTGCCAAAATATGCACAGACTTTTTCATAAGATTCCAGCGTCCCTATCATCAGATAGTTTTTCTGATCCTGAAATATATTATCCTCTACTACCGTAAAATATCTCCATACTCCCTGCACCGTATGATAGGTTCTGTCCTCTATGACCTTGCCTTCCTGCTGCAGTTTCCGAAAACCCGCCTCATCCGTAAAATAATATTCCACACCGTTTTTCTCTCCTGCCCTGATCGGACGGGTCGTATAAAGCACTGCCGTATAAAACAGAAACTCGCTCTTCCCCAGAAGCCGTTTATAGATCGTATCTTTTCCCGATGAACTTTTCCCCATAAGGTAGACGATTTTTCCCATAAATTCCTCAATGCCGCAGCTTCTGCTATCATTGCACATGCTTATTTATATTTTAACATACTTTATATTTTAAAAGAAGGTTTATTCCCTGAAATCTTTGAATTTTCAGCAGCTTTTCAGAACACAGATTTTTCCTTCCTCTGAAATTCCTGTCAGATACTCCTTTTTTTCCCGGATCTGCTTCACTTTCCGGATCAGTTCCCAGCTTATTCTCTCCCCGGGTATGACAAAAGGAATCCCCGGCGGATAAAAATAAAGGAATCCCCCGCTGATCCTCCCCGCCGCCTTTTCCGGATAAACCCACTCTCTCTGTTTTTGCATTGCCTCATAGATGCCGAGTTTTGAAGGTGCCGGTGTTATATTATAAATATCGTCTTTTTCTTTCTCTCCCATAATCTCTGCCCCCTGCCTGCCGGAAATTGACAATTCCTTATCTATCCGGGCAAGGGCATCCGTCAACCGCCTTACCCCCTCCTTTGAGTCCATGACCGTCAAAATTCCCAGTACATATGTTGCTCCCGCCATCTCCATCTGCAAATGATATTGTTTCCACAAGATCCGATAAAGTTCCTGCCCCGTCATCTTTGTTCCCTTTACAGAAATAACCAGCTTTCCGGGGTCACGCCTTTTGCCGGCAGGCAAAATTTTAATGAGGGAAAAGCCTTTTGCCGCTTCCTCGATCAGCTTTCTGAGTTCCAGCAGCCTTTCATACCCTTCCCGTCCCCTTTCCGCGACAAAATCCATACAACGGTCTATACTCGCCATAAGCAGATAGGACGGACTGCTGCTCTGATATATGCTCAAATAATTTTTAAGCTTTTCTCTGTCAACAAGTTCTCCCTGTACATGCAGCAGCGCCGTCTGTGTTAATGCCGGTAACGTTTTATGAACACTGTTTATCACAATATCCGCGCCGCAGGCCGCCGCGCTCTCCGGCGCCTTTTCCGACAAAATAAAATGCGCGCCATGAGCCTCGTCCACAATAAGCGGGATATGACAGGCATGCACCTCTCTGGCAATTTCCCGGATATCCGATACAATGCCGTCATAAGTCGGCGATGTGACCACCACGCCACAGATATCTTCCCTTCCCGCTAGATGGTCTTTTACCTGTTTCGCCGTAATCTCACCCTGAATATCAAACTCCTCTATAGACTCCGGCCATAAATACTCTGCCTGCAGACGGTTTAAAAATATTCCGTTATATACCGATTTATGGCAGTTCCTCGCCGCCAGCAGCTTTTTTCCCTCCTGCGCCAGCGCTGAAACGCCACTTAAAATTCCGCCGGTACTCCCGTTTACCAGAAAAAAACTTTCTTCTGCATGGTAAATGGAAGCCGCCTTTTGCTGCAGCGATAACAGAAGCCCTTTTGCATCATGCAGATTATCAAATCCTTCTATCTCTGTAATATCATACCGGTATATATCTTCCGGACCGGTCCCGGCACTGTCACAGGGTAATTTGTTTTCCTTTGCAAGCTGTTTACTGCAGGGAGGCATCTCTTCTTTCGGGAGCCGTTTATAACGGGGAAGCGTATCTTCTTTTGAAAGCCGCTTATGACAGAGAAACGTATCTTCTTTTGAAAGTTCTTTATAACAGGGAAGCGTATCTTCTTTTGAAAGTTCTTTATAACAGGGAAGCGTATCTTCTTTTGAAAGTTCTTTATAACAGGGAGGTATATCTTTCTCCGGACAGCGCTTATGGCCGGGCATATGGAAGGGGTAGTAGTCCGATCTACTATAATGTTCCAATTCTTCCCACAAACTTTTCATTTTTTCTTTTTTCTCCGATGGCCTTTCTGTAAATGTATTGTCTCCAAAAGAGAACAGTATTTATCCGCCGCAGTAACAACCCACGCTTCCCTACACACGGGCGGTTTTACCGTAAGCGGCCACATATGCTTTTTAATGATCTCCCTCTGCCTGTCAGTCAGTTCATATTCCGCTTCCGCATTCTTCAGCGCTCTTGCCGGATGGTGGAATCCGTGCAGCCGGTGCGGATTTTCCTTATCCGCCTTATGCCAGTCATACAGAAAATAATCATGAAGCAATGCCCCTCTTACCAGATCTCTTCGGCTGTGTTCCACTCCCAGCAATTCCGAAAATGCCACACTGTACCGCGCCACCTGAATGCTATGCTCTTTCACGGATATACTGCCGTGCTGCATATTATTTTTACTGCTGTCAAAATTTTCGGAGTGAAGAATATCCCAGGCATACCGATTCAATTCCTTCTGAATCTTTTTTTGTTTTTTAAAATACTTCCTGCGTTTCTCCCTTTTGCGTTCCTGCAGATATATCCTTATACTTTTCATTTTATATCTCTTTCTTCCGACACCATATTTTTATCCCTAAACATCAAATGTCATTTATGAGTATATCACAAAAATCAAAAAATGATCAAAAAATTAATTACTTGAATCTTTGCTGCATATTTCATAGAGAATGCCGCAAAAAGAGATATCAAACCACAGAAAGCATTCAATATGCCTTATCAGCTGTTTTCATCTAAAGTTCTTGGAACACCACTATAGCAGTGGACGGAACCTGAAAACATCTTTGGGAGGAAATACCGTCCTTTTCGCAGGCATAGATTGCCTGAGAGCTGAAGAACTGTCTATCCGCCCTTTCACTGCCGTCTTGCAGGAATTTCTATTTTATCCCGATTTTCCATTTATAGAAATAATTGGTACAGAATAAGTATGATATGAAAAAACCTGCAAATAGAAAAAAGCCTGTAAATACTAAAAACGCCGTATTTACAAGCATGTTAAATGCCCAGAACCGGAATCGAACCAGTGACACGAGGATTTTCAGTCCTCTGCTCTACCAACTGAGCTATCTGGGCATTTGAGTAGCGGGGACAGGATTTGAACCTATGACCTTCGGGTTATGAGCCCGACGAGCTTCCAGACTGCTCCACCCCGCGATATAATATTTAGTTTTACGGCTTTCGCCGACTGGACGGAGGTGGATTCGAACCACCGAAGCAATTTGCAGCAGATTTACAGTCTGTCCCCTTTGGCCACTCGGGAATCCGTCCATATACTTAATATCTGTTTCAAAGCCGATGAACGGACTCGAACCGTTAACCTGCTGATTACAAATCAGCTGCTCTGCCAATTGAGCCACATCGGCATCTTTAAAACTCGAGCCATATCGGCATTTTCTCTTTTAAATGGGACCTACAGGGCTCGAACCTGTGACCCTCTGCTTGTAAGGCAGATGCTCTCCCAGCTGAGCTAAGATCCCAAAACCGAGACGACCCAGATCGGACTCGAACCGACGACCTTCGCCGTGACAGGGCGACGCTCTAACCAACTGAGCCACTGGGCCAACATGTGGAAACCTTATCCACACACCATTACTGCATCTTTGAGGGTTCATCCCCTCAAAACCGAACACTGAACTCCTGATCCATCCACTTCCAAAAACCTCTTTCCTTCTGGTCAAGCTTTCGGCCTATTAGTACGGGTCAGCACAAACATCGCTGCTCTTACACCTCCCGCCTATCTACCTCCTCGTCTCGG
>CAJTBO010000013.1 GCA_910573755.1 Lachnospiraceae bacterium | reverse complement strand
TGCCTAGACCCAAATCTATGATAACATGGAGGTTTTATTTTTGGTACTTTAGGGATCGCTACTGCTCACTCTATTCTCCCCAGCTCTGCTGGGGGCTTAATGGACGTTCAGTTATTTCTGAAATCAACAGGTGTAACAGTCTCTTCCGAATTGTCCGGTCTATGTTACTGGATAAGACCTTACTGAAATTCTGTAAAATATTACGGATGGCCTCTTTCGGAATCTCTTTTTTCTCCTCTTCCATAATAATAAGCGAAGTTTCCGACTGGCTTTGCCAGAGAGCCGATAACTGTTGGTTCAGTTCCTCCCTTCTCTTTAAAAATTCGTCTCTTGTAATCTCCCTGTCTTCGTATAATTCATGATTTCTCTGCTGACGGTTGTTGATTTTTTCCATTTCTTTACTCTGGGACTCCTTCTCCTTTACAGCATTTTCCTTTAATATCCGGTGTTCCCGGTTGACTCTCCCAACTACTTCACGGAAAAATTTATCGTCACTCAATAACCGCTCCAACTGATGATATACAAAGTCATTGGCTTTCTCCACACGCACCATATTGCTGTGACAGGCTGCCGTCCCTTTATTTTTCCAGTTACCACACGCATAGTATGTAATCTTATTTTTAGAACCGTCTTTATTCATCCTAACGCATCTGGAAATCACCATGCCCGCACCGCATTCCGGACATCTTAAAATTCCTGTAAGTGGATATTCGCCGTCATAGATTCTTGAAGGCTTTCCCTGTTTCTGGGAAAGCATGAACTGAACCTGTTCCCATAATTCATCAGAAATAATCGCGTCATGTTTTCCGGCCGCAATAATGGGATTTGGATTGATGTTATTTCTCCGTTTCTCATTCCAGTTCCTTCTTACATCATAACGCACCTTTCCGATATATACCGGGTTGGTTAATATCGGTTTTATCTGCGCTACGGAAAACTGGTTCCCCCATTTAGTTTTTCGCCCTGCCTTATTCAAATACCCTAAGATTGCCTTATAACCTTTGCCAGAGGCATACATTTCAAAAATAAGTCTTATCGTCTCTGCCTCTATATCAACTACTTTCAATCTTGATTTCTTCAGGAACATCCGTTCCCTTTCGCCCTTACTTATGATATGGTTCCCCACTGATAATCCGAAACGCCCGATAAATCTGTTCCGTCAGTATCACCCGCATCAGCTGATGCGGAAACGTCATATCTGAAAAACTTAAGCTCAAATCCGCCCGGGCCGATACGGAAGAATGCAGACCCAGCGAGCCTCCGATAATAAAAACAAGCTGGCTCTTTCCCGAAAGGGCAAGATTCTCCAGCTTTTTTGCAAACTTCTCCGAGTCATATTTTTTTCCTGCGATTTCCAGCGTGATCACAAAGCTGTTATCACGCAGCCGTTTTAAAATGCGCTGTGCTTCTTTTTCCCGGATAGCGTCCTCCTGTGCCGGGGAAGCTTTCTCCGGCGCAGGTTCATCCGCCACTTCAACGATTTCCAAACGACAATAACGGCTAAGGCGCTTCTGATATTCAGCAAGCGCCTCCCGATAAAAAGATTCTTTGATTTTTCCCACTGCCAGTATTGTAATATTCATACTATGCCTTTTTAATTGTCTTCTTTATCCCCGAAAATATCCTGATAATGTTTATCCAGAAATCTGTCCATATAGCCTTCATTCAGATTCAGGAAACGTTCCGAGAGCAGTTCCTTCATTCTGTCAAACCGTTTAAAGTATTTCTGCTCTTCACTGAAATCCGCCTCGTCTTCCGTAAAAAGCCCCTCGTCTATCTTATCTGCAGTCACACATTCCACAAACCACTTTTCCAGTTCTTTTGTCAGTTCTTTCTCGGACTCTGCTTTCTTTGCGTATTTTCCGGCATTTTTCATCGAAACCACGCCCATAACAATAAAAAACAGGAACATGGCGCCCATAACGCCCAGAATCATAAATCTGGAAGATTCACTCAAAGGCAGCTTTATCACATCGCAAAAACAGAGAATGATCACGATGATACCGATGATCCCCACGACCAGAAGCGTATAGGCAGAGGATTTATTATCCGCCGCTTTCTCTTCATAGTTCCGATAGACACCGCGTGAAGCATCATCCGCCGCTTTGGTGCTTTTTCTTCCGGATCTTTCATCCGTCCCATCTTCTTCACCGGCAGCATTTTCTTCTTCTTCCTCTGAAAGCGGCTCCCCGTCTTCACCGGAATCCTCCGCAGCGTTTCCGCCATCATCCTCATCCGGCAGCATCTCTCTGAGCGCATCCATCTGCTCTTTCATCGCCGCTTCCTGTTCCTTCTGCCTCGCCTTCTCCCATTCTTCCAGCGAGTCCACCAGTTCACTGCCGCAATCGGCACAGACCGTGATTCCCTCATAATACTCGTTTTTGCATTTCGGACACCAAGGCATCCCTTTCCACCCCCTTTTCAGGACCTTCTCTTTTTGTATTTCAGCTGAAAATATCTTCGCGCCTTTATCTGTACAAAATGCCGGCTCTCAGATATTTTCAGTTCCTTGCAATACATTCCTACATTTTTACCGTATAATTCAGCCGCACCGTGATAGACGCAGTCTTATCCTTCGCACTGGTATTAAAAGTACCCCCATAACTGTAATCCTCAGTGCTGGAATAAGCGCCGGTAATCTGAAATACACCCAGATTCGCAGTGAGCAGTTCCCCCGTCTGGCATCCTGCGTTCTGTGCCATAATATCGATCCTTTCCTTTGCGTTCTGCGTCGCTTCCTCGATAAGCTGCAGTTTTAATTCATCCAGTTTCGTATAATAATATTCCGGTGAATCAGAAATGATCTCTACCCCCGAATCGATCAGTTCCGTACATTCATTGGCAATATTGGTCACCTTTTCCACATCACCAGAATTTACCGCAAACGACTGTGTCAGTTCGTACCCGTCGTCCTCATAACCGATATACTCGCCCTCTTCATTGTAGATATCCCTTACCATCTCTCTGATGCTTACGGAGTAAAAAGTCACTTCTTCCGACGATATCCCGTTTTCCTCAAAATACTTTTTCACGATATCCGCATTTTTCTGGATTTCCCGGTAAGCCTGCTTAGATGTTTCTCCATGTACCGAAAACTCTCCGCGCCATACCGCAAGATCCGATTCAAAGTCCACACTGGCTGAACCGGTGGCTGAAAGTCCTTCGCCGGTTTTCCCGAGTTTTGCCTCCTTCAGACCGTCTGTGCCTATTGCCACGCATATAATTGCACAGATGCCCGCTATAAGGGCAACTATTACTGATTTATATTCTTTCATAATTAATTGAGCAAAATTTCTTACAGCACATTCTCAGGCAGATCCATTTTCATCTGTTTTCGCATCCGAAAATCGATTAATGCGCTTCCGTAAATCCTGCCGTCCTCCTTCCGGTTCTACTCTTACTTCTTTGACAGATACTCATGAATCCCCCGGGCCGCATTTTTTCCTGCGCCCATTGCCAGAATCACCGTTGCTGCGCCGGTTACGGCGTCGCCGCCGGCATATACGCCCTCTTTGGACGTTGCGCCGTTATTCTCGTCTGCCACAATACATTTCCAGCGGTTTGTATCAAGCCTCTCCGTTGTGGAAGAGATCAGCGGATTCGGAGATGTCCCGAGCGCCATGATCACGGTATCCACATCGATTACATATTCGGAATCAGGGATCACAACAGGCCTTCTTCTGCCGGACTCATCAGGTTCGCCGAGTTCCATACGCACGCACCTGATACCGTTTACCCAGCCGTTGTCATCCGTCAGAATCTCCACCGGATTGGTCAGCAGATGGAAAATAATGCCTTCTTCCTTTGCATGATGCACTTCTTCCACTCTGGCGGGCAATTCCTCCTCAGACCTTCTATATACAATATATACTTCAGAACCGAGCCGCAGCGCCGTTCTCGCCGCATCCATCGCCACATTGCCGCCGCCCACGACCGCCACTTTTTTCCCTTTCATGATGGGTGTGGCGGAATCCTCCTGAAAGGCCTTCATCAGATTGCTTCTGGTCAGGTACTCATTGGCGGAGAATACGCCGTTGGCATTTTCCCCGGGAATGCCCATAAACTTCGGAAGTCCTGCGCCGGAACCGATAAATACGGCATCAAACCCCTCTTCCTTCATCAGTTCATCGATCGTCACCGCCTTGCCGATCACCACATCCGTCTCGATCTTTACGCCCAGAGCCTTTACATTTTCAATTTCCTTCTGTACCACGGCTTCTTTGGGCAGCCTGAATTCCGGAATACCGTAAACAAGCACGCCGCCCGCCTCATGGAGCGCCTCGAAGATCGTCACGTCGTATCCCATTCTGGCAAGGTCGCCCGCACAGGTCAGTCCCGCGGGGCCGGAGCCGATCACGGCTACCTTTTTGCCCAGCTTTTCCTCTGCTCCTTTGGGGGAAATTCCGTTCTCCCTTGCCCAGTCCGCAGTAAAACGCTCCAACTTGCCAATGGAAACCGGTTCGCCCTTAATGCCCCTGATACATTTGCCCTCGCACTGGCTCTCCTGAGGGCAGACACGTCCGCAGACTGCCGGCAGGGCGGAAGAACGGCTGATCACCTGATATGCCTCTTCCATATCGCCGCTCTTCACCTTCTCGATAAAGCCCGGAATATCGATCGCCACCGGGCACCCTTTAATACACTGGGCATTTTTACAGTTAATGCATCTGGAAGCCTCTTCCATTGCCTCTTCCATATTATAGCCCAGACATACTTCCTTAAAGTTTGTTGCTCTCTCTTTTGCATCCTGTTCTCTGACAGGCACCTTTTTTAATACGTCCATCTATGATAAACCTCACCTTTCTTCCAAAACCGTTACATGCCGCCGGAACAAAT
This sequence comes from Lachnospiraceae bacterium, assembly GCA_910573755.1. Classification (GTDB taxonomy): domain Bacteria; phylum Bacillota; class Clostridia; order Lachnospirales; family Lachnospiraceae; genus 1XD8-76. The sequence continues at coordinate 107,713 of CAJTBO010000013.1, read as the reverse complement.
CCCGATCCGCAGTCCCGCTCAGCATCTTTCGCTATCTGTCTATCTGTCCGCTCAGCCGCAGTTTCCGCAGCCGCCGTGATGTGTATCGCCCTCCTGCAGCCGCAGCATCGCTCTTCCTTCTTCGGTCTTGTACTGCTGCTGACGCTTCATGGCATTGTCAAAGTCTACCAGATGGCCGTCAAACTCCGGACCGTCCACACAGGCAAACTTCACCTCGCCGCCGACCAGCACACGGCAGGCGCCGCACATACCCGTGCCGTCCACCATGATCGGATTCAAGGAAACCACTGTCGGCAGGTTCAGTTCCTTTGTAAGCCTGCACACAAACTTCATCATGATCATCGGCCCGATGGCAATGCAGACATCATACTGCTTTCCTTCGTCCACCAGATCCTGGATCACCTTTGTCACCATGCCTGATCTGCCGTAGGAACCGTCGTCTGTGGTAATATAGAGATTTCCCGCCACGGCTTTCATCTCCTCTTCCATGATCAGGATATCCTTCGTCTTCGCGCCGACGATCACATCCGCCGCAACCCCCTGTTCCTTCAGCCATTTTACCTGTGGATATACCGGTGCCGTGCCGACGCCGCCTGCCACAAACAGGATCCTCTTCTGTTTCAGGGAAGCAATCTCTTCCTCACAGAGTTCGGAGGGACGCCCTAAGGGACCCACAAAATCCCTGAAATAGTCCCCTTTATTCAGCGCTGTCATCCTCTTTGTTTCGGCGCCGACCACCTGAAACACGATCGTTATCGTTCCCGCCTCTCTGTCGTAATCACAGATCGTCAGCGGAATCCGCTCCCCGTCGTCATCCATGCGGACGATAACAAACTGTCCCGGCAGACAATTTTTTGCAACTCTTTCCGCGCGCACAACCATTTGAAAGATCGTATCATTGAGCTGCTTTTTTTCTAAAATCTCAAACATAGTATCCCTCGTTTCCGTGCCTTTTACCGCACTTGTATTCTTTTATCATGAAAGCGAAACTTCCGCTTTTAATCCCGTATCATTCCCAAATAATCCAATGTCTTTTCAGCCGTTTCAGAACCCCTGCCGCAGCAGTTCCGTGCTCAAGGCAAAATTACTGGTACGCATGTCGTAATGGGTTCCGTATAACGGCAGATTATAGATACCGACCGCATAATAACTGCCTGTCTTTTCCCTGCTCCCGTCCGGATTTTCTATGTATTCCGAGAAAATATAAAAATCTCCCTCGTCCTCTATATTGACGCAGCAGGCAAATACATAGATCATTCTTCTGGGATCTTCAACCGAAATCGTACCGTACAGGTCAATAATACGCCCCGTTTCCTGCATATAATGCAGTATGACAGTCTGTGCATCCTCCTTTGAATAATCCGTTATCAGTTCCAGATGGTAATTGCGCACCGTGATCTCGCTGGATACGCCGTTTTCGTCTATTGCGACGAATTTAAAGGAACTGTCACCGAGCGGCATCGGCAAAAAGCCGTTGTACATGTCGCTGAGTCCGTCCGGTTCACTGCCGTCTGTCGTATAATAGATCTGACAGCCCTCTTCCGCTTCCGCATGAAGCATCTGGGGAGTGTAAAAATCTCCGCTGTAGGCATCCACCTCCGGGGCGAAGGGCGCAGAAACATCCACCTGATAAACCGCTTTGGCGTAAGGACTCTTGATCCCGTACTCATTGATAAACACCGCCGTTATCTCAAACTCTCCTGTTTCCAGAAAGATCGGTGAGATATATTCCTGAGAATACCGGTCGGGATTGCTTCCATCCATTGTGTAGTAGATATGTCCGTTTGTATTGCTGAGTATCTTTAACGGGATCACTTCATTATAAGCGCCGCCGACATAGTTAAATTCCGGCATATTTGCCATATATTTTGCGTATTTTTCCTGAATCGAAGCCTCCGAACAGTTCTGCAGCAGTATATTGATCTGCTCATACTGTCCCTTTTCCTCATAAGCAGCGATGATCTGGCTGTATCCCTGCTGCAGCCTTTCCCTGGAAACCTGCTCATACCCGATCAGTTCATACAGGCTTTCCATATAGGACTGTTCATCCCCCAGAGCCTGATAACACGCCGCCATCTCCAGCTTGATCCCCTCGAAATCCCCGCCTGCATCCAACGCGGCCTCCAGATTCACCAGCGCGGCCTCATAATTTTCCTCCTCGATTTCCGACATGGCTGTTTTGATCTGATAATCAGCCGACCTGAAATAGGCGGTAACGGAAAAATACGCCACAAGAATGATCAGCGCCAGCACAAAAATACAGCCCAGACTCAATACAAATAAATTCTTCTGCCTTTCGTGCCCGCCGCCATCTGAGTCTTCCTGTTTTGTTTCCGTCAATGTTTCCGCAACACCGGAGAGCGATTCTTCTATGCTGTTTTCCACTTCAGGCTCGAAATCCGGTACGATCCGCACTTCCATACCGCAGGTATCACAATACAGATGGCCTTCCGGAATTTCTCTGCCGCATTCAGGGCATATCATGAAGCGCTCTCCTTTCTTTAGCGGCTTATCCTAAATTCGCAAACCCGCGCTGACGCTCATTATATCATGAATCTGCGATTCATGATCGCCATTCGCCGCTCGCCGAATGAGTAAACTCATTTTTCTCGCTAACGCTCATTATATCATATATCCTTTGATAAGTCTACCGATGCGACGCAGTTGCTCATCAGCATGGCGATGGTCATGGGACCGACGCCGCCGGGAACGGGCGTGATCGCGCTGCACTTCGGCGCCACGGAATCAAAGTCAACATCCCCGCAGAGTTTTCCGTTCTCGTTTCTGTGGATGCCCACATCAATGACCACTGCGCCTTCCTTTACATAATCCGCCGTGATGAATTTCGGCCTGCCCACAGCCACCACGAGAATATCCGCCCGCTTTGTGACTTCCTTCAGATCCGCCGTTTTGGAATGGCACAGGGTCACCGTCCCGTTTTCCCGAAGAAGCAAAAGCGCCGCAGGCTTCCCTACGATATTGCTCCTGCCTGCCACAACGCACTCTTTCCCGGAAATTTCGATATTGCTGCGCTTCAGCAGTTCGATGATCCCCGCAGGCGTACAGGAGACAAAGCCCTTCTGCCCGGTGCAAAGAGCGCCGGCGCTCATGGGATGGAACCCGTCCACATCCTTCGCCACATCGATCGCCTGGATCACCTTGTCCTCATCGATCTGCTCCGGCAGCGGAAGCTGTACCAGAATACCGTTTACCTCCCGATCAGCATTCAACCTGCCGATCAGCGAAAGAAGTTCCTCCTCCGAAGTTTCTTCCGGCAATTCATAAGATAAAGATTTTATACCGCACTCTTCACAGGCGCGTTTCTTGTTCCTGACATAGACACCGGAAGCGGGATCGCTTCCCACCTGTATGACCGCCAGTGTGATCTCGATGCCCTGCGCCTTATACCGCTCTGCCTTCAGGCGGCATTCCTCCTTGATCTGTTTTGAAATTGCTTTTCCGTCGATGATCTGATAACTCATAATTTTCCCTTCTATATACCTTATTCTGTTTGGTCAATGCATCTTTTCACGAAACATTTCCTGCCGCAGATATTTTTTGCGATTCTTTTATCTTTCCTGCCGATATGCGGTATGGATCAGAACAGTCCCGTGATCACTCCGTCTTCACCTACATCGATCCGGAACGCCGCCGGACTCTTCGGCAGTCCCGGCATGGTCATCACCGCCCCGGTGAGCACCACCACAAAGCCTGCTCCGGCAGACACATAAGCCTCTCTGACATTCACCGTAAAGCCTTCCGGCCTGCCCAGAAGCGAAGCATCATCCGACAGAGAATACTGAGTTTTTGCCATGCAGACCGGCAGATGCCCGAAGCCCAGTTTTTCAAGCTGTGCAAGCTGCTTTGCCGCGGATGCCGCATAGGAAACCCCCGCACCGCCGTAGATTTCCTTTACGACTGCCTCTATTTTCTCCCTCAAGGTCAGATCATCTTCGTACAGTACATGGAAACCGCTCTTTTTCTCCAGTGCGGCGAGCACCTTCCCGGCAAGCGCGATACCGCCTTCGCCGCCTTTTTCCCATACTTCGGAAAAAGCGAACTCACAGCCTCTCTCCTCACAGAATTCCTTCACATAGGACAACTCCGCCTGCGTATCCGTCAGGAATGTATTTAAGGTGACCACCACGGGCACGCCGTACTTTTTCAGATTTTCGATATGCTTCTCCAGATTGACGATCCCCGCCTTCAGCGCTTCCGGATTCTCCTTCCCGAGATCTTCCTTTTTCACGCCGCCGTTATATTTCAGCGCCCGCACCGTCGCCACCAGCACCACCGCATCCGGCGCAAGTCCCGCCATCCGGCACTTGATATCAAAAAACTTCTCCGCTCCCAGATCCGCGCCAAAGCCTGCCTCGGTAATACAGTAATCCGCCATCTTCAGCGCCGTCCTTGTGGCGCGCACGGAATTACAGCCGTGGGCAATATTGGCAAAGGGCCCGCCATGCACCAGCGCAGGGGTATGCTCCAGGGTCTGGATCAGATTCGGCTTCATCGCGTCCTTTAAAAGCGCCGCCATGGAACCCACCGCCTGCAGGTCCGCCGCCGTCACCGGTTTCCCGTCCAGATCATAGGCAGCCACGATCCGTCCCAGCCGCTCTTTCAGATCCTGCATATCCTCCGCCAGACAAAGAACAGCCATGATCTCGGACGCCACTGTGATCACAAAATGATCCTCCCGTACAAAACCGTCCGCCTTGCTGCCAAGTCCCACCACCACATTGCGGAGTACCCGGTCGTTCATATCCAGACAGCGTTTCCACACGACATTTCTCGTATCGATCCGCAGCGCGTTCCCCTGCTGGATATGGTTATCCAGCAATGCCGCCAGCAGATTATTGGCGGAAGTAATGGCATGAAAATCTCCGGTAAAGTGCAGGTTTAAATCCTCCATCGGCACCACCTGGGCATACCCGCCGCCCGCCGCGCCGCCCTTGATGCCAAAGCACGGACCGAGGGACGGCTCCCGCAGGGCGATCACCGCATTTTTTCCCAGCTTCCCGAAGGCCTCCCCGAGCCCCACCGTGGTAGTGGTCTTTCCCTCTCCCGCCGGCGTGGGATTGATCGCCGTCACCAGGATCAGTTTACCGTCTTCCTTCTCCTGCAGAGAATGAATGTATTCCTCCGAAATTTTCGCCTTATACTTTCCGTATAATTCCAGTTCTTCTTCCGGAATACCGCATCTTTCAGCCACCTTTACGATTGGCTCAAGCACCGCCTCCTGCGCGATCTCAATATCTGTTTTCATGATCCTTCCCCGCCTTTCTTTATTTTGTTATTGCTGCTTTGTTCCGCTGCAGCATCTTCAAACCGACTCTTCCACAAAACTCTCAAACTGTTCCGGACTCATCAGCACCTTCCTCGGCTTCGTCCCCTCTTCTTCTCCGACCACGCCGGCGTCGCAGAGCTGATCCATGATCCTTGCCGCCCGGTTGAAGCCGATCTTGAACACTCTCTGCAGCATTCCGATCGAAGCCTTGTCTTTTTCAATGACAAATTTCCCGGCTTCCACAAAATATTCATCAAACGCGGAAGCCGCATCCGCGCCCCCTGCGCCGCCGGCTGCGGCAGTGACCGTTTTCATCTGCTGCTCAATATCCGGGCTGTACTGGGTAATGATCTCCTGATCCTTTAAGAAGTTTACCACATCCTCCACTTCATCGTCAGAGATAAACGCGCCCTGAATTCTGGCGGGCTTCGGATATCCCTGCGGATAAAACAGCATATCGCCCTTTCCAAGCAGCTTTTCCGCTCCCACCATATCGAGGATCGTTCTGGAGTCCACGCCGCTGGAAACCGCAAAAGCCACGCGGCTCGGCATATTCGCCTTGATCAGTCCCGTGATAACGTCCACAGAGGGACGCTGGGTGGCGATCACAAGGTGGATGCCCGCCGCCCGGGCAAGCTGTGCCAGACGACAGATAGATTCTTCCACTTCCCCCGGCGCAACCATCATCAGATCCGCCAGTTCATCCACGATGATCACAATCTGCGGCATCTTTGCCGGCGCGCCTTCAGCGCCCTTTTTCTGCATCTGTTCCGCCTTCTGGTTATAGCCCTTCAGATCCCGCACGCCATGTTCCGCAAACTTATTGTACCGCTCGGTCATTTCCGCAACGCCCCAGTGCAGCGCGGCGGCAGCCTTTTTCGGATCGGTCACCACCGGCAAAAGCAGATGCGGGATGCCGTTATAGACGCTGAGTTCCACCACCTTCGGGTCGATCATGATCAGCTTCACATCCTCCGGATGGGCTTTATATAAAATACTCATAATAATCGTATTGATGCAGACGGACTTGCCGGAACCCGTGGCGCCGGCGATCAGAACATGGGGCATCTTAGCGATATCCGTCACCACCACCTTGCCGCCGATATCCTTACCCACCGCAAAAGCCAGACGGGATTGAAACTCCTGATATTCCTTAGACTCGATCAGATCCCTGAATGCCACCGTGGAATTTTCCTTATTCGGCACCTCGATGCCCACCGCCGCCTTGCCGGGGATCGGCGCCTCGATCCTGATATCCGTCGCCGCCAGATTCAGCTTGATATCGTCAGCAAGCCCTACGATCTTGCTGACCTTCACGCCCTGCTCCGGCTGCATCTCAAACCGGGTTACGGTAGGCCCCTGACTGATCTCCGTCACAGTCACCTTGACACCGAAGGTCTCCAGTGTCTTCTGCAGATGCAGCGCCGTATCCTTCAGTTCTTTATTATTGTCCCCTTTTCCTGTATTTTTTCCTTTTTTCAATAAGGTAACAGGGGGGAACATATATTTCTTCGCAGGAGCCGCCGGCCTGCCCGGCAATCCCTTCTCCTGCAGGCTTATGCTCACATTGTTCTGTTTTTGGGCGGCAGCTTCCGGATTTCTCTGCTCCGGCACAGGGGATCTTCCGGCAGGAGAAAACTCCGTGATAGGTTCCGGCATCTTTGCCAGATCCTTTTCCCTGAAATCGAAGGCAGATTCCGTGACCGCATGCCCTGTCCGTTCGGCTTCTTCTGCTGCGGACATCCTGCTTCCCGTTTCAGACATTCCGAATCTCATGTGATCCGTTTCTGCAGCTCCGAATGCCGCGTTACCGGCTCCCGTATTCCCCGCTTCAGACATTCCGAATCCCGTGTGATCCGTTTCGGCAGCCCCAAACGGCATATTTTCGGCTTCCGCTATTCCAAATGCCGTGTTTCCGGGTTCAGACATTCCGAATGCCATATTGCCGGCTTGCGCCGTTCCCGCAGCCCCGATTCCGGCTCCTGCCGTGCGGAAACCTTCTGTTTCCTGTTCCGTGAACGCAGGCTCCTTTATCCGAATCCTCGGTCCATAGGCTGTCTCATTATTTACAGGTTCCTCTTCCGCAAAACCGATGCTTTCCCCATAACTGCTTCTGGCAAAATCTTCATAAGAGATCTCCTGTACTTCATCATTATCCGCTTCCCTGCGGAAGATCGGCCTCTGTCTTTGCGGCTCCTCATAAACAGGCTCTTCCTGCACCACATCCTGTACCCGGATCTCATGCATATCGATCTGCTCCTCCACCGGCTCTTCTTTGGCTGTCAGTGTGGTATCAAGCATCACGCCGCGGCTCTTTTTATTCATGCGCAGGATTTTTTCGTCCTCTTTTTCCTCCTGCAAAAGGCGTTTTTCCCGCTCCCTTGCCTCCTGCAGGCTCTGTTTTCTTCTGGCTTTTTCCGCCTGTTCTTCCCGCCTTCTCCGCTCTCTTTCTTCCTGTTCCGCCCGCCTTTTCCGCTCTTTTTCTTCCTGTTCTTCCTGTCTCCTTAAGTTTCTCTCTTCCTGCTCTTTTCTTCTTCTGATATCGCGCTCTTCCTGTTCCCTGCGGCGCTGTTCCATCCGTTCCCTTCTCTCCTCACGGAGCCTTTCCCGCCGTTCCAGAGCTCTTTCGGCATCCTCATCCTCCTCATAGCTTTCCGTATATCTCGGCTCCCTTGTATGTACCTTCTCCGCCAGATACTTTGTACTCTTTTTGGCTCCGCCGATCAGGGAACGTTCCGTCAGGAGCACAACACAGATCAGGCCGAACACAATGATCAGAAGTACCGTTCCGACCATTTCCAGATAATGATAGGACAGATAGGCAAAGGAACCCGCCAGCGCACCGCCGCCGTTATGGTTCTCCGCCGCTCCTTTATATAATGTAATAAGGCTGTAATTTTCCATCTCGGAAAGACGCCCTGCAAACAATTCACAGAGCATGGATAACAGGATATAAAGCACGCCTCCGGAGACAAGTTTCCGCACCGCCGCGCCGGAACCCTGATTACTTATGTAAAAAATAGCCGCCACAAAAATAAGAAGCGGCGCAATATAAGCCGAAAGGCCGAAAATACCAAACAGCACATTGCTGAGGATCTCGCCGAAAGCCCCCATGATCCCGAAATTGCACAAAAATAAGAACACACAAAGGGCAAACGCCCCGATCAGTAAAACCTCCTGCAAAAGTTTACTGCCGAGTACTTCTTCCTGTGCCGTTCTTTTTCTGTTTGCCGTCTGCCTGCTGCTTCTCTTCTTATTGGAAGAGCCCGAACGGCTTCCCTGTTTTCTTCCTGTACTGCCGGATGCTGCCATATACTGCCTCACTCCCGAAAATTCCGCAAATCCTGCAAAACTGTCCTTCTCATAAAGCTTTGCATAAAAAATTCCGCAGACAGACCACGCCTGCCTGCGAAACTTAGTCTACCACAAAAAAAATTATTTGTCATCAATATTCTCGGGAAAGGTTACAGATCTGCCGATACTGCGCATAACAAAATGATACAGGATAACGGATACTGCGGCAGCTGTAAATTCAGCGATCCAGAAGGCGTGCCAGACACCGGCGGCGCCAAACAGACGGCTCATGATCCATGCGGCGGGAAGGATGACGCCGGCATATCTCATCAGTGAAACAACAAAGGACATAACGCCAAATCCCAGCCCCTCCAGGGTACCGCACACGACTACGGAGACGGCGGATATAATAAAGCCGCTGCTGATGATGCGCAGCGCCGCGGCGCCTGCCCGGATCGTTTCCGTGTTTTCCGTAAACATGCCGATCAGTTCCCCCGGGATCAGCAGGCAGAGCATCATGCCCACCGCCATAACCATAAAAGCCAGCCCCAGCGCCGTTTTGAAAATCTCCCGGACGCGCCTGAGGATACCGGCGCCATAATTGTAGGCGACCAGAGGGCGGATTCCCTGTACGATCCCGTTTGCCGTCAGATAGATAAAGGTCTGCAGTTTGTAGTAAACCCCCAGGATCAGTACATCTGTCTGGGAAAAAGCGGCAAGGATGGCATTCAGCGCCGTGATCAGAATGGAAGGCAGCGCCTGGTTCAGGATCGCCGGTATGCCGATGCCGTAAAGCCGTCCTGCAAGTTTTCTGCAGTGCCAGCCTTCCCGCAGGGAAAGCTGCAGGCCGAGAAGCCCTTTCCTTTGGGCTGCCAGATACCAGATCAGCGATACCGCCTGCCCGATCAGCGTGGCGATGGCAGCACCCCTGATCCCCATGGCCGGACAGGGACCGATCCCGAAGATCATCACCGGATCAAGAACGATGTTCGTCACACATCCTGCGATCATACTGAACATGGAGATCCGGACACGGCCGATCGCCTGAAACAGTTTTTCATAGATCAGGCTGATCTGTCCGATAAGAAGCCCGCCGAATACAATAAATCCGTACTGACTGCCATAGTCGATTATCGGTCTGCTGTCGGTAAAGCTTTTCAGAAAAGGAACTACCGCGATCAAAAGCCCGACGGTCAGAATAGCGGAATGCACAAGGGAAAGGAGCAAACTCAGGGAAGCCGCCCCGTCCGCATTTTTCTGATTTCCCTCCCCGAGAAAATATGCCGTCACCGCATTTGCGCCTACGCCAAAACCGATGCTTACCGCCCCCGCAAAATTATACAGCGGGAAGACAAGGGAAATTGCCGTCATGGCATCTTCGCTGATCTTCGCTATAAAAAGGCTGTCAACAATATTGTACAGCGAGTTGATCAGCATGGACAATACCATCGGTACCGCCATGGACATTACGAGCGGCAGGATTTTTTTTGTTTTCATATATGTCTGATCCATTCTACGGACCCTCCTGTTTTTTGTTCTTTTTCGGGCAGCAGGCAATTTCTTTTACAGGCCTGCTGTCTGTTGGCGCTGTAGTTTACGGACCGCTGCCTGCCGATGCTATAGTTTACGGACTATTGCACGCTAACGCTGTAGTTTGCGGACCGCCTTCTGCCGGCGCTGTAGACATACTTTGATATCTGCGCAATAAAAAAGCCGCAAAACCTGCGGGATCACTGATCCTGCAAAACTTTGTGGCGAAAAAGATCTCTCTGAAAAATCCACTCTCAGCATCAACTGAGTTTTATAATTATGTAAAATACCATATCATACGGCGTGATGTCAAGACCGGCATATGTAAAAATTTCCTGTAAAATTTCTTTTTAAACTATCATTATGACCATCCGTTCCTTTTGTTTCTCTCCGGCACAAATCGTAATGAAAATAGAAAAATCTTGTTTTCCCGCGAATCTCTTTCACGGAATGCAGGCAGATTCAAAACCCTGTGCTCAAAAGCCTGCCGCAAATAAACAACTTTACAGGCGGCATCGCCGGCGGCTTCTGCTATTTTCTGCTTTGCCGCAAAACCGATAAAGTGAGCCGCCTCTCCCGCTGACAGATCATTTCCTCTCCTTACTTACGATCTGTTTCTGTCCTGATCAGAGCATAGTCCCGGTAATACTTTGCCTGTTTCAGCATGATCCCTTTTTCGTCTTTCACCGGACTGATCTGCTTCATCACAAAACCGAATTCCCAGACAACTTCCCCGTTATTATTAAAATCGCAAAATCCATTAGTTTTACGGCGATAAAGCAGAATTTACTTTTCGCAACCCGCTCGCCGACAACCAGATGATGATCTGTATATGTCCCGCCGCTTTTCCGGCAAAGATGGACAGGAGCCTGTAGTTCAGGACTGTCCAGCGAGATCCTGTTTTTCATGGTTTTGTAAGTACGGGCATCCTCATAAGCCTTGCGCTTTGCCTCTGTAAACAGCCCTGCCTGCCCCTCTTCATCATGCATGTCGCTATCGCTGACCCGCAGTTTATCCCTCCAGAACCTTCTATACTCCTTCCCGGTATCTTCCGGAATCATCATAATAGTGAAGCGTGCACACGCTGATATCTGTCAGTCCGGATCCTTCTTTTACGGTCTTCATATCATCTGCCTCCCTGCTGTTGATAAGAACACTTTACACTATGACGTTCCATCAGAGTCAATGGGGTTTAAAAATTTTTATACGATTCTATTTTTTACCGCTTCCGCCTCTGCAGCCAGATCACCAGCCCCGCGACCAGAAGCCCAAGCGGCAGAGCCAGTACAAGGATCAGTCCTGCAAAGATAAATTCCAGCGCAGGAACCGTCAGAATGCCCGCGTAGTAACTCTTGACCGGTATGGAAACACTGTTCTCCACCGAAGCAAACCTGCCCACTGCGTTCTCAAACAGCTTTTTATTGTTTCCTGCCACTATGGCGTCCGCCGCTTCCTGAAAGATCACCGCGGAAGTATAGATAACGGCGGTGCTCTCGCTGTCCCCCATCTGTTTTGTCACTCTTGCGCCCAGTGCAAAAGGCCCGTCGATATCTCCCTCCGTCTTTTCGCCGGACGCCACCTCCTCAAGATTTGTTCTTGCAAAGGAATCCGCCGTTGTGGTCAGCAGGTAGTGTACATCTCCGTCTTCCTCCGCCTGCTCATCCATCACGATACCGCTGGCGTAAGGCGCAAAAACATAGCCCTCGCCGTAAATGGATTCCGTCATCTCGTCATATTCCACTTCCGGCAGCAGATACAACATGTTCTGATAGTAATAATTTCTGTCATTCTCCACCACCATGCCATCCGCAATACTCACATCATAATCGGAAAGCAGGGATTGGTAATTGGGCAGCGCTTCCTCGCTGTAACCATACACGAACAGTATATCTCCGCCGCCGTTCATATATGCCCTTACCTTTTCCGTATCATCCGCCGACAGATCCGCTGTGGGCGCATTGATGATCAGTCCCTCGGCATCCGCCGGCACTTCATCCACCGTCAGCAGGTTCAGCGTTTCATACTCTATATTCAGCTTTGCCAGAACAGATAAAAAGCCCTCTTCCAGCGCACTCTCGCCATGTCCTTCCAGCAGATAGACCTTCGGCATGTTATCCATTGTCACATAGCCGATGGCGCCTGTGATTTGTCCTTCGGCGTCATATCCTGTCATCTCGTAGGCATAAGTCTCATAACTCAGTTCCATCTGATAAAGATCATTATAGTCAATATATTTACTGCGCTTTCCGCTCTCCACGATCAGGGAGCGGGCGCTCACCGAATTGTCCGTATACTGCTGCGCAAACGCCGGATTGGAAGCAAGATCCACATACTCCACGCTGATATGTTTTGAGTAACTTTTATAACGGTTCAGCGTCTCGATCACGTCCAGATTCATGCTGCCTTCCGGCGAAAGCACATAGATCGTGATATCCTCCTGCAAATGATCCATTACCTGATAGGATTCTTCCGACAGGGAATACAGTTTCTCCTTTGTCACATCAAATTCCGTGTATTCTGACGGCGCCTGTCTGAGCAGGATATTGGCGCCGATCACGATGGCTGTGGTCAGAACGATCAGCCCGATACTGTAGGCTCCCCTTCGGAGATGCTTTACCGAAACATTGTAACGCCTTTTCTGAATGGACTGGGTAGTAAAAAACAGCATCAGGAAAATAACGGAAACATAATAAAGCACTGAAGCCAGCTTTAAATTTCCGTTGATCAGGTCGATAAACGGCGTTGTCAGGTCATATGCGCTTAGGATCATTGTCAGCAGGTTTCCCACAGGCGAGATCAGGCTGCAGATTCCCGCCATCACATATCCCACAAAGATAAGCACCACCGAAACCACCGCCGCGATCACCTGGCTCTCGGTCAGAGAAGACACAAAAACCCCCACCGCAACCGCCGCCGAACCGTACAGGAAAAACCCGAGGATCGATACATAAGTCTCCCCATAGGGAACCGTCCCGTATCTGCCAAGCAGCAGAGGATACAGGCACAGCACCACACAGGGGATCGCAAAGACCGTCTCCAGCGCCAGATACTTCCCCAGCACGATCTTCCAGACACTGACCGGTGCAGTCAATATCATCTGATCCGTTTTATTTTTCCGCTCCTCCGCCAGAATCCGCATGGTCAGGATCGGAATCGCAATGATAAAAATGATCAGGGAACTCTGCAGCGCGTAAGTCAGATAGGCGGAGCCCTGCGCCAGATTGTTGGCGGTTACGTAAAGCCCTGTAAAAAACAGCATCACCGCCAGAAACAGCCAGCCGATGAAGGAATGAAAACAAGCCCTCAGTTCTCTCTTATAAATTGCCGTCATGCCCGTTCTCCTCCTTTTCCTCCCTGCTTTCTGCCTCTTTTAACACAAGACTTTCCTCTTCCTCTTTCTCCTGCAGCATTCCGGATACTTCATTGCCTGTCTCCGTCAGTTCCAGGAAAATATCCTCTAAGGAATGCTCCTGCAGATTCATCCCCATGATCGGCAGCTTTTTCTCATACAGCTTCATAGACAACTCTTCCCTGATATCGGCATTGTCCTTCGTCCTGATCAACACCGTCACACAGTCCGGCATATTGGACGGCTTTTCTTCCACTTTTACCACTGCGTCTATCGTATCCAGCACAGCCTGTACTTCCTGCATGGATGCTTTTACCGCGGCTTCCAGCACAAAGGAACTCTGTATCCGCCCCTGCAGCCCTTCCGCCGTATCGGAAGCGATCAGTTTTCCGCCCGATATGATCATAATATGATCACAGACCGCGCTGACTTCCGAAAGGATATGGGAACTCAATATCACAGTATGTTTCCGTCCCAGTTCCCTGATCAGGTCCCGCATCTCTATGATCTGCCGCGGATCAAGCCCTACCATCGGCTCATCCAGAATGACCACATCCGGCTCTCCCAAAATAGCCTGCGCCAGCCCTACCCTCTGTCTGTAGCCTTTGGAAAGATTTTTGATCAGCCTTTCCGACACTTCTGTCACCTTTGTCAGTTCCATGACTTCCGAAATATTCTGTTTTCGCTCCTTTTTCGGGATATGTTTTAACTCCGCCGCGAATTTCAGATATTCGGAAACCGTCATATCCGGATAGACCGGCGGCACCTCCGGCAGATAACCGATACACTGCTTCGCCTCTTCCGGATCTTTCATCATATCATGCCCGCTGATCAGCACCTCCCCGTCGGTGGGGGCAAGATAACCCGTCATAATATTCATCGTGGTTGATTTCCCGGCGCCGTTCGGTCCCAGAAAACCGTATATCTGTCCTTTTTCCACTGTAAAGGAAAGCCCTTCTACCGCTATATGCTTTCCATATCTTTTCGTCAAATTCCTTACCTCTACTACTGCCAAAATAAAGTCCTCCATTCCGGTACCGCATTATTTCATATTTATTAAAATACCACATTTTTCCTGTCCTTACCACTATATGTTTCAAGTGTGACAACTTGTTTAAAATTTTGTGAAATTCCTGTGAAAACGGTAAACCCGATCCGCCCTGATGAATTTGCTTTGCAGGCGCGGAACGCGCATAAAGTGCACCGTTTTAAAAAGTCCTGAAACTTTTTGCATAAACATAAGGAAAACATATGCCAGAATTCTTCTGCAGAAAAAAATCAAATGAGAAAAATACACCTTTTTGTCAGATAACCATACAATAAATCATAGACAATAATAATGAAAGGATCAAAATGATGCAAAGACCGCAACGACCTTTTATGAATGACATGATGGGAAACTTTCCGATCGGTATGGCATACGTGCCTATGCAGCAGGCGCCGGTTCTCTATGAGAATCTGGAAGAAGCCTTTAACAGGGGCACGATCTTCCCCGAACTGGATAAACCTTTCATGGGAAAGAGAGGCAGACGATGAATCAGAATATGACAGAAAAAAGAAGAATGCTGATGGATATCAGCGTACTGGACTTCACCACCACCGATCTGCGGGAATATCTGGATACCCATCCCTTCGACACGGATGCAATCTCCTATTTCCATCGCTACAACAAAATGCTTCATCAGGTGACAAAAGAATATACAGCAAAATTCGGACCGCTCCGTCAGGATATGCCCGGAAACTGTATGGACGAATGGAAATGGGCTACATCGCCCATGCCCTGGGAAGGAGGTGCCTGCTAAATGTGGAGTTATGAAAAACGTCTGCAATACCCGGTAAATATCACAAACCCGAATACCAAGCTGGCGGAGGTTATCATCTCCCAGTACGGCGGCCCTGACGGGGAAATGGGCGCTTCCATGCGCTATCTCTCCCAACGCTATGCCGCACCCTATCCTGAGGTTGCAGCTATACTGACGGATATAGGTAGTGAAGCCTCAGAAATGTTCCATCTCAGGGGCCCCAGCTTTTTTTAGCGGTTTACCCTGCGGACAGTTTACGCTTTTTGCAACCGTATAGCTCCATTTGAGGGGGAGCAGGTTCAAATACACATCAATATGGTCTTTATCATTCACAACCATTTTATCTAAAATTTCTTTGTAAAAATCATCTTCATATTCCACGCCGTTTATAAGCTCATTCATCGCTTCCGTAATTTCAGCAACAAGTTCTTGCTGTTTTGAGGGTCTCTCCCTTTGTTTGTCTATGCTATCTATCACGGATCGCAGTTCGGCAATCTCATTCTCACATTTTGCCCTTGCTGCTGAAAATTCGTCTCTGGTAATATTGCCAGATGTATAAAGGTCAATGAGGTCTGTGCGTTTTTCCTCAATCGTTTTTATCTGTGATTTTAGTTTCTCACTGTCTGTACCTGCGGTATCCATTGCGATAACAGACTTGATAATAGCAAGCAAATTGTCAGTGATTTTCTCCTTATTATATTTTAAGCTTCTCGTAACAAGGTACATGATGTGGGTTGCATCTTCGTTGCGTATGCTAAATCCACTGCATCCAACCTGATTCCCTGCTTTGTCCACATGAGGGCTTCCATGTCTTGCAGCTTCAAGACACCGCCACGCCTTGTAGAGGCTTCCATTTTTTCGGGTTTTATATCTCGCCACATAACTTGAACCGCAGCATCCGCATTTGATTTTCCCGGAAAACGGATAACGGCTGCTGTGTTTTGCTTTGCCCTCCTGTGAAAGCGATTTTTCATCCAAAATGCGGTTTGCCTTATCGAAAAGCTCACGGGAGATAATCGGCTCGTGGTGGTCTTTGATAATCACAAATTCCTCTTGCCCTCGGTTGTACTTCTTTTCATGGGATAAAAAGTCCGGCGTATAGGTTTTCTTCTGCACCAAATCACCGCAGTATTTTTCATTGCGGATAACACGGAGAATGACTGTGTTCTGCCATTCTTTTACCCGCATGGGCTTAATGCCCTCCTCCCGAAGTTCACGGGCAATCACATGAGTTCCTTTCCCCTCATTTACAAACTTGTGGAAGATAAGACGGACAACTTTCGCCCCATCCTCGTTAATATACATTTTGCCGTCTTTTACATCGTAACCAAGCATACTCCGCCCAAACACAACTCCCTGCTCCATCCGGCGTTTCTGTCCCCATTTCACACGCTCGGATGTCTTACGGCTTTCCTCCTGTGCAATCGAGGACATAATGGCAAGGCGAAGCTCCGCATCGCCGTCTAAAGTGTTGATGTTATCATTCATAAAGATAACACCCACGCCGTGCTTTTTGAGGTCACGGGTATAAAATATACTATCAAGGGTATTCCTCGCAAAACGGGAGATTTCTTTTGTTACAATCAAATCAAAATCACCGTTCTTTGCACACGCAATCATGCGGTTGAATTCTTTCCTTTTTTTCGTATTCGTGCCAGAGATGCCTTCATCTGCAAACACTTCATAAAGCTCCCAATCGGGATTACGCTCTATATACTGTCTGAAATAACGCTGCTGGCTTTCAAATGAATTTGCCTGATCTTCGTTGTCCGTAGATACACGGCAGTATGCGGCAACCTTTCTCTTTGTGTGCTGTATCTTCCTTTTTTGGTTTAGGGTTTCGTATTTATTTATTGACATAAGAATATCTCCTTTCCCGACAATCCCTTGCCGTATTTTCAGTATAGTCAATTGAAAATGGTATGTCGAATGTGCAAATTTGTAATTTTCACACTTGACTATGTAAAAACGTCAAGCGGTTATGCCTGACGTTGCTTTTTCTAATTTAGACGATATTGTTTTTCAAGCTCAAGCAGGCAGCGTTCCCGCTGTGATGCGGTCAACAGATTCCGTTTTTCTAATGATAAAAGGATTGACCTTTGAAAATTCATAAGAAATGCTGCGTGTTCCTGCTCATCCAATTCCGGAACAGGCCCGCCAACATACCTAAATTCTCTATGCTCCAACAGGCAGCACCTCCCTCATTCTCAATGTATGAGCGAATGATTGTACCATATAACGAGGGGGCTAATCCTTTTTTTGAACGCTGTCATCATGCAGCGGACAACATTCATGAGCAGGTAAGGAAGCCAAAAGCCTGCCCTGCTTCATCGGGCATTGCGAATATCCGTTTAAACCAATACTGATTGCCAACGCTTTGTCCATTGCAGGAAGAAAACGCTTGTCAAGAGTTCCCATATGCAGGTTTGGAAGGACTTTTATTCTTGGCATGGCAAAGCAGCCCATCAAACGCTGTTTTTTTATCCGGCGGGCTTCCCCTTACCTCCGGCACTATTTAAAAATGTGCCTTTGACCTATATTTTCTTTTCTATGTTTATCACTTTCTGCGTCCATTCCCGGTAAAACGCTTCCTCATGCGATACTAACAGCACTGTCCCCTCAAATTCCTCCAGGGCGGTTTTCAATGATTCTTTCGCAAGCGCATCAAGATGGTTTGTCGGCTCGTCCATGATAAGGAAATTGCACGGCTTCATCATGATCAGGCATATTTTAACCTTTGCCTGTTCTCCTCCGCTCAAAGTCCCGATTTCCTGCATGGCGTGTTTGCTTGAGATGCCGCAGTCTGCGAGACGTCTTCTCACGTCTTTTATCGTAAGCGATGAGCAGGCATCGGAAACAATCTGAATGGGCGTTTTTTCTATATCCGCCCATGCCGGCTCCTGCTCAAAATACCCGATCTTTACCTGCTCCGAAAAACGGAAACTCCCGCTTAACCAAAAGAATGTGTTAATCCTGTAACTTCTAATAAACTCATAATCATTTTCCTCTCTTTTTCCTGTCTGATTTTTCCAAATGGGCAACCCTGAGAAACATGCTTATGCAAGTTACCCACGGTTCGCGGGCGGCGCCAAATTGGAATGCAAGCATTCCAGCCTGGCTTATGCCTTACGCGCAAAAAACAGCAGAAGTCAGATACTCTTGGTATCATGCCTTCTGCTGTATCTGTTCCATTGCAAATTGCTTGCAGGAAACAGCCTATATACAACAAAAGGCTACGGACAAAACACTGTCCATAGCCTGCGCACACAAATTTGTACGGGAAAAGAAACAATATATGAAAAAGACATAAAATCCCTCTCATATGTTGCCGTATTTCCCGATGAAATCCTAACGTGTTATATTACGCTATACTCTGTACAATGTTTCATCGGATTTGATTGTACAGAGCTGATTTTCTTTTTAGGCGGAAGTTCGTTTGTGATGTAAAAGCTCATGAAACTGTTCTCCTTAAAAATTAATGCAGATAATTCTAGCATGAATGCCAGCAGTTTGTCAAATCCTATTTTTTTGCCCGGCAAAATCACAGAATAGTATCCTCCCTAATTCTGCTGCGGGTTTTGCTCCCGCAGACAGGGCATAATATCCATTCTCTCTGTTTCGATTTCCTGCCTGCCTTTCTTTCAAAAATAATTGTACTGTTTTCGATGCCTGCATAGCAGATATATCGTCAGCATAAGCGTGAACAGTTCCGCAAGCGGGACTGCAAGCCATACGCCTGCCACCTCTAAAAATCTCGGCAATACCAAAAGGAACACCGTAATAAATCCAAACGTCCGCAGGAAAGATATGGCTGCAGACGCTTTCCCATTGGATAATGCCGTAAATAATGCGGATGAAAAAATATTGCATCCGGAGAATAAAAAACTGAATGAAAAAATGATAAATCCATTCTTTGTAATCTCAAAAACATTCCTGTTGTTCTCCGCAAATACCTTTGCAATGCCTTCTCCGCCAAGCATGGAAAATAAAAATACAAATATGGAAATCCCCGCTATAAAGCAGAAACAAATACGCACTGTCCTTTTTAGCTGTTTTACATTCCCGCTCCCATAATTGTAGCTTACGACGGGGGCTGTTCCCATAGAAAAGCCAATATAAAGCGTTGTTAAGAGGAACTGCGAATAAATGAGTACCGTAATCGCAGCTACGCCGTCCTCACCTAATAGCTTCATCATTGTTACATTAAACAGAAATGTAGTTATGGCAGTCGAACACTGGCTTACCAGTTCCGACACACCGTTGGAACAGCTTTTCAGCAGAACAGATGCGTTCATGTCAGGTTTGCAAAAGTGCAGATCACTTTTTTTCATCATAAAAAATATTGTACCGATAATTGTCGGTATCATATATCCGATGCCTGTCCCAATGGCAGCTCCCTTGATTCCCGTTTGCAGTAAAACGATAAAAACATAATCAAAAACAATATTGGCAATCCCCGCCAGAACAGCAAGTGCTAAACCTAATGTCGGCTTCCCCGCCGTCACAAACAGATTCTGATATAGCACCTGCATCATGTTAAAAGCAGCGAAAATGAGCTGTATCGTCAGATAATCCCTGCAATATGGGAACAATACTTTACTTGCCCCCAATCCCCAGATAATTTCATCCAAAAAGAAAAGCCCTGCCGCTGTAATCAGCAGACCGATAACCGCACCGGTCACGACGATCAACGTGAAATTGCTTCGGGCTTCCCTTATGTTTCCATTCCCCATTTTCTTCGCAACAACCGCACTGCCGCCTGTCGCAAGCATCGTCCCCAGACCGACAATCAGATTGATGACGGGGCAGACGATATTGACGGACGACAAAGCGTTCGTGTCTACAAACCGTGCGACGAAAATCGTGTCCACAATGGTGTATAATCCCATAAACAGCATCATCACTATGCTTGGGAAAGCAAATCGGATAAGGGATAGGGCGTTAAAGCTCTCTGCCAACGGGTTTTTCTGTGTTTCGGTCATTCCTTGTTTCCCCTTTCCTGCCCGTGTTTTCGGGCATAGAGGTATACCCTTGCGGTATTTCCTCCTTGTTTTTCGGTGGAAGCACGAAACACTGCGTCGGGTAGCCATATTCCACAAGCAGTTCCCGTTCTGCAAATCCAAGACGTCGGTATTCTTCCCGCCAGCCCGTATCTGCCTTATCGCCGGCACGGTATGTTGTCAACGTAATCTCTTTCCCGCAAAGCAATTCCTCTGCCAGCTTATCAAGGAACAGCTTTGTAATGCCGAGATGCCGATACTGCGGATGGACAGCCAGAAAGTCTATGCTGCCTGTGCCTTGCGAAAAACCCATCACGCCAATAGCCATATCGTCATCCCGTAAAATCAAAGCCTTTTTATCCGCAATATACTGATGCAGGTTTGCGGCGTAATCCTCCTTATCCAGACATGGATAGCCGTCAATCGTAAGGCTTACCAGTTCCATCCAGTCATCCGCATCTTCGGGCGTGGCAAATTTAATATTGTCTTTTGTCAAATCCATTTTTACAAGCTCCTCCTTCAGATAGATTTCAAGCTGTAACGGGTAAAAATTTTCCGTTTCCCGAAATTCCGCAGGGGAAGTCTTATACATCGCCTTAAAAATATCCGTAAATGCCTGCTGGCTTTCATATCCGCTCATAAGGGCAATCTCGATAATCGGTTTTGCAGAAAACGCCAAAAGTTTTGCCGCTTCTGTAAGCTGCCGCCGTTTTGCGTAGTCGTGGATAGTCAAGCCGACGGTCTTTGTAAAAATCCGATGCAGATGGTATTTGGAATAGTGCAGTGCCGATGCCACCATATCTAAATCCATCTTTTCATCATTCTTGCTATATTTTTAATTATCTACATTTACAGCAGTTCTTCTTTCAATGCCCTTATCCATTCTTCGATTGCCTGCACTAATCGAAATTGCTGATGCAGAACCGCCATGCCCGCAGCAGGAACATCGGGGGCGTTTTCTTTTAAGTCCATGTTCTCCTCAAGATAGGATTTCAGCACATTGATATTGCTCTCAATGTTATCCAGACATTCCCTCTGCTGTTCCTTTTCCATACTTTCTAAATTAACGATAACCGCATTAAAATCCAAGAATATGTTAATCGGCTTGCAGGATATTTCAAGCATCAGTTTCTCAAATTCCTCATTTCCTGCATCCGTCAAGGAATATACCGCCTTTTCGGGCATTTTTCCCTGTTTCTCCGCGCGGCTTGTGATAAGCCCCTTTTCTTCCAACTGGATAACCTTTTTATAGATGGATGGTGTGCTGATTTTTACCCACTTTGAAATGTTGCGGTATTCCACCAGTTTCTGAATATCGTATGCACTCAAGGATTCCCGTTTCAACATTCCCAATACAATCAAGTCAATGGTTGCCATTTAAAATCCCTCCTTTTTCTATTGACAACTACTATAAGTTATAGTATTATAATCCCCGCAACGCAACTACTATATTTTATAGTAGTATAATCAACAGTATTTGTCAAGAGAAAGGAGTTCAAAATGAACAGTCAAAAAAGAGCAACTACAAAACGTGCTCTCCAAAAGATGGAGCTGCTCGGCAGCACATCCATACCAAAAGCACTTTTAGCAATGGGCATCCCAACAATGATTGGCATGTTGGTAAATGCTTTCTACAACCTTGTTGACGCTTATTTTGTCGGCGGGCTGGGGGAGAGCCAGATGGGGGCAATCTCCGTGGTCTATCCGCTCGGACAGGTCGTTGTCGGTCTTGGTCTGCTGTTCGGAAACGGTGCGGCTTCTTACCTTTCCCGATTGTTAGGTCGTGGGGATAAGGAAAATGCGGATAAAGTAGCAAGTACCGCTCTGTACAGCAGCGTATCCGTTGGGGCAGTCATCATTATCATTTCTATGGTGTTCCTGCATCCCATACTGAAGCTTTTGGGGGCAACCGACAGCATCCTCCCCTTTGCCGCCACATACGCGGGCATTTACATTGTTTCCTGCATCTTCAATGTATTCAATGTCACGATGAATAACATTGTGACTAGCGAGGGAGCTGCTAAAACAACCATGTGTGCTTTGTTGACGGGTGCGGTACTCAATATCGCCTTAGACCCGCTGTTTATCTATCTGTTTGATTTAGGCGTGGCAGGAGCGGCGATAGCGACTGCAATCTCACAAATCGTTTCAACCTGCGTATATCTGACCTATATTTTTCGGAAAAAAAGCGTATTCCATTTTCGGGTTAAGGACTGCACATATACAAAAGAAACCATGTCTGAGATTTTCAAAATCGGCATCCCGACATTGGTATTCCAGATTTTAACGAGTGTGTCCATTTCCTTAATCAACAATGCCGCTGGCGATTACGGGGACTCTGCCATTGCAGGCATGGGCGTTGTCACCCGCCTTATCTCAATGGGCAGCTTGTCCGTATTCGGGTTCATCAAAGGCTTTCAGCCCATTGCGGGGTACAGTTACGGAGCGAAGAAGTTTGACCGTCTGCACGAAGCAATCAAGACTTCCATTCTCTGGTCAACAGCTTTCTGTGTGATTTTCGGTGTGATACTGGCTCTGTTCCCTACGGCTATCGTTTCCCAATTCACAAAGGGTGATACCGAGATGATTCGCATCGGGGCGGCGTCTTTGAGGGCAAACGGCATTTCCATTATGCTCTTTGGGTTTTATACGGTGTATTCGTCCCTGTTCCTTGCTTTGGGAAAAGGCAGAGAGGGTTTTATCCTCGGAGCTTGCAGGCAGGGGATTTGCTTTATCCCCGCTATCCTGCTTCTTCCGATTGTCTGGGGGCTAAATGGAATTATGTATGCCCAGCCGATTGCCGATGTGCTTTCCGCAGTCATAACGGTATTCATAGCGATACCGCTCCACAAAAAGCTGAATGAGATGCAGAGAAAAACTGCTGAAATAAGCCCAAACAACTAAATATCTTTTCTTTCTAACAAACAGAGCCGATGAGCTGTGAGGTTTTCCCACAAGTTCATCGGCTCTGCATCTGTGTGTCTGGCTCTTTGATGACTGCTATTTTTAAATTTTTCGCTTCAATCAATGTTTCCTGCTTGCATTTCGGGCAGTACAATAGATAATTTATCAATACTGTATCTTCCCTAATCCTGTCACGGGTCTTATCAAAGCAATCTTTTAAAGCATTTAGATATTGATAAATGTCGCCGGCTTTGGTTAGTGTTGCATCATTAACTGCTCTTGTCACTTTCGATACCTCCTTTCAAATCCAACCATGTGCCTGAATTGCTGTTCCATTCTTTATCCCATTCTCCCTCATCCACTATCGCATCAAACACAGGCTCAATGAAAGTCTGAATCTCCACAATTACTACCCCAAATTCAAGCGAAACATCTTTAATATTTTTCAAAAAATATCTCCACCGCTTCTGCATATCTTCATCTTCGGAAAGTGCCAGAATACGCTTAAAGCTATCTCTGTCATAAGGTGTTTCTCTTTTCTTCAATGTTTCAAAAATTGCCGCCCGCAGCTTCGCTCCCTCAAAATCAAATGTTCTTGCCAGATAATATATATCGTAAAAGTCTTTCATCCTGCCAGTCAATTCAAATCGCTGCAAGATAGCGTCAAATTTCTCTGCTATCGTACTTTCCAAAGAATAAGTTTTTATCACTGGCTTTTCAAAATCTGGAAGCTGTGTATTGATTCTCCTTTCCTCCGCTTTCGGCACAATAATATCTCCCACACCAATATCAACATTAAATGGCACACGGACATTTTTTATCTGACCGATAATTTGAGTGCTGATGCCATGGTATTTCCTCTGCGGGGAAATTTCTTCAAATCCCTTTGCTGTCATGGAAACAAAGTCATTTCCTGTTGATGTCTCAATAATCTTACCAATCATACTTTTTACATCTTCTATGGAATTGGAAAATCCACGAAGCAGGAAATCAACATCTATCGTTGCGCGGCTTTCAAAATTAGTAAGCGTATAGATGAACAATCCGCCTTTCAGAATAAGATTGTCTTCATAACCAGATTTTGAAAGTTTCCGCAAAAATTCCTCCTGCATAAACAACTGCAAACACTGTTGATAGCTAATTCCGGAAATCTTAGCTTTGTTTTTCAATTTCGCAAGAACGGATGCCGCCTTATCTGCCATTACAACCACACTCCAATCAAATCCTTTACACGCTTTTGCACCCGCAAAGCCTTTGCGTACTGCATAAGGTTCGGAATATTTTTTTTCTGGTCTTTTACATAGCCCTGTACTGCCTTATTAAAAATCTCTTTATCCATCTTATTCATATTCCTCAGCACATCGCAAATGGTACGGTCACGGTCATAAATATGAACTTCTTGGAAGTCAATTTTCCCTTTTGTTTTTCCAATGGGAAGCAGCTCCGGCTCAACCCGATAAGCCTTAATGAAAGGATAATCTATATTTGTACGCTTTCTGGAAGTATTTTTGTCAATGGTAATATTCCATTCAGCGGGATTCCTGTCACTGTATCTATAATAGAAAAGAGCTGTTTCCATACAAAGAACTGCATCAGGGAACAGGCGGTTGACAATAACCACCTCACTCATCCCATAGTCTTCCACCCAATGGTAACAGCCCCTTTTTATTCTTTCAATCAATCCTTGTTCCAGCATACGTTGAATATCTCTATAAAACAGTTTTTCATTTGTAAGCTGTGCCGTTGTCATGACATAGCCGTAACCAGAAAATATTTTGCTCAGTATTGTTATATCATTTTGTGTCAGCATAATTTCCTCCTCCTGACGCATTTACTGCATCATTCAGGTAGATTTGGAAGTTTACTTCCAAACTTTCACTTCTGCACTAAAATACGCATAAATTTTTTATCGCTTGTGTGCTTTACTACATTATATCTATGCTACGCAAAAAAATCAAGCGAATCAAATCGAACAACTTCAAATCTTATTCTTGTGTGCTTTACTACATAAAATCAGACCTACTTGTCCATAATAAAACAAATAGGTCTGAAACATTTTAACCTGCTATATCAAATCTCTTTAAAACAATGCCATATATAGTTATCATTCTTTCCGTATCTCTAACCTCGATAGAATAAGGCTTCCCGACATCCCCCGCATCTTCATTTTCATCATACTTCCTTATCCTCTCAAATGTCGAAAAGCTATGTATCGGGAATCCCACCGTTTCATGCCCGTCCCCAAATACAATAAGCGGAACATTACCGCTGCTTCTCTGGGTACGGAAGAACTGGCGCATCTGGAAATGGTAGCCGCCATTGTACACCAGCTCACCAAAAATCTCTCCATGGAAGAGATCGAAAACAGCGGCTTCAAAGCCTACTATGTAGACCATACCCTCGGCATCTGGCCCCAGGCGGCATCCGGCATGCCCTTCAGCGCCGCCCAGTTCCAGAGCTGCGGTGATCCGATCACCGATCTGATGGAGGATATGGCAGCAGAACAGAAAGCCCGCACCACCTATGACAATATCCTGCGCATGATCAAAGATCCCGATGTCTGCGATCCGATCCGCTTCTTAAGACAGCGTGAGATTGTGCATTTTCAAAGATTCGGGGAAGCCCTCAGGCTTGTTCAGGATAGGCTGAATTCCAAAAACTTCTATATGTGCAACCCGGCGTTTGATGCAAACTGCGGGTGCGATTGCAAATAATATAACTATTATCATTCTGAGATGATATCTTCCCTTAACAAGAGCATACAAAAACACGAGAATAAAACGGGCTGTCACCCTTACACAAGACACCGCTTCCGGTAAAAATCGGAGCGGTGTTTTTGTGTGACTTCCGGACACGGCGGGTTTGGGGACGCCCCGGAAACTGCGCCCCAAACGGGGACGGCACTTTTCCGGTGCCCTTTGCGGCAGTCTCTATAATAATGGTATTTTAGCAGTATTTTACTTCGTATCGTGCTGCTTTGGAGAGATAATCACTCCGATCGTCCGCAATTTCCGATCAGGAGCAGGCTTATTATTTTGGAGCGGGGTCAAAATTTTTGAAATGGCGGCAACGGCCTTTTCCAGTTCTTCATCTGTAAGATAAACATAGGACAGCGAAAAGCCTGATTTGTCATTCTTAATATCAATGCCCGGACTATCACAATAAGTCTGGAATTGTTTCGCAAAGGTCAAAATGTACTGCAAAAACATTTGCATATACATTTTCCCTGAGTTTTCACCAATCATCGTATCGGCGTCATTCAGATTAAAGGTCGCAGCATACGTCTTTTCAACGGTTCCCCTGATTTGCGTTTCACTTACCACTTTGAGAACCCCATCTTCAGTCATACGCTTTAAGTTCCGATAGAGTGTAGTTTGGGGAATATCCATACACTTTTCAGCAAGTAGTTTTGCAGTTGTCTCCCCGCTTTTCAATATCTCAATCAGCAACCGGCACTTGATTGGATTTGAAACACATTCCATAATTTTGAGATTCAGGTGCTGTTTATCCATGAAGAACACGCTCCTTTCCTCGGAAATATTACCATGATGAAAATAAAAAGTCAATCACTTGCTCAATACCCTTGATTTTATATTTCCATTATGGTAATATAACCAATAAGGAAATATAAAGAAGATTCCTTCAGGATATGAGAGTATCCACAATCAAATCATTTATGGGAGGTATTTGCAAATGGACACTTTATTGGAAATGCTGCCGCTGCTCATTCCTATTTTAGTACCGGATGCCGTTCTCGCTGTGGTTGCGGCGCTTCATGTGCTGCGGCATCCGCATTATCGGTTTGGCAGCAAGGCGTTTTGGCTGGTCGTGGTTGTCGTGTTCCTGCTCATCGGCCCGATCACTTACTTTGTTGCCGGGAAGGGAGGGGAACAATGAATGTACTGACAATACAAGGCTTGTCAAAAGCCTTCGGCGGGCAGAAGATCATTGATAATTTGAATATGACCGTACCGGAGGGAAGTATTTTCGGCTTCATCGGCCAAAACGGAGCCGGAAAAACAACGACCATGAAAATGGTACTCGGTTTGCTGCGGCCTGATCAAGGTGAGATTACTATCTGCAATGAGCCTGTCCACTTCGGGCAGACAAAAACAAATCAGTATATCGGCTATTTGCCGGATGTCCCGGAATTTTACGATTACATGACCCCGATCAGATACCTTGCGTTATGTGGGGAAATCATCGGGCTGCCAAAGGCGGAAACATATCAGAGGGGCGAGGAACTTCTTTCTCTGGTGGGCCTTGGAAACGTCAAAAAGACAATTGGCGGCTTTTCGCGTGGTATGAAACAGCGGCTTGGAATCGCACAGGCTTTACTCACCCGGCCCAAGCTGTTGATTTGTGACGAGCCAACCAGCGCCCTTGACCCGGTAGGCAGAAAAGAAATCCTGGATATTCTTCTCAAAATCCGCAGCACAACAACGGTTTTATTTTCCACGCATATTTTGTCCGATGTGGAGCGGATCTGCGACCATGCGGCCCTGCTCAATCAGGGAAGGATCGTTGTTGGGGGAACACTTTCGGAAATAAAAGCTCTTCATGGCCGCGAAAGTCTGCTTCTGGAATTTCCCGCAGATGATGCTTTGCATACCTTCAAAAGCCATGAGGCAATACAGCCTTTGCTGAACACAGCGGAAACAAACGGGAAAGAAATCGTACTTCACAGCCAGGAGATGGAAAATGTCCAGCATACGGTATTCAGCGTTTTGGCGGAGACGGCGCTATGCCCTATCAAAATCGAGATGATGGAGCCGTCTCTTGAGAGCCTGTTTTTGGAGGTGATAAGATGAACGGCTATGCTGCCTTTTTGAAAAAAGAACTGACTGAGAACATGAAAAATTATCGTTTTCTGATTCTGTTCGCTGTCTTTCTGATTTTTGGACTGACCAGTCCTTTCCTTGCCAGATTTATGCCTGAAATCCTCTCTGCGGTGGCTGCGGATATGCAGATGGAGTCTGCCCCTGTTGTTCTGGATGCGTGGGAGCAGTTTTATAAGAACATCTCCGGCGTTGGATTCAGCGCATTTATTATCCTGTTCGGCAGTTGTATGTCTGGTGAATATTCCAAGGGAACTTTGGTACTGCTGATAACAAAGGGCTTGCCCCGCTCGGCGGTTATCTTCGCAAAATATACCGTGGCAGCGGTTCTTATGACCGTCTGCTACTGGTCCGGATTTCTTACGGCCTACTGCTATACGGCCTATTTATGGCCGGGTACAATGCTTTCCCATGTTTTTACCGCTGCGTTTTATCTGTGGCTGCTTGGTTTTCTGTACCTGAGCATACTGCTCCTCGGCTGTGTTGTTTTTAAGCAGACTTTCACCAGCATCCTTTTTACAGGCGGCATCGTAGCGGTTATATCCCTGCTGGGGATTGTTGAGCCACTGGCTAAATTCAACCCGTTCCTTTTGACATCAAAGAACGTGGATTTGATTTCCGGCGCAGCTTCTGTATCGGAATTTTTAATGCCAACCGTCGTTTCTATTGCAATTACAATCATCGGCCTTTGGTTTGCAACGATACTTTTTGACAGGAAACAGCTTTGATTATAAAGTAAAGGTAGATAATTTCCCGCTTTTTCTCGGCCTGCTCCTGTCGCGGCATAGCATTTCAGATATATTCAGTCAGATTGAACGGGACGGGTATTGACTCTCCCGCCGCCGCGCCCGGTACGGATGCCGCATTTCTCCATAGCGGACGCGGCAACGCCTAAATGGACGGTGGGTATCAAAGCCGCCGGAATAGAATAGGCATGAAAATATGTCTGCTTTTCGACGGCTTTTTTTCTTTGCCGCCGAAAAGCAGATTGTATTTCTATTCGGTTAAACAGTGTGGTTATTGAAGTAGTCCGTCGCTTACGGTGATAACACGGTTGCTGCTTTTCGCCGCTTCCGGTGAATGAGTAACCATGATAATTGTCTGTCCGCGTTCCTTGTTGATACGCTGCAGCAAACTCATTATCTCTGCTCCTGTATGACTATCAAGGTTTCCCGTAGGTTCGTCTGCAAACAGGATTTCGGGATTTCCAATTAGTGCGCGGGCGATTGCCACACGTTGCTGCTGTCCCCCGGACAATTCGCGGGGGGTATGCCCTTGTTTGTCCGATAAGCCGACTACCTCTAAAATATCTTTCAGCGGTTTTTTGTAGTCCCGCATTTTCTTTCCGTCCAACAAAAGCGGAAGCATGATATTTTCTGCCACATTCAAATTGGGGATAAGGTTGTAAAACTGAAAAACAAATCCTATATTCTGCCGCCTTATCCGGCTCATTTTTTCATCATCTAATTTTGAAATATCCATGCCGTTCATAAAGACAGAGCCGCTTGTAGGTACATCAAGCCCTCCGAGAATATAAAGCAGCGTACTTTTTCCAGAGCCGGACTGTCCCATGATGGAAACAAATTCACCCTGTATCACTTTCAGCGATATGTTTTTAAGCACTCTTGTTTTGGTATCACCAAGCTGAAAATCCTTAATTATATTTTTGCCCTCAATGGCAGCTTCCTCTGTTAATATGTTCATTTAGCAAGCCCTCCTTACTCAAATTTTATTTCTTCCACCGGTTTCATTTTTCGGCTTTTAAAAATTGGTACTATGGAGCCAAGCAGGGTGACGATAATTCCTAATGTCCCCGCAACGAGAAATGTCCAAATGTCCAGTTCCGGCGTCATTGAAATTTTTGGTCCCGCAACAAGGAAAATAGTCTGTATTTCCATGTAAGAAACAACAATAGCAATGACAGCACCGATAAGCCCGGAAGAAAAACCCTCTATCAGTGTCATCTTTCTGTTTTGACGGTTACTTAGTCCAATGGATTTATACATGGCAATGGTGCGCCGCTTTTGTATATAGTTGATTAAAAGGTTATTGATAACGCCGACAGCCGCAAGCAGCAGGATAAAACAGGTCATGCTGTGCATTGGCTGTAAAAATGCGCCAACGGTTGCGAGCGCGTCGTTATTAAATTCCTCCACGGTACGGCTCCAATTTGAAGTTTCCCCAAACAAAGCCCGTATCTGTACCATGATTGCGTCGGGGTCTGCGGCAGTATAAGCTAAAAGGCCATAGTCAGACGCGCCAAAGTCAGATACGGCGTACATAGATGGAATAATCGCTTCCGCATCAGTTGCCCTTGATTTGAAACTGCCTGCCACTACATAGAAATTTCCGCTTGTTCCATTTGACAGCGTAATCGTATCGCCTATGGAAAAACCGCCCCGCTTCATGCAGTCTTCGTTTATAATTACTGCCCGTTCACCGGAAGCAAAAGCGAGCGCAGCCTGTTCGCTCATGGAACTATCCGTGTAATGAAGTGCAAACATGGAATTATACCATTCCAGATTATCCGTTCCCTCTAAACGGGAAACGGGTTCACTATTCCCCTGTACATTGTTCTTAAATACATAAAGAGGTAATACTTTTTCTGCTCCGTCCATCTCTTTTACCTGTTCCACAAATTCCGGCTTCATGTGTCCGTCGGCAAAACCTTGAAGCTCTGCGCCATGAAATACGTCGCTGATATAAGTTGTCACAAAATTCCCCACTACACGGATTGCAATAATCGCTGATATGCTGATGAACAGCAGCGTAATATTCTGCGTGACATTCTTATTATCTTTCATGTTGCGGGCGGCAATCCTGCCCTCATTTCCTGCTACCGCACCATAGAAGCGCTCCAATCCTGCGCTTGCTATATTTGTGAAAACCGGTATCACAAGGATAGTTGCAGCAATCAGGCCTAACAGGGAAAAACCTCCCGCAAGATAAAGCATAGTGCCGGACGCAAAGTGCGGCAGCAAAGCGGACACAATAAACAATACAATCCCTATTCCGACAATCAGAGGACGCGGAATATGCTTTTCCTCCACCCTGCCTAAGACAATATCTTTTATCGGTAGCCGGCTTGCCCTGCGTACAGGCAGCCATGCCGAACACAAAGACACGATCACCGCAACCGCAAAAGAAAGAATAACGCCGGGAACAGAGATAACAACGGGGATTTCAATTCCCTGCGATAATGATTTGCCCATTCCCTGCAAAATGCCTTTTAATACAATCACACCAACAGGAATACCAATCACCCCGCCTGTGCAGCCGTAAAACAGGCTTTCCAAAAGCAGAATACGGGTTACGGTCTTTTCTGTCGCGCCGATACTGCGGAATGTGCCAATGATCGGTAAACGGTCTAAGGTAATGACTTTATAGCTGCTGTAAATGATAAAAATACTCATAGTTAATGAAAAGAAACTGATTAGAAAGAAAGGCATGGATTTCTGCCTTGCGTCGGCGGCTATCTGCGCTTCATTGACAACCTCCGATACCCGGTACCTTCCGTTATCAAGAGCATTTTTCAGTTCAGAAATAAGATTGCCTGTTGTACTATTTGGGGCGGGTTCAATCAGAAATTCGCTATAACCGTCCTCCCACCCCAAAACTTCTTTTATGGTTTCCAAAGGCAGAAGTGCTGTTGCACCCCTTGTGTGACGCAGGAAAACCGTGTCATAAGCGGCAATTTCCGCCACTTCAAAATCCACCGGCGTGCCATTTATTTGCAAGGTAACAGTATCGCCTTTTTCTATGCCATATTTTGATGTAAACCTGTCCGGCAAGATAATCTGATTGCCGGAAAATGCGGTAACTTCGCCGTCACCAATCAGCCGCGGTTTATTGATTTGATTTAATGCTTCCATATCAGCCGCCAGGAGGTCAACCGTTTCATAGTATCCGTTTTCATGGTAAAGGGAAGTACCCTCTACAATTCCTGCCTTTGTCTGTATGTCCGGCAAGGCGGGAATATCGTCTGCATAAATACCGCCCTCCACACTCTGAACAGAAACAGTCGCACTCCCCGCCATGCCGCGTGCCATTTTCCGTTGTGCGCTTTCATAAGAAACGCCAATAGAAAAGGAAACAAACAGCAGCATGGCAGACAGCAGGATTGAAAGAAGCATAACGAAAGTTCTTGCTTTACGCTCTTTTACGTTTGTTAAGATATACTTTAGAATGATTTTCAAGTCCACACCTACTTTCCATGCGTCATTTCAACGCATTTTCGATTACTTTCAGAACAGTATCACTGGTAAGCGTCGCGCCCGATACAGCGTCAACCTCTAATGTTTGTATAACAAAAGTATCTTTTTCTTTTTCATGTTCCACCTCCTTGTCTATAAACAGAAAAAAAGTTGACCGTCGCTACACTTAACATAGTAAACGGTCAACCTTAATTAAATTTTTATCCTGCCTTAATTAACCTTAATTGCCGGGAAAACGGATAAGAAAAGAAGTCTCGACACCGGGGATACTATGAACTGAAATTGTACCGCCATGAAGCTCTACAATGTTCTTTGCGATTGCAAGCCCTAAGCCTGTCCCCTCGGTTTTGCTCTCCGTATCTGCCCCCCTGTAATATCGCTCAAATAATCGTTCTGCCACCACATTACTCATGCCGCCGCCATTGTCTGATACGTTTATAGTCAACTCACTTTCAGAAGCCCCGATTTTTACGGTTACTTCCGTATCTTTCGTTCCATGCACAAACGCATTGATAATCAGATTCTGAAACGCTCTTGTAAAAAGCTTTGTGTCAAAGAATAAGAATGCTGTTTCGTCTGTAATATTATCGCTGCACTCGAACAAAATCATGCGGTTTTCGTATTCGGGGCGGTTCAATATATTAATGGACAGTTCCCGCAGGAAGCGGACAATATTCTGTTCCTGCCGATTTACCGGAAGTGTACCGTTTTCTAATTGCCATGTTAATTTTAAATCGTCAATCAGATTTTCCATATATGCCGCGTTTTTTAGCATAATGCCCGCATACCGCCTGTACTCAACTGCTGTTTTTTCTGTGTCATCATGTAAAACTTCCGCATAGCCTTTAATCGGGGATAGCGGGGTCTTTAAGTCATGGGTAATATTAGCAATCCATTCCCGGCGCATATTTTCCGTTTCCTCCCGCAGCTTATCGCTTGTCTTTACACCCGCGTCCAATTCATTCAGACTATTGTACAGATCCCTAAATGCGCCTTTTGCCTTAACAGGAAGATAACATCGTCCGGAAATATCCTGTATGGACATTACCAATTTGCGTATGGTTTTTGTCATAAGAAAACCATATACCAACCCTAAAGAAATGATTACTGCCAATAAAATGCCAATCGTTGAGAAAACAATTTTTTTCCCGCCTGTAAACCGTTCCCCGTTTAAGTACATGGTTACTTTTTGAATGTTCACAGGGAAATGGAGAATATAGATATATTCTTTTCCGCACTCTGTTACAATACCTGCAAAGGAAGTCATATTCTCTGTATCAAGGTGTCCAGTCTGATTAAGCTGTAAAAGGTCAGCGTTAGAATAAGTGTCCTGTGCATTGTCAGGCTTTTGGCACGCATATACTTCATTTCCGGCGGTATCCAAAATTTGCAGTCCGATATGGCTATCCTGCAATCGTTCTATGCCTGTCTGTTTTACCGTGGGGCTTCCGTCTACAAAGATAATGCAGTCCGAAAAATCTAAAGTAAAATTTTTAGCCCAATCGCTGCGAACATTTTTGCCATTCGGGTTTGGCGCGGTAATGAGCATGGCAAAAAGGCAGCACACCACAAGGAGCGTCCCTGACAGCGACAAGAAGAATATTGAATATATGTGAAAGGTGGTACGGTAGCCGGATCGCTTCATTTAATCAGTCCTTTTCTTTAGCTTATAGCCCAAACCTTTTATCGTAATCAGTTGTTTCGGGGTTGACGGGGTATCTTCAATCTTTTCCCGAATATGGCGAATATGCACCATGATTGTATTATCACAAATGCTGCTGTATTCCCCCCACACCTGTTCATACAGCCGTTCCTTACTGATAATCTTATCTGCATTTTCCATGAGATAAGACAATAGCAGAAATTCCCTCCCGGTCAGATCAATTTCCTTTTCATTTTTATAAATCCGGCTGCTTTCTCTATCAAGCGCAAGTCCTCCGACAGTCAGCAGCCCTTTTACGTCTGTCCGCATGACAGACTGGTATTGCTGGCGGCGGAGCTGCGCTTTGATACGATAGACAATCTCCCGTGGGCTAAAGGGTTTTGTGATATAATCGTCACCGCCGCAGGACAGTCCAAGTATTTTGTCAATATCATCATTCTTTGAGGAAAGAAACAGGATAGAACAAAACGAGAACTCCCGTATTTGCTTGCAAACCTCAATACCGTCAATGTCCGGCAGCATAATATCCAAAACAACCGCGTCCGGTTGATATTCCCGGCATACCTGTACAGCGTCCATACCTGTGTACACTTTCTTAATATTTTCAAAACTATCTTGACGCAATACTTCTTCCATTAAATCAGCAATGTCTTTTTCATCATCTACCAACAATATCTTACTATCCATTGATTACACCGCCTTTTCTCCTGCCGTCAACAGGCTTTTTTGCATCCTTTGGTATTAGCCACATATAACTAAATTTAGAAACACCGGGTATACGGTTTTTTTCGCATAGCTTCTGTACCCGTCTTTCTGAAATGCCCCAATTTTTTGCTGCTTCGGAAGCTGTAATGTACTCTGTCATATTATCTACTCCCTCTCTTAAATCACATTATATACGGACTTACGAACAATAACAATAGACAGGCTTACAAATAGTATGTTATATTACAGTCAATGCTATGATATGTGCACTCATATCCAAGATGGGAAGGTAAACGGTAAAATGTAATAGGGCGAAAAATATGAGGCAGGATATTTTCCGAAGGAAGAAACAGACAATCTACCCAACGGCGGCAGCTTGAAAGTCTGCTTGCCGATATGAGCAGCCGGGACTTAACGATTATGACGGCAGCTGCAAAGGGAATACAGGAAGCGACAGGTCTAAAGTTTTTCGCCTTTCGTCCGACAGCACTGTTGTCCCGCCGCCATTCGTCCGATACAAGGCGGCACAAACGCAAATTTTCTTATGAAAATGGGAATCCCTATAATACTTGACCAAATTTTGACTTTTTTCCCATATGATAAAAAAGACTGGAGGTGTTTGCATGGCATATAGAATTTTGATTGTTGATGATGAACTTATCCTGACCGAATTGCTTTCAACTCATTTGCAGGATCACGGATATATGGTTTCCGTAGCCAACAGCAGCGATGAAGCCCTGGCGAAGCTGAATACAAAGCCAAATCTCATTCTGCTGGACATCAATATGCCGGGGATGGATGGGCTGGAGCTGTGCAAGGTCATTCGGAATCATATCGTCTGCCCTATCCTGTTCCTGACGGCGCGGATTACAGAGCAGGATAAGGTCAACGGTCTGCGGGCGGGAGGGGACGACTATATCACCAAGCCTTTCGGCTTGCAGGAATTGCTTGCCCGCATTGAGGCCCATCTGCGCCGGGACGAGCGAAATAACCGCCCACCGGAGGTCGTGACCTCTCATGGGCTGATTATCAATCTCTCTGATCGAAAAGTATTTTGGAACGAGCAAGAGCTTTCCTTTTCCAAGAGGGAATTTGACATCATCGAATTTCTGTCCTCTAACCCCAATCAGGTCTTTGACAAAGAGCGTATCTATGAGGCGGTATGGGGCTATGACGCGGAGGGCGACAGCAACGTGATTAAAGAGCATATCCGAAAAATCCGTGCGAAGCTCATGCAGGCCAGCGGAAGTGAGTACATCGAAACAGTTTGGGGGATGGGCTACCGATGGAAAAAATAAAAAGTCAGTCATTAAAACGCTCTTTTATGAAGGCTGTGGCGGTCACAATGCTGATTGTGTTCTTTTGCAGCGGCCTTGCGATTTTCGGTTGTTATCGTTTCCAAAAGCATATTCTCCCCGATTCCAACGAAGTCTGGCTGACGCAGCAGACAACCGCCCCGGATGGTACAATTACAGAGGCAAAGCAAAGATATTACCTTGGCAAGCCATCGCCCTTTGGCCAACTGGTCGCAGACGATCAAGAACACAATGAGATGCAGGAACAGACAAATTATATCATTGAACGCATTGAATCCAGCTACTCCATGCTTTCCTCTAAAGCAAGAACGGCCTACCGCGCTTCGCAGATTTGTATGGTGTTGCTGCCATTCCTGTTTGCTGTGCTTGGAATTACTTTGTGTGCATGGCGGTTTTATCATAAGGTGCTGGAGCCGCCAATCACTGTCCTGATGGATGCCACCACCCACATTCAAAATCAGGATTTGAACTTTCAGATTACCTTTGACGGGCAGGATGAATTGAGCCAGCTCTGTACCGCCTTTGAGAAAATGCGGCAGACCCTATATGAAAACAACCGTCAGATGTGGAGTATGCTGGAGGAACGCCGTACATTGCAGGCATCCGTGGCCCACGATCTTCGTAACCCCATCGCCATTATGGCAGGCTATGTGGAATATTTGCAGGAGAACAGCCAGGGAGGAACTTTGACAGATGAGAAATTAGAAAAGGCGCTTTCCCATCTTGGCATTACCGCAGAGCGCATGGGCCGCTATACAGATACCATGCGTGATCTGGGCGCTATCGAAGAAACAGAAGTCCGTCGCAGGGAAGTGGAACTTCCTGATTTTTTACAGCACATGGCAGATTCTCTATCTATCCTGTTTCAGAATACCGGGGTGCGTTTTTCCTGTGACTTTTATGTGCCGAAAGGCAGGGCTGTCTTTGATGGGGAGCTGTTGTACCGTGTTCTGGAAAACCTGATCTCCAATGCCCTCCGTTTTGCGGAGCATCAAATTAAGCTTGTTTTTTACATGGAGCATGGAACGTTGTCGGCCACCGTGACAGATGATGGGCCCGGCTTTTCAGAAAAGCTGCTGCGAAAGAAAACCACCCTGTTCTACACCAAAGATACCTCCGGCAAGCACCTGGGCCTGGGGCTTGCGGTGAGCCGGGTGCTGTGTCAGAAGCATGGGGGAACCATAGAACTGTCAAATCAATCGCCTCACGGAGCCTGTGTAAAAGCCACTATCACCATCAAGCAATAATTCGTCCCTCCAAAATGCCGCCCGAATTTCCGGGATGGCATTTTGAATTTCTTGACCGAATTTTGACTTTTGCCCGCTATACTTAGTCCATCAAAACAACGGAGGACATTTATGCGAAAACAATTGATTGCTGTTCCCCTTATATGCGGCGCTCTTTTATCCCTTGTCGCTTGCGGGGACTACTCCATTCCGGAAAGTACGCCCCCGCCGTCACAGTCTGCCGATGCAAACCCGTTTGAGGCGGTGGAGGACGAGTCCGGATTTCCGGCAACGCTAACACACGGGGCCGCTTCACCTGACTTCTCCGAAAGCGGAGAACGGCTGCCATTTGCGTATGACGGCGGCGAGTTTCAGCTTGCGTATCAGTATTCTGTTACCGGCAAGTTGGATGCCGTTGGATTTCTCCTGTTTTTGGATGGCAAACCGCAGCCCTACAAAGTGAACGATACCGCAGCGGAGTATGAGTATTGCCACAGCTTTGCCGCAGGGGAGGAAGGGAAGGATCAGGATTTTTCCTTTCTCTTTGAGCCTGTGACCGGCAGTGCCGGCGATACGCTGACCTTGACGGTGGTAAGCATCACAAACCCTGACTTCCAACCGGATATGGAATCCACCTCTGGCTATGGCTGGCATCATAAGTGCTTAGAATATCGGACTCAATTGCAATTTACCGAAAGTGCTTCTCCTGATATTCCGTTTCAGGCAAATGCTGCGGATGCTTTTTCCAATGTGAATATACGGGAAGAAAAAATTACATCCGCATACATAGTAAAAACGCTCAGACAGAATGGGTGGGATGGGGTGACTAAGGATAATCTGAACCAGAGTGTTTACTATACCACAGATTTCAACGACCGCATTGTGTTTGACAATCTCTGCCTTTCTGATTCTGATGAAGTTGCTTTCCGCTATACAATATGTGGAATCCCCGGCGTTGAATATGATCTTTCCTTTTTCATTGATCATCAACCGGTCTGCTTAGACAATGGGCTTTCTTATCATGTTGCCCTATCGAAGGGCAACCGATGGGTGTTTGAAATAGCATTTGACGCCTCGAAAATGGATTCTTTCCAAACTTATGCCGCAGGAAATTTCAGAACCGGGAGATTTCGGGAAAAACACCGCCTCTTTGAAATGGCTTGATTCTAAAACAGGCCAAGAAAACCAATTTGCTTTTTCATCCGGCGATGAAGGATGTGAAGGTGTCTATAGCTCAGAACAAGGAACCTATGCTGCTACCGCTGTTTTGGGAGAAAGCCTGATAATTCGGATTTACGAGGTCAGTTCCGGGAGTCTGATTCATACGGAGGAAATTGAAAATCCCGATAAAACCTACTTTTACTGGATTCCACAAATCTATCTGTTTGATAATTCCAAAACTGCTCTCGTTCTCCTCGGCGGTGGCATTCAGGATCTGGATACATTGGTATCCACATTTACCTTTGGATAATAACATGGAGATCACATTTGAAAGTGTATCAAAGCAATAAAGATACTCATCCGGGAAGATATAGCCCGGAACAGTCAGGATGCCTGAAAAATTTCCTAATATGGATTGACAGGGAAAATAGATGTTTGTATAGTAAAAGGCAGGTGAATCAACACCTACCTTTTCTAATAACTTATCATAGAGGATCTTAATTTACAGAAATTATTTCACAGACTCCATCAATACCTTTCATTGCCTTACGGCCATAGGCACTCAAATCATAGTATAATTATACCGAAACTGAAATACTCGTTTCCTGTTCCATAGGAACTGCATCTCCTGCCTTCGTATATGTCACTGGTTCTTTTACAGCATCGCTCTTTACCACATCTGTTTCTACCCCAACCGCGTCCGTATCCAAATTATCCTTCAACAACACCTTTCCTTCTTCGCTGATCTCCACAGTATCTGCATTGGTATCAGCATTCCTGTTTTCCTCAATCTTCGCTTCCAGTTTTTCACGTTCTTCCCTACGCTTCTGGACAGCCTCCTCACGCTGCAACTCTGCTTTTTTCCTTGCTTCCTTTGCGTCTTCTTCCATCCCTTTGTCAGCTTCTGCCTTATATTCCTCCGCCTTGTCGGAAAAATCACCGACATACCCCATTGCACGCTCCATGGTTTCCGTATCTCCCTTACGCCTTGCCTCCTTGAAAACGCGCATAGGGGTATTCATCAGGTTCATATTCGTCCTTGCGCCAATGAGCCCTTCCATTGTTTTCGTATGCATAGTGCATCCTCCTTATCTCCGTTTTTCAGGGGCATAAACCCCCTTATTTCTTCTTTCGGCCATGAAAATATACGATATTAGGTTTGTGCTTCAAACAGCCGTTTTGATGTCATGTGCGGTATCATTCAGTGGCATTAAAATGGATATTACGAAGATGCCTTTTCCGGCTTCTTTATGCACTGCCCCGTTATACCTATTCACCACATCGCTTACATTCAGCAGGCCGATACCATGCTCCTGCGAATCCCCTTTATGCGTAAATCCGTCTGGATACTTTTCCGTTCTGTCCATACTGTTTTTTACTTCAAGCAGAAAACATTTCTTTACAGTTTTTGCCTGAATATTGATAAAACGGCATTCGTCTCCCCGCATCCTTCCACACGCTTCCAGAGCATTATCTAATATATTTCCAAACAATACGCAGAGGTCAAACTCATTGATGCAGCATCCCTTTGGCATCCGCACATCAGATTCCCATTTGATATTTTCCCATTCAGCCTGTCTCCGCTTCTGGTACAGAATCGCATCCACCGCCTTATTCCCCGTCAGGTCTCCGGCTGCATCCAAAGCAGTGCCCTCCATATTTTTCAGGTAGTTATCTATCTTCTCCCATTCTTTATTCCGGGACAGTGCCAATAAGGCAATGATATGATTTTTCATGTCATGCCGTAACCGTTCCGACTGTCTGTACTGCTCCGTCAGCATTTTATATACCGCAACCTGCGAACGGTACTGATCACTTTTCTCCTGCTCCAGATAAATCCGGTTCATTCCAAACACATAAAATCCTGTTGCCACTATAGACAGAAAATCCAAAACCAAAAATTCAGCCAAACTGAAAAGCTGGTCATAATACAATCCCATGTTGCCCTCGCTCCTGACCATTATGCCATTACCGGCACCCAGGCTTGCCACATCATACACTATAACAATCACAAGTATGGGAACTGCCAGTATGACATACCACCTTCTCGGCTTGCCGCAAAAAACAGGCACAAGATGCTTCGACATCCAGCATACAGCCAATATGGCAAAGCAATAACCAGCACCGCTGATTAATGCGATTACCCAGTCTCTGGAAAATGGTTCCGGAATCTTTTTTACTATGTGCAGGAAAAACAGTTCCAGACATGACAAAAAAGAGGCAAAGAAATCTGCTACCAGCCTTACAGGCACCATCAGCATAGCTGCAGACAAAATCCTTTTCTCCCTGTCTGACCGGAATAACAGTACCACCAATCCCATAAAGAGTATAGGTCCGGATAACACTGAAAAAGTATACAGGCCAGAAGATAACCGGCCTAAAATATTCCTAAACAGCCAACTGCAAAAGGACAAAATCAAAAACAGCCGTTCTCTTCTTTTTGATGCCCCTAAAAATTTTTTACAAAATTTATCCGCTACCCATAGATACCCCAGAAAGAATGGCGCCACGATTAAAATATCTATATAATCTACGAGCTGTTTCATAGAATCCCCCCATTTTCCCGCATAACCTTAAACACTTCCTGTACAAACTTATCATATCTTCTTTTTGCGATAACAATTTTTTCCCCGTTTTCCAAAACCGCTTCCTGCCTGTTATACCCGTCAACATATTTCAGGTTTACCAGATAGCTTTTATGGCATCTGAAAAAGCCTTTGCCTCCCAATTTGTCCTCCAGCTCCCCAATCCGTTCATAATAAGTGAAAACATCTTCCGCTCCGTGAACATCAACCATTCTTCCCTTTATTTCAAAATAGTATATATCATCAAGAAACATTTTCCTTTTCTGCCGCTCCCTGCTGACGACGATAAATTCCTGTGAACGTCTTTCTGTTTTAAGGACGGCTTTTTGCAGAACCCTTTTCAGTTTCCTGTCATCCACAGGCTTCAGCAGATATTGGGACGCCTCCACGTCATATGCTTCAAACACATACTCCCTGCTGGACGATATAAAAATGAGCATCTTATCAAATGCCTGTTTCCGTAAAAACTGTGCCGTTTTCATCCCATCCAAATCCTGCATGATAATATCAAGGAACACAATATCGAAACTTTCCACTGCCTGCAGCAGCTCCCCACCGCTTTGAAACTGGCGGATGATACATGGTACTTTCATTTCCTCCAGAATTTCTTTGATTCTTTTTGCCGTGCTGCAGCATTCTATCACTTCATCATCACATACTGCTATCGAAAGCATCCTATCACCTGCCCTATATAAGTATATCGTATATATCGGCAAAAATGGGAATAAAGTTTTTATTGATGCCATGAATGGGCATTTCTGTGTAATAACCGTTTCAAAATACATTTTTCGCCATTCGTCCGATGTAAGGTCTGCTTCTACGCTCCGCTTTGCGGGTTGCCGAACACAAACCACCGTGTAAGCATATTAACTGATTCCCCCGCTTTCCAAGTGATTTCCCTTATCAGGCCGCCCGGCCTGCCTGCGGAAAAGGCAGACCGCCGCATATGGCGAATGATGGCCATAGTGCGGCGGTTTGCTTATTATCCTTTTATTCAGTTCAACATAATGCAGGCATAAACTTGGCAAACAGATATAACCCCTCTGAACCCGCATCGACTTCATGCGGCACACCCGCCTGCATGATGGATATTATACCGGATTCATACGGAATGGTGCTGCCTGCATTTACACACTTTCCGCTGCCCTTTATTACCTCATGCGTTTCCAACTGCGTTTCATGGATATGGCTCCCAATACTGCACCCCGGAGCAATCCGCACCAAATGGTAGCTGAACTTCCCGTCTGTGTCCTTTGCCGTGATGATGTGTTTCAGCTCCACGCCTTCAAATGTTGGATGCTTTGACCACTCGATCTCCGCAAAGCCAGCCTCCTTTTCCGGCAAAACTAATTTTCCATTGTTAAACAATTCAAATGTATCCATTCTGCACCTCCGATAAAATATGTGATCTGCCTTACGTTTCAATCATATTCTCCGGAAACCATCATGTCTTGTAAAAAATTGCCCTATGTACCCTGCGCTATCTGTTTTTTTGAATGGACATATTCTGATGGGGATATCCCGACAATCCTCTGGAAAGCCTTGTCAAAATGGCTCTGGTCATAAAACCCCATTTCCGCTGCAATCCTGCTGATTGCCTTTTTCTCATTCAGCATCCCTTGTGATTTCCTTATTCGGTTCTGGATACAGAACTGGTGTGGCGTCATTCCGATATTACTTTTAAATCTCCTTATAAGATAATATTTGCTGACAAAAATATCCGCCGCCAATGTTTCTATGGACAGTTCCTGTTCCGGGTGGCTTGTAATTTTATCAGCCAGAATTTTTATGCCTGCATCCATCTCTTTCCGTCCGTTATCCCGGAGAAAATAAACCTTCCGCACGGAAGCCAGCAATTTTTCTCCCTGCCCTTTTCCGAAAATCCCCTGCTCCATTGCTTCCATTAACAACTCCTGAACAATACTCTCTGCTGTTTCTAAATTTGTCTCCTCAATAAAAGCGGTTCCTACACACATAGACAGCAGACGCGCATCCCTTCCCTGACACACGGAATGGATGGCATAAGGCGGGATGATAAACACATCCCCTCTGCAGCACACCTCTTTCCTGTTTTCCAGACAAACAGTAACTGTTCCCTGCATGACAACCGATATGACATAATGCCCTACATGGTTATGGGAATCAAAATGCTTATCAATATTCTCTGACACCACAAATTCGATTGGATACTTATCGTATTGATAATAGCGCATACTTCTTTTACTCCTGCCGGTTCTTATTGTTCTTTAACAAATCTTTGAGTTATTCCAAATCTCATCATTTAATCGACAATCCCAAATCGTATGCTTCCTTCAGTGCCGCATTTCCTTTGATGTCCCCTTTATCCTTAACTCCTCCCACAAGCACCATACCCGCATCTTCCAAATGGAAGAAATTAAGCACAAGCTGATATTGCAATTTTATTGCATCAAACAATTCTGGCAGTTCTGCCGCCCCAACCAGAAGTAAAGCAAGTTTTTTGATTGAAAACTCATTTCTCATAGGCGTATGCAGTCTGTCAATTACCGCTTTTAGTTCTGCACTAATGCCATAAAAATATACCGGCGATGCCACAACCACCATATCAGCCACTTTCAATTTTTCATATATCCCATCCATGTCATCATTTTGAAAGCACTTATTCCCTTCCTTTATAAAACATGAATTACACCCGATACAGGGGTTGACCTTATAATCGGCAACAGATACAATTTCCACAAAATTATTTTCACGGGCTCCTTCTGCAAATGCCTGCGCAAGCAGATCTGTATTACCATTTTTTCTCATGCTCCCAACCAAAATAACAATATTGCTCATTGACTATCCAGCCTCCATATCCTTCTATTTGATTCTTGTGTTCTTTCTATTACTTCGGCAGAAAACCGTTTCCGCTAAAGCAAAACATCCTCTGAATTATACCATAAAAATTTTCTGTTTTTCACCCGATAGCACGAAATGACTATTTTTCAGGAGTGGAAAGCAAAAAAGAGCCGTCAGAAACAGCAGCGAATAATTCAGCCCGGAAAAGAAGATGCACTGTTTCCAGTCCGCCTTATAAAACACTGCACAGAATGCCATCAGGATCAAGTAAAACATTCAGCAGCACAGAACGCCATCTATTTTCCTCCGATTGTCCCATCGTTTTCAAACCCACTTCCATATGACCTGATTTCTTCCTGATAATTTTGCTTTATCTGTTCCAGCATTCTATTTCGGATATTTTTAAGGTGTTGGATATCTGTTGTAACATACCTTCCAGTTGTTGACTGCTTTATGAGTATTTTCTCATCCTGCAGGACTTGTAAGGCTCTTTGCATTGTATTAGGATTCACCCCTGCCTGTTTTGCCAGTTCCCTTGTCGATGGAAGTTTACTTCCCGGCAAATAATGCCTGTTAAGTATTTTCTTCAAAAGATCAACCGCAAGCTGATTGTATCTTTTTGTACTATCCTGTCTCAGCATGGCGTCACCTCTTTTTTATGAACCTGTCTATGGAGGAAGCTATTGCGTAAATCCCTATCCCGGCAATTATCGATAAAGGCAGATTCTGCGTATAACGGCATAAGCCTACAATCATCAAGATGACAGGTATTGCTGCATTTTTGAAAATTTTATGTCCATCCATTTTTCCCTTTATAATTCCTTCCCATTAAATATTTTTGCAGATACCATTACAGATAAAGCCAATGCCGCTAATGCCAATATCAACATTACGGGAATAGTTATATTTGATAAAACTTCCATGATCATTGTTGTATTTGCCTTGGCAATAAACAACGGAAACACAATCAGCAGAAACATGAATATGAGTTTTGATTTATCATATCCAAACTTGTACTGTACGGGCATATAAATACTATAAAGAACGGAAACGGCAAATAAAACCGGTATGACCAAATCTGAACTGAGTCTGATTAAATTCGGAACAAACAACGTATCAATCCAGTA
The DNA here is from genome assembly GCA_910573755.1 of Lachnospiraceae bacterium. Classification (GTDB taxonomy): domain Bacteria; phylum Bacillota; class Clostridia; order Lachnospirales; family Lachnospiraceae; genus 1XD8-76. The sequence continues at coordinate 62,892 of CAJTBO010000013.1, read as the reverse complement.
TACCGTACAGCAAAATGCAAACACAATGAAATAGATCAAATATTTACTGGCAACCTGCATATTCCGCGTGTAGGGAAGCGTACATAAAAAACTCGCTGTTTTGGGATACTGGTATTCTTTCATTGCCAGATAGCGGCATATCAGGAATTCAGAATAAATCACTTCAAAAGCAAAAGCCATTGTTGACTGGACGATATTCACTTCATTTGATTTTGCTGCAAGTGCGGCAGGCAGGGCGAACACGATTACAATTATAAACAGCACATATTTTTTTAACAGCATAAAGTCCTTTTTTATTAAAGCTGCCATGATGCATTCCCCCTCTCTATCTTCCCAAGCATAATATTTTCGATTGTTGGGCGCTCCATTAAAGCGTCCGGCATAATCCTGACAATTTCTTTCGGCTTATCGGTTAATCCTATAAAACTACGCTCCATTGGATTCAAACTTAAGAACAGCTTCCTGCTCTCTGCGTTCAGCAAACTGTTATCACCTTTTACAATCCTGTATGTTTCAAGCAGAGTATCCTTTTTTTCCTGAAAAAGGATGCGCCCGTTGTCAATGAGTATCAGCCTGTCTGCAATCTGTTCCAGATCGGAAGTGATATGGGTCGAAAAGAACACAGCCCTGCCGCTTTTTTTCATGTAGCCTGCCAGTATTTTTAACATCTGGCTGCGGACCAAAGGGTCTAATCCGCTTGTCGGCTCATCCATGATCAAAAGCTCTGCTTCATGTGATAAAGCCAGTGCCAAAGAAAATTTCATCTTCATGCCCTTTGACAAGGTGGAAATCTTTTGCTTTTGGTTCAGTCCAAACTGCTCCATGTAATCATTGTAATCCCGTTCCTGCCAGTTTTTATAAGCCGGGGATACAATCCCTTTCATTTCAGACATACTGAATTCTTCATAAAATCCGCCCTCGTCCAATACAACGCCAATACGTTCTTTAAGTGACCTTGTGTTTCCGTTCATGTCCTGTCCAAATAACTTAATGGTCCCGGAATTGAATTTTACCAGCCCTAAAATAGACCTGATTGTAGTTGTTTTCCCCGAACCATTGACACCTATAAATCCGGTAATGCTGTTATCCGGCAGAGAAAATGAAACATCTGTCAATGAAAAATCCGTGTAAGACTTGTTTAATTTTGATATTTCTAAAATGTTTTCCATATAGAACCTCCCCGTAATATTTTCAAACTCTTTTCTCCGCATATTATTCCGGCTCCGTATATTTTTTTGAAAGCATTTCATTTGCCGCCAATAACCCTTCATGGTATTTTCGATAAGATTCACTTAACTGGCACATTGCCGGAATAAATATGTCATTATATCCGCTCATGCTGTTGAACCGGCGCAGTTCCTTTTCCAGGCGTCCGGCAGGCGTGGTTTCATATTCTTCAGAACGTTTATAGGTAAGATATCTTTCGATTTCTTCATGGTGGTCTGCAATGTATTTTTCTGTTTCATTGACAGCCTCATTTATACTGGATGATGCAGCTTCCATAAATCCACTGCCAAGATTCAGGGTTATCTCGTCAAGATACCCTTTCAGATCGTCCGGAATGTCAAAATCAGCACTGTCCAGAAAAGCAATGACTGCATCAAACGCCTCCTGCTGTGTGTCTGTCACAACCAGGCAATTAAGATATGGTGCAAAATGCAGGCAGAGGAATTTTCCGTAATACCCCGGAAAGGCATCTATCAGGCGTTCCAAAACCATCTGCTTTTTTTGAAGCCGATGCAGTCTGCTCTGTATCTGTTCCCAATCATGATTTGATGCAAGCTCCTGGATCAGTCCCTGCTTTTCCTGCTGAATAAGCATTTGCACAGACTTCTTATGGTAGACCTCATTTAATGCCGCCGCATCCTTGTTCGACAGGACATCATGGATATCCGCAACAGATAATCCCAGGGTTCTTAAAACAGAAACTTTTTTCAAAACAGCAATATCCTCATCTGAAAAACTGCGGTATCCATTCTCCTGTATAGCTGGAGCAACAATCCCCTGCTCTATATAATACTCAATGGCCTTTTTGGTTAAGGAACATTCCCTGCACACTTCGTTGATCAGCATATTTTCACCTCCAAGACTTATGATAAACTAACCCCCAAGGGAATAGTCAATACCTTTCATTAAAAAAATCTGCGTAGCACTTCACTGTTTTTATCCAATGGCATAAGACAAGTATTTTTCAGGAAATCAAAAAAGAGCCATGAACAGCCCTTTTCCTTGTTTATCATTTATCCATTTATTTTTACCGTTTTTTCATATGCAAACACGGAAACACCTATATTATCACGAAAACTCCCCGCAGGTTTCCTTGATAATACAAGCAGTTTCCGTGTTCCTATAAGGGTTTTGCCTGCAGATATCGAGCAGCCCTTTTCCCTCACATCATTCCATCTCCCTAAACGTGCCAGCCATTCCTCCCACAAGGCTCCACTGGCGTTGCATATAGGATTTGAGGTTTTCCGTGCTTTGCCGATAAACCTCACGAGCTATTGACGGATTATCAAAATGCTCCATGATTGCGCAGGCGGCACAGTAGCCGCTCTCCATCCCGGCAGATATGCCCTCGCCCATCGGGTTTAAGAACCCGGCGACTTCCCCCGCAAAAAGGACGCGCCCCACACCGTAGTCTACACGGCATCCCGGACGGATATGCGGCATCAGCCACTTTTCCTCTTTCGTCTGCCTGCTGATACGCAGGTGGTGATTTTCTTCCATATATGCAATGAATCGCCCGTAATAATGCCCGATTTTATCCATATCCTTCACAGACACGCCAAGCACCAGCAGGTCATCCTTCACGTTGAACCACGCATCATACTCCGACAATTCCGGCTGTAGGTACGCATAAAAGTAATGTGGGTCTAAATCAATGCTGCCCTCGTTGAATGTCTGGAACGTGGTTATGTATCCGGGAACCTCCCCAGTAATCTTCCGTTTCAATGTTCCGACAACACCCTCGCCGTCAATCACATACCTTGCGCTTTCCGTATAATCACTTTCCCCATGCAGACTGATTTCCACAAATCCGTCCTTTTCCGTGCAGGAAAGTGCCGCCACACCATCCCTGACCTCTGCGCCGCTCTCCTTTGCTTTCTTGGTAAGCCACCCGTCAAAATGGCTGCGCCATACATTCAGCCCCTCCTGCTCGAAGCGGTATTCTTTCCCTGCATCATTTGTGAAGATCATTCCCTTGTTCTCTGTCGGGGTACACATGGCAGATTCCGGCACATCCTCCCCGAAATAACTTTTCACAAGTTCCATTGATTTCTTTATCAAAACACCCGAACAGGACTTATACCTTGGCATTTTGAACTTCTCCACCAAGAGAACCTTATAGCCTTTTTCCGCTAAAGTCTTGGCAGCCGTGCATCCCGCAGGCCCCGCTCCGACCACTATCACATCATACATCCGTATATCATCCTCTCTGCTGTTTTCTATTACTTCGGCAGAAAGCCGTTCCCGCTAAAGTAAAAGCATCCTCTGAATTATACCATAAAAATTTTCTGTTTTTCACCCGATGGCACGAAACGACTATTTTTCGGGAGTGGAAAGCAAAAAAGAGCCATCAACCAGCCCTTGTCCTCCCGCTAATATTTTTCAATTTTACTGTATACTATCACGCAAAACTCCAAACTATCACGGAAACACCAATACAAACACGAAAACTCCGAGCAGTTTCCGTGTTTGTATCATATCCCCCGTCTTTCAACAGCATTTTCCGCCAACCTAATACCCTTTTCCGCAAAAACCAACAATATCCTACACCCTTTTACCTTTCCGTTTTATACTATCACGGAAACCCCGGACTTTTGCGTGAAAGTATACTTTTGCCTGATAGTACGATTTTTTCCCCTATCGCCATTCTATCAGCGGCATCCAAAAACACAAAAATAGGGGCCCACCACCCACCGTGATGAACCCCACCAAGCCTAAAAAACCTAGCTGAAAGCCTTGCTTTCAGCTTATTTTAAGCCATTCTTCAATACTTTTGCCTGCGAGTACCCAAAATCCTATGGCATTATTTCTGAATTGCCGCCTGTGCCGCTGTTAGATTTTGATGACTTTTACCCCTCTTTACCCCATTTACCCCACCCAATTCGACATTCGACAAACGGGATTCGACAGAAAACCTTTGCTTTTGTGCGGAATCTGGCATAAAATGATTTCAGCGGAACGCTCCGCAGCGTTTGACAGATGCGGCGGAATCTGCTACAATGAAAATACAAAAGGGAATACTGCCGATAGACGGTCAGCCCTTAGAAATTGGTTTCTAAAAAAGTAACCGCATCCTTTGGCCGAGGGCGGTTACTTTTTTGTGTGGTTTATGTACGCTATCAAGATCGAAACGATGATTCCAAGAATCATCAGAACAACCGTCAGCAGTTCATAGTCACTCATAAGCAATCCCTCCTTTCCCGGTTTTACCCGTTGTCAGAGGGATAGTCCCTCTGCGAAGAAGGACTGACCGCCTATCCCGTTATGGCAGTACCCCGTATGGATATTTTATCAGAAAATGTCGGACGCTACAAGATGGTTTTCCGGCTTTTTTCTTTTTCCACTTGCTATCCCGCCAAAACAGAGGTAAGCTACGACACCACGGAAGGAGGGATTGGATTGGAAAAAGATTCTGCATTGTACCAGCTCATGGATGGATTTATCAAAAGAAATCCGGCTGCTGATCGACCGGTACGTCAGTGAGCAGAACGCGCATAGCACTTGTGCTATTGATCCCGGTTTGGGATGCTCGCCTACCTGCTGGGATTTTCCGACTGCAAGGCCATGTTCTTGGGGAAATGCCTGCCGACAGACGCAAAAGAAATGAATACAGAATTGTAACCGCAAAGTGCCGGACAGGACGGAAAGGCTGCGCCACAGCCCTTCCGCCCTGTCCCTCTTTCGTTTTAAATGAATATCCACACCTCCAGCTCCGCATACCTGTTGGATTTCGACCACTGCGGGTGCATCCTGAACCATGCCCTCTCGTCATCCGGCGTGACCGTTATCTTCTTAAAATAAACGGGGGAACCGGCATCATCCAGTCCCCCTCCCGCATCGGGGCTTAAGTTTAAGAGCCACTCAAAGCGGTCTTCGTAACCCCTCACCCCTGACACATATCTATCCATTTCCTCTTCTGAAAATTCCCCATCCTCCGGCATGGCAAACTGCCCCATGAGCTTTTGCAGGAAATCCGAACTCCACAACCTGCTCCTCCTGTCGGATTTCCCGTAATATATCATCCACACACTCCTGCAGGGTCTGCTCCAGATCGTCTTTCAAGAGGAAACGACTCGCCTTTACTACCCATCCAGAGCATAGTTCACATAGGCAGTGACCAGCACGATATGTACCTTCGAGCATTCCGCCTTTATCTTTCCCTCAAACCGCTATTCTTTTCCACTATAAATTATATCGGATTATAATTCCTCATCCTAAAGATTTCAAACTTCTGCGGTATTCCGCCATTTCCTCCTCGCTTACTGTATCTATGATGTGCTGCAGCTCACTGACCACGGAATCCCGCTCCTTCGGCAGATAGGCAGTGACCGGGTAAAAATTTGAACTTGAGTTGGCAAAAAGGTGCGTCCGTATCTGTAAGTTCTGGATAAACACCTGCAGTTCCCGCAGGCGCTCCTTCTCACCGTCAGGGGCAAAACTGCCCTCCCGCTCCATGCGGTACAGCTCCGTATCCGGGAACAGCGTGAAGGAATCCACGGAAATAAAATATGGATTGAGCCGGCTGAACAGCTTTGCACTGTTCACCGCATTCCAGTATCCCCTTCCTTTCCCCGCAAGCCCGGTCATGTAGACGAAATAATATTCTATCCCTGCCTCGTCCAGCTTCCGGCACTGCTCCAGTATGTCAGCCGCCGTGTACCCTTTGTCTGCCAGGGCGAGCGTGCCATCGTCACCGCTCTCCGTCCCGATGGTCAGCCCGTTTATCCCCATCGCCCGGAGCTTCTTAAGCTGCCATACTTCCTTGTCCCTGATATCCCGGATGCTGGCAAACATGGCCATCGTCTGGCATTTGATGAGGTAATCCCGCACCGTCAGCGCACGAAGTTTCAGGTTCTCATAGCTCATGGCGAACGGGTTTGCCCCCGTCCAGAAAATGCGCCGCGCATAGGGCTGATAGCTTTTGATCTCCGCCAGATCTTCCTCGAACTCTTCCATCGGTGACATACGGAAACTCTCGTCTTTGTAAAGATTGCAGAAACGGCATTTTTTATAGGTGCAGCCGGAAGTTGCCTGTATAATGACGGAATGCGCCTCATAGGGCGGCCTCCACGTCCTTCCCGTAAAATGCAAATCGGATCACCTCCTACAGATGGCGGACGCTCTTACGGTAACGCCGCAATTCATCCTCGCCCACATTCTTTATCACGTCATCAAGGAAATCCAGCAGTTTCTCCTTATCTTCCGGCAAAACGCCATGCATCTGGAACGCATTGGAAGCGCCCAGCGCGGCAAACTCCGTGGGGATTTCCAGCCCTTCCACCAATGCCCGGACTTCCCTGTACTTTTCTGTCTCAGTTTCCTCTTTCCAGTTCCCCTGCCGGATTTCCCCGTACAGCCTTGAATCCGGGTAGATGGTCAGCATATTCGCGCCGACCAGAGCAGGATGGAGCTGATTGCATACAGCGGCGGTGGCCCTTGCCCTGTCCTCCCCGCGCCCTTCGCCGGATATGCCCGTCAGATAGAAAAAGCTGTAACGGATGCCCGCCCTGTCCAGCCTGCCGCACTGCTCCAGAATGTCAGCCGAAAGATACCCTTTATCCATGAACCGCAGCGCCTCGTCATCCGCCGTTTCAATGCCGATTGTCAGCCCGTCGTAACCGGCTCCGCGCAAAGCCGACAGTTCCTCGTCCGTTTTCAGCATAACATCCGTCACCCTGGCAAAACTGCCAATGGTCTCCATCTCCGGGAAATATCTGTGTATCAGCCCCGCAATCTCCATCAACCTGTCATATTTCAGCACGAAAGGGTTCCCCCCGGTCAGAAAAGTCCGGGTTACCTTCCTTCCCATAAATCGGCGGTACATCTTCTGTGCCTCTTTCAAGTCCGCTTCTATATCCTCCACCGGCGACATTCTGAACCGGAAAGGCAGGTCTGCGTAAAGCGTACAGAATTTGCATCTGTGGTGCGTACAGCCCGCGGTAACTTCCAATAACAGGGAAGATGCTTCATAGGGCGGCCTCCATATGGTTCCTGTATAGTGCATCATTCATTCCTCCTCGTGTCTTTCCTCTTTTGCACTAAATTACCTCTAAAATTCCATGAAATCAAGTACTGTCTTTTTTAGTCGGTAGTTCACTTTTTCGTACTATCTGTCAAAAATGACCGTATCTTGATTTTTTCCCACTGCCGGGATATACTCATGGGGAAAGAGGTGGAATGAAATGGCTGAAAACAAATTCAACAACGAGGAAACCATCGCCCGCTGCGTCCCTATGGGCAGGCTCCAGTCCGTGATCGGCGGCAAATGGAAAATCCTGATTCTATGGTATGTGTCTTTTTACAAAGTCCAGCGGTTCGGCGAACTGATGCGCCGCCTTGACGGGATCACGCAGTCCACGCTCACAAAGCAGCTCCGGGAACTGGAAAGTGACGGTTTCCTCCACCGGGAAATTTACAGGGAAATCCCGCCGAAGGTAGAATACTCACTTACCGAATTCGGCGAGAGCTTTATCCCCGTCCTGCAGACCATGATGGCATGGAGCGAGACATACCTCTGCCCCGACTGGCAGAACCCCTATGAAAAATAACAACTCAACCAGCCGTTGCAGGACTTCCGTTTCCGTGCGTTCTATAGGCTTGCCAACTTCCCATGTATCAAGGCTGCCAACATAATCTACATCATTCAATTTATCTGGCGACTGCGCATCTGCACCGGTTTGCACCATCCCATATTGCTGTATCTCCAGCCGCTCTAATTTCATCTGCATTTCTTCCAGACAAACATAGATATTTCTGATACAGAACACAATTACAACCAAAACTGACACTCTGACTAATAATGATATCCACTTTATCTTCTGTTTTTTTCTTCTGCTCTCCATCTACTGCCTGTTCATCCTGACATTCCTGTCACCTGTTACCATCCATGTTCCTCACAATCGCATCTAATTTTCCCCGATACCTGTGTTGTCTACGATTTTCCCTTTTTTTAACCGCAGGACAACATCCGCCTGCTCCGCCAGTTCCCTGCTATGGGTAACTACCACCACACATTTTTCCTGTTCATGGGCCAGTTTCTGAAAAATGGATATGATCTCATTCGCGGTATCCTCGTCCAGGTTTCCTGTCGGTTCATCCGCTAACAGGATGGGCGCCTTGCTCGCCAGTGCCCTTGCAATGGCTACCCTCTGCTGCTGGCCGCCGGATAACTGCATTACATTTCTTTTCCGCTGTGCTTCATCAATTCCCATCTGTGCCAGCAATTCTTCCGCATCGGCTTTCCCACCTAACTTTACATTTTCAACCGGCGTTAAATAGTCGATCAGATTATAATTTTGAAAGACCAGAGAAACATGATCCCTTCGGTGTGCATTTAATCCCCTTTGCAGAATATCCTCTCCTGCAACGCAGACAGTCCCCTCAACCGGCACATCCAGCCCCGCCAGCAAGGATAAAAGCGTTGTTTTTCCTGAACCGCTGGAACCTAAAATGGCATACATAACACCCTTCTTAAATTGGTAAGTTACATGATTCAGAATCGTCTTATCTTTCTGTGATTTATAATAATATGAAACATCCTTTAACTCTAACATACAGCCTCCTTAACTCATCTTGCTTAAAATTTCTTTTGGTTTCTGTACTACTACAAATATACAGGACGATGAAACTGCAATCAAAATCACACCCAATATAGAACAGGCAGACAGCAGGACTATTTTTCCTGTCACTTCAGTTTTAACACCCATTACCTTTGTTTTATATTCTGCCACTCCCGCGCCTCCTGTCATGCCTTCTTCCGCTTCCCTCTGTTCCTCCTGTTGCTGAACCTGATAACCCACCAGATAATCTGCAACACTTTTAGATAATGCAGGTGCACATACAGTTGCCAGCATAAAAGAAACGCATCCTATCAGGATTCCTTCCAGTATCATCTGTGCTATAATAGCAGCCTTGCCTTTCCCGATTGCCAAAAATATACCTATTTCATGCACCCTGCCTTTCAGCCAGAACAGGAATACAAGAAAAATAATGACTGCGCCCGAAACGGCAACTAAGATCAGTATTATGGTACTCATTTCATCCAGATCTCCGAAATTCGCTGCCATCGTATCGCTCATCCCGGTATTGTCAAGGAAATCATAGCGTTTCCAATCAATGTCAGCTTTCCTGATCCTCTCCTTTACCGTTTCATACTCATCCACATTCTCTACCCAGAATGTCGCATATTGATACAGCGGATCCCCCTCGCATCCCTGCGGCTTTTCCGGGAAACGCAGATCTGTCATGATGATGTTCTCACTCCGGTAGCTGTCCCCGTACATGATGGGCGTGATTTTATGGATCGTATCATAAATCCCGACAATCTCCGCACTGTAAACCTTAGATGTTTCACGCTCTTTCCGGTCATTAAATTCCAGTTTATCCCCAACCGTTAATCCGTTTAATTCTGCCAGTTCCCTTGATATGACGCATACATCCCTATCCTCTGCTGTAATCATACGTCCCTCATTTACTTCTATATTCCCATTCTGCACATCGAAATCCAGACGCATTTCCATATTTCCCCGCAATGACACACCCAGCAGGTCTGAATGCTGGTCTACATCCGGGTCTTCAATCCGTACAAAATTTACAGGATTGACCACTATGTTCGCCGTGGTGACATTATATTCCGCAATCCCTTCCTGCCCTGCAAGCGTTTCAATATCCTCCATCTGCAGGGTTTCAAAAGAGTTATCATGCCATATCATCCAATCCCCTGATTCAAGCTGCTCTATATGCGATCCATCCACACTCCCGTTCTGCCCGCCTAATTTTTCTATTGCCTCTGCCGTCCTGTCATGCCTGTCCGCTTCATTTTCTTCCATCCTGAAAGATGCCCCAAGCGCCTGTTTCCCTTCCGTCTGCGTCTGTACGTTTGCGGATTTGCACGCCCACCCGGCATAGATAAAGCAGGCTGTTACAAAAACAACGCTTAAAAGCAGAATTGTCTTTGCCCGTTTCCGCACCAGACAGCGTATGCTTAACTCTAAAATGTTCATGAATGTATGTCCTTCTGCATTCATTATTATCCCTCCATTTCCGACAAAGTTTCTTTCACAGGCTTTTTCATATACGGAAAAATGGCAATTCCAGTCAATATTACAACACCAGTCAGTCCGATACATAAAACTCCTGACTGCCAGCTAAATGATAATTCCAATGCTATGCTGTTCCCCTGCATGATAGCAAGACTATTACCAATCCGTGGTAATAAGAGCTTTGTTGCAATTCCCGCTCCCGCGAATGCGACAAAATACAATATCATCTCTTCCAAAATCATTTGAGATAATATATTTTCCTTTGATATGCCCAGACTGATCAGAACAGCAATCTCCGTTTTCCGGCTGCGCATCCACATGGCAAGCAAAAGACCTGTTATCAAACTGCCGGAAGTTACCGTCAGGGCGAAAATTAAAAACGTAATTCTGCCTGTCTGTCCGATCATCATTTTTAATTTTTGGAATGTATTATCTGTTATCCCAATCGCAGCCCTCTCCTGATACATTCTTTCCAGCACTTCCTTTGTATCCGTGAGCTGCTCAGGATCATTTACATACACTGTCACATTTAAAAAGCAAGTCCTGCCGGACAGCCTGTTCACAAAATCTGCCGTTCCATAAATCTGGTTTTCAATGCGGTTCACTGCCTGTACATTTCCGGTCTGGCTCCGTTCCATCCCCGACAGGAACAATCCGGTAACGACCGCTTCCTGCTCCCTTCCATCCACCGTTTCAAACACAATTTTATCGCCTGCCTGAATCCCATTATGTTCTGCCAGAAACTGATTCACTACAATATCTTCACTTCCCTGTGGATAATTCCCCTCTGTAATCCGATAAACTTTATCCGCAAACGGGCTGTCTTTCTCCAGTTCATCGTACCCGTGAACGGTAAATGTATTTTCAGAACCTTCACTGCCTGCAACCGGGATACAGGTTGTAGAACCAACCTGCATCTCCGATATCCGGTTGAGCCAGTTTACATTGGGTTCCTCTTCAATTGCCTGCATATCTGTTTCTTCAAAAGGGTGATCCGCCTCCATGCACTCCAATGTTATTTTGCTCTCTGCATTTTTCCGAAGTTCTTCTGCCAGCTCTAAAGATACTTTCCGTATTCCCAACGTGCCTAAAACCATGCTGTTGATTACCAGAAACAAAAACAGCAATAATACGGACTTCATCTTTTTTCTCCGGATGTAGCAGAGCGCTCTTTCCAAACAACCCATCCTGACCTCCTACTGCCACCTTGTGATAACAACTTTGTCAGCAATCCAGTGTTTTTCATCCTGACAAGTACCAAATATATTCACATCAGTGTCTTTCTTGATACTGCTTTTATCGGTGTCCTCCCTCGAAGTTTCCGCCTGTGAGCCCATGCTGAAATTTATGATTTGAAAAATAACATCCTCTGCATAGGCTATGTTTATATTCATTTCATCCGATTCATAACCGGGAGCTGCAATACCTCCCTCCATTGATCCATCCTCATTTATAATCAATGTCCGAGGAGTTATGGTGAAACCTGTATCCGTAAAATCAACAACGCGCCCGCTCAGATTCGCCCCGTCATAAAATACACCTTCTTCTTGATCATCTGCAATCTCACCGCTGTTTTCCACATTGATGTTATTCATATCTTCCTGACTGTCCTCTGCCTCATTGCTGCTGTTTTTTCCATCTGTCGCAATACCTTCGTTATCGCCACTCTCATTTGTCATATGCATATCTGACGGCTCCGGCTGCCCATTTTCTGTTCCGGAACATCCTGCCATGCCCATACACAAAACCACGGATAAACAAAGAACTCCTGCTGCTTTCAACATCTTTTTTCTCATCTTCCATACCTCTTTTCTTTTTTATTCGGCTTTTTTTGCCTGTTCTATGTTTCATTGAACATATTCAAAGAATAACATCCGGCCATCCTAAAAATCTCCTATTTCATCACCCAATATTAAGTATTTTTTAGAAGATTTTTAGGAATTGTTTTGCTATACTTAATATAGGAATCTGACGGATTGGAGACCGCTATGAAAATTTTATTATTGGAAGATGACAAATACCTGTGCGGTAATATAAAACAGCAGCTTACAAAAGAGGGATACCTCGTTGATGCCTGCAATGACGGAGAGGAAGGGTTCTTACTTGCCTTAGACCGGGGAAACAGTTATGATCTGGCTGTTATCGACCGTATGCTCCCTGTTATAGACGGCCTGGCTATTATAAAAGCAATGCGGAATAAAAAAATGCAGATTCCCATCATTATAATCACCGGGATGTCCGAATTGCAGGATAAAATTGAAGGGTTGGACAATGGCGCCGATGATTACCTTACAAAGCCCTTTCACATCAGCGAATTATCTGCACGGATCAGGGCATTGACCCGAAGGCCGGCTATTCTGGCCAGGCAAAACTGTCTTACTTACCATGATCTTTCCCTTGACATTTCAAAAAGACAGCTTGGATGCAGAAACAATCATTTGATACTGACACCGACAGAATTCCATTTAATGGGTATCTTTCTTGAAAAGCCGGAGATTGTGCTTACGAGGGAGCAGCTTATACAAAAGGTTTGGGAAACGGATGCAGACATGGAATCAAAGAATCTGGATAACTACATCTATTTTTTGCGAAAACGCCTCCGCACTGTCGGAAGTGAATGTGTCCTGGCCTCTGTCTACGGCTCCGGATTTATATTGGAGGTAAAGCATGGTACAAAGCCTTAAAAGAAATCTTTACATTTTGCTGATCGGTTCTCTCATGTCCATCTTTTCTATCGTATTTAGCCTGATGGTCCTTGAAAATATGAAGGCAAAGAAGAATTCGGAACTGGCTTACTTTAACAGGATGACAACCACCCTTGTCCTGCAATTAGAGCATGAATCTGATTATCAGACATATTTAAGCCTTTATGAAGAAAGACGGAATATGTATTTTCAGCTTTCTTCTGATACCGGGCATTCTCTTTACCAAAGTGAATATTTAGGAGGCAACACTGATATTATTGATACCTTTTTAACTACATTGCTTGGTACGGAGGGCGACTTTACCCTTAGTCCATCCAGCCTGAAAGACAATTATTACAGCAGGCAGAGCGGAACTTATACCATCGAAGCGTTAAACGGAAAAAAGTATTATTGTGTAAACTGTCTGGTTGTCACAGATTATGGCAATATATATACAGTTACCGCAATAAAAGAAAGTTCCAGCTTTGCCACATTGTTAAAACCGGAATCCGGATATTATTTCTGTATATGGTGCGGCGTCCTCGTTTCTATTGTCTGCCTTTCCGGAATACTGATTGGAAAGGCTGTAAAACCTACTGAAAAAGCCATGCAGAGCCAGAAAGACTTTATCGCTGCCGTTTCCCATGAATGCAAAGCCCCATTGGCAGCAATCCTTTCCTCCGCTGAAATGATTGAATCTGTACCTAATATTCCGGATACTGTTATGGATCATGTACGGGTGATCGATTCAGAGGTATCACGAATGTCCCGGCTTATCCGCGACCTGCTCCTGCTCTCATCCCTTGATGCCGGAAACTGGTCTTTCCGCATGGATGAGGTCAATGTAGACACATTATTGATAAACCTATATACAAAATTTGAACGTATCTGCAGAAAAAAGGATATACAATTACAGCTTAATATACCAGATGAATGCTGTCCGCCGCTTTATTCCGATGCGGACCGGTTAGACCAGATCATCAGTATTTTTCTTGATAATGCTGTTTCATACTCACCACCCGAATCCGAAATTTCATTAAACGCATCCGTAAGAAAAAATGAATTGATATTTACCATCATAGATCATGGAATCGGAATCAGCGAAAAGGAGAAACAATTTATCTTTGATCGTTTCTATCAAAGTGACAAATCCCGTACCCAAAGAGAGCATTTCGGACTCGGACTTAGTATCGCAAATGATTTAGTCCATAAACTGGAAGGAAAAATCAAACTGTTTGATACGCCTGGGGGAGGATGCACATTCAAAATATTTCTTCCCTTAAAGCAGCAATAGATGCCCTATACTATCACGGAAACTGTCTGTATTATCACGAAAACTCCCGGCAAGTTTCCGTGCTTTGCCGATAAGCCTCACAAGCCGCCTACGGATTATTAAAACTACGCCCTCTGCCAAAGCAGCATACTGTCCTGAAATTCAGCCGACAATTTTCCTGTGTCTTTCAGCCATGAAAGGTAAGACCGCACCGTGCTTCCCACTAACACATACTGCTCAAAATTCATGGCAAGCCCGTAGCCTTTGAAAACTTCCTGCAAAATATGCTCAAAGCACATCGGCTCCCCACAGACGGACAGAATCCGCTCTGCAATGCTCTGTACCTTATCCCTGTTATAGCAGACAAGCTCTTTCACATCAGCGGATGCTTCCGCATGGGCAGGGACGAATATGGCCGCTTCCATCTGCTCCACCTTATCCAGCGTTTCCAGATAAGTGCCAACGTCATAAATGAAGGAAACCGCATACTTATCCAGCGTCTCCCTGCTGCTGATGCAGTCCGCAAGGAATACCACACCGTCCGGCATACGGAAACCGACCATGTCAAAGAAATGCCCCGGCAGAGGTATCACCTCAATCTCCTTCGGGAAACTTTCATCCGAAAAATCCGTCACATTGCTGTCCTGCGCCATCAGAAACTTATGCCGCAAATCCTTACACGGATAACCGCCGTAAAGAAAGGACGGCTCCAGTACCGGGTATTTCGTGAAAGCCGCCTCTATGCCGCCGGAATAAACCTTACAGCCCGTCTGCCCCTGCAGGTATCTGTTCCCGCCGATATGGTCTGCATTGGAATGGGTATTCAGTATGGCGGTCAGATGCCATCCGTTCTTATCCAGTATCTGCCGGACCTTCCGCCCTGCATCCTTATCATTCCCGCTGTCCACCAGATAGACGTTCTCCCCGTCCGCCACATAGACGCCTATCTTTGCCGGGCAGTTTATGTAATAGCATTTCTCACTGACCTGTACCAGTTCATACATTTTTTGTTTCCTCCTTTAATTGTTCGGATAAAATATCACGTTATAGGCGGCGCAGGCTTTCCCGGAAGCATTATGGTATCCGTGGGAAACATCCGCCCGGAAGCGTATTGACTGCTTTTCCCCCAGCAGCACTTCCTTCCCGCCTATTACCATTTTCAGCGTCCCCTGCACCATAAAAACATATTCCTCCACGCCCGCCACATGGGGAAGCGATTCGTGCTGCACACCTGCATCAAACTCAATATAGAACACCTCTACATTCCGTACCGGATCAAAGGGGAATAGAGGGTAAGCCCGCATCCCTCCGTTTTCCTCCGTGATCGCACTTTTCCCATCAAGCCCGGCGACCGTGTATTCCGCTTCTTCCTGTTTACAGAAAAAGGATAGTGGGATTTTCAGCCCTGTTGAAATCTTCCATAAAATGTTGATAGTAGGCGAGGACTGCCCGCGCTCGATTTGCCCCAACATGGGCTTGCTCACGCCAGTCAGTTTCGCAACATCATCCAGCGTGAGCTGCCTTGTATTCCGGATTTCTTTCAGCCGCTCGCCTATCTTCAATGAAACCTGCTCCATGACTTCTCCTTGTGTTTGTTTTCACATATTAAATATATTATAACATATTCATTTTGAAATATAAAGAGGAAAACGCCGCAATGGTCTGATCCAATTTACGGCGTTTCTGCTGTTCTGTAAATGCTACCTGTTAATTTTCACATAGCCCTTTCAGCGTAAACTGGTCTAAGATATGCCCGTCCATTTCCCGGTGAAGCTCGTTCAGCGGAAAGTCCCTCGCCAAATCCAGCATCTTATCCAAGGCATACACATGAAGTTCATATATGTGCGGCTTATCGGGCTCGCTTTTGATATTCTCGCCGTTAAAGTAATTACGTCCGGACATTCATCTTTTCTTATTTTTGCACAGACATAACGAAAATCCAATTTACGGGCAAAATTAAATAATGCATTAAAAAGTCGTTTTCGTTCTTCCATAAGGTCATGGCATAAACGGATTCCCTGCGAATCAGTGGCCCCGTATGGATGGCGTGCTGCTTATACCCAATATTTGTCAAATAATTCTCCAAATCATCAATATTTTTGCTAATATCCACATCCTGATTATGCAAAACCATTGCAACCAGATAAAATGGAGCATGAAAATCATATGGCCCAAAATCGCCCGATTCATCTATAAAAACACTTAAAATCTTTTCAGCCATAGATTACTTCCTTCATCCCTCTCAGATATCCCTAACAAAAATAGCGGGGAAATTCCCCGCCGTTCGGTGGACCAGGGTCTTTCGACCAGCCCAATCAGTGATATCACTGACTTATTTATATGTTAATATTAACGGAAATATACCTCACTGTCAATGATGTTCAGAAAAACTTATAAATAACTTTGCGTACTATTTTTCATAATATATTTAACTTTTTACCATGACCGACAATGTGAATCTATTGCCTTTCCGGTGGAATACTTCCCGGAACTTATCTTCCTCAATGGGCTTTAGCTGATAATGGAACGCCGCCACGTCAAACGCCTCGAAAACATATTCCCGGATGCCTGTTATGAAGATCAGTATGGTATCTTCTTCCCTCTGCCTGAGCCTTTTCGCCGTTTCAATCCCGTCCGTCCCTTCCATCTGTATGTCAAGGAACACAATGTCAAACCGCTTCCCGGCGGCAAACAGCGCATCCCCCGTCTCATATAATCCGGCACATATGCCCAGTATTTCTTTTTCTATCAGTTCCTTTATCTGTTCACGGATGATTTCCTCATCATCACATATGGCTATGTTCAATCCCATCACCTGCAATTCATTTCCCATGAGAATAGCTTCCCCACGGGCAGTTCTTTTTACTTTTTATATCGGCAGAATTTTAGCGCAATCAGCCGCGAGGGAACGAAACTCTATTTGAAAGGGAACGAAATCTTTTCCTTTTCTATAAAAATTCAAAAACAGGTCTAAAGTTTTTCGTCATTCGTCCGATAATAAGGCGGTGCAAACGCAAACCGCCGTGTCAGCATATTACCTCTGATTCCCCCGCTTTCCAAACAATTTCCCTTATCAGACCGCCCGGCCTGCCTGTGGGAAAGGCAGACCGCCGCATATGGCGGTCTGCCATAGTACGGCGGTTTGCTTTTGTGTATTATTTGGCATTTTTATTATTTCCGTTTTTTCTTGATGATATGGACTACCACAGCTATAACAATGATTACTGCAATGACGCCAAACAGCGGCAGCCATGTATCAACGATACTTTGAAATACAGCATCCCATTTAATATTTTCCGGCATATCCTTTACTCCTCCATTCGTTTATTTTGATGTTCCGTTACCATCCGTTCGCAGGACAGATAGGTGGCAATAAAATAGCTTCCATACACCATAAGAAATATCGCAACTGTGAAAACCATATTGGTTGAAATATGGATATTCATAAATTCCTCTACAATCTCCATTGCTTTCCCCATCAGGACAGTAGAATAAATACCGGCGACAGCAAGCGGGGCTGCAAAAAAAATAGCTGTCTGGAATAACAGGGTACGGTTAACCTGTTTCTTTCCAGCCCCCAGCTTCCTAAGCAGTCCATAGCGGTAAATATTATCCGTTGTCTCTGTAAGCTGTTTCAAAGCCAGCAGTGCGGCGCAAATCAGCAGAAATATCAGGCCGATATAACAGCAGAGGAATGAAACCAGTGCATTTAACCCATAGAACATATCGTACATCATGTTCTTTTCCGCATAACGGTAACCGCAGGTATCATCCAGCCCAATCGGGATCATTTTCTGTAAAACCGCATCCGAATCAGCATCTGGCCGGTATTGCACCAGAAGTACATTGACATCTTTCGTAAGGCTGCGGGCAACCGCATCCGGAACAACCAGTGTCCCCCGGTCATTGTTCCCGACAGAAGTCATAAAATAGGTCTCCTCTAAAACCGTATCAGACGCCCTTTGCAGAGGAATTCCGGCCAGCACGAAATCTGCATGGTTTTCCAGTGCTTTTTCCACATACTGAAAAGTTCCCTTGTAATTGCAGTTCAGCAGATACTCATTTTCAGCCAGTATGACAGGCTCTTTCCCCTGCATTGCCAGGGCACGGTTAAAATCCGAGACACCCAGCACAGATACACCACTTTCTAAGATTCCTTCGTCAATGGGCCACAGCTTAACATTCTGGCCTGCAAACAGACTGCCGTAAGTAAAATCTGCCTCATAAATGCTGATCTGCTCCATATTTTCCGCAATGCCCGATAAATCGGCATCTCTGGATACAAGATATTCCAATATGCTGCCATCCCCGTCCATGCTCACATCTGACAGCACATTCAGGTCGTAGGGTGTGGCAGATTTTGAAAGCCCATTCATGGCAAGTGCGGTACTTACGCCAACTGATACCGCACAGATTGTTACTGTGAGCAGTCCGCAGACAATCGTCATAATAAAATAATTCGTGCGCATCTTACTGCCAACCTGACGGACAAGGAATGTGTTCAGCCCCCTAAGATAAACATTGCTGTTTGCCCGGAGTATCCGGACAAGCACGGTAGACAGGGAATAAAAAAAGAGGAATGTTCCTGTTACAAGCAGGATTCCCGCCGTCTGAAAAGAGCGGTTCTCCCGTGAGGGCAATATACCATTTTTGTAGAACATCGTCCCAGCAGATAGAATACACACCAAAGAAACAAAGAACAGCAGCACGGGCAAAAAGCGGCTCCGACCCTGTGACGTTTCATTTTTTCTGCCGGCTGTCAAAAGGTCAATCAGCTGCACACTGGAAACAGACCGCACATTAAAGACCATGACAAGCAGAAAAATGACCGCAAAACAGAACGCAGTTTTCCTGAAAGCCCCCACGGAAAAGACAAGCTGAAACTTTGAAATCTCAATGGCAAACAGTTTTAAGGCGACCAGGGAGATTCCCTGCGACAAAGCAAAGCCAAGGCATAAGCCTGTCACCAGTGCAAGCATCCCGACACACAGCGTTTCCCCTGCGAATATTCGGGAAATACGTCCCTTTTTCATGCCAAGCATCATATAGATACCCAGTTCTTTTTTCCTCCGCTTTAATAAAAACTGATTCGCATAAATGATCAGAAACGCAAGGACAACGGCAATCAGCACCGTCAGGGTAGAAAGCAGGATGCCGAGCTGGTCATAAAGAAGCGTTTTTGTCATGCCCATTTCTGAAAAAGCCGGCTGGTCTGAAATAGAATTAAATGCGTAAAAAACGCTCGCCGAGATCATAAGGGTCAAAAAGTAGACCAGATAATCCCGGATATTTTTCCCCACATTTTTCATGATCAGTTTACAAGAGGTCATTCTGCTCACCTCCCAAAACGGAAACCACCTCCAGAATCTTTGCAAAAAACTCTTT
Organism: Lachnospiraceae bacterium; assembly: GCA_910573755.1. Classification (GTDB taxonomy): domain Bacteria; phylum Bacillota; class Clostridia; order Lachnospirales; family Lachnospiraceae; genus 1XD8-76. The sequence continues at coordinate 43,282 of CAJTBO010000013.1, read as the reverse complement.
CCGGCTGTCAGCGCCGCGGTTCAGCTCCTGAAAGATTTTCCCATCCTTTATAAACAGGATGCGGCGGCAGTAGCTTGCAGAAAAGGCGTCATGTGTCACCATGAGGATCGTTGCGTCAAGGCGTTCATTCAGATCCGTCAGCATGCCAAGCAGCATCCGGGAGGAATTGGAATCCAAAGCGCCGGTCGGTTCGTCGGCCAGAACCATTGCGGGGTCTGTCACCATTGCCCTTGCCGCCGCCACCCGCTGCTGCTGTCCGCCCGACATCTGGTAAGGGTATTTATCCAGCACCTCGCAGATTCCAAGTGCTTCTGAAATCCGGCTCACTTTTCTCCTGATCTCTGCCGGCTTTACCCCTGCGATAGATAGCGAGAGGGAGATATTTTCATAAGCGTTCAGCGTGTCCAGAAGGTTAAAGTCCTGAAAAATAAAGCCCAGCTTCTTCCCGCGGAAATCCGCAAGCTGTGAGCCGTGTAAGGCGGTGATGTCTTTCCCGTCTACAAAAATATGCCCGCTTGTCACCGTATCGATCGTGGAGATACAGTTGAGAAGCGTTGTCTTTCCGGAACCGGAAGCCCCCATAATGCCCAAAAACTCACCTTTGCAGACCTGAAAGGAAATATGGTCTACGGCTTTTGTCAGGCTACCCTTGTTGCCGTAATACTTTTGGATATCATCCACCTGTAATATTGCATCGTTCATCGTTTATTTGTCTCCTTTCCAAAAGGGTAATCCCTATTGCACCCCTAATCTACCATACCGATTGGAAGCCTGCCATTATTTTAGATTACATTTTCATTACCGAAATGTAAGGAAACATAAGCAGACTCGTGATGCTTCGCATCCCTCGTTCGCGTTGCTCGTCAGAAGCCTTCCGGTTCAGGAACACATGCAAGCATGGTTCCCGAACCGGAAGGCTCCTGACTCTGCTTATGCGCGCAAAAAGGCGGGTCATAATCCCGCCTCCTGCAAGTAGCTTTCCCGTGGGAAAGACAAGGTAACTGCCGTCCCCTGCCCCAATTCACTTTGGATGGTAATGCCAATGTTCATTTTACCGCAGAGCTTTTTGCAAAGGTACAGGCCGATTCCTGTAGATTTAGAGTAGCGGCGTCCATTATCCCCGGTGAAGCCTTTATCAAAAACACGGGACAGATCCGCAGGGGATATGCCAATCCCATTGTCCGAAATAAGCAGCCGGACAGCATTCTGCTCCACATCTGCCGAAAACGAGACCTGCAGGCCCTCGGTACGGTACTTGATTGAATTGGAAATAATCTGGCCGATGATAAAAGAACAGCTTTTCATATCTGCACAGACAGGAATGTCCAGTCCGCTGAAAACAGGCCTGCCTCCCGCCTGGATCAGCGGCTTTGAATAAGTCTTCAGGGCAGAATTTACAAGAGCCTGCAAGGTCGTCTTTTCCACCCTGAAATCTTTTTCCACTGCCGCAGAGCGGGCATAATATAGTACCTGTTCCACAAAGCCGTCTATCCTGCGCAGTTCATCATCAATCCGCAGGGTGGTGGGATTTTTATGGTTCTCAATGATCAGGCGGGCGGCAGCAATCGGCGTCTTGATCTCATGTACCCATGAATCAAGGTATTCCCGGTATTCCTGCCTGTTCTGTTCCGCATCCGCCAGCCGGTCATTTTGGTACTTGTTACAGCGTCTGAGTATCTCATCCAATATCTGTCCGTCTAAAAAATCGGGGCGGGCAAGGATTTCCCCGATCAGCGTTTTTTCCTCCAGCCTGTCCAGAATTTCCCATAACTGATTATAATATTTCTTCCTGCGCCAGTAATCATATAGAAAAGCGCATACAAAAGCCGTAAACAGAATGCTTTCCACAAAGAGGATAAAAACCATTGGCGTTTCGATCAGCCAGAGCAGTGCAAAAACAAGCAGCCCTGACACTGACAGGCAAAGGAAAGAAAAAATATGGTCCGCCGCGTAATCCTTCACTTTCATACAAGGTACCCCAATCCACGCTTTGTTTCCAGATAATCAGGAAGTCCTATTTCTGCCAGTGTCTTCCGCAGGCGGACAATATTTACATTGAGCGTATTTTCATCAATGAATTCTTCGCTCTGCCATAGGTCATCAATAATGGCATCCCGTGGAATGATATTCCCCTTATTTACCATCAGCAGGCGCAAAATCCCCATTTCATTCTTTTTAAGTTTCTTATTCTGACCATTATGGCTGATCTCTGCCTTTAATAAATTCAAAGTCAGCCCCTTATGGGTAAGCACCACGCTGTCCTGTGCTCCGCCAGCCCTTGAAAGAAGTTTCTGTATCCGTGCCAGCAGCACCTGTGCATTGTATGGCTTGGATACAAAATCATCCGCACCGATATTCAGGCTCATCAATTCGTCAAAGTCTGTGTTCCTGCTGGTAAGCACAATGACAGGGACATGGGAGCTTTGCCGGATTTCCCGGCACACCTGGAATCCGTCCTGGTAAGGCAGGTTGATGTCCAGCAGAATCAGGTCTGCCCCGGAAGCAAGCGCAAGCTGTGCTATATCATGAAAATCGTCACTGCTCTCACATTGAAAACCATATTTTTCAAAAAAATGTGTTAACTCTTTCCGAATAGGAACTTCGTCCTCAATTATAAATAATTTCATCCCCGCTCTCTCCCTCGTTTTATTCTGCCAGCAATCGGCTTCTCCACTGCTTTTAGTATCAGCCAGACAGTTCCGGCCTTTTCATTGTTACCTTTTCATTCCATCTCCCTGAACGTGCCAGCCATTCCTCCCACAAGGCTCCACTGGCGCTGCATATAGGATTTGAGGTTTTCCGTGCTTTGCCTGTATGCCTCCCGGACTGTTTCCGGGTTATCGAAATGTTCCATGACTGCACCAGCAACGCACCTTTTCCGTGCAGGAAAGCGCCACCACGCCATCCCTGACCTCTGCGCCGCTCTCTTTGGCTTTCCCCGCAAGCCACCCGTCAAAATGGCTGCGCCATACGTTCTTTGGACAGGAAAACCCGGAGAGCAGCTTAACAAGCGCAGGCTCCCCGGCTTCTTGGTCATCTCCTAATGCCAAATACTTGCGGATATTGATTGCAAAAAATTTATCCGTTACTGGCATTTAATTTCTCCTTTGCTTTCTTTTCCCTGAACCTCATAAATTCTCGCAGTTCATCCTCAGTTTCAATGAACTCTACATTTACCGGAGTACGCACAGGACGGTTCTTGGCAGATTCTTCAATTGCATTGATAAACATCTCCACCTGTTCCTTGCCGGAAATGACAAAATTCTTTGTGATACTTGAAGTTGCCATAATAAACACCTCCTTTGTTAGTGTGGTTCTTCCGCTATAATTCATACTTTTCTATCTCTATTTTATTATTTTATATCGGTTAATGCAGCAAAACATTTTATGAATTTTTTATAACTTATTTTCGGTGGATGGAAACCGATATTTTTTCAAAAAACGTTCGACAATTCCCGTAGAAAATGTCAGAGAAATACCCCTGTTGACAGATATGATCATCTGCTGTCAATTTCAACCCCATGCTCCGAGAAAAACTTCCGCATCTTGGATAATGCTTTTCTCTTATGGTCGGAAAGCGTCCGGGGATTTTTCCCTTTCATATCCGCATAATCAGCAAGGGGCATTTCTTCCCCGAACACCTTCATGGCAAGCTCCCGTTCTTCCGGCAGGAGGGAATCCATAGCGTCCTGCAGCACACCAAGCAGCATCCGATTTTCCGCCAGCTCCTCTATGCTCTCCGCAAAAAGCTCCGTCCGCATATCGTTCTCTTTCCATTCCTCGTAGGATTCTTCCGTATAGTCATTCTGCTCCATCGCCTCCCGGTTCCTCTGCTCATGCTTTTTCTGCTGCCACCACGGGCGGTAATATTTCAGATATTCTTCTTCCGTAACTTCCAGTGTGGATTCTTCGTCTCCAGATTTGACTGTGATCTTCCTAAAAGACATAAAGCATTCCTTCCTTTACGGCTTCGTAAAGTTAGGAACGCTCTCATTCAGATGTGGGACTGACTTTGAAAAAAGGCAAAAAATGGCCCTGAGAAAGCTCTTTGTAAGAAATCTAAAAAAATTCACTGGCTTTACTCCGGCCATTCGTGACTCGACACAATGCGGTCCCACTCGCTCGGTACATATTCAGTTATCGGGCATGGCAGGTCTGCCAAGCCGCCAATGGGAATTTCCATAAATTACCACTGATAACCTTAGTATGACCATAAAAGAAACGCTTTAATCTATAAAAGTAAAAATAGCAGGATACCTTCCTGCCATTCTTTCCCGCTATGTATATTTATCTTTTTCCTTTCGGTTTCCAGTACACCTTTATTACCCTGCCGGTTCCCTTTTATCATTTGTTTATTATTGGTTTTCCTTCTGCTCCCCCGATTTCCCGATCTACTGGAAAACCGGGGATGTCTGCCCTGCCTTGTCAGACTGTGGCCTTATCGGGGATATGGAACCGTAGAATTTATATCTTATTCAAACTCACCAACAATACTACCTTTTTGGATGATATGCCTTTCAGCCTTTTTCAGAAAATTTCTTTTCATAGAGTTGGCACTTATATTTATTTCACAATCCAAGGAATAGACTGTAAAGCGGTAAGTATGCTTTTTCCCTTTCGGTGGCTTCGGCCCCGCATAACGGTGAAAGCCATATCCTATCCCCTGACGGGCATTCCCCAACATTGGCACTGTCTTGCCAACAGGAATATTTTTCTTTATTCTGTCAGTGGCAGGAATGTTCCATATAACCCAATGCGTAAAATCCTTAATTGGGTGTGATAAATCTTCCAATGTAACAGCGAGGGTTTTCGCATTTGGTGACAGGTTCTTAATTATAAATTCCGGCGATATGTCCTGCCCACGTCCGGTATATTTGATGGGAAATTTGCTTCCACCATCCATGCCAACGCACTCAAATTCCAAAACAGTATTATTCATAATCCTTCTTGTTATCTCTAGTCCACTTTTCAAATCCACACCCATACCCTTCATAATAAGTTTGAGCAGTTTATTCCTACTTTCCTCCCTGCTCCCCGATTCCCCAATCTGCCGGAACGCCGGGGATGCCTGCCCTTCCTTGTCAGGCTGTGACTTATCGGGGATATGCGTCATATAACTTCTCCAATTTTTCCAAAAACGCCCTATAAAATTCTCCGTTTCACCCTTAAGCTGTTTATTAAGCCGCTGCACCATCATCTGCGATATGTGGCTCATCATCCCGTTGCCCCAGATTCCCATGCCATTCGCATTTACTTCTTTCGCCGCATCCATCCACGCATCCTTCACTTCCTGCGGGGCGCCCCGGCCGACCATCTCAAAGGCTTTCTCGTCCTGGTCGGCTGACTTTCCCTGCGCCGCCTTTTCTTCCACCGTTTCCATGAATCCCACCGTTCCGGACTCTGCACTTCTTCCCATTTTCCTTGCCGTGTATCCTGTCAGCGGATATCCCGCTGTCCCTATTCCATTTACACTCATCTCCAAATGTCCTCCATTATTTTTATTATTGCAGCCCCTCTGTCGGTCAGACCATATCTGTTCTTGCACGGCTACCAGTATTCTTAAAGCTGCCCACGCTTTCTAAGCCTCCGTTGAAATATTCGACACTTCATCCGATACTGTATCCATTCCGGTATCATCAGATGGCATATTATTATCGGTATCATGCTCTGAATTTTCATTTGGTGCTTCTGTCGGCTTGGAAATTTCTAAACTCATTGTAGTTTCCATTCCGCCAATACTCATTGTCATTACAAGCACCCTTGAACCATCTGGCTTAACAATAATATCTGTCTTTGATTCAGATTCCTGTTTATCTGCCTGCTCCAATTCCTCATCTGATAAGATTCTTTCAAATTCCAGTCCTCTTTCTTCAAAATATTTCTCCCACTTTGAATATTCCTTGATGTCTTTCGCTTCTATATACCCCTCCGCCATTGCATTCATAATTTCCATATACATATGCGTTGCCCCTATTGGATACATGACAGCCCAGCTCTTGGATGGATTGGCATCATCCATATAGTTCATCCCATTACAGGTAATCATCATGATTCCATCTTCTGTCCTGACAGCCTGACCTGCTACTTCGGCCTGTGCAAATCCCATTGCCACACTTTCTGATTTTATAAGGTTAGGATACTTTTCCTTATACATATCCGCCAGTTCCCGCAATTTCCCCATCTGCTGTTCATCGCTGACCATGAGCCATGAACCGCCGCCTTCGTTCCCTTTGATTTTCAGGCACTCTATTCCTGTAAACGCATTCACCTCTATCGTGTATTTTTCATTTAAGGATGATGTAGGAATACTGTCTGCATTATCGACATTTAAAAACTGTGCCAATGTCTCCATAAGCTCACTGCCAGCGGGCACGACATCCATCAGCCCTCCCCTTGGGTCAGTCGCCACGATGTAATTTTTACCCGAATTGCCATCTGTTTGTACCGATGTATTATTGGGATCAAACTCAAATGATTTATCAAGTTTCTTATCATATATACGCCAATATCCAGATATCTCATCGGACGGTTCAATTAGATACCGCTCACTTTCTACTTTTTCAATTGGCTGATTTGTTTCTGCCTTAAGATTATTTGTATTAAACCTTGAACCCATACTGCCCATTATGGAATATGCATCATATGCAGAAAACCTTCCTCCCGCTTTTGAATAAAGGAAATTATAACCAGAACTTTCACTCACCATATCTGTACCAGCCATTCTGCCTGCAAATCCTGTTCCCGAACCATTCCTCTGTGACTTTCCCATATCACGCCATGCGGGAAAACCCACCCCTATTCCATTTACGCTCATTTTTCAAATCCTCCATTGTCATCAATTATTTTATAGCAGCCCCTCTGTCGTTCAGAGCCGCCTCTGCTCCCTCATGATAAGTCCGAGCAGTTCATTACCTCCATGCAGACATACCGCCTAACTTCCCCTGTCAAACTTCATGACAAACACCTCCCTTCGCTGAAATTACTGCAATTACTTTTTTCATTCCGCACTCCCTTTATGCGGTTCCGCCGAAATGATCTCCCCCTGCACGTTGGATTCATCCGAATCCCTATCCAGCTCATCTTCGTCAAGCTGCGGCTCCACCGCTATCGGGTCATCATCATAGACCGCCGAGCCGCCATCCTCAATCTGATGCACGGCATCCGGGGCGGGGCTTCCCTGTGTGGTGCATCCGCTGATCGCGGGAATCATCATTGCCGTAATAAGTAATGCCGTTATTCTGCTGACACGCATTTTTCAAGCCCTCCGATTTCCTTTTATGTAACAGCCATATCTGAGCCGTCTGCTGCGGAATATCCCTTACGCCTTTAAATCAAAACTTGCCCCTGTGGATGATGATGTGCCTGAAACCACCTCAACAATATTCTGTGTAACACTTTTCATATCCGTGCTAATGGCAGATACCTTGTACGTCCCTTCCATCAGTTTTTCCATATGCTCTTTTCTTTCTGCCCGACGTTCCGCTGCTTTTTCTTCCTCCGCCTTTTTCTCTGCTTGCTTTTCAGCAATTTTTTCCTTTTCTTCACGTTTCTTTCTGGCTTTTAACAGGCGTTCTTCCTCTTCCTTATACTTCTTCTGTATTTTATCAGTATTGTTATTTCCATTCCCTGTATTTGCTGTCCTCATGCCGCCACAGGATGACTGCCTGTTGCCATTGGCATCATATGTAACAGTCCTTCCGCCAAGTACGACACCATCTCTCTGCGCCCACCCATAAACCATTGAGTTTGCAGCAACTTCTCCCGACAGATTCCATTCGATTTCTTTTGCGAATTCAGGATCATTTGCCATTTTCTTCAAACAGTCATACGAAAGATTTACCGTGACTCTGCTGCTATTGCTTGGTAATACGCCGCCATTTGTGTTGAAATTTATCTGTGGAAATTTTTTGCATAGCTGTTCATAATACGCCTGCACCTTGTCTTTGCTGTTTGTTGATTTGCTTGTCTTTACCTCTGTTGCCGCTCTGCCATCCGGCTTTTTCACGGCATCAGTATAATTTGCCGCATAGTTACTGTAATTGTTTGTGATCTCCATTGACATAATTTTCATCCTCCTTCAAAAAATCTTACCTGCGCCCCCTCTGTCATTCGGAGCCGCCCATGCCCCCTTGTGGTAAGTCCGGGCATGATGCCCTTCATTAACCAAGCAGCGTATCTCCGCCTGCGGCATTACACACTAACTGTACGGATTGTTTCCCCGTCAACAGCATATCTTGCGCTGAATCCTCCCAGCAGACCGTTTCCATTCATCCTTTCATAATTCTTGATTGCAAGTATGTCCGCCCTATAATCAAGGTATGTCTGGTTCTGCCCCGGATCATTGAGCAGTTTATCAAGTGGCGCATCCAGCCCTTTTATCCTGCCGTTCTCCACTGTGATGTCTGACAGCGCCACTTTGCCGCCCGTTGCTTTCTGCAAAAATGCCTCGATCCCCATTGCCGCCTTCAATATGTACTGCTCCTGTTTATTCATTCCCTGCATACCCGCATTTATGGAAATATAAGTATCCATCAGTTCCCCGGAAAAACCGTTCAGGATGTCCTCCACTTTTTCCTTCACAGCCGCATCTTCAATCCCCTTTACTTCCGCCTTGCCGTCTATGCCAATGCTGACTTCAAAAGAAGGTATGGGGGAAATGCCGGACTGCCCCATCTGCCGGAAGATTTCTTCACCGATATCCGCCTGCAGTTTTGCGGACGCTGTGGCGCTGTCAATTTCCTGTGCAGATGCAAAGATATTGGCCAGCCCTTTCTCCTGCTTCGTCAGTTCCCCGCCCGCCGCCATTTTGGAAAGAAGTTCAGCCTTACGGCTTTCATCAAAAACTTCCCCTTCCGGCAGATATTCCGCCGCCTGTGTTTTATGCAGCTCATCCATCTGCTGTGCATAATACGCCCCGTACTTTTCCCTAATCTGCTGGAGCGCCTGTTTTTCTTCTGCTGCGTCCTGCCCGTCATGCAGTTTCCGGCGCAGCGCACCGGCGTATTCCTGCATTTCCTTTGCCTGCTGCCTGAGTACATTGTCCCCTGCCGCCTTCTGCGTCTGGAAGGAAAGGTGGTAATATTCCTCCGCATTTACCGGGGAGCCGTCCTTTGCCAGCACCTTTACCGTATACTCCCGGTTCTCCAGGTTCCAGTTCGGCACGATCACACTCTTGCCGCCATTTCCATTATCCCTGCCAATCCCTACCTGGTTCCCGTCGCCGTCATACAAAACAAGGTCATAATCACAGCCCTCCGGGATGTGGTCGAGTGTCACTGTTATGTCAAGGTTATGCTTGTCGGACACAGTGCCTAAAATCCTGTATTCCGCTATGTTGAACTGATAATAGTCGGCATCGTCCGCATCCGACAGCCTCCCCTGCAAATATCCATCCGGCTTATTGATAAGCGTGGTCAGGTCAACCGCCCTCCCGAAACAGTCCACACCCTCAGCCTTATTGCTTTTCCAGTAATAATCATTAGAAACCTTTTCATTCTCCCGGATTACCTTGTTGAAATTCTGGCTCACGGCAAAATCCTTCGGATTCCAATGGATTACTTTGCTTGATAATGATATGCCATTCATTTTACTTTACCTCACCGCCTGCCACAGTTTCCGTCATTATATTCGATTCATAAGCACTGGAAACCTTCGCCATCTGCTGCTTACTGCTCCACGCCTTTGCCAGCCTGCTTCTCTCCTGTTCCGCCTTTGCAATCTTTTCGTCCAAAAGTTCCTGCTGCTGTCTCTTAGCCTGCACCCGCTTTTCCTCCAACAGCCTCATATACTCCCGCCTTTTTTCTGCTTTTTTTACATAAAAAGCATCCTTATCTTTGGAATGAGCTGCAAATGCCGAGCCTGCCTCTTTTGCATGGTCTGCCATATAGGAATAACCTTTATACCCATTTTCATCAATGTTTATCAACGTCCCACCGCACATCTTATTGGAACCGACGGCATCCTCCCGGATGATCTTCATCATTTTGTTTTTAAATTCGCCGTCTTCCATCATTTTCCTAAAAGCCCCATCCGTTATCTGTATGGAAGTATTTGCTCCCCACGGCATGGAATTTATCTCATTCCAGATTTCTTTTTTGAAATTCTCCAGTTTTTCTGCATCCGAGGCTTCCTGTGTCTGCGCTGCCCGTTCTGTAAAACTTGCTCCACTTGCCGCATTTTTCTGCGTCCTGCCTATGTGCTGATATGCACCTATTACGGCATTGCTTACTCCTAACATACTCATAATACATTCTCTCCTTTCTTTTTCCGTCACACAATTTTATCCTGATTTTCCTGCTGCAGCATTACCGTCACATGGAACACATCCCCTTTCACTTTTATGTTTACACCACCGAAATACCTCTCTGCAATATCCCGCACATTTTCAAGCCCTATCCCATGCTCCGTAATGATTCCCGGCAGGATACTCTGTTTCGTTGTAGGCGGGAGCGGACTGCCTTTGCTTATAGGGACAGCGCCGTCAAAGCTATTTTCTACATACAGTATCAAAAACTGCTTTTTCCGCTTTAATGAAAGGCGTACAAATCCTTTACCTGTTTCCAGCTTTTCACAGGCCTCTATGGCATTATCCAGAAGATTGTTTAGGATAATCCCTAAATCAAATGCTGGGATTTCCCCTCCGTACCGGAAATCTGCGTCAAACCGGATTCCCACTTTTTCAGCCCTGCGGCATTTGTCATTGATGATGACATCCGTCACCGCATTCCCCGTCACATACTTATATTCCAGTTCCTGCATGGTCTCATCCATCCTGCGGACGTATTCCTCTATCTCCCCATACTCCCCGGCTCCTGCCAGTCCTTTGATGTTCGCCATATGGTTCTTCATCTCATGGCGCACCCTCCGGATGCTTCCATAGAAATTCTCCGCTTCCTCCAGACGCTTCTTCATGGCCCTGACCTGCTGTTCCTCCACGAAATGTTTCTGTCTCTCGGCAAGCAGGATACGGTATCTCTGCCAGAAATAAATCAATGCAGCTTCCCCCGCAAATATAAGAACTGCGACCAGCGGCATTTTCCATAACAGATCCGGTTTCTCATCAAATAAAATAAAAAGCTCATCATCTATCTTTACAGTAAGCAGCCCTACAATGATTTTTGTAATCATGCTCCCGACAAAATTCAGGATGGAAAGCAGGATAACATCCTGCCACGCCATTATAGTTACACCCTTCATAAGTCTGTACAAAATAAGCGTCATTGTCGCCAATAATACGGAATAAGAAAATGTCAGGCAGAACACCCCAACTGCCATGCATTGATTCACTTCCTGCAGGTAACTATCCTGCAGAAAATCAATACTTTTCATCATAACGCTCATCACTTTTTCATAAATACTGCTCGCCATCAAATAGCCAAGACAATGGAGGTTATAAAAAGCGAGCATCACAAATACTGCTTTTCCAATCTGCTTTTTATAACATATCCCGGCATAACCCATTATTGCGAAAGCGGAAACGCCATATCGCACCCAAGCGGCACACGAAAGGAATCCTATCCCTATATTGGCAAGGATAAACAGCACTGCCGCAATGCCATCCCTTTTTGATTTTTTCTCCCTGAAAGCCGCCGCCCACAAAACAAGGAACATGATGGCTTGTACGGCAATCTTCCATATATCCAAGATGCTATTCACTATTTCAAACGCTGGCTGGCTCATAGGCTTTCCTCCGAAATGTAATCCATGTACGCCTGCACAAAGCCGTCATATTTATACCTTGAAAGAAGCAGCTTATCCCCGTTCGCCATCCTTACCTCCGTCTTATCGTAACCCTCCACATGGAAAAGGTTGATAAGGTATCCCCGGTGGATGCGGTAGAACTGCCCCGCCAGCTCCTCCTCCAAATCCCCGATTTTCGCATAGTATTCCATACTTCCGTCTTTCAGGTACAGGATGATATTGTGGTTCCGGCTTTCCATGTAATAAATGTCATTCAGCGGTATTGCCTTTCCCTCGCCGCCATACTGGATCACAAGTTTTTTCTTCCGCTGCTCCGCCTCGGATAAAACCTGCCCCGCCGCCCGTCCGAACACCTCTGCGAATTTCTGTTCGTCCACGGGCTTTACCAGATACTGGAACGCCCCTACGTCAAATGCGTCATACACATATTTTTCATACCCTGTCACAAAAATGATGATAGGCTGTTTCTGCGCCTCCATGCCCCGGATATGCCTTGCCAGTCCCATGCCGTCCAGACCTGCGCCGGAGCCGCCCATCTCTATGTCCAGAAAAATAATGTCATGCTCCTTACCGTCCGAGAGGTACGCATCGGCAGAGGCATATTCCGTGATGCCGCACTCCCCTCCCTGCTTTTTGATGAGCGAAACAAGGTAAGACCTTATATTTTTTTCATCATCACACACCGCAATTTTTATCGTTTCTGCCACCTCCAGTCCTCAACTAACTTATCGGAAAAATAAGGGCGATTTCTAACGTCTACTTCGTGAATGGTTAATCTGGCTACGTGAATCGCAGATTTTTTGTTTTTGAAAGTCCAAATCAGCCCTAAAGTTTTTCGCCATTCGTCCGATATAGGCGGCACAAACGCAAACCGCCGTGTAAGCATATTAACTCTGACTCCCCCGCTTTCCAAGCGGTTTCTGTTGTCAGACGTGCCTGCGGATACGACAGACCGCCGCACATAGAAAAAGGGCCTGTGAGCCCTCTTCCTCTTTATCCTTAGTACAGTAAACTATCTTTATCCAGCCTTTCCTCTAAAGCCTCAATGATTCAATCATCTCATGGGCAATACTGATATCCGTCAATTCATCCGGAAGTCTGGAACGCAGATGCCACTCTGCCTCCGCCAGTTCTTTCCTGTCAGGGCGGATTTCATCAGGGCCGTCCAGCCTTGCAGTATAGCCTGCGATAACGGAGCCGGAGAACCCCCACGGCTGGCTGCCAAAATACTGCAAATCCCGGATGCGGATGCCTGTCTCCTCATAGACCTCCCTCTCCGCCGCTTCCTCCAGCGTCTCCCCTGCCTCCACGAAGCCGGATATGAGTACCCACTGCGGGAGGGAGCGGTCTGCATATTTTGTCATCAGCAGCCTGTCCCCGTCCGTGACCGCCACCATTACCACCGGGGCAATGCCGGGATATACCGTATTCCCGCACTCCGGGCAGGCAAGCGTCCTCTGCCCTGGCTTCCTTTCCATTCTCCCGCCGCACCTGCCGCAATACCTGTTCCCTTCATACCAGCGGCTTAAGTGCAGGGCCGTGGCCCCGGCAAAGAAAACCCACTCCAGCAGGACGTCTTTTAATTCACAGATGGGGAAATACCCAAGCCCCCGGCATCCGGACACCTCCTGCCCCAGCAGGTAAACGGGCTCCCTGCCCGCCCGGAACAGGAATACCGCCCTGCTTTCCATTTTTCCTGCCGGATGCCCCAAATCCCGGAAGGACGGGAGGCTCCTATGCCCGTCCCCCATATCCCGCAAAAGCACATCCTCTCCCCGGAAGGAGAAAAAGCAGTCATCCGGGACCGGGGCTGTACCGCGGTATGCCGTATCCAGCCTGTAAGGGGAGATATCCTGTATCATGGCTCCCCTCCTTACAGATGCCGCAGGTTCTCACGGTACCTGCGCAGTTCCTTTTCGTCCACAGCGCCGATGACCTCATCCAGCCACTTGACCATCCGTCCCCTATCCTTCGGCAGATGGCCTTCCACGTTGATGCAGTTCGATGCGCCCATCGTTGCAAAATAGGTGTCTATGTCAAGGCTGCCGACCAGCGTCCTTAATTCATACAGCTTTTCTATCTCCGTTTCCTCCGTCCAGTTCCCCGCCTGGATTTCCCGGTACAGTTCCGAGGTCGGGTAGACCGTCAGCATGGAGGAAACAATGACCTTCGGGTGGAGCTGGTTGAACACCTCCGCCGTGTTCTTCACCCCTTCCTCCATATGCCTGGAGCCGTATATCCCGGCAAGGTAGAAGAAGTTATAATCCATCCCCACCTCATCCAGCCTTTTACATTCTTCTATGATCTCCTTCGTGCCGAACCCTTTATGCATGAAGGACAGGGATTCCTCGTCACCCGCCTCCACGCCGATGGTAAGGCTGTTGTACCCAAGCCCCCTCAGTTCCCGTAGCTGCTCCGTGGTCTTCGGCGTGATGTCCGTGATGCGGGCGAAACAGCCGATGGACTGCACTTTCGGGTAATATTTCCGCACCAGTTCCGCCAGCGTTTTCAGCTTGTCAAAACTTAATACGAAGGGGTTCGCCCCGGTGAAGAATACCCTCTTTGCGTTCCGGTAGTAACGGCTGATCTCCTTTAAGTCCGCCTCCACCTCAGATAAAGGCGACATACGGAACTTAAACGGCACGTCCTCATAGAGCGTGCAGAACTTGCATTTGTGGTGGGTACAGCCCGCCGTCGCCTGTACCAGTGCGCTCCCCGCCTCATAGGGCGGCCTCCATATCGTTCCCGTGTAATGCATAAACCATCTCTCCTTCCTGTCTGTAAAAATCTAACTGACGATACCCCTGATCTCCTTTAAGTCCCGGATACCGTTTTCCTCCATGTACTTTTCCAGCCCGCCGATGATCTCCGGCATGGCATAAGGGTTCCTGAAATTCGCCGTCCCCACCGCCACCGCGGCGGCACCGGCCATGATGAATTCCAGCGCATCCTCCGCCGTCTGAATCCCTCCCATCCCGATGACCGGGATATTTACCGCCCGGCAGACCTGCCAGACCATCCGCAGCGCAATCGGCTTTATGGCAGGCCCGGACAGACCGCCCGTCTTGTTTGCCACGCAGAACGCCCTTTTCTTCACGTCAATCCTCATGCCCGTAATGGTATTGATCAGCGAGAGCGCGTCCGCACCGCCGGCCTCCGCCGCCTTTGCGATCTCCGTTATGTCCGTGACATTCGGCGTCAGCTTCATGGAAACGGGCTGCGCCGCTTTCTTTTTTATCTCCTTCATGATGTACTCCACCATCCCCGGCTCCTGCCCGAAAGCGATCCCGCCATGCTCCACGTTCGGACAGGAAATATTGATCTCCAGCATATCTATCTCCTGCCCGGACAGCCGTTCCACCACTTCCAGGTAATCCGCCACGGTGCCGCCGCATATGTTCACAATGACCTTCGTGTCAAACTGTCTGAGGAAAGGGAGGTCCCTTTCTATAAAGACGTCTATCCCCGGATTCTGCAGCCCCACCGCGTTTATCATCCCGCTGGCCGTCTCCATGCTCCTTGGGGCCGGGTTCCCCTCCCACGGGACGCATGAGACGCCTTTCGTGACCACCGCGCCTAGCCGGTTCAAATCCACGAACCCACTGTATTCCTGCCCGGAGCCGAATGTCCCGGACGCAGGCATCACCGGGTTCTTTAACCTGATGCCCGCTATATCCACTGATGTGTTTATCCCGTCCGCCTCCTTTCTTGAATCAGGTCATGGCTAATTAGAGGTAATCAAAAGAGGAAAGGAAAAGCACAATCCAGACGGAACCGGCGATACCGTCAAGAAATATTTGTGAGTTGGCAAGAATCCTGATATAATGGGTGCAAACGCCCATCCGGGGAAGAAAGGCAGGGAGAAAAATGCACATCAGCTACAAACCGCTCTGGCACACACTGATAGAGCGCAACATGAGGAAAGAGGATTTAAGGCTTGCCGCTGGCCTGACCACAAATATGATTGCCAACATGGGAAAAGAAGGGAAACACATCAGCATGGACACGCTTGCCCGTATTTGCGAAACGCTGGATTGTGGCATTATGGACGTGATTGAGCTGGCCAGTGACGAGCCTTCCGCCACAGGAGGGAACGACAATGGAAAAACTGAAAGAAAGAATCACAGAGAACGGCATTGACTATATTCTGGTAGGCGACTACTATATCCCGGACTTGAAGCTGCCGGAGGAGAACCGCCCCATCGGACGTTATGGGCGGCTACACCGGGAATATCTCAAACAGGAACACCCGGCACGGTACAGCTCCCTTATCCTGACCGGGAAATTATGGACGTACCTTGCCGACCTGAACGAGCAGGCGGAGGAACGGCTGGACTTAATCATGGAGCAGATGAAAGCCGCCGAGGGAGTGACCGAGGAACTGAAAGCCCAAAACCAGCTTGAATGGGTAGGCCGGATGAACAATATCCGCAGCCGGGCAGAGGCAATCATAAAAAATGAGATGATTTATTCGTAGATATGAGATAGGATTATTTCAGACAATAAATCATTGATGGAGGTATGGGATGAAGATAACTAATAGAGATATAGATAGCGGTAAACCTTTTGATTGGGGGAAAACATCTTTAGATTATGCAAAGTATCGTGATATTTATCCAAAAGAATTTTATCAAAAAATTGTTGAACGCAAATTGTGTATAAATGGACAATCTATCCTTGATGTTGGGACAGGGACAGGAGTTCTCCCCAGAAATATGTACCAGTATGGGGCAAAATGGACGGCTACGGATATTTCAGAAAATCAAATTGAACAAGCCAAAATCCTTTCAAAAGATATGAATATAGATTATTATGTTGTATCAACAGAAGATATAAGTTTTTCAGATAATTCTTTTGATGTAATCACAGCCTGCCAATGTTTTTGGTATTTCAACCATGAAACTGTTATGCCTAAGTTTTATCGTATGCTTAAAAAAGGAGGAAATATTCTTGTTTTATATATGGCATGGCTTCCATTTGAAGATGAGATTGCAGGAGCCAGTGAAAATCTTGTATTAAAATATAATCCAAATTGGAGTGGCGCAGGAGAAACGATACATCAAATAGACATACCCGATTGCTACAAAGAAAACTTTGAATTTGTACATCATGAAGAATTTACTCTAAGAATACCATTTACCCATGAAAGTTGGAATGGAAGAATGAAAGCGTGCCGTGGAATTGGTGCTTCGCTTACCGAAAAAGAGATTTCTATGTGGGAACAAGAACATAGAACACTTCTTGAACATATTGCACCTAATGAATTTGATATTTTACATTATGGTGCTATTGCCGAGCTAAAGAAGCGTTAGATGTTAGATTCCAACTAATATATCTAAAAACTAAATCAAAACTAATCGAGTAGGAGGCGGTGATTAACCGCCGTCCTCTCACACCACCGTGCATACCGTTCGGTACACGGCGGTTTCAATAGTTGACGTGTACAGACTGATAGGCTGTGGCTAAGTCATAAAAACCACTGTTTATCAGTCTTTCTTTTGTTAATGCTCTGTTGACCGCTCCCATTCCCGATACATACCAGTATTTCCTGCGGCTGTTTGCCGCCTGGTGTGCAAAATATTCGGGTATCCCTAGTTTCATCAGGTTTCTTTTCTTGGTTTTGGGTAACTTCCACTGTTTCCATATACACATGCGGATTCTGTGGTACAGCCATGAGTTGAGGTCATCTATCTTGTTCTTCATATCTGCTATTCCGTAGTAATTCAGCCATCCACGCATGTACCTCTCTATTTTCTTTAATGAAGGACGTATGCTCTGACAAGACCTTCGGGAACTAAGCTCTTTCAGTTTTGACTTCATCTTCTTCCATGACTTTCCATGAACTCGGACATAAACGCCCTTTCCGTTCTTTCCCAATGTAAAGCCAAGGAACTTAAAATTTCGGATTGCAAACACGCTCACCACACGACTTTTCTTTTGGTTCACTTTCAGTTTCAGCGTTCCTTCCAGATACTTCGTGCTTGATTCCAGCAGTCTCTTTGCAGCTCTGTCGCTTTTGGCTAACAATACGATATCATCTGCATAACGTACAAAAGCCACTCCTCGTTTCTCGTACTCCTGGTCGAACTCATTCAGATAGACATTCGCCAGCAGCGGTGAAATATTTCCTCCCTGTGGCGAACCTTCTTCTGTTTCCATAACTACTCCATTTTCCATCTCTCCACTCTTCAAGTACCTCTTAATCCACTGGATTACCCTTTCATCCTTCACATTTCTGCGCAGGATATTTAGGAGCATCTCATGATTCAGGGTGTCGAAATATTTTGATATGTCCAATGCTACCGCATGGGTATATCCCTGCTCTGCATACTCCTTTACCTTTCGTATGGCATCTTTTGCACCTCTTCCCGGGCGATAACCGTAACTGCTCTCCGAGAACAGCTGTTCGTATACCGGTATAAGACGCTGTGTTATGGCTTGTTGGAAAATGCGGTCTTTTACGGTTGGAATACCAAGCTTCCGTATTCCACCGTCTGGCTTGGGAATCTCCACTCGTCTCACCGGGTCGGGGGTGTATTTTCCCCTTCTGATTCTCTCGATAAGCCCTTTCTGGTTCTCCCTCAGGTATGCGCCTATTTCTTCCACGGTAATCCCGTCAATTCCCGGCGCTCCCTTGTTTGCCTTTACTCTCTTAAAAGCTCTGTTAAGGTTGTCCTTTTTCAGTATTTCCTCCAAAAGTTCCGGCTGTACACTGTCACGTTCCTTCCATATCCGGCGGAAAGAACGGTGCGCTCTCACATACCCTTCGCGTTCCGCGCTATCTCTTTGTGAGCAGCTATCTTTGTTTTCTACACCCAATGTTCTTTCCTCCTTTCCCGGTTGTACTAAAGACTCCTATTGATTCGGTCCTTTGCCTCTCGGCTACTATGACCTCGGCTGACTTCTGTACGTTCAATATTATCTCACGATAATGGTTATCCCTTTCAGGACATATCGTACAGACCTCCCCGGGTACCACACGTTTCTTTCTCTCCATCTATCTGCCACATTTACCATACATGATTCCGTGTAGTTATTGGGCTTCAACTTGTGAGGCAGTCTTACCCTCATGCATAGCCTGATGTGATTTCTGTTCGTCAGACCAGAGATTTGCCCATGGGTTAGTATGTTCCCCATATCCGGCTTCCTTCAGATTCCACCTCACGATGAACACCCTTGCCTTCGACTATATCCTTCCCACTACCGGGCGGATTCCGGACTTGCACCGGTTAGAAACGTGCGCCGCCGGGCGCACCTCATATACAAACACGAAAAAACGGGGTCCACCCCCCACCGTGATGAACCCCACCAAGCCTAAAAAACCTAGCTGAAAGCCTTGCTTTCAGCTTATTTTAAGCCATTCTTCAATACTTTTGCCTGCGAGTACCCAAATTCCTATGGCATCAATTGGAAATAGCCGCCTGTGCCGCTGTTATACTTTGATGACTTTTACCCCTCTTTACCCCATTTACCCCACCCAATTCGACATTCGACAAATGGGATTCGACAAATTGCGCTCTTACCGACAAAATCCATATTTCTCAGTACGACGCAATTGCATCAGAGCAGTCTTAAAAGCTGTACCAACTCATGCGACTCGTCCGTATCTGATGCAGTCTGCCTGGTATCGAACTGCGAAAAGCGGTTGTCACGGTAAAATGATAACAGCTTTTCCTCATTTTCAGCTTCTAAGAATGTTACCATGCCGCCAAACATATACTGTGTTGCTTTAATTTTGTTCCATGCCAATCCAAGAAGTTCTGCGCCAGTGATCATTTTTCCATCATTTTCAGAATAATTTTTACCTAATTGTGCAATCAAATAAGCCGACATGGTATATGTATCCGATTTTTTATCCAACTCACTAACCCGTAACAATTTTCTCTTTACGGTATTGCTCACCGTTTCACCTCTTACCGTCAATGGCTTTAAAGCGAGCGTAAAATATCCCAGCAATTTTCCGTCAGCAACAGAAAACACAAGATATGTCACAGACTGGTTCTTTTTAGTAAACTCAATGGAACTGTACTTCAAAAACCGCTCCACGTCAGGGTTCAACGGACAAGAAAACTCGGAGAGGATTTGAAGAAGTTCATCCTCCCCAAGTTCAGGATTCTCATTACCAATATACCGCCGGATATTGATAATTCTATATTTGTTTTTTTCTGTCATTTGCCTTTTTCCTCATTCGCATAAATTCAAGCAATTCTGCATCATCTGTTATTTCGCTTGCCGCTACAGGTATATGAACAGGACGGTTCTTGGCAGATTCTTCAATTGCGTTGACAAACATCTCCACCTGTTCCTTGCCGGAAATGACAAAATTCTTTGTGATACTTGAAGTTGCCATAATAAACACCTCCTTTGTTAGTATGGTTCTTCCGTTGCAATTCATACTTTTCTATCTCTATTTTATTATTTTATATCGGTTAATGCAACAAAACATTTTATGAATTTTTTATAACTTATTTTCCCACTTGCAATCCCGCCAAATCAGAGGTAAGCTACGACACCACGGAAGGAGGGATTGGATTGGAAAAAGATTCTGCATTATACCAATTGATGGACACCCGCATGCACAGCGTCATGAACGGCATCGTAAACAGTGACGGGGAATACCAGGCGATTCTCCGAAAATCGGACATATACTCCGGCGAACTGGACAGGATGGATTTATCAAAAGAAATCCGGCTGCTGATTGACCGCTACGTCAGCGAGCAGAACGCGCTGGGCTCCCGGTTTGGGATGCTCGCCTACCTGTTGGGATTTTCCGACTGCAAGGCCATGTTCTTGGGGAAATGCCTGCCGACAGAAGCAAAAGAAATGACCGCAGAACTGTAAATCGAGTAGGAGGCGGTGATTAACCGCCGTCCTCTCACACCACCGTGCATACCGTTCGGTACACGGCGGTTTCAATAGTTGACGTGTACAGACTGATAGGCTGTGGCTAAGTCATAAAAACCACTGTTTATCAGTCTTTCTTTTGTTAATGCTCTGTTGACCGCTCCCATTCCCGATACATACCAGTATTTCCTGCGGCTGTTTGCCGCCTGGTGTGCAAAATATTCGGGTATCCCTAGTTTGGTGCCCGTGAACAGCTTATGCAGAAAGCATGGGAAACGGATGCCCCGATTGAGCAGGGCAATGTCGATAATTATGTATATTTTCTCCGCAAGCGCCTGCGGACACTGAACAGCTGCTGTTCCATTACGGCATCTTATGGTTCTGGGTATTTACCGGAGGTCTGCCACGATAAGAAACCTTAAACGGAAATTATACTTCCTTTTTGCCGGCAGCATTATGTTTGTCTTTACAATCGCATTTTTCCTGCTGGCATCCGAAAATATAGAAACCATGCAAAATGCGGAGCTGAATTTTGTTAACAGACAGGCTACGAATCTTACCCTGCTTTTTGAGGACTCCACAAATTATGTGGAAAATTTAGAAATCTGTGAAAAAAAATATGATTATATTTTCCGCTTATTTACAGAGCATGATGAACTTCTCTATGAAAGCACTAATATAAAAGATGCAGCCGAAACGATTGACCTCTTTCTGGAAAAGCTGAAATCCATAGAATCCGTCGGCACCAATGAAGCCCACTGAAAAAGCTATGCAGAGCCAGAAAAATAAATGCGGACACTATGCTTATCAACCTATATGAAAAATTTGAGATTATCTGTCAAAAGAAATCAATCGGCCTGCAGATAGAGATGCCGGAAAAATGTTTTTTCCCTCTATTTTGCTGGAGGCAGCGGCTCATTGACTGGTTTTTGCGGACTGAAACACTGAAGCCATAAAAACAAAATCCAAACTTTTTTATGGTAAAAAGAATTTCTTCCTCCCTTCGCTTAGTTTTGCTCTGTTGTCTGTTGTGCTGTCGGCTCTCGTTCTGAAGCTCCCTCTCAAGGTTCTTTTTGTTGCAGCTGATAACTTCTGCATACGCTAATTCTGTACCATAATAAAAATCTCTACTCTACAAACGGGTTGACTTCCTCCCCATTGATGCTTACTGCAAACATCAGATTAGGACCTGTAGCCATTCCGGTCTGCCCCAATGTTGCGATAACCTGTCCCTGCTTTATTTCCTCTCCTTCGGACACCTTTATTTCTTTTAGATGCCCATATTTAACCGTAACGCCATCCCCTAAGTCCACCACGATAAAGTTTCCGGAGCCGCTTTCAAATGCTGCTTCCAGCACCACTCCATCCGCAACTGCATAGATTTCGTCCCCGGCTGTACCGGCAATATTCACATGATCTGAATGCGTTCCATTTTCCCGTATGCCATAAAGCCCCGATACTTTCCTGCTGACTGTAGGCCAGCTCCATTCCGGGAAGACCAGTTCTCCCATATCATACTGCTTTTCTTCCGTCCTTTGTTCCACTGCCATCTGCTCCATAAAATCTGCCGATCTGTCCATGACCTCTTTTGTCTGTTCGATGTCAAAGTCAAAGGAACACATCCAGTCCTGCCCAAAAGCAAAATTGTTATTCGTCAAGACAAAATAGTACCAATCCCCTTCCGGCAGATTTTCTTCCATCGCTTCCACATCATAGCCTCCTGATATATCAATGGAAACGACTCCCTGCGAGTGGGGCGCTACCACCTGCCCGGACATCTTAATCTTTCCATTGTCCCCTTCCACTTCTTTACCGGTTGACCACTGCATGACCTTTACATTATCTTGCAGTTCCAATTCCCTGTCGGAATCATTTATAATGACAATCTCAAACCTGCCATCACCCTGATAGGCTGACGCAAACCCTGCCACATCTCCATTCAGGTCTGAAAACTTTACATATGCAAAAGCACTTAACGAAATTAAGCATAACAAACTGCCAGCCAAAAGCGCCATCTTCCTGATTTTATATCCGGCTGTCTTTCTGTCCGAAACAATGACTACCCCTGTTTTCTCCTGCACGATAGCCTGTATGGCCCTGAGATTTTCCCTGCTGTATTTTTTCATAAAATAATTTTCTTTCACAGAATGTCTTTTTTTCATTACGACCGGCCTCCTTCCTGCTTTTCCATCATTTTCCTCAGCTTCTGTCTCACATAATATAATCTGTTCTCCACTTGTTTCTTCGGCATATCCAGTGCAACCGCGATCTCTGCCGGTTTCTGTTCATAGTAATACCGTCTCATAACCAGTTCTTTTTCCTTTTCGTCCAATTCTTCCATACAGGATCGTAATTTATCTCTGGAATATGTTCCTTCCGGTTCTTCATCTGCTGCATTATTTTCAGCGTATTCAAGGCTTTGCATCACAATCTCTTCCATGGATATTTCCCTTTTTCTTGTGAGCCGGCGGTAACTGTCCACTGCTCTCGACCTTGCCACTATAGAAAGCCATGAAGACAATTTCGCTTTGTCAGGATCATACTTTTCAGGATATTGCCACAGATAAATAAACACATCTGCCACACATTCCTCCACATCCTGAGTGGAAGCCGCATTAATCAAAACCGAGGCCGCAATCTTCCAGAGAAGTTTAGAATATTTCTGTACTACAAATGCCAGCATCCGCTCGTCCCGTGCTTCGATCGCTGAGATTATTTTTTTATCATTCAATATAGATCACCCCTTTCTCAAACAGTACGCTTACCTGTCCAGTCATATATAATACGAATAAAAATTTAAAAACACTTACTTTTAACAAATTTTTGAAACATATGTCTTTTATCATTTATGGTTTTAAGCTTGACCGTTCATCTGCTTCTTCCAAGAGGTTTTCTGATATTAAGCGGAAACGACAGACCGCCACATATGGCGGTGAGCCATAGCGGCGGTGAGCTTTTTCAAATTCCGCAGTCGTTTGATGCAATACCTGCCAGATAACATCTCCATTGGCAGCTCGCATAGTTTTATTCTTTCTTCCAGATCAGGAAAATTCCAAAAAAGCACCGGACGCATCTCTGCATCCGGCGCTCCCCGCCAAAGTCCCCGAACCGCTTAGTGGTCACATTCTGCTCATAGTACACCGCAGGGATGCGCTTTAAATCCTCCCGGTCCGCCCTCTTTACGGAAAATCCCTGCTCCTTTAAGGGCTTCTCTATGCGGGACAAGCTTTACATGGATAAGGTTAAGAACTTAATATCCGAAAGCGATTATATGGAAGCGTAAGATCGTTCACTTCCAGAGATTCGGTGGTATACCAACCCACCAAAAATCTCTCCATGGAGGAGATCAAAAGCAGCGGCTTCAAAGTCTGCTATGCGGATCATACCTCTTTGGCAATTCCGCCGATCCGGTAGTTTTTTGCCTTCCAGCCGCTCTCCTTTGTATTCTGTGCCTTCAGACACTTGAATATCTGATCCGCCATCACCTGAAAATCCTGTTCCACCACATAGATTCCCAGCTCCCGTGCGCCCGGCATCATGCCGATCATACCTGCCATCCGGCTGATCCCCTGCTCCCGGCTGATCCCTTCGCAGGTGATTCCCAACTCTCCCACCGCATAGATCACGCTGTCGCATGTCTTTATCTTTTCTGTTTCCTTCTGCAACAGACTTTTCGGAATGCCCTCCACCCTGCTGTGGTACCGATAAGGAATATGAATCACCTGTCCTGCAGGAACCAGTTTCCGGAATGTATTTTCCCGCACCTTCAGACTGCCGATCTGCAGATTGTCCCAGCCTACATAGGCGGTATTTTGACATCCCTTCCCTTTTATATGGGAGAGCAGCGCCTTCACCGCCCCTTCATTGTCCAGACATACCGCATCCACATAGCCTTCTCCGTCTATGGCATCAAACAAAACAATATTCATCCCGAGGCCCTTCAGCCTCCGGAGCATCTCCCCAGAAATCTCCATGTCCTCCTTCCAGAGGATCAGATTTCTCAATCCTTTTTTGTAAATCCGATAAAGACAGTTTTCCAGTGAAGCAAAAGCCGGTTTCTGCTGAAACAGCACCAGCGAATCCTGCAGGTCCGCTCTGGTCTGCACCGCATCGATCATCCTGGCAAAAAACTCATTCTGCGCCGGTGCCGCCACCGTGATGATATCCATACTGCCGTCTCTGGGGCCGTAGTGCAGAGAAACCCTTGTACCGCTTCCCTGCACCCGCGCGATAATACGCTCTTTCTCCAGCATATCCAGCGCTTTCCGGACGGTCACCCTGCTGACGTTTAATTCCTCCGCCAGTTTCCGCTCCGGCAGAATCAGTTCGCCGTCCTGATAATCTCCCGTAAAGATCGACCTGCAGATCCGCTCTCTGACATCCTGATAAAGATTTACTGTCTCCTGACGTAATCCTGCCATATTTCTCCCCAAAGCCGCCAAAAAGCAGGCGGCTTCCTCTTTCTGATGATTCCCGCGCGCAGTAAGCCGGAGGCACACTGCATATACATTTGACAAATCCACCGTGGCATGCCGTATGCACACCGGTACACTAAAATACGCCAGCCACAACACATCGAACAGATCCACCGAAACATGCCGCACGGGCATATCCCCGGCTGCTTTGCGGCGCGGTTTTGATCTATGCGCTCATCGCCGTGGACGCGGGATCAAGCCTCTTGATGATGTCCTCCTGAATTTCCGGGGAAAGATCCAGGAAATTCACAAAAGTACCGTGAATACGGACGATATACACGCCGCTGGGGGCATACTTTTTCGGATTCCCCAATACCTTCCGGAGCATCTCCGGCGTAGTCACATTCACATAGAGATAGAACGGCGATACCATCTCCTTGTCATAGGCGTTGAAAAACAGAGGTTCAAAAATCTTTGTCTTGAATTCCAGCCCTTTCTCTTCCATCGTCTCACCCTTGAAATAGGCGGGATTGATGCCGAAATGAGAAGCACAGCCGCCGTTCATCAGTTCAAACGGAAGGTTCCTGTTTGAGAGCATGCGCATCCCCAGACCGCCGGAAGCGTCTCCGAACAGCGGATCTACGCCATAGTTCAGCATTTCCCTTGCCTTCCTGCCATCCGGTGTGGCCCCTACCCAGTAACCGTACATCAGATGAGTGGACGGTGTGGCAAAATCCGCCCGGAAAGGATTGCCCAGATAATTTTTTCTGGAAGTCACGATATCTGCCACCTTCTTCACTACCTCGGCAGCCTCCGCATCCACTTTTGCAATATTATTCCCGAATTTATCGCATCCAAGCAGATACTGGCGCATTTCCTCATCCTGCTCAAAATTGGTGCGCAGCGCAAGCAGCATCCGGTCCGCATCCTTCGGCCTCTCCGCGAGCAGTGTATCGATCGCGATAAAGGAATCCGCCAGTACGGCTGCGCCGTGGATCAGGCAGCCGCTTCCGTTGTACTTTGTGCCCTGCCGCTTTGTATCCCGCATGTCGATACCGGATTCGATACCGCCCATCATGGATGACAAAAACGGCACCTGATACAGCCCCAGCGCGCAGGACGCCGCGTTCGCCGCCTTCGCCATTTCATCTGCATAGCGGTTTAATTCCTTATAATAGATTTCACGAATATTTTTCAGCACATCCAAACCGCTTTCATATCCCAGCTCTTTCCAGGTCTTCCCAAGCTGCTTTCCGGATATCTCCGATTTGCCGTCCTGCAGGACAAGTTCCAGCACCTTCGGAAGGTTCAGCCAGGAATTTGTGGTATTTCCGTTGTCTTTTCCCATGATCAGCGGCTCCTGACAGCCTGCCACGGAATAATTTTCCAGATCCTCCTCTTCGATGCCATGCTGTCTCAAGATCTCGAACAACGCGTCGTCATTGAACAGCGAAGGCGTAAGCACACCTGGCGTAAAGAAAAATCTTCCCATCTCCTTATACAGCTCATCCGGCGTATTCTGGTGAAGTTTTACCGAAAGGATCGGCTGCGGAAGATTCATATCATAATAAGCATCAAACAGCGCATAGGATGTGGCGTTGGTCAGATCGTTTCCGGCAAGGTCCCTTCCGCCGATGATCAGGTTCTGGGAGATCGCCCAGCTTCTGTCTGCCACATTAAAGAACACCAACAGATGTTTGAGCAGCGCCGCCGCCATATCGCGTCCTGTATCCTCCGCCGCCCGGTAAGGCTCAAAGATACGGTCCGCATTTCCCACGGACATGGCAAAGGGATTCGGCGTCTGTTCCACCGTCATGGTCTGCCAGATCAGGATAAACGCCTGAATCGCCTCGTAGAGATTGTCCGCTCCCTGCGCCGGCACCTTTTCCAGTGTCTTTGCCATCAGTTCATAGCGTTCCCTTGCCTTTCCGTCACAGGATAAAGCTTTCTCCCTTGCCATTTCGCTGTATCTGCCTGCCAGAACAAGCATCGCGTCAATAGTGTATTTCATGGCTTCATAGTATTCTTTTTTCTCCGCATCCTCTGTCGCTTTCTGCTTTTCCTCAATTTCGCTG
Organism: Lachnospiraceae bacterium; assembly: GCA_910573755.1. Classification (GTDB taxonomy): domain Bacteria; phylum Bacillota; class Clostridia; order Lachnospirales; family Lachnospiraceae; genus 1XD8-76. The sequence goes on along the minus strand of CAJTBO010000013.1, from coordinate 16,248 downwards.
CGGATGCCCAGCGCGCCTTTTTTCAGATAGCCCTTCACGTCCGGAATCACATGCCCTGTCACCTGCTCCATGAAGAAGATCACCTCTTCCGTAAAGGGTTCCGCCGGCGTGTAGGCTTCCATCAGTTTCTTTGCAAAATCATTCTTGGAATAGTATTCCTTTACGCGGGCGATCCGCTCCGCCGTGATATCGCCGACGGGATCGATATCCCCGAATACCGCCACCGGATCGCAGTACCCCTCAAAGGATTTAACCTCGAAGGAGGGGTTGATCAGCGCATAGGAACGGGCAAAGGCGTCATCCTGTGTCCCCGCAAACAGATGATACTCTCCCAGCGTCAGCGGAATCCGCTTCATCACCTCCACCAGTGTCTTTCCGATACGGATGCTGTCGGGATCTCCCCTGAATTTCTCATCGCACTCCATGGCTATCTCTCTGGCGAGAAACCAGCCCGTCAGATGGTTCAGCGACCTCTCTTCCTTAAACCGCTCCTTCGCCAGTTTTGTGATCTCTTCTGCTGAATAAATAGTTTCGATTTTCATAGCCTTCTCCTTTCGCAATATGCGCTCACACAATATGTTCTTCGTATCATAACAGTTCAGCCTCCGGCTTCTTTGTCACTTCGCATCCGTTTATGTTCTGACACAGGTGATGCCCTTCCCTGTCAGAATTTTTTCAAAATATTCCGCGCGCCCCGGCGCGATACGTCCCGGCGGCATCCGGTACTGCTTTCCGCACTGTTCCCATTTTCCTTTGCCGAATTCATGATAAATCAGAAATTCCACCTTTGTATGGGGCCCTTTTATCTTTTCCCGAAAAAGTTCCGCGAAGCCCTCCGCGTCCTTCGGCGCATCGTTAAAGCCGGGAATCAGCGGTATCCTGATCAGTACGTCCTGATGCCGTACGGAAACTTTCTCCAGATTTTCTATCGTATGCCGGTTGGATATGCCGGTCCATTGTTTATGTATTTCATCGTCATAATGCTTGACGTCCATGATCCACTGATCCACCAGATCGATCAGCTCTTCCATCCGGGGATGGCTTCCGTTGCTCTCGATCGCCCGGTGTATGCCCGCCTCACCGAGCTTTTGCAGCAGTTCCTTCACCGCCTCGAACTGCATGCCGATCTCTCCTCCTGTCAGCGTCACCCCGCCGCCGCCGAAAAACATCGGTTTCGAGCGGATGCACTCCTCAGCCAGTTCCTCCACGGAATATATCTGATAAGAAAGCCGGATGCCCTTCTGCCTTCTTCCCCGGATACACTCCCTGCCGCCGCAGCTCTCGCATACCGTTCTGTCAAGCTCACCTTCATGCACCGCATTTTTCGGGCAGCAGCTTTCATCCAGCCATTCCTTTTCCGTCATCAGCACCCCCTCAGAGGGCATTCCCTCCGGGTTGGAGCACCAGGGACACTTCATATTACACCCCTGCAGATGCAGGATCAGACGGTTTCCCATGCCATCCTGAGAATAGTTGAAACCTTTCTGGAAAACCTTCAGATACTTCCCATCCGCCGCCTTGTTCTCTGTCTCCGCCACAAGCCATACCTCCGTTCCTTTTGCCGTATTCAGCGTAACCGCTCAGCCCTGTCCGGTTTTATATTGTAATACCATTTTATAAACATTTTACTTTTTTGATATTTTTTGTTTTTCTTCTGATCTTTTTGCGTTTTTATATTGGTATTGTTTATTAATACCATTTCATTTATATTAACATTACATATATTCTATGTCAATAACGCTGCCGGCTATATTTTATTTTTGTAATTCTTCGACAATTTTACAGGTTTGATTTTGCGCGGATTTTTTTCATTTCCTTATTATTTCCTTAGAAACCCCTGCTAGACTTTTTTAAAGGGAAGAAAAATATTTTCCCCGAAATAAATCTTCAGGAGGATATACCTATGCAACAGACAACACTCAAAAAAGGACTCTCCGGCTTTGCCCTGAAATATCTCGGAATGGCGCTGATGGTTCTGGACCATATCGAATACTTTTTCGCCTATACCGGAAAGGTTCCGCTGTTTTTTTCCATGCTGGGCAGACTGGCGGCACCGCTGTTTTTATTCTGCCTGATCGAAGGCTTCACCCATACCCGTGACCGCAAAAAATACTTTCTGCGCATTTATCTGCTGTCGGTATTGATGGGCGCGGTACAGTTTTCCTTCTATAATATAGGCTATGCGCTTGTCCGGCCGGACGGTTTTTTCCCGCAAAACCAGATGCTCGCCTCGTTTTCAATCCTCATCGTTATCCTGCAGGGGTTTGACTGGTGCGCACGAAAAAAATGGGGGCGCGGCTTCGCCGCCATACTGATTCCCCTGCTTCTCCCGATAGTTACAGCCGTTCTCATGATGGCATTCCCGAATCCGTATTTTCAGTTTTCTCTGAATCTTCTGGCTTTTACCCTGCTGCCGCTCCACACCTTTATCATGGACGGCGGTACTGCCACCCTGTTTTTCGGAGCGATCCTGTATTTGTGCCGCAAAAACAGAAAGCTTCAGGCGGCAGCCTTTGTTATCGCCTGTATCCTCTGGGACATTGTTCGGCTCCATCTTATGGCGCCGGATCTTGCCGTCAGGGACTTTTTCACAACAGCCTATGAATGGATGGAAGTTTTTGCAGTCATCCCGATGCTGTGTTACAATGGAACAAAAGGACATGGTTCCAAAGGTCTTTTTTACTGGTTTTATCCGGTACACATTTACCTGTTTTATGCACTGTCCTGCCTGTTTTACCGTTTAATCTGACAGAGAAAGGAGTGTTTGTTCACAATGGCACATATTCTGGCAATCGATGATGACGAGGCCATGCTTGCCCTGATCAAAAACACCCTGAAAAAAGACGGCCATGATGTGACCTGCATCCCGAAAATTACGGAAAGGCTCAAGGAGCAGCTTTCCTCTTATGACCTGATCCTGCTGGATGTTATGATGCCTGACGTAGACGGTTACACCTTCTGCCGGGAGATCCGTGATCTTACGGACTGTCCGATCCTGTTTCTCACCGCCAGAAGCTTAGAGGAAGATGTGCATTTCGGTTTTTCCGTCGGTGCGGACGACTATATGAAAAAGCCCTTCTCCATTCTCGAACTGCGTGCCCGCATAGGCGCACACCTGCGGCGGGAACAGCGGGAAAAGATCCGGTGCTTCTCTGTCGGCAGCGTCCGCTTTTATCTTACAAAAAAAGAAGTCCGGGTGACGGAGCAAAAACTTTCCTTCACCAAAAGCGAGTATGAGATCAGCCTTCTGCTTGCGAAAAATCACGGACAGATCTACTCCAAAGAGCAGATCTACGAAAACGTCTTTGGCTACGACAAGGAAAGCGATATCTCCGCGATCACGGAACATATTAAAAATATTCGGAAAAAACTTGCCGCCGCAGGAATATCACCGATTGAAACGATATGGGGGATCGGATACCGATGGAACAAAACATAAAAAAAGAACGCAGCCTAAACCGCTTTTTCATCCTGTTTCTGGCACATGCAGTGCTGTCTTTTCTCTGTACCACGGCACTGTGGGTATGTTTGCTGTCTGCTTCCGCTTACTTGGGCATTGTCTCTCCGGCCAATACCACCGAACATGCCGTTTCCGACTGGTGCGCTTCCCTTGACGGACAAAAAACCATAACCCCTGCCGACATCCCGGCCGGCGCCGGCTATGCTTTTTTTGATGCGGATGGTGTCCTGCTTGAGACAGATCTGGAGAAAGACGCCCTTTCAGATGCCGAAAAACTGGCTGCTGCGGATCATTCGGCAAACATCCGGCGAAACGGCTCCCGGATCAGTATCAGGATCGACACAGACACGCAATGTGTCGTCGTTTCCTATCGGCTTATCGCTTCCTTCCGCCCTCCTTACCTGCGGCGGATCTTTCCGAATGCCGAACTTTTCTTCTTTCTGCTGCTATTGTTTTTGCTGATGGCGGATTTTCTTTTTATTGCCCTGCGGTATGCCCGCAAACTGAACAGAGAACTGCAGAAGCTTGCCGATGCCGCCGACCAGATCACACAGCAGAATCTTGTTTTTACCCCGCAAAAAACCGGTTTATCCGAATTCAACCGGATCATGGACTCACTGGATCGTTTAAAGACAGACCTGCAGCATTCCCTGAAAGAACAGTGGGCTATGGAGCAGCAGAAAAAGAGACAGTTCACCGCCCTTGCCCATGATATCAAAACACCGCTGGCGATCGTAACCGGCAACGCGGAACTTTTATCGGAAACAGAACAGAGCGGGGAACAGAGAGAATATACCGCATTTATCCTGGATCACGCCCGCCAGATCCACCGGTATGTGACGGGTATGCTGGAACTCACCAGAACAGATGCGCTTTCTTGTTCCGCAGACGAGACAACAGGCAGTACTCTCCGCGAACCACCTTTATGTCCGGCAACAGGCAATACGCTTCGCGAACTGCCCTTATGTCCGGCAACAGGCAATACGCTTCGCGAACTGCCCTTATGTCCGGCAACAGGCAGTACTCTCAACGAATCATCCTTATGTCCCATACAGGAACTTCTCTCCGCGGCAGCGCAGGATATTGAAAATCTCCGGAAAAAGAAACATCTCTCCTGTTCGCTTCAGATAAAGGATCTGCCCGGGGGCCTTCTTGTGCCGAAGGATAAACTGCAGCGCATCCTTTCCAATCTGATCGACAATGCCGTACAGTATTCTCCGGAAAACGGTACTGTTTTCCTGCGTGCATCTGCTGCGGAAGGTATGCTGCAGCTCAGTATACAAGATGAGGGCAGCGGTTTTTCCAAAGAAGCCCTCACTCTTGCCGCATCCGAATTTTACCGCGCCGATCCCGGGCGCAGCAGCAAAGAACACTTTGGCATGGGGCTTTCCATCGCCAGCCGGATCGCCGGCGGATTAAACGGAACGCTCCGCCTTGAAAACGCCCCGGGGAAAGGCGCCCTTGTTACGGTGTCCCTTCCCGTCTGCCGCCTTCACGATTCCAACTTATGCCCTGTGACCGCTTCAAAATGATAATTCATCGATAAAGAAAATCAAGCCGGATCTCAACCGCTTACCTCTGCAAACTCTTCTTCCAGCAGTCTATAAAATTCCGCAATATGCTTTCCGTCCACCAGCGCATGATGGCACAGCACCGACACCGGCAACAGTTCTCTGCCCTCCTGCCTGAAATATTTTCCCCAGGTGATCCGGGGATTGCTGTCAGCCGGAACGGGTACCGGCTGGATGAGAGACGTATAGGAAATCCACGGAAGGGTTGAAATAAAAAACATACCGTCCGCCTCATCCCCCGTCTCTTCGATCGTCCCTGCCCTTTTCGCCTTCTCCTGCTCTTTTTCCGCATACCGGACATATCCGGAGTAAGGCATCCCGTCCTCCAATGTGCAGTAACAGTAAGTGTCATCCTCCAACGCCACCGTATGGGACGTCCTGCATCTGTCAAATTCAATGATCACGCCGTCCCTGATCCTCTGGCGGAACTCAGGGATACCGTTTGCCGCTCTCGATACACAATAACAGACCGTGAAAAAAAACGGCAGCCTCCCCTTCCTGATCTTAGAGAGCAGCTCCGAAATATCCACATTGGCTGTAACCCCCACATAAGGATACGCCATACTGCGGAAATAGTCGAAATGTTCCTTCCGTTTATAAGTCTGCATGTCCAGATATTTATAATTCATCTTCTCTTCTCCCGTCCCTTTCAGCGGTATGCCCCTGTCTTTGCTTTTCATTGCTGATATCATAGCAGCCATTTTCCTTATGCGCGCAGTGCGCATCCCCCGGAGAATTTTGTCATATAGGACAAACCTTCCTATATAACAAAAAGCAAGTGTGCACCGCGAAGCACATCCGTCCGGTTACAGACATAATAACATGACCGGCCCCGGATGTAAAATATACAGGCTTAAAATTCCTCCACATACTCAAAAAAATCAAAATCGGCATAATGCTGCCGCTTTACCTTATCGGCACAGGTAAGCCCTGCCATCGTCCCGGTAAACTCTCCGTATCTGCAGTATTCATCCGAAAACTTTGACGTATCAAATACCCTGCCGATCCGCTGATACTTCTCTCCGTCATAACTCCAGGAAAAAAACGCCTCCCTTCCCTCGATTGTCAGCCGGAGATAGACCGGACGATCCTCCACCGCGATGCGGGTATTTAAAAACTCCGTCTTTTCCCCGTTTTCCAGATGGATCACCGAGATGGCGCTCTGCCTCAGTGTCTCACTGTAGTATTTCCGCAGATTGATATAGTTCATATTGTCATAATACAAGATCAGCCCTGCGCTGTGCTGATGCACCTTCGGCGTAAATTCCATCTTTGTCGTGATCCGGGCATGAACGGAAGTCAGCTTTCTTGCCAGAATGCTTACCTGATTTAAAGAAGTCCGGGATTCCTGTCCCCGGATCCTTACGTATCCCGGCCTTGCCTTTAAGTCCACAAAGGTCTGCGGCTGGATTCGCGGCGCATAATACCAGTTCCCCAGTTCGGGAGAATCAAAATCGTCAAATGCCGGTATCTTCGGCATCGGATACGCCGGCAGCGCGCTCTCTTCTTCCTCAAGTTTCGCCAGATTGCAGCCGTCTATGGTGCGAAGCCAGCCGTCCTTCGTCCACCGCATTCTCCTGATCGCCGTCTCCCGCCCCATTGTACAGCGCAGTTCCGGCGTAAAGGGCCTTGCGCAGAGATAGACCATCCAGGTCTCCCCGTTGGTTGTATCGACCACGCTTCCATGTCCCGCCTTCTGCAGCCCGCAATCCTGATTGTAGTATTTTGTTTTCAGATGATCCGGGTCATGGCGCTCATTGGGATTTCCGGGTGCGGACGTGAGGATCGGATTTTCAGGATCACGCTCATAGGGCCCCTCTATCTGCTTCGAACGTCCCATCGTCACACAATGGTTATACCCCGTGCCGCCCTCTGCACACATAATATAATAGTATGCTCCTCTACGGTATAAATGGGGCGCCTCGATGCAGCCCCTGTCCGTCCCGCCCTTCCAGATACGCTTCGGATAACCGATGATCTCCTTTTTTTCCGGGTCGTATTCCGCCAGACAGATCACACCGGGCTTCTCATACCCGGCTCTTGTCTCCCAGTCCAGAGACACCACATATTTCCGCCCGTCCCTGTCGTGAAACAGCGAAGCGTCAAACCCTGCGGAATGCAGATAGACAGGCTCGCTCCAGGGCCCCCGCAGATCTTTTGCCGTGATCAGGTAGTTATCCACGTCAAAATACCTTGCATTCATGGAATTCATCACACCGTACACCACATAAAACAGATCTTCCTCTTCACAGTAGGTCAGGCAGGGTGCCCAGATTCCCTTTGCCGAAGGGAGCCTCCTAAGGTCAATGCTGTGCCCCTCCGTAAACACATGGCTGTAAAGTTCCCAGTTCTTCAGATCTCTCGAATGGTAGACCGGAATCCCCGGCAGCCACTCAAACGTGGACACCGCCAGATAATAATCTTCCCCTTTCCTGCAGATACAGGGGTCCGGATTAAATCCGGGCAAAATCGGATTCATGATCATACTAATCACCTTACCCTTTCCTCTTCACACTCTTCCAGTATTTTCACATCCCAGTCTGTCAGCGCGATCTTCTCCCCTTTCCGGTAAACCCTTCCCGTAAAAAGTTCTGCCGCCTCCCGGTAGGGACAGTTGATCTCCCCGTCCATAGGCATGCTTTGTCACGGCACTGTAACTCCCCCAGTACTTATGTTCATAAAAAGCCAGCGTTTCCGCTTCTTTTGCCTGAAGCAGTTCCGCCAAATAACGAACCTGTTTTCCTTTCACCCTCATCCGCCCCGGTTCCGTAAACTGTTGGTACATCATGCCGAAGCACCCTGTCAGCCCATGGGGTTTTTGATCCGGATATATGCTCAGGTTCCGGTCCGCCGCAAAACTGCGGAAGGTGCCGATCAGCACGCCGCCCTCCTTCACAAATCTGTCAAGCGCATCTGCCGTCTCTTTTGAAACGCTGTAAAGGGCAGGCGCTGCGATCATCTGATAACGCTCCGGCACAAGGGCGTTTACATCCACCACATCACATTCTATATTCAGTTCATATAAACTGTCGTATACCCAGCGTACAATGTCGTTATAACTCAGATCCTTATCCACCGGATACCATTTCAGCGCATCCAGGGATTGATTGTCCACCACGATCGCCGCTTTGTTTTCTTTTTTCAGTCCGGCAAGCCTTTTTCCAATGTTCCGCCATTCTTCGCCGATCCGGCACGCCTCCCGGTAAGCCGGGTTTTCTTCCAGATCATGTCCCAGAAGCCCCATCCAGTATGCCTCATACCCGTTGTGGATAGAATGCCAGTTCCAGTACAGCAGCCCCATTGCCCCGGATGCCAGATGGCTGTAGGCGCAGAGGCGCAGCTGCCCCGGATAGGGCGTCCAGTTTTTAAATCCCTGTGCCTGTGTCTCCAGCACCAGATAATTTTTCCGTTTCAGACACCGGATCTCATCTCCGCCGAAAGCGATCTCGGCGCCTGTCAGTTCATCCTGCGTCGGATGATAGATATCCGTCCCCGCTATCGTTACCGCCTTCGACGCCTCATAATGGTTCAGATCCGGCTGGATACCGTAAGAATACCCGTCCTGGGCAATGTCCGCCCCGAATTTTTTCCATTCAAAATCAAAATTATTCGTGATAAACTGATCTTCTCTTTTATATTCTGCCACGATGCCTGCCTGCCACTTCAGAAAATCAGCCGCAAGCCCCCTCAGAAAAGCGCTGTAACAGCTTCCCAGTCCTGCATTGCAGCATCCTCTGATATCCAGAAACTCCTCCCGACTGTATTCAGCCCGATCCTTTTGATCGTCGCGAAATCACGTTCCGTGATATATTCGCTCCGGTGTATTTTGATGCGCGCTTCGTAAACTTCCGGCGATAACTGTGTGGGAAGATAATACTCATCCTCCGCCGTCGTCCCGTCAAACAGCGCCGGGCTCATCCATTTTTCCAGCACAAGCCAGTTCCCCAGATTTACTCCCTTTATCTTCATCCATTCATCCTCCTTCACATTATTATTTTTACTTTAAACGGCCGTTTTTCTTCTTTACCAGCATATTGTAATAGGAAAATAATGTATTCTATATCAAATATCACAGTTTTTTAACATATTTTACAGATTATGTTGTATAATGAGGATCACTAAATCAGATATGGAAAAGAAGCTGCTCTTTGTTCTGCAGCAGCTCCATGAGAGGTGCCGGATGAAAATTATCATGAATGAAATGTCACTGATGAATTATATATCGCGCTATCTGCATACCTGCATCTGCAGATACGACAGCACATACCGCATGGTTACTTCCTGCTGCGCCCGCAGGGATTTCACCATCTCCGCACTGCAGCCTGCAGAAATGATAAAGCCGCTTGTCACGGAATCCGCCACCGCCCTCCCGCGGATCGTATCCGCAGAGGAGAATCTTATTTACGGTATCGTACCGTTCCGGAATGATTTTTATGTGATAGGCCCGAACCTTTTACAGGATACCGTCCATCTGAATCATCATCTCTACGGATTTCCGGAAACCGAAACCTCCCGCCCTCTCATATATGAGTGCGGTTTATCGGACTATATCCGTATCCTGCTTTTGTTATACCATCTGGAAGAAGAGAAACCGGAGGGAGAAACCGATATTATCCATGAAAACTGTCTGGAAAACGCAATGACATACACGGTTCAGAAATCCTATACGGAAATGACTTTTGAAAGAAATGAAACAGAACAGCCCCACAATCCCTATGATCAGGAATTCCGGGAGCAAAACAGCATCGAAAACGGCAATATCACCAAACTCCGGGAAAGCCTCGCCGAAGATTACGTGGGCTCTATCGGAATCCTTGCCAAAGATCCTCTGCGGCACACCAAAAATCATGCCATCGTGCTGATCACGCTGGCAAGTCGTTCCGCTATCAGGGGCGGGCTCTCCTATGAAACCGCTTTTTCCTTTTCGGACAGCTATATTCAGAAGGTCGAGGAATGCAAGGATTCCGTATCCGCCATGCAGCTTGCCAGAGCCGCGGAATTTCATTATACCTCTATGGTCCACGAACGGAAAGAGCAGCTCGGGAAAGTACCCGTCAGGGGGAAAAATCCCCATAATCAACCACCCCGGTGCAAGCACTCAAGCACTGTGAGTGGCTCCTACGTCGCCTCTCACAGCACTTGACTTTTTCGCTCGCTCCGCTCCCTCAAAAGCGGGGTATGGAGGCTTCCTTGTCCCTGCCTCTACATATAATCATACACACTCAACTGTCCTTCCGGCACATCATTTCGATATAGTTTCTTATACTCTTTTCCTTGGTTCTTTACATAGTTCGATATTACTTTCTCATTTCCTTTCTCACTTACTGTTGATACATAATATCCTGATGACCAAAAATTTCCTCCCCATAATCTCTTCTTTACTTCCGGACATCTCCTGAATACTTCTCTTCCTGTTATACTTTTCACTATTTTTACTATCTGTGCCGGACTATAACTCGGTACAGACTGTACCAGTAGATGCACATGGTCTTTATCTGTACCTATCTCCAGAAATATAACCTCATATCTTTCACTTATTTCTATACAGGTCTCTTTTATTACCTCTTCTACTTCTTCACTTACTACTACTCTACGATATTTTGTCGGCAATACAAAATGATACATCAGCTTTGACACATTGTGTGATTTGTGTATAGCTTCACTCAATCTACACTTCTCCTTTTTTCTCTACATTGTATCACGCTTTTCCATCCTGTTAAAGTTTGCTTGCGCCCCAAGGGGCGGGGAATGTACCCACATATCATTCAAAGATGTAAAAATTATATTTATTCTCATCTGCACGACAAACTGACAGTTCAGTCGCTCGCTGCCGCGCTGGATATCAATGCAAATTATTTATCCCAGCTTTTTAAAGAATATGAGGGAATCTCCCTGTCCCGTTATATTCTCCGGGAAAAAATAGAACGCGCCAAAAATCTGCTCACCTACTCGGAGTACTCCTATATTGAAATTGCGACTTATCTGGGTTTTTCCTCCCAGAGCCATCTCGGGGCACAGTTTAAAAAGATCACCGGTTTCACCCTTTTGCAATATCGCAATACATATGGCGTCAACAACTGACAAAACAAAAAATACCTGCTTTTCCCCGGCGGCAGCCTGCCCTATCTGTCCGCTTACCTGTTTCCGCTTTTTATCACAGGAATCCCCACCTCGTATTTTGCCTTCTGCGGGTCCGGGCTGATATAGACCTCGATATCCGGCGCATCGGCGTACTCATACCCGGATGCGGGAAGCCATTCCGTCACAATGCGCCGCTCCAGTTCCTGAATGGACCGGTTCGTTCCCTCTCCGGGAAAGATCGCCCAGATTGCCGCCGGCACGATATACTCCTCCAGCCCTTCGCTTTCTTTGGAGGAGGAAACCGCGATATAATAGCGCCATATTTCCTCTTTGTTGCAAACACTGACTCCCAACACGCCCATCGGCTCTTTGTCCATCATCTGAACCAGCCTCTGCAGTCTTTTCGCATAAATAATCATAGCAGAAATCTTATGATCCATCCTCTCTTATTCTGCACGAAAATGAGAGGCTTTAATGAACAGGCATTTTGAACTTGCAATGGATCGGATTCTGTAACAGCCCTTCTTAATACCACCTCCCGTTTTGCGGAACTGTTCCGGAAAAGCACCTGTATCCTGCCATCATCATGTTCTCCCACAGACCGGGAACCTTTTATCGACCGCCTCCTTCAACTGCTCCAGCGCCTGCTTCAGTACGCTCCTCGAACATGCCACATTGAACCGTTCAAAGCCTGCTCCTGCCCTGCCGAACATGGCACCCCTATCCAGCCACAGATGTGCTTTATTTACGATAAGTTCCTCCAACTCCTTTTCCGACAGCCCGAATCCCCTGAAATCTGCCCATACCAGATAAGTTCCTTCCGTTTCCGTCATTTTCAGCCCCGGCAGTTCCGTCCTGATATATTCCCGCATAAATTCTATATTCCCGGATATATATTTCATCATTGCCTCATACCACTCGCCGCCATGCCGGTAAGCCGCCTCGCACGCCGTAAGGCCCAAAACATTCGGTCCGCTGCAGCTCGATGCATTGATCCGGCTGATAAAACGGCTCCGAAGTTCCCCGTTTGCGATAAATATATTGGAAACCTGCAGTCCTGCGATATTAAAGGTCTTAGAGGGAGACGTACAGACAACGGATATCTCCTCAAACTCTTTTTTCAAATTTGCAAAAACATAGTGTTTCCGATCTCCAAACACAAAATCCGCATGGATCTCATCGCTGACAACAATCACATGATGTTTTCTGCAGATATCCCCGAGCTGTATCAGTTCTTCCGCCGTCCATACTCTGCTGACCGGATTATGCGGGCTGCAGAGCAGGAAAAGCCTGATATCGTTCTCCGCGATCTTTTTCTCAAGATCCTCGATATCCATGTGATATCTGCCGTCCTCACCCAATACCAGATCATTACTGACAACCCTTCTTTTATTTTGTTCGATCACTTTACGGAACGGGTAATATACCGGCTCCTGAATCAGCACGGCTTCCCCTGTTTCGGAATAAGCCTTTACCGCCATGGCAAGTGCAAATACAACTCCAGGCGTCTTTACCAGCCACTCGGGCTCTACTTTCCATCCGTGGCGCTTCTCCATCCAGCCTGCCACCGCCTTAAAATAACCTTCGCCGCTCTCCGTATAGCCGAAGATCCCGTGCTTTACTCTTTCCTCCACAGCATCCAGAATCCTCTGCGACACCATAAAGTCCATATCTGCCACCCACATCGGCAGTATCCCCTCCGGCATCCCGTGCGCTGCAGCCGAATCATATTTTACGCAGTCCGTATTCTTACGCTCGATCACTCTGTCAAAATTCAGATTTTCAACTGACATCCGTTTTATCCTCCATGCCCGCGGCCGTTATATTTCAAAACAGCTTTATTCTAATACAAATCATCCGCTGCTGTAAATACTAAATTATAACAGTCACTTTCCTTATCCGTAATGGTAAAACCCTCGTCATGTCAGAATGGATGGCTCTTGCCTTTGTACCATGTGGTCAGGCCACTGTCATTTGAAACGGTGCTTTCATCCCATCATGCAGACATACCGCCCGGCCTCCCCTGTCAAACTTCATGACAAACACCACCTTTCGCTGAAATTGTCTGCTTTCCTTCTCTTTATCAGCCGGAATCCTGCACTCCATTTTTCCGTAATATTTTAATGGTCGTATCGCTGTCATCCGCTAATAATACGAACCGGCCTTCAAAAAATTTTCATTTCTCTTATCACCTACAGCCCCCCTAACTTCCGGGCAGACCGCAGAGGAAAAGCATTATGCACCTCTCGGAATCAGGTGTATGGATTATATCTGTATATCGAATGATAACTGACCCGATTTTCTTAAATTCGCTTCCACAAATTCCCTTGTAATATCCAAATCCGTGCATCGCCAAGCCCTGCAATATCCAATGAGTGCATGGATCACTCTGAACCAAGTATTATATAGCGGACTAATATTACATTTATACTTTCTTTCTCTTTAGCTGTTACAGGTTCTTCACTACCAGTTGCTTTATCGTGAAAATCAAAATGCCGTCTAACAGTATATCAGAATGCCTGGTCTGATACGTAACTTTGAGAACCGGGCATGACTTCGTATTCCTCTACATTTATCTCACATCTTATCTAAAAAACCATATGTTTTCAATTTCTCTTCTTGTTTCTTCAACAATTCATAAAGAAAATCCATATCTTTCCTCCACAATTTCGATGCGGTATTTATTATTTGCACAAAGGATAAACGGCATTTCAAAATCAATGGCAATCCTGACGCAGCTTTCGGAAACGTCCGTTACGAAAAAATCCTCGCTGTCTTGAATCCCTGCGCATTCGGCAGCGACACCGCTTTCCACGCCCGCCTTTTGCAAAAGAACATCCGCTTCATTCCCGCATTCAATGCTCATGTACAATAAAGAAGCAAGCAACCGAAAACAAGAGATAGACCGCCAGCATTACACTATTCCGAACCAAAGAAACCAAAAAACAAGCATTGTGGAAAAATCAAAACTTTTGGATTTTTCCACAATTTTATGCTTTGTTTTTCAAAATATGCTATAACCTGACTTTTACAGTTTTATAATCAAAACACCCTACATAGCTCGAAAATACAGCATTTGTAGGGTGTTCCTTGTGTTATGCTCTTTTCCCTAATTCCATTTCTTTGAAAAATCTCTTAAAGTCTTCCTGCTTTGCATATGCATAATAAAAGTTTGTCCCAAAGGTTTCCTGTATCCGGCGGTAATCCAAAGCAACCTGATCTTCACTGCTGAATCTCAGTCCAGGCACCATCTTACCACTTTTTCGGTCCAATATTTCTTCATACCGGATCTTTCCTCCCACATCCAGCAGGCGTACATAGCCGCCCCTTTCCAGCAGACAGTTTGCCTCCCTCAGCGCTTCCGCGATCCGTTCTACAGACAGTCTGTCTGTACCCATTCCATTCTGGATCAGACGCAGGACCACAAGCGCTACAAAACAGATCAAAAAGTGGGCCCTGATATGCCCGCGCTTGTTCAGGTAGATTGGTCTTGCATCGAAATCGCTCTTCATGATCCGGAAAGATTCTTCAATCCGCCATAAGCCATGATAAACTTCCCGTATTTTTTTCGCATCATAATCCAATTCGCTGGTTATGATGGCAAAATATCCGTCATAGAGCGCGTCTTTTTGTGCTTTTTCCTGATCCACTATGGATACTTTGACGGCCTGCTTTTTATCCAGTATCTCACCGGTTTCTTTCAGGACGGTTTCTTCTTTGATGTACCGGTCCTTTCCGTGGATGATCCCATAGGCATTGTTTTTCGTGCTTTTTTCTGCTTTCTTCAGTTTCTCTTCCCTCTTCTTTGCTGCCATTTCCGCGTCTGACCGTGACCAGTAAAGAAGGACTTTCCGCATCCGTTTGACCGCTTTCCTTTTCTCCACCTTCTGGCCGTCCTGTATTTCAAAGGAAATATCATGCCCCTGATATTCCTCCGTGATCAGCTTCCATCGATAAGCCCCATCCGCTGCCTCCTGCCAGCCCTCCGGGGCAAACAGAGCTTCCCGGTAGCGTTTCCCTTTGGTTCCTTTTAAGATCTGGGAGAACACATATCCATCCCCCTGGCTGCACAGAAGGTCGATGTTATGGGAGCAGTTCATTCCTTTATCCGCCACAACAACAGTCCGTTCTATGCCATACTCTTTCTTAAACCCGTCCAGGTTTTCTTTCAGGGTATCGGAATCGCTCATGTTCCCCCGGAAGACATCCATACAGACAGGCACCCCGTTCCCATCCATGAACAGCCCCATCTGTATGATCGGCGTCAGCTGATGTTCCTTGGAGACTCCTTTTTGTCCCAGGGCCGGACCGGTTACCGGATTTCCTGACCGGTCACGGTACTGTTCATCCGGATCCGCGAAGTCTTTTTCCGTATAGTAGTTGGTCACATCATAGAAGCTGTACTGCAGATCCCGTCCAAACCGTTCCTCCACGCGTTCACTGATAAAACGCTGAAGGTCATAAAAAACCAGATCAAACCGGTCTAACGCGCGGTAAATATCAGGAAGGTCAAATTCACTGTTTAACCCATAATAATTAAGAAGCCGCGAAGCTGCTTCCCGTTTGGATGCCGGATAGAGGATCCTGTCCATCACAAGGTAGCGGAAGATATCATTCAGGGAATATTTTCCACGGAAGCCGGATGCTTTCTGATACTGTTCAAAAAAGGTATCTATGCCAAGCAGACGGTAAACAGACTCAGGAAATTTATATCCATAGTTAAGAAGCCTGTTGTTTTCGGAATACATCCTTTCGGAAACAGGGATTTCAATGCGCAGATCCCGTTTGTGTTTCAAGCTGTCATTGCAGGCATTGACTTCCTTCCAGAATGCTTCCGGGTCATCCTGGTCTTCCAGATAGCCGAAGCTTTTTACGGTCCGCTGTTTTGGGGAAGCGTCCGGATAGGGTCGGTAGCCTTCCGTCACCCGGATCTGTGTTTTGACAGAGCCGTCCTTAAAAGTTTTTTTGTCTTTACGGATCATGGGAACCTCCAGAATAGATAATATATACACCTATTATAGCACAAACAGAGCATAACGTCAATGAAAATCAACCAAAAATCCCAGAAATATTGAATTTTCCAGGATTTTAATGATTTATCACATAGATTTTTCAACTGAAACTGTAAAAGTCAGG
>CAJTBO010000012.1 GCA_910573755.1 Lachnospiraceae bacterium | reverse complement strand
GGAGGCCCCTCCGAGACGAGGAGGTAGATAGGCGGGAGGTGTAAGAGCAGCGATGTTTGTGCTGACCCGTACTAATAGGCCGAAAGCTTGACCAGAAGGAAAGAGGTTTTTGGAAGAGGATGGATCAGGAGTTCAGTGTTCGGTTTTGAGGGGATGAACCCTCAAAGATGCAGTAGTGGTGTGTGGATAAGGTTTCCACATGTTCCTCCATAGCTCAGTCGGTAGAGCATGCGGCTGTTAACCGCAGTGTCGTTGGTTCGAGTCCAACTGGGGGAGGTAGGAAAAGCCTGTAAACATCAGTGTTTGCGGGTTTTATTTATTTCAAGGAACAGCCTTATGAGAGATACCATAGATCGCATGGCTGAAAAAGAAAGCGGGCGAGTTGCTTTATGCGTCATTTAGAAAAATAACGTTGACGGTTTTGTTCAGGAGTAAGAAAATCCAGTTGTTTGCTCACAATACCTAAACTTCTCCCATAATTTTGTGCTTCTATCCATGTGGATTTATCTGACGTTGCTAAAAATTTCTTTGTCCTATAAACTATAATCAATTCGTTTCCACAATAAAAGTGCAAGTAAAATTCCTGTTTTTTCAATCCAATACGGTTTACCATGTTTTTCTGTAACTGATTTATTACGGTGTCTAATTCCTTTTCCGTTACTTCAATTTCATAAATTGTAATCAAGCCTAACCAAATAGTTTTTTGATTGGTTATCCGTAATGTATCAAATATTTTTCTGCTTTTTTGGCTTTTATCAATGATGTAGCCTTTATATATCTTTTCACTCATACTATTACCCCACAAAACTATTTTTTTATTCCTGCCAATTCATTTCTTTATCGGATATACCCATTCTTCTACATTCCTCGCAAACTATATTTTTTTCTTCTATGTTTCCGATTTCATATTTGAGTATTTTGTTTTTGAAAACGATATATTTAATATTACCACGCTTAAAATCAATGAACCAGTTGCCACCTCTTTTTGAGTCAGCTATCATTACTTTTGAAGCTAGTTCCGGAAAGTTTGAAATATCAGTTGTAAAAAAAATTACTGTCCAATATTTAGGTGTTCCGCCTGTGTTCCATAACTCAACCTTATGAACATGAATGTAATCTAAAATGCCCTCATCCTCAAGACTTTCTTTGATTAAAGCCCCTTCATACAAGACAGCCTTTTCCTTTTTTATAGCATTGTTACCACAAGTTGATATTTCCTTAATTCCGTTTATGGAAAGCTCGTCTTTTAGCAAAACATCAATAGTTACTTGAAAAAGATTGCTTAATACAATCAGCTTATCTGTTTCGGGAAGTGAAATATCAGCTTCCCATTTAGAAATTGATTGTCTGCTTACATTACAGATTGACGCTAAATCTTCCTGAGAGTAACCATTACATTTTCTTAGCGTTTGTATTTTCTCCGACAGCTTCATTTTGCCGCCTCCTTATCATGGATAATTATATCAGATATACAACAGATTAACTATCAACTTCATAGTTCTTTTGCGCAACTTACAAGTGCGTAGATAATTCAAAATTTTTCTTAAACAGAATAGTGGATAGCTGCCTATCAAATTGTTGTGTTACTTTACGGCACATAAGCATTTTTGCCAGGGTTTCAGCGAAATTTTTTGAAAAGTTTTTCTTACTTCTTACTACGGTAAATAAGTTGGAAATATAACCGTAAGAGGCTGCCGGGCTGCAGCCTCTTATTTTATACAAATTGTTTCGGTATTGTACAGTGTATAGAATGTTTCTATGAATGGCGGTAAGATAAGAAGGAAGTATATAAATATTTTGCGAAAGGAGGCTATTATATTATGTGTACCAGATCTGTTTATCGTGGAAATGACATGATAACAGGCTTTAATTTTGATATTGACCTTTCTGTGTGGAAGCATAAAGTGATTAAAGAAAGAGAACGCTTCTATATCGGGATTTTGCGGTCAGACGGGGCATATCATTCTTATCATGGAGTGAATCAAAATGGAAATGCCGGAACGCTGTTATATGTGCATGGCAATCCTGCTATTCCTTGATGAAGCCGGAAAGCACAAAAGATTTTATTGTGTCCGGCGACGATAGATATGAACGGGCGCTGCCATTATTGGATAATTACAAAAACAAGTTTTCACTTTCCAACGCATTTGAATTGCTTTATGCTGTCCGTCAAGAAGGCGCATGGGCGACCAGAGTTTCTTTTGTTTATTCAGCAAATAAACAGACGGTATATTATGTAGAAAATAACAATTTTGAACATATCAGAAAATTCAAATTTTTGCCGGTATAACAGGAAAGGAATTATCATGTCACAGAAGATTTATCCCCGTTCAAAAGACAGGGAAACAATTTATTTAAAAAGCGTTATTAGCAACCCCAATATTATAGTTGGAGATTATACAATATATAATGATTTTGCCGAAGAACCAAGAGAATTTGAAAAGAATAATGTTTTGTATCAATACCCAATCAATTAAGATAAGCTGATAATTGGTAAGTTTTGTTCGATTGCCTGCGGGGCAAAGTTTATATTTAACAGTGCAAATCACAGTTTATCTTCCCTATCCACCTATCCGTTTCCCATATTTTTTGAGGAATGGAATTTAGATGTTAAAGATATTAAAAATGCGTGGGATAACAAAGGTGATATAGTTATCGGAAATGATGTTTGGATTGGTTATGAAGCGGTCATTTTAGCAGGTGTTCCAGCGAAGCCTATAAGAAAGCGTTTTACACAAGAAACGATTGATTGTCTGCTTAGAATAAAATGGTGGAATTTTTGTTTCGAACGATAGGAGGTAGCAAAAACAGAAAAAACTGTCAGGGGTAAACTTTGCGCTTGGCGCCCTTGACAGCTTTTTCGGTCTTTGTTCTCGGGTAATTAAGAGGGAGAAATCAGTAATTCTTTAGTAAAACGTTCTTTCATTAACTCAAAAATCTACTTGAAAATATTTCTTTATCAACATAAATGCTTACAGTTTTTTTAAATCCGGTATAAGATTATCCGTGTAAAGAGATTATTGCCCTTGAGGATCATGGCTCCTTTTTTCAAAAAAATGATCGATTTCTCTCTTGACGGACTCCAGAGGAAGGGATTTGGAAAGATAGCCATCCGGATTGAGTGAAAGTGCTTTTTTTACGCTCGCCCTGTCCACTTTGTAAGTCAGAAAGATAACGGGAATATTAGTAAAATCCTTTTCGGTACGGATCATTTCCAATACCTGATTTCCGTTGCAGACGGGCATTTCATAGTCCAACAGTACCAGATCCGGTGTGGTAAGCGTAATACTTCTGATGGCAGACATGCCGGAATCAGCCGTCAGTACTTCATAGTCGCTGCCCAGTAAATCCGTCATTATTTTTCGCATGAAGTTTGAATCATCTACTACCAGTATTTTCCTTTTCTGATTGTCTGCGTTTTGCGGAGCACTCTCAGGCGGCGCATGATCTTTGCTTTCGGCAGGAAGGCTGCTGAGGCGCAGATGGTTCTCGATTTCATCTACAGCGTTCTTGGTAACAGCCGAAACCCCTTCCATGCACCAGGGATTTTCAGGAGTAGTCATACAATATGCAAAATATCCTTTGCCAGTGTCAAACAGAAGACTGAACTGGGGACTTTGTTTTTCAAATATCTTATAAAACTGTTCATAGCTGAGCAGTTGTTCTTTTGTTATTTTAAATTGTTCCAACGAGGAAAACCGCTGCTTGACATGCTCTGCGAACTGCTTTGCCGCATATCTGGCGACATTGGACAGCATCATATCCGTGACTTCCGATTTTGTTTCGATGACATTACCGATCGTGCTGCCGATCAACTCCTCTTCAAAAAGCAGTAAAAACTCCAGCTTCTTTTTATCATCGCTGCTGTAGACCAGGCGGCAGTAAATGCCGTTTCCAAATTTTTCTCCGGTATAGCAATTGCTGATCAACTGCGAGTCAAGCCGGAACATGCTGTGCAGCAAACTGGCGATCGTCTGCCCCATCACTGTCTGCTCTTCTTCAGGTAAAAGGTTCTCCCAATGTTTTATTGTTTCACCGCTTACGATCATGTGATCTTCGATCAGGGTATGTCCGATCAGCCATCCGGCACAGACACCAAGGAAATGATGAATGGAGGTCCCGGAAAATCCGGTCTGTTCCAGTTCGTTTTCGAGTGCAGGGAGCATCCGGTCACGGAAATCTTTATGGATGCGCCTGTGGGTATCAAGCCCCGGATAGTTTATGGAATCCATATAGGCTTCTTCATCCGCAAAATGCTGGATTGCATGATCCTTAAAATATTTTATTGCCTCCTGACAGGCAAAATGACCTTTTCCCTCTTTGTGACCGAAATCAAATAATTTATTGAGAATACTGAAGAGTTTTTTGTGTTCCCTGTCGATGATCTCCACTCCTATATTATACTGTTCACCCCATATCAAACGATTTCCCATATGTTTTCCTCCTGACAAACCCTGTCTCTGTATTGCAGGGCTTTTCGCTCTGAGACGTTTTTATCTTCCTCTGGATCAAATATCTGTTTCTATAATTTATTCAGTATTTATTAAAAGGTGCCGGGAAATGACATTTTTCTACATATTACAATAAATGCTGATCAGGGGGGGATGCGTGCAGTATGTTTATATCTGCCGGTGCAGATGAAAAACCGCAGAAGCTTATAAGACGGAAACTGAGAGCCGTTCATGGTAACGGTTCGGGGGAGATATCGGAAGGTTTGCTGAACATAAATCGCCCTTAATTTGAATTATGTTCTTGTGGAACGAGCGGTAAATACGTATTTCTGACCCGTGAAAAGTGACGGCAGCTACGTTTAATTATAGAAATTATAAATTTCCCTCTTGTCAAATCGCTTAGGTTATGGTAATATTATTTTTGTTGGATACCAAAAGGTGATTTGTATGGTGACGGAAAAAGGCTCCGTGGTCAAGCGGTTAAGACATCGCCCTTTCACGGCGGTAACACGGGTTCGATTCCCGTCGGAGTCAGTAGTAAAGGTCTGTCGGCTGATCGCAGTTCAGCTGAAGGAGACAGAATACGCCGATGTGGCTCAATTGGCAGAGCAGCTGATTTGTAATCAGCAGGTTAACGGTTCGAGTCCGTTCATCGGCTTTTAAGGCCCGAAAGGGTTGCGGACCTTTAGCTCAGTTGGTTAGAGCAACCGGCTCATAACCGGTCGGTCCTGGGTTCGAGTCCCCGAAGGTCCATTGTATATTTTAAATTTTGAAACCGCATTACATTACGCATAAATATTTACTTATGTGAAGCAGTTTTGCAGAGATGCTTCAGCATATTAGGAATAAGCGGAAAACATTTTCATATATGGAATGAAGTTTCAAATTGGCCCAGTGGCTCAGTTGGTTAGAGCGTCGCCCTGTCACGGCGAAGGTCGTCGGTTCGAGTCCGATCTGGGTCGTTTCGGTTTTGGGATCTTAGCTCAGCTGGGAGAGCATCTGCCTTACAAGCAGAGGGTCACAGGTTCGAGCCCTGTAGGTCCCATTATCCATTTCAGGATAAAGATAAAAAGCCTTATGTCATGCTGGTGTGGCGGAATAGGCAGACGCAAGGGACTTAAAATCCCTCGGTGGCAACATCGTGCCGGTTCAAGTCCGGCCACCAGCATTATGAAAAAATCCATCTTCTCAATCAATGAGTAAGATGGATTTTTTGTTGAATATTTTTGTTAAGTATTTATACTGAACATAGGAGAGCAGCAGAGTACATTCTTTGCAGCTCTATATTGTTAATAAAGTTTAAATCCGCCCAGATCGGGAACACGTCCGCCGGCATGAGTGATATAAACAGCGTGAATTCCGTCGGGGATATGGCAGGGTGCGGTGAAGGTTTCCCAGTAATTGCATTCGCTTACAGGAATGCTGGCATATATCTCACCGTCCGGAGAAGTACGTACCTGAAAGCAGCCGTCCATATAGCCCCGGGCTTTGATATCGATTCCGGAAATTCCTTTACAGTCAAAATATTTAAATCCGGCAGTACCGCCGTCTGTCATATTGCAGACATAGCCGGGGAGTTCATCGCCGTCATTGCCGTCCTGCGAGATTAGGGGGCGGTATTTTTCGTCGTTCTGTAATTCGGGATATCTGTTCCAGAGATTGCAGGCGATGTAGGCATCGTAAAAAATGCCGCATTTTAACGGTTCGTTATTCAGACCGCAGGAAGTCATTTCCACCTGATCGATCAGGCCCTCCGGTGTAAAGAAAATTTCCTCGGCGCAGGCCTGCCGGCTGAACTGGGTACCGTTGGTGGGGCGATGGTAGAACATGTACCATCTGCCGTTAATTTCCGTAAAGCTTCCATGATTGTTGCAGTGCAGCGCTACCGCCTGTCCGGCAGGCTTATAGGTGCCGATACCCATATCGCGGTTATCGATGATGACTCCTCTGTAGGTAAAGGGCCCGGTCGGACTGGAAGCTGTGGCATAACACATTTCGCGGTTATGGATTGAGGAATATATAAAATAATAGGTGTCGTTCCGCCTGCGCAGGGAGGAAGCTTCAAAAAAAGGATGCTCTTTAAAAGAAGTGCCGGCTGCATGGCAGGCGTTCGGAATGACTGTCTGCGGCTCGCAGGTGATCGTCAGCATATCAGGCGCAAGGATCGTGACAAAAGAGCCTTTGACAGAGGCATCATCCACAGGACAGAAACCGGTATATAAATAGATACTGTTATCTTCCCGATACACAGCCGGATCAAACTGTGGAGTATCTCCCTCGCGTTCTCCCAGTATTGTACCGTCCGCATGTTTTACAAAACCGTAGAATTCATATGCGCCGGCGGGAGTGTCGCAGACGGCAACAGATACAATGTGGGAGAGATTGGGGATATAATACATGTAATAGCGCCCGTCCGGTCCCTGAACCACATCCGGGGCAAAGAGCGTCATCCTGCCGTCTTTATTGCGCGGGTCCTGTTCTTTGCGGTAGGTGACGCCTTCATACCGCCAATTGCCAAGATCATCTACAGGGGCGGACCAGCAGACATAATCCCCAAGACAATATACATATCCCCGAAAATGGTCATGAGAACCGTAAAGATATACCCTGTCTCCGAATACGTGGGGTTCTCCGTCCGGAATGTATTCCCATGAGGGGAGAAACGGGTTTAAAGCTTGTTTTTTCATAGAAAATCTCCTTCTTCTACTTTTATTTGAAATGGCAGAACAGAGAGTCCTGCAGAGTTAAAAATATGGATTTCCGCATAATCGTCCCATCCCAGCGAGACATAGAGCGGGGGATGGCGGTCAGGAACGGAAAACGGCAAAGTCAGGACCAGATGATCATCCTTCACGGCAATTTCAGAAGGCTGAATATCGCGGTCCTGCATTTTGATATTCCAGTCAGATCGTCCATCGCCTATGGTAAGTCCATTGCCGTGCCGGAAAAAGATACTGATGTGCCGTTTATCAAACAAAGCGGCGCTGACAGCTTCCGGTGCATCGCATAACAGATCTTTTTCTCCGTAGATATGTCCCCTTGCCAGCAGCGCAAGCCTTCGGCCCACTTCCATCTTTTCCTTTGGATGGATATCATAGTAGGAACCCAGATCCATGATGCCTGCCATATAGACATCCGGAAGGCTCCTGGAAACGGAAGCCTGTTTTTCCCTGACGATGGCATAGCCCTCATTATCACAGTCCAGCCACACACCGAAGGGCGCAAGCTGCACGATCAGGAAAGGAAACGTATCGTTCCACTTTTTCCGCCAGCTTTGGATCAGGGAGGTGAGAAGCCTGTCGTACATAAAGGCATGGCTGCCGGCGTCGCTTTCTCCCTGATACCAGAGTACGCCTTTTACAGAGAAAGGAATCAGCCCGGACAACATGGTATGGTAAAGCCCGCAGGGGCGGTTATGATGATAGGGTCCCATCGGCACGGCTGGATCGCCCGCATGGTCTTTCATGTATTGAAGCTGCCAGTCCCTGTCCCTTCCGTAAAGCAGAGGTTCAAAATCCATGCCATGCTGTGCGGAGTCCTCAAAGGCCCACGCCAAAAGACTCTCCGAAGCCAGTTTTTCCGGGGGAATCTTACTGAAGGCTTCCTCGTATTCCTTCAGATAACGATCAAGAGGCGGCGCACAGAGCGCTTCTTCCGGGACCCATGCGGATGCGGTGGAGCCGCCCCAGTTGCAGCCGATGATACCGACAGGAACCTGTACTGCGGCCTGTAAATTTCTGGCAAAGCTGTAGGCCGGCGCGGAAAAAAGGGCAAGGGCGGGATCGCTGTCATCAAACCAGTAACCGTAACCGCTCCTGTTATGTGTGGTATGTCCTTCAAAGGCCCTTTGGGGTACATTGTACATACGGATATTCGGATTGCGGGGCAGCTTTTTGGTCTGTTCCCAGTCCCGGTCATATTTCAGAAAAAATTCCATATTGGACTGTCCGCCTGCGATCCAGAGGTCGCCAAAGCATATGTTTTCCAGCAGGACAGATTTGATTTCTGGTAAGTGGAAAGTTACCGATAGCAGGTATCCTTCTCCGGCCCTCCGGGGCGGGAGCGTTATACGAAAATGGCCGTCTTCGTCCGCCTTGGCGCTGCCGCATAGAAACGGCGGGGAATGTCCGATGGCGGAACTGTCTTTGTAAAAAGCGGCAGTAATCGTTATGCCGGGGACGGCGTCTCCGAAGAGAACTGTGTTTTTTTCCCGCTGGAATATCATGCCGCTTTGAAAGATTTCCGCGAGCCTGCATTCATGGTAAGTGTTCATAGGTGATGAAAACCTCCTTTCTATATAGATATAGGTTGATAGATAGTATTTGGCTGGTGCACCTGTTTCCGGGCGTTTTTTCGGCCGGGACGAATCAGGAAGTGTACATATTTCTGAATTCGGTGGGAGTACAGCCTTTTATGATTTTGAACATCCTGATAAACGAGGAAAGGGACGAAAATCCGCAGTTGAGAGCGACGTCTGTAATGGAATTTTCCGGTGTGATCAGCAGTTCGGCGGCTTTTGCGATCCGTTTCTGGTTCACATATTTATAAAAGGAAATATTGGCAAACTGTTTGAACATTCTTGAAAAATAGAATTTGCTGAAACCGCACATGTTCGCCGCATCGTCCAGATTGAGATCTTCGGAGCAGTGGGCTTCGATATAATCGCATAGTTTAAGAAATTCTTCCATATATTCCTTCTGCTTTCCAGCCATACGGGATTGTTGTTTTGTGTGATGGACATGGTTGCGTCCGATCAGCGTGATGATCTCCAGAAGTTTGCTGTATATGATGACTTCCGAAAAAGAGGAACCTGTATTCAGGTATTCTTCCTTGATCTCGATCAGAAGTTCACGGATTCTGCCGTGGATCGTGGGGAATTCTTCCGGTGTGATAATGATCAACGGTGAAAGGATATTCAGCAGAGGCTCGATATCTTTCATAAACCGCAGCGAATTTGTATCCGGCTGGAAGATGATGCGCCGTCCGATCGGGGGGGCATACAGCGTATGGATGCAGCAGGGACAGATCAGGATAATGTCCCCTTCCCGCAGGATATAAGTCTGATCGTTGCACTCTATGGTATAAATGCTTTCTGTCGGCATGATGATCTCCATGGTTGTGTGCCAGTGGGGAGGATAATCTTCATATTCCTTATTATCGTACAGCTTGAGAGAGGTGCTTTGTTTATAATTAACGGTTTCAAAAATACCGTTCAAAGTTTCGATCATCAGAGTGTTCTCCTTTTGCCTCAAATACAGTTCTTACCTAATAATATACCGAAAATGAATTTGCGGACATATAAAAATTGCTCACAAAGTATGAAAAATTGCCAATGATAATTTTGTATTAGTAAAAATATACTAAAAATCAGAAAGAAAATTAGTAATTATGACGGATGAATATCTGGAATGGAAAAATATTGGTAAAAAAATTATTAAAAAAATGATAAATAGAGAGAAGAAATATGTGAAATCATAGCAAGAATTAATAATCACTAAACAACAATTTGGAAGCGGGTGGAAAACCGCTATGGTAGTATAAATACAGCAACTGACGTTACGAAAACTTTTCAATTTTTCAAAGGAGGATTAAAAATGAGGAAGAAATTACTGGCAGTCATTTTATCAGCCGCAATGGCGGCAACACTTCTGGCAGGATGCGGCAGTACGCCGGATGCTTCGGACGAAACGGCAGCTTCCGACAGCGGGGAAACGGCAACTGCGGATAATAGCGGGGTTCAGGAGATTACCTGGATGTTCTGGGATGATCTTACTGCCACGGAGGATTTGATCTCGAAAGGGTATGCGGAGACGATAGAGAGATTTAATGCCGATTATGAAGGGCAGTACCATGTGACGACGATCACAACAAATCTGGAAGAATATTATCCGAAATTGAATGCCCTGGTTGCTTCCAACGAAACGCCGGACGTGTTTATCGTTAGCCCGGGACCGAATCTGACGGTCTATGTAGAGCCCGGGGTGGCAGCGCCGTTAGATGACTATCTGGCAGCAGACGGCTGGAAAGACAGCTTTACATCGGACGCGGTATTCTCCCAGATGACCTACGACGGAAAGATATACGCGGTACCGCTTAATATCGCGGCGGCATGCGCTTTCTACAACACGGAGATGTTTGAGGCGGCAGGGGTTAAAGTGCCGGAGACATGGGATGAAATGCTGGACGCATGTGAAAAGCTTGAGGCGGCGGGCTATACACCGATCACGATCTCCGCGGGTACGGCATGGTGTCTGTCCATGGTGGCAGGGTATTTATGCGAGATGGAAGGCGTTGATCTTGCGGCACTCGAGGACGGCTCTGCAAGCTGGGAGGACGGCAAACTGGAATCGGCAGCGGCAAAACTGGTTGAACTTTCCAAATACTTCCAGAAGACGGCAGCAGGAGATACCAACGATGTGGCAACGGCAAACTTCTATAACGAGGAGGCGGCGATCCTGATTCAGGGTTCCTGGGCGATCGCACAGATCAACGGTTCCAACCCTGACTTTGAATCCAAATGCGGTGTATTCCAGTTCCCGGGCGTCGAGAGGGTCATCGCAAAATCAGATTCTCTTGTAATGAGTTCTTCTACAAAATATCCGGAAGCCTGTACGGCACTTATGAAATATTTTACGGATGATGCGGCACAGAAATATACGGCGGAGATCGGCGGAAAGATCCCGGTTACATCCGTAGAATACGATGCTTCGGTGGCGCCTGCACAGCTTGCTTATGTAATGGATGTATTCGGCGGGGCAAAGGGCACTTTCGGATTCTATAATGAGTCGATGCCTTCCACGGAAGCAGGAGCATACTTTGATGACACGATGGTATCCGTATTCCTGGGAGATATGACACCGGCGGAAGCGGCAACGGATATGGAAGAGTTTTATGCGGGAAACTGCCGATAATCATCGGCAGCATGCAAAGCGGATGGAGGAGCATGAAATGGATAAATTGTTACGGAATAAAAAAGCGATCATCATATTTTTGACACCGGCCCTCTTGCTGTTTACTGTTGTACTGTTTGTTCCGATCTGTCAGTCGATATACTATTCATTTTGTGAATACAAGGGGCTGACCGCGCCTGAATTTATCGGGCTGGAAAACTATAAAAACCTGTTTAAGGATAAAAGTATGGTGTTTGCCTTGAAAAATTCCCTGTTTTTCCTTATTTTCTCCTGTGTTTCACAGCTGGTCATGGGATTGTTTCTGGCTGCGCTCCTTACCAATATCAAAAAGGGGCGCAACCTCTTTAAAAACATCATATATCTGCCCTGCGTTTTATCTTCGACCGCGCTTGGGCTTTTATGGATGTTTATCTTCAGTCCGAAGCTGGGAATCAATCAGGCGCTGGAGAAATTCGGAATGGAAGGGCCGTTATGGCTGATGGATACAAGCGGTTTTATCATTTTGCCGATGTGGGTCATTGCCTTCGTGGCACTATGGCAGTATGTGGGGCAGTCGATGATGCTCTATATGGCGCAGATATCGGGGATCAGTACATCACTGTATGAGGCGTCCTATATTGACGGATGCAACCGGGCAAAGAGTTTTATTCATATTACATTGCCTCTGATCAAACCAATGGTTGCAACGGCAATGTCACTCAATGCGATCGGATCACTGAAATTTTTTGACCTGATCTTCAATATGACAGAGGGAGGACCAAACCACAGGACGGAAGTTCTGGCAACCCATCTGTATACGCAGGGGTTTAAATACAATAAGTACGGATACGCCAGTGCCATCGGCGTGGTACTGATCGTACTGTGTCTTCTGGTGACGGGACTGATCAATAAATTTATGAAAACTGAAAATTATGAAATGTGACGGGAGGGGATACATAATGGGTGATAAAACAAAATCTACGATAGTGAAAACGATGATATATGTATTTCTGATCCTTGTTGCAGTTATCTATATTGCGCCGCTTTTATGGGTGCTTATGGTATCGTTCAAAACAAACGCCGAAATATTTTCGTCCCCGTTTTCCCTGCCGGAGAGTTTTTATCTGGAAAATTATACTTTTGCATGGACGGCTGGAAAACTCGGGATTGCCACATTAAATTCGTTTATTGTGTGCGGCGTTACGCTGGTCTTGAGTATGCTGATCGGTTCCATGGCTGCCTTCGCCATCGGCAGGCTGCGTTTTAAACTGGCAAAGCCCTGCATGACATTTTTTCTGCTCGGCATGATGATACCGGTGCACTGTGTTATGATACCGCTGTTTACCAGATTTGCAAAAATGGGCTTGTCCAATTCCCTGACGGGTATCATCATCCCCTATCTGACATTTTCGCTGCCGGTAACGATCTTTATCATGACGGGATTTTTTCAGAGTATGCCGAATGAACTGATAGAGTCCGCCTGCATTGACGGCGCTTCCATCTACGGGATATTCTTTAAGATCGCGCTGCCTTTGGCGAGAACGGGGCTTTTTGTGACAGGGCTGATGACTTTTGTGGCTAACTGGAATGAACTGCTGCTTGCGATGGTATTTATCTCGGACGATGCAAAAAAGACTTTGCCGGTATCCTTGTCGAAGTTCGTGGGGCCGTATAATACCAATTATTCACAGATGTTTGCGGCAATCATTATCGCGATCATACCTACGGTTATCGTGTATTGTATTTTCAGCAATCAGATCGTAGACGGGCTGACGGCCGGAGCGGTGAAAGGATGATCATTTGAACAGGAAAGGAAAATGAGATGAGTAAAGAAAGAGAGCCTCTTGTTACACATATATATACGGCAGATCCCTCTGCCCATGTGTATAACGGCAGGATATATATATACCCATCCCACGATATTCCGCATAACGGAGAAGACAATGACAATGGCGATGAGTATAAGATGCAGGATTATCATGTACTGACAATGGATGATATTGGTGCGGAATGTATCGATCACGGGGAAGCTCTGCATATAAAGGATGTACCCTGGGCGGGAGATCAGATGTGGGCACCTGATGCGGTATATAAAAACGGAAAATATTATCTTGTTTTTCCGGCAAGGGATAAAGAAGGAAATTTCAGGCTTGGCATTGCGAGCGGGGAGGATCCGACAGGACCGTTTCAGGCGGAGGAGAATTACATCAAAGGAAGTTTCAGTATTGATCCGGCAGCTTTTATGGATGACGACGGAAAGGTTTATGTTTATTTTGGCGGACTCTGGGGCGGCCAGCTGGAAAAATACCGGACCGGGATCTTTGACCCGAACGGGAGGGAACCTGAGGCGGATGAGCCGGCGGTCATGCCCCGGTGCGCTGTGATGAGCGAGGATATGCTGTTTTTTGAGACGAAACCGGCAAGCGTGGAGATTCTGGATGAAAACGGGGAGCCGATTCTGGCATCCGATGAAGACAGAAGGTATTTTGAAGATCCCTGGATGCATAAATATAACGGAAAATATTATCTGTCCTATTCCACCGGGACAACGCATTACATTGTCTATGCTACGGGAGATAACCCGATGGGGCCTTTTACCTATCAGGGACGTATCATGGAGCCGGTCATCGGATGGACGACACATCATTCTATTGTAGAGTTTGCGGGAAAGTGGTATCTGTTTTATCATGACTGTGAATATTCCGGCGGGATAAACCACCGCAGGACGGTTAAGTATACCGAACTTCATTATAATGAAGACGGATCGATACAGACGATCTTTCCTTATGAAAAAAATAAATAGAGACGGGAAAAGAGCTTCCGCACATACAGTGCGGAAGCTCTTTTGGCTGGGGAGCCTTTTTCTGCTGATATATTTTTATACTGGGACTTGCGCTGACGGGAGAGGTCGTGATAAGCTATAAAATAATGAATTTTGATACGGGGGATAGAAGGAATGGAAAATCATACAAAAAGAAGTAATTTTACCGGTTCCATCGGTTTTGTCCTTGCGGCAGCGGGAAGCGCCGTAGGACTCGGGAATATCTGGAGATTCCCTTATCTGGCGGCAAAGGGCGGCGGAGGCGTGTTTATTCTCTGCTATATTATTCTGGCACTGACTTTTGGTTTTACCCTGCTGACAACAGAGATCGCCATCGGCAGAAAAACGGGGCAGAGTCCATTGACGGCGTATAAAAAGATTCATCCGAAATGGGGCGGCATCGGCATTCTTGCCTGTCTGGTGCCGGTGATCATTCTGCCTTATTACTGTTCAATCGGCGGCTGGGTTTTGAAATATCTGACTGTCTTTATGACAGGGCATGGAGTGGAAGCAGCGCAGGACGGCTATTTTACCGGCTATATCACAGGGCTGTGGCAGCCGATCATCTGGCTGATCGTTTATCTGTTCTTAACGGCTTTTGTCGTATATTCGGGTGTGGATAAGGGGATAGAGAAATACAGTAAGATCCTGATGCCGATCCTGTTGGTACTGATCGCGGGAATATCTATTTTTTCCCTGACGCTTACCTATACGGACGGCAGCGGTGTTACAAGAACGGGTATGCAGGGGCTTTCGGTGTACCTGATACCGGATTTTACAGGCATGACATTGCATGAATTTTTTATTGTTGTAATGGATGCCATGGGACAGCTTTTTTATTCGATCAGCGTGGCTATGGGGATCATGGTGGCATATGGTTCCTATGCGAAGAAAGAGACCAATCTGATGAAGTCTATCAACCAGATCGAATTTTTTGATACGCTGGTGGCGCTCCTTGCCGGCCTTATGATCATTCCCGCGGTGTACACTTTTATGGGAATGGAAGGGATGTCGGCAGGTCCCGGGCTTATGTTTGTATCACTGCCCAAAGTATTTGAAGCGATGGGCGGGATCGGCAATGTGATCGGATTTTTATTTTTTCTGATGGTGACTTTTGCGGCGGTGACATCTTCCGTGTCCGTCATGGAGGCGATCGTTTCCAGTACCATGGACAAGTTCCATTTGAGCAGAAAGAAAAGTACGGTTCTGGTGACGGCGTATGCTGTGGTAGCAGGCATTATCGTATGTCTCGGCTATAACCTGCTTTACTTTGAACTGAAACTGCCGAACGGGGCGGTGGCGCAGATCCTGGATGTGATGGATTATCTGAGCAATAACCTGTTTATGCCTCTTGTGGCGCTGCTTACCTGTATTTTGATCGGGTGGATCGTAAAGCCAGGGACTGTAATAGACGAGATCACGCTGGGCGGAAATAAGTTTCAGAGGCGCACGCTGTATATCGTGATGATCAAGGTGGTCGCTCCGGTTATTTTACTGCTTTTATTACTGCAGGCTGTGGGCGTGAGTTTCTAAGGCAAAAGGGCCATGATGCGGCTTGGAAAATGTTTCGTTGAGGGTGTACTGTATAGATGAAGAGCATGGAAAAAAGCGTATTATTTGAGCAAATGCCAGTTCCGCAGGCGGCAAGGCGGCTGATGGTGCCTACGATCTTAAGTTCGCTGGTAATGGTTATTTATTCCATGGCGGATACTTATTTTGTGGGACGGCTGAATAATCCGATCGAGAATTCCGCTGTAACGCTGGCGGCGCCGGTGCTGCTTGCTTTTAATGCGGTCAATAATCTGTTCGGCGTGGGAAGCTCGAGCATGATGAGCAGGGCGTTGGGGGAGCAGGATTTTGACAAGGTGAAAAAAAGTTCGGCTTTCGGTTTTTACTGCGCGCTGTTTTGCGGTATCATCATGTCGCTGTTGTGTACGGCGTTTTTTCAGCCGCTTCTGCATCTGCTGGGGGCGGATGCGGAGACCGTGACGGCAACGGCGGCATATATGAAGTGGACGGTACTGTTCGGGGCTGCGCCTTCCATTTTAAATGTGGTGATCGCTTATCTGGTGCGGGCGGAAGGCTCCGCTTTGCATGCCAGTATCGGTACAATGAGCGGCTGTATTTTAAATATGATTTTAGATCCGGTCTTTATCATGCCCTGGGGGCTTGGTATGGGTGCGGCGGGAGCGGGGTGCGCAACCTTTGTTTCCAACTGTACGGCATGTCTGTATTTCTTTGTGATGCTCTATGTGAAGCGAAAAAGTACCTATGTCAGTATCATGCCGAAGGATTTTAAATGGAAGAAAGAGATCGTCAGAGGAGTGTGCGGCGTGGGAATCCCCGCTTCGATCCAGAACCTGCTGAATGTAACGGGTATGACGATCCTGAACAATTTTACTGCCGTATACGGACCGGATGCGGTGGCGGCAATCGGCATTGTACAGAAGATATATCTGGTGCCGATGCAGATTTCCATGGGAGCCAGTCAGGGCGTGATGCCGCTTGTGGGATACTCCTATTCCGCAAAGAACTATAAGCGGATGAAGGAAACGGTGCTGTTTATCGCGAAGGTCATGGTGCCGTTGATGGTGGTTTCCAGCATTTTCTGCTTTTTCAGGGCGGAATGGCTTGTCGGATTGTTTATGAAAAAGACTGAGATCGTTTACTACGGGCAGATGTTCCTGCGGGCGGATGCCCTTGCCATGACGTTCCTCGCCGTGGATTTTCTGGCGGTGGGCGTGTTTCAGGCAATCGGGATGGGAAAGAAGTCTTTATTGTTCGCGATACTCCGGAAGATCGTATTCGAGATTCCGGCGCTTATCGTATTGAACATACTGTTTGGTGTTTATGGTATCGCTTATGCGGCGTTTGCGGCGGAGTTTATGCTGGCGCTGTGCGCGGTCTTTATGCTGCGGCGGATATTCGGGAGACTGGTGGCGGATGCGTGAAGAGACAGCATGATGCCGGAAAGCAGGAATATGTGCAGGGACGGCGTGATGCCGGAAAGCAGGAGGGTATGTGAAGGGGACGGCGTGATGCCGGAAAGCAGGAATATGTGCAGGGACGGCGTGATGCCGGAAAGCAGGAGAGTATGTGCAGGGACGGCGCAGTGCCGGAAAGGGAGGTATGGGATAAAGGCAGTGCGGAGAATGCGCAGGTTTGAAACAGGAGGATTATAATGAAACAATATGATACAGTCATTTTTGATCTGGACGGGACGTTGATGGATACGCTGGAGGATCTGGCGGACGCCGTAAACGAGATCCTGCAAAGGAACGGATATCCTGTCAGGACGATACAGGAGGTGCGCCGTATTGTGGGTAACGGCCTGCGGCAGACGCTGACTTTGTGCCTGCCGCAGGGAACCGGCGAGGAGGTGATCGATAAACTTCTGCCGGAATTTGCGTCCTATTATCAGGAGCACTGCCAGATCAGGACAAAGCCCTATGACGGGATCATGGAGACTCTGCGGGAACTTTACGAGAGAGGATTTAAGCTTGCCATTGTCTCCAATAAAAGAGATGAAGCGGTGAAAACGTTGAACAGAGAATACTTTCAGGAATATATCAGGGTGGCGATAGGGGAAAATGAAAGCGCGGGGATCCGGAAGAAACCGGCGCCGGATACGGTCTATCAGGCACTGCAGGAGCTCGGCAGCAAAAAGGAGCAGGCAGTCTATGTGGGGGATTCGGAGGTGGACCGGAAGACGGCGGAAAACTCGGGACTGCCCTGTATTTCCGTGGACTGGGGCTTTCGTGACAGGGAGGAACTGGAAAAACTGAATCCTGCTTATCTGATCAGCAGGCCGGCAGAACTTTTGGAAATATTATGTTGATCATTAACGCGATTGTCTTTTTTATAACGGCAAATTTATACAGGCTTGCAGGCCTGTTCGGAGAATATCGTATTCCGGTCTGCGTGGCATCCGGCATTCTTTTTCTGTTCGGAAATATCCGGCCTTCTCTGCGGGATAAAAAGATTCCGTCAAGACGGCTCAGGGTCTGTATGCAGGGAAGTTATCTGCTGATTTTGTTCTGCGTCAGTGCAGCCGCTTCTATGTTCTATCTGCTGTTGGAGATAGGACGGCTGTTTTCCGGGGAGGCAGGCATATGGCTGCTGCATCTGCTGAATGTGTTTTTAGTGGAGGCAGCCGTTTTCTGGAACGGTATCATCCGGGTTTACCTGACCTCGAAGCAGCTTGCCGTGAAATGGCGTCTGCTGGGGGTGATCTGCGGTTTTATACCTGTCGCGAATCTGGTGGTGCTGTACCATATTATCAGGATCACAGGGTATGAGGCAAAACTGGAGGGAGAAAAACTTCTTCTCGATGAGAGCAGGAAAGAACAGAGGATCTGCGCCACGAAATATCCGATCCTTCTGGTACATGGCGTTTTTTTCCGGGATTTTAAGTATCTGAACTACTGGGGAAGGATTCCCGGGGAACTGGAGAAAAACGGCGCGGTGATCTATTACGGAAATCATCAGTCCGCGGACTCAGTGGAGGGAAGCGCGAGGGAACTTGCGCAGAGAATCCGGCAGATCACGGAGGAAACGGGCTGTGAAAAACTCAATATCATCGCCCATTCCAAAGGCGGACTGGACTGCAGGTATGCGCTTTCGGAGCTTGGCATTGCGGACAGGGCAGCGTCCCTTACGACTGTCAATACGCCCCACAGGGGCTGTCTGTTCGCGGATTATCTGTTGGAGAAGATCCCGAAAAATATACAGGAGAAAACGGCGGATACTTATAACAGGACTCTGAAGGTACTGGGGGATGAAAATCCGGATTTTATGGAGGCGGTGCGGGACCTGACAGCCAGAGCCTGCGAGGAGAGAAACAAGTATATCAAGGATGCCGAAGGGGTATACTATCAGAGTATAGGTTCTAAATGTAACCATGCGGTAAACGGACGTTTCCCTTTAAATTTCACCTATTATCTGGTAAAATATTTTGGAGGGGAGAATGACGGGCTGGTTTCAACGGAATCTTTTCCCTGGGGAGAGCGCTGTCAGCTTGTTGCGGTAAAAGGAAGGCGCGGCGTATCCCATGGAGATATGATAGACTTAAACAGGGAGAATATTCCGGGGTTTGATGTCCGGGAGTTTTATGTAAATCTGGCGGCGGAGTTAAAACAAAAAGGACTCTGAGGGTATTTGCGCAACAGGAAAACGGCGCATGTATACAGGAAGCGCAGATGCGGAACTTAAAAACAGCAGAAGTGCCGGAAGCACAGATGCGGAACTTAAAATAGGAGGAAAGAGAATGGCAGCATTACATTTGACAACAGAAAATTTCAGAAAAGAAGTATTGGAGTATGAGGGAGTGGCGATGGTGGACTTCTGGGCGTCCTGGTGCGGACCCTGCCAGATGGTAGGTCCTGTTATCGAAGAGATCGCGGCAGAGCGGACGGATGTAAAAGTCTGCAAGGTAAATGTGGATGAACAGCCGGATATTGCGGGAAAATATAATGTAATGTCCATTCCCACGATCATCGTTTTTAAAAACGGAGAGCCTGCGACGGTATCTGTCGGTGCAAAGCCGAAGGCGGAGCTGCTTGCTCTTTTATCCTAGAAAACAGGATTTATGCGGCAGAATGATCGTATCAGCGGATGTTTTGTGCAGGGAAAGAAATCAGAGAATGTGCAGGGGATGAGGCTTTATGAAAGATGTGATCATCATCGGAGCCGGAACGGCAGGGCTGACGGCGGCAATCTATGCGCTGCGGGCAGGAAAGAGCGTTCTGGTTTTAGAACAGGGAAATTATGGCGGACAGATCATCAATACGCCGAAGGTAGAAAATTATCCGGGTATCGAACAGATATCCGGATATGAGTTTGCCGCCGGATTATATCGGCAGGCTGAAAAGCTGGGCATGGAATACCGGAGTGAAAAGGTGACGGATATCCGGCTGGAGGACGGCGCAGAAGCAAGAGAGGAACTTTCTTCCGCCAGTTTGGAAACAGGAAATAAAATAGTGGAGACCACGGAACAAAGTTACCGTGCCAGAGCGGTTATCCTTGCGACAGGGGCAAAGAACCGGCCGCTCGGAATTGAAAAAGAAGCGGAATACACCGGCAGGGGGATTTCTTACTGTGCGACCTGTGACGGTATGTTTTTCAGAGGAAAAAAAGTGGCGGTCGTAGGCGGCGGGAATACGGCGTTGGAGGATGCTGCGTTCCTTTCAAATTACTGCGAAAAGGTATATCTGATCCACAGAAGGGAGGCCTTCCGCGGAGAAGAAAAACTGGTAAAAGAGCTGCGGAAGAAAGAAAACGTGGAGTTCTTTTTAAATAAGACTGTGCAGGAGCTGGAAGGCGGGGCAACGCTGCAGGCGGTTGTCCTGCGGGATAAGATCAGCGGAGAGGAAAGCAGGCTGGAGATCAGCGGGCTGTTTGTGGCGATCGGACAGATGCCGGAAAACGGGGTTTTTGCCGGGCTGGTGGATCTGGATGAAAACGGTTATATACTGGCGGGTGAGGACTGCAGGACCAACGTGGAGGGGATCTTTGCCGCGGGAGACTGCCGCAAAAAAACGGTGCGTCAGCTCACCACGGCCGCCGCAGACGGCGCAGTCGCCGCACTGGCGGCCGCGCAGGTGTAGAGCGGCGCTGATAGGGTGTACTGTAGGAAAGCTTGCGGTACTGGAAATCAGCAAGTTTTCCGGAAGTGCACAAAACGATTTACGGACACGAAGTGGCAGGAAATTGTTTTAGTATAGGGTGTACTGTAGGAAAGCTTGCGGTACTGGAATAGAGGTTACAGATGAAAAAGATTTGGGCACTATATAAAAAATATGAAGAACTGATCAATTATCTTGTGGTAGGCGTGATGACTACGGTGATCAGCTGGGCGGCTTATGGAGTATGTAAGCTTGTTATGAACGTGGACAACGTTGTTATTATGCAGGCAGCCGTATTCCTGCGCTGGTTTGCGGGGGTGGTGTTCAGTTATTTCATGAGCCGCAAATTTGTATTCAAAAGTAAAAATCCTAAAATATGGAAAGAAGCCATCGACTTTACCACATCCAGGATTGTCACTTTATTTCTGAATATGTTTGTCATGTGGCTTCTTCCGACCGTATTTAAGGTAAATGACTGGATCGCTACCTTTGTTTCGGCGGTGCTGGTTGTTATCATGAATTATATTTTCAGTAAATTTATTGTCTTCCGCAAAAAGAAGGCCTGAAATATTAAAAACCCTCTTGACAAACCGTCCGATGCTATGTAAAATAGATAAGTACGAATAAATGATGATTCGTAGACAAGTACGTGTAGCTCAGCTGGATAGAGCGTCTGGCTACGGACCAGAAGGTCGTGGGTTCGAATCCTGTCACGTACGCGGAAAGCCTTGTAAACCGTATGGTTTATAAGGCTTTTTATCATATCATCGGGATAATGCTGACGGATATTGTGCAGGCAGGAAATAAGGAGAAAGAAGGATGGCAAAGCTGTTAATTAATCTGAAAAAAATAGTGTTCAGCCGTTTGGTCATTACGATCATGCTGGTGGCAGCGCAGGCATATTTCCTGTTTGCCACATTTTACTGGCTCAGTAATTATATGCCTGTAATATCGGTCATCCTGATGCTTTTGAGCGGTGTTCTGCTTATTTATGTGGTGAACCGGGATATTAATCCGGCTTTTAAACTGACGTGGGCGATTCCGCTGTGTCTGTTTCCGCTGTTCGGCGGGCTTTTGTACTTATATGTAGAGACAAATTTTATCACCATTTCCATTAAAAAAACGATCAACCGCAGAATTGAGGAAGGAAAGCCCTATCTGGAACAGAATAAAGAGATAAGGAAGCGTTTAAATGGAAAATCCGTTTCCATGTCGGCAATCTCGCGTTATGTGGAGAATACGGGAGGGTTTCCGACCTATGAAAACACAAAAGTGACTTATTTTCCTTTTGGAGAGGATAAATTTGAAGATCTTTTACCGGAACTGGAAAAGGCGGAGCATTTTATCCTGATGGAGTATTTTATTATATATGAAGGTTCTGTCTGGAGCAGTATTCTGGAAATATTAAAGCGGAAAGCGGCGGAAGGTGTGGAAATAAAGCTGATGTATGACGGCACCTGCGCCATTAACGGACTGCCGAGAAAATATGAAGAGAGTCTGCGGAAAGCTGGGATTGACGTAAGGATATTTTTGCCGGCGGTTCCGTTTTTCTCCACCCACCAGAATCATCGCGACCATCGGAAGATACTGGTGATTGACGGAAAAGTGGCGTATAACGGCGGTATCAATCTGGCGGATGAATACGCTAATATCACGCATCCCTATGGATGCTGGAAGGATACGGCGGTGAAAATAGAAGGAGATGCAGTGCAGAGTTATACGATGATGTTTCTGCAGCTCTGGTACAGTATAGGATCGGAAAGCAATCCCGGTTATCTCCCGGGGGATTATTTGAAATATCTGCCAAAGAAGACTGCAAAAAGGCAGGAAGCGCCGTTTCAAAAGGAGGGATGGGATATCCCGGAAGACGGTTATGTGATGCCTTACGGGGACGGGCCGAACTCCAGACACGCCCTTGCGGAAAATGTATACTTGGACATGATGAACCGTGCAAACCGTTATATCCATGTGATGACGCCCTATTTTATCACTGACAATGAAACCATGCGGGCTTTTAAATATGCGGCGGAGAGGGGAACGGAGGTAAAACTGATCGTGCCTCATATTCCGGATAAAAAAGTGATCTTTGATGTGACAAGGATATCCTATCCGGTGCTCTTGCGGGCGGGGGTGAAGGTTTACGAATATACCCCGGGTTTTATCCATGCGAAAACAGTCATATCCGATGACAATAAAGCTGTGGTGGGCTCCATCAATTTCGATTTCAGAAGCCTTTACCATCATTTTGAATGTGCCACTTATATTTACAGGAATCCTGTGATCGCGGAGATAGAGGCTGATTTCCAGAACACTTTGAAAGACTGTCAGGAAGTGACGATGGAGTACTATCTTTCCATTCCCTGGTATCGCCGCCTGCTCGGAAAGGTGCTGAATTTCTTTTCGCCATTGCTTTAATACAACTAGTTTATGCATTTTTAATATTCGTTTTATAGAAAAGCACAGCGAGATGTGGTACACTTCAATCATACATGCAAAGTGCAGATGTGCAGCGAAGAAGAGGAATGGAAAATATTTGATGAACAGGTATGAATTTATCAGTACACTGCGGATATCGCTTACCGGTAAGGTGCCGGCAACAACGGTAGAAGATAATGTTCAGTACTATGAAGAGTATATTGAGATACAGCTTCGTCAGGGAAAGAGCGAGGAGGAGATACTGGAGGCGCTCGGGGATCCGCGGCTTCTTGCGAAAACCGTCATTGAGGCTAATAAATATGCCGAGGGTACGGATACCTATGGCGGGGATGATGACGGGGAGATTCCCTATGGCGGCAGCGGTAAAAGTTTCAGGGAATGGTATCGGGAGCGGCCGGCGTGGCTGCATACGATTATGTCGGTGTTGATCACGGTGCTTGTACTGATCGCGGCATTTTCCGTACTGCAGGTTCTGTTCCCGTTTATATTGATGATTTTTATTGTGATGGGAGTATATCGTCTGATCAGGCAGCTTCGATAGAAAAAAATTAAAAAATAATGTATAAACCTGAAAACACTGAGACATACTACTGAATGTAATAGAGAACAGCCGAGCAAAAAGCGGAGCAGTTCGTCATTAAAAATTCAGGAGGTATGCATATGTCTAAGAATGACACAAACAAAACAGGGAATTCTCAGAACGAATCTCAGAAGAACCAGAATCAGAACCAGAGCCAGAACAGCAACAAGAATTCTTCTGAAAACTGCAAGAACAACAATTACTAAGAAAAAGAAAGAGGGGAAAGCGGAAGCTTTCCCTTTCTTAATATTACGTTTTAGTTGACAGAGCAAATATCCTAATTTAATATAGGTTTATGAGAAAATTTGAGCTGATCGCTCCATGCCATTTCGGGTTGGAAGCGGTATTAAAAAAAGAAATCACGGAACTTGGTTACGAGATCCTGCAGGTGGAGGACGGCAGGGTTCTTTTTGCAGGCGACGACGAAGCTGTCTGCAGGGCGAATCTTTTTCTGAGGACGGCGGAAAGAATTCTGATCAGGATCGGCAGTTTCCCGGCAGTTACCTTTGAGGAACTGTTTCAGGGAACAAAAGCCCTGCCCTGGGAAGAGTATATTCCGAAAGACGGAAAATTCTGGGTGGCAAAGGCAGCCAGTGTGAAGAGTAAACTGTTCAGTCCGTCGGATATCCAGTCGATCATGAAGAAGGCGATCGTAGAAAGGCTGAAGGGCGTGTACCATACAAACTGGTTTGCGGAAGAAGGCGAAAGCTTTCCGCTCAGGGTATTTATCATGAAGGATACGGTGACGGTGGGGCTTGATACGACGGGAGAATCTTTACATAAACGCGGCTACCGGAAGCTGACGGCAAAAGCGCCCATTGCGGAGAATCTGGCGGCGGCGCTGATCATGCTGACACCGTGGAAAAAGGACCGGATTTTGGTGGATCCTTTCTGCGGCAGCGGGACTTTTCCGATTGAGGCGGCCATGATGGCAGCGAATATGGCACCGGGGCTCAGCCGGGAGTTTATATCGGAAGAGTGGGACCATCTGATTCCCAAAAAACAGTGGTATGATGTGCTGGATGAAGCGAATGATCTGGTGGATCTGTCTGTGGAGACGGATATTCAGGGATATGATATCGATGACGCCATGGTCGCCATTTCCAGAGAAAATGCAAAACGGGCTGGAGTGGACAGGCTGATACACTTTCAGAGGCGTCCGGTGTCGGAGTTGAGCCATCCGAAAAAATATGGTTTTCTGATCACAAATCCGCCCTACGGGGAGCGGCTGAAGGAGAAAGAAGAACTGCCGGAACTTTACCGGATGCTTGGCGTAAGATACGGCAGTCTTGACAGCTGGTCGATGTATCTGATCTCGGCCTATGATAAGGCGGAAGAAAGCATCGGGAAAAAGGCGGATAAAAACAGGAAGATATATAACGGGATGATGAAGACCTATTTTTATCAGTATACGGGGCCGAAACCGCCCGGAAAAAAGAAAGCCGGTGAGATGACGGGATGAAGAAACTGATGAGATGGAGCGCCATTCTGGGCGGAAGTTTTCTTGCGGCGGCGTTTATGCTTGTCGCGGGTCTGGGCATGAATCGAATGACGGCTGCCGCGGAGACAGGAAGTGCTTCCGGCGTGCCGGAGACGGCGGATCCGGAAGCGGGGCCGGGACATGAATTGATTTTGCAGGGGAATCGTTATAAACCTTCGGAACTGTACGAAAGGGCTGTCATTCTGAATACAGAGGCTTCGGAAGGGGCAGACAGTCAGGAAAAAGAAATACTTGCCCGGATAGAAGAAAGGTGCCGGGCGCTGCTGGAGGCGGAAGGAATACGGGTATACAGTATTTCGGAAGAAGGAAAAGAGGCAGACCCTGAGAATAAGATGCTGCTGGCGGAACAGACCAAGGCAGGCCTGTATCTGGGACTGACGCTCGGAGGAGATACGGACACGGAAGTTTTCGGCAGCTATGTCTGTTACAACAGCCTGTATTTCCGTCCCTGGCTGACAAACGGCAGCTTTGCGGACCGGATGGAGCGGGAGGTAGTCACGGCGATAGAGGGAAAGGCGCTGGGGCTTGTGGAGGTGGAAGAGGGTATTTTGACGGAACTTTCCATACCGGCTGCCGTCGTCTGTCCGGGTTATATGAGTAATGAAACGGAAAAAGAGCTGCTTCTTACGCAGGCGTATCAGGAGAGGATCGCGGAAGGGATCTGTAAGGGGATAACGGATACATTTGAGGAACTGGAATTAAGATGAAAGTAATAGTTGCAACAGGAAATAAGGATAAAGCAAAAGAAATCAGAGAAATCCTGCGGGATATGGATGCCGGTGTGACAACAATGAAGGAGGCGGGATTTTTTGCGCAGCCGGAGGAGAACGGCAGCACTTTTCTGGAGAATGCCATCATAAAAGCAAAGGCGGTGGCAGAGGAAGCGGCGCGGGATGAGATCTGGAAAGACGCCATAGTGATCGCGGATGATTCGGGGCTTGTTATCGATGCCCTGAACGGAGAGCCGGGCATTTATTCGGCGCGCTATCTGGGGCATGACACTTCCTATCGGGTGAAAAATGCGGATCTGATCCGGCGCCTTGAAGGGGTTTCAGGCAGGGAGAGAAGCGCCAGGTTTATCTGTGCGGTTGCGGCGGTCTGTCCGGACGGAAGGGTGCTGACGGCGGAAGGCGCGATGGAGGGGCAGATCGGGTATGAGGAGCAAGGAGAGAATGGTTTCGGCTATGACCCGATCTTCTACCTGCCGGAATTTGACTGCACATCGGCGCAGTTGTCTCCGGAGGATAAGAACAGTATCAGCCACCGGGGGAAGGCCCTGCGGGCAATGAGGGAGAAACTGGGCGTGAGTTTGGAGGAAAACAGATGAAGGTACTGATCGTAAGCGATACACACAGACAGGGGGAGAATTTTTACAGGGCGCTGGAAGAGACAAAGCCGGTGTCTCTTGTAATACACTGCGGCGATGTGGAAGGACAGGAGTATGAATTTGAGGAAGCGGTGAGGGAAATGAATAACTGCCCTTTTGTTGTGGCGGCAGGCAATAATGATTTCTTCTCCAATCTGAAAAATGATGTGGAGGTCCAGATCGGCCCGTATAAAGCGCTGGTAACCCACGGGCATAATTATTATATTTCCGTGAGCAACGAGTTTTTAAGGCAGGAAGCCAAAGCGAGAGGATACCAGATGGTGTTTTACGGACATACCCACCGTCCGGCAGTAGACGATAAAGGCGGTATCTGGGCGGTCAATCCGGGGAGCCTCTCCTATCCGAGACAGGAGGGCAGGAAACCTTCCTATGCGGTGATGGAGATTGACGGGGAAGGAAAGACGGAAGTTACGATACATTATCTGGAGCGGTATTGATGCGGGGAAAGCTTTTGGGATATCAGGATGTTGTAAAAATAACGAAGATGATGTTAAGGGTGCTCTTGCTGGCGGCGGCATCCTTTTTCGTATATATTTTGGCGGGCGGACGGGAAATACCGGTGTCCGCGGAAAAGCTGCGGATCTCTTTGCAGAGTGATAAAAACGGTGACGGATGTTATCTTTTTCTGCCCTCCTTTGCGAGGCTGCCTGATGTTACGGTACTGATGCCGAAGGGGCAGGAAGAGGGAATAATTGTTTCTTATGAGGAAACCGGCGCTGCCCCGGCACAAAGGGAGAAGCAAAAGGAGCGCAGCGCTCTGACCCGGGGCAGAGTGCTGGTGCGGGCGGGAGGGCAGGAGTTTGAGGCTGAAGTGCTGCAGTCCCGGAATATGCCCTGCCTCTGGGTGGAGACCGAGGAGCCGTTTGAGGAACTGGAGGCGGACAAGGAGAAGGAGAGCGCCGGAAAACTTATTTTGTATCTGCCCGGGGGCCGGAAAGCTTTTCAGGGTGAGATCGAAGCCATGCACGGACATGGAAATTCCACATGGTATGAAAATAAAAAATCATGGCAGATCAAACTGTCTGCAAAGGCATCCCTTTTGGGGATGGACCCGGCTAAAAAATGGCTTTTGATCTCCAATGTAAAAGATCCGTCCATGATGCGGAACAAACTGTTTCTGGATATGTCAAAGGAATGTTCACTGCCGGGGGCTTTAAGCTGCGAATGGGCGGATCTGTATGTGAACGGGGAGTATCAGGGGCTCTATCTTTTGGCGGAAAAAGCGGATATTGCGCCGGGAAGGCTGGAAATCGGCGATCTGGAGGCGGAGAACGGGGAATTAAACGGCGATGTAACGGCTTATCAGAATTATACTCTGGCAGGAGAAGAGGAAACGCTGCTGCAGGGATGGTTTCTGCCTGAAAATCCGAAGAATATCGAGGGGGGATATCTGCTGGAGATGGAATATCCCGTCAGGTATGCGGCGGAGCCGAGTAAATTTCTGACAAGAAACGGACAGCATGTGGTGGTGAAAAGTCCTGCGTATGCATCCGTGGAGGAGATACAGTATATCTATGCCTTTGTGCAGGATTTTGAAAGCGCGCTTTTTGCCGGGGACGGATATCTGCCGGAAGGAGAGGAGCTGGATCAGGGCAGAGCGGGCATTTTTTACACAGAGATGATGGATATGGATT
Source organism: Lachnospiraceae bacterium (assembly GCA_910573755.1). GTDB lineage: Bacteria > Bacillota > Clostridia > Lachnospirales > Lachnospiraceae > 1XD8-76. The sequence continues at coordinate 122,339 of CAJTBO010000012.1, read as the reverse complement.
CCTTTGCGGGACGTTACGTCCTTGATGAAATCAGTAAAAATATTGACGCCAATTCTTCAAGCGTGTTTTTTTATAAACCGAGGTATGCGGACAGGCTGTACGCCGGGCCGGTATGGGATTATGATCTCGCGCTGGGAAACGGCGGGGGCTGGGGCGAGGCGGATGAACTGCATAAACCGGAAGGGTTTTATGTTAATCTGGCAGGCTGGAGCAAAACGTTATATGAAAAGCCGGAGTTTTACACGGCGGTGGAAAAATGCTATCAAAGGCAGTACGGCCCCTGGCTGGAGAAATTTCTGGAGACGGGATATGAGGAGTACAGGGAGCGGATCAGAGCCGCCGCCGGAATGGATAACTGTTACAGAGGTATTGATAGCTGGGAGGAAGGGACGGAGGATATGAGAAAGTTCCTTGAAGAAAGAAAAATCTGGCTGAACGGACAGTGGGGAGAGAAAAGTTGAAAAAAATGAAAAAAAATAATTTTTTTTATTGACATAAGGGGAGAGGTATTATATAATAATCCTTGCGTCACGGTTAGGGACGCTGTAAGTCAGGGGATTTTCTGAATCTGAAGAAATGCCGGGGTGTGGCTCAGCTTGGCTAGAGCGCCTGGTTTGGGACCAGGAGGTCGCAGGTTCGAATCCTGTCACCCCGACTTAAAACAGAAAAGCAGTCAGTATGCGGGTGTAGTTCAATGGTAGAACACCAGCCTTCCAAGCTGGACACGTGGGTTCGATTCCCATCACCCGCTTATCGTATGGTTTCCGATGAGGCCATACCGGCGCCGGGTCGAGCGTTATGCATCGTAAAGCGCATCAAGGTTAGCAGCATGTGTTCGTAGCTCAGCTGGATAGAGCAACGGCCTTCTAAGCCGTGGGTCGGGGGTTCGAATCCCTTCGAGCACGTTTGGACATGCAGGTGTCAATATGGTGGGTATGGCGCAGTTGGCTAGCGCGCCAGATTGTGGCTCTGGAGGCCGAGGGTTCGAGTCCCTTTACCCACCCTGAAAGTTTTCAGCGGGCAGAAGAGATTCGTAAAGAGCAGGATGCCGATGATGGGCTATCGCCAAGCGGTAAGGCACAGGACTTTGACTCCTGCATTCGCTGGTTCGAATCCAGCTAGCCCAGTTTGTCCGGTCACATGTACGGACGATAAAAAAACAGTATGGGCCACTAGCTCAGGTGGTAGAGCACTTGACTTTTAATCAAGTTGTCCGGGGTTCGAGTCCCCGGTGGCTCAGGACAGGAAAACGTTTGAAAACCGCGTATACGGAGTTTCGGGCGTTTTTCTTTTGCTTGTCATATAGGAAAGTTCGTCTTATACGACAAAGCCTCCGGGGGATGCGCACTGCGCGCATAAGGAAAATGGCTGCTGTCGCAGCCGCGCTCCGGTGCGAGTGTGCGTCCTGACGCACGCTTTTTCAGATAAATTTGGTATCGATTGCTTCCGAATGATAAAGAAAGAAGAGGACACTGGATGGAAGAAATATTGATGAAAGAAAATAAAATGGGTGTATTGCCTGTCAACAGGCTTCTGGTCACGATGTCACTGCCGATGATGATCTCCATGCTGGTACAGGCTTTATATAATATTGTGGACAGTATTTTTGTGGCAAGGATCGAGGAAAAGGCGCTGACGGCGGTATCCCTTGCGTTCCCGATCCAGACGCTGATGATCGCGGTGGGCGTAGGGACGGCAGTCGGTATCAATGCCCTGCTTTCAAGGTTTCTGGGAGAAAAGGAATTTGAAAAGGCTGATACCGTGGCGAAAAACGGTATTTTTCTGGCGCTGGTCAGCTACATCCTGTTTTTATGCATCGGCATTTTTGGAGTCAGGATCTTTTATACAAGCCAGACAACGGATACGGTAATCATAAATTATGGCGTGGAATATCTGACGATCGTCTGTGTGGCTTCCTTCGGGATATTTATACAGGCGACTTTTGAAAAGCTGCTGCAGTCCACGGGGAAAACATTTTATACGATGATCACACAGGGAACCGGCGCCGTTATCAATATCATTCTTGATCCGATCCTGATCTTCGGTTATTTCGGTATGCCGAAGATGGGGGTGGCGGGAGCTGCCGTGGCAACCGTGGTCGGGCAGTGTGTGGCAGGGATGCTGGCGATCATCATGAATGTGAAGGTGAATCAGGAGATCCATGTGGGAATGAAGGGGTTTAAGCCGAACGGGAAGGTTGTGAAGCAGATTTACATGATAGGCATTCCTTCTAGTTAGCAACCCCCATTTCAAATGGGGGTTTAGTTTTAACCCCTCCGGGGTATAGTACTGGTTCCGCCTAAGGCGGGGTTCCGCAATACCATCTTTACCAGTTGCCCCCTACAGGGGGCCTTTTACTTTCTTCCATCTTCTAACTTGTCATTCTCTTCTTGTTCTTGTATATATTTTCTAATTGTTTCTTCATTTACATTCCCTACTGTTGATACAAAATATCCTCTGGCCCAGAAATGTCTGTCTCCCCATTTCGTTCGGTACTCCGGATGTCTGTCAAACAGCATTAATGTACTCTTCCCTTTCAGATATGACATGAATTCCGATACACACATCTTTGGCGGTATCGCCACATACATATGCACATGATCTATACATACCTTCCCGTCCATTAGCTGCACCTGTTTCATCTCACATAATTTCTTTATAATTTCTACCAAGTCTCTCTTCGTCTCTCCATACATGATTTTTCTTCGATATTTCGGTATGAAGATAATATGATATGTGCAATTCCATCTGGTGTGTGCTATACTTTGATTATCCATTTTGGATACCTCCTATGCTTTTGATATGGCCTGCGAAACCAATATCATTATAGCATAGGAGGTTTTAGTACTTTATGCAACGCTACGGCTTTGCCTCGGCCCCCATTTCAAATGGGGGATATATGTCTATTTCATTATAATGCAGGCGATCGGCTCTGTGATGACTTATGGCATGAACCGGATTCTGATCACGTTTACGGATACGGCAACGGCGGTGTTCGGCGTGTACTTTAAGCTGCAGAGTTTTGTGTTTATGCCTGTGTTCGGGCTGAATAACGGGATGGTGCCGATCATCGCCTATAATTATGGGGCCGGAAACAAAGAGCGGGTGGTGAAGACTTTTAAATTATCGGTCTGTTATGCGGTGGCTATCATGGCTGCGGGCGTGGTTATCATGCAATGCATTCCGGACAGGCTCCTGCTGCTTTTTGAAGCCTCGGAGACAATGCTCGATATCGGCGTGCCGGCGTTGCGGATCATCAGCACATGTTTTGTCGTGGCGGCGTTCTGCATCGTGACGGGTTCTGTATTTCAGGCGCTGGGCTATGCCTGGTACAGTATGATCAACTCGATCTGCAGGCAGCTTGTGGTGCTGCTTCCGGCGGCGTATCTGCTGGCTCTTACAGGGAAGCTGCAGAATGTGTGGTGGTCGTTCCCGATCGCGGAGGTAATGTCGGCATCGGTGACGGTGTTTTTTCTGGCGAGGATATGGAAGAGGGTGATTTCCCGGATCGGGGAGTAATTCCCGCTTTACACTTTTCTGGAAATTGGATATAATAATCTTATCAGTAGACACAGTATCACAGGCATTTGGAAAGAGGATGATAGTATATGCCGACAAACGATCAAGAAATTAATAATGTATTATTTGATCAGCTGACTTAAGTGGAGCGGATAGAAAAACAGGCATTGGCAGGAGATATTGAGCGGGTAAAAGAAGAGATGGAAACGCTGAAAAAAATCAACCGTAAACTTTATCAGAAACCACCGTTATCAGATGGATGAGTGAGAAATAAAAGGATCAGGGCAAAAAAAGGTATAGAGCCTGCCGGGGAATGAGGCTTTATACCTTTTTGGCGGAAGCATACAGGCGGTTATGGCGGAATTGGCAGACGCGCAGGATTTAGGTTCCTGTACTTTACGTGTGTGGGTTCGAGTCCCACTAACCGCAGTTCGGAATGAAAAAAGTTTAAAAAATTTTATAATTTGCCCTAAAGTTTTTTCTAAACATTCCGAAATAAGTAATAGCAGCGGAAAGAGACTCCGTTGAAAGCCGAAAAGCACGGAGGAGGTTAGCCTAGGGGCCAAGTCAATGCTCAGCGGCGAAAATCTATTAAAGAGAATTACCGCGGAAAGCGGCATGTGGTTACAGGAAAAAGGGTTTCCGTGTAACTTACAAAAATTCACAGGGCGAAAGTCCTTCACCGGCACAAAGGGAGTTGTGACCGAGTAAAAAAGTATATGGAGGTACACTATGGTAGTACAACACAATCTTACAGCAATGAACTCCAACAGAATGTTGGGCGTTACAACAAGCCAGCAGGCTAAGACAACTGAGAAGTTATCTTCCGGTTATAAGATCAACCGTGCGGCTGATGATGCGGCAGGTCTTGCTATTTCCGAAAAAATGAGAAAGCAGATCAGAGGTCTTACACAGGCTTCCGCAAACGCACAGGATGGTATCAGCGTAGTACAGACAGCAGAGGGTGCTCTCGCAGAAGTACACGATATGCTGCAGAGAATGAACGAACTGTCAGTTAAAGCAGCTAACGGCACACAGTCCGAATCTGACCGTGAATCCATCAACGCTGAGATCAAACAGCTCATCACAGAAATCGATCGTGTATCCGAGACAACAAAGTTCAATGAAACTTATCTGTTGAAGGGTGATAAGACTTCTGTAAAAGGCTATTCCTACGGTTATAAGACAATTACAAGCAATACGGCCGGCGGCGTAGTTATGACAACAGGCGCAAACGGTCTGACAGCGAAGATTTCCTTCAAGGCTAACGCAAGCGGTGCGGCTCAGAACGAGATCATCAACGCGCTGAAGAATTCCGGTATCAACATCAGAGTAACCATCTCCAGAGTTACAGATGCAGGCGATACCTCTAAAGTAACAACAACAACCCAGTATTCCGTAGCGCTGGTTGGTGCAGTGGCTGATAAGTATACCATCACCACAACAGGTACAAACGGAAGAACCTTCGCAATCAAGGATATTACTGGTAAGACCATCGCAACAATTACTGCAAGCGCTCTGAATTCTGTTATCACAGCGGCAGGTACATATTCTACCAACGTTGTTGCAAACAAGGTAACCGCTGCATACCGTGCAGGTGAGAGCTATGGCTTCTACGATAAAGACGGTAACAGACTGGCTGAGAATGCGCTGAACAAGTACTTCACATCCAGCATCAGCGGCACAACGGTAACCAGTGCGGCAAGATCCGATGCACCGGTAGTATACGATGCGGTTGGTAACAGGGTGAAACTGACCGAGATGGCTCCGAGAGTACAGGGTACTCAGGATATCATGGGTAAACTGCAGGTAGGTCTGCATGTAGGTGCTGATGCTACAACCAATAACCAGATCACCATGAACATCGAGACCATGAGCGCGAAGGGCCTTGGTATTTCCGGTGTAAGAGTTGATACGGCAGAGGATGCGCTCAGAGCAATCGAGACGATCGCTGCAGCACTTACGAAAGTATCCGCTCAGAGATCTGACCTCGGTGCGGTTCAGAACAGATTAGAGCACACGATCAACAACCTGGATAACGTTGTAGAGAACACCACATCCGCAGAGTCCGCTATCCGTGATACAGATATGGCTTCCACGATGGTTCAGTACTCTAACAACAACATCCTGGCTCAGGCTGGTACATCCATGCTGGCACAGGCTAACCAGAGCAACCAGAGTGTTCTGTCCCTGTTACAGTAATAGACTAATAGCTTAGGAGTCTGTCGGCTATAGCAACCTGAACCCTGGGATGTAATATGCAGGAAGCTATACTGAAAGATAACATATAAAAGCTGTAAGGAAGCTGCAGTAGCAGCGAATCAGATAAGGGCGGCGTCAAAACCGCCCTTATTTTTCGGAGAATTTATGCCTGCATAGTATGCAGGTTATATGCATTGATATCTGCTGAATTTGGAAAGGACATGGTTATCGGTATGAGCAAGCAGCCAGTATTATCTATTTCATTATTATGTTCCGGAAGGGCAAAAACAACAAAGAAATGTCTGGATTCATTAAAGAGCCTTAGAGAAAAAGTTCCCAGTGAACTGATCATAGTGGATACCGGATGTGACGAGGAGATGAAAAAACTTCTTCAGAGTTATACGGATATTATCATTCCTTTTGCATGGTGTAATGATTTTTCAAAAGCCAGAAATGTGGGGATGGATGCGGCGCAGGGTGAATGGTTTTTATATCTGGATGATGATGAATGGTTTATTGATACGGATGATATAGAGGAATTTTTCTTATCCGGAAATTATAAAAATTATTACTATGCCCTGTATATTCAGAGAAATTATATGAGCCTGAATAAGGAGCTGGTTACGGACGCATGGGTATCCCGTATGGTGAGCCTGAAGAACAGGCCCAGATTTGTAAGCAGTATCCATGAATATTTTTATCCGCTGTATGATCCGCATATCCTTTTGCATTCTGCGGTAGAGCATTTTGGTTATTATTTTGAGAGTAAGGCGGAAGAGCGGGCTCATGCAAAGAGAAATACGACCCTGCTTCTTGACATGATCAAGAAGAAAAGGAAGGAAGTGCGCTGGTGGACCCATCTTTTGCAGGAGTACCGCGCGCTGAATGAGTATGCGAAGCTGGAAGAGTGGAGCCTGGATGGTATTAAGGAATTCAGAAATGAGAATATACCGAATACCAACAGGGAGAGGGGAGCCTTTTACTGTGCGGCATTAGAGGCAGAGATTCAGAATTGCTACTATGAGGAAGCGGAACAGAATTACAAAAAATTTCTGGGGGATAAGAGAAATACAGATTTCTGCCAGTTGAGGCTTTATAATCTGGGACAGGAGATCTACTATAAGACCGGTAATTATGCAGAAGCACTCAAGTGCAGTAAAAAGTATGTAGAATATTATGATCTGCTGAAAGACAATGAAGCGAAGAAGCAGGAAGAGACTGCATTTTTTGTGCAGTTTGCGTTGGAAGATTCAGGTATCAGTACAGGATTTGGTATCTACATTCTGGCAGCTTTGAAGCTGGGAGATACTTCTGCTCTCAAGAAATTTTTCAACATCTTTGATTGGATGGGACCTATTATGCTGTATGAGCGTTTTACGGACGATCTGATCGATACGCTGGCAGAACTTCCTTTTGATAAAGAAGTGATACCTCTTTTGGAGACTATGGCGAAGCGTCCGGGGTATGATCTGCTGTGGAATGCTATTAAGAAGCTGGAGGCAGAGGAAAAAGAGTCTGAAGAACAACGGGATAAGTTTTACAGAATCGCCGAGTATTTTATGGAGGTTGAGGCACCATATTATTATGTATGGTATCTGAAAGTATTGTATGCAGATCATAGCGGACGGACAGAGCAGATTTCTTATTATTATGAAAGATTGTTCGGCTGTGTCGCAGATGTTTTCCAGCTGGATTATAAGATATTTGAGATTCTTGAAAAATATCAAATTGATGCATGGAAGGTTTTGGAGATTGTTAAATTTGATAACTGGAGAATCGGTGTGGACGCATTCTTTGAAAACAGCATGCCGGAACGCAGGAATCAGATAGAGGAGTTTGCTGAACGGAACAGAAATGACCGGATGTCAGAGAAGGCGAAGGTAAGATATGAGTATCTGGCGTTAAAAGTGGCGGAGGCGAAAGTCGTTCAGAGATATGCGAATGACGATTTCTTTTCCATACAGGAGAGATTCCGGGATTTCACAACAAAGTGCCTTGTATTTTACAGAAAGTATTTCAATGAAAATGCTTTTACCGGTGAGATGGAACTTTTACCGAAGGCCTGCCGCGTAGCAGTGAAATGGGAACAGGTGATACAGGGACAGATAGAAGGCGACCGGAAGAAGGTTGGAAAGAATATGAAGGAAGCCATCGGCCTGTTTCCGGATTTTGATGATATGATCCAGCTTTATGCGAGATGTTACGCTGCTTCTGAGGAAATAAAGCTGGAGGAAGAGAAGAATAAAGCGAATGAAGCAAAGTCGCAGATGCGGACGATGGCGATTCAGGTAAAGGCGAAGATCCCGGGACTTCTGGCACAGGGGATGGCGGCGGAGGCTTACCAGATTCTGCAGCAGTTAAAGGCGCTGGTGCCGGATGATGAGGAACTGCCGGAACTGGAGAAGAGGATTGTGGCCAGGATGTAAAACGGATATATTGGAATCATATATGATATTAATATACGGAAGGAAGTTTTATTTCCTTCCGTAAAAACTGTTTTTCCTGTTATTACCCGCAGGAATTTGGTTTATGCACTTGTTAGTATATGTATCTTATTATATAATTTCAGGTAAGACAAAGAAAATACGGATGGAAAGATGGATAAGAAAATAACAAAGGTAATTACTTATGGAACATTTGATTTATTTCATCAGGGGCATTATCGATTACTGCAGAGAGCAAAACAACTGGGAGATTACCTGATCGTTGGAATTACTACGGAAAGTTACGATAAGACAAGAGGTAAGCTTGGCGTAGTGGATTCCATTATGACACGTATTGAAAATGTAAAGAAAACCGGATTTGCAGATGAAATTATCATAGAAGATTCACCCGGACAGAAATTCAGTGATGTTAAAAAATATAATATTGATATTTTTACGGTGGGTTCGGACTGGACAGGGCAGTTTGATTATTTAAAAGATTACTGCAAAGTTGTTTATCTGGAGAGGACAAAAGATATTTCCAGTACAATGCTCAGGGAGCAGAAACAGCAGATTCAAAGGATAGGGATTGTTGGAAGCGGCAGGATTGCCAGCCGTTTTATTCCTGAAGCAAAGCTGGTAAGCGGTGTCAGCACACAGGGGGTTTATAATCCGCATAAAGAAAGTGCTCTGGAATTTGCCGGGAAATGGGATATCAATGCTTATACAGAAAAAGAAGAATTTTATCAGGATATAGATGTTGCCTATATTGCAACACCTCACAATACTCATTATGAATATATTAAAGAAGCGTTAGAACATGGGAAGCATGTGATTTGTGAGAAACCGCTTGTATTACAAAAGAGACAGGCGGAAGAAGTCTTTGCCGAAGCCAAAAAAAAGGGATTGATACTTTTTGAGGGAATTAAAACCGCCTATTGTCCGGGATTTCAGAAACTACTGGGAATAGCATGCAGCGGTATGATCGGGAATATCCGAAATGTGGAAGCTTGTTTTACAAAATTGGAGTCGCCTGCAAACAGAGAGATGACAGACAGGCTGTATGGCGGCAGTTTTCTTGAACTGGGAAGCTATGTAATGCTTCCTATCCTGAAATTATTTGGGACAGGATACGAAAAAATAGAATTTGACACAATAGATGGTGAAAACGGATTAGATATGTTTACGAAGGTTTCACTGCGTTATCCGGCGGGCGTTGCAACGGCAACCTGCGGACTGGGCGTGAAATCTGAAGGAAGGCTTCTCATTTCAGGCACATTGGGATATATCATAGTAGAGGCCCCCTGGTGGAAAACTTCTTATTTTGAAGTGCATTATGAAGATGCCGGAAGGGTAGACAAGTACTCGGAAATCTTTTTAGGAGATGGACTGCGGTATGAAATCAGTGATTTTCTTGCGTTATTAAACCGTCATGAAAAGAATGCCTTTAAATTTACCAGAGGAGAGTCTATTGCTTTGGCGGAAATAATGGAAACATTTATGAGAGAAAAGCGGTAGGGAACATATAAAGTGTTTACAATGGATCACAAAATCTTGCGAAAACTTCAGATGGTTGAGCTGGAGATGTTGGCGGAACTGGACCGCATCTGCAGAGAAAATAACATTTCTTATATTTTGGACGGCGGGACAATGCTGGGTGCGGTGCGGCATGGCGGCTTTATTCCCTGGGATGATGATGTTGATGTGCGCATGCTGCGGAAAAATTATGACAGGTTTTGTGAAATCTGCAAAACGCAACTGGATAAAAAATATTTTCTGCAGACCTATCAGACAGATCCCGGATATCGATGGGGATATGCAAGGATTTTAAAAAACGGTACAGCATTCAAACGAAAAGGGCAGCATAGGATGACAGCGAAAAATGGTATATTTATTGATATTTTTCCTGATGACAATCTTCCTGAAAACTTTTTGGGGAAAATAACGTGTACCTGTATCTCGTGGCTTAGCAGGAAACTTTTGTATTCGGAAGTCGGTGCGTTGAATAAGAGCAGGTTTATCAGCCGGATAGGTTTTAAATTTCTCAATGTATTTCCTAAAGAATGGGGGCATAAAGGCTTTGAGTATTTAACAAAAAAGTATCGAAACAGCAGTACACCATATATAAGATGCCTCAGTTGGGGAGCAAAATTTGAGGCGAAAGGTTTTTTGAAGAAGTGGCATACGGAAACGGCTGAATATATGTTTGAGGGAATGAAAGTTCCGGGGCCGGCAGATGCATCAGGGTATCTTTCCCATATTTTCGGCAGGGATTATATGACACTCCCGCCGGCAGAAAAACGAAATCCCGGGCATACGGCGGATTATATTGATTTTGGAGAAGAAGTCTGAAAATATTATTTAAAGTTATATAGAGGGTAAGGGATGAACCTGAAAGATTTCGGCGGAAAAGAGATTGTAATATACGGAGCCGGTCATGTGGGCCGCAAATTTTTTCGGACTTTAAAGGTGCAGGGGTTAGGCAGTCAGGTCAGATGCTTTGCAGTGACAAAACAGACAGAGGAAGAGAGCGTATTGGATGGCATTCCACTCAAATGCATTTATGATATTTCTGTACAGGATAATACGCTTATCTGTCTGGCGGTGCATGAGACGCTGCGGAGAGAACTGGAGGATATTGTAAAAGGGATAACAGACAGGTATGTCTGGATATATCCTTATCTATACAGTTTGATGTTCGGAGAACCGGAACGGACAGATATTGAGATAAAAATTTCTGAAATATTGAAGACGTGTCATGAAGATTCCAGACTGGCAATCAGGCTGGCAGCCATTGAACAATATGAGGGAAAAAATACGTTTGGATATGAATATTATAAAAGGGCTCAAATGATGCATTGTACTGAGCATACAGCCGGACAAAGGCTGCAGCAGTTTAAAGAACTTATGGCAGATTGGAAGGAGAATGGATATCGAAAAGAATATCCGCTGTCTTTAAACAGATTATATGAGGTGATTGATGGGAATCACCGTCTGGCATTGGCGGTTTATAATCGTCAGACATCAATATCGTGTAAAATATATCCGACGGAGATTCCGTTGACAGAAATTCACGGAAAGGAACCAATTATGCCAAAGGATGTACTTAAGAAGCATGGCTTTACGGAAAAAGAGATACTGAGACTGAGTAAACTGCAGGAAAGGTATGTTGACGTTTATGGAAAATAAGGGAATTCCTAAAGAGACCGCGGTCAGTGTGATCATTCCTGTTTATAATGTGGCGGCATGGCTGGATGAATGTCTGAGATCTGTAGTGGGACAGACGTTTACAGATTTTGAAGCGATACTGGTTGATGACGGTTCCACAGACGGCTCTTCTGAATTATGTGATGAATGGGCAAAAAAAGACTTCAGGATCAGGGTGATCCACAAGGAGAATGCGGGACCTTCCGCAGCCAGGAATACAGGAATTCTTGAGGCGAAAGGCAGATATTTTTGTTTTCTGGATTCAGATGATTGGATAGAACTGTCTTTTCTGCAAAAGATGTACCGGACAATTTCCTTCGAACAGGCGGATATGGCGGAATGTGATGTCTGGAGGGTGGACAGCATTACCGGGAAGAAAACATTGCGCAGAATATCCGGTGTTATGGGAAGGAGATATTCCACAGAGGAACAGATGGAGTATGGTTATACGGCTATCTGGAAATGTATGTTTCGCAGAGAGTTGTTTACAGAAAATAAGGTGGATTTTCCTGATTGCCACAGTGAAGCGAGAGCACTTTATCCGCTGCTCCTATGTCTGAGCAAAAAGCGGAGCTATGTACCGGAGGCACTCTATTATTATCGGCTGTTCAGAAAGGGGTCACTTTCAGAAAAACCACGGAAAGCAGCGGGAAGCAGAGCGGAAGGTATTGGGGCTTATGAAATTCTGATACAAAATTTTCTGGACAGGGGACTTTATGAGAAAAACAGAGAAATACTAAAAAAGCTGGTCATTCACAAATTGTCCGATTTGCTGGCGGCATTTTTCACACAGAGAACAGCGGAAGAATTTGAAAGATTGACAAAGGAATATTGTGAATTTATCCATACAGCCTTTCCGGAATATGAGAGTAGAACTTATATGAATATCAGCGGTTACAACCTGAATAAAGTTTTAGGGAATATGCGTCTTTTACATGATCCCGGCAGAAGGATCAATTTTTCAAGTCTGATCAGCCTGATGAATCCGGTAGAGAAGACGCCGGTCATTCGGCATAAAAACAGATATCGCCGGATTATGCTGGAACGGGAAGCAGATAACAGGTTCTGGAGTCTTATAGAAGAGAAAAAACCGGATTTTATAGTATTGGATTTTATTGAAGAACGGTTTGACATAATGGCATATCAAGGCGGCTATCTGACAAAGAGCGATGCATTTGACGGCTGTGAGATGAAGCCGGAGCCGGAAAGAATTATTTGGCGGGACAGCAGGGAGTGTATGGAATTATGGAAGAAAAGCGCGCTTGGTTTTATTGAGAGAATGGAAAAGGATTATCCGGATGCTGAAATTGTGCTGGTGAAGAACTATCTGGCGGAGAAAAAGGGAGATATCTATGGGCAGGAGTACTTTGCTGATCTGGATGAAATACGAAAGATTAACGGGATATTAGAACAATATTATAAAGTCTTTCAACAGTATTGTAAAAAAGTAAAGATAGTGGAAGCAGCCGAATGCCAATACTATTTTACAGATAGAGAATATGAATATGGAGCTGTCCCTTCCCATCTGAATGAGCTGGCAAACAGGGAGATAGCGGGAATGATAGAGGAATGTATCGGAATATGAGCGGGATAAAGCAGGAACTGGAACGAAAATATAACGCATTATTTCAAAAATATGATCTGGAATATCCGTTGGAAGCGAGAAAAATCAACGGAATCATCAGAACATCGCTGCAGAGATTTCTGAAAGATTCCATAACACCTGCTATTTATTGTAATGGCGGTCATACACAGATGCTCATGGCAGATTTTATGTATGATCTGAAAAAAGTAAAATATATTGTGGATAATTATGCATCTTCCGGGGAAGATACAGGATTTTCAGTGATCAGTGATCAGGAACTGGAGGAAAAAGGGATTGATGCGGTGGTTTTATCTACTTTTAAATTCAGAGAAGAGGTAAAGAAAAGTCTTCGGATAAAACATCCGATGATCCCGGTGCTGGATATTTATGACGAGTTTGAAAAAAACGGAATAAAGATGCAGGCGGATTATTACTATGCGAGCCATCCTTATCATAATTATCACAGCATTAATTATCTGCAGAGAGAAATATGCGGAACGACAGATTGTGAAAAACAAAGGGAACTGTATCAGAAGCTGATCGCGAAATATGTTCAGATTAAGGATTTCAGGACAGCACTTTTGAAAGTGCGGGAAATGAAAAACAGCGTTTTATATACTGAGGCGAGCAGGAAGCAGAATATTCGGGAATCATTGTGTTTTGATATAACAGAACTGCAGGATGATTTAGAAGAACTTTACGAACTGGAAAAGCAGACGGCGGCTTCGGTTTCAGAGAATACGGTTTTGCTGCTTTGTCTTGATGCGCTGAGGCATCAGGATTTATCGGAACAGGAAATGCCGAAACTGAAAAGTATACTGGATGAAACGGCATACAGCTTTAAAAGAGCATATTCGTTTTCGACATCAACGTTTGAAAGTTTAGTGCCCGTTTACAGTGAAAATGAGGATCTGCGAACAAAATATTACGAGAAAAATGTTGTGGATGTTATGGAGTGCAGATTTACTCAATTGGCAGAGCGGCAAGGGCGGAAAATTTATATTTATGGTGATGTGGAACATTACATAGAGGGAAAAGATATTTATTATAGTGACAGTGCACAGACTGTTACGGAAAAGTTCTGGGATTTTCTGATGGACAGCAGTGACAGTGAAAACGGGCTGTTCTATTTACATGAACAGTATGAAAGCCACTTTACCTTTTCCAATCCGTATACATCGGAACCGCTGAAGTCAGAAGGGACAGCAATGTTATTTGATTTTCTGCCGGTGAAAGGAGGGCATCTGCGGGCTGATTATATGAGACAGCACCAGGACGCCATTCATTATCTGGATGATGTGCTGGCACCGTTTTTGGAGAGGTTAACCTGTAGGATGGTGCTTTATGCGGATCATGGAACGCTTATTTTAGACAAAAATACGGAAATATCAGATATAGGAGATATGGAGTATACCTGTTCAGAAGGCTGGACAAGGATTCCGGTGATCATCCGTTCGCCGGAAACGGGAGTCGGAACAAATGAGGAACTGATCAGTCTGATGGAGCTTAATCCCATTATCATCAGCCTTTTAAAAGGTGAGGATTATATGGCAACATCGTTTCGGAAAAGAAACCATATTAAAATTGCCAGATCGGAATTATACAATCCTGATTTTCGTTTTTTATATGGAATGATCGGAAAGGAACAATATCTGCTGGCATTTGAATGTTTTGTATTTGAAGACGGGTATAAACTGGTTATTTTTGCAAATGGTTGTACAGAGTTATATCTATTGCGGGGAGGCAGGGACGTTCTTGTTCAGGATGATGAGAAGCGGGAGAAGCTGTTGAAAGAAGTCAAAGAGGAAATAACCGTATGTAATATGGAATCAGTATAAGGGGCGCGATATGGATATTAAAATATATGTAAAAAGACTGCAGGAACTGGGAATAGAAACCATAACAGGTGTTCCTGATTCCACTCTGCAGGTGTTCTGTAATTACATAGGAAATGAAGGAGAGGGTGCTTTTCCTTATCATATCACGGCAGCCAATGAGGGAGCCGCGATAGGGATCGCCATCGGTGAATATCTGGCAACAGGAAAACCAGCCTGCGTTTATATGCAGAACAGCGGACTTGGTAATACAGTCAATCCCCTTACATCCCTTGCCCATACAGATGTATATGGAATCCCGATGTTGTTGATGGTTGGATGGCGGGGAGAACCGGGCATGAAAGATGAACCGCAGCATAAATATATGGGGGAAATTACGCCCGCATTGTTGGAAGTGTTGGATATCAGATATTCAGTTATTACAAAAGACACTGCGGAAGAGGAGCTTGTTCAGGCTTTAAGGAGGGCAAAAGAGGATTTTTCGAAAAACAGGCAGTATGCGTTGATTATTAAAAAGGGAGCTTTTCAGAAAACGGATACAGCATTATACAAAAATGATTGTACATTAGGGCGCGAGGAAGCCATCAGTATGATAGCCGACTGGCTGGAGGAAAGGGATCTTGTGGTTTCCACAACCGGAAAAATATCCCGGGAGATGTATGAACAGAGCGATCAGAAGATTGGAAATCACAGGCAGACATTTCTCACGGTCGGCGGGATGGGGCATGCCAATATGATAGCCTGCCAGTTGGCAAAAAGATTGCCTGAAAGACGGATTATCTGTCTGGATGGTGACGGGGCGCTATTAATGCATCTGGGGAATGCAGCGGTTATCGGAGAGCAGCAGCCGGAAAATCTGGTACATATCTGTCTGAATAACAGGGCGCATGAATCAGTCGGTGGGATGCCGACAGGTGCCCCGGAGTTGAGACTGTCTGAAATAACAGGACAGATGGGATACCATAGAGCAGTCTGTGTGCATGGGAGGGAAGAACTGCAGGATAGTCTTTTGGCAATACGCAGGGAGCGGAAGCTTACATTTTTAGAGATAGCGGTGTCATTGGGAGCAAGGGAAGATCTGGGAAGGCCGAAAGAGACGGCAGAAGAAAATAAGAATAATTTTATGAATACAGTAATGAGTTGTTAGAAAATATCGGGAATGCCGGATGAAGCGGCGAATGGGAGTGAAAATGAAGACAGTTTACACATGTTTTTGTACAGATGAAATTCATGAAGGACATATCAATATCATCAATCAGGCAAGGCCTTACGGAGAAGTTATCGTAGGGGTACTCTGCGATTATCAAATGATAAGGTATAACCGTTTTCCGGCAGTTCCTATTGAGGAAAGAATAAAAAGGATTGAGGGAATAGAGGGGGTTTCCAGAGTTATTGTACAGGAGCAGATCATGTATGATGAGATACTGGAAAAGTTGAAACCGGATTATATGATCCATGGAGACAACTGGCGTAGTGGCCCGGAGAGCATCCTTCGCGAAAATGCCATAAAGAATCTGGAGAAGTATGGGGGGAAATTGATTGAAGTACCTTATACTTGGAATGATAAAGTAAAGAAGATTGATGAGACGGCGAGAGAGAGACTGGCGATGCCGGAATTTCGCAGAGGGCGGCTTCGTAAGCTTTTGGATATCTGCGATATTGTCAAAACAATAGAGGTACACAGCGGCCTGACCGGTCTGATTGCTGAAAAGACAGTAGTGGGAGACAGAAGTGGGCTGGATCAGTTTGATGCGATGTGGATTTCTTCACTTTGTGATTCTACGGCAAAGGGGAAACCGGATATAGAACTGGTGGATATGACATCGCGGATACGGACAATAGACGATGTGATGGATGTAACGACAAAGCCGATCATTCTGGACGGGGATACCGGCGGGCTTGTAGAACATTTTGTGTATAATGTCAGGACGCTGGAACGTATGGGAGTGTCAGCTATTATTATTGAGGATAAGGTCGGGCTTAAGAAAAATTCCCTTTTTGGGACGGAAGTGGAGCAGACGCAGGATACAATAGAAAATTTTTGTGAAAAAATCAGGGCGGGGAAAGGGGCACTGCGAACAAAAGAGTTTATGATCATCGCCCGGATTGAGAGTTTGATACTGGAAAAGGGAATGGAAGATGCGCTGAACAGGGCAAGGGCCTATGTGGAGGCAGGGGCGGATGGCATTATGATTCATTCAAGAAAAAAGACAGCGGATGAGATATTTGCCTTTTGTGATGCTTTCAGGGCGGAGGATCGGAAAACACCGATCGTGGTGGTGCCTACGACTTACAGTGATACATATGAATCAGAATTAAAGGCTCATGGGATCAACATTGTTATCTATGCGAATCAGCTTACCAGAAGTGCTTTTCCGGCAATGGAAAACACGGCGAAAACGATACTCGCAAATCACAGGGCTAAGGAAGTGGAGGAACAGCTTATTCCGTTCAAAAAGATTATTACGCTGATTGATCCGGTTTGAGGTGAAATTGATATGGCAGGGTATGCAATACTTTCAGATATTCATGGAAATCTGTATGCATTGGAAGCAGTGATAAAGGATATGGCGGACTTTGATATTGAAGGAGCTATATTACTGGGGGATCTGATAGATTATGGAATGCAGTCAAATGAGGTAGTGCAGTATTTGCATGACAGATTTGGATATAAGATATTATGTAATATTTGGGGGAATCATGAGAGAGCGATTATGCTTTCGGATTTTCAGAGATTTTCTTCGCAGCGAGGTGTAGAATCTGCAAAAAATACAGCGGAGTCTCTGACAGAGGAGGCAAAACGTTATCTGGACAGGGAAATGTGTCATGAAGGCTGTTATGAGTTTTTACTGGATGGACTGAAATGTCTGGCGGTGCATGGTTCGGCGGAGGATGTTTATTGGAAACCTGTATTTCCGGATGATGTGCATGGAGACTATGGAAATTATGATCTGGTATTTTCCGGACATTCTCATTATCCGCATATTTTTACAAAATTTTATGATATAGATGATATGGAGATGAGAAATAAGCATGCGGTAATGTTTATCAATCCGGGTTCTATAGGACAACCGAGGAATCATAATCCTTATGCACAATATATGATCTTTGATACTGCGGAGAAAAATGCATTTGTACGTTGTGCAGCATACGATGTAGAAGCTGCTATGAGATTATTTGATGGGGCATCGGTAGATTTGTTTTATAGGGACAGATTATTGAAAGGAGTATGATAGCGCGGATATGATAGATAAAGCTTCTTTGGAATATACATATAGTATTATATTGAAACAGTTAAATTTGTATTGGCCAACAGAAGTAGACAACAGATTTAAAAATGATGTTCAAATGGCAATTCAGAGAACAAAGAGGAGTTATGATGATTCAACTCGTTTATACTATTTATCTGATGGTTTTTCGGTACTTAATACATCTGTTTATTCAGTATTTCTTTATTATCTGGCGCATATTGTTGGACGGCGGGGAGACAAGGAACTTGCAGATAAAATATATTATTTAAATAAAATAATGAATTCTGTAGAGTGGTATTGGAATATAGAACTTCCGGAACATTTTATAGTAGAACATCCCATTGGCTCAGTGTTGGGAAAAGCAGAGTATGGAGATTATTTTAGTATATATCAAGGAGTGACTGTAGGGGAAAGATTAAAAGGAGATATTGTAAGTTGGCCTAAGTTAGGGAATCATGTAATTATGTTTGCAAATTCTTCAGTTATAGGGGATTGCAATATCGGTGACTGGGTAATTATATCAGCAGAGTCATTTATTAAAAATGAGGACATTCCAAATTGTTCAGTGGTCTATGGAAAAAGCCCTGAACTTGTGATTAAACAATATGAGAAAGAAGAAATTAAAAAATATTTTATCAAATCTTGGAGGATAGGAAAAGGGTGAAAAAATTATACGTTATCAGTGGTGTGACCGGAATGACGGGAAATGAACTGGTACATCAACTTTTGGAAAATAAATCAGGTGAGAATCATATAATAGGGTTTGACAATTTTTATGCATCTTCGTTAGAGACAATAAAAGATTGTATTTCAGACAAAAGGTTTGAGTTTTTTGAATATGATATCGATGACGAGTCTCAGATGAATTTGATTGAGAACAGAGTAAAGGAGATAAAAGAGAACTTTGATGAGGTGATTTATATCAACTGCGCTGCAGTAGTACATACAGAACACTTTTACCATGTGCATGAGACTTTTGAAACTAATGTACTGGGAATGAAGAATTTTCTTGAGCAGGCAGTCAGAGTTGGTGCGGAAAAATATATTAACTGTTCTACATCGGAAGTCTATTCTATGAATTCCTGGAATGAAAACGGCGGAGTGAAAGAAAGTGATTATATTACAATGGCAGATGCGGAACATAGCCAGCGTACCAGCTATGCTACAGGCAAGCTTCTCACGGAATTTTTCATGAGGGATGCGGTGGAAACCGGAAAGATACTTGGGTGTTCCATACGGTTTGCAAATGTGTACAGTAAAAATGAACGCTATCCTAAGCATATTATTCCTTTTATTATTAACAGTTTTGAAAAGGATGGCAAAGTAGTTCTGCTGGAGAACAGCAGGAAAAATAAGCGGACATTTCTCCATAACTATGACAGCTGCAGTGCAGTGCTGGCACTGGCAGGGACGGATAGTGCTCTGGATGGCAGCGTTTATAATGTGGCGACTGATGAAGAAATATCTATTATAGATCTTGCGAAACTGTGTGCGGAGAAAATGGGTATCAGAGAACCTGTTATTGAGTTTAATGGGTATCGGGAGTCTGATCCGGAAAGAAGACTTTTATCCACAGAAAAAATCAGGACAAGGACGAAATGGAAGCCGGTCATTGATTTGAATAAAGGTTTGACGGAATGTATTGCTAATTATCTTACTGAGATAAAAAATGTGTAGTGAAAATGGAAAGCTGTTTGGCTGAGTTTTTTATAAAGTGAGATGAAATGGCAAATGGCAGGTGATTTTGCGAGGCCAGAGGGCAAAAAAGGAGTCGAAAAGATGAAGGTAGCAGTTATTACTGTAGCCGGGATATCCAGCCGGTTTAACGAAGGAATAGAGGAAGCCGGAAGATGCCTGAAGGCTATATATACAGAAGGGAATTTATCAGATACATTGCTTTTTCATCTGGTGAAAAAATGCAGTTATGCTGACAGGATTATTGTGGTCGGCGGTTATAAGTTTGAGGATCTGGAACGGTATATCACCGAGCAGATTCCGGAGGAAGAAAAGGAAAAGATCACACTGCTTTATAATGAACATTATGCGGATCTGACATCCGGTTATAGTCTGTATCTCGGACTGGAAGAGGCGTTTTATCTGCCGGATTTGGAAGAGATACTTTTTGTGGAGGGAGATCTGGATATAGATAATAAATCCTTTGAGGCGGTAGTAAATACAGACAGTAATGTGCTTACCTATCATCGCAGTCCGATTCAGGCGAGCAGAGATGTGCTCTTATATCAGAACGGGAAAGGTGCATATAAATATCTTTTTAGCAGTGAACATGGATTGCTGCATATAAAAGAACCTTTTTCGAGTATCTACAATTCGGGGCAGCTCTGGAAGTTCAAAGATATGGAAAAGCTGAAAACTGCAAACAGGGTCTTTTATGAGAAAGATAAAAAGGAAACAAATCTGTTGATCATACAGGAATATATTGACCGTATTTCACAGGGAGAAATAGAAATTGTTTGTCTGGAGAGGTGGACGAACTGTAATACGCGCGGAGATTTTAGACAGATTCAGAAATACTGGGAGGCAGAGAGATGAAAACGTTGCAGGAAAGACTGCAGACAGTAGAGCAGCATGTAAAGGAGAATAAAGTTACGGTTATGATCATAGGGCTCGGCAGTGTGGGGACATATCTGCTGGACTATCTGGTGAGCAGCAATGATCCTGCGCTTCGTATCGTAGCAGTGGGACGAAACTATGAAAAGATGGAAAAGAATGTCAATATCGTGAGGGTTGCCGGATTGATTCGTGGATTGAATAAGTCCGGCATTGATATAGAGGCGGGGGTTGACCTGACGGACACTGGATCAATACAGAAAGCAGTTGAAAAGTATAAGCCGGATTTTATTGTAAATTCCAGCCGGGCTTATCCGGGGTTAAAGTATGGCAGTATCAGTTGGGCGAATGTCCGGGCTTATGGGATATGGAGCCCGCTTGCGATCCGGTTTACAAAGAATATCATGGAGGCATGTGATGCGGCGGACACGGATGCGGTAGTGATCAACACCTCATACTCTGATGCGGTTATCCCATGGCTTAAGAGTGCAGGGAAGGCCTATCCGGATTTCGGATCCGGAAATTTGAATCACCTTGTGCCCAGAATGAAATTTGCAGCGGCAAAGATGTTAAATGCGGAAGATTTCTGGAATGTGGACGTGATGTTTGCAGCAGGTCATTTCCATGATGTCTGTATCAGTAAGGAAGGGCAGACGGAAGGCGTGGATCTGCCGCTTAAAGTGTATTACAGGGGAGAGGAAAAGGATCTGCAGAAGGAAAAGATCTTTGCAGCATGTAAGATTGCCATGCCTGTAGATGCACAGAGGAATATGATGAACGCATCCAGCAATTATCAGATTATTATGGCAGTGATAGATGCTGTCAGGAAAAAAGAAAATCAGAGAGTATTTACGCCGGGAGTGTTTGGGAATATAGGAGGTTATCCGGTTTTGGTCGGTTATAGGGGCGGCAGAATAGATGCATGGATAGATGAGTCGGTATTTGGCTTTGAGGAAATGAACAGGGTAAACAGAGAGTCGATGGCACTTGACGGGATAGAAGATGTCAGAGATGGCAGGTTGTATTATACGGATGGGCTGATTGAAAAGGTAAAGAAAGCTTTTGGGGCAGAATTGCCGAAGTTTGTGGAATTTGAAGATATAGAGAAGGTGGCGGAGTTTATTATTGGGGAGATTATTATGCCGAAGGTTGGGGGCGAGAAAAACTAATGATTTGATAAAAATGAATAGAAAACAAGTAGAAGAAGGGATAAGTTATTATGAATCCTTTAGTGAGTGTCATAATGCCTGCTTATAATGGAGAAAAGTATATAGGTGAATCAATAGAGTCAATTTTAAATCAAACATACGATAATTTGGAACTTATTATTGTGGAAGACCAATCCACAGATCACACATTACAGGTGATACAAACCTATACTGATGAGAGGATACATTTATATATTAATGAGCGGAATCGGGGAATATCCTACTCCACAAATTTTGGAATTGGTCATAGTAAGGGGAAGTATATTGCGCTACTGGATGATGATGATCTGGCGTTGCATAGGCGCTTAGAGTGGCAAACTGCGTACATGGAAGAATACGACGGGATAGATGTACTAGGTGGGCGAAGTGCTTTGATTGATGGCAATGGAGATTTTATAAAATATGATTTAGAACCAATTTATAATCCCAAATATATTAAAGCAAATTTACTTTTTCATAATAGAAAGTTTGCAAATGGGACAACAATGATCCGCAAAGAATTTATGATAAAGAACAATCTGCAATATCAGAATAATTGTTTAGGAATGCAAGATTTTAAATTTTTTATTGACAGTTCAAAAGTCGGTACATTGACTTCTATAGACAAGCTTGTGCATTTAAAAAGAATTCATAAAGAGGAAGAGACTACAAGGCAATTAAAGAATCATGAAAAGGAACGGGCTGAATTGTTTTCACAGTTTCAACGGGAATCCATAAAAAAAAGCGGTTTTCGATTGAATGAGGAAGATATGAAAGCGATTTGTGAACTTTTGCCGGAATATACATTAAAAAATTATTCAAGGGAAGATGTAGAACGTTTATATAAAGTATTTAAAGAGATGATCAGACAGGCAAGAGAGATGGAGATTGATTATTTAGCGGAATTGGAATATGCCTGTAAAAAGATTTTAGGGGAAAGGATTTTGCCAAGGACAAATATTTTTGATTGGGATGTCGAAAAGAGAAAGAGGGATAATTGATATGTTAATATCAGTAATCGTGCCTGTATATAATACAGAACAATATTTGCCAGATTGTATAGAGAGTATTTTAAACCAGACATATAAAAATATAGAAATATTACTTGTTGATGATGGCTCGGAAGATGAAAGCCTTAATATATGTAGAGAGTACTCAAAAAGAGATACGAGAATTGTAGTGATTGAGAATAAGCATCAGGGCTTGGTGGCAACAAGAAAGTCGGGAGTAAAATGTGCAAAAGGCGAGTATTGTATATTTGTAGATAGTGACGACTGGATATCAAGAGATTTGATTAAAGAGATTTTACCGCTGACAGGGGAAGGAAGCACTGATATTGTGAACTATAGTTTGCAGAATATTGATGGTGTGAAATCTGTTGATTGGAGTTATACCATTCCTGAGGGAATATATGAAGAAAAAATGGAGGATATTTATTCAAAAATGATATTTGACTTTGAATGTGGATGTCCTGGTATTATTCAATCGTTGTGCAGTAAATTAATTAAAAAAAATATATTATGGTCAAGTATAGAAAGTGTAAATGAGAATATAACATTAGGAGAGGACGCTGCAGTTGTATATAAAGCAATGCTTTTATCAAAAAAAATAGCAATTACAAATAAGTGTCTTTATTTTTATAGAGTACGTCAGGATTCTATGTATCATTCAAAAAGTAGTGATGTTTTTGATGAGATATGTTGTTTCCAAAAATATATGAGAAATTTATTTTTAGAATATGAAGAAGAATACAGATTAGAGGATCAGCTAAAATATTATTTAATGTCTTTCATTCGGAAGGGGCTAGAGGATGTTTATGGAATTAAGTTATTAAATTTATACCGTACGCCATTTGAAATACTGGAGTTGCATAAAAGAATTGTACTGTATGGAGCAGGGAGCGTTGGAAAGTCGTTTTACAGGCAATTGAAGAGAGAAGATAATGTAGAAATTGTGGCTTGGGTAGACAGGGGGTTAAAAGGGAAGAAAGTATATGATTGTACTATAGAATCACCGGAAGTGATTAGAGATATGGTTTATGACAATATAATAATTGCAGTAAAAGAGCAAAATATTGCAGAAGAAATTAAACAACAATTATCAGTTCAAATTCCAGAAGGGAAAATTTTGTGGAGAAAACCTCGAATCAATTGGTGGGAGAGGGAGATAACTATTTAAAGGAGATTTTGTGATGGGAAAGACAATAATATATGGTATTGGAAGAATTGGCAAAAAGTATATTGATCAGTGTATTCTTTCTGGGGTTGCTGATTTGAAGTTAGTGGATTCTAATAATATTTTATGGGGAACTGAATATAGGGGGCTGAAAATATGTAATCCAGATACGGTGATGTGGCAGGAGTATGAGTTGGTTGTGATTTCTGTCGGAGATATAGGAAGTAAATATAGTGAAGAAATTTTAAATAAGCTAATAGATACATATAAGGTGCCACGGGAGAAAATTGCGGATTGGCGAGAGACAATGGTGCTCTCAGAAAAAGAATCATATAATCTGGGAAATATGGAGCTTAGCGAAGAAATCAATGGTGGAATGATAATTACCGGAAAAGGGTTTGGCGCCAGAATAAAAAAAGGATCATTAAATGACCTGGAAAGATTTTATTTTAATAAAGAACATAAAATTTTAAACAAATGGATGCATTATTTTGAAGCGTATGACAGATTTTTCTCTAAATACAGAGGAAAAGATATTACAGTGCTGGAGATTGGTGTTTTTAAGGGCGGATCGCTGCAGATGTGGAAAGATTATTTTAAGACTTCGATTAATAATGTTCGTATATATGGTATAGATGTAGATCCTGATTGTAAGACGCTGGAGGAAGAGGGAATTAAAATTTTTATTGGATCTCAGGAAGATAGGGGATTTTTAAAGATGGTGCGGGAGGAAATAGGGAAGGTAGACATTCTGATAGACGATGGTGGTCATACTATGAAACAACAGATTGTAACTTTTGAAGAATTATTTGATTTGGTAGCTGATGATGGAGTTTATCTGTGTGAAGATTTACATACATCGTACATGGAAAACTACGGTGGGGGATATAAATGTGAAACTTTTATTGAATATTCTAAAAATTTGGTAGACTATCTGCATGCCCAATATTCAGAAACGGATAGATTGAAAGAGAACAAATATTCGGAAACGATTAAATTCATAACATATTGTGACAGTATGATCTTTATTGAAAAAAAGAAGAAGACTACTAAAAGTATATGTGCATGTATTTGAGAATTTTATTTTTGACTGCACATGAGAAATAAGAGGTTGAAATGAAAAAGTATAAAAAGAAAGATATACTTGAAACAGTTGATTTGTTGATTGAGGGGAACAATTTTATAACTTTAAATTATAAGAAAGGTAATGAAATAGAAAGTATAGTTGATATTCTTACCCAATGTCAGGAGATGGCGATACTGTTAGGAAATTGTCTGGAAACATTGGGAGATATTGGGGAAAAATCTGTTCCTTTATTAGAAGACTATTGTGAAAATATATATCAGATCAGTCAAAATCTATCAGATGTATATATATGTAGAAAAATAATAAAAAAGATAACAGGGCAATTAACAGATTTAAAGAACAATATAATTTATGGCATGCAAGAAGATAAAATCGAAATAGTTTTTCTGCCTTATAAAGCATCTATGTGGGATTCGTTGGAAAGCGTATGGAAAGCAGCAAATGAAGATCCGGAGTGCGATGCGTACGTGGTGCCGATTCCTTATTATGAGAAAAATGAGCAAGGAGAACTTGCTATTATGCATTATGAAGGAAATCAGTTTCCGAAAGATGTGCCTATAATACATTATATGGATTATAATTTGGCAGAAAGAAGACCAAATGTGGCTTTTATACATAATCCATATGATCAATATAATTATGTAACCAGCATTCATCCGGCATATTATGTTCCGGAATTAAAAAAATATGTGGAAAGAGTGGCATATATTCCATATTTTGTGTCACCAGAACCGAATCCAGATTGTATAGAAACGCAAAAACAGAAGAATGGTTTCGTGGTAAAACCAGGAGTGACTGATTCAGACTTGGTTTTTGTGCAATCGGAAGATATGAAACGATTGTATGTGAACATTCTGGAAAAAGAGATTCCAAATGTAAACAGGAAATATTGGGAAGCTAAAATATTTGGTTTGGGTTCCCCTAAATTAGACCGTGTTCATAGTACGAAACGAAATGATGATCTTCTTTCTAATGGGTGGCACTCTTTAATTTATAATAGTAATAGAATCCGTAAGAAAGTTATTTTCTATAATACCAGTCTGCATGATTTGCTGAATCAGGATAATATGATGGAGAAGATTACAGATACATTGGCATTTTTTAAAGAGCGGGAAGATTGTGTATTATGGTGGAGGCCTCATCCATTGTATGAGTCAACGTTAGCATCTATGCGTCCGGAAATGTTGCCGGTTTATAGGAAGATAGTCGAGAATTATATGGAGGAAGGATGGGGGATATTTGATGCAGGAGAAGATCTTAACTGGGCGATTGCAGAAACAGACGCGTATTATGGGGATGGAAGTTCTGTTGTGCAGTTGTATGAAGAAGCTAAGAAACCTGTTTTATATCAGAATACCAGAGTGAAAAATTCTGTGGAAGAGGAAGTTGCGATTCCAATCTGGCCTTGTGCTTTTTGCGTGGACGGGGATGATATATGGTTTGTTCATGGGAAGATAAATGCATTAATGCATTATAATATGATAGAGAATCATACTTACATTGTAGGAACGGTACCAGAAGAAAAAATGTTTCGGGAGATGTTATATTCTGCGGTCTATAAATGGAACGAAAAGATTTATCTGATTCCATGTTTTGCGAGGAAACTGATGGTTTACAACATCAAAGAAAACAAATTTACGGAAATTCTTATTCAAAATATTGAAAAATACAGCGAAAAAGGTTTATTTGAAAGAGCATATGCGAAGGGGAAATATTTATATTGTATTCCTTTTTTATATGAAGCAATCATAAAGATAAATATGGAAAGCGAAGAAATAGAATATACAGTAATTGGTAAGATGGGGGATATTTATATTACGGATGTTGCAAAGATTGAAAATAATATAGCAGCTATTAATGTTCATAATAATCAATTGCTCTTTTATAATATGGATACTTCTGTATTGGAAATTAAAAAATTGGATGAAGATAGGAAAAAGATAGTAGCGATTGCCAGTATGGGAGATTCTTTGTTTTTATTTAATAAAAGTTCACAAGCTCTTATTGAATTAAACATAAAAAATATGAGGGAAAGAGAATTTAATAAGATTCCCTATGAGGCAATTAAAATAACAACTATTTCTTCGGAGTTCATTATGATTGATCCAACATATGATCATGAAATAAAAATTATAAATAATAGGGGAGAAGTTATTTTTGAAACAAGGGAGATGATAGAAAATAATAAGGGAAGTTTGTATGCTATATATTATAGCGGGATTGATGGTTTAAACAGTATAGATGAAAATGTTTCTTTTTACTTCTCAAGAGATAAATATGTTATGTATCAATTTAATAAAGGAAAACTGGAACGCGAGTTTTTTATGAGATTATCGGCAGATGAGATAAATAAATTAAAAAATATTTTTTCAGAGATAATACAATTAAAAATGGAAGAAAATAGTCTATTTAAATTGGAGGATTGGATGAATAAATTAAATAAAAAACAGGATTCTCATTCAGAGAAGAGAGTTGATTGCGGAGAAAAAATATTAATGAAAGTAAAGGAAACAGGGATTTGAAATGATACAGAGTAAAAGAAAATATGATAATGTATATTGGTTTTTAATAGATGGCTTACGTCCTGATTTTTTGCATATAAAAGAGGATTATTGTGCTGAAAAAAATTATTTTGATGAATTATTGGAAAAGGGCACAGTATTTAATAATGTTGTTACAAGTGGCGCTGGGACCTATACATCCATGCATTCTATTTTTACATCGTTACTGCCTTCCTATAATGGAGAGACTGGGTGGACAAGAACTGCATTAAGAAAATTTAATCAGAATATATTTACAATTGCAGATTATTTTCAACTGGCAGGATACGAAACATATGCATATGCAGATACAGATGAAGGAAGACCTGTACCTATGTCTGGATTTAAAATATGGGAATCTTGTGGTTATAGAAATATTCTTAAAACTACAGATATGGGAAGGACTGATAGATATAGAAAATTTATAGAAGAATTAAATAAAAACAAAAAAAATAAATTTGTATATTATCATACAGATTTGCTGCATGATTTGAATTGCGGTCTGGGGGAAGTGTGGGATAGTAAAGATTATTCTAAGAATATTAACATTTTGGCAGAAGAATTTAAAAGAATATATGAAGCATGTCAAATATCAGAAAGGGATCTTGTGATTATTTCGGCGGATCATGGTGTGATGTTAGATAAAGACTATATGCATGATGGATTAGTCAATGGTGACAGACAGTATGAGGAGACTGTAATAAGTTTTTTCGCAATGATAGGAAAGGGAATAAAAGAACAAGTTCTATCTAAACCTGTGTCGGCATTAGATGAGGCACCAACTCTTTTGCATGTAGCATTAAACCAATCGATGTCAGGGCAAGGAATAGATAGATTTGATTATATGCAAAATGGAATTTATAAAGAAAGCATATTTTTCAGAGAAAAAAATACATTTTGTGCTGAGGCGGAAAAACAAAGTCCTTTGAAATCTGATATTTTTTACATTCGGGATGGCAAGTGGAAATATGTATATGGAGAAAATGATCCAAGATGCGAATGGCTGATTGACCTTGAGAGAGATGGTGATTATCAAATCAATCGAAAAAATGAATTTCCTGATTTGGTAAGAAAATATCGAAAAATATTGGAAGAAAAGTTCAGAGAAGATAAAAAACTTAAGTATGTATCAGATTTAGGATTTGATAAAAATACAATTGAGAAAAAGTTTTCTCTTGTTCTTGAAATGAAACAGGTATACAAGGAAACGATAGAATCGTTATTGGATTTAGGTGGGCCATATTATGAAGTGATACTTTATGGTGAAGAAGATGAGTTTTTTGAATATAAAAAGAATTATAAAGTAAGAATAGTAGAAAAAAAGGATCAGAAGAATATCAACGAGATTTGCTGCGGTGAGTGGATTGTATTTATAAGGGAGAATGGTGGCTGGTCAGAATATTTCCTTTCAGATCTATATCGCTTAATTCAATATTATGGAGATGAAAATATAAGGATTTTTAATAAAAATTATATGGCAGTTAAAAGAAAAGAATTAAACGATACTGAATACAGGGAGTTGGCTGTGAAAAATGAGGTTAGATCTATAAGATATGTGTGTAAAGCTAATATCGGGAAGAAATATATTTTGTTTGGATGTGGCGAAATAGGAAAAAAAGCTTTGGATTATTTGGGAGATACAAATGTTTATTGTTTTGCTGATAATAATTCAATAATGACAGGAAAGCAAAAATATGGGAAAAGAATTATTGATTTTGATGAGTTAAAGAAAGTATGTGAAGATTATACTGTTGTTATTTCAACAAGTGTGAATACCAGTTCGGCGTATGAAATAAAAAAGCAGTTGGAGGAAAACGGAATTTTAGATTATGTGATGTTTGATATGAATAGCTAAAAATAAAAATGCAATACTTTGCAAATAAGGAGGGGTATTGTGGATATTGAAAAGAAGTTGGATACAATAGTGGAAAAATACCATTTGATTGAGAGAACATATTTTCGAGACAGTCTTTCAGACATAATATGTACCGAATTGAAAGAGGCGATTAAGAAGTATGGCAATAAAATTGTAGTCAGGGGAGTGAAATATCATGAGAATGGGGATTATTCCTTATGTAAATTAGTCGAGAATGTCGGAAATATTACAGCGGTCGTAGATCAGAATCCTTTTTCTGATAAATTAGTTATTTCTTCAGAAAAGACGGTGGACTTTTTTGGGGATTTGTGGAATCCGTCCAAAGAGGAATGTGATATATATTTGATTAATGCGGTTACGAAGGGGAAAAATATATACTATGAAGTAAAGAAAAAATTAGAGCCAAAAGGAATTTATGTTATTGATTTATACAGGAGTATACGAATAAAATACAGTATTATTGTAGACAGGCCATATGATGATTATCAAAATGAATATGATTATACACATAATTTATTGGGAAAGGTGAGAAAAGAGTTTCTTTTGAATAAGTCTTTGGGAAACTTGAAGAAGGTTTTAGGCATTTGTCTTATATTGAGAGACTTTGTATCCTTTTTTAAATATGTGGAGGAAGAAGCGGAACTGATAAAATGTAAGACAGAGCTGCAAATATTGAAAAGAGAAGTGGAAGATTTTTTGCGGGAAATAAAAGAAGAACTCGGCAGAAGAAAAAGGAAGAATAGAAACAAAGATATTATAGTTCACTGGGTAGATCAAATTAGTTTCGACGAGAGAGATTTGCTTCCCAAAATGAGAAATAGGATGCAAAATGGATTGGATTTTGTGAATGCATATACGCATACACCATATACACAGCCTACAGCGAGAATGATTTTCTGGAAAGAATTTCGAAAGGGCAGAAGCGTTTCCAGAAGTTATGAAGAAAAAGAAATGGAGGAAAGCGAATTATATAAGAAAATAATATCGGAAGGGTATCATTTTGAAATATGCGGGTATCTTAATCAAATTTTATTTAAGGATTATAGTCAGGATTATAATAGAGAGAATGTGGTATCGGGGATGCATTATTTCAGAATGCTCAATTATATTTTAAATTCGGAAAAGCCAGTGTTTGGAATAGTACATGTTTTAAACGAGGCACATGAACCGTATATGTCTCCTGAAGTGGACTGGGAAAATAGAGCGTTTGAATTTTATGATTCTTATAAATCAGCACAGGAGAAGATCGTATTATCAGCAAGGTATATAGATGATGTTATGGATTTTTACGATAGTCTTTTTGGAGACGGAATGATCAATATCTGTATGAGCGATCATGGAAAGTGGGAGGATATTGACAGACGCAGGTTTAAAGATGAGGCGATGCATACGTTATTAGGGGTAACGAATGCAGGTATTTGTGGAAAAATGGAAAGGCTGTTTTGCTATCATGATTTTGATAAATTAGTACAATGGGTTATGGAAGCAGCAAAGCCAGAAGAAATGTTTTTTAATGATATTCCGATTTACTCAGAAGGATTTAAAACTGTAATACGAGAGAGGGCAGAGGAATATGAAGAAATATGCGAAGGATATTGTGGTTTAAATTTTGCAAATGAAAAATATGTTTGTTTGGAAAATGGCACTGAGTACTATTATAAAAAATCAGTTGGAGAATCTCAGAATTTTATAGATGATGAGGAATGCAGAGAACGGGTGAAGTATCTGCGCTCTAGATGTGTCGAGAGTAAAAAAATTGTATTTGGAAATTGAGGTTATAATATGAATTATACAAAGGCAGAAATGTTGCAGTATTTAAAAAGAAATATTTCGTCATTGAATATTTTACCTGTTTATATTGTCAGAAGTAATAATTTTTTTAAACACCGTGCGGCTGAAATAATGCATATTATAGAATTTTCCCAAGGTGAACTGCTGATTGTTCGTTCTTCTTCTGTTTTGGAAGATACAAAGGGGTATTCAAATGCAGGAAAGTTCAAATCTGTTATTAATGTTTCACCTGATCCTGTACATATTGAGAAGGCAGTTGCCGATGTTTATGCATCATATGAAACAAATAATGATGAACAGATTCTGATACAACCTATGTTGAAAAACATAAAAAGTTCAGGTGTTGTTTTTACATCGGATATTGAGACACTTGCGGGATATTATACAGTAAATTATAATGTCGGATGTGATTCGGCCGCTGTGACCGGAGGGAGTTCGAATAACCTTAATACTTATATCAGATATAAAAACAGTGAGTTTCCTATAGAAGATCATGATATGAAAAATTTGTTGGATACCTGTAAAGAGATTGAAATATTTTTAAGGAATGATGCACTTGATATAGAGTTTGCAATTACAGATGAGGGAGAAGTTTACATATTGCAGGTAAGGCCGATAGCCAGAAAAAATGAAAAGGCAGTAACGGAAAACATTGACCTTGTATCTACACTGAAACGTATCTATAAGAAAGCAAAAAAATTATCCCAGGAGCATCCGTTTTTGTTAGGACATACCACCTGTTTTGGAGTTATGACTGACTGGAATCCGGCGGAGATACTTGGAATTCGTCCTAAAAAGCTGGCTATTTCCTTATATAAAGAACTGATAACTGACAGTATCTGGGCACATCAGAGATACGATTATGGATATCGCAATCTGACTATGCATCCATTAATGGTATCATTTTGCGGAGTACCATATATCGATACTCGAATTACGTTTAATTCTTTTATACCTCAAAGCTTAAATGAAAAAATTGCAGAAAAATTAGTAGACTATTATCAAGATAAACTGGCGAAGTATCCCAAATATCATGATAAAGTAGAATTTGAAATAGTATATTCCTGTTATTATTTGGGGTTGCCTCAAAAATTAAAAGAACTGCTCCGGTATGGGTTTAATGAAAATGAAATTTCCAGAATAGAATACTCATTGTTAGATTTGACCAATCGTATTATCTGTCCTGAGAAAGGATTATATAAGAAAGATATAGATAAAATAAAGATGCTTGAGTTAAACTATGAGACTATACTTCATTCGGATATTTCTTTGGTAGATAAAATATACTGGCTCATGGAAGAGTGTAAAATGTATGGGACTTTGCCCTTTGCGGGAGTGGCAAGAGCCGCCTTTATTGCCGTTCAGTTTTTAAGGTCTTTTGTGGAAACAGGAATTCTGACAAAAAGTGATTATGATTTATATATGAATTCACTGGATACTATAAATAAGAGAATGAATTCGGATTTAAGAAAATATTTTACCGGAGAAATTACATTTGAGAAATTTATTGGCGAATATGGGCATATACGTCCTGGAACGTATGATATTACATCAAAACGTTATGATGAGGCATTTGAAGAATATTTTGATAAAAATTCATATTTAACGATAGAAAACGACGGAGGTGAATATTCTTTTAACAAAGAACAGATGAATAAAATTCAGCTTGAGCTTGAACAGAACGGTCTTTTAGTAACAGCAGACGAGTTGATGCAATTTATTAAGGCGGCTGTAGAGGGGAGAGAGCATTTAAAATTTGTTTTTACAAAGGCGGTCAGTAAAATATTGCAATTAATCGAGGAACTGGGCAAAAGAGCTGATATTTTAAAAGAGGATATGGCATATTTGGATATTTCCGTAGTAAAACATTTGTATTCGGATTTGTATACAGGAGATATTCGGGCTATTTTTGAACAAAATATTTCTGATAATAAAAAGCAATATCAAACTGCAGTTCAGGTTAAGCTGCCTAGCATATTGGTAAAGCCAGAGAATGTGTATTCATTTTATTTGTTAAATGAAGAACCAAACTTTATTACGCAGGGAAGTATCATGGCAGAAGTATTGGTCATGGATGCGATAAGTGAGGAATCTCCGGAAGGGAAAATTGTTTTTATTCAGGCAGCTGATCCAGGATATGATTTTCTGTTTTCTAAGAATATTGCAGGCCTGATTACGCAGTTTGGAGGAGCGAATTCACATATGGCTATCAGATGTGCTGAACTTGGAATTCCTGCGGTTATCGGAGCTGGTGAGAAAAATTATTCGGAGTGGAAAAAGTGGAATAAGATGTTGATTGACTGTTTAAATAAAATAGTGAAAAGGATATAAATATGGAAAAGGTTTTTATGATATACCTTATAGGAATGAGCGGAAGTGGCAAGACAACTATTGCAAATGCACTGCAGGAAAAATTAGAATCTTGTGGCAGGGAAAGGATACAGGTAATTGATGGGGACATTATAAGAAAACAGTTTGGTGATATCTTTGGAAATACATATGAAGAGAGGATGAAATGTAATCGTGCTGTGCGGGTGGTAGTAAATTATTTGATTGATAATCAGATATCTGTGATTTTGGCGCAGGTTGCGGCATATAAAGAAATGCGACGACTGGTTCGCGAACAGTTTGCAGAATGCTATATTGAGGTGTATGTGAAATGTTCTCTGTCGGAATGCGCCAGAAGGGATGTGAAAGGGTATTATAAAAAATTCTATCAAGGTGAAATCAGTAATCTGAATGGAGCAAATGATGTGTATGAAGTACCTGAGGATTATGACATTTTGATAGATACAGAGAAAGAAACAGTGGAAGAAAGCGTACAAAAAATAGTGAGTTATCTGGAGGAAAATGGATATGTCCTATAAGTATATTACAGAGAACAATTTATATAATAAACAGACTTATATATATGCAGAATATGAAGGAAAAAGATTCTTGGAAGAGTATTTAAAGTCCAGAAAAATTGCCAGAGGAATGACCGAGTTTTCGAAACCGGAAAATAGGATAGAGAGTGATAGTATGGTGTATCAGGACCTGAAGTGTATTTTTTCAGATATTAGAAAAGGTGACAGAGATGCTGTAAACAGGATTAAGCCATATGTAAAAACTTTTGAGGTAAGAAAAAGACTTTATACAGAGTATCTGGATTGGAAACCAACAGAGAAAGCTTTATTTGAAGTTTATGAGATATATTTAATATTTTCAGATTGTCTCCTGGAAGCTTATAAAGAGACAAATTGCTTGAAATATTATAGTTGTCTATTAAAAGTAGATGATATGTTGCTTTCGATTTATCCCTTATTAACTCTTTGGGAAAGAGAGCATTTATCAGCAGTTATTTCCGAGGAACTGAAAATCTTTTGTACATTATTAGAAAAGCATGGAATAGTATTGGGGGATAAAAATGGTACTGAGTGATTTTGCAATGATTGCGGCCGATACAGCAAGGTCAAAAGCATACATACAAGCGATGATACAGGGAGAGAAACTTCCTGCAATGTGTATTATATATTCGGAAAATTGTAAGAGGATGGAAGAGAGAGCGGAAATATATGAAGAAGAACACTACTCGAAAAAATATTTTGATGTAGATTGTCCTATTATTTTTTCGCTGAGAAAGGCAAATATACCATATATTTTGGTGGAAAATAAAAATATTAATTCAGAGCAGATGGCAGGAATAATTGGGAAATGTAGAGAAAAGTATTTGATATATTCGGGATACGGAGGAGAGATATTAAAAAAACCTTTATTTCAGTTGGATAAAAAATTTATACATATTCATGCGGGAATACTTCCCGAATACAGGGGGAGCACCACTTTTTATTTTAGTTATCTTCAGGAAAAGCAGGTAGGGGCGACAGCTATATTTTTAAATGAGAAGATTGATTGTGGAGAGATAATTACTCAGAATACATATGAATTGCCGCAGGAAATGGTTGATACGGATTATATTTATGAACCATATATACGATCACAGGTATTGATGGATGTGCTGAATAAATATGTTAAAGAGGGTGAACTGGTAGCAAGTAGTCAGGAAAATGAAAGAGCGGAAGACTATTTTATTATTCACCCAGTGTTGAAGCATGTGGCTTTATTGGATATGGGTTTTCATGAAATATCGGGAGAATAAAATGCAAAAAGTTCTTTATACACAACGGGTAGAAATAGTTGAAAGTTATCAGGAACGCAGAGACTGTGCAGATCAGAGGATTGCTGATTTTATAGTTGCATGTGATTTTTTGCCGATTCCGATACCAAATAAAGTTGAAATATTGGAAGAATTTGTTTTACAATTACAACCGGCTGGAATTATATTGACAGGTGGAAACAGCCTGGAAAAATATGGGGGAAATGCACCGGAAAGAGATAAGGCAGATCAAAAGCTTATTGAAATAGCTATTAAGAAATATATACCATTATATGGATTTTGCAGAGGAATGCAGTCTATATTGGATTATTTTGGGAATGAACTGACAGATGTGAAAGGCCATGTAGCAGTACGACATAATGTTTATGGAAGGGATGGGGTAAGGGAAGTAAACAGCTATCATGGACAGGCATGTCTGGAATTGGCGGATCAGTCTGAACTCAATGTGATTTCCAGAACGGAGGATAATGTTATAGAGGAAATTTGCCATCAGAAATATCATATTCGAGGAACTATGTGGCATCCAGAAAGAGAAAAAAATTTTCAGGAGACGGATATTATGTGCGTGAAGTCATTATTCAGGAGGGAAATCTTATGAAAGCAATTATTTTGGCAGCTGGGCAGGGAACCAGATTAAAGAAATATACGGAGAATTTACCTAAGGGTATGTTATCCTTTATGGGAAAAACTATAATAGAAAGACAAATAGAAATATATCGAAAGTGTGGGATAGATAACATCATTGTTATAAAAGGATTTGCGGCAGAAAAAATCTGTTATGAGGGGATTGTTTATTATACCAATAAAGATTTCGAGAACACGAATATGGTTGTATCTCTAATGGAAGCTAAGCCGGAATTTAATGATGATGTCATTGTAAGTTATTCAGATATTTTATTTGAAGAGCGGATGCTGAGAAAGATGATGGCGGCAGAAGGAGACTTTGCTGTCGCTGTAGATGATAACTGGAAGGTATATTGGGAAAAGCGATATGGCAGAGCAGATTTTGATACGGAAAGCCTTTCTCTGGATGATGAAAATAATATTATAGAATTAGGACTTGAGAATCCTGAGTTAAATGATATTGATGCGAGATATGTAGGATTGCTAAAATTTTCGCAGAGGGGACTGGCTTACATAACTGAAATATATGATGATGCCTGCAGGAACTTTAAGGATATGCCATGGCAGCAGTCAGGGAAAACAGTGCAAAAAGCATATATGACAGATTTGCTCAATGCGGTGATACAGTCCGGAGAGGAGGTTAAAGCTGAACGGTTTCAAAACGGTTGGATAGAATTTGACACAAATGATGATTATGAAAAGGCTTGTGATTGGGTAGGGGATGGCAGTATTTATAGCATTTTGAGGATATAGAATAAAGTGGAGGAAGATTTATTTATGAAGCCGGTTATTATTTTTGGAGCGGGAAAAAAAGGATTGAAGTTATTAGATAAATTAAATAGAAATAAGGTAGATTTTTTTGTAGATAATGATAGGGACAAACATGGGGGGGTAATTGAGGGAGTAAAAATCATTTCTTTTAAAGAATTGATAAAAATATATAATAGTTATGATGTGATTTTATCGTTTCATTCTGCTGAAGTGGAGGAGCAATTTAATCATTATGGTATTCCATATTGGAATAATGAACATAATGTAAATTGTTACTTTGACAGAGAAGATGTTCTGATAGAAATAGATAATAATTTATTATGGAGATATCAGTATGATACGGAATTGAAAAACAGGGCGTATATAACTGAGAACGGGAACTGGTTTCGAAAAGAGTTTTGTTCAAAAGAAAATGAAGAACTTGTCGAGATGATGAGAAGAGGAGAAACGGAGAGGACTAAATTATTTTTAGAAGGGATTTATTCCTCGGATGAAATATATGAGGATGAATATTATAAAAATCGACCTGGTATGAGATTAGTGAAAAATATTCTTCTTTCAAATGAAAAGGGGCTAAAGAGAACTGTTTTGGATCTCGGATGTGGACATGGGGAACTGATGATAGAATTAAAGAAAGAGGGGTTCGAAACCTGTGGGGTAGATCAGAGTATAAAACGTGTACAATATTTACAAAAAATGGGAATGGAATGTATACATTCAAGTATAGAAGATGATTTTGTCTGTGACAAACAGTTTGATGTGGTAGTATGTCAGGAATGCTTGGAACATGTAATGAATCCAATTAAGATATTGGAGAAAATAAAAGTAATGTTAAAATTAGGTGGAAGTTTATTTATATCAGTACCATACGGTAAAAATTGTGAAAGTGTTACTCATGTACGGCAGTTTGATGAAAATAAATTGTATACACTATTGACAGAGACGGGCTATAAGCTTGTAAATATTATCAAAATGCCATATTTAAATTATTCTGGTGATGTCAATTTATTTGTTGGAGCAAAAAGATTGTAGTATATGCAGTTGAAATCTTTAAAGTGAATTTAACTGATAGAGTGTTTGTTGCGATTATATCCCTATTTTAAATAATCGCCATGTTATATTGGATGGATTATCAGATATGCAAAGGGTATGGCTGTAGCATTTTAAAATCAGTATGGTGTTGGCAAAAAACAATTTACAGTATCTGTCTTAAACAATATAGAACTTAGTCCTGGAGAGGGCTTCATAAATACTACTTTATAACAAGGAAAAAAGTTAGCAATGAGTAAATTAACATTATTTGGTGCCGGAGCATACGCGGAAAGCGCAATCAGTTTATTAGGAAGAGAAAAGATAGAATGCATCTATGATAATAATCCTGATAAATGGGGAACTAAAATAGAGGCGATATCAGTAAAAGCTTTGCCAAAAGAGGTTGGAGATCTGGCAGACAGGCAGATTATTATCTCTGTTTCCCGAAAATATCAGGATGAGATTATTTCTCAGTTGGAAAAACTCGGGATATCCAATTACAGGACGATTCAGGATATACAGACAGAACTTACAAGGGAAAAACTGGAAAGCCGCACAAATTACATAGAAATTTTTCGGAAAGCTATTAACTGGATTAAAGATAACAGTGTCAACAGTGAAGCGATTATTTGCAATTCAGATAAGAGAAAAGGGTATCCTGAGGTTACGGGATATTATATTCCCACTCTGTTAAAATGGGGATACCGCGGCTTGGCAGTTTCTTTTGCAAAATGGCTGTGTGAAATACAGAAGCCGGATGGTTCATGGTACGATACCGATGACAGAGAACCGTATGTTTTTGACAGTGCGCAGATTTTAAAGGGACTGATCGCAATCAGAGAGATATACCCGGAGGCGGACGTACATATTATAAAAGGATGCAACTGGATTTTGACAAATATACAAAAAGATGGCAGACTCACAACGCCGTCTAAGGCCGCGTGGGGAAATCCTGGAATGTGTTCGGAATTGATTCACTTGTATTGCCTTTCTCCATTGGTGGAAGCGGCTGAACAGTTGGGAAAGACCGAATATAAAGAAGCAGCATTTAGAGTGCTCAATTATTACAAGGAAAACCATTATGAAGAAATCATGAATTTTGGTTTTCTGTCTCATTTTTATGCCTATGTGATGGAAGCGCTGTTAGATATGGGAGAGACAGAAATGGCGCGTGAGGCAATGGAAAAGGTGGCATGTCTGCAGAAGGATAATGGAGCTGTTCCTGCGTATCAGAACGTGGACTGGGTATGTTCCACAGGTTTATTTCAGTTTGCGCTGGTGTGGTTCAGGATAGGAGATATGGACAGAGGAAACCGGGCTTTTGATTATGCCTGTAAGCTGCAGAATGAATCGGGTGGATGGTTTGGGAGTTATCTCTCGGAAGATAGTAAAGATGAGGATAATGATTATTTCCCGACAGCAGAAATCAGTTGGGCGGTAAAATATTTTCTGGATGCCTTATATTATAAAAATCTTGCTGAATTTAACCTTTGGGCGGATAGCTTTCTTCCTGTTATTGACAGGAAAGACGGAAGATATCAGCTTGTACTGAAAGAAATTTCGGAAATGAGAGAACAGAACAATGGTTTAATCATCTGTGATGTTGGCTGCGGCAAAGGCAGGTACCTGAACAATTTGCTGGAGGATTTGCCTGAAAACAAATATTGCGGCGTTGATCTGTCGGAAGGGGTATTAAAATATATTACTGACGAACGCATTGAGAAGAAGCAGGGAAGCCTTACAGAAATTCCATATCGGAATAATACGTTTGATATGGTGTATACATGTGAAGCACTGGAGCATGCGGTGGATATCCGCAGTGCCGTCAGGGAGATGGCAAGAGTGGTAAAGCCGGGCGGAAGGATCATAGTGATTGATAAGAACAAGGAGGCATTGGGGCGGCTTGAGATTACGGAATGGGAAGTCTGGTTTGACATAAAAGAACTTAAGGATATAATGGAAGAGTTTTGCGTGGAGGTTGATACGGTGAGGGATATTTCATATGACGGAAATACGGAAGATAATCTTTTTGCGGCATGGATAGGAACAGTAAAACAGAAAAGCACGGAAATTGATTCAGATTAGTATTGCTTTAATAGCTTTAATGTACTTTGATAATTATATATTTTACATTGGAAGATCCTTGCCTTTTTCTACAGGAAATATTATAATATAACTGCATTTCAATCTTGCATCATGCAGATGAGATTCTATATTCAACTCAGTTGATTGTAGTAGGCGGTTCGCCTGAAATTACCAGTTATTTTATAATGATTGCCGGAAAAGGTAAGTTTGATTTCCAGATATCTGCATATTCAAAACAGTGAAGAATGGGAGGATTATGAGAAAGAGATGAATGAAAAATTTCCGGGGATCAGTAAAAGAAAGGATTTTAAGTATCCTCCGATTCTGCCTATTGTGTATTATGAAGGAAAACAAAGATGGACGGCGTCTCTTGATATAGCAGATAAGATACTTTGTAAAGAACTGTTGGGTGAATATCTGCCGCATTTCAGATATCAGCTGGTACGGTTGCATGATTACAGCAATGAAGAACTCTTGGAAAAGGAGGATTGTTTTATTTTGACAGAAAGGAATGGAAAAATGAATCCGGGTGTTTCAATTGTATTGCCAACTTATAATGGTAAAAAATATATTCGGGAGTCTGTTGACAGTATATTGGCGCAAAGCTATACGGATTGGGAGTTGATTCTGGTAGATGATTGCTCAACGGATGGGACTGCAGAAATTCTGGAGGAATATGCAACCGGAGATAAAAGGATTTCTGTTATACATAATATGGTGAATCAGAAACTTCCGCGATCATTGAATACGGGGTTTTCCAGGGCTCGTGGACGGTATTTGACCTGGACATCGGATGATAACCGGTATATGCCGGAAGCACTTGAAAAAATGGTTGGATTTCTGGAAGAAAATGAGAACGCCATGATCGTTCGGAGCGATTATTTTTTTATAGATGCACAGGGAGAAGTGATCGGAAATTCAATAGAGTACTCAGATCATAATATGTATGCATTTAATTGCTTTGGGGCGTGCTTTCTTTATAGAAAAGAAGTCCGGGATGTTGTGGGAGAATATAATACGGATGCTTTTGGGGTGGAAGACTATGAGTATTGGCTGAGAATACTGGACAGGTTCGGGAGAATTTTTTCAATTGATGAGAGATTGTATGAGTACCGGAGACATGGAGAAAGTTTATCAGAATCAAAGCGCCAGATGGTATTAAATCAGCTGGCAGAACTTCGGCGGAGATATGAAGATAAAATGCTTGGTGAGCTGAAAAACGATAAAGCGGAACTCTGCAGGATATATTATGAAATGATTCAGGTTGAGGCGTTTGGCAGTGATATCAGAAATGATTTCAGGAAAATATGCCATGAGTTGGAAAAGGATCAGGGATTTACGGACAGAAAACCTTTTATTGTTTTTGGCGCAGGAATTTACGGAGGGCGCGCCATAGAGATATTGGGGGATAAAGCGGTATTTTTTACGGATAATGATCCCCAGAAAGAAGGAAAGATAAAGTGTGGAAGGGAGATTTTGTCTTTTGAGAAGGCAAAGGAGTTATCAGATCGATATGATTTTCTGATAGCGGTCCATCATTGTTATATTTATGAATTGATTTGTCAGTTAAATAAGGCAGGCATAAAAGAATATACAACTTTACAGAGTTATATGGCAGACATGGATGACTAAATGCGGAGCGGAACAATGTGTAAAAAAATTATGACAATTTTTGGGACAAGACCGGAAGCTATTAAAATGTGTCCTTTGATTTTACAGCTCAGGAAGCATTCTGAGTTGAGTCCTTTGGTGGTCCTCACAGGACAGCATGGGGAGATGCTGGATCAGGTGATGGATGCGTTTGACATAAAGGCAGACCATAACCTTTCCATTATGAAGCAGGGGCAGACTCTGGCGGAGATTACAACGGGCGTATTGCAGAAACTCGATCCGATACTGGAAAAAGAAAAACCGGATATGGTATTGGTACATGGAGATACCAGTACGTCTTTCGCGGCAGCCCTCACCTGTTTTTACAGGGGGATACCGGTAGGGCATGTGGAGGCAGGGCTCCGCACGAATAATATGTATTCACCCTTCCCGGAGGAGTTTAATCGTCAGGCAGTGGACCTGGTTGCCAGTGTGTATTTTGCGCCGACCAGGCTTGCGGCGGAAAATCTTCTGAGAGAAGGAAAAAGAAAAGAGCAGATAATTATTACAGGAAATACGGTGATCGACGCACTGCAAACTACGGTGAAGGAAGGTTATGACAGTGCGGATTTAGAATGGGCGTCGGATGCAAGGCTTATTCTTCTGACGGCTCACAGACGGGAGAATCTCGGGGAACCGATGCGGGAGATGTTTTTGGGAGTAAAGCGTATTTTGGAAGACTTCAGGGATGTTAAAGTGATTTATCCGGTGCACAGGAATCCGAAAGTAAGAGAGATGGCACAGGAAATTTTGTGGGATATTGAGAGGGTTCGGTTGGTTGAACCGCTTGATGTGTTGGATTTTCATAATTATATGAAAAGAAGTTTTCTTATTTTAACAGACAGCGGCGGGATACAGGAAGAAGCTCCCGCGCTGGGAAAACCGGTGCTGGTAATGCGTGATACAACCGAGAGACCGGAGGGAGTGGAAGCGGGAACTTTAAAACTGGTTGGAACTTCGGCGGACAGAATATATGAGGAGACTAAGAAATTATTGACAGATAGGGAAGAATATGACCGGATGAGCCGGGCGGTGAATCCTTATGGAGATGGACATGCATCGGAGAGAATTGAAGAGGCGCTGCGTGCATGGTGCGGGATAGAAAGTGCTATATGAGAATCCAATGAAATCCGTTATTTGGATTCGAGGATGCAGTGAAAAGATATTTGGGGTAAAAGTGAGCATCCGGATACAGCAGATGCAACAGGGCTGGATATGGAGGCGTTTATTGTGAGAATCGGGAAATATTTTGAGGGGGAGATAGGGGGATAAAATATATCGGGGTAATTTCTTTACATGCTTCAAATACAATGTTAGAATGAGGCTATCTGAAACAGGAATTTTGATTTAATGTATATATGCGGCATGGAGGGAAAATGAGACGGTATTTTAATACGGAGGGCGTGTGCAGGCCTCAGATACATTATATGGTGCGGCTGGATGAAAGACTGAAAAAGATCCGCAGCCGTTATATAGAAAGAGGCAGTTATTTTGTGATAAACCGGGGCAGACAGTACGGAAAAACGACAACACTGAAGGCGCTGGCGGGGTATTTGCGGCCGGACTATATCGTATTATCGATGGATTTTCAGGAGATCGGGACAGCAGAATTTCAGGACGAGGCTGTTTTTTCCAGAGCGTTTGCAGAAGTGCTGATGAAAGCCTACAGATATAATGGAAAGACGGAAGATGAGGAAGAGGTACTGAAACCGCTTACCTGTTTTTTGAAGGAGGCTGGGAATCTTACGATGCGGGAGATGTTTGACAGGCTGAGTCTGATCTGCGAGCGTGCGCCGGGACCGATCGTGCTGATGATCGATGAAGTGGACAGTGCGAGTAATTATCAGGTGTTTCTGGATTTTCTTGCACTGCTTAGAGGGTATTATCTTGACCGGGAGAATAAGCCGATCTTTCATTCGGTTATTCTTGCAGGAGTGTATGATATTAAGAATCTGAAATTGAAACTCCGGCCGGACAGTGAGCATAAATATAACAGTCCGTGGAATATTGCGGCGAAATACAATCTTACGATGAGTTTTTCCGCGGCAGAGATTTCTTCCATGCTTCAGGAATATGAGGAAGATAACCGTACCGGGATGAATGTGCAGGAAATCGCAGAAAATATATATGGGTATACTTCCGGGTATCCGTATCTGGTATCGGCAATCTGTAAGTTTCTGGATGAGGAAATGGAGGAAGATAACAGGTATCAGAATATAGAACCCTGGACAAAAGAGGGCGTTGCGGAAGCGGTTAAACGTATTTTGTCGGAGATATCGGTTCCATTGTTTGACAGCATGGTAAAACAGCTTGATCATTTCAGCGATCTGAGGGAAATGCTGGAGCGGATTTTGTATCAGGGTCAGCAGATATCTTTCAGCCCTGCTGAAAAATCTATAAATATGGGTATGATGTTTGGATTTTTAAAAGAGGAAAATGGACGTGTGGCAATAGCAAACCGTATTTTTGAGATGTATCTGTTGAATTTATTTATTTCAGAGGAATCTATCAGAAGTGAAGCGTTTCAATACGGACAGCGTGATAAAAATCAATTTATCCGAAACGGACATTTAGATATGAGGCTGGTCCTTGAGAAATTTGTAGTGCATTTTACGGATATTTACGGCAAAAATGATGAGAAATTTATTGAGGCATACGGAAGAAAGTTCTTTCTGCTTTATCTGAAACCTATTATAAATGGTGTGGGAAACTATTATCTGGAAGCACAGACAAGAGATGCGAGGCGGACGGATGTGATCGTGGACTACAGGGGGGAACAGTTTATTGTAGAACTTAAAATATGGCATGGCAATGAGTACAATGAACGTGGAGAAGAGCAGCTATTGGATTATCTTGACTATTATCGTATCGGGGAAGGATATATGCTCAGCTTTAATTTTAATAAGAAGAAAGAAACAGGAGTAAAAGAAGTCAGGATGGGGGATAAGATAATAGTGGAGGCAGTTGTATAGCCGGAAACTGTAAAAATAAAGCGAAAAATAAAACGCACGAAAATCAGGGAAATATCATCTTAAACAATTTTTAATAATTTCCCCCGTTTATTATTCATAAAAGTTCCGCTACAATGTGTATATACAATGAATGGTACCAAGCATTGATATACACATTGCAGCGGAACCTTTTTTGTGCGAAAAGGGCGCTGCGGGCAGGGGAAATGACAGGAAAGATAAGGGGATTTGAGCATGGCAAACATACTGGTATGTGATGATGAGAAGGATATCGTTTCGGCGCTGCAGATTTATCTGGGCGGTGAGGGATACACGGTTTTGACGGCGGAAAACGGCAAAAAGGCGGTGGCGGCTGTGGAGAAGGAGGAGGTGCACCTTGTCCTTCTGGATATTATGATGCCGGAGATGGACGG
Organism: Lachnospiraceae bacterium; assembly: GCA_910573755.1. Classification (GTDB taxonomy): domain Bacteria; phylum Bacillota; class Clostridia; order Lachnospirales; family Lachnospiraceae; genus 1XD8-76. Next base: position 77,393 of record CAJTBO010000012.1, on the reverse strand, counting down.
GATCACGGCGATGGCGAAGATCCGTGAAATATCCAATGTGCCGATCATTATGCTGACGGCAAAGGGCGAGGATGCGGATAAAGTGCTGGGGCTTACCGTGGGTGCGGACGATTATGTGACAAAGCCTTTTCAGCCGGTGGAACTGCTCGCCAGAGTGAAATCCCAGCTCCGCAGGTATATGATGTTGGGCGGCAGCCTGCCGAAGCCGGAAAATCTTTCGATTGGCGGGATTGAACTGGACGATAAGGCAAAAGAGGTTATGCTGGATGGAGAGAAAGTGCCTCTGACACCAACTGAATTTGATATTTTAAAGTTATTTATGCAGCATCCGGGAGAGGTTTTTTCACCGGCGAAAATATACAGCGAAGTATGGAAGGATAATCCCTACGGCACGGAAAATACGGTGGCGGTACATATCAGGCACCTCAGGGAGAAACTGGAAATCAATCCGGCGGAACCGCGCTATCTGAAGGTGGTCTGGGGGCACGGCTATAAGCTGGAGGCGCCCGGAGAGCGGCGCTAGAACGCAGCGGCGGGCAGGGAGGATTGTATTTGGAAGAGGAAAGTATTTTCTGCCTGACAGACAGCATGTAGTGGAGTTTTGCAGGCGCAGATGTCCGGCAGTGTGTGCAGTAGAGTTTGCAGGTGCAGATGCTGACAGTACGCAGTGAAGTTTGCAGGCGCAGACGCTGACGGTACGCAGTAAAGTTTGCAGGCGCGGATGCCGGCAGTGCGTGCAGTGAAGTTTTGCAGGTGCAGATGTCCGGCTGTGCGGGTAATGAAGATACGGCGACATGGGAAAAATAAATTGCGCGGCAGGCGATAAGGAGTATGACATGAATAAAAATAAATGGAAGAGCAATAGAGGATTGAAGGCCGCTTTGACGGTCCTGTCTTTTCTGACGGCGGCGGCAGTGTTTTTCAGCGGGGTGGCAGTCATCCTGATCGGAAAACTTGGGGCATACAATGATACAAAAGAGGAATGTCTGGAGAGGCATTACGATAGATACAGCGAAATATATGCGGTGATGGCGATGGCGAACAGGGAGTCGCCCCTGATGCAGGAGGAACTGAATAAGACAAATTTCCGTTATGGTATCATAAAAGATGAGGATCCGGGAGCGGATGGGATCACGGATATCCGCGAGATAAAAAAGTTATCTGATCCTGCGAGTTATGAATACTATAATTTTGAGACAATGCCTGAGGTGGATGCGATAGAGAAAGGGGAAGTCAGAGTCACGGAGTTTGAAATCGGCAGCGGGACTCACTATAGCTGGGATTGTCGCCTGTTCGGGTATGCCGACATATATAATGAGGTGTATGCGGAGGAATATGAGAGCTACGCGACAGAGGAGGAAATACCGATCATCGGTTATTACTATAACGTGTCCGATGGTATATTCTATTACGAGACGGAAGAGGAATATTACCGGGTGGATGAAGTGGAACTGTTTGTCGGAAACAGCGATGAGAAGATGCGGTTTAAATTTGACTCAGGACAGGGCACTTATTATAATCTGAACCGGGAAGACTGTGTGGTGAAGGATTATTATCTTACATTTAACGCGTTTGACGATTTTGCGGGAAAATCCTGGGAAACCTGGAACACAATTACACTGGACGGAGTGGAACTTGACCATACGGATATCCGTTTTGTGGAGGATGGAAATACGGAGACAGGAGAGTTTCGCGGAAAACCCATTGCGGAGCGTTTCTATTCCTACAATGACGGAAGTGAGGTTTTGAGAGTCAGAGCCACTGAGAATACGGAAGAGATTGCAGAAGCGAAGGAAAAGGGGACAGAACGCTACTGGGTGGTATCCCGGGTGCGTGAGCCGCTTTTGAGAACGGGCATCAGGAATAATTTCCTGGAAGGTGATTTATTTGAGCAGATTACGTTTGTGATGAATTATGCCTTTGCATGGCGCTATGGCGCCATCGCGGCGCTGGCTGTCTCGTTGATTTTATGGGTGGTATCTACCGTTTTTGTGTTGATCATGGCAGGACATAAGGGAAGCTATGCTATGGCCGGCGCAGGCATTCAAAGAGGCAGAGCGGCGAGGAAAAATGCGGTATTGCGGGCGCAGGACGATGCGGCTGAAGAAAACAGGACGGACGATGCGGCAATAGGCGGAGAGGACTTTGCATGGAATGAAACAGAGGACGAAGAGGAGTCTGCGGAAAACGAGCCATGCTGGGTGGATGCGGTAAAACCGGGATTCTGGCAGAGGATACCGTTGGATGTGGAGACGGCCCTGATATGCCTGATTGGCTGTGTCCTGGCAGCGATAGCTTTGGGAGGCAGCTATTATGGTCTGAGTCCCTGGAATCTTGCACTGATGATTGCCTGCAGCGCCGGATGCTACCTGATAAGCTATATCTGGCTGGTTGATTTTGTAATACGCTTTAAGCTGGGCAAATGGTGGCGCAGTATGCTGACCTATAAGTGTCTTGCATGGATCTGTCGAAAGGTCGGCAGGTTTGTGAAAAAGGCGGTGCGGTTTTTCCAGGAGAATCTGTCTCTTTTGTGGAAAGCGATCGTTATTCTGGGAGGCATCAGTTTTCTGGAATGGTTTGGGATTTTGGTGACGGCTTATGCGCCGGGGGCGGAAGTGGTGATATGGCTTTTGTACAGGGCTGCAACGCTGGTGCTGATCATGCTTGGCATCGTGCAGGCAAATGAGCTGAAAGAGGGCGCGAGGAAACTGGCGGACGGAGATCTGCAGGAAAAGATGAATACGGAAAAAATGTTCTGGGAGTTTAAAAAGCATGGGGACGCGCTTAATTCTATCCATGACGGCATCTCCCTGGCAGTGGAGAAACGTATGCAGAGCGAACATTTCCGGACGGAGCTGATCACAAATGTGTCCCATGATATCAAAACACCGCTGACATCTATTATCAGCTATGTGGATCTGCTGCAGAAGGAAGAGATCGACAATGAGAGGGCAAAAGAATATCTGGAGGTGCTGTCGCGCCAGAGCGCGAGACTGAAAAAGCTGACGGAGGATCTGATTGAGGCGTCCAAGGCTTCCACGGGCAGCATACCGGTACAGCTTGAAAAGCTGGAACTGGGGGTATTTCTGACACAGACCGTGGGGGAGTTTGAGGAAAAGATCACAGCGGCTGGGCTTCATGTGGTGATGCATAAGCCGGAGGCGGAAGTATTTGTGAATGCCGACGGAAGACACCTGTGGCGGGTGGTGGAGAACCTGGTTCAGAATATCTGCAAGTACGCGCAGCCGGATACAAGGGTGTATATCGATCTGGACGACAGAGAAAAAGAGGCGGTGATTTCCTTTAAAAATATCTCCCGGTATGAGCTGAATATTTCCGGGGATGAGTTGATGGAGCGATTTGTGAGAGGCGACGCTTCCCGTCATACCGAGGGCAGCGGCCTGGGCCTTTCCATCGCGGGAAGCCTGATGGAACTGATGCGCGGGAAACTGGAGATCGTGGTGGACGGCGATCTGTTTAAGGTGGTGCTGCATTTTCCGAAGTGAACGGACTTTACTGACAGAGTTTTATAAAATATAAGAATAAGAAAAATATGAGAAAGGTGTAAAATCTATTGGACAGTAAAGATTTTACACCTTTTTGAACTTGTTTATCTGATATGCAAAGATAATGAACAGGGAACAACCGTGCGGCCGGCCCGCTTTGCGGGGCGGTTGTTTTCCCTATTTGCATTTTTACTATGGTATATACAGAGGATAAACTCAAGAAGATTTTGCTCTTGTTTCGGGGGATGCTGTTTGGTATAATAGGAGAAGTAAACAGGAAGAAGTTTACAGAAAATAAAGAGCATGAGGCATTTTTATGAAAAAGATCGTCATGTTTGACGGGGAGATTGAGACCCAGCAGTATTTTACCTATCGGATGCGGGATGAATTCGAGAGGCTGGGGCATGAAGTATATACCTTTAATCTGTCGAAGACCGGTGAGAGCCTGACAGGACTGATGCGTTTTGTGGAGAAAGGTAATACGGCGCTTGTCTGTTTTAATTTTCACGGGATCACGCCGGGGGATGTTTTTCAGGATGAGCAGGACGGTTCCTGGTTCTGGGATGCGATCGACTGCACCTGCTATAATATTGTAGTGGATCATCCGTTTTATTATCATCGTTTTCTGGATGCGGCTCCAAAGCGGTATGTGCATATCAGTATTGACAGAAAACATGATGCCTATATGCAGAAATATTTTCCGGAAAAACTGCGGATTCCGTTTTTGCCGCTGGCGGGGACGGAATATCATCCGGAAGGGTATCTTCCGGTATCGCAACGGAAAACGGATATTGTATTTACCGGGAATTATTCCTCTCCGCATAAATTTGATAAATATATCAAGAGGCTGGGGGATGAGTACGAGGTTTTTTACCGGGGAATTCTGGAGGAACTGATCACGCATCCCGAGCGGGCGCTGGAGGATGTGGCGGAGAGGCATATCCGCAGTGAGATTCCGGAGGTGACGAAAAAAGAACTGAAAGAGACGATGGGGAATCTGATCTTTCTGGATCTGTATGTCCGTTCCTATGTCCGGGGAAAAGCCGTACAGGTGCTGGTGGATGCAGGCTTGAAGGTGGAAGTGTACGGAGACGGGTGGGATGAGCTGGACTGTGCCCATCCGGAGAATATTATTGACGGGCAGGGTGTAAATTCCGAAACCTGTCTTAAAAAGATTTCAGAGGCAAAGATTTCTTTGAATGTGATGCCCTGGTTTAAGGACGGGGCTCATGACAGGGTATTTAATACGCTGTTAAACGGCGCACTGCTTCTCAGCGATGACAGTATTTACCTTCGGGAGATCCTGAAGGACGGAGGAAACTGTATTTTATATAATCTGGAGAATATAGAGCAGATGCCGGAGCGGATAAAGGCGCTTCTGGCTGATGAAGAAAAGATGCAGCGTATGATCGATAAAGGATATGAAATGGCAAGGAGTGCCCATACATGGGCGCATCGGGCGGATTTTTTATCGGATCTGATCGAGGTTGGCGTGATGGATGAAATGTTTGGATAAGGAAAAACGCCGTCCCCAGAAAGTGATGATATAGCTGTCTGCAGCAGATACCGGCAGGAGAAGAATTAACAGGGGAAGGACAGCAAAGTTTATGAACGGATCGGGGCTGCGGGTCAGATATAGTATAAATAGTATATGGAAGGAAAGGTGAGATGAAATGAGTGAAGGATTTTTATTACTGGCAGGCGGACTGGTGGTTGTGATCATTGCAGTTGTGATTTCAGTGGTGGCTTCCGTAACCGGGACGGTAGCAGCGGTTGTGGACGATGACGAGGATGATTAAATGATAACTGTCAGCCTCTGCATGATCGTAAAGAACGAGGAGCGGATTTTAAGAAGATGTCTTGATACAGTTGTGGATCTGGTGGACGAGATTGTGATAGTGGACACCGGCTCCACGGACGGGACAAAGAAAATTGCTGCGGAGTATACAGAAAATTTATATGATTTTACATGGACGGGGGACTTTTCGGCTGCCCGTAATTTTGCGTTCTCAAAATGTACGAAGGAGTATATTTATACCGCGGACGCGGATGAGGTGATCGATGCGGAGAACAGGCAGCGTTTTCTGGATTTAAAACAGGTACTCCTGCCGGAGATAGAGATCGTGCAGATGAAGTATGGCAATCAGCTTCAGTTTTCCACGATCTATAATTTTGATGAGGAATACAGGCCGAAGCTTTATAAAAGGCTGCGGGAGTTTGTCTGGGAGTATCCGATCCATGAGGCGGTGCGGCTGGAACCGGTAATTTATGACAGTGATGTCGTGATCACCCATCTGCCGGAGGCGCTCCATACGGGGCGGGATATCGCTGCTTTTGAAAAGATGGTGAAAAACGGGGAGTATCTGGATAAAAAGCTTTGCGGGCTTTATGCCAGGGAACTTTTTATTTCCGGCTCGGAAGAAGAGGTCTGCAGGGCGAAAGCATATTTTAAGGCGGTCATTGAGGAAGAGGGAAGGACGCCGCAGGAACAGATGGAGGCGTTCTGTGTGGTAGTGCGCGCCTGCAGGTTATCCGGGGATGTGGCGGAGTTTTATAAGTATGCGATGCGGGCGGCGGCATCCGATGAGGAGATTCCGGCGGAGATCTGTTATGAACTTGGGTGTTTTTACAGGCAGCAGGGAGATCTGCCGGAGGCGGCAATGTGGTTTTATAATGCGCGGCATGAGACAGAGAGCATTCTGGATGGAAAGTGCGGCGGAGAACTGGCGGAAGAAGGACTGGAAGGATGCAGGGCAGATGTACCGTGAAGAAATACGCGGTACTGGAAAACAGCGGATTGCTGAACGGTGCATAGCTTCGGATGCAGATGCCGTGAAACGGCAGCTGTATGCGAAGGTGCAGGGAAGATGTACCGTGAAGAAATACGCGGTACTGGAATAGGAGAAAAAAATGAGCTGGGAAGATGGTGTGAGGAAAGTAGTGCCTTATGTGCCGGGGGAGCAGCCGAAGAGGACGGATATTATTAAGCTGAATACAAATGAGTGTCCTTATCCGCCTGCACCGGGAGTGAAAAGGGCGCTTGATCAGACGGATCATGAAGTGTTTCGGCTTTATCCGGACCCGGAATCCGGTGTGCTGGTGAAGGCGCTTGCGGAGTATTACGGTCTTTCGGAGAAACAGATTTTTGTGGGTGTTGGGTCTGATGATGTGCTGGCGATGGCATTTCTGACTTTTTTTAATACCGGGAAACCGATTCTGTTTCCGGATATTACTTATTCTTTTTATGATGTATGGGCGGATCTGTTTCGGATTCCGTTTGAGAAGGTTCCGCTGGATGAAGACTTTCGGATCCGGGCAGAGGACTATACCGGGAGAGCGTGCGGCGGGATCGTGATAGCAAATCCCAATGCACCGACAGGGGTATTTTTGCCGCTTAAGGAAATAGAGAAGATCATTGCCGCAAACAGAGATGTGGTAGTCATTGTGGACGAAGCTTATGTGGACTTTGGCGCGGAGAGTGCGATGGGGCTGCTTGAAAAATATGATAATCTGATGGTGGTGCAGACTTTTTCAAAGTCCCGGGCGATGGCAGGAATGCGGATCGGTTATGCGTTCGGAAATGAAAAGCTGATCGGCTATCTGGCAGACTGCAGGTTTTCGTTTAATTCTTATCCGATGAACCGTCCGGCGCTTGCGGCGGGTGCGGCGGCGCTTGAAGATGATGTTTATTTTCGGGAGATTTGTGGTAAGATCATAAAAACAAGAGAGCGGGTAAAGAGTCGTCTGAGGGAACTTGGATTTTCTTTTATGGACAGCAGGACAAACTTTGTGTTTGCCGCCCATGAAAAGGCATCAGCAAAAGAGATATTTGAGATGCTGAAGGAGAACGGGATTTATGTCCGGTATTTTGCAAAGCCCAGAATCGATAACTACCTGCGGATCACGATAGGGACGGATGAGGAGATGGACAGGCTGCTTTCGGTGCTGGGAGAGTATCTGGCAGGCAGGAAATGAGCGGAGTGAAATAAGATAGATTCAGCCGGGAATAAGTAAAGCAAAATAAGATAGATTCAGCCGGGAATAAGTAAAGCAAAATAAGATAGATTCTGTCAGGGAAAAGTAAAAAAGATGAATTATATTCCGGCAGAATTGATATGTGTGAAAAGTCCGGCATAAATTTAAAAAGATAAAAAAGTAAACGGATCAGGAATGGTTTGCTTTTTTGTTATATAAAAATGGATTTCGGGAAAGGATAAAGTTATATGTTTAAAAAGTATGCATGGGTGTTTATTATCTCGATGGTGCCTCTGATTGAGTTAAGAGGTGCTATTCCGGTATCTCAGGGGCTGGGGCTGCCGATTTTGCCATCTTATGTCGTGGCGGTTGTCGGAAATATGGTGCCGGTGCCGTTTATCTATCTGTTTGCCAGAAAGGTGCTGGAATGGGGAGCGGATAAGCCTCTCATCGGTAAGTTTTTCAGTTGGTGTCTGGAAAAGGGTAAAAAGGGCGGTCAGAAACTGCAGGAAAAAGCAGGAAAAGGGTTGTTTATCGCACTGCTTTTATTTGTGGGGATTCCTCTGCCGGGTACGGGTGCCTGGACAGGTACACTGGCGGCAAGTATTCTGGATATGGATTTTAAGTCCAGCGTTATGGCGGTGATGTTGGGGGTACTGCTTGCAGGTATTATTATGGGTATTGCCAGTATGGGGGTGTTTGGTGCGTTGGGAGCAGTGTTTTCATGATGTGATAGAAAGTGTGTTTCAATGCTTTGCGGCCAATCTGGTGCATAACAGGCAGGAAATAGGATATGGTGAATATTCTGGAGTCAGTTCAGGGCGCATTTTTCGGTTATTATTTATACAATACCATGGAATTTGTTTTTTGAATGGATTTATTAAGAAAACGCGGAAGGCCCCTGTAAATGAAATACGTAAAGCTGTGGGGATTAAAAACAGATTGCCGAAGTATTGCAGGGCAACGATTATATGGGAGAAAATACAGTGAGTGACAGCTATACCGGCTTCGCGGAAGTTTATGATGAACTGATGGACGATGTGCCCTATGGAGAGTGGGCGGAATTTTTGATCGCCACACTAAGAGAATACGATGTGGGAAATGAGCCTGCTGCGGAAGAGGGTAGAGTGTGTAAGCAGCAGGATGCGATGGAGGATGCAGAGAAAGCGGAACAGGCAAAAAATCTCGCCATCGAACGTAATACCGTGCTGGATCTGGGGTGCGGTACAGGGACACTGACGGAACTTTTATATCGCGCCGGTTTTGATATGATCGGCATTGACAACTCCGAAGAGATGCTGCAGATCGCGTTGGAAAAACGGGAGAAAAGCGGCAGTGATATTTTGTATCTCCGGCAGGATATGCGGGAGTTTGAACTGTACGGAACGGTGGGAGCCGTCTGCAGTGTCTGCGACAGTCTGAATTATATTCTGGAAGAGGGAGATATGGTGGATGTTTTTTCGCTGGTGAATAATTATCTTTATCCCGGCGGAATTTTTGTGTTTGATTTTAATACGGTGTATAAGTATGAACAGGTGATCGGGGATGCGACGATCGCGGAAAACCGGGACGATTGCAGTTTTATCTGGGAAAATTATTACGATGCGGAAAGTCAGGTCAACGAGTATGATCTGACAGTTTTTGTCAGGGAAAAAGGCGGAAACAGTTTCCGGAGATTTACGGAGACGCATTACCAGAGGGGATATACGCTGAACCAGATGAAAAGTTTTCTGGAAGAGGCAGGACTTGTGTTTGTGAAAGCGCTGGATGCGGATACCCGGGGAGATGCGGGAGCGGAGAGTGAGCGGATCTATGTGATCGCGCAGGAGGCGAAGAAAAGGAGGGAAGCATTATGAAGGCAGGCAAATTACTCGGTGCGGTGTTGGTGATGGTATGCGTTGCCGCCGGATGCGGATTTAATCCGATGCTTGCGGTTTATGATGATAATGCAAAGATTGCTGGCGATACGAACACATATAACCTCTCGAACTATGAGCAGGTGCAGTCTGATCTGCATTTTACGGCAAGTGTCGGAAAAATGGAAGGGATGGATACGATATGGGTTTTAGATGCCGAAGAGGATATGACTGTAGATATTACGTATCAGTTGAGTGTTTTTTCCGGCAAAATGAAGCTTGTACTGATAGATCCCGAAAAAGAAGTTTCGGTCATAGTGGAATGTGATTCCGAAATGGAAGAGACGGTTCAGAGCACTTTGGATGTGAAAAAGGGCAACAACAGAATTAAGATCGTTGCGGCGGAAAATACACAATTTGATATAGATATGACTCTTTCAGCAGGCGGGCTTAAGGAGTTAGGTTAGGGAAGCAGAGGAACAGTATGAATGATTATATGGTAAGAGGAACTGCGGCGAACGCCCAGCTCAGAGTATTTGCGGCAACAACAAAAGAAACGGCAGAGAGGGCGCGTTTGGCGCACAATACCAGTCCGGTGATGACGGCGGCTCTGGGGCGTCTTCTGACAGCCGGGGCGATGATGGGAAGCATGATGAAGGGGGAGGAGGATATTCTGACCCTGCAGATCCGGGGGGAAGGCCCGGGAAAGGGATTGACGGTAACGGCGGATGCCAAAGGGAATGTCAAAGGGTATGCGCTGGTGCCGCAGGTGATCCTGCCAGCCAACGAAAAGGGAAAGTTGGATGTGGGCGGCGCGCTGATGGGCAGGGAATACTACCGGAGTGCCGGGGAAAACGTGCCGGAAGAAGGTGCAGGTATTCCGGATGGAGGACAGCGGGCGGAGGAAGATGCGCCAGGAGCATCAGGCAAAGAGCCGGAAGCGGCAGAGAAGAGTAGAGAGGCGCCGGCGGGTGAAAACGAACCGGCGGCGCCGGTGGGCGGCGTGCTCAGTGTGATCAAAGATCTGGGTATGAAAGAGCCTTATGTGGGGCAGACTGCATTACAGACGGGAGAGATCGCGGAGGATCTGACTTATTACTTTGCGGTTTCGGAGCAGACGCCTTCTTCTGTGGGGCTCGGCGTATTGATGGAGAAAAATAATACGGTGAAACAGGCGGGCGGTTTTATCATCCAGCTTATGCCTTTTGCGGAGGATGCGGTGATTGAGAAACTGGAGCGGAACCTGCAGCGGATCAAGCCGGTGACGACCATGCTGGAAGAGGGGCTGACACCGGAAGGTATTCTGGAAACGGTGCTGGAAGGCATGGATATTGAATGGACGGACAGACTGCCGGTGCAGTTTTACTGCAACTGCAGTAAGGAGCGGGTGGAAAAGGCGCTTGTCAGTATCGGGAAAAAGGAACTGACGGATATCATCGCGGAGGGGAAAACCATTGAGGTGAAGTGCCATTTCTGTGATCATTCGTATGAATTTACAGTGGAAGATATGAAGGAACTGTTGAAGCAGGCCGAGTAAGCGGCAGATGCCCGGTCAGGGACACGAAACAGTTTGCAGGCGGGGAGACGGAAGAAGATACCCGGACGGGGATACAAAACAGTTTGCAGGCGGGAAGCAGCCTGAAACTGTTTTCGGGTAAGGCGGTAAGCTGTACCGGAAGGACATCCGTGGAGCCGGAATACAGAACATATGGGCAGTTTCCATAGAACGACAAGTCAGGGGGAAATTTTATGCGGCACGGTTTTATAAAAGCGGCGGCAGTGACGCCGGATTTAAAGGTGGCAGATCCGGTTTATAATGCGGGGCAGATCTGCGTAAAGCTGAGAGAGGCTTATGAGCGGAGAGCAAAGATCATTGTTTTTCCGGAACTATGTATCACGGGCTATACCTGTCAGGATCTGTTTTTGCAGGAACTTTTATTACAGGAGGCGCTGGCTGCACTGAAAAGGATCACGGAGTGCACAAAGGGGCAGGATGCACTAGTATTTGTGGGGCTGCCCGTGGTGCGGCATCAGAAATTATATAACGCGGCGGCGGTTCTCAGGGACGGGAAAATACTGGGGATGGTTCCGAAGACTTATATTCCGAATTACGGGGAATTTTATGAGGCAAGGCATTTTACGCCCGGGAACGGGGAGGCGGCGGATATTCTGATAGACAAAGAGAAGATTCCGTTCGGATCAAAGCTGCTCTTTGCCTGTGAAGAGATGCCTTCCTTACTGGTAGGATGTGAGATCTGTGAGGATATGTGGGCGGTGGAAACACCGGGTACTTCCCATGCGCTGGCGGGAGCGACCGTACTGGTCAATCTATCCGCGTCCAATGAGACGGTGACAAAGGATGAATACCGCAAAATGCTGATCGGGTCCGGCAGCGCAAGGCTGGTCTGCGGTTATGTGTATGCCAGTGCGGGGGAGGGAGAGTCCACTCAGGATCTTGTGTTCTCAGGGCATAATATGATCGCGGAAAACGGCAGTATTTTGGCGGAAGCGGAGCGTTTTTCGAATGAGACTGTATACGGGGAACTGGATATTTTCAGGCTGGCAGAGGAAAGGCGCAGGCTGAATACTTTTCTGACAAGGGACGATGGCGGGTACACGATCATACCGTTTTCTTTGAAACAGGAAGAGACAAAGCTGACCAGAAAATTTGCCAGGGCGCCTTTTGTGCCCGCGGAAGCGGCGACCCGGGATAAGCGGTGCGACGATATATTGAAACTGCAAAGCTACGGGCTGAAAAAGCGTTTTGAGCATACCAGTGCCAAAACGGCGGTGATCGGGGTTTCCGGCGGGCTGGATTCCACGCTGGCGCTGCTTGTGACGGCGAGGTGTTTTGATCTTCTTCAAAAAGACAGAAGCGATATGATTGCGGTAACAATGCCCTGTTTCGGCACTACGGACAGGACTTATCAGAATGCCTGCAAGCTTGCAAAGACGTTGGGGGCAGTGCTGAAAGAGGTGGATATCAAACGTTCGGTGATGCAGCATTTTGAGGATATCGGACAGGATATGGATAATCATGATGTGACTTATGAGAACGGGCAGGCAAGGGAACGGACGCAGGTGCTGATGGACATTGCGAACCAGAGCGGCGGCCTTGTGATCGGCACGGGGGATATGTCGGAACTGGCGCTCGGCTGGGCAACCTATAACGGCGATCATATGTCGATGTACGGCGTCAATACCGGTGTGCCCAAGACGCTGGTGCGCCATCTGGTACAGTATTTCGCGGATACCTGCGGCAATCAGGAACTGGCGGATGTGCTGCGGGATGTGCTGGATACGCCGGTATCGCCGGAACTTCTGCCGCCGGTGGACGGTGTGATCTCCCAGAAGACAGAGAAGCTTGTGGGGCCTTATGAACTGCATGATTTCTTTTTATATTATGTGCTCAGGCTTCATTTCCCTCCATCAAAGGTCTACAGGCTGGCGCGGGAGACCTTTGGCGGCGTGTATGCCTATGAAGAGATTTTGAAATGGCTGAAAATCTTCTATAAAAGATTCTTTTCCCAGCAGTTTAAGCGTTCCTGCCTGCCGGACGGTCCGAAGGTCGGCAGTGTCGCGGTTTCGCCCAGAGGGGATCTGCGGATGCCGTCGGATGCGTCTGCGGCGGTCTGGATAAAAGAGGCGGAGGCGCTGAAACCATAGAGATGTTGAGGCGCCGCGGCAGGTAATCATTCTGCCGTGACACCGCGGAAACTATGGGAAGAAGTCGGGCTTTGATGTGCAGGTATCCTGTCAGGGTACCTGCACTTTTGTCAGAGTATCCCCGATGACTTCCAGAAGCAGTTCGGAAGTATAGGTGGCTTCTTCGGCATAGGTGATGTTTTCCAGAGACTGATTTTCACAGATCTGCTCGGAAATGGTGCTGAAAGAAGGTTCCAGTAAAGGATACAGGGTGGAGATCTTGTCGCTGACGGGCGTCATGGTTAAAGAGACGATCTGCGTTTCGTCTACGGTGAGGTTGATCTCCACGGTCTCATCTTCCAGATAGATGGCGCTTCTGTAGGCACCGGGCTGGTAGATGGGAGTCTGTGTGCCGTCCTCGGTTCCTGTTTCTGTCTCAGGCGCTTTCGGCGTCTCTTCCGGGGTTTCCTTATCGGAGCGGAACATGATGAAAAGCAGTATGATGAAAAGGATACCCAGCACAACGAAGATTCCTGTATAAATTAATTCTTTCAGGTGTAGTACGACAATTTTTGTTTTGGAACTCATAGGCTCTCCCGGGGTTATAATGATTGCTTTGTATTATCATATTAGGGTCGGGACGAAATTATGACAGAAAAACGGCAGCAGCGGAGGCTGAACCGTCACAAAAAACGGGTCGCTGCGGAAGCCGGGACAAATCCGGGATTGACAAATAACGGCAGGTCGGGTATGATTTGAAAAGACAAAGGCGTTCTTATACTAAGGGGTAAGAGCGCCCTTTTTAGATATAACTGGGCTGGCAGGAAGAGTCGAACCGGCAGGCAGGTGAGACTGTTTGCGGCGGTACGGTCTGCAAAGCGGATGACAGCGCCTCCTGCCTCAAATAAGATCGAGAATAGGAGAAGGGGATGAAGAATTTGACAAAACAGGATATCATGAATCTTGTGGCAGAAGAGGATGTGGAATTTATCCGGCTGCAGTTTACGGATATATTCGGCAATCTGAAAAATGTGGCGGTGACGTCGAGCCAGCTTGAAAGGGCATTGAATAATGAGTGTATGTTTGACGGTTCTTCCATTGAGGGATTTACCGGCAGGGTGGAGTCGGATATGTATCTGTATCCGGATCTGAATACCATGACGATCTTTCCGTGGCGTCCCCAGCAGGGCAGGGTGGCGAGGCTGATCTGTGATATTTACAGACCGAACGGAACGCCTTTTGAGGGAGATCCGCGGTATATTTTGAAAAGGGCGATTCAGGAAGCGGCGGATATGGGCTACAGCTTTGATGTGGGTCCGGAGTGCGAGTTTTTCCTGTTCGATATGGACGAGAATGGTGCGCCGACCACCCATACGAGGGAACAGGCGGGTTATTTTGACATGGGTACCGTGGACTTCGGGGAGAATGCCAGAAGGGATATGATCCTGACATTGGAAGAGATGGGCTTTACGGTGGAGTCCTCCCATCACGGGAAAGCGCCGGCACAGCATGAAATAGATTTCCGGTACGGCGAGGCGCTTCAGGTGGCGGACAATATCATGACATTCAAACTGACGGTGAAGACCATTGCCAAACGGCACGGCCTGCATGCGACGTTTATGCCGAAACCGAAATTCGGCGTGACGGGTTCGGGCATGCATATCAACATGTCATTGAACCGGAACGGAGAAAATATATTCGGGGATGCTTCCGACAGAAACGGATTGAGTAAAGAGGCGTATTATTTTATCGGCGGCATTATGAAGCATTTAAAGGGGATGACCGCCATCACAAATCCGCTCGTCAATTCTTATAAACGGCTGGTGCCGGGGTATGATGCGCCGGTGCATATTGCCTGGAGTATCGGCAACAGGAGCCCGTTGATCCGGGTGCCCGCAACGGACAGCAGACATGCGCGGATCGAACTGCGCAATCCGGACCCCTGTGCAAATCCGTATCTGGCGCTGGCGGTATGCCTGCGCGCCGGGCTGGGCGGCATCAGGAATCATATCATGCCGCCGGAGAGCGTAGATAAAAATATACAGGAAATGTCCCGGGAGGATGTGCAGCGGGAGGGGATAGAGTCTATCCCGGCAACACTGCTGGATGCGCTAAATGAACTGGAAAAAGATCCTCTTGTGACGCAGACGCTGGGGGATCATGTGACAGGCAACTATGTCAGAGCAAAGAGGGAAGAGTGGAAGGAATATATCTCCGATGTCTCGGAATGGGAGATCAGGCGCTATCTGCTGAACTGCTGAGGTATTTTCCGCAGAGAGGATGAATACTGTCCGCGGATATTTTTATCCGGCAGACGGGAAAATCTGTTGTCGTGTTTTCGGAACAATACGGTAAGACGGGCTGCCACGGGCAAAAGCTTTCGGCACCGGAAAGGGGGTGGGCGCATGACCGGTATTGTGGTGGTTTTTCCACGCGTGGAAGATGCCAGAGGGATCAAAAACGTTCTTGTCAGAAGCGGATTTACGGTACATGCGGTCTGTACCACCGGAGCGCAGGCGATCAGTGCCCTGGAGGACTTAAACGGCGGGATTGTCATAAGCGGTTACAGACTGGCGGATATGATGTATCTGGAATTGAAGGAGTGCCTGCCTGAGGGGGTATCTATGCTGCTGCTTGCCACAAGACAGCATCTGTCTGACTGCGATATGAGGGATATCATGTTTCTGCCGATGCCCCTGAAGGCCTATGAACTGGTGGAGGCGGTACATACGCTTCTGAGGCAGTGCGAGAGATACCGCAAAAAACGGCGGGAGACGCCGAGGGAAAAGAGCCCGGAAGAAGTGGAACTGATCGAGCGGGCAAAGGCGCTCCTGATGGAGAAAAAGTCCATGACGGAGATACAGGCGCACAAATATCTGCAGAAGTGCAGTATGGACAGCGGCAGAAGTATTGTGGAGTCGGCGCAGATGATATTGATGATGTAGAGAAAGAGGGGGTATGAGACGGTATATATTGTGATGTATAATACAGTATACAGGACGGCAGATCGTAAAGTATACCCGGGGGAATGATAAAGTCTGTATAGATACCGGGGGTATGGTGAAAAAGGAAGGGAATAGTTTATGGGTGCGGTGCCCTGTAGGTTCTGCCGGGTGTGAAAGCCGCATGGAAATGAGGTAAGTATGAAATTCACGAAAATGCACGGTTGCGGCAATGATTACATTTATATAAACGGAATGGAAGAAAAGATAGATCCGGAGAGGAAGCCGGAGCTTGTAAGGAGGATGAGCGAGAGGCATTTCGGCGTCGGGGCGGACGGCGTGATCTTTATCAATGCCTCTGAGGAGGCGGATTTTGAGATGGAGATGTGGAATGCCGACGGTACAAGAGGCGAGATGTGCGGGAACGGTATTCGCTGTGTGGCAAAATATGTGTATGATAAGGGGCTTACGGATAAGACGGAATTGAGCATTATCAGCGGCGGGCAGGTCAAATATCTGGAACTTGCGGTGGAGGACGGGAAAATGCTGACCGCAAGAGTCAATATGGGAAAGCCCGTTCTGGTGCCCGCCGAGATTCCGGTGGCGATGCCTGACGGTGCGGAATGTGCGGTAAATACGCCGATCATGGTAAACGGTGAGGAGTATCATATGACATGTGTGTCAATGGGAAATCCTCATGCTGTCATATTTATGGATGATGTGTCAGGTCTGGAAATTGAGAAGCTGGGCCCCTGTTTTGAGAATCATGAGCGCTTTCCGAAGCGGATCAATACGGAATTTGTGAAGGTGGCAGACAGGAATCATGTGGAGATGCGTGTCTGGGAGCGGGGAAGCGGCGAGACCCTTGCCTGCGGGACCGGAAGCTGTGCCACGGTGGCTGCCTGTGTTTTAAACGGTTTGACGGACACTGCCGTAACTGTTAAACTGTTAGGTGGTGAACTGCTGATAGAATGGGACCGGGAGAGGAATCTGATTTATATGACCGGACCTGCGTCCACAGTCTATGAAGGCGAGTATACTATTTAAGCAGGAGGATTATTTTATGTATAAGATCAATGATGATTATCTGAAACTGCCGGGAAGCTATCTGTTTGCAACGATCGGGAAAAAGACAAATGCTTATAAAGAGCAGCATCCGGAGAAAGACCTTGTGAGAATGGGCATCGGGGATGTGACCCAGCCGCTGGCGCCGGCGATCGTCGATGCGCTGCACAAAGCGGTGGATGAGATGGCGTGCGCGGAGACATTCCATGGTTATGCGCCGGATCTGGGTTATGAGTTTTTGAGAAATGCCATTGTAAAAAATGATTATCAGGCAAGGGGCTGTGATATTGCGGCGGATGAGATCTTTATTTCCGACGGCGCGAAGTGTGACTGCGGAAATATTCAGGAGATATTCAGTAAGGATAATAAAATAGCGGTCTGCGACCCGGTTTATCCCGTTTATGTGGATACCAATGTGATGGCGGGCAGGACAGGCACCTATGATGCGGCGAAGGAGACCTGGAGTGATGTGATCTATATGCCCTGCACGGCGGAAAACGGCTTTTCGCCGGAACTGCCTGAAGAGACGCCGGATCTGATCTATCTGTGCTATCCGAATAATCCTACCGGCAGCGCGATCACGAAAGAGGAACTGCAGGTATGGGTGGATTATGCAAATAAAGCCGGGGCTGTCATTATTTATGACGCGGCTTACGAGGCTTATATCTCCGGGGAAGATGTGCCCCACAGTATTTATGAGTGCGAGGGCGCAAGAGGCTGTGCGATTGAGATCCGTTCGTTCTCGAAGAACGCGGGCTTTACAGGAGTAAGGCTGGGCTTTACCGTGATTCCGAAGGATCTGGAAGCCGGCGGGACAAAACTGCATACGCTCTGGGCGCGCCGCCACGGCACAAAGTACAACGGGGCGCCCTATATCATACAGAAGGCGGGCGAAGCCGTTTACTCGGAAGCCGGAAAGCAGCAGCTTGCGAAACAGGTGGCTTATTATATGAACAATGCGGCGTATGTCAGAAAGGAACTGAAAGATGCCGGATATGAGGTTTATGGCGGCGTGAACGCACCCTATATCTGGATGAAGACAACGAACAATATGACAAGCTGGGAATTCTTTGATTATCTGCTGGAGAATGCAAACGTAATCGGCACACCGGGTTCGGGATTCGGGCCAAGCGGAGAGGGATACTTCAGATTGACCGCGTTTGGTACTTATGAGAACGCGGTGGAGGCTGTAAAGAGAATTAGAGCGTTATAATAAAAACCGCATCCCGTAGACGGATGCGGAACTGGAATAAGGGGAGATTATGAAAAATTGTTACAGAGATTTGACCATTAAAGAGATCAGTGAGGACTGCATCGGCAGAACGCTGCGGGCAGCCGGATGGGTGGAGAATATCCGGGATCACGGCGGCGTATCCTTTATCGATCTGCGGGATATGTATGGCGTGTTGCAGGTGGTGCTGCGGGATACGGATCTGCTTTCCGGCATTGTAAAAGAACAGGCGATATCTGTTGAGGGACTGATACGGAAAAGGGACGAGGAGACTTATAATCCGAAGATCCCTACCGGAACGATCGAGCTGGAAGCCGGCAGCATTGACATACTGGGAAAGGTTTATAGACAGCTGCCCTTTGAGATCCAGACATCCAAGGAGACAAGGGAGGATATCCGGCTGAAGTACCGGTATCTGGATCTGAGAAACAGCAAGGTAAAGGATAACATTATTTTCCGGTCACAGGTTATCAGCTTCCTGCGGGAGAAGATGACAAAAATGGGCTTTCTGGAAATCCAGACGCCGATCCTTTCCGCCTCTTCGCCGGAAGGGGCAAGGGATTATATTGTGCCTTCCAGAAAATATAAGGGGAAATTTTATGCATTGCCCCAGGCGCCCCAGCAGTACAAACAGCTTTTGATGGCAGCAGGGTTTGATAAGTATTTCCAGATCGCGCCCTGTTTCCGGGATGAGGACGCCAGAGCAGACCGGTCGCCGGGAGAGTTTTATCAGCTTGACTTTGAGATGAGTTTTGCCACGCAGGAAGATGTGTTCCGGGCGGGGGAAGAGGTGCTGACAGCGGCCTTTGAGAAGTTCGCGCCGGCGGGATACGAGGTGACGGGGGCGCCCTATCCGGTCATCAGTTACCGGCAGGCGATGCTGGAATTCGGAACGGATAAGCCCGATCTGCGCAATCCTCTGCGGATCATCGATCTGACGGAATTTTTCCAGTCCTGCACTTTTAAGCCTTTTATCGGCAGGACAGTCCGCGCCATCCGGGTGAAAGAGCCGATGTCAAAGGGGTTCCATGAAAAGCTTTTGTCTTTTGCAACCGGGCTTGGCATGGGCGGGCTGGGATATCTGGAAGTGGCGGAGGACTTTAGTTACAAAGGGCCCATCGACAAATTTATTCCGGAGGAGAAGAAGCCGCAGCTTAAAGAACTTGCTTCTCTGGAGGCGGGAGATACGATCTTTTTTATTGCGGATAAAGAGAAAAAAGCGGCTTATTATGCGGGGCAGATCAGGAAGGAACTGGGAGAAAAGCTGGATCTGTGTGAGAAGAACGCCTACAGGTTCTGTTATGTCAATGATTTTCCGATGTTTGAACTGGATGAAGAGACAAAACAGATCGGGTTTACCCATAATCCTTTTTCGATGCCGCAGGGCGGTTTAAAGGCGCTGCAGGAACAGAATCCGCTTGAGGTGCTGGCTTATCAGTACGACATTGTATGCAACGGGGTGGAACTTTCCTCGGGGGCGGTCAGAAACCATGATATTCAGGTGATGGAAGAGGCGTTCAGGATCGCGGGGTATGACAGGGAGACACTGGAGAAGAAGTTTGGTGCGCTGTATCAGGCGTTCCGGTTCGGTGCGCCGCCTCACGCGGGTATGGCGCCGGGCGTGGACCGGATGATCATGCTGCTTCGGAATGAGGAAAATATCAGGGAAGTCATCGCTTTCCCGATGAGCGGTTCGGCGCAGGATCTGATGAACGGTGCGCCGGGTGATGTGACGGAACAGCAGCTCAGAGAGGTGCATATTAAGATCAGATAAGGAAATGTTTTGGGTTACGGAGCTGACAGAGAAAGCGGAAAGGGCGGAACAATGGCTAATGTGATAGATGATGCGACGATCGAATATGTAGGGATTCTGGCAAAGCTGGAGCTTTCGGATGAGGAGAAGGAAGCGGCGAAGAAGGATATGGGACGGATGCTGGACTATATCGATCAGTTGAATGAACTGGATACTTCGGGCGTGGAGCCCATGTCCCATGTGCTGCCTGTCCGGAATGTGTTCCGGGAGGATGTGGTGACTAACGGGGACGGCAGGGAGGAGACTTTGCTGAACGCGCCGGAGCGGAAGGAAGATATGTTTGTGGTGCCGAAGACGTTTGAGTGAGTCGGATAAGAAAACAGGGTGTTTTTATATACAGTCGTATGACCTGACGGACAGGATATATGTCCGGATGGATTATACGATTACGGGAAACCGGTGTTATGGAACGGATGGAATGATGAAAACGGTGAGGAGGAATGATATGGAGCATATTGAGATACGGGAAATGATGCCTGAGGATGCGGAGGAATTGATCGCCTGTATGAAGAAGACAGGCGGGGAGACGGATAATCTTACCTTTGGGGAGGAAGGGCTTCCCGTCACAATAGAACAGGAGCGGGCATATCTGGAGCAGATGCATTGTGCGGAGAGATCTGTCACTTACGGTGCATGGAAAGAAGGGAAGCTGGTAGGAAACGCCGGCTTAAACGGTCTGCCGCGCCGGATGAGCCATTATGCCGACATGGCTTTGGCAGTGGTGAAGGCGCAGTGGGATCAGGGGATCGGTGGTATGCTTCTTGAGAAGTTGATCGAATACGCACGTCAGTCAGGGATTGAGATCATCAGGCTTGAGGTGAGGAGTGATAACGCGGGTGCGATCCATTTATATGAGAAATACGGATTTCGACATGTGGGCAGGCTGCCGGCATATTTTAAAATAGGGACGGAGTATATTGATTTTGAGGTTATGTGCCTCGATCTGAGATAGAGTGCCGGGCGGCGAAGCATAAGGGCGGCAGTTGGTCGGAGGGATGTGAAATTGTCAGCGAACAGGCGGAGCGTGAGCGGGGCGGATCATGAAAACTGAGACAGACAGGGAGAAAGAATAATGAGGAGTATTCTGAACTGTACGGCGGTAGAACTTTCGGAAAAGATAAAAGCCGGTGAGTATACTGCGGTGGAAGCGATGGAGGCGGTATTTGAGCGTATCGGAGAAAAAGAACAGGAGTATCACTGCTATATTACATTGGATAGGGAAAGTGCGCTGAACCGGGCAAAAGAGGTGCAGAGAAAGATAGAGGCGAAGGAGTTGACAGGGCCTTTGGCGGGGGTGCCTGTGGCGGTGAAGGACAACCTTTGTACAAAGGGGGTGCTGACAAGCTGTGCTTCTAAAATACTGGAGAATTTTGTGCCGGCGTACTCCGCAACGGCGGTGGAACATCTGGAAAAAGCAGGGGCGGTGATGGTCGGAAAGGCAAATATGGACGAGTTTGCCATGGGCTCTACAACCGAGACTTCTTATTATGGCGTGACAAGAAATCCGGTGAATCCGGCCCATGTGCCGGGCGGTTCTTCCGGCGGCTCGGCGGCGGCGGTGGCGCTGCAGGAGTGTTTTATGGCGCTGGGGTCCGATACCGGCGGCTCCATCAGACAGCCTGCTTCCTACTGCGGGGTGGTGGGACTGAAACCCACTTACGGCATGGTCTCCCGGTACGGACTGGTATCTTACGCCTCTTCTCTGGATCAGATCGGGCCGATCACAAAGAATGTGGCGGATGCGGCATATCTGCTGGAAGCCATTGCATCCTATGACAAAAAGGATTCGACTTCCATGCCGGATGCGGATCGGGATTTTACAGGTGCTTTAGTGGAAGATGTAACAGGGATGCGGATCGGCATTCCCCGGGATTATTTCGGAGCAGGGCTGGAGAAGGAAGTGGAGACGGCTGTGCTGGCGGCGGCGGAGGTGTTGAAAGATGCCGGCGCGGTGGTGGAGGAGTTTGACCTGGGTATGGCAGAATATGCGATTCCCGCTTATTATACGATCGCAACGGCGGAGGCAAGTTCCAATCTGGAGCGGTTTGACGGGATCAAATACGGATACCGGACAAAGGGCTGCGTGGGGCTTCACAATATGTATAAAAAAACCCGTTCGGAAGGGTTTGGCGAGGAAGTAAAGCGGCGGATAATGCTGGGCAGCTTTGTGCTCAGTTCCGGTTATTATGACGCCTACTATCTGAAGGCGCTGCGCACAAAGGCACTGATCAGGAAAGCTTTTGATGAGGCTTTTTCAAAGTTTGACCTGATCCTGGGACCGGTGGCGCCGTCTACAGCGCCGAAGCTGGGAGAAAGCCTGGCTGATCCTTTGAAAATGTATCTCGGGGATATTTATACGATTTCCGTAAATCTGGCGGGACTGCCGGGAATTTCCGTGCCCTGCGGGAAAGATGGTAACGGACTGCCTATCGGGCTGCAGCTGATCGGGGACTGCTTTGCGGAGAAGAAACTGATCCGCGCGGCGTATACCTTTGAGAAACAGACTGTTGCGAAGCGTTTGTAGGTTGAAATATATCGGAACTGGAATAAGGAGTATTATGAGCAAACATTATGAAACCGTTATAGGTCTGGAAGTACATGTGGAGCTTGCCACGAAAACAAAAATATTCTGCGGGTGTTCCACTGCCTTCGGCGGGGCGCCCAACAGCCATACCTGTCCGGTCTGTACCGGCATGCCGGGCTCTCTTCCTGTGCTGAATAAACAGGTGCTGGAATATGCGATCGCGGTAGGGCTTGCCACAAACTGTGAGATCACAAGGGACGCCAGATTTGACCGGAAGAATTATTTTTATCCGGATAATCCGCAGAATTACCAGATTTCCCAGCTCTATCTGCCGATCTGCAGAAACGGCAGGGTGGAGATAGAGACAGAGAACGGGAAAAAGTTTGTGGGTATCCATGAGATCCATATGGAGGAGGATGCGGGAAAGCTGATCCATGATGAATGGGAGGACTGTTCTTTGGTGGATTTTAACCGTTCCGGCGTGCCGTTGATCGAGATTGTTTCCGAGCCGGATATGCGCAGTGCGGAGGAAGTGATCGCCTATCTGGAGACATTGCGGATGCTGATTCAGTATCTCGGGGCTTCCGACTGTAAGCTGCAGGAAGGCTCCATGCGGGCGGATGTGAATCTGTCGGTCAGGGAAGCCGGAACAGAAAAGTTCGGAACAAGAACGGAGATGAAGAATCTGAATTCTTTCCGGGCGATTATGCATGCCATCGAAAATGAGACGGAGCGGCAGATCGATCTTCTCGAAGAGGGAAAGGAAGTTGTGCAGGAGACCAGAAGATGGGATGATAACAAGGGATATTCCTATGCGATGCGGAGCAAGGAGGACGCCCGGGATTACCGGTATTTTCCTGACCCGGATCTGATGCCGGTGCATGTGACGGATGCGATGCTGAACGGGATCAGGGCAAGGCAGCCGGAGTTCAGGACGGAGAAGATAGAGCGGTATAAACGGGAATATGATATCCCGGAATATGATATCGGCATTATCACGGAGACAAAGCACATGGCGGATCTGTTTGAGGAGACGACGGCGCTCTGCGGACAGCCGAAGAAGGTTTCCAACTGGCTGATGGGGGAGACCCTGCGGCTGCTGAAGGAGAAAAACGAAGATCCGGAGGATATCCGGTTTTCTCCCCGGCATCTGGCGGCGTTAATATCCCTTGTGGACAGCAGGGCGATCACGGGACCTGTGGCGAAGGATGTCTTTGAGAAGATGTTTGAAGAAGATATTGATCCGGAAGCTTATGTGGAGGAGCAGGGGTTAAAGACTGTAAACGACGAGGGGACGCTGCGGGCAGCGGTGGAAAAGGTGCTTGCGGAAAATCCGCAGTCGGTGGCGGATTATAAAGGCGGAAAGCAGAAGGCGATCGGTTTCCTTGTGGGGCAGACGATGAAGGCCATGCAGGGGAAGGCAGATCCGGGCCTGGTGAACCGGATGCTGAAGGAACTGCTGGGATAAAGCACGGATGGCGGCAGGAAGCCGAAGAGATGAAGGAGAGCAGAGAAGATGAGAAAAGTAAAATGGGGCGTTCTGGGTACGGCATATATTTTTGAGAGGGATACGGCGGAAGGGATGAAGCAGGCGGAAAACTGTGAACTTTACGCGATTGCCGGGCGCAGTATGGAAAAAGCGGAAGGCTTCAGGGAAAAATACGGTTTTCAGAAGGCGTATGGAAGTTATGAAGCGCTTCTTGCGGATGACGAAGTCGAGGCGGTTTATATCCCACTGCCGAACACAATGCATTATGAGTGGACATTAAAGGCGCTGAGAGCAAAAAAGCATGTACTCTGTGAAAAGCCGATCGCGCCGACAATGCAGGAAGCGCAGGAGATGTATCGGGCGGCGAAGGAAAACGGGGTTTATCTGATGGAGGCATTTGCCTATCAGCACAGTCCCTATATCGCGGCTCTTTGTGATGAGATCGGTAAAGGAGTTATCGGAGAAGTCCGCTATATGGAGGCGGCGCTGATCACTTCCGATTATGTACCGGGCAATATCCGGATGCGCCGGGAGACGCTCGGAGGTTGTACCTATGATCTGGGAGTGTATTGCAGCAGTCTGATCTTGCGTATATTGAACAAAGAACCTGAGAAAATACAGGCGGTCAGCACCTTTTCGCCGGAGGGGATCGATCTTTATACAACGGTTTTGATGGAATATGATAACGGGGCGAAGGCGAATTTTGTCTGCGGGATGGTTCTTGCGACAGAAAAAAATGCCTGTCTGGATCGCTTTCAGATTCATGGAACACTGGGGTCTGTAGAGTCTGTGGAGTTTGGCTTTAATGCGCCGGGAGAACTCAGTTACCGCATCAGGACCTTTGAAGGGACGGATGAAGTGCGGACGGTTTCGGTGCCGCAGAATTACCGGCTGGAAGTGGAGCAGATGGGGCGGTGCATCACGGAAAGCGGGACGCCGGCAGTATCTGAAGCGTTTTCCCTCAAAAACGCGGGGATCATCGACCGGATCTTGAAAGAGATCGACTATTAAACAGGTCCGGAGAAAGCCGTGTTGTGATGGAAACACTGACAGAAACAGAGGAGGAAATAGATGAAGAAAATCATATTGGCGTCCGCATCCCCGAGAAGAAGGGAACTGCTTTCGCAGATCGGGCTGGAATTTACCGTGATGCCCAGTGAGGTGGAGGAAGATCCGAAGAGCACGCTGCCGCAGGATGTTGTGATAGAGTTGTCGAAGGAAAAAGCAAGGGATGTCTGGATGAAGATCACAGAAGGTGACACGGGTGTCATGTATAGCGACGCTGGTGACGGTACAGCCGGTTATGGAAAGAGTGAAGAGGATTCACAGATAAACAGCCGGGATGACTGCCTTGTGATCAGTGCTGACACGGTTGTCGCTGTCGAGGGTGAAATTTTAGGCAAGCCAAAAGACGGGGAGGACGCGGTGCGCATGCTCGGCCTGCTCTCCGGAAAAGAGCATCAGGTCTATACCGGCGTTACCATGATCTGGGTGGACAGAGAGGGAAAACAGGAAGAGTATTCGTTCTATGTCTGCACCGGCGTTGTGATGTATCGTATGAACAGGGCGGAGATTATGGAGTATGTCTGCAGCGGGGAGCCGATGGACAAGGCGGGCGCCTATGCCGTGCAGGGCAGGGCGGCGGCATATATCAAGTCGATCCGGGGTGAGTACAGCAACGTGGTAGGGCTTCCGGTGGGGAGGCTTTTTCAGGAGATGAAGGCCTGGGATCTGGCGTAGGAAGGGATATGCTTCTGAGAGGGACGCAGAAACAGTATGAAAAGCAGTGCGGTAAGACGGAGATGAGGGGGATATCTGTATGGCAAGAACGGCAGGTATCGGAATACAGAGTTTTGGGAAGATAAGGGAAAACGGTGTTGATCGGAAAACGGATCAGGATAACAAATACGGAACCGGCAGGGGCTGCCGTGCAGGAGTTTAAAGACTTCGGCGCGGCGGCCCCTTTTATATCAGTCCGGCGTTTTCTTCCGTTTCACACGCCGCCCTTCGGTGTGGTGGATTCCCGGATGATGAGTTCCGACTGCAGTTTGATATGCTGGGCTGCGGAATCCGGGTTCTGGATCCGGTCGATCAGCAGTTCCGCGGCGGTATAGCCGAGCTGGTATTTCGGCGTATTGATCGTTGTGATCGGCGGCGAGGATATGGTCGCGTAGTCCACGTTGTCATAGCCGATCACCATAAGGTCGTCGGGGACGCGTAGTTTTAACTGCCTTGCGGCATTGATGACGGCGCAGGCGTAGAGGTCGGAAATCGTCAGGAAGGCGTCCGGGCGGTAGGTCTGGGAAAGGAGCTGTGTGGCGGAGGAAAATGCCATATTGTAGTTGATCTCGGGGAGGTTGACGATCCAGCGAAGCGTCGGTTTGATGCCGGCTGCCTGCAGTGTCTTTAAATAGCCTTCCTGCCGGACATAATTGTCACGGTATTTTAAGGAACCGGAGATAAAGGCGATCTTTCTGCGGCCGTGGGAGATCAGATGGTTGACGGCGGTGGAGGCCATTTTAAAATCATCGAAGCTGACGGAGGAGACCGTTTTGCTGTTTAAGTCATAGTCACAGCACTGTACGACGGGAACGATACTGCTGAGGGTATGCATCAGCTGGGCATTTAAATGATTCAGGCAGATAACACCTGATATTTTTGTGTGGCTGATCAGCTGCTCGAAGGAGGAAAAGGTGTTGCTGCCGAGCTGCTCCTGCAGGATCATCATCGTATAGCCGTGCTGGAGGGCGGAAGCCTTTGCGCCCTTGATGATCTCGTTAAAAAAGGAATTAAATTCAAAGGGCAGGACAAAAAGGAGAAGCCTGCCGGAGGAGGGGGCCTGTACGATATATTCATTGGGATTCAGCCCCCGTGTTTCCAATACGTTATATACTTTTTCGATCAGATCGGCTTTTACGTTGCTCTGTCCGTTTAAGACACGGGACACGGTAGCCGTGGAAACGCCGGCTTCTTCGGCGATTTCCGAAAAGGAAAAGGGGTATTTTCTGCGCATTTGTTCTCCTTTGCATACAGACGGATATGTCGGGTACTGTTTCATGCGTTTCAGTATAGCACATTTCAGGAAAATTTCAAGGATTTCGAGAGTTATTTCAGAAATAAAAATCTGAACTTGTCATATTTGTATAAAAATAAGGCTGAAAATAACGAATATTATTATATATATCTTACAATAATACATATTCTGATGCTGTTTCGTTGACAATCAATCTGAAATTACATACTCTGATTACAGAAATAAAAAAGAAGGAAGGGGGGATGCGGATGCGGTGTATTTTGCAGTTGAGCACGGGGAGTTTCAGCGGGCCTTCCTGCAAAGCGGATGAGGCGGTAAAAACGCTGGAGTACTGCATGCAGGTTCTGGATGTGGAAAAAGTGATATTCGGCTGGGCTGCGGATATCGCATTAAATCAGGAGATCAGCCGTATGCTGGAGAGGTATCCGGTGGAAAAATATCTGTGGCTTCCTGTGTTCGCCGAAATTCAGGACAGGGAAGGCGTCCGGCAAAACAGGAACATCTCGGATCGGAAAAAGCAGGAGATCAATACCTGTAAAGGAGACGCATTTGACTTTGTCTGTCAGTCATCCCGGGAGAATATGGCGTATGCGGAGAAAGTATTTGACAGGCTGACTGAGGGCTGCCGTATGGACGGTGTATTTCTGGATCGGATACGGTATGCTTCCGCAGCAGGAGAGGAAAGTGCGCTGTATGGATGCTGGTGTCCGGATTGCCGGGATATCTACAGAAAAAACGGAGTGGATACGGAGCGGGTCAGGGCGATGGCAAAAGAGGGAGGGCTGGAGCGGTTTAAGCCGCTGGCGCGCAGAAGGAGTATCTACCGCTATGAGGATCGGGACATTGACAGGCTTATGGAGACAAAGCGGCAGATCATCATATCCCGGGTGGGAGCACTCTGCGAGCGGTTCCACAGCCGGGGGCTGAAGGTCGGGGCGGATACCTTTGCGCCTGCCATTGCGGATTTTGTCGGGCAGGATATCGATGCGCTGGCGGAACTGGTGGACTTTGTTAAGCCCATGGTATATATCAGGACCGATGCGCCGGCAGGAATTCCCTTTGAACTGCGTTCTTTCGGGAGCGGCATAAAGAAACGGATCGATGAGCTGTGGGGCAGAGATACCGGGAGTATGGAGGCAGCCGTCCGGCAGATGCAGGAACTGAAAGACAGAGGCTGCGCCATAGCGCCGGGGATTGACGCCAACCGGATAGAAGGGATCTGCGGCGCGGATACCGCCTATGTAAAGGAATTTTTGCAGAAACTGGCGGCGGCAGGCATCGACAGGGCGGTCCTTTCCTGGGACATTATGCGGATAGCAAAAGAGACCATCGAGGAACTGGCGGAAGTTATGCCTGCCTCTTGCAAAAGAGACCGGGCAGCAATATAAAAGTAAAGGATTTTAAAGGAGGAAGGAACATGAAAAAGAAGTTAATGGCAACTGTTTTGGCGGCATCACTGGCATTTGGGCTTGCGGCATGCGGAAGCGCTGCAGGCGGGGATACAGCATCGGAAGCACCGTCTGAGGAGAGCGCGGAGGAAGCGCCTGCGGAAGAGGCGCCGGCAGCGGAGGATACGGCAGAACCTGCGGCGGAAGCGGGGAAAACCTTAAAGGTTGCATATATCCCGAATTCCATGTCAAATGAAATGAATGCCTACGGCTATAAGATCATGGAAGAACATCAGGGCGACTATAATATGGAAGTGACCGCGTTTGACGGACAGTATGATTCCCAGACAGAGACCGCGGCAATCACAAACTGTATCGGACAGGGTTACGATGCGATGATCCTGTGCCCCAGCGACATCAATGCCGTGATCCCTGCGGTAATGCAGGCAAAAGAGGCGGGTATCATCGTGGCAATGTATTCCGCGGACCTGCCGGAGGAATATCGTGAATACCGCGACATTTTTGTGGGCGTGGATGATACGGAGGCAGGCAAAAACGCGGCGAAGGCATTTATCGACCGGTTCCCCGACGGAGCAAAGGTGATCGAGGTCGGCGGCACGGCAGGCACGGACGCGCAGATCCGCAGACATGACGGATTTAACGCAGGGCTGGAAGGAAGCAAGATCGAAGTGCTGGATTATCAGGCGACGGAAAGCTGGTCTTCCAACGAGACAATGGACATCACACAGGATATGATCGTAAAATACGGCGATGAGATCCAGGGAATCTTCTGTCACTGGGACGGCGGTGCGACGGGATGCATCGAGGCACTGAAAAACGCAGGGATCGAGGGAACTTACATTGTGGCGATCGATGGCAGCAGAAGCGGTTTCGATCAGGTAAAGGACGGCACACAGAATGTATGCATCAGCCAGAATGTTGTGAATATTTCCTTAAAAGCGCTGGAGGTGATCCGCAGCGCGGCAGACGGCGGGGATTTTGAGGCGGAAAATTATGTACCTCTGGACATGGTGACTTCGGACAATGTGGAAGAATTACCGTATCCCGAATGGTAAAGCGTAATAAGTCTTACACGGAAGAACGCAGGAGCAGTGTTCTTCGCGGGGCGTTTGTGCTGCTGATAGCGGCATGGCGGTAAGTGTAGGAACGGTGAATTGCAGCGCAGAGAAATCTGCGTTGCAATTCGCATCCGGGTTGTATACAATTTACTTGACAGAAGCAGGAACGATGGAGTTTGAAACAGGAGGGTAAACAGGATGGATAGACAGCTTTCCGATGTGATCCTGTCCGTGGAACATGTCAGCAAGGCATTTCCGGGCGTGAAGGCGCTGGACGATGTATCGCTGCAGGTGGGGCGCGGCGTTGTACACGGCATCGTAGGCGAAAACGGGGCGGGCAAGTCCACACTTATGAAGATTCTGTCCGGCGTTTATACAAAGGATGCCGGCACGGTCGTATTTGACGGGCAGACAATTGAAAAGACGACACCGATGGAATCGCTGCGCAGGGGGCTCAGCATCATTTATCAGGAGTTCAGTCTGATCTCTTCCATGACAGTGGGGGAAAATATTTTTCTGGGAAGATTCAGGGAAGCCGGCGGGATGCGGGGAACCCACCAGAAGGCAAAGGAACTGCTGGAACAGATCGGTTCTTCCATCCATACAGGCAGCTATGTATCGGAACTGAGCACGTCGGAAAAACAGATGGTGGAGATCGCGAAGGCGCTTTCTTTTCAGTCAAAGCTTATTATCATGGATGAACCTTCCAGCAGCCTGACGGAGGAAGAACTTACGAAACTCGGGGATATCATCAGACAGATGAGGAGCGGGGGGATATCCATTTTGTATATCAGCCATAAACTGGATGAGATCTTTGAATACTGCGACGTGGTGACGATCATGCGGGACGGCCATGTGATCGATACCCGCCCTGTCCGGGAGCTTGACCGCAGGGAGATGGTGGGTATGATGGTGGGCAGGACGATCGAGAACGAATACCCGGAACGGCCTCATTTCGCCGGGGAACCGCTGATGAAGGTAGAGCATCTGACCACCAATAAGCTGAAGGATATTTCCTTTACTTTAAACCGCGGGGAGATTCTGGGGTTTGTGGGGCTGGTGGGCGCCGGCAGGACGGAGATCGTCCGGGCGATCTACGGTGCGGATAAGGTAAAAAGAAAAGAGATACAGATCGAAGGGGAAGCGGTAAAGATAATGAGTCCCCGGGACGGGAAAAAGTGCGGGATCGCATTTGTGCCGGAGGACCGCAAACAGCAGGGATTGGTGCTGCCGTTTTCCGTGGAGTCAAATATCTCCATGGCGAATCTGAAGAAGCTGAAAAAGGGGATGTTCCTTTCGCCGGACAAAGAGAGGAAGATGGCGGAGGAGAAGATAAGCGAACTGCTCATAAAGACACCGTCTCCCGCATCCGTTATCGTGAATCTCTCGGGCGGCAACCAGCAGAAATGCATTATCGGAAGGTGGCTGGAGACGGAACCGAAGATCCTGATCATGGACGAGCCCACAAGGGGAATCGATGTGGGCGCGAAATATGAGATCTATATGCTGATGAAAAAGGCGGTGGAGGCGGGAAGTTCCATTATCCTGATCTCTTCGGAACTGCCGGAGGTGCTGAATATGAGCAATCGTGTGCTGACCATAGCGGACGGGCGCATCACGGGAGAATTTGATCCGGAGAAAGTATCCGCACAGGAAATTATGAACAGGGCGATAGGATAGGAAAAGAAAGGGAAGAAC
The DNA here is from genome assembly GCA_910573755.1 of Lachnospiraceae bacterium. Lineage (GTDB taxonomy): Bacteria > Bacillota > Clostridia > Lachnospirales > Lachnospiraceae > 1XD8-76. The sequence continues at coordinate 46,148 of CAJTBO010000012.1, read as the reverse complement.
AGATGGATGCAAAGACTCGCATCGGATATTTTGTGAAAAATAATCTGGTTTTAGTGACAATTATGATATTGGCGGCGGTAACTGCCCTGATAGAACCGAAGTTTCTCACGGTTGCCAATCTGGGAAACCTGATGAACCAGTTCGGACCTTTGAGTTTCGTTGCGCTTGGTATGACGCTGGCGATTATCGGGGGGTTCATCGATCTCTCTGTGGCAGGCATCGTATCGTTGAGCGCGGTATTTACCATTTCCATGATCGATGTGCTGGGACAGGGCGGCGCGTTGATCGCGGGGCTGGCCGCAGGCGTGGCGATGGGGCTTCTCAACGCGTTTATTGTTGTGAGCTGCGGCGCGCTGACGCAGGCAAAGGCGCTTTTTATCACATACGGACTCAGCGCAGTATACAGCGCCGCAGCGCTGCTCTATACAGACGGGGCGACACAGCATATGTCGCATCTTGCATCGCGGACGGATCTGTTTAAAGCGGTCGGTTCCGGCAGAGCAGGCTTTATTCCGGCATCCTTTTTACTGTTTATCATTATAATGGCGCTGCTCCATGTGTTCCTTACGCGCACGCAGACAGGACGGGAGATCTGTCTGACCGGCGCCAATATCACGGCGGCGGATCTCTGCGGCATACCGGTAAAAAGGCGCATTACGCTTGTGTTTGTGCTATCGGGCGTGTTATCCGCTTTCGGGGCGATCGTGTTGTTTTCCCGGATCACAACGGCATCGCCGCTTTTGGGGGCAAACTATGAGACAAACGCGATCCTTGCGGTGGTGGTAGGAGGTACGTCCCTTGCCGGAGGCCGGGGAAGCGTGGTCAGGACGATGCTGGGCGTTATGCTTGTTATTTTACTGTCCAACTGCCTGAATCTTCTGGGCGTGTCAACCTATCTTCAGTCGGTATGTAAAGGCGCGGTTCTGATCATCGCGATCTGGCTCGACCGGCGCAGGGTAAAGTGAGGTGGAAAAATGAGTATTGTCAGAAAAGTGGTGAAGGAGATCGAAAAACGCAAAGCGCTGACAGCGATCCTTCTGATGTTGTTTATGATGCTGTTTTTCGATACAAGATTTTATACGGCATACAATCTGCTGGATATGCTGAACTCGGCGGCGATCCTTGAGATGCTCGCCTTTGGGGTAACGCTTGTTATCATATGCGGCGGATGTGATTTTTCCATTGGCGCCATGATGAGCCTTGCAGGGATCATTACAATTAAGCTGATGGATCATATGCCTTTGGGGCCTGCAATCTGTGCTGCGGTTGCCTGCGGCGCGCTGGTGGGCTTTATCAACGGATTCCTGGTGGTGAAGCAGAAGACGGAGCCCTTTATCATTACCCTCGGTATGGGGATGCTGTTAAAGGGAATCGCCCAGCAGATCACGGACGCCCATCCGGTTCCGGCGAAAAATCTTTCCTATATGAAGATTGCAAACGGAAAGGTGCTTTTCGGCATACCGAATCTGATTATCATTATGATTGTTATGCTGCTGTTATTTTATTATATCCTGCGGTATACTCCTTTCGGAAGAAACTGTTATGCGGTGGGCGGCGATTATCATGTAGCGACCCAGTCCGGCATCCGGGCGGAGAGGATCAAGTGGGCGGCTTTTGTGATCTGCGGCGCCATGGCGGCGTTCTGCGGCGTATTATTGTCCTCGAAGCTGAATACGGGGTCCTCTATTTACGGGGACTCCACGGCGCTGTCCGTGAACTGCGGCTGCGTGGTGGGCGGTACGTCTTTCGCGGGCGGCGTGGGCGGCATTTTGCAGTCTTTTATCGGGCTGCTGGCGATACAGGTGCTGGAGAACTGTATGAATATGCTGGGTATCAGCGCTTATGTACAGAAGGTCTGCGAGGGGGTTATCATTTTGTTGATCCTGTGGTTTGATAATTATGCGCAGAAGCGGAAGAAAGAGGCGGTGTGATGCCGGAGGAAGGCAATAGAGAAAGAAGACGCCGGATCCGGGCAGAAAATGCAGGAGTCTGGAGTGGCAGTGAGCCGTGGGAGGATAAGAGGGATAAAAGAAAAGGGAGGGGAAAGGATGTATCTTGCGATAGACGGCGGGGGGACAAAAACAGAATACCTGCTGCTGGATGAAGCGTTCCGGACAGCGGGACGGTATTTAGGAGGCTGTGTGAACCATGACTTTCTGGCGGACGGCTGGGAAGGGACAAGGCGGGAACTGCAGCGGGGAACGGAGGCCGTGCTTGCCGGGACAGGAATGAAAATTTCCGATATCAGATATGCAGCGGCAGGTTTGTCCGGCGTCGATAACGGAAAGGATCAGGAACAGATGGAGGAGATATTCCGGGAGATAGGGTTTGCGGAATATTTTGTCTGCAACGACGGTTTTCTGGCGGTATGGGCGGAATGCCCGGCAGGTGTCGGAATCGCCTATAACTGCGGCACGGGAGTCTGCTGCGCGGGAATCGATGAAGCGGGCGGCATGGAAAAAACAGCGGGGCTGGATGAGTGGTCCGGGGATGCGGGCGGCGGTATCTGGATCGTGCAGAATGTGTTTCGGCTTGTCTACAGAAGTGTGGTTTATGCCGGGGAGGAAACATCCCTTGCGGCAGCATATAAAAGGAAGTTTTCGCTGGAAACGGAAGAAGACATTTTGAATTCCTGGAATATGCTGAAAGATCCGGCGGGATATCCGGAATGGTCGAAAGAAGTGATCACGTTGTTTTTTGCACAGTTGGAAGAAGGGGATCAGGAGGTATGGCAGCTTGCACGTCAGATGGCGTTGTGTGCGGCTGAAAATATAGGGGCGATCATGGAGCGGCTTGTGTTTTCAACGGTACCGGTGACAGTAGCTTTGACGGGTTCCGTTCTTACGAAGGCGGCGAATGAGACGTATCTTACGCTGCTTAAAGAGAAGATCGGGGAAGCGGCCGGGGTACCGTTCAGGCTTGTTGCAGCTTCCAAACCGCCGGTGGAAGGGGCGCTTTGGAAGCTGAAGGCAATACGGGGGAAATGATAATTTTTATAGGAGCCTGGGGATCAAGTTCTTTTCCGGGCGTTTTTCACAGGCTTTCATCCCTCTATGAATATTTTTGCTTTTTAAATGCTGGAATTATGCTCATGCCTGATAAAAAATTCGTAAAAAATATTTGTTTTTTTGCATAATCTGATGGTTGAATAAGTCGGACAAATATATTATGATAATCTGTAATACAATTCTTCGGGGAAGGATCGTATTACAGATTTTTTTACCATAAGACTGTTTGCGGAGCATACAGTCGTTGGTTTTTATTACAGATGAATGGAGGTGGCGTATGAGTGAATCTTATGTAGAATGCCTTGTGAAACATAAGACGCCGACGGTAAAGTTATTTTTGAGAATACTGTTTACTGTGCTGACCGTGCTGTTTGTTCTGCTCTTCTTTATAGCGGGTCCGCTGGCGCTCATCATGGCAGTGGTATGCGGTGTACTGAGTTATTTTATGTCTCTGGAATGCAATGTGGAGTACGAATACCTATATGTGGACAGGGAGATCAGTATTGATAAGATCAGCGGGCAGAGAAGAAGAAAAACAATAGAAAAACTGAATACGGAAAAGATTGAAATCCTGGCACCTGTAAATTCCTGGCATCTGGACGAATATAAAAACAGGGAGCTGAAACAAAGGGATTACAGTATTGGCTATGAGGCGCAGCCGGATCAGCGATATGTGCTGATATATAATAATGAAATGAAAGTGCTGCTCTCACCCAGTTCTGCCTTTGTAGCCGCTGTTAAAAATATCGCACCCAGAAAAGTGTTTACAGACTGACAGGTTTTTTATTTAAAAATGCGGAACTTAATTAAGGAGGAAAAGGGATGGGACAGATTATCGGAGAAGGCATTACATTTGATGACGTGTTATTGGTACCGGGGTATTCACAGGTGATACCGAATCAGGTGGATTTGAGCACATGGCTGACAAGGAAAATTAAACTCAACATTCCGATGATGAGTGCAGGCATGGACACGGTGACAGAGCATCGAATGGCGATTGCCATGGCGAGACAGGGCGGCATCGGCATCATCCATAAAAATATGTCGATCAAAGAGCAGGCAGAAGAAGTGGACAAGGTGAAACGTTCCGAAAACGGCGTTATTACAGATCCCTTTTCTTTGTCTCCTGAACATACGCTGAAGGATGCGGACGAGCTGATGGGGAAATTCCGGATTTCCGGCGTGCCGATCACAGAGGGCAAAAAGCTTGTGGGCATCATTACCAACAGGGACTTAAAGTTTGAGACAGACTTTTCCAGAAAGATCAAAGAGTGCATGACTTCGGAAGGCCTGGTGACAGCCAGAGAGGGAATTACGCTGGAAGAGGCGAAGACGATCCTCGGCAGGGCAAGGAAGGAAAAACTTCCTATTGTAGATGCGGATTATAATTTGAAGGGACTTATTACGATCAAGGATATTGAGAAGACGATCAAATATCCGCTGGCGGCAAAGGATGAGCAGGGAAGGCTTCTGTGCGGCGCGGGCATCGGTATTACCGCCAATGTGCTGGAGAGAGTGGAAGCGCTGGTGAACGCGAAGGTGGACGTGATCGTGCTGGATTCCGCCCACGGCCATTCCGAAAATGTACTGCGCTGCCTGAAAATGATAAAGGAAGCTTATCCGGAGGTACAGGTGATCGCAGGCAACGTTGCAACGGGCGAGGGAACAAGGGCGCTGATCGAGGCAGGTGCGGATGCGGTAAAAGTGGGTATCGGTCCGGGTTCCATCTGTACAACCAGAATTGTGGCAGGTATCGGCGTGCCTCAGATCACGGCGATTATGGAGTGTTATGCGGTGGCGAAGGAATACGGCATTCCTGTCATTGCGGACGGCGGCATCAAGTATTCCGGCGATATGACAAAGGCAATCGCGGCAGGCGGAGACGTCTGCATGATGGGTTCCATCTTTGCGGGCTGTGATGAGTCTCCGGGAACCTTTGAACTGTTCCAGGGAAGAAAATATAAAGTGTACCGCGGCATGGGTTCCATCGCGGCGATGGAAAACGGCTCCAAAGACCGTTATTTCCAGTCCGATGCGAAAAAACTGGTGCCGGAGGGCGTGGAAGGACGTGTGGCATACAAGGGAAGCGTGGAGGATACGGTATTCCAGTTAATGGGCGGACTCCGCTCCGGTATGGGTTACTGCGGAACTTCCACGGTGGAGGCGCTGAAGGAGAACGGGAGATTTGTAAAGATCTCCGCGGCGGCGCTGAAAGAGAGCCATCCGCATGATATCCATATTACAAAGGAAGCCCCCAACTACACGCTGGACGACAACTAAGGGAAATTACGCCAGAAGGCGTAATTTCCTGCTGCTTCTCAATGAGCGATAAGAACCAGTGCGATTTGCAATGCAAATTGCACTGTAGCGAGAAGCGTTGCTTCTCTTAATTGAGAAGTTTCCCGAAAGGAGATATTATGGAAATAAGGTCATTAGAGGATGAATTGAGAGGCAATCCCTATCCGGGGCGCGGTATCGTGATCGGAAGGACGCCGGACGGGAGATTTGCGGTAACGGCTTATTTTATCATGGGCAGAAGCGTAAACAGCCGCAACAGGATCTTTGTGGAGGAAGGCGAAGGTATCCGCACGGAGGCGTTTGATCCTTCCAAACTGAGCGATCCCAGCCTGATCATCTATGCGCCGGTGCGGGTTTTAAACGATCGGACGATCGTGACGAACGGCGACCAGACGGATACGGTTTATGACGGGCTGGCCTGCGGAAAAAGCTTTGAGGAAGCGCTTGCCGCAAGGGAATTTGAGCCGGATGCGCCGAATTATACACCGAGAATATCGGGCGTTATGGAAATAGCCGCAGGTGTGTTTTCCTATAAAATGTCTATATTAAAGAGTGCAGACGGAGATCCGTCCTGTTGCTGCAGATATACTTTTTCCTATGACAGACCGTTAGCAGGCGAGGGACGTTTTATTCATACCTATCAGAAGGATGGAGACCCGCTGCCGGGTTTTGAGGGAGAACCTGAACGGATCGCCGTTGCGGACGAAGATATTGACAGTTTTGCGGGACGTATCTGGGAAAGCCTGAATGAAGAAAATAAGGTGTCTTTATTTGTGCGGTATATTGAGATTGAAACCGGAAAATATGAAAGCCGGATCATCAATAAAAATCTGTGAGGCGCGGCTGAATACGGAGATAACAGAGATGATCGATAAAAAGACAGGGGAAAGAAGATGAAGGAATTAGGATTAAAATACGGCTGTAACCCGAACCAGAAGCCGTCCCGTATCTATATGGAAAACGGGGATGCGCTTCCGATCGGGGTTTTGAACGGAAGGCCGGGCTATATCAATCTGCTGGATGCTTTAAACGGCTGGCAGCTTGTCCGGGAATTAAAGGCGGCGGCAGGGCTTCCTGCTGCAACCTCTTTCAAGCATGTATCTCCGGCAGGGGCGGCGGTGGGACTGCCGCTTTCGGAACTGGAGAAGAAGATATACTGGGTGGATGAAAAAGCGGAACTGACGCCGCTTGCCTGCGCTTACGCAAGGGCAAGGGGAGCGGACAGGATGTCTTCCTTCGGGGATTTCATCGCGCTCTCGGATGTATGCGATAGGGAGACGGCGCTGCTGATCAAGCGGGAAGTTTCGGACGGCATCATTGCGCCGGGTTATGAGCCGGAAGCTTTGGAAATACTGAAAGCAAAGAAAAAGGGCGGCTATAATGTCATTCAGATCGATCCGGACTACGAGCCGGAGAAGATCGAGCATAAACAGGTCTTCGGCGTGACTTTTGAACAGGGGCGGAACGATCTGAAGATTGATGAAGCGCTGTTTCGGAATATGGTGACAAAGAACCGGGAACTGCCGAAAGAGGCGCTGATCGATCTGATGATCGCCATGATCACGCTGAAATATACCCAGAGCAATTCGGTATGCTATGTTAAGAACGGGCAGGCGATCGGGATCGGAGCCGGGCAGCAGTCCAGAATCCACTGTACAAGGCTTGCAGGAAATAAGGCGGATAACTGGTATCTGCGCCAGGCGCCAAAGGTGCTGGAACTTTCCTTTGTGGACGGCATCGGCAGGGCGGACCGGGACAACTGCATCGATCTGTATATCGGCAATGAATACGGGGATATTCTGGCGGAGGGTATCTGGCAGAAGTTTTTCAGGGAGAAACCGCCTGTTTTCACAGGAGAGGAAAAAGCGGTATGGCTTGCCGGCAATACGGATGTTGCCCTCGGGTCGGATGCATTCTTTCCGTTCGGAGATAATATTGAGAGAGCACATAAGAGCGGCGTGAAATATGTGGCACAGCCCGGCGGATCGATCAGGGATGACAATGTGATCGAAACCTGTGATAAGTACGGGATGGCAATGTGCTTTACAGGGATCAGGCTGTTTCACCACTGACCGGGCCGAAGGCGAGGGATACGGGCAAAAAGCGGAGCGTTTGCGGGTCGGATGAGCAGGACGTCTGTGTGAGAAAATGCCGGCTGAAATTGACGGGATGAAACATAGAATATATAATTTTTTGACGGGAGATATTGTGATATGGCTGAAGAAGTTATTTCAAGAAATTTTATAGAACAGGAGATCGATAAGGATCTGGCGGAAGGGGTGTATACTTCTGTCTGTACGAGGTTTCCGCCGGAGCCCAACGGGTATCTGCACATCGGGCATGCGAAGAGCATTCTGCTCAATTACGGGCTGGCACAGCAGTATGGCGGGAAGTTTAACCTGCGGTTTGACGATACGAATCCGACGAAGGAGAAGACGGAGTTTGTGGAGTCGATCATAGAGGATGTGAAATGGCTTGGAGCGGACTATGAAGACAGGCTGTTCTTCGCATCCAACTATTTTGAAAAGATGTACGAGGGCGCCGTGAAGCTGATCAAAAAAGGAAAGGCTTATGTATCGGACCTGACGGCGGATGAGATGCGGGAGTACAGAGGGACACTGACTGAGGCGGGGAAGGAGGATCCGGGAAAAAACCGCAGTGTGGAAGAAAATCTGGAGTTGTTTGAGGCGATGAAGAACGGTGCCTTCCGGGACGGGGAAAAGACTCTTCGGGCAAAGATCGATATGGCTTCTCCGAATATGAATATGCGTGATCCGATCATTTACAGGGTAGCGCATATGTCCCATCACAATACGGGGGATAAATGGTGCATCTATCCGATGTATGACTACGCCCATCCTATCGAGGATGCGGAAGAAGGCGTGACCCATTCCATCTGTACACTGGAGTTTGAGGATCACAGGCCCCTTTATGACTGGGTGCTCAGGGAACTGGAATACAAGAAGCCGCCCCGTCAGATCGAGTTTGCAAAAATGTACCTGACCAATGTGGTGACAGGCAAGAGATATATCAAGAAGCTGGTGGAGGAAGGCATCGTGGACGGCTGGGACGATCCGAGGCTGGTATCTATCGCGGCTCTGCGGCGCCGTGGCTTTACGCCGGAGTCCATCAGGCGGTTCGTGGACCTCTGCGGCGTTTCCAAAGCGCAGTCTTCGGCGGAGTATTCCATGCTGGAATACTGTATCAGAGAGGATCTGAAGCTGAAGAAGCCCCGCGTGATGGCGATTTTGGACCCGGTCAGACTGGTGATCGACAACTATCCGGAAGGGGAGACGGAGGAACTGGAAGTGGCAAACAATCTGGAGAATCCGGAGCTTGGCAGCAGAAAAGTACCTTTCGGGAGAGAACTGTATATCGAACGGGATGACTTTATGGAGGAGCCGCCGAGAAAATATTTCAGGATGTTCCCCGGAAATGAAGTGCGCCTGATGCATGCCTATTTTGTGAAATGTACAGGCTGTGAAAAGGATGAAAACGGCAGAGTAACGGTGGTGCACGGCACTTATGATCCGGCGAGCAAGGGAGGCAACAGTCCGGACGGCAGAAAGGTAAAGGGTACGATCCACTGGGTAAATGCTCAGACAGCGGTATCTGCGGAGGTGCGTTTGTATGAGAATATCGTGGATGAGGAAAAGGGAGTATACAATGAGGACGGTTCCCTGAATCTGAATCCCGATTCATTAAAGGTGCTGAAGAACTGTTATATGGAACCTGTGCTGGAGAAGGCGCAGGCATCGGAAAGCTTTCAGTTTGTGAGACAGGGATTTTTCTGTGTGGACAGCAGGGATTCCGAGCCGGGAAAGCCGGTGTTCAACAGGATTGTATCCTTAAAGAGTTCATTTGTGCTTCCAAAGAGGTGACAAATCGTCTGTAAAAGTATAAAATAATATCAGGATAGACAGGAGAAGTTGCAGATGGAGCCTGCCGCCTGCTCAAAGCGGCAGGGGGGAGATTTGTTTATGAAAGAAAAAGCCGGGGAAAAAGAAAAACGCGGAGGAAAGTTCCTGCTCATTTCTATTGTACTGGTTTTTTGCGTGCTGGGAACGATCGTCTATGCGGTTTCGCGCAGAATATCCAGAGAAATGTCTACAGCGGCAATTCAGAACCTGAGCGAAAGCCTGGATTTGATTCAGTATACTTTTGAGGCGATTCTGGAGAATGAAGTGGAGTTTCAGAAACTGATCGCCAAGGAGGTGGCGTTGTCAGATGATCCGGAGGAATATATCCGCGCCTATGAAAAAAATAAGACAATGGTGAAAATGTCATTTATTCCTGCGGGGGAGACAGAAGGAGTTTCCAATACGGGAGAGCCTTTCAGCGAGAAAGAATTGGATTTTTCGTTGGGGGGAACCATTGAGGATATGCCGGTTTCCCAGTCTTATGTGAATTATATGGGGGCATGGGCCTATACGATAAAATGTCCTGTTGAGAAAGACGGTGAAGAACTCGGGACGCTTTATGTGGAATATATTTATGATACTATCGAAAGTTCGCTTCCGGATGGCTTTTATAACAAGCAGGCATCTTTATATGTGATGGATGCCGGAAGTGAACGTTTTATCCTGAAGCCGAAGGGAATGGGACAGCGGAGCGCAGGGCATTTGAATCTGGACGATTTTTACCGGGCGAACGATATCCGGGATGAGGAGATCCGTTCGGATGTGTCACAGTGCCTGAAGGAGGGGAAGAATCTCCTGTTTTACCATGATATCCGGGGCGTAAGCGCTCTGAATTATATGTGGGCGCTCAACGGCGGAACGGTCTTTCTGGTGGGATATGTGCCTGTGGAAGCGATCCAGCAGGAAGGCAGCACCGTCAATCAGAATATTATTCTTCTTATCGTCGCTATGCTGGTGGCGTTTTTTCTGTGTGTTCTGTTATATTATATGAACTGGAAACAGCAGGATAAGCTCAGAAAGGAGCAGGAACAGGAACGGAAACTTCACAATGAACAGCTGGCGGAAGCGCTGAAGGCGGCTCAGGCTGCCAGCAATTCCAAGACGATGTTCCTGTCCAACATGTCCCATGATATCAGGACACCGATGAATGCGGTGCTCGGCTTTGCGAACCTGCTGTCGATGGATGCGGAGAATCCTGCCAAAGTGCGGGAGTATACAAAGAAGATTACGGCGTCCGGACAGCATCTTCTGCGGCTGATCAATGATGTGCTGGATGTATCCAAGATCGAGAGCGGTAAAGTGGTGCTGAATTATGAGGCGTTTACGCTCAGCGATGTGGTGGCTTCCGTGGAGGCGATCATTGTGCCGATGGCAAAGGAGAAGAAACAGGAATTCCATGTGGAAGTGACCGGCATCAGGCATGAATATCTGATGGGAGACGAGACAAGGATCAATCAGGTTCTGATCAACCTGCTCTCCAATGCAGTGAAATATACGCAGGAGGGCGGCCATATCCGGATGCGCATCATAGGGCTGAAACAGCGTACCGGCCAGTATGAGCATATCCGGATCGAGGTGGAGGACGACGGTTACGGTATGACGCCGGAATATCTGGAGACGATCTTTGATGCCTTTACCCGGGCGGAAAACAGTACGACAAACAAGGTGCAGGGTACAGGGCTCGGGATGGCGATCACCAAGAGTATCGTGGAACTTATGGGCGGAACGATAGATGTCGTCAGCGAGGTGGATCAGGGATCGCTTTTCAGAGTCGAAGTGGAGCTGCGCATTCAGGAGGCGCAGGAAGATTCGCAGTTCTGGATCAGGAGGGGGATATCACGGATTCTGGCTGTGGATGAAGATGCAGAGAACTGTGAGAGTATGCGGGAGCTTATGAGCGAGACAGGCGTCTCTTTAGAGACGGCAGGGCTGGAGGAGGCTCTGCGGCGGCTGACGGGCGATAATGAGGCGGCGTATCAGCTTGTGCTGTTTGACTGGGATATTCCGGAGTCAGACGGTATAAAGGCAGTCAGGAAACTGCGTGAGGCGCTTCCCGGCAGTATTCCGATCCTGCTTCTGGCGGAGTATGATGCAGACGGGATGGAAGAGGCGCTTGCGACAGAGAATACGGAGGTTTTGACAAAACCCTTTTTTGCTTCCGCGTTGCGGATGAAGATTGCGGAGATGCAGGAGGATACGGACAGAGAAAAAGAGAAGGAGCCTGAAAAGGCAGATTCTCTGGAGGGACTGCATTTCCTTGCGGCGGAGGATAACGAGATCAATGCGGAAATTCTGACGGAGGTTTTAAAGATGGAGGGCGCTTCCTGTGAGATCGTCGAAAACGGCCGTCTGGCGGTGGAACGTTTTGAACAGGCGGCAGAGGGAGAGTTTGACGCAATCTTAATGGATGTGCAGATGCCCGTGCTGAACGGGTATGACGCGGCAAGAGCCATCCGCTCACTGACAAGGGAGGATGCACAGAGGATTCCGATCATAGCCATGACGGCGAATGCCTTTGCGGAGGATGAAAAGGCGGCGCTGGATGCGGGCATGAATGCCCATGTTGCGAAGCCTTTGGATGTGGAGCTGCTGAAAAAAGTGATAAGAGAATATGTGAAGTAAGAGGAAAGGGCATGAAAGGGAGAAGCAGGAAAAGAAGCAAGAGACGGGCGGCAGCCTGTGTGCTGGTGCTGGCGGCGCTGGTGCTCGCAGCTTGCGGAGGCGATGATGAACTGAAAAATCTGGTGCAGGATACGGAGGAGGAGGAACGGGTGGTCAATCTGTTCAGCCCTATGGAGAAGACAGACCCGGATGCGGAAAATGTTGCCAGAAGCGCAACGGATCTGACGATCGCGATGGCAGAGGAAGACCTGGATGTAACCGTGACCTATAAAACATATACTGCAGAAGACTATCAGGACAAAACCTACGATGATGTCACCCTCGACAGGGCCCGCAATAATATGGATGATATGTATCTGCTCAATCCGGACGTTATTCTGGCGCTGGGGGAGGAAGGTAAGCTGATGGATCTTTCGAGGCTTGAGAGTGCAAAGAATCTGCGGGAGATCATAAGAACCGCGAATACGGTGGACGGGAAACTGGTGGCGATCCCGCAGGAAGTGGTGGCATACGGGCTGTTTGTCAATAAGGATATGTTCGATCGGTACGAACTGGAACTTCCGGAGACGCCAAAAGAGTTTCTGGAATGCTGCCGGGTTTTTAAGGAGAATGGAATTGAAACACCCATCGGCGCAAACCGCTGGTGGCTGGAGACGTTTGTGTTTGCGCAGGCCTATGCGGATTTGTACAACGGCGGAAACACGGAGGCGGAAATCGCGGCGCTTAACAGCGGGGAAGCCAGATACAGCGATTACATGCGTCCCGGTTTCGAGTTTCTGCAGGAACTGATCGATCTGGGATATATCGATGCGGAAAAAGCCCTTGTCAGCGAGGCGATCGAAGGGGAGGGAGAAGATTTTCTGAATCAGAAGACTCCGATCGTGATGGCTTACTGGGGAGCGGCAAACACGGAGACGGCTTACGGGAAGACGGATTTTGAGATGCAGGTCATCGGCTTTCCAAGCAGCAGGGGGCAGATGCCGGTGGTGCCCGTAACCGGTTTCGGGATCGGCGCGGAGGCGGCACATGCGGAGGATGCGCTGCAGGTACTGGATATCATACTTTCCGATGAGGCGCTGCAGGTTTATTCGGAGACGAACCGGGTGATCTCACCCTCTGAAAATGTGTCGGTGGAGTGCGTTCCGGCGCTGAAGCCGTTAAATGAAAGAATCGAGGAAGGCGTGTATGTGCTGGGTTCCAATGCCGGGATGAAGGTGGAGCAGTGGGGGAATACCTGCCTGATCGTGCGGGATCTGCTCGGCGGCGCTACGGTGGATGAGTGTATGGCGGCGTTTGATAAGCTGCAGGATGAGACGCTGGATGAAGATTAAGGGGCAGGGCGGCAATACCGATTTTATCGGGTTTGGAAGTGAAGGGCATACGGTTTTGATGGGGCTGCTAAAGAGGATGAACCGGAGGCAGCCATTCCTGTTTTGCGCATATAATTTTTGTTGGCATTATTCCAGTTTACGACATGGAACCAGTCATCTATATAATCGGCCCTTACATTGTAGTGCTTCAGATAATAGGCATGCTCCCAGACATCGATGTTGAGGACGGGGCTAAGTCCCAGAGGCAGCGGCGTATCCTGATTCCCGGTTGTCATGATATCCAGCTCCCCGAAGGCGTTTACCACGAGCCATGCGTAGCCGGAACCGAATACGGATAAAGCCGCTTCCTTGAACTGTGCCTGAAAGGAGGCGTAATTGCGGAACCTGTTTCTGATGGCTTCATTCAGGGTTCCGAAAGGCTGCTGCTGTGCGGGATTGGCAAGGTTGGAGAAATAAAACTGATGGTTAAAAACACCGCCGCTGTTATGGGCGACAGCAGTCCGGATGTCCTCCGGGAGGCTTGCCGTATTCATGATAAGTTCTTCCAGTGTCCAGTTCCGGAGGGCGGGATATTTACTGAGGGTATTGTTGAGATTGTCGATGTAAGCCTGCAGATGTCTGCTGTGATGCAGCCACATTGTTTTTTCGTCGATGTAGGGTTCCATTGCGCTGTATGGATAGGGTAATGGAGTGTTGACAAATCTGTAATGTTCGTTCATGGGAATATATTCCGTTTTTTTCTAATTATATGTTTGCCGCGAGGATTATATGATTAAGCAGGAGTGAAATGGGAAAAACGATCAGGGATTTTGGCGGAATAATTTTTCAAGGAACGCGATATAGGCGATATTTTCTTCATACAGAAGTTCCGCCTGAAAACTGCCGGTCAAAAAGCACTCTTCCATCAGATTTTTTAAAGTATAGCGCAGGATATTGCGCAGCTTTACAGTGTCTGTGTCTGCGGGAAGCGGGCTGAAATCCGTCCGGGCATCGAAGGACTCATAGAGTGCGGAGAGTTCGTTTTTCTTTTCTTCAACGGCAAGCAGGGCTTCCTTTATATTTTCGGTATTGCATTTTTCCAGAAAAAGCTGCATACAGGGATAGTTTTTCAGTACCTGCAGCTTTCCCGCTTCGATCTGTTTGTGCAGAGCGAAAAAATCCGTTTCATTATCATCTACAGCGGCTTTTAATTCCAGAGACATAAAACGCACACTATAGTCATAAACAAAACTGTAAAGCCCCAGTTTGGAACCGAAATAGTGGAAGAGCAGCCCTTTGCTGATGCCGGCTTCCCTCACGATATCATCCGTACTGGCAAACTGATAACCGCGCATGCCGAAAACTTTTAAGGCGGCATTGATCATACGGTCCTGTTTTTCTTTTTTCAGATCAAAAAATTTCTCGTTCATCTAATGTACTCAATCCTTTTATCATGCTTCCATACGATACGGCATGGTATATGATCATACTGTATACCTATGCATTTATCGCGGAAAAGTAACTGTTTTGACATAAATTGACTTTAATGGTCAGTTTCTTAACTATATCACATTTTTGCCGGAACGGCAAGACATAGATACTTAAAATGAATCAGGCCGCAACAGTTCAGCATCCGGTTCCTCCGTCACGTCAGGTTATCGTTTTTTTACCGGCAGACTTCCGGAGTCAACAAAAATAAAATCCCCTCTTTTCATTTTCGGGGTTTCGTATTAAGATACTTATAAGCGGTAAAATAGAAACTATATAAGAAGGAGAAGAAAATGGCTAAAAAATTCGGGAAATTTTTAATGGTTACGGCAGCAGTAGGAGCAGCGGCTGCGGGCGCATACTACTATCTTCAGGGAAAAGGGAAGGCGGTAAAGCAGATTTTTGATGAGGATGACGATTTTGACGATTTCAGTGAAGATCTGGACGAAGAAACAGAGGAGCGCAGTTATGTGACGCTGACGCCGGAAAAAGTATCGGAGACGGTAAAAAAAGCGGCGGAAGACGCAAAGGATTTTGCGCAGTTTGCGGCAGGTGAGGCGAAAGAGTTTGCGCAGGTTGTGATCCAGGGGGCAAAAGACACAATAGCGGCAAGGAAGGAAAGCGCGAAAGCCGCAGCGGAAGATGCGGCTGAGGAAGCTGCAGAGAAAGTGGAGGATATAGCGGAAAAGGCGGCGGATGCGGCAGAAAAAGCCGTGGAAAAGGGCGAAGATTTTTTTGAGGATGAAACGGAAAAAAAGGCGGAAGCGTCTGAAGTAAAGGAACCGAAGGTTGAGACTTTTATCGATGACGAAGATGAAGAAAACGAGTAGGCATTAAGGAATATTTTTCATGTTATCATTTATTTTTGGCGGTTCCGGTTCGGGAAAGAGCAGTATATTGCAGGAGAGGATCATCCGGGAGTCTATGGATCACCCCGGGAGGCGGTATCTGTTTCTTGTCCCGGATCAGTTCACGATGGAGACCCAGAGGTCATTAGTGGAAAAACATCCCTGCCACGGCATTATGAACATTGATGTTCTGAGTTTCGGCAGGCTGTCATACAGAGTCTTTGAAGAAACCGGCGGAGTATCTCAGCCGGTTTTGGACGATACGGGGAAAAATCTGATCCTGCGGATCGTGGCGGACCGGTTGAAACCTGAACTGAAGGTACTCGGCGGCTATCTGAAAAAGCAGGGCTATATTCATGAAATCAAATCTGCCATTTCAGAGTTTATGCAGTACGGTATCGGGCTTTCGGAACTGGAAAAAATGATCGCCTTTTCCGAAAGACGGGGCGCACTGGCGGGAAAGCTGAAAGATCTGGCGTTATTATATCAGGGATTTGAAGATTATATCAGGGATCATTATCTGACAAAGGAAGAATCATTGCAGGTGTTATCTTACAGAATAGAAAATTCGGCGATGCTGCGGGGGAGCGTGATAGCTTTTGACGGCTTTACCGGTTTTACCCCTATCCAGCTGCAGGTGATCCGGGAACTGATGAGAGTGGCAGAGGAGCTCTGTTTCACGCTGCTTTTTGACGGGCGGAAAGACCCTTATAAAGAGGTTGGGGAGCAGAATCTGTTTGCGCTTTCGGCAAAGACGCTGAAATCCCTTGAAAAATGTGCCTCTGAAGCGGGAATAGAGAGGGGAAAGGATCTGTTTTTACAGGAAGTGCCTGTGCGGCGGCTGAAAAGCGTTCCTGCGTTGGCGCATCTGGAGCAGAATCTGTTCCGCTATCCGCAGAAGGAGTATAGAGGTACGCCCCCGGAGATACATCTTGCCTTTTTGCCGGGGATGCGTGAGGAGGCCCGCCACGGGGCGAGGATCATCCGGCGGCTGATCAGGGAAGAGGGGTATTGCTTTCGGGATATCGGGGTGGTATGCGGAAACCTGGAGAACTATGAGGCGCTTATCGCCAGCGAGTTTTCCAAGCTGGGCATTCCCTTTTTTATCGATCAGAACAGGGGGATCCTGCTGAATCCCTTTGTGGAATTTATACGGAGCGCACTGCGGCTGTACAGTCAGGACTTTTCGGAGGATGCGGTCAATCATTATATCAGGACCGGCCTGACAAAGCTTTCCGCGGAACAGGCGGATGAACTGGATAATTATATCCGGGAGATGGGCATTCACGGCTATGGACGCTGGAACAGGATCTTTACAAGGCTTCCGAAAGAATTGGAGAAAAAAGAGGTTTCCGGAGAAGAAGAAGGGGACGGAGCCTGCCTGCTGGAGCGTTTGAATGAGGCGAGGGAGGAAATCCTCTGCAGTGCGGCGTATCTGAGGGAGATGGGAAAGACCGCCTCGGAAAAGGTACATGCGCTTTATGATTTTATTTCGGAGTGCCGTATTCAGGAAAAGCTGGCTGCTTTTGAGAAGGAATTTGAGGAGAACGGGGATCTGATACGCGCAAGGGAATATCATCAGATCTATCCTTTTATCATCGATCTGCTTTCGGAGATCGTGGAGTTATCCGGAGAAGAAGAGATGACGGATCAGGAGTTTGCGGAACTTCTGGACGCTGGTTTTTCGGAGATGCAGGTGGGAACAATCCCGCAGAATGTAGACCATGTGACGGTCGGAGATATGCAGCGGAGCAGACTGAAAGAAATACGGGTGTTATTGTTTCTCGGGATCAATGACGGCAACATTCCGGGAAACACGGGAAGCGGCGGTATTCTTTCGGATATCGACAGGGAGTTTCTGCAGGAATCCGATTATGAACTGGCGCCCTCTCCGCGGCAGAAGATGTATACGCAGAGACTGTATCTGTATATGAATTTGACAAAGCCCTCAAACAGGCTGTATATGACCTGGGCAGGCTGCGATCAGGATGGCAGGACATTAAGGCCGGCTTATCTGATCGAGATGATGAAGAAATTATATCCTGATCTGGCGATAGAGAATCCGGAAGATGAGGATATATTTGAAAGACTGGAGACCTGGCAGGACAGTTATGATTATGTGGCGGACGGCCTGCGGGAGGCTGTTTCAGGGAATCTGCCGTCAGAGAGTAAAAAATCTTTACTGCAGATCCTGAAGGTGATGCAGGAGGAGGGGGAGACTGCAGAAGAAACGGAAAAACTGCTGCAGGGGGCTTTTGCGGGATATCAGGAGGAACGGCTTCCAAAGCAGCTCGCCCTTGCCCTGTGCGGGAGAGATCTGGTGGGAAGCATTACCAGACTGGAGACTTTTGCAGCCTGTGCTTATGAACATTTTCTGAAATATGAACTTTTGCTGGAAGAGCGGAAGGAATTCGGCTTTGAGGCGGTGGACATGGGCAATATTTTCCACAGTGTGCTGGCACAGTTCTCGGAAAGGCTGCCGGAGACAGGCTGCAGCTGGTTTGATTTTCCGAAAGAAACGGGGGAGAAGCTTTTACAGGAAATTCTGGAGGCTGATACTGCGGCATACGGGAATGCAGTGCTTTATGAGACGGCGAGAAGCAGGTATGCGCTGGAGAGGATCGGGCGGATACTGCGCCGGGCAGTCTTTACGCTGCAGTATCAGCTGCAGCAGGGGAAGTTTCTGCCGAAAAAGTTTGAGATGTCCTTTTCATCGCTGCAGGATCTGGAGACGGTGAATGTGGCGCTGACGGAAGAGGAGAAAATGAAACTGGTGGGCAGAATAGACAGACTGGATACCTGCGAGGAAGATAACATATGTTATGTAAAGGTGATAGATTATAAATCGGGAAAGAATAATTTTGATATCGTGGCGCTCTATCATGGACTGCAGCTGCAGCTTGTGACTTATCTGAATGCGGCGATGGAGTATGAGAAGAAGCAGAATCCGGAGAAGGAGATCATACCTGCCGGTATTTTGTATTATCATATCGATGATCCGGTTCTGGAACTGAAAGAGGAGAAAACACCGGAGGAGATCAATGAAGAACTGAGAAAAATGCTGCGGCCTGCCGGGATCGTGAATGACGACGAGGAGATCATCGAAAAAATAGACGCATCGGAGGGAGCGGTAAAGAAGGTGCTGCCGCTGAGCAGGAAAAAGGACGGGAGTTTTGCGGAGAATTCCCTGCTGATGAGCCGGGAGAATATGGAACTGATATCCGGTTATGCGGCGGGGAAGCTGAAGGAACTGGGAAGCCGTATTTTGGATGGCGAGATCGGGATGCATCCTTACAGCAGGAAGGATAAGGAAGCCTGTACTTATTGTCCTTACGGTAAAGTATGCGGCTTTGATAAAAAGCTGCCGGGATGCGGGAAGCGGACGCTGCCGGAGGAGGACAGGGAAGAGATTTTGGAGAAGATGAGAGAAGTTGGCGCTGCCGGAGACAGGGACGAAAAGGAAATGCTCCGCCGCCGAGCTTCTGCTCCGTAAAAAGCGCAGCGGTACCGGATTTGTGTGGCATTGCCGAATGCCGAAATAAAAAGGGAAATATATCGGGAGACAGTTTATGAAGAGGCAGTTTACGAAGGATCAGCAGCAGGCGATCACTTTGCGGGATAAAAATATATTGGTTTCCGCCGCCGCGGGGAGCGGAAAAACGGCTGTGCTTGTAGAACGTATCATTCAGATGATCAGTGAGGGAGAGCATCCGGCGGATATTGACAGGCTTTTGGTGGTGACTTTTACCAGTGCCGCGGCAAGTGAGATGCGGGAAAGAATAACAGATGCTATTTCGGAAAAGCTTTCATCGGATCCGGAGAATGAGCATTTGCAGAGGCAGTCTGCGCTGATCCATAATGCCCAGATCACCACGATCCACAGTTTTTGTCTGTTTGTGATCAGGAATCATTTTCAGGAGATCGGATTAGATCCTGCGTTCAGGGTGGCGGATGAGGGAGAGATCGGGCTCATGATGCAGGATGTTCTGGAGGAGGTTTTGGAAGAGGCTTTTGCGAAGCTTGAGCGGGAGAAGGCATCAGGGGGAATTACAGCGGAAGCGGCGGCGGAGAGATCGGGAGAAGTGGCGGAAGAGAAATTACGGGAGGTATCGGAGGCGGAATCGGAGGCTGCAGCGGAGAAGGAAGCGGTAAAAATATCAGATAGAGATGCAGAGGAGGAAACGGACAAAGAAGCCGGCGGAAAAGGCGTAAGCCCGTTTCGGGCGCTGGTGGAAGCGTATAGTACCGGAAAGAAAGAGACTGTGCTGGAAGAGAGCATACTGTCTCTTTATCGTTTTGCCATGAGTTATCCCTGGCCGGAGGAGTGGCTGAGGGAACACGGGGAGGACTATGAGTTTTCGTCTGCGGAAGAACTGGATCAGGCTCCTTTTATGCGGTATATCATGGCATATGTCGGGAACATACTGCCGGAGATGGCACAGCAGCTCAGGCTCTGTGTCAGGATCTGCGAAGAGCCGGACGGACCTTATATGTATGGAGAAAATCTGGAAAAAAGCCTTGAGGCGCTGGAGGCGGCGGTTCGCATGGAGACTTTTTCGGACTGCAGGAACGCGCTGGAGAGGGCAGGGTTTGAACGGCTCTCTTCCAAAAAGGATGCTTCCGTAGATCCCGGAAAACGGGAGAGGGTTAAGCAGATCAGAAACGGTGTTAAAAAGCAGTTGGAACAGATAAAAGAACAGTTTTTTTTACAGGGGGAGGAAGCGCTTCTCGGGCAGTGCAGGCAGGTTTCTCCGCTGGTGCGGGAACTGGCAGGGCTGGCGATCTCCTTTGGCGAGCGGTTTGCGGCGAAAAAAAGAGAGAAGAATATGATCGATTTTTCGGATATGGAACATTTGGCGCTCCGTATCCTTTGCAGGCGAAAGGAGACAAAAGAGGGAGAGCTTTTCGAACCTACGGCTGCGGCGCTGGAACTGCGGGAGTATTTCCGGGAAATTATGATCGATGAATATCAGGACAGCAATCTGGTGCAGGAATGTATTTTGAGTTGTATTTCCGGCGAGGATGCCGGGCATTATAACCGGTTTATGGTGGGCGATGTGAAACAGAGTATCTACAAATTCCGGCTGGCAAGGCCGGAGCTGTTTATGGAAAAGTTTCACGCATATGCCCAAAATGAGGGGGACTGCCGGCTTGTGAACCTGCGGCGGAATTTCCGGAGCCGGCGGGAAGTGGTTGACAGTGTGAACCTGATCTTTTCACAGCTTCTGGAGCGGAATTTGGGGGGGATTGATTATGA
Source organism: Lachnospiraceae bacterium (assembly GCA_910573755.1). GTDB lineage: Bacteria > Bacillota > Clostridia > Lachnospirales > Lachnospiraceae > 1XD8-76. The sequence goes on along the minus strand of CAJTBO010000012.1, from coordinate 25,397 downwards.
TGAGAATGCAAGGCTTCATTATGGTGCGGAGTATTATGATGATAATAAAATAACGGGTGTTATAGAAAAAAAGAATATAACAGAAGAAAACAAAACAGAAGAAAACAAAACGGAAGTTATCATGATAGAAAAGTCTGAAGATTCAGAGAAGCCGGCAATAGAGCAGGAGGCAGAGGCCGTTGCCGTGCGTATCAGAGGGCTGATGAGGGAGATGAAGGTGCTGGATGGGGACAGCGGGGAGATGCGTCCTTTGCGCTATGGAGATATTGTAATTTTACTGCGCAGCAGCAGCGGGATTGATGAAGTATTTCAGGAGGTGCTGGGCGGGCAGGGGATTCCCTGTTTTATCAGTTCCAGAACAGGATATTTCCAGACCTCGGAGGTACAGGTTATTTTACAGCTTTTAAGGACCTTGGATAATCCTCTGCAGGATATTCCGCTGTTCGGGGTTTTGAAATCCTGCTTCGCTTCGTTTACGGATGTGGAAACGGCACGGATTGCGGCGGCTTTTCCGGGCAGAGAGAAACTTTATAAGAAGATGAAACGATATGTGGAAGCCTCGGAGCCGGCAGATGCGCTTGCCGAAAAATGCCGGAGGTTTCTGGAATGGCATGCGCAGCTGCGGCGCTGTTCGGTGTGGCTCTCCATCAGGGAACTGCTGTCTAAGATCATGGAAGAGAGCCATTATCTGGAATACGTGGCGGCGCTTCCCGGAGGAAAGCAAAGGCGCGCCAATGCCCAGATGCTGCTGCAGAAGGCGGCGGCCTTTGAAAAGACCAGCTTTAAGGGGCTTTATCATTTTATCCGCTATATTGACCAGATGGAGAAGTACAGCATTGATTACGGAGAAGCGGGTACGCAGGATGAATCGGCGGATGTGGTCAGAATTATGACCATACATAAGAGCAAGGGACTGGAATTTCCGGTCTGCATTGTGGCAGGTACAGGCAGAAAGTTGAACCGCAGGGATGCTTCTTCGGCAGTGCTTACGGATATGGAGATGGGGATAGCAGTGGATCTGGTAGATCCGGTACTGCGCATCAGGCAGAAAACTTTGCGGAAAGCGGCGTTGTCCCGGAAGATCTTATTGGATTCGCAGGCGGAGGAACTGAGGATCTTATATGTGGCGCTCACACGGGCAAAGGAAAAATTAATAATAACGGGTGTTATTGATGATGCGGTGAAATTGCTGCAGGGAAAATCAGGGATTCTCCGGCATGATGAGATAGTATTGCCTTATTCGGTGAGAAGCAGTGCAAATAGTTTTCTGGAATTATTGATAACGTGTGTTATCAGAACAAAGGGAATGCAGGAGATTTTCGGACGGTATCAGATAGAAGCAGAGAGGTCCAAAGTCCTTCCGGAAGACGATATCATCTGTAAAATTGTGGATAATGCGGACTTACAGGCGGATTTGACAAAGGAAAATTACAGAGATATAAATGATGCAAAATCCTTCAAAATAGATTTATTTTCCTGTAATATTGACAAAAAACTGCAAGAATACTTGCAAAATAGATTCGGTTTTTGTTATCCTCATGAAAATCTGCAGAAGCTTTATGCCAAAACCACTGTTTCCGAACTGAAGATGGCGGCTATCCATAATATGGCGGGAGATAGCGTGGGTGCATTGCCGGGGGAGGAGGCGGATGGCGGAAAACCTCTCTTTGAGGAGGAGATACCTGCACCGTATCTGCCGCTCTTTTTAAGAAAGCAGGAAGAGGAAGAGAAAATATCCGGAACGACCAGAGGGAGCGCAATGCATCGGGTGATGGAATTGATGGATTTCAGGGAAATGCCGGAAGCGGGGGAGGTTGGAGAGGCGAAGGCATCAGAAGGAGCGGTGGTATCAGAAGGAATGAGGGCATCCGGAGAGCCGAAAGCACCCGAAGGGGCGGAAGAACCCGAAGTAATGGGAATATCTGGAGAAGCGAAGGCATCCATAGAAACAGAGGTATGCGGGATAGAGGAGATATCTGAAAAACACAAAGTGAGATCAGAGGAAGCAAAATATAGGGAAGAGTTCGGAAGGTATGGTATGGTGCGGCTTAATAAGGAGCTGCAAAGCTGGTATGAATCCGGGCTTTTATCTAAAGAATATAAGGCGGCGGTCAGCAGAAAGAAAATCCTGCGTTTTATGAACAGTACGCTTGCGGGGCGGATGCATCGGGCGGCAAAGGCAGGAAAGTTATGGAAGGAACAGCCCTTTATGCTGGGCATCAGCGCCAAACGTCTGTCGGAGGAGTTTCCGGAGACGGAACAGGTTCTGGTGCAGGGAATCATAGATGTGTTTTTTGAGGAGGGGGAAGAAATCGTCCTGTTGGATTACAAAACGGATGTTATTGAATCGCCTCAGGCGCTGGCAGACAGATACCGGGTGCAGCTTGATTATTATGCGGAAGCACTTACAAGAATGACGGGGAAAAGAGTGAAGGAGAGAATATTGTATTCCTTTTATTTCGGGGAGGAGGTCAGGGTGTAGATGGTCTGATGACTGCGTATGCTATTGAAAGTGTCACGGGTATCGATAGGGGCAGACGGGCTGGGATGGTCTGATGTCTACATATGGTATTGAGATGACATGCAGCAATGAAAAATGAGGAAGATGAAGAGACATATAGTCCGGATATGATCAGGTTTAAATATTTCATGAAATTTTCAGAAAATTTTAGCACTCACTTATTGACTTGGCTAACAAACGGTGCTATTTTAAAACCGAAGGAAAGAAATACGGATAAAACGGCACATAATATGAGAATAGGGAGGTGCTTATATGAACATTTCAAAATTTACACAAAACTCCATCCAGGCAGTGGATCGGTGTGAGAAGCTGGCTTATGAATACGGCAATCAGGAAATTGAGCAGGAGCATCTGCTGTACAGTCTTTTGACAATAGAAGACAGCCTGATCCTGAAGCTGATCGAAAAGATGGAGATTCAGAAAGAGTATTTTGTAAACCGCGTGAAGCAGGCGCTGGAAAAGCGGGTGAAGGTACAGGGCGGCCAGATCTATATCGGGCAGTATTTAAATAAGGTACTGGTTTCCGCGGAGGATGAGGCAAAACAGATGGGAGACGAGTATGTTTCCGTGGAACATCTGTTTCTGATGATGATCAAAGAGCCGAATAAAGAGATTAAGGAGATTTTCCGGGAGTTCGGCATTACGAGGGAGCGTTTTCTGCAGGCGCTTTCCACGATCCGCGGCAATCAGCGTGTGACCAGCGATAATCCGGAGGCGACCTATGATACACTGGAAAAATACGGACAGGAACTGGTGGAGCGGGCAAGACAGCAGAAGCTTGATCCTGTGATCGGGAGAGACAACGAGATCAGGAACGTGATCCGGATTTTGTCCAGAAAGAGCAAAAACAATCCGGTTCTGATCGGGGAACCCGGCGTCGGGAAGACCGCGGTGGTGGAAGGGCTGGCGCAGCGTATTGTCAGAGGCGATGTGCCTCAGGGGCTGAAAGATAAGAAGATATTTGCGTTGGATATGGGAGCGCTGGTGGCAGGCGCCAAGTACCGGGGCGAGTTTGAAGAACGTCTGAAGGCGGTGCTGGAGGATGTGAAAAAATCTGACGGGCAGATCATTCTGTTTATCGATGAACTGCATACCATTGTAGGCGCGGGCAAGACGGACGGTGCGCTGGATGCGGGAAATATGCTGAAGCCCATGCTGGCGAGGGGAGAGCTTCACTGTATCGGCGCAACGACATTGAACGAGTACAGGCAGTATGTGGAGAAGGACGCGGCGTTGGAGCGGCGTTTCCAGCCGGTGCTGGTGGAAGAGCCGACGGTGGAAGATACGATTTCGATTCTCCGGGGCTTAAAGGATAGATACGAGGTATATCATGGAGTAAAGATTTTAGACACGGCGCTGGTAACGGCGGCAACTTTGTCAAACCGTTATATTTCCGACCGGTTTTTACCGGATAAGGCGATCGATCTGGTGGATGAAGCCTGTGCGCTGATCAAAACGGAACTGGATTCCATGCCGACGGAGTTGGATGAACTGAACAGGCATGTGATGCAGATGGAGATCGAGGAGGCGGCGCTGAAAAAAGAAGATGATAATCTGAGTAAGGAACGGCTGGCAAACCTGCAGAGGGAACTGGCGGAGGAAAAGGCGGAACTGGATAAGCGGAAAGCACAGTGGGACAACGAGAAGAATTCCGTGGAGAAGCTGTCGAAGCTGCGGGAAGAGATAGAGGCTGTCAGCGGCCGGATCGAGATTGCCCAGAGAGAGGGCGATTATGAAAAGGCGGGAGAACTGCAGTATTCCAAACTGCCCACCCTGAAACGTCAACTGGAGATCGAGGAGGAGGCGGTGAAAAACAAGGATCTGTCACTGGTGCATGAAAAGGTGACGGAAGAGGAAATCGCCCGGATCATTTCGCGCTGGACCGGTATCCCGGTGGCAAAACTGACAGAGAGTGAGCGGAACAAGACACTGCATCTGGATGAGGAATTGCACAGGCGTGTCATCGGGCAGGACGAAGGTGTCACCAAAGTGACAGAGGCGATCATCCGTTCCAAAGCGGGCATCAAAGATCCGTCAAAACCGATCGGCTCCTTCCTGTTCCTTGGCCCTACCGGCGTCGGGAAGACGGAACTTGCGAAATCTCTGGCGGCATGTCTGTTTGATGATGAAAACAATATGGTGCGGATCGATATGAGTGAATATATGGAGAAATATTCCGTATCCAGACTGATCGGAGCGCCTCCCGGATATGTGGGATATGAAGAGGGCGGACAGTTGACCGAAGCAGTCAGGAGAAAGCCGTATTCCGTTGTATTGTTTGATGAGATAGAGAAAGCACACCCCGATGTGTTCAATGTATTACTGCAGGTACTGGATGACGGGCGGATCACGGACTCTCAGGGGCGGACAGTGGACTTTAAAAACACGATTTTGATCATGACCTCCAATATCGGTGCGTCTTACCTGCTGGAAGGCATTCAGGAGGACGGCAGTATCAGCAGAGAGAGCGAAAAGGCTGTGATGGAGGAACTGAGAGCCCGTTTCAGACCGGAATTTCTGAACCGTCTGGACGAACAGATCCTGTTTAAGCCGTTGACGAAGGAAAATATCGGCGGCATCATTGCGTTGATCATCAATGATCTGAACAGGAGGCTTGCGGATAAGGAACTTAGCATTGCCCTGTCAGAGGAGGCGAAGGATTATATCATAGAGCAGGCTTACGATCCGGTTTATGGTGCAAGGCCGCTGAAGCGGTATATCCAGAAATATGTGGAGACGCTGTCGGCGAAACTGATCCTGTCGGGCGAGGTACATGAGAAGGATGTGATCCGCATTGAACTGAAGGACGGGGAACTGACGGCGGGGCGTGAGTCCGGTGTCTGGTGAGGATGAAAGCGGCAGGGCGTGAGCCTGGTACCTGCCGGGGTGAAAGCGGCGGGGCGTGAGTCCGGTACCTGCCGGGGTGAAAGCGGCGGGGCGTGAGTCCGGTACCTGCCGGGGTGAAAGCGGCGGGGCGTGAGTCCGGTGTCTGCTGACGATGAAACCGGCAGGAAAATGAAGCCGATAGCTGCTAAAAATGAAACGGTGATTGTAAAGCGGGTGATATGCCTGTCAACGATATAAACGGGAACAGAAGCGGGAGGAAGTACCTATGATACCATCAGATCCAATCATGTTATTGAGTTTTATTAATCTGAAACTGAGAGATTATTATAGTTCTCTGGAAGCGCTGTGTGAGGATATGGATATTTCCGGGGAGGAGATCACGGAAAAACTTGCGGCGGTAAATTATCATTATGATGCGGAGAAAAATCAGTTTGTGTGAAAGAAGCGCTTCGGCGCTTCTTTTTATGTCATTTTGCGATATTTCAAACATAAAATGTGATGACAGGAAAAATCGGGAGTATGGAATGAAAGGTTTCACGGGACGGGAGTGGATGGTTCTTATGTTGGAAGCAGTACTGGTGCTGCTTCTGATTTTTGGGTATAAAAGTATATCGGCTGAAAAGATCGCCGCATGGAGTGAAGAAGCTGACAGCAGTGTCAATGAGTGGACAAAGAAGATGAAAGGCGGAAAGGAGCAGGAACAGCAGGAAGAAGAACTGCAGGAGAAAAAGATTGCGATCACTTTTGATGATGGCCCCCATCCGGTCTACACGGAAAAACTGCTGGACGGCTTAAAAGAAAGGGATGTTAAGGCAACCTTTTTTGTACTGGGAGAAAAAGTGAAAGATTATCCTGATATCATAGAGCGGATGCAGGAAGAAGGGCATATCATAGGGAACCATACCTATACACATATCCAACTGCGGAGCAGCAACCGGGAAAAGTTCCGGGAGGAACTGATATTGACCAATCAGGCGATCAGCGAGATAACAGGGCAGGAGGTGCAGTATGTACGGCCGCCCTACGGAACCTGGGACAAAAAACTGGAGGAGGAACTGAACATGTTTCCGGTGCTGTGGAACGTTGACCCAAATGACTGGTGCACCGGAAATGCCGATAAAGTGACAAAAGCCATTGTGGATAAAGCGAAGGAGAACAGTACCATTCTGCTGCATGACTGCTATCAGAGCAGCGTGGACGCGGCGCTTGCCTCTATTGATATATTGAAGGAGAGAGGTTTTGAATTTGTGACGGTGGAGGAGATATTGTTTGAGTAACAGGAGCAGCAAATACGAATTGTTGGATTGAGTACTATCTGTTATACTGTTATATAGGAAATATTTGAAAATAATAAAAGTATGGAGGATAAAAATGGAGTGGAAAACATTGTTGTCATCTCAAACCTCAGGTAACAAGAGAAGAAGAACCGGAAGAATTCAGTAAATATCCGATCAGCGATCTGGAAAAGGATTATAAAGCAATCGTTTCCAGTTCGGCATTCCGCAGGCTGCAGGGTAAAACGCAGGTATTTCCTTTGGATAAAAGTGACTTTGTGAGAACACGTCTGACTCATTCTATGGAAGTATCTACGATAGCTCGGCAGTTGGGAATAATGATCACAGGATATAAGCAGTCTCAAAAAGAGAAGAAATTGTGTGGCCTGATTCCGGAAAATCTACGTGAGGATTATTTTCATGCCAAAAGAGAAGATACAGCATTTAATTTATATTTGAGATTTCTGATGGTTACAGACTTTATCAGTGGAATGACAGATTCTTATGCAAAAAATTTGTATCAGGAATTGAACAAAGTTAGGTAGCAGAAAGGGTGTTTGGAAAAATATAGGAAACTTTAACAAAATTAAAAAAGAAAAATGGAAGCAAGGAGGCTCGAACTCCTGACCTTTCGCGTGTGAGGCGAACGCTCATCCCGGCTGAGCTATGCTTCCATAGAATCTGTTTTGATAACATAATCATCATAACACAATTCAGGAAAAAAGAAAAGTGGAAAATTATTTTCGTGACGCATTATACAATTTTATATTTGAGGAAGCGGGAGGCGGGGCGATCCGGCATCTGGCGGATCGGGGATATACGGCACGGCAGATCGCGGATGCCATGAGTTTTCCGATGTCCTATGAAAAGGTACGGGAGGCTTTTACAAAATATCTGCTGGATTGCGCGGTTTTGTTAAAAGAACCGCCTGACAGCTATAAAAAAACGGAAAAAACGGAATATGTGCGGGAATATGACAGGTATGGCAAGCCGAGTTTCCGAAAGGTAGTTGTTTCAGAAGAGGCGGAGCAGGAAGGAACGGCGGGCAGGAGAGCCGGCGCAGTCATAAAAAAATGGAGGGTGATAGACTTTTCAAAGTTTCTTCTATTATATCATAACGGGGAAGGCGGGATAAAACTGCCGGCAGAATCGGAGCATAGAGCGGCGGAAAAAGATATCTATCTGGTCTGCGATTTCGGTCCGGATAAAAGGGAAGAGATACTGCAGGCACTGGATACGGCGCAGCGGGACTATGTGCAGGGAATCTGCTGGACGAGGAAGACTATGTACCATCTTCTGGATCAGAGAATGCTGCGGATCGCGGTGCGGCTGCAGGATGCGGGGATGGCTGCGGGAAAAGTTTATATTCGGCATTGAGGAAACAGCGGATTTCCTGTATACTGGATAGGATGGCGAGAAGATTACGGATAAGTTTAGGATATCCGGAGGATATATGAAACCGGGGGGGAAGAAGATCACCATGAAGTGATGAACAGAAAGGCGCAGGAATGAAAAAAGATATATTAAATAACAAATATTATTTATACGCTACGGAATTTTTTGCAGGCATGGCGGTGATGGCGGTGGAACTGGGGGCAAGCCGTCTGCTGGCACCTTATTTCAGTTCCTCCCAGATCGTGTGGACGATCATTATCGGAACGATTATGATCGCTATGGCGCTGGGCAATATTTACGGCGGCAGAAGCGCTGATAAAAATCCTGATCCGGACAGGCTGTATAAAAGGCTTTTGATTGCGGCGGTCTGGATCGCGGCGATTCCGGTGGCGGGAAAATATATTATTCTGGGGATATCGGGAGTATTGATCCTGACCATCAGCACAAATTTTCTGATACTGGCGGCATTTTTTGCCTGTATGCTGATCTTTGTGTTCCCGCTGTTTCTGCTGGGAACGGTAACGCCGTCACTGGTGAAATATACGATCGGTTCACTGGATGAGAGCGGAAAAACCGTCGGAACGCTGGGGGCCTGCAATACCATCGGCAGTATCATCGGTACCTTTCTGCCGACCTTTGTAACGATTCCGGCGGTGGGAACGTCCGTTACTTTTCTGATCTTTTCGGGGATTCTGCTTCTTCTCGGATTATTGTATTTTATCAATAAAAAGACGGCGGTAAAAGCCTGTGTGGTATCAGGCATACTTTTTGTACTATGCAGTGTGTTGGGCCATTCCGGCAGTTTTGCTTTCTGGGAGAGCAATCTTGCCTATGAAGGCGAGTCCATCTATAATTATCTGCAGGTGAAAGAAGATGACAGAAGTGTGATATTATCCACAAACGTGTTATTCGGGGTGCAGTCCATTAAAATGAAAGAGGACGGGCTTACCGGCATGTATTATGATTATGCGCTGGCGGCGCCCCTGATGGCGGATACGTTGAAAAAAAATCAGACGGAGGTGCTGATCCTGGGGATGGGAACAGGGACCTATGCTCATCAGTGCATGGAATATTTTGACGGGATAACGGTGGAAGGCGTGGAGATAGACCAGAAGATCACCGATCTGGCGGGAACCTATTTTGATCTGCCGGAGGAAGTGCAGGTGACGACTTATGACGGCAGGGCTTATCTGCAGACTATTGATAAAAAATATGATGTGATCATGGTGGATGCCTATCAGGATATCACGATTCCGTTTCAGATGTCTTCTGTGGAATTTTTTACGCTGGTCAGAGACCATTTGAAAGAAAACGGCGTGATGGTCGTTAATATGAATATGAAATCCGATGGGGAGGGCGGTATCAATGTCTGCCTTGCGGATACGATCGCCAGCATCTTTCCGAATGTTTATACAGTGGATGTAAAAGGGGCGACCAACCGGGAATTATTTGCCTCCGAGAATGATAATATACTGACATTGCTGTCAGAAAACAGAAAACACTTGAGTCAGGAAGAGCTGACAGTTATGATGGAACGGGTGGAGGACAATCTGATACCCTATGAAAGCACGGGAGAGCTTCTTACGGATGATAAGGCACCGGTGGAAGTACTCGGCATGCGTGTCATCGATGAGCTGATACAGGACGAGATCGGTTACTACAAGGATATCTTCCGGGAACAGGGGCTGGAGGGACTGCTGGGAGCGATGTAGCATGCATGTAACGGCGGATATCGGCGTTTTAGGAGCCCCGGGGAAATATTGCAGATATCCCGGCCTATGAAACGACTGCCTGCAGGCGGTATTGCCATGGATAAAAGTGTAAAGGATAATATCCCGCAGGCGTTGTGAAAACAGAAGAAGGAGAAGTTCATGGATTTATTTGAATATATGCGGCAGGGAGCTATGAAAAAGGAATCCCCCCTGGCCGCCCGTCTGCGTCCGCGCACATTGGATGATGTAGTGGGACAACAACATATCATAGGGAAAGATACGCTGCTTTATCGCGCCATTTCAGCAGATAAGATCAGCTCCGTTATCTTTTACGGCCCGCCCGGAACCGGGAAGACGACGCTGGCGAAGGTCATCGCGGGAACCACCAGTTCGGAATTTACCCAGATCAACGCCACCGTGGCGGGGAAAAAGGATATGGAAGCCGTGGTGGAGAAGGCGAAGGATGATCTGGGCATGTTCGGAAAGCGGACGATCCTTTTTATTGACGAGATTCATCGTTTTAATAAGGGGCAGCAGGATTACCTGCTTCCCTTTGTGGAGGACGGTACGATCATTTTGATCGGGGCGACAACAGAAAATCCTTATTTTGAAGTAAACGGGGCTCTTATTTCCCGCTCCATCATTTTTGAGTTGAAGCCTCTCGAGGCGGAGGATATCAAAGTGCTGATCCTGCGGGCGGTAAAAGATACGGAACGGGGCATGGGCGCTTACGATGCGGTGATAGAGGAGGATGCCCTGCAGTTTCTGGCGGATCTTTCCGACGGGGATGCAAGAAAAGCGCTGAATGCGGTGGAACTGGGTGTTCTGACAACAAACCGCAGTGAAGACGGGAAGATCCATCTGACGCTGGAAGTGGCGAAGGAGTGTATTCAGAAGCGTAACATGCGTTATGATAAGACCGGCGATAACCATTACGATGTGATCTCCGCTTTTATCAAGAGCATGCGCGGTTCCGATCCGGATGCGGCGGTATACTATCTGGCAAGGATGCTGGAGTCCGGCGAGGACATCAAATTTATTGCAAGGCGTATTATGATATGCGCCTCGGAGGATGTGGGCATGGCAGATCCCAATGCTTTGACCGTGGCGGTCAGTGCATCGCTGGCAGTGGAAAGAGTGGGGATGCCGGAGGCGAGGATCATCTTATCCGAGGCGGCAGTCTATGTGGCTACGGCGCCGAAGAGCAACGCTTCCTGTATGGCGGTATTTGACGCGACGGAGGAGGTACAGCGGACAGGAAATCTGGCAGTGCCGGCGCATCTGCAGGATTCCCACTATAAAGGGGCCAAACAGCTCGGCAGGGGGATCGGCTATCAGTATGCCCACGACTTTCCGAATCATTATGTACAGCAGCAGTATCTGCCCTATGAACTGACCGGAAAAGAATTTTTCAGACCCGGGGGAAACGGATACGAAGTGAAAATAAAAGAACATATGAAATGGCTGAAAGAGGCCGCAAAAGAAAAGCGCATAGAATAGTTGATCATTTTAAGGATCAGCCGGGATGGAAACAAAATGTTCAAGGCGCCCCTTAAAAAGCGTCGGGAATTTTATTCCCTTCCCGGCGTCCGCCCTACGAAAACAGCCGTTCTACTAACATCTGATAGATCTCTTCATTTTTCTCCCGCCAGTTCCTGCAGATGGAAGCAGCGGTTTCTTCCGCCGGCACAGACAAAGTGATCTCCACCAGCGGGATCCCTTTTTCCTTTGCGAGAAGATGTGCCTCGAATTCTCCGGTGGAGGATCTGTCATAATTTGCGGTGACGGAAAGCTCGCTGATCAATTCGAGTTTGTTTTCCCTTAAATAGGTGTTGATCTCTTCTTTTGTGATGTCGCTGATATTTCCCTGAAAAAAGGCGAGCGTCTGAGCGCCTTCTTCCGTCAGGGAAAAGTGGGAACGTTCGTTGATCAGCTGTTCCGTGATCATACCGGCATCCAGGAGTTCACCGATAGCCTGATTTAATATGATATAATTTGTATACCCTTTTTCCAGAATAAAGTCACGGACTCTTGTTTTGGACAGGGGCAGGCCGGCCCTTTTCAATAAATATAAAAGGATCAGCTTATAAAGTGTCAGTGGTTCCTGCAGCATATGAATGACCTACCTGTTTCTTTCCGCGGCTTTTGATGTGAGATATACCTGAGGATAACGCACATCAAAAGCGCAATGCCGGTAAGGGAGCGTTTATTACCGGATATGATCTTTGACTGCCTGCGCCACAACTTCCACAACAGTAGGATCAAAGGCTTCGGGCAGAATATAGTCTTCGCTCAGGTTCTCTCCGGGGACAAGGGAAGCGATCGCTTTTGCGGCTGCCAGCTTCATCTCCTCGGTGATCTGCTTTGCGCGTCCTTCCAGAGCGCCTTTAAAGATGCCGGGGAAGGCTATCACATTGTTCACCTGATTCGGGAAATCGGAACGGCCTGTGCCGACTACCCTTGCGCCGGCGGCTTTTGCTGCATCCGGCATGATCTCCGGGACAGGATTTGCCATGGCAAAGAGGATGGCATCGGCGTTCATGGAATTTACCATATCAGGTGTTACGATATTCGGGGCGGAAACGCCTACAAAAATATCCGCGCCTTTCATGGCATCAGCCAGAGTACCGGTTTCCTGACGGGGGTTTGTGAGCTCGACCATCTTCTGCTGCATCCAGTTGAGGCCTTCGGAGGTTTTGGATAAAATACCTGATTTATCGCACATGACAACCTGGCAAAAACCATAGGTTAAAAGAAGTTTTGTGATGGCAACGCCTGCACTGCCGGCGCCGTTTACCACAACCCTGCAGTCGGCAGCTTCTTTTTTCACAACTTTTAACGCGTTGATCACACCGGCTAACACAACAATGGCGGTGCCGTGCTGGTCATCGTGGAAAACGGGAATGTCCAGCGTCTGTTTCAGGCGTTCCTCGATTTCAAAACATCTCGGCGCCGAGATATCCTCCAGATTGATGCCGCCGAATCCCGGGGCAAGATAGGTGACGGTTTTGATGATCTCCTCGGTATCCTGTGTGTCGAGACAGATGGGAACGGCATTGACGCCGCCGAATTCTTTAAACAGGACGGCTTTTCCCTCCATCACGGGCATCGCCGCGTAAGGGCCGATATTGCCAAGTCCCAGAACCGCGGAACCGTCGGAAACAACAGCGACAGTGTTGGCTTTCCAGGTATAGGTGTATGCGGCGTCCCTGTTTTCGGCGATCACTTTACAGGGTTCCGCAACGCCCGGGGTGTATGCAAGGGAAAGATCCTCCCTTGATTTTACCGGAGTTTTGGAAACAGTTTCCAGTTTTCCGTTCCATGTTTCATGAAGTGTCAATGCTTTTTCGTTTATCGTCATACAGGCAGCTCCTTTTTGGCAGATTTCGTAATATTTCCGCAGACGGGTACCCGGTGCGGGGGTTATTGTGTTAAGTTCCGTAATTATGATATATACTTTGAAAAAATTTGGCAAGCCCTTTCTCCATAATAAACAGAAATATATAATTATAAAATTTTTATAAAATTAAAAAAAAGGTTGGCACTTCCGCATTTGTACTGTATAATGGGCGTATTGAAAAGAGTAATCTTTATCATATCTTGGTGTCGGTCGGCAGGCCGTAAGGTATCTGAATGCGATTCAATATCCTGAAACTAATCCAAAATATAGTAACGAAATGTAAAATGAAACCTGAGGGACAATATCTGATAGTGTAAAGAGCAGACAGGAAAGGAGAAAAAACTGAATAACATGAGTGATATGAGAGAAAAGTATGAATCTCTTGCATTGAATGAGCTGAAGGAAATTGCGAAGGTAAGAGGGATTCGCGTTTCAGGGCTGAAGAAGGCGGATCTGATCGAGGCCATGCTTGCAGAGGACAAAAAAGATGAGGAGAAGGGAAAGGTAGTGGAGGCAAAGTCCATTATACCCGGCAGCGCCCCGGAAGGAGAAAAGGAGAAATTTCCGTCAGAGCTGGACAGCGGTATTAAGGCAAACGGTATTTTGGAGGTAATGCCGGACGGCTACGGATTTATCCGCTGTGAAAATTATCTGCCCGGTGAAAACGATGTTTATGTCGCACCCAGCCAGATACGCCGGTTTAATTTGAAGACCGGAGATATCATAGAGGGAAATACAAGGATAAAGACACAGAGCGAAAAGTTCAGCGCATTATTGTATGTCAGGAAGATCAACGGTTTCCCGCCGGAGATCGCCCAGCGCCGGACAAATTTCGAAGATATGACGCCGATCTTTCCGAACGAGCGCCTGCGCCTTGAGACGCCCGGTGCGTCTATGGCGATGCGTATCATGGATCTGATCAGCCCTGTGGGAAAAGGCCAGCGTGGTATGATCGTTTCGCCGCCGAAGGCAGGTAAAACAACGCTGCTGAAGGAAGTGGCGAGATCTCTGAAGAAGACAAGCCCGGACGTGCATCTTATCATCCTGCTGATCGATGAGAGGCCGGAAGAGGTGACGGATTTTAAGGAGGCGATCGAAGGCCCCAATGTGGAAGTGATATACTCCACATTTGACGAGCTGCCTGAGCATCATAAACGTGTGGCCGAGATGGTGATCGAACGCGCAAAGAGACTGGTGGAACATAAACAGGATGTCTGCATTTTGCTGGACTCCATCACCCGTCTGACAAGAGCGTATAACCTGACGGTACCGCCTTCAGGAAGAACACTTTCCGGCGGTCTTGATCCGGCTGCGCTCCATATGCCGAAGCGGTTTTTCGGTGCGGCGAGGAATATGAGAGGCGGCGGAAGTCTGACGATCCTGGCGACAGCCCTTGTGGAAACAGGTTCCAAGATGGACGATGTGATCTATGAGGAGTTTAAGGGAACAGGTAATATGGAGATGGTCCTTGACCGGAAGCTTTCCGAAAAGAGGGTGTTCCCTGCCGTGGATATTCCGAAGTCCAGCACAAGAAGAGAAGATTTGCTGCTGACGCCGGATGAACAGGAGATCATTAATATTCTGCGTAAAGCGTTGAACGGTATGAAAGCGGATGAAGCGGTGGATAAGATACTGGATCTGTTTGCAAGGACGAAGACGAACGGAGAGTTTGTCAATATGGTGCGGAAGATGAAGTTTATATAGAACGGCAGTAAAGCCGGAGGATGAACGGTTATTCTATAGAAATATGGAAACGGAAGCCGTCACGGGACATGGAGGAAATAAAGAAATTGTTACTTTTCGCGGGGTCGGGAATGCGCATTTACTATGCGTTTCGCGAGAACATGATTCAAGAAATCTGGTTTCCGGAAAATTCCGAAAATTAGCACTTGCGCAGATGAAGACGCTATGTTATAATAAATAAGCTGTCGCTGAGAAGCGGGCAGTTTTGTATTAGAGAAAAATAATCGCAAATGAAAATAGAGAGGTGAGAGAAATGAAAGAAGGACTGCATCCTGCCTACTATCAGGCAACTGTGACATGTAACTGCGGCAATACATTCGTGACAGGCTCCACAAAACCGGAGATCCACGTTGAAGTTTGTTCCAAATGTCATTCATTCTACACTGGTCAGCAGAAGAGCGCCAGAGCAGACGGACGTATTGATAAGTTCAATAAGAAATACGGTATGGCTGCAAAATAAGATGATTAAGAAGGGGTTGGGGAAAGGTTGTCCTCAACCTTCTTTTGTTTATTTCTGTTTATTCCGCGGGAAAGTGCCCGGAATTTTCGAGATTGAGAAGCGGATCTTGTAATATGAGTGAAACTCATTATTTTTTTGATGGGAGTATATCCATGGCCAGAAAGAAAAAATGTTATTCCGGTATCGGCGGTCAGGCGGTCCTGGAAGGGATTATGATGAAAAATAATACCCGTTATTCTGTTGCGGTGAGAAAGCCGGACGGGGAGATCGATGTGGAGATCGGGGAATATACCGGTTTTTTTGGGGGAAGTAAACTGACAAAGCTTCCTTTTATCCGCGGTGTCTTTTCTTTTGCGGATTCCTTGAGACTGGGCACGAAATGCCTGAATCATTCCGCCGCTTTCTATGCGGAAGAGGAGGGGACACAGGAAAGCGCAGCCGACAAGATGCTGAATAAGGTGTTTAAGGATAAAGCGGAAAGTATTCTGATGATGCTGACAACGATAGTGGCAGTAGTCTTTGCGGTGGGCATTTTTATGGTGCTGCCCTATTTTATTTCCAGTTATCTGGAGCGGTTTGTCAGAAATGAGTCTCTTCTGGCAATCATTGAAGGCGTCATCCGTATCCTGATCTTTGTGGCCTATGTCCTTCTGATCTCGCTGATGAAGGATATCCGAAGGGTATATATGTACCACGGGGCGGAGCATAAATGCATCAACTGTATTGAAAAAGGAAGAGAACTGACAGTAGAAAACGTAATGAGAAGCTCCAAGCAGCACAGACGCTGCGGAACCAGCTTTTTGCTGTTTGTGATGCTGATCAGTGTGGTATTGTTTTTCTTTATACGGGTTGATAATATGGCGCTGAAGGTGCTGATCAGGATTCTGCTGATTCCCGTGATCGCCGGGATCGCTTATGAGATCATCCGCCTTGCGGGAAGATCCGATAACTGGCTGGTCAGGATGATATCGGCGCCGGGACTCTGGCTGCAGGGCCTTACCACAAAGGAGCCGGATGAAGGTATGGTGGAGGTTGCCATAAAAGCGGTTGAGGCGGTATTTGACTGGAGAGCGTATTTAAGGGAAAATTTCGGATATGAGGATGCGCAGGAGGCAGAGCAGGCTGACGAGAGAGATGCGGCCGCTGAATATGCGGCGGCAGAGCAGGAGCAGGTTCGCCCGGAACGGATTCAGATAGAGCCGATGCGTATAGAGCAGATACAAAAAGATGCGGCGGAGGAAGCGCAGGTTCGAAGGGAAGCGCTTCGGGAAGAAAGAAAGCTGAGAGAGCCGGTCAGACGGGAAGGAGTCCGGGAGGAAGCGTTGCAGGAAGAGCAGATCCGGATAAATCCGGTGCGGGAAGAGCAGGCTGAAGAGGGGAAAATCCGGAGGGAAACGGCTTTGAAAGAGTCGAAACCTGCAGAGCCGGTGCGCCGGAAACGGGTGCGAAAGGAGCCTGTGCAGGAAGGACAAGTTCCGGAGGAAGCGCTGCAGGAAGAACGGAAACCGACAGAACCGGTACGTCGGAGGCGTGTACAGGAAGAGCCTGTGCAGGAAGGATTAATACAGAAGGAGCAGTTCCCGAAGGAAGCGGCTTTGGAAGAGAGAAAACAGAGGAAGCCGGTGCGCCGGGAACGTATTCAGGAAGAGCCGGCCGAAGAAGAGAAAATCCGGATAGAAGCGGCTTTAAAAGAGCCGAAACCTGCAGAGCCGGTACGCCGGAAACGGGTACGGAAAGAATCTGTGGAGGAAGGACAAATTCCGGAGGAAGCGCTGCAGGAAGAGCGGAAACCGACAGAGCCGGTGCGCCGGAGGCGTGTACAGAAAGAGCCTATACAGAAAGAGCCTGTGCAGGAAGGATCGGTACAGAAGGAGCAGTTCTCAAAGGAAGCGGTTTCGGAAGAGAAAAACCAGAGGAAGCCGGTGCGCCGGAAGCGTATTCAGGAAGAGCTGGCCGGGGAAGAGAAAATCCGGATAGAAGCGGCTTTGGAAGAGCCGAAACCTGCAGAGCCGGTGCGCCGGAGGCGTGTACAGAAAGAGCCTGCGCAGGAAGGATCGGTACAGAAGGAGCAGGTCTCGAAGGAAGCGGTTTTGGAAGAGAAAAACCAGAGGAAGCCGGTGCGCCGGAAACGTATTCAGGAAGAGCCGGCCGGGGAAGAGAAAATCCGGATAGAAGCGGCTTTGGAAGAGCCGAAACCTGCAGAGCCGGTGCGCCGGAAACGGGTACGAAAGGAACCTGTGCAGGAAGGACAAATTCCGGAGGAAGCGGCACAGGAAGAACAGAAAGTGCCCCGTAAAAGAGTGAGATCCAACGGGAAGCCAGAGGAACAGAAGGTTGTAAGAACAGATTTGTCGATAGAGGATGAGGACGAGCCAAGTTTTATCGGCAGTGATGCGATAGAGTGATGCCGGAGAGCCTGATACCTGATGTATGCTGTGCGCCGCATATGGGTATGAAACTGATGCGGCAGATATGGGATCATCCGGTATCGGAGAGGCTGGCGGGAAGCGTTTGAAGATTGGAAACAGAAGGCGTTTTAGAAAACACGGCGGAGATTATAAACAGGATGCAATATCAGGAGATCTACAGGCAGGGCGAAGCAGTTCTTAAAAAGGCAGGAATAGAGGAAGCTTCTCTGGATGCCAGACTTCTTCTGGAAGAGGTCTGCGGCACGGACAGAACGGCGCTCTATGTACATGGAGATAAAGAACTGTCCCCGGAACAGGAGAAACGGTATCTGGAGATGGTGGAACTCCGCGCGAAAAGAATTCCGTTGCAGCATATTCTCGGAAAGACAGAATTTATGGGATTGACTTTTCTGGTCAACAAAGATGTGCTCTGTCCCAGGCCGGATACGGAGGTGCTGGTGGAAGAAGCACTGAAGCATCTTCATGACGGCATGCGCATTCTGGATATCGGCACAGGGAGCGGCTGTATTTTGCTGAGCCTGCTTCATTATTCCAACGACTGTCAGGGCGTCGGGGCGGATATCTCAAAAAAAGCCCTGCAGGTAGCAAAAAAAAATGCGGAGAGGCTTTCCGTAGAACAGGCATGTTTTGTGGAAAGCGATCTGCTTGACAGGATAGAGGGGCAGTTTGAGATCATTGTGTCAAACCCGCCCTATATCAGGAGCGGTGATATAGAAAGGTTGATGCCGGAGGTGAAGGATCATGATCCGCGTCCGGCGCTGGACGGAGGCACGGACGGGCTTTTGTTTTACCGCAGAATAACGGAAAAGGCGAGGGACCATCTGCCCGGCGGAGGAATGCTGTTTTATGAGATCGGCTGCGGGCAGGGGGAGGCTGTGAGCCGGATTATGAGAGAACAGGGCTTCCGGGAGGTTGAGGTTTTAAAGGACTTTTCAGGACTGGACCGGGTGGTGTTCGGGACATGGTATTGAAAAAGATAGTATTGATATAGAATAGAAAGAGGAAAAATATGTTTGACAGACTGGATGATCTGCTGCGGAGGTTTGAGGAGATCATGAATGAACTGGCGGAGCCGGGGGTCACGGATAACCAGCAGCATTTCCGTGAGTTGATGAAAGAACAAAGTGACCTTACCCCTTTGGTGGAGGCGTATAAAGAGTATAAAAAATGTAAACAGGATGTGGAGGATTCCCTGGCGATGCTGGAGGAGGAGTCCGATGAGGATATGCGGGATATGCTTAAGGAAGAACTTTCCGCATCCAGAAAGCGCATTGAAGAGTTGGAAAATGAGTTGAAGGTTCTGCTTTTGCCGAAAGACCCCAATGATGACAAGAATGTCATTGTGGAAATCCGGGCAGGAGCGGGCGGCGATGAAGCGGCTTTGTTTGCCGCGGAGATTTACCGTATGTATGTGCATTATGCGGAGTCACACCGCTGGAGGGTGGAAACCATGGAAGTGGAGGAGATCGGTATCGGCGGCATGAAGAGCGTGACCTTTATGCTCAGCGGGCAGAGCGTCTATTCCATTATGAAATATGAAAGCGGAGTGCACCGGGTACAGCGGGTGCCGGAAACGGAATCCGGCGGGCGTATCCATACATCCACGATCACGGTGGCGGTGATGCCGGAAGCGGAGGAAGTGGATGTACAGATCGATGAAAAGGATATCCGGATCGATGTCTGCAGGTCTTCCGGCGCAGGCGGGCAGTGTGTCAACACAACGGATTCCGCTGTCCGGCTGACGCATATCCCGACCGGAATCGTGATCTATTCCCAGACGGAGAAATCCCAGATCCAGAACAGGGCAAAGGCATATGCCCTGCTGCGTACAAAACTCTATGATCTGGAGCAGCAGAAAGCCCATGACGCGGAGGCGGAACTGAGAAAGAGCCAGGTTGGAACGGGCGATCGCTCCGAGAAGATCAGAACTTATAATTTCCCGCAGGGACGGGTGACCGATCATCGGATCAATCTAACCTTGTATAAGCTGGATAAGATCATGAACGGGGATATTCAGGAGATCGTGGACGCCTGCATTGCAGCCGATCAGGCGGCAAAGCTGTTGAAGATGGGCGAGAACTGAAGATATCAGATCAGCCGGATCGGCTTCTGCACAAGAGGGTGAAACTGTTGAAACTGGAAGATGGCGGAAGAAATCTGATCGGTTTTGCCGGCAGGCAGGGTGATTGAAGATAGCCGGAAACAAAGAGGCAGCCGCCCGGCATCGGAAATAACGGATGATATGATCCTACGGTTTATATGACGGATATTTCAGGCAGGAGGAATATAAAAAATGAACAGGTACAGATATCTGACGCCTGTAGAAATAATAGAATATCTTTGTCAGGGTTCGGCAAACGGTTTCAGGAAGGTTTTTCTTGACAGGCTGGAGAAAAGGCTGGGGCTGTTTTTGCCGGCAGTATTGCGGGATTTTCTGTTAAGGGCAGGCAGGGAGCGGGTCTGCATCGGAGAAAAGGAATTTTTCACGCCTGATTTTTTTCGGAAGAAGGAAGGATATCTGGTAATCGGGAAGATAGACGGAGCGGGCCTGACAGGTATTTTACTGGGGGATATGGGGAAAGATAATCCGCCGGTATATATACGGAATATATGGGGAAGGTGGGATGTTTTAGCGGAAAGTATAGAAGAGTATCTTCTTGTGGAACTGGACAGAAGAATCCGGAGGACGAAGATAGCACGGTATAGGAACCATAATGACTATGAAGAACATCTTAGCCGTTATTTTTACAGCGAATATCTTTTATGCAGAGAATTGAGCGGCAGTATAGAGCGGTCGGAGGTCTTTTTTCCTGCAGAAAAATGGGATGATATTTTTCCGGGGGAAGAAGATCAGGAGGACAACGGATACCGGGAAGAAGGCGGCAAGGATCCGGAAGACAGCGGTGGCTGGGGCGAAGGCTGGATGAATCAGTATGAGAGAAAGGATCTGGCGTTTCTGGAGGAGGGGATTTGGAAATAATGAAAAGCTAGGCAGGTCCTTTCTGCGGGCGAAAATGTTAAAAGGAAGCAGAAATAAAGTATAAAAGGCGTCTATGATGGAATATAAGGGACTGTGCAGAAAAATCGAAGAAAAAATGGCAGAATGCCGGGAAAAGTGCGTGGAGGATGAAGATGATTCTTGATTTTAACCAGATGGAAGAAACTATTATTCAGAATTTTAAGGGCGGTGAAAAACAGATAGCCGCAAAGATGTATGTGGATGAAAAGAACCGTATTATGAAAAGCAGGCTGATCCCCGGGGCAACCGTAGGCCTGCATACCCATGAGGGCAGCAGTGAGATCATCTATATACTGGAGGGCAGCGGAAAAGTATTATATGACGGCAATGAGTTCAGGATCGAAGCAGGACAGGTGCATTATTGTCCCGAAGGGCATGAACACAGCCTGATCAATGATTCGGAAAGCGATCTTGTATTTTTTGCGGTGGTGCCTCAGCAGTAAGGGATATGGATCTGTGAAAATATTTTGTGTGAAGCGCTCATATATTGTAAAAAGAAAATTTCGGAGTGACGGATGGCTTCACAGAAACTGGAAAATTTACTGAATCTGTCTTTGGAGGCGGCGCCGCAGCAGCGGGAGCAGTCTCTGGAACTGCCGGTGGGCGTTGTGGAAGACAGATGGGAACTGATCATAAAATATCATGGAGATCTCAGGGAAGCACTGCGGCGGGCAGGCTTCCCTGCGTTATTGCGGACAGAATACTTACTGCCGGGTTATGCCATCATGACAGCAGGAAGGGAAGAGATAGAGAGGCTTTCCCTGCTGCCGGAAATTGACTATGTGGAAAAGCCCAAAGCCTTGTATGAGGGAGAGATCAGTATCGGACAGGGAAAGCTTTTTTCTTGCGTGCAGGAAGTGACAGACAGGGAGCCTTATCTAAGCGGACAGGGCACTCTTATCGGGATACCCGATTCGGGGATCGACTATAAAAACGGCGCGTTTCTGGACAGCCAGGGACGGAGCCGTATTTTGTATTTATGGGATCAGACGTTGCAGGCGGATGCCGAAAACGGCAGGATGCCGCCGGAGGGATTTTATCATGGCGTGGAATTTACAAAGGCGCAGCTTGATGAGAGTATGGTATCCGGTGAGGAGCTTACGTTTGACCGTTCCGGTCATGGCAGCGGCGTAACGGCCATTGCGGCGGGAAAGGAAGGCGTGGCGCCGCAGGCAGGGCTTTTGATTGTAAAACTTGGAACAGGAAGCGGGGCGGGCGGTTCTTCCCGTACCACGGAACTGATGCGTGCTGTGGCTTGGATCATACAAAAGGCACAGGCGATCGGCCAGCCCGTTGCGGTCAACATCAGCTACGGCAGTACCTACGGTTCCCATGACGGAACCTCTCTGGTGGAGACCTTTTTGAACAATGCGGCGGAAAGCTATAAGACCGTGATCTGCGTGGGAAGCGGAAACGAGGGGGCGGCGGCAGGCCATACGCAGGTCATTCTGGATGGGGAGAAGCGGGTGGAATGCAGCATGGCGCCTTACCAGAGTGCCTGTTATATTTCCATCTGGAAAAGTTACGGGGACGTGTTCAGATTGGAACTCTTATCCCCCGGCGGAAGCAGTCTGGAGATTCCGCTGGACAGAAGCGGTGGGCGGGAGTTTACACTGGGCGGAACAAAGATACTGTTTTATCAGGGGGAACCTGCCCCTTATACCAGACTGCAGGAATATTATTTTGATTTTCTGGGGAATCCCTATGTGGAAGAGGGGATATGGACATTTGTGCTGACGCCGGTGCAGATCATTCAGGGAGCAGTCAGTTTTTATCTGCCTTCGGCGGAGGCGGTGAACAGAGGTACCAATTTTTTCCGTCCGACGGCGGCTGTGACAATGACGATACCCGCCACGGCGCAGAAAGTCATTACGGTGGGCGCATATAATCCGCTGTATCAGGAGTATGCGGATTTTTCCGGCAGAGGCTATCCGATAGGGGAGGAAACAGCGGGAGAGGGGAAATTTTATTATGAACAGCAGATGAAACCGGATCTCTGCGCGCCGGGAACGGAGATCTTGGTACCGGACGGGCAGGGCAGTTATGCGGTGGTGTCCGGGACGTCCTTCGCGGCACCCTTTGTGACGGGAAGCAGCGCGCTTTTGATGGAATGGGGGATCGTGCAGGGGAATGATCCGTATCTGTACGGGGAGAAGGCGAAGGCTTACTTTATAAAAGGAGCGAAGAGGCTGCCGGGGTATACGAGGTTTCCGAATGAGATGATAGGGTGGGGGGCGATTTGTGTTGAAAATAGCCTGCCGAAGTAGAATAGAGTAGGTTTTTCATGGAATAAGCACTTTATTTTGTGATATATGGTGTCGAATAAAGTGCTTATTATCCGTTAATTTAAAATAAACGACTTTAATTTGTTCGCAGTTATTAGTTGTTTATGAACAATTTTTTGCACAAGATGACAAAATTTCTGTGAAACATGTTTCTGGTCTATTCAGATTATGGATAGGAAACGGGGGGTAACGAACAGGATAAGCCATATCTATAAGTGACGTAGGTCTGTAATTATATCGCAGATAATCTGAGGTAATAAATTAAGTATAGGAGATTTGAAAGTTTGGAAGTTAAAACTCCTATTACGCGTTTAGGGATATTGCTGGTACTGTCGGCAATGTTCCTATAGAAGTAAAATTTCATATTATATTTTAAATGTAGTTGTGTATACAGTATGAAAATGATATGATGTAAATAAGAAATACGGAGGATTGTATATGGGAAATATATATGACGGGGCATTTCGGACAATCTTAAATGACTGCCGGCAGATGATTATTCCGGTAATCAATGAGATTTTTAAGGAAGACTATACAGGGAATGAGATAATAGAGTTTCATCCCAATGAGCATTTTATGGATCAACAGGATGCAGCCGACCATGAAAGAATAACGGATACTAATTTCATAATATATGGAAAGAAAAAGAAGAAATATCATCTGGAATGTGAGAGCAGTCTGCCGGATGGTCGGATGACAATTCGGCTGTTTGAGTATGATGCCCAGATAGCATTGGATGAGGGGGAAATCGTTCATGAAACATTGACAGTGACATTTCCTAACCCGGATAAACCGGAAAAGTTTTGCATTACCTCCGGGTTTCAAGTACAATAAAGAAAAACCATGGAGGATGTGTTCATGTTACTTACGGATAAATATGCTGACAAGATTTATGGTACAATAACCTGCTATGACCGCATGATCATCCAGGGATATATCCCCTCATGGAGCCATGCAGAAGGCATGACCGGTTACCTGAAAGCTAACAGCATCCGTATTTTTGATTTCTCTAATTTCTCCCAACCCCTTACGGAACAAGTCCGTTCAAATGCCCAGCGCATTGCGGATGAAAATGGCATTGATATTGAGTTTATCCGCAAGCTCCGAGCCTTCCGCAAAGATGACCGGATCCAGGAGATCATCCGAAAAACAGGAAAGACCGAAGGGCTGATCCATATCTTTTCCGCCATGGAACAGTGCAATACTTACAAACCATGGCATGACAAAACTTCGGGAAAGACCTTCCTCAGATTTGACCAGAGCAAGTGTCTCCATTATTACTTTTACTTCCTTGACAAACAGCTTGGCCTATGTTACCTGCGTGTCCCCACATGGGCGCCTTTCCGGCTGCAGTTCTATATGAACGGCCATAACCTCCTCGCCCATAAACTGCAAAAGAAGGGAATCCCTTACCGCATGCACGATAACGCTTTCCTCGAAATCTCTGATACCGCAGCTGCACAGAAGCTTTCTGACCGGATTAACCCCGAAGATCTTCACAAAATCTTAGATGTCTTCGCCAAACGTTATTGTCCGGTTCCGGAATCGCTTGGTCTTGGCTACACATGGACTATCCAACAGATCGAATGCGCAACGGATATCATGTTCAAACAATCCTGTGACCTGGAACCCCTCTATGATGAGATCATCCGGACGGCGGTCTTTACCGTAAAGCCGGATAACATCGCCACCTTCCTGGGACAACGGATCACCTATAACTGTAAGAAAGAAGTCGGCACCAACTATAACAAACGTATTCTCGGAACGAGGATCAAACACCATATGGGTGATGTATCGATCAAAATGTACGATAAGTTCGGTCTCGTCTTACGGATTGAAAGCACCTGCAATGACATCGGGGCTTTCCGGGTAAAGCGGAAGGTAGAGCACAGGGACGGCAGTTCATCAGAACAAAAAGCTTCCCTGAAAAAAAGCATTTACAGCCTTTACCAACTGTTCACCATCATGAAGGCCGCCAACTACCGCTACCTGGAGTTTATTTCCTCCTTCGATGACCACAGTAGCGGAAATCAAAACCTTACAAAAGTTACCAGTCCGGTTGTGGAAAATGAGCGTTCTTACCGCGGTCTGAACTTTTTTGCGGAACGCGACCTACAGGTATTGGAAGCGATCAGCCGGGGCGAATACATGACTTTCGGAATGCAGGGAAAGGATATCCGCCAGCATCTGGAAAATACCAGCCCATCCGCCATGTCCAGAATCTTTAAACGGCTCCGTCTCCATGGGATCATCGAACGGGTACAAGGAACTTATAAATATTTCACCACAGCATATGGAAAAGAAATCATAGC